>NZ_JNZA01000004.1 GCF_000717345.1 Streptomyces lydicus | reverse complement strand
CCGCACATCCGTCCCCCGCTCCCCAGGCCCCCGCACCCCAGACCGCCGCGCCGCCGCTCGCCGAACCGGCCTGGGCGCCGGCGCTCGACGCCGTTCTGATGAGCAGCTGGCACGCGGGAGTTGACCTCACCGCCCTCGCCTCCGAGCTCGGCCTCGACGTCCGGTTGCTGGTGGCCCGCGCCCAGCAGCTTTCCTCCGACAGCCGCCCCGCCCCGCAGCCCGCGCCACCGGACCGTACGGGCCGCCACCGCCGCATGGCGGGGCTCCAGCCGTCCCCGCAAGCCGACGCCGGCCACCTGTCCTGGCGGGAGAGACCGACGCCGCCCCCGCGTGAGCACTACGAACAGGACTCCTGGAAACAGCAGCCGTACCAGAACTACGAGAGCCACACCGGCTATCCGAACTATCAGAACCACCAGACCTACCAGGACTACCAGGTCTACGAGGGCCCCCAGCAGCCCGGGCAGCCCGGTCAGCCCACCTGGGACGCCAACGCCATCACCGCCGCCCAGCACGACTGGGACGGCATCCTCAGCCAGTGGGAGGCCGCCGCCCCCACCACCACCCCGCCGCTCCCCACACCGGGCCACGGCGGCGCCACCTGAGCCGGGCGGGCGCCCGGCACCGCACCGCACCGTCCGCGGGCCGTCTATTACAGTGGGCGGCGAGCCGTGACTGGCGCTGGGGTGGAGTACCACCGGGGAGCGGCTTGGCCACCCATGGTCCCTGCCGCGCGCCTGGGCGCCTCCGCACGACGCCCAGGAGCCCCGATGCCGACGGCACCCACCACCCAGTCCCCGACGCCCCCCACCGCCCGCCTCATGGACGGCAGCGTGCTCGCCCGCCGCATGGTCGAACAGGCCGCGGAGCGCGCGGCGCTCCTCACCCGGCGGACCGGCCGGACCCCGTGCCTGGCGACCGTGCTGGTGGGCGACGACCCGGCCTCGGTGACCTACGTCCGTATGAAGCGCAGCCGCTGCGAAAAGGCCGGGATCCGGTCCCGGCACGTCGCCCTGCCGGCCGCGACCACCACCGCCGAGCTCGTCGACACCCTCACCGCGCTGTCGGACGACCCCGAGGTGCACGGCATCCTCCTCCAGCACCCGGTCGGCCCGCACATCGACGAGCGCGCCGCCTTCGAGGCCATCGCCCCTGCGAAGGACGTCGACGGCGTCACCTACCACTCCTTCGCCACGATGAGCTTCGGCGCCGACGGCTTCGCCTCCTGCACGCCCGCCGGCATCCTCCGGCTGCTCGACCACTACGGCGTCGAGCTGGCGGGCAAGCACGCGGTCGTGGTCGGACGCAGCGCGATCCTCGGCAGGCCCGTCGGGATGCTGCTGCTGGGCCGCGACGCCACCGTCACCTACTGCCACTCCCGCACCACCGACCTCGCGGCGCTCACCCGGCAGGCCGATGTCCTGGTCGCCGCTGTCGGGCGGCCCCGGTTCCTGACCGGCGACCACCTCAAGCCCGGCGCCGTCGTCATCGACGCCGGCTACAACCCCGGCAACGTCGGTGATGTCGACTTCGAGTCGGCACGCACCCGCGCCTCCCTGCTCACCCCGGTCCCCGGCGGCGTCGGCCCGATGACCATCGCCACCCTGCTCACCCAGACCGTCGACGCGGCGGAGCGCCAGAGCTGACACGCATCGCTCGGTCCGGCGGTCAGGCGGTGGCCGGGTGGGTGGTGCGGGCGAGTTCGCGGCGGAGGCGCATGAAGGGGCGGGGGCGGTTGAGCGCGAGTACGGCGGTGGTGCGGCCGTCGCGTTCGTAGCAGGCGAGGAACGAGCGGTCGTCGGGGGAGCCTTCGACGAGCCGCGGGGTGTCGCCGGGGGCCCGTCGGCCGGCGAACTGGATGCGGACCCCGTACTGGTCGGACCAGAAGTACGGCAGTGCGCGGTGGGTGGCGACGGTGCTGCCGGCCAGCAGGTTCCGGACCGCCACCGCGGCCTGTTCGGTGGCGCTGGTCCAGTGCTCGGCGCGGCTGCCGTCGGTCCGGGCGACGTCGCCGACGGCGATGATGTGGGGGAGCGGGGTGACGCCGCCGGCATCGCACACGACGCCGTCGTCGAGCGGGAGGCCGGAGCCTTCGAGCCAGGCGGTGTGCGGACGTACGCCGATGCCCACGACCACGACATCGGCGGGAAGCAGCCGCCCGTCGGACAGTTCGACCGCGGTGAGGCGGTCGTCGGGGCCGGCGCCGTGCAGGCGGCTGACACCGGTCCCGGTGAGGAGGGTGACCTTGTGTTCGGCGTGCAGGGCGGCGCAGATCCGGGCCATCTCCTCGCCGAGTTGGGGGAGGAGGGGCAGCGGGGCGGCCTCGACGACGGTGACCTCGTGGCCGAGGGCGGCGCAGGAGGAGGCGACCTCGGCGCCGATGAAGCCGGCCCCGATCACCACGACCCGGCGCGCGGCACCGGCCAGGTCCGCACGGAGGGCCTGGGCGTCGTCGAGGGTGCGCAGGGTGTGGGTGCCGGTGGGGGCCGCGCCGGGGAGCCGGCGGGGGGCGGCGCCGGTGGCGAGGACCAGACCGTCGGTGGTCAGTGACCGGCCGCCGTCGAGGAGCACCGCGCCGGCCGCGGTGTCGAGTCCGGTGGCGCGGGTGCCGAGCAGCCACTCGGCGTCGAGTTCGGCGATCTCCTCGGCGTCGGCGAGGGCGAGTTGGTCCTGGCCGGTGGCGCCGGTCAGGAAGTCCTTGGACAGCGGCGGCCGGTCGTAGGGGCGGTGCTGCTCGTCCCCGACGATCACCAGACGGCCGTCGAACCCCTGGGCGCGCAGGGCCCGGGCGGCGTACAGGCCCGCGAGGGACGCTCCGATGACTGCGACCGACTTCATGCGGCGGTGCCCTCCTCGGCGAGGTGGTGGACGTAGATCATGCCGTCCTCGACGGTCACCGGGTGGGTGCGTACGGCCCGGCGCGCGGGCAGGCAGGTGGGCGCGCCGGTACGCAGATCGAATGAAGCGGCGTGGAGCGGGCATTCGACCAGACACCCCTCCAGCCAGCCGTCCGCGAGCGAGGCGTCCTGGTGGGTGCAGGTGTCGTCGATGGCGTACAGCTGCCCGTCGGCGTTGAAGACGGCGACAGGAGGTGCGGTGTCGATGCGTACGGACTCGCCCACGGGCAAGTCGGCGAGATGGCAGACAGGAATCACAGGACCCCCCTGTTACTGTTCGGTATCATCGAGTTTCGCGTTGCGCACGATGAAGCGCTATGCGCAACAGAATCCAGACGGGGAGCGTGTGCGTCAAGCGATCCCAGGAAATGCCGGCTGTTCAGATTCGGACCCGCGAGCGGGTTCCCAGGTGGTGAGATCCCGTACATGACGGACATCGTGGAGGAGCAGACGGACGGCAGACCGCCGAAGGGGCCGGCGAGCGCCGTGCAGTCGGTGGACCGGGCGGTGACCGTGCTGGAGATCCTGGCGCGCCTGGGCGAGGCCGGGGTGACCGAGGTCGCCGACGAGCTCGGCGTGCACAAGTCCACCGCGTTCCGGCTGCTGGGTGTGCTGGAGAGCCGCGGGCTGGTCGGGCAGGAGCAGGAGCGCGGCAAGTACTACCTCGGCGCCGGGGTGTTGCGGCTGGCCGGCGCCGCGGCGGTACGGCTGGACATCTCCCAGGAGGGCGCGGCGGTCTGCAAGCAGCTGGCCGACGAGCTGGGGGAGACGGTCAACATCGCGGTGCTGGAGAGCGATGCCGCGGTCAACATCATGCAGGCGCGCGGTCCGGCCTCGGTCACCGCGCAGAACTGGCTCGGCCGGCGGACGCCGCTGCACGCCACCTCCAGCGGCAAGGCGCTGCTCGCCTACCAGCCGGGACCGGTCCAGGACGCCGTGCTGGGGCGGAAGTTGCCGCAGCTCACCGAGCGGACGGTGACGTCGGCGGAGGTGCTGCGCCGGGAGCTCAGGCAGGTCGTCGAGCGCGGTTTCGCGGTGGCGGTCGAGGAGCTGGAGCTCGGGCTGCGCGCCGTGGCGGCGCCGGTGCGGGCGCACGACGGCTCGGTGATCGGCGCGATCAGTGTGTCGGTGCCGGCCTACCGGCTCGACGAGGAGCGATTGCCCGAGGTCGTCAAGGGCACGGTTTCCGCAGCTGAGGAGCTCTCCCGGCGGATGGGGTACGCCTGTTGAGCGGCTGACGGGCAGGGTGGCCCAGGCGGGGCCGGAGCGAGCGCTCCGGCCCCGTCGTCGTGTCCGGGCGGGTAACGAGCCTTTTACCAACAGCTAGCTCGCACCTCTTGACGGTGCCGATCCGGCGTTCCCACTATGTCTCTCATCGCGCAACCAGTCGTGCAGTGCGCAACACTGAGGGGTAGGGCATGCCACACGAAGTCCGTGCCGTCGTCGCGGCGAAACGAGGCGCACCGGTCGAGCTGCAGACGATCCTGGTGCCGGATCCCGGTCCGGGCGAGGTGCTCGTGTCCGTCCAGGCGTGCGGGGTGTGCCACACCGATCTGCACTACCGGGACGGCGCGATCAACGACGCCTTCCCCTTCCTGCTGGGCCATGAGGCGGCCGGCACCGTCGACGCGGTCGGCCCGGGCGTCACCGATCTTGCCCCGGGCGACTACGTGGTCCTCGCCTGGCGGGCGCCCTGCGGCAATTGCCGCTCCTGCCGCCGGGGCCGGCCCTGGTACTGCTTCGACTCCCGCAACGCAACCCAGCCGATGACACTCCTGGACGTCGGCAGCGGCGACACCGTCGCCGTCATCGGCTGCGGAGGCGTCGGCAACGCCGCCATCGCCGGCGCCTCGATCGCCGGGGCGCGCCGGGTCATCGCCGTCGACATCGACGAGCGCAAGCTCGACGGCGCCACCCGCTTCGGCGCCACCGACACCGTCAACTCCCGCGGCGCCGACCCGGTCGAGGCGGTCCGCGACCTCACCGGCGGGCACGGCGCGGACGTCGTCATCGACGCGGTCGGCCGCCCCGAGACCTACCGCCAGGGCTTCTACATGCGGGACCTGGCCGGCACCCTGGTCCAGGTCGGTGTGCCCGACCCCGAGATGAAGATCGAGCTGCCGCTGATCGACCTCTTCGGCCGTGGCGGCGCGCTGAAGTCCTCCTGGTACGGCGACTGCCTGCCCAGCCGCGACTTCCCCGTCCTCATCGACCGCTACCTCAGCGGACGGCTCGACCTCGACGGTTTCGTCACCGAGACGATCGGCCTGGACGAGGTGGAGTCCGCCTTCGACAAGATGCGCGACGGCCGGGTACTGCGCTCCGTCGTGGTCCTGTGACGGCGCCTCCCACCCCCACCTGACGCGAACCGGCGTCACCCCCGTCGACACCCCGACCAGCAGCAGGAGGAGGGGCATGTCCCGTACGCCCGCAAACAGTGCCCGTGTGGTTGTCATCGGTGCCGGCATCGTCGGCTGCTCCCTGGCCGACGAACTGACCGCCCGCGGCTGGACCGATGTCACGGTCCTCGAGCAGGGCCCGCTGCCGGCCCCCGGCGGCTCCACCTCGCACGCACCGGGCCTGGTCTTCCAGACCGGCCCGTCCAAGACCATGACCGAGTTCGCCGCCTACACGGTACGGAAGCTGGGCTCCCTGGAGGTCGACGGCCTGCCCTGCTTCAACGCCGTCGGCGGGCTGGAGGTCGCCACCACCGAGGCCCGCTGGGCCGATCTGCACCGCAAGGCCGGACTCGCCGCCTCCTGGGGCGTACGCGCTGCCCTGCTCACCCCCGAGCAGTGCAAGCGGCTGTGGCCGATGCTCGACGAGACCAAGCTCTTCGGCGGCCTCCACACCCCCGACGACGGACTGGCCCGCGCCCTGCTCGCCTGCCGCGCCCAGATGGAGCGGGCCGCCTCCCGCGGTGCCCGCTTCCTCGAACGGCACACCGTCACCGGCATCGAGCGCGCCGACGGCCACGTCACCGGCGTCGTCACCGACCGGGGCACCTTCCCCGCCGATCACGTCGTGTCCGCCGCCGGTTTCTGGGGCCCGGTGATCGGGGCGATGGCCGGGGTGGACGTCCCGCTGCAGCCGCTGGCCCACCAGTACGCCACCACCGCGCCGCTGCCCGAACTCGCCGGCGTCAACGACCCTCGCAACGAGGCCAGCAAGCCGATCCTGCGCTTCCAGGACCGGGATCTGTACTTCCGCGAGCACACCGACCGGCTGGGCATCGGCTCCTACGCCCACCGGCCGATGCCCGTCGACCCGCGCACCGTCCCCGCCTTCGACGACGCGCCCCTCATGCCGTCCTCGCTGCCCTTCACGGAGGAGGACTTCGCACCGAGCTGGCAGGACAGCGTCGGACTGCTGCCCGCACTGGGCGCGTCCGAGGTGGCCGAGGGCTTCAACGGGGTCTTCTCCTTCACGCCCGACGGGATGCCCCTCCTCGGCGAATCCCGTGACCTGCGCGGATTCTGGCTCGCCGAGGCGGTCTGGGTCACCCACTCCGCGGGCGTCGCCAAGGCCGTCGCCGAGTGGATGACCGACGGCCGGCCCGCCGTCGACGTCCACGAGTGCGACCTCCACCGCTTCGAGGACGCCCAGCGCTCACCCGCGTACATCGCCGACCGCGGCGCCCAGAGCTTCGTCGAGGTCTATGACGTCATCCACCCGCTGCAGCCCATGGAGCAGCCCCGGCCGCTGCGCACCAGCCCCTTCCACCCACGCCAGCAGGAGCTCGGCGCGTACTTCCTGGAGGGCGGCGGGTGGGAACGCCCGCACTGGTACGAGGCGAACGCACCGCTCGCCGAGGGGCTCGACCTGCCCGAGCGGGACGCCTGGTCGGCACGCTACTGGTCGCCGATCGCCGCGGCCGAGGCGAGGGCGACGCGCGAGCGGGTCGCCCTGTACGACATGACGCCGCTGCGCAGGCTGGAGGTGACCGGGCCCGGAGCCCTGGACTTCCTGCACGCGATGACCAGTAACAACCTCCGCAAGAAGCCCGGCGCGGTCACCTACACGCTGCTCCTCGACGAGACCGGCGGCATCCGGTCCGACCTCACCGTCGCCCGCCTGGGCACCGACCGCTTCCAGGTCGGCGCCAACTCGCCCGCGGACCTCGACTGGTTGCTGCGGCACGCCCCCGAGGGAGTGCAGATCCGCGACATCACCTCGGGCACCTGCTGCATCGGCGTCTGGGGGCCGCTCGCCCGCGACCTCGTCCAGCCGCTGACCCGCGACGACTTCTCCCACGAGGGCTTCGGCTACTTCCGCGCCAAGCAGACCTACCTCGGCCACGTACCGGTGACGGCGATGCGGCTGAGCTACGTCGGCGAGCTGGGCTGGGAGCTGTACACCACGGCCGACCTGGGGCTGCGGCTGTGGGACACGCTGTGGGAGGCCGGGCAGCAGCACGGCGTGCTCGCGGCCGGCCGCTCGGCCTTCAACTCCCTCCGCCTGGAGAAGGGTTACCGCGCCTGGGGCACCGACATGACCGACGAGCACGACCCGTACGAGGCGGGCCTCGGCTTCGCCGTCCGCCTGGACAAGGAGTTCACCGGACGGGCCGCCCTCGAAGGGAAGCAGACCCCGGCCCGCAAGCTCACCGCGCTGCTCCTCGACGACCCCGCCGCCAACGTCCTCGGCAAGGAGCCCGTCCACCTCGACGGCGCACCGGCGGGCTACGTCACCAGCGCCGCGTACGGCTACACGCTGGGCCGCTGCGTCGCCTACGCCTGGCTGCCGGTGCTCCCCGCCGGCACCGCAGTGCACGTCGAGTACTTCGGCGAGAAGATCCCGGCGACCGTCGCCGACGAGCCGCTGTTCGACCCGAAGATGACCCGCATCCGCCGCTGAGACCCCCGCTGCGACGCACCGAGGAGGCCCGTGCGGGCCGCCTCGCCCGGGACACCCCCAACCGCCTCGCCGCCGCGCCCGCCTGAGGAGTACGCACGTGACGACGACCCCGCTCTCCCCCAGCCTGATCGCCACCCTCGCCGGCCACTACTACACCGACCCCGACGTCTTCCGGCTCGAACAGGAAAAGATCTTCGAGCAGCTGTGGTTCTGTGCCGTGCGCAGCGCCGACCTGGAGAAGCCCGGCGCCTTCCGCACCGTGCGGATCGGCCGGGAGAGCGTCCTGATCACCCGTAACCGCGCCGGTGAGCTGCGCGCCTTCCTCAACATCTGCCGGCACCGCGGCGCCCAGCTGTGCACCGAGGAGTCCGGCGAGGTCCGCCGCAACCTCCAGTGCCCCTACCACGCCTGGACCTACGACCTCGACGGGCGGCTGGTCGCCGCCCCCAACCTGCAGAAGATGCCGGACATCGACCGCACCGAGCGCGGCCTGGTCACCGTCCCGCTGCGCGAGTGGCTCGGCTACGCCTGGGTGTGCCTGGCCGACGAGCCGCCGTCCTTCGAGGACACCGTGATCGGTGCGGCCACCGAGCGGCTGGGCGATCCGGCCGCCATCGAGCACTACCGCACCGAGGGGCTCGCCCTCGGCAAGCGCATCACCTACGACGTGCGCGCCAACTGGAAGCTCATCATCGAGAACTTCATGGAGTGCTACCACTGCGCCACGATCCATCCCGAACTCACCGAAGTACTACCGGAGTTCGCCGACGGCCTGGCCGCCCAGTACTACGTCGGCCACGGCGCGGAGTTCGCCGAGGAGGCCGCCGGGTTCACCGTCGACGGCAGTGCGGGCTTCGGCCGGCTGCCGGGCATCGACGACGCCCAGGACCGCCGCTACTACGCGATCACCGTCCGGCCGCAGGTGTTCGTCAACCTCGTCCCCGACCACGTCATCGTCCACCGGATGTTCCCCATGGCACCCGACCGCACCGTCGTCGAGTGCGACTGGCTCTATCTCCCCGAGATCGTCGACGCCGGCGTGGACGTCTCCAAGTCCGTGGAGCTCTTCCACCGGGTCAACTCCCAGGACTTCGACGCCTGTGAGCGCACCCAGCCGGCGATGCACTCCCGCGCCTACCGCGACGGCGGGGTGCTCGTCCCCAGCGAGCACCACATCGGCGCCTTCCACCAGTGGGTCACCGAGCGGCTGGAGGGCGAGCATGCCTGACCTGTTCATCGACGGCCGCTGGCGCTCCCCGCTCACCGAGCGGACCCGCGAGATCCGCTGCCCCGCCGACGGCAGCCTGGTCGCCGTCGTCGACGAGGCCGGCGGCAAGGACACCCTGGAAGCCGTCGCCGCCGCCCGCCGCGCCTTCGACCGGGGCCCCTGGCCGCACACCCCGGACGCCGAGCGCGGCGACCTGCTGCTGCGGGTCGCCGGCCTCCTGGAACGGGACAAGCCGGCGCTGGCCCGCGCGGAGTCCCTGGACACCGGAAAACGCCTCGTGGAGAGCGAGGCGGACATCGACGACATCGCCGCCTGCTTCCGCTACTTCGGCCGCCTCGCCGGCACCGCGGACGGCCGGGTGGTCGACCCGGGCACGCCCGGCGTCGACAGCCGCATCGTCCACGAGCCGATCGGGGTCTGCGCCCTGATCACCCCCTGGAACTACCCGCTGCTGCAGACCGCGTGGAAGGTCGCCCCGGCCCTCGCCGCGGGCAACACCTTCGTCCTGAAGCCCAGCGAACTCACCCCGCACACCGCCCTCGCCCTGATCCGGCTGCTCCAGGAGGCCGGGCTGCCGGACGGCGTCGCCAACCTGGTCCTGGGCACCGGCCCGGAGGTCGGCGCCCCGCTCGCCGACCACCCGGACGTCGACATGGTCTCCTTCACCGGCGGGCTGCTCACCGGGCGGCGGATCATGGCGGCCGCAGCCGGCACCGTCAAACGCGTCGCCCTCGAACTGGGCGGCAAGAACCCCAACATCGTCTTCGCGGACGCCGACTTCGACACCGCCGTCGACCACGCCCTGACCGCGGTCTTCCTGCACTCCGGCCAGGTCTGCTCGGCCGGTGCCCGGCTGCTGGTCGAGGACGCGCTGCACGACCGGTTCGTCGACGAGGTCGTGCGCCGCGCCCGGCTCATCCGGCTCGGTGGACCCTTCGACGACCACGCCCGTACGGGGCCGCTGATCTCCGCCGCGCACCGCGCCAAGGTCGAGGCGTACGTGGCCGCCGGGCTCGCCGAGGGCGCCGTACTGCGCTGCGGCGGCGCCCGCCCCGACGACCCGGCACTCGCCGACGGCCACTACTACCTGCCCACCGTGCTCGACGAGTGCCACGGCGCGATGTCCGTGGTGCGCGAGGAGTCCTTCGGACCGGTGCTGACCGTCGAGCGCTTCGGCGACGAGGACGAGGCGGTGCGGCTGGCCAACGACACCGTCTACGGGCTGGCCGGCGCCGTGTGGACCACCGATCAGGCCAGGGCCGACCGGGTCAGCTCCGCGCTGCGCCTGGGCACCGTGTGGATCAACGACTACCACCCCTACCTCCCGCAGGCGGAGTGGGGCGGCTTCAAGCAGTCCGGAACGGGCCGGGAGCTCGGCCCCAGTGGTCTGGCGGAGTACCGCGAGATCAAACACATCTGGCGCAACACCGCACCCGCGCCGCTGCACTGGTTCGACTGAGGAGGAACGCTCTTGACTTCACCCGACGCGGCGCCGGCAAGAGGTGGCACGCGGAACGACACCCGGCAGGACACGCACGACGACACCGAGCTCGCCGAATTCGGTTACCGCCCCGAACTCAAGCGCACCCTCGGCAACTTCCACACCTTCGCCGCCGGCATCAGCTACATCTCCATCCTCACCGGCACCTTCCAGCTCTTCTACTTCGGCTACGGCATCGGCGGACCCGCCTACTGGTGGTCCTGGCCGATGGTCTTCGTCGGCCAGCTGATGATCGCCCTCTCCTTCGCCGAGCTGGCCGCCCGCCACCCCGTCGCCGGGTCCGTCTACAACTGGGCCAAGAAGCTGGGCAATCCGCACATCGGCTGGCTGGCCGGCTGGATGATGCTGGTCGCCTCGATCGTCTCGCTCGCGGCGGTGGCCCTCGCCTACCAGCTGACCCTGCCGAAGATCTCCGCCGTCTTCCAGCTCGTCGGCGACGGCACCGGAACGTACGACGTCGCCACGAACGGTGTGCTGCTGGCGACCGTCCTGATCGTGTTCACCACCCTGGTCAACGCCTTCGGCGTCAAACTCATGGCACGGATCAACACCGCGGGCGTCTTCATCGAGCTGATCGCCACCGTCGTGCTGATCGTGCTGTTCGCCGTCCACGTCGTGCGCGGTCCGGGCGTGGTGCTGGAGACCCAGCACCACGGCGCCGGCCAGCACCTGGGCTACCTGGGTGCCTTCCTCACCGCCTCGCTGGCCTCCGCGTACGTCATGTACGGCTTCGACACCGCGGCCTCGCTCGGTGAGGAGTCCCTCGACCCCTCCCGCAACGCGCCGCGGGCCATCCTCCGCGCGCTGATCGCCTCGTTCGTGCTCGGCGGGCTGATCCTGCTGCTCGCGATGATGAGCGTGGGCAGCCTGAACGGGAAGGGGCTGACCACCGACGGGCTCCAGTACGTGGTGCTCGACGTGCTGGGCGACACCGGCGGCAAGGCGATGCTGTGGTGCGTGCTGATCGCGGTCACGGTCTGCGCGCTGGCCGTGCACACCGCCGCGATCCGGCTGGCGTTCGCCATGTCCCGGGACAACAACCTGCCCGCCGCGTCGCTGATGGCGAAGGTCAGCCCGCGCTTCCGGACGCCCGTACTGCCCGCGGTCATCGTCGGGGTGCTCTCGCTGGGCGTACTGCTGATCAACATCCGCCAGCCGCAGATCTTCTCCGTGGTCACCAGCATCGGCATCATCATGATCTACCTGGCGTATCTGCTGGTCACCGCCCCGATGCTGGTGGCCAGGGTGCGCGGCAGGTGGACGCCGGCCGACGGCGGCCGCTTCACGCTGGGCCGCTGGGGCCTGCCGGTCAACGTCCTCGCCGTCCTCTGGGGCGCCGGCATGATCGTCAACCTCGCCTGGCCCCGGGACGCGGTCTACAACGCCACCCCGCCGCACCACTGGTATCTGCGCTGGGGCGCGGTGCTGTTCGTCGGCGCCGTGGCGCTCGGCGGCTTCGCCTACTACTGGTTCGTCCAGCGGCACCGCACCGGTGTCCTCGCCGAGCACGCCGCACCGCGGTCCACCGCGGACGCCCCCGCCGCCCCCGACGCGCCCGTCACCGTCCCGGCGCAGGACTGATCCTGACTTGCAAGGAGGTCAACTCCCCATGCCCATCGAAGAGTTCGACTATGTCATCGTCGGCGGCGGTACCGCGGGGAACGTCGTGGCCGCCCGGCTCAGCGAGGACCCGGCCGTCACCGTCTGCGTCCTGGAGGCCGGCCCCTCCGACGTCGGCGACGACAACGTGCTGCGCCTGGACCGCTGGATGGCGCTGCTGGAATCCGGCTACGACTGGGACTACCCGGTCGAGCCCCAGGAGAACGGGAACAGCTTCATGCGGCACGCCCGCGCCAAGGTGCTCGGCGGCTGCTCCTCGCACAACTCCTGTATCGCCTTCTGGGCACCGGCCGAGGACCTCGACGGGTGGGAGGCGGCCGGCTGTACCGGCTGGGGCGCCCGCGACACCTTCCCGCTCTACCGGCGGCTGGAGAGCAACGACGCACCCGGCGACCACCACGGCCGCAGCGGCCCGGTCACGCTGCGCACCATCAAGGGTGCGGACCCGTGCGGCGCGGCGCTGTTGGCCGCCTGCGCCGAACACGGCATCCCCACCACGCCGTTCAACACCGGGCAGACCGTCCTCCGCGGCGCCAACTGGTTCCAGATCAACTCGGACGAGAACAACACCCGCCAGTCCTCCTCCGTGGCCTACCTCCACCCCGTCATGGGCAAGCGGCCCAACCTCACCGTCCGTACCGGCGTCCGCGCCGAACGCCTGCTGATCGACGACGACCGCCGCTGCACCGGAGCCACGTACCTCGACCCCGATCTGATCCACACCCGTACGGTGCGGGCCCGGCGCGAGACCATCGTCTCCTGCGGCTCGATCGACACCCCCAAGCTGCTGATGCTCTCCGGCATCGGGCCGGCCGAGCACCTGCGCGAGGTCGGCGTGGACGTGGTGGTCCACTCGCCGGGGGTGGGGGAGAACCTCCAGGACCACCCCGAGGGCGTGATCATGTGGGAGGCCGCGCGCCCCATGGTCACCACCTCCAACCAGTGGTGGGAGATCGGCATCTTCGCCGACACCGAGCCCGGCCTCGACCGGCCGGACCTGATGTTCCACTACGGTTCCGTGCCCTTCGACCTGAACACCGCCCGGTACGGCTACCCGACCTCCGAGAACGCCTTCTGCCTCACCCCGAACGTCACCCGCGCCCGCTCCCGCGGCACGGTCCGGCTGCGCACCCGCGACTTCCGCGACAAGCCCAGGGTCGACCCGCGCTACTTCACCCACGAGCACGACGTACGGGTGATGACGCACGGCCTGCGGCTCGCCCGCGAGATCGTCTCCCGGGCCCCCATGGCCGAGTGGGCCGGCGCCGAACTCGCCCCCGGCCCCGACGTCCGCACCGACGACGAACTCCTCGACTACATCCGCACCACCCACAACACCGTCTACCACCCCTCCTGCACGGTGAAGATGGGCGCCGACGACGACGCCATGGCGCCGCTGGACGCCCGGCTGCGGGTCAAGGGCATCGCGGGACTGCGGGTCGCCGACGGGTCGGTGATGCCGGAGCTGGTCACCGTCAACCCCTGCATCACCACCATGATGATCGGGGAGAAGTGCGCCGACATGGTGCGCGAGGACGCCGGGTGAGCCCGCGGGACCCCTAGGGGCTGTCGTGTGGATCAGGCCGGGCCGGCCGCCCGCCGCCACGCGGTCTCGCGCAGCAGCCGCAGGCCGTTGAGGCCCACGAGGACGGTGGAGCCCTCGTGGCCGAGGACGCCCAGCGGCAGCGGCAGGTCCCCGGCCAGGTCCCAGACGACCAGGCCGGAGAGGAAGACCGCGGCGACCACGAGGTTCTGCACGACCAGCAGGCGGGCGGCCCGGGAGAGCCGCAACACGGCGGGGACGGTGGCGAGTTCGTCCCGAACGACGACCGCGTCGGCGGTCTCCAGGGCGAGGTCGGAGCCGGCCCGGCCCATCGCGATGCCGGTGTGTGCGGCGGCCAGCGCCGGGGCGTCGTTCACCCCGTCACCGACGACCAGCACCCGGCGGCCGGCCGCCTCCTGTGCGCGGACCGCGCTCACCTTGTCCTCGGGCAGCAGCCCGGCCCGTACGTCGGTGATGCCGACCTCGGCGGCGAGGCGGGCCGCGGCGCGCGGATTGTCGCCGGTCAGCAGGGTCGGGGCGCGGCCGGTGAGGGCGCGCAGGGAGGCAAGGGTGGTGGCCGCGCCGGGGCGCAGCCGGTCGGCGAGTCCCAGCACCCCGGCCGGTACGCCGTCGCGCAGGACGAGGACCGCGGTGTGCCCGGACTCCTCCAGCTCCGCGACGAGCGCGCCGGTCCGCGCGTCCGCGGGGCCGCCGGCGGGCAGCAGCCGGGCCGGGGAGCCGACCGCGATCCGGGCGCCGTCGACGGTGGCGCGGACGCCGGTGCCGGGGGAGGCGGTGAACTCCTCGGCGGCCGGCAGCCGCAGACCGCGGGCGCGGGCGGCGGCCACCAGCGCCCGGGCCAGGGGGTGTTCGCTGGGGTGCTCGGCGGCGGCCGCCCAGGTCAGCAGCGTCTCCTCGTCGAGGCCGGTGTCGGGCAGCGGCCGGACGGCGGCGACCTCGGGCGTACCCTCGGTCAGGGTGCCGGTCTTGTCGAGCGCGACCGCGTCGACCTGGCCGAGGCGTTCCATCACGACGGCGGACTTGACCAGGACGCCGTGCCGTCCGGCGTTGGCGATGGCCGACAGCAGCGGCGGCATGGTCGCCAGCACCACCGCGCACGGTGAGGCGACGATCATGAAGGTCATCGCCCGCAGCAGGGAACGGGTCAGCTCCGCGCCGAGCAGCAGCGGGACGACGAAGACGGCGAGGGTGACGGCCACCATGCCGACCGAGTAGCGCTGTTCGACCCGCTCGATGAACAGCTGGGTCGGCGCCTTGGTCTCGGACGCCTCGGCCACCATGGCCACGATCCGGGCGATGACGCTGTCGCCGGCGTCGCGCTCGACCCGGACCGTGAGCGCGCCGGTGCCGTTGAGGGTGCCGGCGAACACCTCGTCGCCGGGCTCCTTGGGCACCGGCAGGGGTTCGCCGGTGATGGTGGCCTGGTCGACCTCGCCGGCGCCGTCGAGGACGCGGCCGTCCGCGCCGACCCGCTCGCCGGGGCGGACCAGCACGACGTCGCCGACGGCGAGTTCCGCGGTGGCCACGCGCTGTTCGGTGCCGTCCGCGGCCAGCCGGGTCGCGGTCTCCGGCGCGAGCGCGAGCAGGCCGCGCACCGAGTCCTCGGTACGGGCGGTGGCCAGCGCCTCCAGAGCGCCGGAGCAGGCGAAGATGACGATCAGCAGGGCGCCGTCCAGCACCTGGCCGATCGCGGCCGCCCCGACGGCGGCGACGATCATCAGCAGATCGACGTCGAGGGTCCGCGCGCCGAGCGCCCGCAGCCCGGACCAGGCCGGTTCCCAGCCGCCCGTCACATACGCGACGGCGTGCAGCACGCCCCAGGTCCAGGCCGGTGCGCCGGTCAGCTGCAGCGGCAGCGCGAGCAGGAACGCGGTGGTCGCCGCGGCCGCCCACCGGGCCTCGGACAGCGCGAGCACGCGGGTGCGGCGGGGGACGTCCCGGCGCGGCGCGGAGGTCCGCGGCGGACGCTGCAAGACGGCAGAAGGCATGACGGCACAACCCTTCACGGGCGGGGGAGCGGCAACCCCGTCACCGTACAGGAATGAATGAACAGGTCTTCATCTATCGTCGTTAGGATGGCCCCATGGGTCACGGAATGGATCACCGCAGCACCACCCGCGAGCGCCTGGACGCGGTGGGCGCCGCCGATGTCGCCGCGACCCTGCAGGCCCTGTCGACCCCCTCCCGGCTGCGGATCCTCGCCCGCCTCCAGGAAGGCCCCTGCGCCGTGGGCGACCTCGCCGCCGCCGTGGGCATGGAGCAGTCCGCCTGCTCGCACCAGCTCCGGCTGCTGCGCAACCTCGGGCTGGTCACCGGCGAGCGCAACGGCCGCTCGATCGTCTACGGCCTCTACGACCACCACGTCGCCGAGCTTCTCGACCAGGCGCTCTTCCATGTCGAGCATCTGCGCCTGGGCCTGCGTGACGCGCCGTCAGTGACCCCGGACGCGGCGGGTCGTTGACCGCCACCCACCGTGTAACCTGCGCATTCAGCCGGCACGCAGGGCCGGCCGGGGGCGAATGGATCTTCACGAGTGGGGGAGCGGGCGATGCAGTCGGGGCGTGAGAAGGCGTACGCATATCTGAAGGACAGCGTGCTGACCGACCCCGAGATGCAGGACCGGTTCCTGTCCGAGCAGGAGATCGCCGACCGGATCGGGGTCTCCCGCACGCCGATCCGCGAGGCCCTGCTGCTGCTCGCCGCCGAGGACCTGGTGCGCCTGGTGCCGAAGCGCGGGGCGCACATCGCGCCGCTGTCCGGGCGGGAGATCACCGAGCTGATCGAGATGCGCCGGCTGCTGGAACGCTTCGCCGCCGCGCACACGACGGCCGCGGGCACCGCCCCCGTCGACGAGATGGCCGCCCTTCTCGCGGGCCAGGAGCGGCTGCGCGGCGCGGACCGGGCCAAGGAGTTCCTCGCCGCCGACCACCGCTTCCACGCCGCGCTCGTCGACGCGGTCGGCAACTCGCTGATGAGCAGGCAGTACGCCGCGCTGCGCAGCCGTCAGAGCAGGGCCGGCGTGCGGGCGCTGCACCGTGCGGGCGGCCACCAGGACGAGATGCTCGCCGAGCACCGGCGGATACTCGACGGGCTGGCCGCCGGCGACGCCGCGGCCGCCTGCGCGGCCATCGACAGCCACCTCCAGACCACCCGGCGCCTCCTCCTGGCCGCCTGACCCCGCCCGGCGGCCCCCGTTCCTACAGCCGCCGGTTGTCCAGCACTGCCACCGCGCGCCGCACCCGCTCGGCCTCCTCGGCGTCCACGTCGGCCACCAACAGCTCGGGCGCGCCGCCCAGTTGGGCGCGTACGGTGCCGTCGGGGCCGATCAGCGCGCTGTGTCCGACGCCGGTCGGTGCCTTCGTGGGCGCCTCCGGGTCGGCCTGCGGATCCGGCGCCGACTGGCCGACCGCCGCGAGCCAGACCGTCGCGTCCAGGGCGCGGGCCCGCACCAGCAGATCCCACTGGGCGCGCTTGCCGGGCCCGGCTCCCCAGGCGGCGGGCAGTACCGACACGGTCGCCCCGGCGTCCGCGTGCGCCCGGAACAGCTCGGGGAACCGCAGGTCGTAGCAGGTCGCCAGGCCCACGCCGACCCCGTCGACGTCGAGGGTCACCACCCGCGAGCCGGCGGCGACGGTGTCGGACTCCCGGAAGCCGAACGCGTCATAGAGGTGGATCTTGTCGTAGGAGTCCTCGACCCCGGGCCCGGTCGCGAGCAGCGTGTTGGCGACCCGCCCCTCGGACGCCGGGGTGAACATGCCCGCCACCACCGTCACCCCGGTCTCACCGGCGACGGACCGCACGCCCTCGGCCCACGGGCCGTCCAGCGGCTCGGCCACCGGTCCGAGCGGCACCCCGAACCGCACCATGGTCGCCTCGGGGAAGACCGCCAGCCGCGCGCCCTCCCGCGCCGCCCGCCGCACCTGCTCCTGCACGGCGGCGAGGTTCTCCTTCGGGTCGGTCGAGGCCGTCATCTGGCACAGCGCGATACGCATGCAATCTCTCTCTTCCCTCGTGCTTCCGTCGTGCCGATTCTCGTCCCGAAGCGGCCGGAGCGACAGCCGGACCCGCGCGGCGGGCGGGTCCGGGCCGTCATCGGGGGTTCGTCAGGCCGGGGCGGGGCCCCCGCCGGTGCCCGCGAGCTCTTCCGGGCGCAGCAGTGCGGCGAGCCGCTCGGCCGGCAACAGACCCTGCTCCAGGACGAGTTCGGCGACGCCGCGCCCGGTGGCGAGCGCCTCCTTGGCGATCGCGGTCGCGGCGGTGTAACCGATGTGCGGGTTGAGGGCGGTGACCAGGCCGATGGAGTTCTGCACGGTCGCGCGCAGGGTCTCGGTGTTGGCGGTGATGCCTGCCACGCAGCGCTCGGCGAGGGTGCGGCAGGCCGCCCCGAGGTGGGTGATGCTCTCCGAGAGGGAGTGCAGGATGATCGGCTCGAAGGCGTTGAGCTGGAGCTGGCCCGCCTCGGCGGCCATGGTGATGGTGACGTCGTTGCCGATCACCTCGAAGGCGACCTGGTTGACGACCTCCGGGATCACCGGGTTGACCTTGCCCGGCATGATGCTCGAACCGGCCTGGACCGGCGGCAGGTTGATCTCGGCCAGGCCCGCCCGCGGGCCGGAGGACAGCAGCCGCAGATCGTTGCAGCTCTTGGAGAGCTTGACGGCGATCCGCTTCAGGACGCCGGAGAGATGGACGAAGGCCCCGCAGTCCTGGGTCGCCTCGACGAGGTTGGCGGCGGTCACCAGGGGCAGCCCGGTGAGTGCGGCCAGGTGGCCGCGGGCCGCTTCGGCGTAGCCCACGGGGGCGTTGAGCCCGGTGCCGATGGCGGTCGCGCCGAGGTTGATCTCGTGGATGAGCAGGACGGCCTCGGCCAGCCGGCTCTGGTCCTCCTCCAGCATCACCGCGTACGCGGAGAATTCCTGGCCGAGCGTCATCGGCACCGCGTCCTGGAGCTGGGTGCGCCCCATCTTCAGCACCTCGCGGAACTCCTCGGCCTTGGCGGCGAACGCCTCGCGCAGCACGCCCATCGCGTCGAGCAGCTCGCGCACGGCGCTGACCGTCGCCACCTTCACCGCGGTCGGGTAGACGTCGTTGGTCGACTGGCCGAGGTTGACGTGCTCGTTGGGGTGCAGGTGGCGGTAGTCGCCCTTGGCGTGGCCCAGGAGTTCCAGCGCGCGGTTGGCGATCACCTCGTTGGCGTTCATGTTCGTCGAGGTGCCGGCCCCACCCTGGATGACGTCGACGACGAACTGGTCGTGCAGCCGGCCGTCCACCCGGATCTCCCGGCAGGCGGCGGCGATCGCGTCGGCCCGCCGCGGGTCGAGCAGCCCGAGGTCCTGGTTGGCGCGGGCGGCGGCCTCCTTGACGGCGGCGAGCGCGTTGATCAGATGCGGGTAGGCGGCGATCGACGTACCGGTGATGGGGAAGTTCTCCACGGCGCGCAGGGTGTGCACGCCCCAGTACGCGTCGGCGGGTATCTCGCGGTCGCCGAGCAGATCGTGTTCGCGGCGGTGGGCGGCGGTCATGGCGCGGGTGGTGTCCTTCGTTGAGGAGGAGGGGTGCCGCCCCAGGGGTGTCCCGGGGCGGCCGGCAGGGTGCTGACGTGACGTCAGGTACGGGGGGCGGACACGGCGAGCGCTCCCGCGGCCCGGAGCTCGCCGACCGGGGCGCCGCCGCCGATGACCGGGGTGGTGGCGAAGGCGGCGAGCACGCCGGGGTCGACGCCGCAGCGCGCCAGCGCCGCCGCCGTCACCGGCATCCGGGCGCGGTCGGCGCCGTCGGCGATCTTCACGCCGACCGCCCAGCCGTCCGGCAGCGCCACGATCTGGACGCCCTCGAAGCCGTCCTTGGCCAGCAGCCCGGGCAGCGCGCGCACCAGCCGGGCGGTGTCCCGGCCTGCGCCGGAGACCATCTCCGGGTGGCTGCGCATGGCGTGCGCGATCCGGCCCTCGTGGGTGTCCGGGGCTGCGGTCGCGAGCCGTGCGGCGGCCCGGGTCAGCCCGTGCAGGGAGACCGCGAACAGCGGGGCGCCGCAGCCGTCGACGGTGACCCGGGCGATGTCCTGACCGGTGAGGTCCGCCACGGTCGCGGCGATCTCCGACTGCACCGGGTGCCCCGGGTCGAGGTAGTCGTCCAGCTGCCAGCCACCGGCCAGGGCGGTCAGCAGCATCGCGGCGTGCTTGCCCGAGCAGTTCTGGGCCAGCCGGCTGGGGCCCAGGCCGCGCCGGAGCCATGCCTCCCGTTCGGCGGGCCCGTAGGGCAGGTCGGGCACATTGCGCAGTCGCTCCTCGGTCAGCCCGGACGTGGCGAGGATGCGCCGGGCGGTGGCCAGGTGCCGCTCCTCGCCGGAGTGGCTGGCCGCGACCAGGGCCAGCGCCTCGTCGTCCAGCGGCGGCAGCCCCGCGCGCAGCAGGCCGACCGCCTGGAACGGCTTGAGCGCCGAGCGCGGGTAGAACGCGGCCTCGATGTCGCCCGCCTGGAACGCGACGCTCCCGTCGGCCGCGAGCACCACGACCGAGCCGTGGTGGACGCCCTCGACGATGCCGCCGCGGACCACATGGGCGACCGGCACATGGGCCGGCTCGCGGACCTCGGGCGGTGCCTGCGGTGCGCGGCGCGGCGGGGTGATGTTCCGGCTCATGATCAGCTCTCGGTGCTTTCGGTGTTCTGGGTGGCTTCGGTGGCTTCGGTGGCTTCGGTGCGCGAGGGGGCCGCGCGGTGGGCCGGCCGGACGATGGTGGTCAGCGTCGTCTCGACACGGGCGAGGTGGTGCGCCATGGCCTCCGCGGCATCCTGCTCGGAGCTGTCGACGAGCGCCTCGACGATCGCCCGGTGCTCGCGGTTGGACTGCTCACGCCGCCCGCCGAGCTCGTTGAGGAACGCCGACTGGCGGGCCAGCGCGTCGCGGATCTCCTCGATGACCCGGCGGAACACCGGGTTGCGGGCCGCCTGGGCGACGGCGAGGTGGAAGAGGGTGTCCATCGCCACCCACGCGGTGGTGTCGGTCTCCCGCTCCATCCGCTCCAGCAGATGGGTCAGGTGATCGAGGTCCTCCGGCGTACGGCGCAGCGCCGCGTACCCGGCCACCGGGATCTCCACATGGCGGCGCACCTCCAGCAGATCGCTCGCCGCGTAGTCGCCGAAGGTGGGGTCCGCGACCGCGCCGTCGGAGACCACGAAGGTGCCCTTGCCGGTGCGCGAGACCGTGAGGCCCATGGTCTGCAGCGCCCGCAGTGCCTCCCGGAGCACGGGCCTGCTCACTTCCAGGCGGCGGCAGAGCTCCGCCTCCGAGGGGAGTTTGTCCCCGACCGCGTAGTCGCCCCGCTCGATGGCGCCGCGCAGATGGTTCAGGACCGCTTCCATCGCGCTGACCCGTCGGGGTACGGGACCAGCTGTCTGGCTGTCTGACAGGTTCACCCAGGGATCGTCGGCTCCGGCGGGGGGAGCTGTCAAGCGGCGGG
This sequence comes from Streptomyces lydicus, assembly GCF_000717345.1. GTDB lineage: Bacteria > Actinomycetota > Actinomycetes > Streptomycetales > Streptomycetaceae > Streptomyces > Streptomyces lydicus. The sequence goes on along the minus strand of NZ_JNZA01000004.1, from coordinate 253,898 downwards.
ACGGTCCCCGCGGAAATCGAGCACGGAGAAGCCCTTGTCGTAGCGGCGTCCGACCGCCGCGACGAAGGCGGGCAGCCGCTCACCGGGTGGCCCACCGGTAGAGGTGCTCCGGACGCCCCGTGTCGCCGTACTTCAGGGTCAGTGTGATGTGGCCGCTGCGCTCCAGATGCTTGAGGTAGCGCTGCGCGGTGGAACGGCTGACACCGGAGCGCGTCGCGACCTCATGGGCGGACAGCGGCTGGCCCGCCCCGTCCAGGACGCGGCGGATCAGGCCGACGGTGGCCGCCGAGTGGCCCTTGGGGAGTTCGGTGTGCGGGGCCTCGGTGGTCCGGAAGGCGCCGAAGATCCGGTCGACCTGCTCCTGCCCGGCCTCGCCCCGGCCGCCCACGCCCTCGACGGTACGGCGCAACGCGGCATAGCCGTCGAGCTTGGCGCGCAGCCCCGAGTAGCCGAACGGCTTGACGAGGTACTGCAGCGCGCCGGAGCGCATCGCGTCCTGGATCGTGGCCACGTCGCGGGCCGCCGTCACCATGATCACGTCGGTGCGGTGGCCGAGCTGCCGCAGCCGCCGCACCAGCGCCAGCCCCGTCTCGTCGGGCAGGTAATGGTCGAGCAGCACCAGGTCCACCGGGGTGCGCTCCAGCGCGGCCAGCGCCTGGGCGGCGGTGTGCGCGCGGCCCGCGACGCGGAAGCCGGGCACCTGGGAGACGTACGCGGCGTTGATCTCGGCGACGTGGAAGTCGTCGTCCACCACCAGGACGTCGATCATCGTGGCTCTCCGCTCACCGTGGGTCTTCGCTCCTCGTGGCCGTGGTGCCCCCGTGACGGGGCGGCCGGCCGTTCCCCGGGGCCGTCCGGCGCCGCGCCGCGCGGGGCGAGCGCCTCGGGCAGCACGACGGTGAACACCGCGCCGCCGCCCGCGCGTGCGGTCACCCGCGCCATGCCGCCGTAGCGTTCGGCGAGCCGGCGCACCAGCGCCAGGCCGATGCCCCGCCCGCGCACCGGCGCACGCCCGGCCGTCCCGGGGCCGGCGGCCTTGGTGGACCAGCCCTCGGCGAAGATCCGCTCGCGCCGCTCCGGCGGCACCCCCGGCCCGTTGTCCGACACCCGCAGTACGGCCGTGGTGCGCTCGGCCCGCAGCTCCACCTCGACGAACGGTGCCTCGCGGCGGTGCCCGGCGCTGGCGTCCAGGGCGTTGTCGATGAGGTTGCCCAGTACGGTCACCAGGTCGCGCGGGTCGACCACCGCGTCGGGCAGCAGCGTCGCCGGCGACACCCGCAGCGAGACCCCGCGCTCGGCGGCGATCGCCGCCTTGCCGACGAGCAGCGCGGACAGCAGCGGATCGTGCACCCGCTCGGCGATCTGTTCCGCCGACGCCCGGTGCGCGCTGGTCACCTCGGTGACGAACTCCACGGCCGTGGCGTACCGGCCGAGTTCCAGCAGCCCGCGCAGCGTGTGCAGCTGGTTGGCGTGCTCGTGGTCCTGCGCCCGCAACGCGTCCAACAGGCCCTGGGTGCTGTCGAGTTCGCGACCCAGCAGCTCCAGTTCGGTACGGTCCCGCAGCGTCACCACCGCCCCGCCGTCCCGGGTCGGCACGCGGTTGGCGATCAGCACCCGGCCGCCGCAGACGGCCAGCAGATCCGCGCCGTCCACCCGCCCGGCCAGCACCTCGGTCGTCCGGCCCGGCGGCAGTACCTCGTCCAGCGCCCGCCCCGCGGCCCCCGCACCGATCCCGAGCAGCCGCCCGGCCTCGTCATTGACGAGCCGGATCCGGCCCCGGCTGTCGAAGGCCACCACCCCCTCGCGGATGCTGTGCAGCATCGCCTCGCGCTCGTCGAGCAGTGCGGAGATGTCGGCGAACGCGACCCCGTGCGTACGGCGGCGCAGCCGGCGGGAGAGCACGACGGCGGCCAGCACCCCGACGGCCAGCGCCGCGCCCGCGTACCGCAGCACGGTGGGGATGGTGCCCATCAGCCGCCCCCGGACGCTGTCGTAGGCGATGCCGACCGACACCGCGCCGACGATCCGGCCGCGGGCGTCCCGCAGCGGGACCTTGGCGCGGGCCGAGCGGCCCAGCGTCCCGGTGTCGATCTGCCGCACCTCCTGGCCGGCGAGGGTGCGGCTGGGGTCGGTGGAGACGTGCCGGCCGATCTCGGCGGGATTGGTGTGCGACCAGCGCACCCCGTGGGGGTCCATCACCACGATGTACAGCGCGCCGGTCGCCCGGCGGATCCGCTCGGCGTCCGCCTGCACCGGTCCGTGCGGGGCCGGTCCGGTGGTCGTCAGTTCGCGGGCCAGGTCCGGGTCGGCGGCGGTGGTCTGCGCGATGGCCAGCGCCCGCCGCATCGCCTGGTCGTCGAGCTGGGAGCTGAGCGGCGCGAGGAACAGGCCGGTGGCGAGGACCATCACGCCGGTGGTGAGGGTGACCTGCGCGGTCAGGACTTGCGCGAAGACGCGTCTGGGCCAGTGGATCCGCATGCCTCTCCCTCGTCCTCGGCCCTCCGCGGGTTGCGGAACCGGCGCTTCCTCTTCACCGCCGGGTGCCCGCACCGTAAGCCCTGCGTGAGCGCCTGCCCACCCCCTGGTGATCTCGAAGTTGTTCTAGCGTGAGCAAAACGAGCACAACAGGGTTTGCGCGCAGAAAGGTGGCTTGCGCCCACAAGGCTGCCGCTGTGGCCCGCACCACTCCTAGCCTCCCGGCTCATGAACAGCCACACGAGCCCCGCGATCGAACTGCGGGGAACGAGCAAGACATTCCGCACCCCCTCGGGTGCGCTGCACACCGCCGTCCGGGATCTGGACCTCGTCGTCGGACGGGGAGAGTTCGTCGCGGTGGTCGGGCCCACCGGGTGCGGCAAGTCCACCACCCTGACCCTGGTCAGCGGCCTGGAGGAGCCGACCCGGGGCGAGGTGCTGGTCGCCGGCGAGCCGGTCCGCGGCATCGGCGACAAGATCGGGTTCGTGTTCCAGCAGGACGCGGTCTTCCCCTGGCGCACCGTGCTGTCGAACGTGATGGCCGGACCCCGCTTCCGCGGCGTACCCAAGCCCGAGGCCAAGGAGCGGGCGCGGGAATGGCTGGCCAGGGTCGGGCTGGCGTCCTTCGAGGACCGCTACCCGCACCAGCTCTCCGGCGGCCAGCGCAAGCGGGTCGCGCTCGCCGCGACGTTCGTCAACGACCCCGACATCCTGCTGATGGACGAGCCGTTCTCCGCGCTCGACGTGCAGACCCGGGCGCTGATGTCGGACGAGCTCCTGGACCTGTGGGCGGGCACCGGCGCCTCCGTCGTCTTCGTCACCCACGACTTGGAGGAGTCCATCGCCCTCGCCGACAAGGTCGTGGTGATGACCGCCGGGCCGGCGACCGTCAAGGAGGTCTTCGAGATCGACCTGCCGCGGCCCCGACGGGTCGAATCGGTACGGCTGGAGCCACGGTTCATCGAGATCTACCGGGAGATCTGGTCCTCGCTCGGCGAAGAGGTTCGCATCACCCGCGAGAGGGGTGCCGCAGATGTCGCCTGACACCGCCTCCGCCCCCGTGGGGATGACCAAGTCCCCCACCGGAGCTGACCGTTCGCAGGAGCGGGCGCGCGCCGCGCGCAACCACAGGCTGCTGGTCCAGGGCACCCGGGTGCTGCTGCTCGTCGGCCTGATCGGACTGTGGGAGGGACTGGCCCGCGCCGCCGTCATCGATCCCTTCAACTTCTCGATGCCCTCGAAGATCTGGGACCAGATCGTCCAGTGGGCACTGCACGGCACCCCGCAGGGTTCGCTGTGGGAACAGATCTGGTACACGCTCTACGAAGCGCTGCTCGGCTGGGTCGTCGGCGTCATCGCCGGGGTGGTGCTGGGCATCGCGCTCGGCCGGGTCCGCTTCCTGGCCGATGTGCTCGGCCCGTACATCAAGGTGCTCAACGCGCTGCCGAGGATCGTGCTGGCCCCGATCTTCCTTATCTGGTTCGGACTCGGACCGGCCTCCAAGGTCGCCTCGGCCGTCGTCCTGGTGTTCTTCCCGGTCTTCTTCAACGCCTTCCAGGGCGCCCGCGAGGTGGACCGCAACCTGGTCGCCAACTCCCGGATCCTCGGGGCGAGCAGCCGCCAGGTCACCCTGCAGGTGGTGATCCCGTCCGCCACCTCGTGGATCTTCACCAGCCTGCACGTCAGCTTCGGCTTCGCACTGATCGGCGCGATCGTCGGCGAGTACATCGGCGCGACCAAGGGCCTCGGCCTGCTGGTCTCGGCGTCCCAGGGCACCTTCAACGCGGCCGGCGTCTACGCGGCCATGGTGATCCTCGCCGTCGTCGCCCTGCTCGCCGAGGGACTGCTGGCCTTCCTGGAGAAGCGGCTCTTCCGCTGGAAGCCGGCCGACGCCGGCGCCGAACGCTGAACCCCGGCCGACACCTCCGCCACCCGCTCAACACCCGCCTCCCGTAAGCCCGTCACCACACCAAGGACACCACCATGCGCACCCACCTCAAGCTCGCGACCGCCACGGCCGCCACGATGCTGGCCCTCACCACGCTGACCGCCTGCGGGGGATCCTCCGGCGGAGCCGCCGACGCCAAGGACGGCAAGGTCAAGATCATGGTGGGGGGTCTCGACAAGGTCATCTACCTGCCCGCCAGACTGACCCAGCAGCTCGGCTACTTCCAGGACGAGGGCCTGCACGTCACCCTGCTCACCGAACCGGCCGGTGTGCAGGCCACCACCTCGCTGATCTCCGGCGACGTCCAGGGCGTCGTCGGCTTCTACGACCACACCCTCGACCTCCAGGTCAAGGGCAAGCAGGTGGAGTCGGTGGTGCAGCTCGCCCACGCCCCCGGCGAGGTCGAGGTGGTCTCGAACAAGGCCGCCGGCGACCTCACCTCCGCCAAGGACTTCAAGGGCAAGAAGCTCGGCGTCACCGGCCTCGGCTCGTCCACCGACTTCCTCACCAAGTACCTCGCGGTGAAGAACGGGGTGCAGACCAACGAGTTCACGCCGGTGGCGGTCGGCGCCGGCCAGACCTTCATCTCCGCCCTCCAGCAGGGCTCGATCCAGGGCGGGATGACGACCGACCCGACGGTCGCACAGATCGTGGACAAGAAGCTGGGCAAGGTCCTCATCGACATGCGGACGCCCGAGGGCTCCAAGGAGGCGCTCGGCGGCCCGTACCCCTCGTCCAGCCTCTACATGAACACCGACTGGGTGAACAGCCACAAGGACACGGTGCGCAAGCTGGCCAAGGCATTCGTGAAGACCCTCAAGTGGATGTCCACCCACTCCGCCGAGCAGATCGCCGCCAAGATGCCCGCCGACTACGCGCAGGGCGGCAAGCAGCTCTACGCCCAGGCGATCAAGGACACCCTGCCGATGTTCACCAAGGACGGGGTGATGCCGGCCGACGGCCCGGCGACCGTCGAGCGGGTGCTGAAGGCGTTCAACCCCAACCTCAAGAACGCCACGGTGGATCTGAAGAAGACCTACACCACCGAGTTCGTCAAGAAGTAGCGGCGGCCCCGGAGCGCGGGCCCGGTCAGACGAAGTTGATGTCCGCCCGGGCCAGCAGCGGGTCGTCGACCAGCTGCCACAGCGGTACGGCGAAGTTGCCGGAGCCGTAACGGCCCCCGAAGTGCAGCCCCAGCACCCGGTGGTCGGAGAGGTCGATGACGGGCGAGCCGCTGTTGCCGCCCAGCGTGGAACAGTCGTGCCCGAGGGCGTCGCCGCCCGGCACCAGCCCCGTGGCGGTGCCGGGCTGCAGCCGTTTGACGTTGTAGATGTCCATGAAGATCCGGCGCATCGACTCCGGTTCGTTGCGCCGGCCGTCGTACGCCGGATAGCCGACGCAGTACACCGGGCGGCCGGGCAGGTCGGCGGGCGCGTCCGCGGCCACCGCCAGGGGGGCCGGCAGTGCCCCGGCGCCGGCCGGCGGCGCCACCCGCAGCAGGGCCAGATCGACGTCCTCGTGGATGCCCACCACCTCGACGACGTCGTAGGACGGGCCGCCGCCCTCCGGAGCGGTGTCGCCGTACTCCTCACCCATGTCGACATTGGCCCTGATGCCCTGCTGGAAGCTCCAGCCGCGGCCGTCGCCCCGGGCGAACTCCGCCGCCACATGGCGGTTCGTCAGTACCGTGTCCGGGCCGACCAGGAACGCCGTGCCCAGCCAGTCCAGGCTGAGGTGCCCGCTCAGCTCGACCCGCCCGACCCGCGCGAAGGACTCCCGGATCGCGTCCCGGTGGCCGTCCAGCACCGCCCAGTCGCCCTGCTGCGGCGCGAAGTCGTGCTGCTGCACGAGGATCGCGGGGCGGCCCTCCAGCAGCACGATGGCCTCCATGCCGAAGGACTCGTCGTCGCTGATCTCGTCCGCCCGCCCCTCGGCGAGCTTCTCCAGCCCGGTGACGCCCGCCGACAGCACCCGGGTCCGCTCCTGCTGGGCGAACTGCGCGATCTGCCCGGCCGGCAGCTCGTCGGCGGGCAACTCCTCCAGCGATTCGGGGATCTCCCAGGAGAGCCCGTCCCGCACCCGCGCCGCGACCTCCCGCAGGTCCGAGAAGACCTGTTCGGGCCCGGCCGCCACCGGTGATCCGCTCCTGCTGTGCATCTCGCCCTCCTCGGACGCTCGGTGAGCCGCTACGGCGCCGCCTGCGCGGCGGTGATCTCGGCGTGGACGCCGGGACTGCTGGTCTCCAGATGGCGCAGCACGCTGCGCATCTGCGTGCCGACATTGACGAATGCCGTGGTCCTGCCCTGGAACTGCACGTTCTCCACCCGCCGGGTCCCCCGGTGCAGCGCCACCACCTTCCAGTCGTCGGTGAAGACCGGGGAACCGGAGGAGCCGCCGCGGGTGTCGGTGAAGTAGCGGACGTCGTTCTCGTCCGCCTCGTAGACGAGGTTGTTGCGCAGCGCGACCCGCTTCGGCTGCCCACCGGGATGCTGGATGATGTTGACCGCCACGTAGTCGCCCCGGGCCACCGCGAGCGGCCGCTCCGCCAGCCGCAGCACCGGCCGGGCCGGCCCGGCGGCCAGCCGCAGCACCGCGTAGTCGAGCGCGGCGTCCGCGGCGACCAGCTCGCCGACCGTGACCTCCGCCGTCTCCACCTCGTCGGTGTCGAAGTCGAAGCGGACCGTGGTGTGCCGCGCCTGGAGCCGCAGATCCTCCTCGTCGGCCGTCGGACGCCCGGCGCCGGTGCCCGCCCGGGCGTTGACCACGTGGTGATTGGTGATCAGCAGATCCGGGGCGATCAGCCAGCCCGTCCCCGCGTGCGGGAAGCCGTTCGGCTGGAGCGGGGCGCCCCCTTGGTACGGCGGCACCTTGATCCGGGCCACCGACCCGCCCGCGAGCTCACCGCCGCGCAGGAAGCCGATCGGGACGGTGTCGTCCCGGTGGACGATCTCCTCCTTGATCTCCGCCGCCGGGGACGGCAGCCCGGCCAGTACGTCCGGCTCACCGCCCGCCTTGCGCGCCACCTCGTCCAGCGCCCGCTGGAAGACGGTGAGCGGTTCGGCCTCGGTGGTCTCCGCGACGGCGTTGCGCAGCCAGATCTCCAGCGGCACCGTGCCGTCCACCAGCCGCTCCACCCGGTTCATCTCGTTGAGGTCCGAGTGCACCTGGCGCCCGGGCGCCGGGTTGAGCGGCAGCGTGCCGCGGTAGCGGGGCATGATCCCGTCGAGCAGCAGCGGCCGCACCGCCGGGTCGGCGAGCCCGGTCTCCACCGCGGCGTCCAGCACCTGGCGGATCTCGTCGGGGGAGAGGTAGCTGCTCATCGGCCGGCCCGCCCGGCCGCGCTGGTCTCGTCCGCCCTGGTGCGGTGCGCCTCCCGCGCCGCGGCCGTCGGCCGGCCGCCGCTGCCCGCCCCCATCGCCGCGGCCACCCCGGCGACGATCTCACCGCTGGTGTCGGGGACGTCCAGCAGCCGCCGGGCCAGCGCGTCGAGCGTGCCGCGGTCCCGGGCCAGCCGCAGGATGCCGGAGATGCCGGTGGGGGCCCCGCCCGCCTGCGGCCTGGTCGGGCCCGCCGCGTCGTCCAGGATCTCCATCACCCGGCCCAGCAGCGCCGGCTGCCGGCGGGTGGCCCGCCGCATCGCGGCGCCCAGTTCGTCCAGCGTCTCGTCGTCGGCGGGCAGCCCCACCACCTCCAGGGCGTGGGCGAGCGCTCCCGGGGCCCGCTGGTAGATCTGCGAGGCCACCGCGCGCACCAGCACCGGCCGGCCGGCGAGCACCGCGTCGGGCAACTCCGCCAGCCGTTCCGCGAGTTGGTGGTCCGCCTCGCTCTGCACGCCGGGTAGGTCGTCGGTCAGCTGGGCCCGGGCCAGCAGCGCGCCCATCGCCTCCAGGTCCTGCCCCAGGCCCATCGCGACGTCCTCCGCCGTGCGCAGCGCACGGTCCGCGCCGCTCCGGTCGCCGTCCTCCTGCGCGAGCCGGGCGGACAGCAGCAGCAGCTCCAGCCGGCGTTCCCCGCACCCGGCGCGCTCCGCCGGCCCGAGGGCCTCGGCCACGGCCCGGCGGGCCTCGTCCCGCTGCCCGAGCCGGTTCAGCGTCTCGGCGTACAGCGCGTGCAGCGGACTGCACGGGGTCCAGGGCCGACGCCGGCCGATCCGCTCGCACGCCGCCCGGGCGTAGCCCTGCGCCAGCAGGTCCTCGACCTCCTGGGCGGCGATCCGCTCCCAGTCCTCCTGGTCGGCGCCCGCCGCCACCTTGTCGGGAGTGCCGCCGCCGAGCCGGGCCGTCAGCAGCCCCGCGGCCCGCGGCGTCATGTCCTGCTGTGCCCCGGCCAGGAACCGCTCGACGCCCGGCAGCCAGCGCTCCTCCACCGAGCGCGGGTCCTCGTCCAGCCGCAGCCGGTGGTAGATCTCCTCGGCGCGCGCCTCCAGCCCGTCCCGCGCGGCGTAGTACTCGACCGCCCGGCGTTCGACCGCGCGCATCACCTCCGTATGGGCACCGCCCGGCAGCCGCAGCATGATGGCGCGCACATCGCCGCGGTAGCGCACGGCGTCCGGGCGGGCGGGCTCGACCATGTCCAGGCGGCTCAACTCGGCGAAGAGGTCCCGGGCGCGGTCCTCGGTCGGCACCCGCAGCCCGCACGGCCCGGCCAGTACCTCCTTGACGATCTCCGGGGTGATGACCCGCAGCACCAGGCCCGGATGCGCGAGCTTGCGGACGTCCGCGTCGGCGATATGACTGAGGATCCGGTCGTAGAGGATGCCCTGCACCAGCAGCTGGTCGACGCGGCGGAAGACCTCGCGGCGGCGCTCGGGCAGACTGCGGATCAGCTCCCCGGCCCGCCCGGACTCCTCCCCGGTGAGCGTGACCGCCCGCGCTGCCAGCTGGAGGCTGAGCGGATGCCCGCCCACCCGGTGGGCCAGCTCCCGGGCGACTTCCGTCTCCCGGACCCCGCACGACATCAGCACGTCGACGGACGCCTCGGTGTCCAGCTCGCCGAGTTCGATGTCGAGCGGTCTCGAGGTCTTCGCGGGATGCTCCACCGGTGCCCGCCCGGCGACGATGAAGCGCAGCCGCGGATAGACCCGCTGGAGCGCCAGGAAGATCGCCCAGGTCCGGCCCAGCGCAGGTGAGCCGCGGTACTGCGCCTCCTCGCACGAGTCGAGGACCATCACGAACGGCGGGTCCGGCTGGTCCGGGGAGGTCTTGTGCTCCGCGACGGCCCGCACCAGGACGTCGGCGACCCGCCGGATCAGATCGGTCTCCCGTCCGGTGGCCAGCAGATGGAACTGCTGCGAGGAGCGGCGACCCAACATCGCCCGGGTGGTGGCGAGTTCGTGCAGCTGGCTGACCCGCTCCTGTCCCTCGCGCTGGCTGCGGGCGGCCTGCTGGCACTCGTCGGCCAGCGCGTCCAGCTCGGCGCGGTGGGCGGGGTACTGGACACCGAGCTGGCGGGCGGCCTCCGCGATCAGGGTGACCGGCTCCTGGATGGCGAGGGTGGGCCGCTCGAAGTCGATGTACGCGAACGGGAAGCCGGCGGACGGATCGCGGGCACCTTCGAGCACGAACTTCGCGAGCAGGGTGCTCTTGCCCATCCCGCCCGGGCCGTGGATGACCAGCGGCGGCACCGGCACCGGGGGACCGCCCGCCGGCCGGCCGGGCTCCGCCGGCGCACCCGGCGTGCCGACGTAGGCCCGCAGTGCCTCCGTCTCCCGGGAACGCCCCCGGAAGGCCCGGCTGACGAGGCGTTCGAGGGGCTCCAGCAGCCTGGCCCGCTCCAGGGCGTGCTGCAGCTCGGCGGGGTCCGGAAGGCCGGTCACCCGCGGGACCTGCGACAGCCACAGCACCGCCTGGAGAGCCTCGGCCAGCTCGTCGGCGCCCAGCCGCTCCGTCGCCGGCGGATTGCCGAACAGGTGGGCCAGCGCGAAGCGTTCCGGCCCGGGCCCGGTGGGGAGCTGGCCGATGTTGCACGCCAGGAGGCGCCGGGCGGCCTCGGGCCCGGCCAGGCCACGCAGCGTCTCCTCCCGCACCTCGGCCCTGAGGGCCCACTCCGGCTGGTCCGGCATCCCCAGCGTCGTACAGTCGTCGACCAGTTCCAGGACCGCGCCGCCGGTGGCGCGCTTCTCCCCGGGCAGCCGCAGCAGCCGCGGATCGAACCGGGCCAGCAGACAGGCCGCCTCCCGGTAGGCGCGGCGGGCGCGGGAGACCTGCCGGGTGCGGTCCCCGCCGGTGTGCAGCGCCTCGCGCAGCCGGGCGGCGAACAGCTCCCGCAGCCCGGACGGCGCCGGGGGGCGCTCAGAGGGACCGGTAGACAAGGACCGCTCCCTCCGCCGCCGTGCAGAGCCGGCGCATGTAGCTCTCGCCGCCCGCGGCCTCCGTTTCGATGGCGCGCAGCACCTCGTCCACGGCCACCTCGACGAGCTCGTCGATGGCGGCCTCCCGGGGCCCGCCCACCCTCAGGAGCTCCGGCGGCGATTCGTGGAAGACCTGGTGGAAGAAGGAGTGCAGCTCGCCCGGGCCGGCCGGCCGCGCGGTGTCCCAGCAGAGGTTTCCGCGTAAGTCGTAGGGGAGTTGGCGCATGGCGCGCCCGTACCCGAGCAGCACCAGCCGGGGCGCCTGATCGCCGCGGGCGGCGGCGTGCTCGTAGAGGGCCGTCGCGAGCTGCCCGATGAAGTCCCACACGTCGGAGCTGGGATCGAGCTTGTCGCACTCGTCGAGGACCAGCCACAGGTGCTCCTCGGCGGCGGTCGCCCGGCCGGCCACCCAGTGCGCCGCCTCGTCGATCGAGGGCAGCAGGTCGTTGAGGTCGGTCGGGTTCAGCGGGGAGGCACCCTCGCCGGGACCGGCGACGAAGTCGGCCAGCCGCCGTACGACCTTGGCGGCGGTGGAGGTGCGCGACAGCGTGACCCGCACCGGGCGGAATCCGCTGTGCTGTCCGATGTGGCGCAGGAAGTTGTAGGTGTACGACCGGCCGCTGCCCGGCTCCCCGTCGACCAGCAGGATGAACTTCTCGGGGTCCGCGAGGAACCGCCGCAGCGTCTCGCGCAGATCCTCCCGGCCGATGAAGGCTTCGGTGCCGTTCTTCAGCACACAGGCACGGAAGTTGTCCCGTGCCGCGTGGGCGCGGAAGTCCTCACGCAGCCGCTCCAGCAGGTCCCGGGCCTTGACGATGTCCGGGAGCACCGCCAGCCGGTCGACCGAGGTGAGCGCCTCGACCAGCCGCAGCTGCCGCTCGATGCCGGTGCGCGAGGCGTGCACGAGGGCGCGGGCGTTGTCGGAGCTGACGTGGGTGAGCGGCAGGGCACTGACGAACTCCGGGGCGAAGCCGTACTGGGCGAGCTGGGAGTGCGGGTCGGTGGTGTCTAGCAGGTACTCCTGGGCCCAGGTGGTGACCAGATCCCACTCCGTCTCGGTCAGCGGCATCCCGGACCTACCCGCCACCGTCGCCGAAGATCCGCTGCACCGGTTCCCTGACCTCGCGCTGGGACAGGTACTCGGCGATGCCGTGGTGATTCCTGCTGTCGTTGACCACCAGCAGGTCGGTGATCCGCTCCTGCGGTGCGTACTCGGGGCGCAGGGTGTGGTCGAGGGCCACCAGGTCCCGCAGGTCCGAGGCGTTGCGCCAGGCGGCCACCCCCGCGGGGACGGCCGGCGGCCGCGCCAGGTGGTCCTGCACCTCGGAGACCGCCAGCGGGGAGCCCACGGTGACCAGCAGATCCACCGGGCGCCCCTGCTCCTGCAGCACCTCGTACGCGATGATCGTGCCCAGGCTGTGCCCGACCACCACGAGCGGGCCGCCGTCCAGGCCGTCCAGCGCCCGGGCGACCACCTCGCGCATCGCCGGCCCCGCCCCGCCGAAGAAGTAGGCGTACACGTCCTTGAAGGCGTGCTGGACCAGCAGCCGGAACAGCGCGGTGCGGCCCGACCGGGGCAGCCGGAGCGCCTCCAGCGGGAGCGCTGCGGTGGGCTCCTCGGGCGCGCCGGCCTCGGCGAGGGTGTCCGCGAGGTACGTCATGTCCCGCAGCCAGTCGGCCAGCGCGCTCTCGTCGGGGCGGACCCGCTCCTCCACGGCGGTCGCATCCTCCGCGGCGGCCGCACCGGCCTCCAGGCGCGCCTCCTCCAGGGTCCGCGCCACGAAGTCTTCCGCCGGCTCGGGCGCGGCACCGGCGGGGACGTCCGCCCGCTCCTCGACCCGTTCCGGCGCGCCGTCCAGCGGGTCCGGGCCGAAGTCGGGCAGCGGCTCGGGGTACCGCAGCGGGGCCCAGTACGCCATCCGCGACGCCGCGCCCATGTCGTGGCCGAACAGTGCCGTGTCCCACTGGGACTTCAGCAGCTCCGGACGGACCTTGTTCCCGTTGCCGTGGACGTAGACCACGCTGGGCGGCATCGTGCTTCCTCTCGTCGTTCAGCCGCGCCCGAGCACGATGTCGTCGTGCGAGGCGAGCCGCAGCCAGCGTTCGCGCGGAGCGCGCTCCGCCGGCATCAGGTCGGCGTCCGGCAGTGGGCCCAGGTCCAGCGAGGTGAGCTCGACGACGTCCGACACCGGGACCTGGAAGGTGCGGAAGGCGCCCAGGGGCGGCGGTGCCCCCGGCGTCGCGCCGGCCATCGCCCGCTCGAAGTCCCGGGACAGATCCGGACTCTGGTCGAGGACGTACGCCGTCGCCGCCAGCGCCCCGTCCTGAAGGAACGCCGCCACCTTCCAGAAGCGCAGCGGCACCTGGACGCCCCGGTACGGGGGGTCCGAGTCGTGCAGCACCGGGCCGGTCAGCACGGTCAGCTTGCGGTCGAAGTCGGCGGCGTTGCCGAGCAGGTAGTTCTCCAGCCCCTGCCAGAGCTTCTTGCCCTGGTTGAAGACGTCGGCCTGCGGGGCGGCGTTGGTGTAGTGGAAGGTGTCCGCGTTGGCCAGGCCGGCCTCGGCGGCCGTGCCCCAGACCGGGTCGAGGCGGCGCACCAGATGCCCCTTGTCCAGGGAGTTGCCCACGTAGATGTCGTCGCCCATCTGCCGGTCCTCGGGCACCCGCGGATCGAACTGCCAGCCGTTCTCGCGTGGTACGTGCTCCAGCAGCTGCCGGCCGTCGATGCAGACCGCGGTGGCCGCAGCGGTCCGCCGGTCCGGGCGCAGCACCACCGTGAAGTGGGTGTACGGCAGGGTCACGGTGGCCACGTCGGGGCTGTTCGGTTTCGGCAGCGGGACCGGGACGCCGAGGAAGTTCTCGTCGTAGCCGGCACGGTCGGCCAGGGTGTCGCGGGACGGGGCCCCGGCGGCCGCCCCGCCCGCCTGTGGGGAAGCTGATGGGGTCATGTGATAACCGCTTCCCGGTGGTGCGGACCGGCCACCGGCGGCCACCCCGAAGCCACTCGAACAGCCGCGCGCATCGCGTACGGGACGCCGCCCGGGGCCGCGTCCCGTACCCGTGGAGCGCTCTCTCAGTCCGAGGGGTAGATGTCCCCGCCCCGCATCATGCTTTCCTGTTCGCTCTGCGACTGGAGCCGGCGGGCCTTCTCCTCCAGCCGCTTCCGCTCGTCCGGGTCGGCGGTGTGTTCCGCGGTCGCCTTCAGTTCCTGGGCCTTGTCGCGCATCTGCTGAATGCGTGCGCGGGCTTCTCCCTGTGCATTCATGAGCCGTCCTCGTGATCCGTCGTCGCGCGGTGGGGGGCCGCATATACCAGCGAATCAGGCCCGGCGGCCGGCGGCACGTCGGGAGGTCGCCCGACGGGCCGCGGAAGCGGCCGGAGTCGACGAAGCGGGATCGTAGAAGGCCGCGGAACCGCGGCGCGCCCGGGGAATTCGGCGTGTCTCCACCGTATGGCCTTCCTGAATGGCGAGAGCGGGCGAGAGGGACGTTGGCTGTGGCACAGCAGCACAACGTCCGCTGAGTGTCAGCGCTTCTGGTGTTTGACGCTCCCCATCGTTCAGTGGAGTCCCTCCATGTCATCCGAACCAGCACTTTGTGGGGGCGACGCCGAACTGTCATCGACAGAACACGGCGAGCACATTCCGCCCAACACCCCTGAGAAGAACTCGGCCCGCACCCTCCTGTGGGAGGCAGTCACCCACCGGCCCCTGGAGGAAGTCGCCGCTCTGGTGGAACTGCTCAAGCGCAGCGGTGACGTTCCCAACCCCGGCGATGAAGCCCTGCGCATGGCGGTCGTCTCCCGCCCCGTGAGCGATGTGGCGGCGCTCTTCGACCTCCTCCAGGCCACCCCGCACACCGTGGAGGCCGGCCGCGACGCCCTGCGCGCCGCGGCGGTGGGCAGATCCGTCGAGGAGGTCGCGCAGCTGATCGAGATGTTCGACCGCTCCGAGGACGGTGGTGCGGACCCCTACGGCGCCCCCGATCCCTACGGCATGTCCGACCCCTACCCGCCCGGCCCCGGTGGCCCCGGTGGTCCGATGGGGCCAGGTGGTCCCATGGGCCCCGCCGAGCCGGAGCCCACCTCGTCCCTGCACGTCCTCGACCCGGACGTCCGTCCGCTGGGCAACGCCGCCCACGCGGGTGGCACCGGCCGGCTGGACTCCGCCCCGCCGCAGCCGCCCAACCGCCCGCCGTGGGCCCAACGTCCGGCCGGCACCGCGCCGCAGCACGGCGGCCCGGCGTGGGCCAACGGGCACGACGAGTCCCGCCAGCCGGGATACGCCATGCCCGGGGTGCTGCGTTCCGTACTGCGCTGGCCCGCGGCCGGGGCCCTCGCGCTGTGCGGGCTGAGCCACCTGCCGGTGAACGCCTCGCACCTGCACGGGGCCCAGGCGGCCGCCGGGCTGTCGATGGCCATCGCGCTGGTCTACCTGCTGCTCGCGGGCTGGCTGGCGATGCGCGACACCGCCCTGGTCTGGACGGTGAGCGCCGCGGCGGCCATGGTCATCATCGCGCTGCACGCGCTGTCCCGGGCCGGGGTCCTCAACCCGCTGGGCGGTGGCCTCGGCGAGGCCGGCATGTGGCCCGAAATGATGGCGGTGGCACTGGCCATCATCAGCGCGGGGCTCGCCGGTGCGGCCCTGCTGAGCCGTCCGCGCCGGGTCGGTCCGGCGCCGGCCGGAGCGTGAAGCCGCAGCAGGACGCGCGGCACCAAGGGCGCGGTGGCTCAGGTGTGCGGCGCGCCGTAGTACCCGGCCAGCAGCCGGTGGTAATCGTCGTCGCCGATGTGCCGGTCCCGGTCGAACTCCGGTGAGTCCTCGATCTCCTTCTTCGTCCGGGCGACGTAGATCGTGCCGCGGTCGAAGTCGATCGACGAGATGACGCCGGCCGGCAGCAGGATGTGCCGCCCGAAGATCCACACTCTGGTGTCGACGACCAGATAGGCGGCACCGGCCTCGTCGGAGTGCTCGTCGACGGTCCCCACGGTGCCGTCGATCGCCTCGACCGTGAACCCGGTCAGATCGGTCCCGGCCCGGTGGCCCGCGGAATCCCGGTAGCCCCAGATGCTGTCCGTCATGAAAACCTCCCCGGTGGGAAACGAAAGCGACAGCCGGCCGTCCGCCGTCCGGGCCGGCACTCAGTCCTTGGCCGAATAGCGCCGCAGCACCCAGGCCGGCAGCCCGAACCAGCACAGCAGGAACCACACGATGAGCCCGCCGACGGTCCACGGGACGGCGGCGGAGTGGCTCGTCGCGAGCCGCAGGATCAGCAGCAGCGCCGAGGTGACCGTCGCCAGCAGCAGCACGACCCCGACCAGCGCCAGACGTGACGCCCACACCACCGTCTCGGGCTTCAGACGGTGGCCGGTGACCAGCCGGTGGAAGGTCACCGTGCCGAGCAGCGCACCCGTCGTGGCCGCCCCCAGCAGGACCGTCGCCACGTAGATGCCCTTGTCGGCCGTCCCGAGCGTGACGAACCGCGGGGTGAAGACCACGGTGAGCAGGAACCCGAAGAGGATCTGCACACCGGTCTGGATGACGCGCACTTCCTGGAGCAGTTCGATCCACCGCCGGTCGGCACGCTCTTCGGGCGACTCGTCGCGTCCCTCGGACGTCTGACGCGGACCCAGCGGCTCCACCCCTGGCCTCCCTCTCAGGACTTTTCCGTCGTACGGAACGCCAGCACGCCGTCCCGCACCTCCACGACGACCTTGTCCCCGGGCGACAGCGCGCCGTCCAGCAGCAGCCGCGAGAGCGGGTTGTCGACCTCGCGCTGGATGGTGCGGCGCAGCGGCCGGGCGCCGAATTCGGGCTGGTGACCGCGCCGGGTCAGCCAGTCCACCGCCTCGGGGGTGAAGTCCACCGCGATGTCCTGCCCGTGCAGCCGGCGGCGGGTGCCCGCCAGCAGCAGCGCGGTGATCTCGTGCAGCTGCTCGTCGGTCAGCCGGCGGAAGATGATGATCTCGTCGAGCCGGTTGAGGAACTCTGGGCGGAAGTGCTCGCGCAGGCTGGCCAGCGCCCGCCCGCGCGCCGCGTCGCCACCCTCGCCCTCGGCGGAGTCCGCGCCGAAGCCCAGCACGCCGCGCCCGCCGCTGAGCGCGTCCGAACCGAGGTTGCTGGTCATCACGATGACGGTGTTCTTGAAATCGATCCGCCGGCCCTGGGAGTCCGTCAGATGCCCGTCGTCGAGCACCTGCAGCAGCATGTTGAAGACGTCCGGGTGGGCCTTTTCCACCTCGTCGAGCAGCAGCAGCGAATACGGGTGGTGGCGCACCGCCTCGGTCAGCTGGCCGGCGTCCTCGTGGCCGACGTATCCGGGCGGCGCACCCACCAGCCGGCTGACCGTGTGCCGCTCCTGATACTCGCTCATGTCCAGCCGCACCATGCGGTCCTCGCTGCCGAACAACGCCTCGGCGAGGGCCTTCGCCAGCTCGGTCTTGCCCACTCCGGTGGGCCCCAGGAAGAGGAAGCTGCCGATCGGGCGGTCGGGGTCGGAGAGCCCGGCCCGCGAGCGCAGGATCGCCTCGGACACCGCGGTGACGGCGTCGTTCTGGCCGATCACCCGGGTGTGCAGCCGTTCCTCCAGCCCCAGCAGCCGCTCCTTCTCCTCCTGCGTCAGGCTGCTGACGGGCACGCCGGTCTGCCGCGACACGATCTCGGCGACGTCCTCGGCGGTGACCTCCACGATCCGCCCGTCGCCGCTCGGCTGCGTCCCCCGCTCGGCGTCGATCCGGGCGGTGAGGGTCGAGATCCGGTCCCGCAGCTCGGTGGCCCGTTCGTACTGCTCCGAGGCGACCGCCTGGTCCTTGTCGACGGCCAGCTGCTCCACCTCCTGCTCCAGCGCGCGCACGTCGGTGGTCTTGCCGCCCGAACGGAGCCGGACCCGGGCGCCCGCCTGGTCGATCAGGTCGATGGCCTTGTCGGGCAGGAAGCGGTGCGTGATGTAGCGGTCGGAGAGCTCGACCGCGGCGAGCAGCGCCTCAGGGGTGTAACGGACCTGATGGTGGGCCTCGTAGCGGTCCTGGAGGCCGCGCAGGATCTCCACCGTGTCGGCGACGCTCGGCTCGGGCACCAGGATTGGCTGGAAGCGGCGGGCGAGCGCGGCGTCCTTCTCGATGTGCCGCCGGTACTCCTCCAGCGTGGTCGCCCCGATGACGTGCATCTCCCCGCGTGCCAGCGCGGGCTTGAGCATGTTGCTGGCCTCCAGCGAACCGCCCTCGCCGCTGCCGCCGCCGGCCCCGACCACCGTGTGCAGCTCGTCGATGAAGACGATCAGCGAGTCCGGGTGCGTCCGGACCTCCTCCATGATCCCGTTCATCCGCTCCTCGAAGTCACCGCGGTAACGGGTGCCGGCGAGCACCGCGGTCAGATCCAGGGCGACCACCCGGCGTCCCGCCAGGTTCTCCGGCACCTCCCCGTCGGCCAGCCGCTGCGCCAGTCCCTCCACGATCGCCGTCTTGCCGACGCCGGCATCGCCGACCAGCACCGGATTGTTCTTCCCGCGCCGGGAGAGCACCTCGATGGCCTGCTCGATCTGCTCGTCGCGGCCGATGACCGGATCTATCCGGCCCGCCCGGGCGAGATCGGTCAGATCGCGGCTGTACTTGTCGAGGGTCGGGGTGTCGTGCTTGGGCGGGGTGCTGTGCTCACCGCCCGGGTGCGGCGGGTGCCCGGGGCCGCCCGGCGGGTTGGCCTGCGGCTCGAAGTGCGCGAGGTTCAGGATGCGGCCGGCCGCCGAGTCCGGGTTGGCCGCCAGCGCGTCCAGCACGTGCTCCGGGCCGATGTACGACGCCCCGTTGTCCCGCGCCAGCTCATGGGCGCCCAGCAGCGCCCGCTTGACCGCCGGGGTCACCGCCACGCTGGACTGCTGGGGGCCGCTGCCCGCGGTGCGGTCGATCTCGGCCGCCAGCGCGTCGGGGTCCGCCCCGGCGCGCTGCAGCATGGTGCGGGTCGGCTCGGCGGCCAGGGCGGCCCGCAGCAGGTGCTCGGTGCCGAGCTCGGGACTGCCGTGCTCGGCGGCGTACGCGGCGGCGGAGGTCACCAGCTCCCGGGCGGAGCCGCTCATCAGCCGCGCGATGTCCGCCTGCCGGGGCATGGGCTGCCCGGCGTCCCTGCTCCCGGACTTCGCGCCGCCCCCGAAGAAGCGGGCGAGGAATTCACCGAACGGGTCCGGGCCGTAACCCTCCGGACCCACGTGTCCGTTGCTCATGTGTGTCCGTTCCGCTGTCACGGCGGTACCGCGACATGCTGCCTTGTCGGTGCTTGTCGGGCTCCTTGTGCTGCTCTCGTGTTCCTGCCCTCGCGGATGCCCGGGAGACCGGACGTCACACGCCACTCCACTGCTTCAGGATCAGGGCCAACACAGCCGTCCGCACCCGGGCGGGGCGGGCCCCGGCGCCGCGCATCCGGCGCAATGCGGGCGGCCTGGCGTTAGCCACGGCACCCGCCGGGAACCCGTAGCGGTGCACAGCCGGGCAGGCCGGGCGACGACGGAGGCCAGCGCGATGCCGAGCACGAACACCGGGACGGCCGGGAGCGAGCCGGACGACTCCGACCAGCGGTACGACGCCACCCCGTACCTGCCCGCCCGCGGCGGGCTGCCGGCGCACCGCCGGGCGGCGGCCGGGTGCCGGGGCTGCCCGCTGCACCGGGAGGCCACCCAGACGGTCTTCGGAGCGGGCACCTCCTCCGCGCGGACGGTGCTCGTCGGGGAGCAGCCCGGTGACCAGGAGGACCGCCAGGGAGAGCCCTTCGTGGGGCCGGCCGGGCGGCTGCTGCGCACGGCCATGGCCGAGGCCGGGCTGGAGGAGGACCAGGCGTACTTCACCAACGCGGTCAAACACTTCAAGTTCACCGTGGCGGCCCGCGGCAAGCGCCGCATCCACAAGGCGCCGAGCCTGCGCGAGATGACCGCCTGCCGGCCCTGGCTGTACGCCGAACTGCAGCTGGTCGCCCCCGAGGTGATCGTGGTGCTCGGCGCCACCGCCGCCAAGGCCCTGCTCGGGCCCTCGTTCCGGGTGACCAAGGAGCGCGGCACACCGGTCGAGAGCGAACACGGGCTGGCGGTGGCCACCGTCCACCCCTCGGCGATCCTGCGGTCCGACGACCGCGCCGAGGCGTATGCCGGTCTGGTCACCGATCTGCGCACGGTCGCCGGCCTTCTCGACTGAAACCGGCGTCCGGCCGCCCCGCCCGGTCCGCCGGATGGCGCGTCCGGATGGCGGGCCCGCGACCCACGCACTTTGCTCACTGTCAGAACGGAGCCCCTCGGGGCCCGGAGGACCACGGGAGGGCGGAGGCGAGTCAGCTGACCGGTGACGGCGAGTACCTGCTCCAGGACTTCCTGACCGCCCTCCCCACCACCCCCGCGACGAAGCTGCCCGCCCTCGTCGACCGCTGTGCCGCACAGCTCGGCATGCAGCGGGTCGCCTTCTACCTCGTGGACCTCCAGCAGCGGCAGCTGACCCCGCCGGCCGGCGGGGAGCCGCTCCCGGTGGACTCCTCGCTGGCGGGGTGGGCCTACCGCACGCTCTCGCTGCGCATCGAGGAGACCCCCACCGGCCCGCTGATCGTCTGGCTGCCGCTGATGGACGGCGCGGACCGGCTGGGCGTGGTCGGCATCCACACACGGTCGCTGGACGGCTTGCTGCTGCGGCGCTGCCGGACGCTGGCGGCCGTCCTGGCCATGGCGCTCACGTCGAAGCGCGCGTTCAGCGACCGGTTGGTCCAGCAGACCCGTACGGCGACCATGACGCTGCCCGCGGAGCTGGTGCGCTCGCTGCTGCCGCCGCGCACGATCGGCGGCGGACGGGCCGTCTCCACCGCGGTGCTGGAACCCGCCTACGAACTGGGCGGCGACGCCTTCGACCACGCGCTGACGGAGTCGACGCTGCACGCGGTGATCCTCGACGCCATGGGCCACAACCTCGCCTCCGGCATGACCTCCGCCCTCGCCATGGCCGGCTGCCGCAGCGCCCGACGCCGGGACGCCGCGCTCCCCACGCTCGTCCGGACCATCGACGACGTGCTCGCCGACTGGCTGCCCGACCAGTTCTGCAGTGGCATCGCCGCCCAGCTGGACCTGGCCGACGGCGTGCTGACCTGGTGCAACTGCGGCCACCCGCCACCCCTGCTGATCCGCGACCACCAGGTCCTCGACAAGGCACTGGAACGGCCCGAGGAACCTCCCATGGGCACCCCCGCGAAACTGGCGGACGCCCCTCGCCGGGTCCACCGGGAGGCGCTGGAACCGGGAGACCGGGTGCTGCTGTACACCGACGGCGTGACCGAGGCCCGTAAGCCCGACGGCTCCTTTCTCGGGATCCAGGGCTTCACCGACTCGATCATCCGGGCCACCGCCGCCGGGGAGCTCGCCGCCGAGGCGCTCCGGCAGCTGATCCACTCCCTCGTGGAGGGGCAGGACGACGTCCTCACCGACGACGCCACCATCCTGCTGCTCGAATGGCTGCCGAACGGCTCCGGCTGATCCGCAGCGCGCGCCGACGCCCCGGCCGCCCCGTCCACCTCACCCGGTGGGTGGTGCCACCCGGGGGTCACATCTCCCGGTGGATGCGGGCCAGATCGGCGGTCAGCGCGTCGAGCCAGATGACCGAGTCGACCAGCAGCGCGGCGGAGTCCGCCCGGGCCGGCGGGGCCGCCCCGGCCGGCGGTACCGGCGGGGCGACCGCCAGCAGGGCGCCCAGGTCGAGCGGCCGGGGGAGCACCTCGGGCGGCCCGTCGCCGGTGCGCAGGTGCCGGGCGAGGGCGCGGTAGTCGGCCGCGGTGGACTCGGCGGCCTGCCGCAGCCAGGCACCGACCTCGTGCGGGGTGATCCGGCCGGGGCGGCCCGGCAGCAGCCGTTCACCACGCCGGGCGTCCGCGCCGGCGACCAGCACCGCGGGCCAGTCCGGCTGCCGGGCGGTCCGCTCCCGCGGCTCACTCTGGTACTGCGCCAGGCTCTCCTGCGCGAGCATCATCGCCCGGTTGAGCGCGAGGATGCCGGCCCCGCCGTCGGCCGCACCGGCACGGTCGGCGACGAGGGCGGCGGTCCGCCCGATCCCGTCGGCGACGGCCTGGCACAGCGCCGCCATGTTCCGGCGCACCTCGGGCGCCGCGCCCCGCGGCCAGGCCGCCAGGCCGCAGACCAGGCCGATCAGGCTGCCGGCCAGCACGTCCTCCAGCCGGACCGGGGCGAGCTGCCAGGTGACCGGGGCGACCTGCGCGAACAGCACCGCCACGACCAGCGTGAAGCCGCCCTGCGCCCAGGCCAGACCGCGCAGCGGGCCCGCCGTGAACGCCAGCAGCATCACCAGCGGCAGCAGCACCGCGTACACCGCCCCGTGGTTGTGCGCCACCGCCAGCAGCCCGCCGGCCACCACCGCACCGATCAGCGTCCCGAGCAGCGCCTGCCGGACCGCCGAGCGGGTCTCCAGGCTCGTCGTACGGGTCAGCGTCAGCGTCGCCAGCAGGACCCAGAAGCCGTGCTGCAGATCGAGGAGTCCGGCGACGGCCCGGGCCGCGGCGAGGCCCAGCGCGAACCGGCAGGCGTTCTGGAAGATCACCGAACGCGGCGTGAGGTGGGTGGTCAGCCGCCGCCACCACAGCTCGGCGGCGTGCGCACGGGCGTAGGCGAAGGCGTGTCCGGCGGGGTCCTGGTCGACGTCGCGGTCGCCCAGCAGCAGCCGGGTGGCCAGCACCAGGACGACCGCGGAGTCGGCGGCCTGCACGACCAGGGACCGGCGGCGCAGATAGGTCAGCCGGTCGTCGGCGCTCAGCCGCCCCAGGGTGTCCAGGGCCCGGTGGGTGCGCACCGGGGCCAGTTCGCTCTGCAGCGGCCCGGCCCGGGGACCCTCGCCCGGCGGCAGCCGCGCGCCGTGCCGCAGCGCCGCCGCCGCCTCGCGAGCCGCGTCGCCGACGGCCCGGAGCAGCGCGGTCGTCTCCGGCCGGTAGGCGTGCTGCGAGCCGGCCGCGGTGTGCAGCGCGTCCAGCCGGTTCAGCAGGGTGCGCACCGCCTCCGCCGCGTGGGCCATGGCCTTGTGTGCGAGGGAAGGGGCGGCGGGCAGGTCGGCGGGGGGTATCCGGGCGGGGCGCAGGGCGTCGGCGGCGGTACGGGCCCGCGCGAGCACCGGCTCCGGGACGGGCCCGCCGTGGTGCCCGGCCAGGTCGGCGGCCGCCTCGGCGGCCCCGGCCAGCAGCCGGCGGAAGGGCGGGGTGTCCGGTTCGGGCAGCAGGATCCGCTGGGCGGCCGCGAGCAGGACGGCGCCCAGCAGGAAGCCGAGGAGCCGCTGGCCGAGGGTGTCCGGGGCGTAGGGCGGGAAGCACGGAAGGATGTACAGCAGCTGCATGCCGGGCGCCGCGCCGGCGATCCGCGGTCCGGTGGTGCCCGCGTAGGCCACCAGGAAGCCGACGACGAGCATCCCGAGGACGGCCGCCCAGGTCCGTACGGCGAGCAGGGTGCCCAGGGTGATGAGCACCAGGCCGGCCGGGAGCGCGGTCAGGACGGTGGCGGCGCGCTGGCGTCCGGACCCGGGGATGCGGGCGAGCGCGCCGAGCGAGACCACGGTGAACGTGGCGTAGACGGACATCACGGCCCGGTCGAGGCCGTAGCGGCAGATGTAGAAGGCGACACAGGACGCGGCGGTCACGCGCACCGCATTGCCGACCACCGCCCGGTGGCCGCGCACGAACTCCCCGGCGCGCTCCGGCAGGCGGCGCAGCCCGCCCGGCCACGCCGCGGCGGGCCCGTCGGCCGCCCGCCCGCGCGCCCGCCGCGGGGAGGCTCCCTGCTGCGGCCTCACTCCTCCACTATTGGCCGCCGGGCGGCGGTCCGCACTCCTGCGCGCGGGGCACGGGCAACACCGCGCCGCGAGGCCACCCGCGGCGGGGACGCGGGTCCGCCGCCCGCCGGTGCGGCCTCCCGGGTGGACCGTGGCCGTACGGGCGATACGGGCCGTACGGGCCGTCCCGTGCCGCGCCTTCCCGGGCAACGGACCGCCCCCTGCCGGCGACACCGGATCCCGGCGACAAGAAGCAGGTCACGGAGGGGAGTTGGCGACGGCCGTCACGGACCGCAGCGGAGCCGGACCGTAGACTGCGGACCGTGACGGACAAGGAGGCCGGTGCGGTACCCGCCGGCGAGGGTGCGCAACCAGCGCTGCCGGCGACCGGCTGGGCGGTGCTCGGCCTGCTCTCCTTCGGGGAGGAGCTGTCGGGTTACGACCTGAAGAAGCGGGCCGACCGGTCGTTGGGCCTCTTCTACTGGAGCCCGTCCTTCAGCCAGATCTACGGCGAGCTCAAACGGCTGGAGAAGACCGGCTGCGTCAGCTCGCGGCTGGTCGCCCAGGAGACCGGCAACCGTGACAAGCGCGTCTACGTCATCACCGACGTGGGCCTGGCGGCGGTCCGGCACTGGGCGCGGGAGGCACCGGTGGAGCCGCCGGTCCTCAAGCACGGTGTGATGCTGCGGGCGTGGCTCGGCCATCTGCTGGAGGGCGAGCGGATGCGGGAAGTGCTCGGCAGCCACCGGGACTACGCGGAACGCATGCGACGGCGCGCCGAGGCGGACGCCGAGCGCGCCCGCACGGAGGGCACCTGGGCCCACCCCGCGCTGGTCCTGAAGTGGTCGGAGCGGTTCTACGCCTCCGAACGGGACCTGGCCGACGCGATGTTGGCGGACCTGGACGAGACGGAGCGCCACCCCCGCCAAGCCTGACGAGGACCTGAGCGGTGGACGCCACTCGGCCCGGCGTGCAGTCACCCCAGCCGAAATTGCCGTTGCGGATCATGATGGATTATTAGTTCAACGTCAGGCGTGCGGACTTACGGAGATGGGGTGGGGCCCGCCTTGGTGGGGCCCGGCGACATCTCCTCGCCGTCCGGGGGAGGGGTCGCCTTGTCACGGCTGACGATCTTGTCGAAGCCGGCTGGATCCGTGGCCTTGTACGTGAAGGTCTCGGCGCTCAGGTCCGAGTCCGTGGTCAGCGTGTCGCCACTGATCCTGCCGTGCACCGGAGGGCCGCTGATGCCGGCCGGAATCAGGGTGACGCTGCTGCCCTGCTGAGTCCCCGTCAAGGAGTGCGGACTTCGCTTTTCACCGCCGGGGGAGCCCTTCGACAGCAACACGGCTGTGTAGGTGCCGGCGACCGTTCCATCAGGGTGCGTCGTCCAGTCGAGGAGATCCAGGTATTCGACCCCGGCACTGGCACGGTAGGTGTAGAACACGAAATGGCCGCCACCGGAGGCATCCGAAGTTCCGGCGGAGGTCTGCGATCCGTCCTCGGACACACTCCTGCCCGGCGTGGGTCGGTCCGGAGCCGGCTTGCCGGCGGCGCAGGCGGACAGCCCTGCTGACAAGAACACCGCAACCATCCAACGGCCTGCAGCCTGCATGCTGGGCATCGCCATCCCCGAACTCAGGAGTCAAACCTCGGGCGTTCGATCGTCCCAGCGGCGCCGATCGGCGTCCAGAGCGCCGCGGCAGAGGGACGGACAGCGGCACCCCGTCAGCCCTCGAGCACCCGCGTGCGGCACTCGGCGGGCGTCCCCCAGGCGTCCCGCAGCGGTCGGGCCTTGCGGATCCACAGGGAGAGGTCCAGCTCCTCGGTGTAGCCGACGGCGCCGTGGAGTTGGAGGGCCGTACGGGCCGTGGCGTAACCGGCCTCGCCCGCCGCGGCCTTCGCCGCCGCCACCTCGCGTCCGGCCGAGGGGGCGCCGGCCGCCACCGCCAGCGCCGCCGCGTACACCAGTGGCTCGGCCAGCTCCAGTCCGATGAGCGCGTCCGCCAGCCGGTGCTTGACCGCCTGGAAGGAGCCGAGGGGCACCGCGAACTGGGTGCGCTGCTTGACGTGGGCGACGGTGGCCGCCAGCAGCGCCCGGCCGAGGCCGAGCGACTGGGCGGCGGTGGCCAGCCGGGCGAGGTCGCGCGCGTGGGCGGCCGCCGCGCTCACCGCCGGGTCACGGGCCAGCACGGTGCCGCCGAGCGGGCGGGACAGCCGCCGGACCGGGTCGAGGGAGGGCTGCACCGGCCCGTGGGCGTCCGTGCGGCGTACCGTGTCGCCCTCGACGACCAGTACGGCGTCGGCGGCGTCCGCGTCCAGCGCGTACGGCGCCCCGGCGGCCAGGCTGAGCACGGTGTCACCGGCGGCGATCCGCGGCAGCCACTCCCCGGCGGCGGCCGCACCGGCCGCACCCGCGTCGCCCAGCCGCGTGAGGAACGCCGCCGACGCCACCGTCTCCACCACCGGGCCCGGTACCGCATGCCGCCCCAACTCCACGAAGGCCACCGCGAGTTCGACGGGAAGCCGGCCGGCCCCGGCGTACCGTTCGGGTACCGCGAGGCCGAACACCCCGGCCTGCGCGAGCCGTGCCCACAGCGCGCGGCCGGGCTTGTGCTCGCCGGACGCCCAGGCGCGTGCCGCCGCCGGGACCCCGGCCGCCCCCAGCATGCCGTCCAGCGCGCGGGCGAACTCCCGTTGCTCGTCGGTGAGGAGGAAGCGCATCACCGGCGTCCCTTCGGCAGGCCGAGCAGCCGCTCGGCGATGATGTCGCGCTGGATCTCGTTGGTGCCCGCGTAGATCGGCCCGGCGAGCGCGAAGGTGTAGCCCTCGGCCCAACTCCCGTGCGCCGGTGCCTCGACGGCCTCGTCGGAGAGCGCTCCGTACGGGCCCAGCAGTTCCAGCGCCGTCTCGTGCAGTGCGAGGTCCAGCTCGGACCAGAAGACCTTGTTCAGGCTAGGCTCCGCGCCCAGGGAGTGCCCGGCCGCCAGCCGGGACGCCTGGGCGTAGGCGAACAGCTGGTAGGCGCGGGCGCCGGTGAGGGCGTCGGCCACCCGGCCGCCGAGGGCCGGATCGGTCCCGGCCGGCGCCGCGCGCCACAGCGCGGCCAGCCGCTCGGCGGCCGCCGTGTAGCGGCCCGGGCTGCGCAGTGTCAGGCCACGCTCGTTGCCCGCGGTGCTCATCGCGACCCGCCAGCCCTGCCCCGGCTCCCCGATGACGTCCGCGTCGGGCACGAACACCTCGTCGAGGAAGAGTTCGGCGAAGGCGGGCTTGCCGTCGAGGCGGCCGATCGGCCGTACCGTCACGCCCGGTGCGTCCAGCGGGAACATCAGATACGTCAGCCCCTGGTGCGGCCGTGCGGTGTCCGGGTCGCTGCGGAACAGGCCGAATGCGCGGTCGGCGAAGGCGGCCCGCGACGACCAGGTCTTCTGTCCGTCGAGCAGCCAGCCGCCCGTCGTCCGGGTCGCCGTCGAGCGCAGCGAGGCCAGGTCCGAGCCGGACTCCGGTTCCGACCACGCCTGCGCCCAGACGACCTCGCCGCTCGCCATGGGGCGCAGCACGCGGGCGCGCTGCTCGTCGGTGCCGTGCTCGAAGAGGGTGGGGGCGAGGAGGCTGATGCCGTTCTGGGCGACCCGGCCGGGGGCGCCCGCGGCGTGGTACTCCTCCTCGAAGAGCAGCCACTGCACGAGCGAGGCGCCGCGGCCGCCGTGCTCCTCGGGCCAGGTGACCACCGACCAGCGGTCCGCGAAGAGGGTGCGCTCCCACTCCCGGTGGGCGGCGAAGCCCTCCGCGGTCTCCAGCGACGGCAGCGGGGTCGCGGGCACATGACCGGCGAGCCAGGAGCGGGCCTCGTCGCGGAAGGCGTGTTCCGCGGCGGAGAAGCCGAGGTCCATCAGGCCCCCGCCTCCCGTGACGAGGGCGCACGGTCCGCGGAGTGCTGCCGCATCGCGCGGATGTCCATGCCGCCCAGCGGGTCCGCGGCGGTCTCGGCGTTGTGCGCGTGCGCGAGGTGGTGCAGGCCGAACACCGAGTCCAGGCCGGTGTGCAGGCCCTGAAGGTCCTCGGCCTGGTTGACCGCCCGCTTGGTCAGGGCCAGTCCGAGCCGCGGCATCTCGGCGATGCGCAGCGCCAACTCCCTTGTGCGAAGCGTCAGTTCGTCACGCGGTACGACGCGGTTGACCATGCCCACCTCGTACGCGCGCCGAGCGGTCATCCGGTCGCCGGTGTAGAGGAACTCCTTGGCGATCCGCGGCGGCATCACCCACGGGTGGGCGAAGAACTCGACGCCGGGGATGCCCATCCGTACCACCGGGTCGGCGAAGAACGCGTCCTCGGAGGCGATGATCAGGTCGCAGACCCAGGCGAGCATCAACCCGCCCGCCACACAGGCCCCCTGGACCGAGGCGAGCACCGGCTTGGGCAGCTCGCGCCAGCGGCGGCACATGCCCAGATAGACCTCGGACTCGCGGGCGAACCTGCTCTCCGCGCCCGCCTTGTCGGAGTGGTCCCACCACAGACCGGCGGTGCGGTCGAAGGGGAGGTGCGCGTCGCGCTCGGGGGTGCCGATGTCATGGCCGGCGGAGAAGTGCCGGCCCGCGCCGGCCAGCACGATGACCTTGACCTCGTTGTCGTCCGCGGCGCGGTAGAAGGCGCGGTCGAGAGCGTACGTCATCGCGGAATTCTGGGCGTTGCGGTAGTCCGGGCGGTTCATGGTGACGGTGGCGAGCGGACCGTGGCGCTCGTAGCGCACGGGCTCCTCGTCCTGGGCAGCGGGCATCCGCCCCTCCTTCCCTAACAAGTGTTTGGTAGGTTAACGTACGGCCATCCGCAGCGTCGAGGCCCCCGCGCCCGCGCGCACCCGCCGGAGGAGGCCCGCGTATGACACCGCCCCGCTATGTGCCCGGCCACCAGCTGCTCGCCGGCCGCAGCGCCGTCATCACCGCGGCCGCCGGCGCCGGCATCGGGGGCGCCACCGCTCGCCGCTTCCTGGAGGAGGGCGCCCGGATCGTCGTCGGCGACTCCCATGCGAGGCGGCTGACGGAGAGCGCCGCGGCGCTGGCCGGCGAGTTCGGCGCGGACCGGGTGGCCGCACTGCCCTGCGACGTCACCGACGAGGACCAGGTCGGCGCCCTGCTCGCGCTCGCCGAGGAACGCCACGGCCGGCTCGACATCGTGGTCAACAACGCCGGACTCGGCGGCACCGCCGACCTCGCCGACATGACCGACGCCCAGTGGAGCACCGTCCTCGACGTCACCCTGAACGGCACCTTCCGCTGTACCCGCGCCGCCCTGCGCCGGATGCGGAGCGCCGGCCGCGGCGGGGTGATCGTCAACAACGCCTCCGTCGTCGGCTGGCGCGCCCAGCGCGGCCAGGCCCACTACGCCGCCGCCAAGGCCGGGGTGATGGCACTGACCCGCTGCGCCGCGCTGGAGGCCGCCGGCTACGGCGTACGGATCAACGCGGTAGCGCCGAGCCTCGCCATGCACCCGCACCTGGTGAAGGTCACCACCCCCGAGCTGCTCGCCGAACTCACCGAGCGGGAGGCGTTCGGCCGGTACGCCGAGCCCTGGGAGGTCGCCAACGTCATCGTCTTCCTGGCCGGCGACTACGCCTCGTACATGACCGGCGAAACCGTGTCCGTCAGCTCCCAGCACGCCTGAGCGGCCTGCCGCGGGCGCGCGGCGGCCGCGCCTTGCGGAACCGGCCGGCACGTCCGCAGAATCTGACCGAGGAGACACCATGCCCGAGGCATACATCGTCGGCGCGGTCCGTACCCCCGTCGGCAAGAAGGGCGGCGGCCTGTCGGCCGTCCACCCCGCCGACCTGGGTGCCCATGTGCTGACCGCGCTGATGGAGCGCACCGGCGCCGACCCGGCCGCCGTCGAGGACGTGGTCTTCGGCTGCCTGGACGCGGTCGGGCCGCAGGCCGGGGACATCGCCCGCACGTGCTGGCTGGCCGCCGGCCTGCCCGAGGAGGTCCCCGGCGTCACCGTCGACCGGCAGTGCGGCTCCTCCCAGCAGGCCGTCCACTTCGCCGCGCAGGGCGTGCTCTCCGGCACCCAGGACCTGGTCGTCGCCGGCGGTGTGCAGAACATGTCGCAGGTCCCGATCGCCTTCGCCAGCCGGCAGGCCGCCGAGCCGCTGGGCCTCACCGACGGCCCGTTCGCCGGCTCGGAGGGCTGGCGGGCCCGCTACGGCGACGCCCCCGTCAACCAGTTCCACGGCGCCGAACTGATCGCCGCCCGCTGGCACCTCACCCGCCGGGACATGGAGGAGTACGCACTGCGCTCCCACCAGCGGGCCGTCCGCGCCCTCGACGAGGGCCGCTTCGACCGCGAGATCGTCCCCTTCGGGCCGGTCACCGCCGACGAGGGCCCGCGCCGCGGCACGTCCCTGGAGAAGATGGCCGCCCTGCCGCCGGTCGTCGAGGGCGGCCGGCTCACCGCGGCGGTCTCCTCGCAGGTCTCCGACGGCGCGGCCGCGCTGCTGCTCGCCTCCGGGCGGGCGGTGGCCGAGCACGGCCTGACCCCGCGGGCCCGCATCCACCATCTGTCGGTGCGCGGCGAGGACCCGATCCGGATGCTGACCGCCCCCATCCCGGCGACGGCGTACGCGCTGAAGAAGGCCGGCATGACCCTCGACGACATCGATCTGGTCGAGATCAACGAGGCGTTCGCCCCGGTCGTGCTGGCCTGGCTGAAGGAGACCGGCGCCGATCCCGAGCGGGTCAACGTCAACGGCGGCGCGATCGCCCTGGGGCACCCACTCGGCGCGACCGGCGTCCGGCTGATGACGACGCTGCTGCACGAACTGGAGCGCACCGGCGGCCGGTTCGGTCTCCAGACCATGTGCGAGGGCGGCGGCCAGGCCAACGTCACCATCATCGAACGTCTCCAGGGGCGCTGACCGGAGGGTGGGAAGCCGGTGCCCCGCCCGGGGCGACGCCGGGCAGGTGCCGGAATACGCGCAGGGCGCGCGCCGCACCGTGCATTGTCGTGTTGCCTCTCCCGCCGGTGTGTGCCGTTGCTGTGACATGGCGGGGTGTTTGACGGCGTCCCGCGCGCCGGGCGGTCAGGAGGTGTCGTGCGCGGGGCCGGGCAGCGCGCGCAGGGTGTGCGCCGCCTCGGCCATGATCCGTTCGACCAGCTCGGCGCAGGACGGCAGGTCCTCGATCAGCCCCGCGACCTGACCGGACGCCATCACACCGAGGTCGGTGCGGCCCTCGACCATGGAAGCCCGCAGCAGCATCGGGGTGTTGGCGGCCAGCAGGACCTGGCTCCAGGTCAGCTCCTTGCCGTGCTTCATCGCCAGGCCGTCCCGGACCATCCGCGGCCAGCTCAGCCCGGACAGCTTCCGGAACGACGCGGCATGGCGCACGGCCCGCAGCAGCGCGGCGGCCCGCCCGGAGCGCTCCAGCGCCGCCACCAGCTCGCTGCGCAGCATCCGGTGCGGCAGCCCGTCGACCTTCGTGGTGACGGTGATGTCCCGTACGCCCGCCCGCAGATAGCGGTCCTGCACGGCACGCGGCACGGTGCTGTCCGACGTCAGCAGGAACCGGGTGCCCATGGCGATCCCGGCCGCTCCGTAGGCGAGCGCGGCGACCAGTCCCCGGCCGTCGCAGAAGCCGCCGGCGGCGATCACCGGGATGCCGACCGCGTCCACGACCTGGGGCAGCAGCACGGTCGTCGCCACGCTCCCGGTGTGCCCGCCGCCCTCACCGCCCTGGACGACGACCGCGTCCGCGCCCCAGGCCGCGACCTTCTCGGCGTGCCGGCGGGCCCCGACGGACGGGATGACGAGCACGCCGGCGTCCTTGAGCCGGGCGATCAGCTCGCGCGAGGGGGCCAGGGCGAACGAGGCGACCCGCACCCCCTCGTCGACCACGACCCGTACGCGCTCCGCCGCATCGCCCGCGTCCGCCCGCAGATTGACCCCGAAGGGCGCCCCGGTACGGGACTTGACCTCACGGACCGCGGCGCGCAGCTGCTCGACGGTCATGGTGGCGGAGCCGAGGATGCCCAGTGCGCCCGCGTTGGCGGCGGCCGACACCAGGCGGGGGCCCGCCACCCACCCCATGCCGGTCTGTACGAGCGGGTGCCGCACCCCGACCAGCTCGGTCAGCGGGGTCACCATCCGGGCGTCCGTCATGCCGCCGGCACCTCGCGGTCGCGCCGTCCCTCGGGGTCGATGACGTCCCGGATCAGCCGCAGTTCCGCTGCGGTGGGCTCCCGGGTGTGCGGCACCTCGTCGGGCAGTACGAGCGGGAAACCGGTGGCCTCCTGCACCTGCCCGACCGTCACACCGGGATGGACGGACGCCAGCCGCATGGCCCGGTCCGGGGTCTCGAAGTCCAGGACCGCGAGGTCGGTGACGACGCGGGGGATGCGGTGGTAGCGGGTCGCGGACGGCCCGGCGGCGGCCGCGCTGTCGTAGCCGACGCCGCAGATCATGTCGACCTTCGCCACGAAGACCCGCGGTGAGTGCCGGGGCACCCAGTAACTCACCGGATGGTTCACGGAGTTGACGGGCGCGCCGCGTACCCCGAGCAGCTGGCGGTCCGGGCGCCGCCAGTCGCCGATGCAGGAGATGTTCTGGTTGCCGAAGCGATCGAGCTGGCTCGCGCCCATCATGACGTGCCGCTTCCCGCCGGTGACCAGCGCCAGGTGCTGCCGGTAGGGCAGCCAGCCCTCGGTCTGCCCGTCGGGCCCCACGAGGACCGCCTCGCCGTCGGTGAGCAGCAGGTCGGGGGAGAAGGTGCGCCGGGCGAGCCGGGCACCGAAGGACGGGATCGCGCCCATCGGGCTGGCGAGCACCTCGCCGTTGCCGCGCCAGGCGTCGGCGCAGGCGATCACGCAGTACTCGGCGCGGGTCGCCGGGAGGGTCTCGGTCACCGCTGCTCCTCGTGCCAGGCGTCGACGGCCGACCGGTAGGACTTCTCGTCCGGACCGGACAGGAAGCGCGCCGCGAACTCGGGCCAGGGCGTGGTCGCATACAGCTTCTGGAACGCCTCGTCCCGGCCGTAGTCGGGGACGCACGAGGTGAAGTGCGCGCCGTGCGGCGTCTCGACGACACCCGTGACCGTGTGCCGCTTGACCAGCAGCGTCTGCAGCGCGGCGGCCGGGAAGCCGTCCACCAGTGCCTCGCAGGAGACGTACGCGGTGTCCGCGGCCTCGCAGAACAGGTCGTCGAAGTACGGATCGGGGCCCAGGTAGCGGCCGTTGCCCAGCCGGTCCGCGCGGTTGACGTGGACCAGCGCCGCGTCCATGCGCAGGGCCGGCATGGCGACCAGCGTCTCTTCGTCCTCGTAAGGTGAAGTGACCGTCCGCAGGCCGGGGTTGACGCGCATCACGTCCGACCCGATGCCGGCCCGGACGGGCAGGAACGGCAGCCGGTGGGCGGCGGCCCGCAGCCCCCACATGAACATCGCCTCGTCGACCTCCGTCAGCTCGAACGCCCCGCGCTGCCGGGCCGCGCGGAAGTGCGGTTCGAGCGGGATCGAGTCGAGCGTCGCGAACGGCGCGACGAGCTTGCGGATCCGGCCGGCGGCGGCGAGCAGGCCCACGTCCGGCCCGCCGTACGAGATCACGGTCAGATCCGTGACGCCGGACCGCAGCAGCGCCCGCACCAGGGCCATCGGTTTGCGGCGCGAGCCCCAGCCGCCGATGCCGAGCGTCATGCCGCTGCGCAGGCGGCCGACCACGTCCTCGGGCGTCATGGTCTTGTCGGTCATGTCCGGGCCTCCTGGCCGAAGGTGTCGCGTACCCGGTCGGCGACGCCGCTGAGGTTCGCCTCGAAGGTGAAGCCCTGCTCGAAGCGGTAGCTGCGGTGCACGTCGACCGGATCGATGCCGTTGAGCGCGGCCTTGGCGAGGCGCAGGAGGGATCCGTCCTTCCGGGCGATCTCGCCGGCCAACTCCCGTGCCGCGGCGCCCAGTCGGTCCCGGGGGACGACGCGCCACACCGAGCCGTGTGCCCGCAGCTCGTCCGCGGTGGCGGTGCGCGAGGTGTAGTAGAGCGCGCGCATCAGGTGCTGGGGGACGAGCCGGGCGAGGTGGGTGGCGGCCCCGAGCGCGCCCCGGTCCAGCTCCGGCAGGCCGAAGACCGCCTCGTCGCTGGCCACGATCGCGTCGGCGTTCCCGGCCAGCCCGATTCCGCCCCCCAGACAGAACCCGTGCACCGCGGCGACGACCGGCACCGCGCACTCGTACACCGCCGAGAACGCCTCCGCGCAGCCGCGGTTGGCGCCGAGCAGCGCCTGCCGTCCACCGGCCGCGGCGTCCCGTTGCAGCTCCTTGATGTCCACCCCGGCGTTGAAGCCGCGGCCCTCGGCGGTGAGCACGACACAGCGGACGCCGGGGTCGCGGCCGGCCGCCCGCACGGCGTCGGCGAGGGCGTACCAGCCCTGCACGGGAAGGGCGTTGACCGGTGGGAAGTCCATGGTGACGACCGCGATGCCCGGTTCGGGCCGGGAGGTGGAGACACCCATGAGCAGATCAGCTACCTTTCCACCAAGCGTTTGTTAGGTAGCGAAGTTAGCAGCGCCGGGCGCGCTGCGGGAGGGGTGCCGAGTGAGCCTGACCCTCGATCTGTCCGGGCGGCTGGCAGTGGTCACCGGCGGCACCCGGGGTGTCGGCGCGGGAATCGCCCGCGCCTTCCTGCGGGCCGGGGCCGACGTGGCGATCTGCGCCCGCCGCCCCCCGGACGCCCCGGTCGCCGCGGCCGGCCGCACTGCCCGCTTCCACCCCGTGGACCTGCGCGACCCGCCCGCCGTACGGGACTTCTTCGGCCGGCTCGCCGCCGCCCACGGCCGCCTCGACTGCCTGGTCAACAACGCCGGCGGGACGCCGCACCGCCTGCTCGCCGACGCCGGCCCCGACCGGCACGCCCGGGTCCTCGACCTCAATCTCACCGCACCGCTGACCGCGTCCCTCGCCGCCTACGAGGTGATGCGCGGCCGGCCCGCCGGCGGCTGCATCCTCATGATCGGCAGCGTCAGCGGCACCCGCCCCTCACCCGGCACCGCCGCCTACGGAGCGGCCAAGGCGGGCCTGGACAACCTCGCCCGCTCCATGGCCGTCGAATGGGCCCCCGAGGTCCGGGTGAACACCGTCGTCCTCGGCATGGTGCACACCGAACGCGCCGCCCTGCACTACGGCGACGAAGCGGGCGTCGCCGCGGTCGGCGCGACCGTGCCGCTCGGGCGGCTGGCCGCCCCGGCCGAGGTCGGCGACGCCTGCGTGTTCCTCGCCTCCGACCGCGCCGCGTACCTGACCGGCGCGAGCCTGCTCGTCCACGGCGGCGGGGAGCGCCCCGCCTTCCTCGCCGCCGCCACCGTCAACCGGCCCACCGCACCGTCGGCCGCCAAGGAGAAGTGAGATGCCCGGAATCTGCACCGGCCGCGTCGTCGCCGTCACCGGAGCCGGCCGCGGTCTCGGCCGCGCCCACGCCCTCGCCCTGGCCGCCGAAGGCGCGCAGGTCGTGGTCAACGACCTCGGGGTCGCCGCGGACGGCGCCGGCGCCTCGTCCGGCCCGGCCCAGCACGTCGTCGACGCCATCCGCGCCCGCGGCGGCCGGGCCGTCCGCCACACCGGCGACATCACCACCACCGACGGCGCCGCCTCCCTCGTCGCCACCGCCCTGGACACCTACGGCCGGCTCGACGCCCTGGTCAACAACGCCGGGTTCCTGCGCGACCGGATGCTCGTCAACCTCGACGAGGACGACTGGGACGCCGTCGTGCGCGTCCACCTCAAGGGCCACTTCCTGCCGCTGAAGCACGCCGCCGCGCACTGGCGGGCCGAGGCCAAGGCCGGCCGTACGCCCGACGCGCGCGTGGTCAACACCAGCTCGGGCGCCGGGCTGCTGGGCAGCGTGGGCCAGGGCAACTACTCCGCCGCCAAGGCCGGCATCCTCGGCCTGACCCTCGTCGCTGCCGCCGAACTGGCCCGCTACGGCGTCCAGGTCAACGCCCTCGCCCCGGCCGCCCGCACCCGGATGACCGAGCGCACCTTCGCGGGAGCGATGGCCGCCCCCACCGACGGCACCTTCGACGCGATGGCCCCGGAGAACGTCTCCCCGCTCGTCGTCTGGCTCTCCTCCGCGGCCAGCGCCGGCGTCACCGGCCGGGTCTTCGAGGCCGAGGCGGGCCGCATCACCGTCATGGAGGGCTGGCACCCCGGCCCCACGGCGGACAAGGGCGCCCGCTGGACCCCGGCCGAAGCCGGCGAAACGGCCCGCGAACTCCTGGCCGGCGCCCGGGCCCCGCAGCCGGTGTACGGGACGCCGTGACAGGGAGACCCGGTTCGCCCCCACCCGGGCGACGCTTTCCCCTGACACACCGCCGTCGACCGGGGGCTACCTCACTGCGCTGTCAGGCCGTACGCCGCCAGACCTCCCGCCACCGCTCCTCCCGGGCGGCGAGGACGGCCCGGTCGACCTCGGTCGGCTGCGCGTCGCGGCTGACCCCGCACCCCGCGCACAGCAGATACCGGAAGTGCCCGCTGTGCCACCGCACCGTCCCCGCTCCGCTCCCGCAGACGGGGCAGCGCGGTGGCGCACCGCCGGCCGGGACGGGGGCAGCCAGCAGACGCCGCACGACGGTGGGGAGCGGCTCGGTGGGGTGGAACTCCGGGTCGGGACAATAGGCCGGCGCATGCGCCCGGTAACGCCAACGGTCGTACGGCGCCGGGCGGCGCATCCCTGCCGCCTTCTCCCGTCGCCGCCGCGCCACGAACGCGGACTCATCGGCCAGCCACAGCCGGCGCGCCGCATGCAGTTCCTCGACCGCCCGCACCAAGGAGGCGGGGTCGGCAGCCAACTCGGCGGGGATCCGGGCGCGGTGGCACAGGTGGTGGTAGGTCGCGCGGAAACCGAACGGCGCGAAGTCCGCCACGCAGGTACGCAGCGCCGCGTGCCGCGCCCGGGCCGAACGGCCGGTGTCGTGCACCCGCTGACGGTGCGTCGCGAAACTGCTCATCGCGCGAGGCTACGGTTCGGCTCGCCGTTCCCGCATCCGACTTCCCGGCGACCCGCGCCCGCCGAACGGGCGCGAGGGCGCCGCTGGGCCGTACCTCGCCCCTTACCGGCGTGGGAGGGGTACGCCCGCGGCGCGGAGTTTGGTCTCGGTGAGCGCGGTCAGCCGGGCCGAGATCGGCGCCTGGTCCTTCCGGTGGTTGTTGATCAGCTTGTACTGGGCGGAAGCCTTGGCCCAGGCATTCAGGCTGGTGGGATCCCCCAGCAGTGTGGGGTTGGCGAGGTAGTGGTCGGCCATGGCGGTCGCGAGTTCCTCGATCCTCGGGTCGTCCGGTTCCCAGGTCTCGGCCTCCCAGCCGCGCCGGGTCAGGTCGATGTACCCCGGGTCGTCGAGCCCGTGTTCCAGCTGGGTCAGGAAGCCGTCGTAGCCCTCCGGTACCAGCGCCCGGGCCAGCACCAGGGCCTCACGTTGCGCGGCCACGTAGTCGGGACTGAAGCCGAGGCCGGGCATCCGCTCCAGCAGCGCCACGGCGCGGTCGGGCAGCAGGGCCCGGTCGCCGTCGGCGAGCCGGTGCAGCGTCTCACGTTGCGCGGTCAGCTCCTCGATCCGTTCGGTGAGCTGCCGCTCGACGCCGGCGAGCGCGGCGGCGAACTGCTCGGCGTCGGCGTCGAGCAGGGGCCCGATCCCGGCCAGTGGCACCCCGGCGGTGGCCAGCGTGCGGACCTGTACCAGCCGCAGCAGCTCGTCCGATCCGTACCGTCGGTAGCCGGAGCTGTCGCGTTCCGGCTCCTCGACCAGGCCGAGCTTGTGGTAGTGCCGCACCGTCTTCACCGTGACGCCGACGAATGCCGCCGCCTGCCCGATCGTGACTCCGTTCATCATCTGCTCAGCCTGCCTTGAGCGGCCCGCCGCCGAACACCTCGCTGACGAGCCGTTGTTGGGCGTTCTGGAATGCCGCTGCTATCGACAGATCGGCGTCGCCCACACACGTCAGCCCGGCGGTGAGCGTCTTCGTGCCGTCGGGCGTGCTGTACATCAGCGCCGCCGAGCCCGCCATGCCGCCGTTGTGGTGGAAGACGGTGCCGCCCTTCGGGCCCGCGTCCTGCACGAACAGCCCCAGGCCGTAGCCGACGGTGGCCTCCGGGGTGCGCATCTCGGCCAGCAGCCCGGCCGGCAGGAGCTTGCCGCCCATCAGCGCGGAGAAGTACGTGTGCAGATCCTGCGTGGTCGAGATCATGTCACCACCGGCCGAAACCCAGGAGGGGTTCTCGCGGGTGATGTCGACCGTCTTCTCCTGACCGGCGTCCTCGTAGCGGTAGTAGCTGTGGTTGTGCGGCTCGGGGATCTCCGACGAGGTGCCCGGCGCCACGGTGCCGGTCATCCCCAGCGGCCCCAGGATCAGCCGCTGCAACTCCTCGGCGAACGAACGGCCGGTGACCTTCTCGATCACCAACCGCGCCAGCACGTAGTTGGTGTTGGCGTAGCTCCAGCCCGTCCCCGGCGCAAATCGCGCCGGCTTGGACAACGACAGCCGTACCAGCTCTTCGGGCAGGTAGGTCTTGAACCGGTTGTCCACCCACTCCTTGCCCCGCCAGGGGACCCCGGGCGCGAACGTCCCGTCCTCGTAGAGCTCGCCGGTGTGGTTGAAGATCCCACTGGTGTGCTGCAGCAGCATCCGCACCGTGATCCGCCGGTCCAGCCCGCACTCGGGCAGGTAGTCATCGGCCGGGACGTCCAGGTCGATCTTGCCCTCGGCCACCAGCATGAGCACCGAGGTCGCGACGAAGTTCTTGGTGCTGCTGCCGATGCGGAAGTGCCCGTTGGTCAGTGGCTTGGCGCTGCGTCCCAACTCGCGCGCCCCGGCGCTGCCGACCCACTCGCCGTACTCGTCGTTCACCCGCAGCTGTACCCCGACGAAACCGGACTCGACGATCTCCTCGATCGCCTCCTGCAACTCCGGGCGATCCTGCCCCTGGCCGGAAAGGGTGGTGGACATGGTGGTGTGCTCCTTCACATCTGCTGTGCCCGCGTCGGCGTCGTGCCGCTGCGACGAGCTTCCGCCCTGCCCCAAGGTCAACCTCAACCGTGATCCAGCTCACAGCTCGGGGTGCGTCGAACCCGCGCACCGTCGGCCGCGACTGCCGGTCTTGGTTCGGTCGCCGAACTCGGCGTACTGGCGGCATCCGGAGCCGCCGCAGAAACTCAATGGCGAACCACGGCGACCACTGCTACTTTCCGGAGGCCGTGCGAGAGAACGAGGAGGTGGTACCCGTGAACGCAGTATCGACATGGGTGCTCCCCTCCGGGGTCACGGTCGGGCGATAGGTCGTCGTCCGGGAGCGCCGTTCAAGAGCACTCCCGAAAGGCACGACCATGCACGTCACTTCTGAACAGCGTCTCGACGACGGCGTCCTCGCGCGCGAATTCACCCTCGGCGAGACCCCCGGCACCCTGTGGACGCCGGAATCCGCCGCACCGGTCCCGCTGGTCCTGATGGCCCACAACAACGGCCTGCCCAGGCGGCAACCCCGGCTGGTGGCCCGGGCCCGGTACACCGCGGCGCAGGGCTACGCGGTGGCCACCATCGACGCCCCCGGGTGCGGTGACCGGCCCCGTTCCGCCGCCGATGAGCAGGCCCGCGCCGACCTCCGCCGGGCGATGCAGGCCGGCGAGCCGGTCGATGAGATCTTCGAGTCCTTCATCGCCCCGCTGGTCGAGAACGCGGTCCCGGAATGGCGGACCACCCTGGACGCCCTCCTTGCGCTGCCCGAGATCGGCGGCCCGGTCGGGTACTCGGGGTGGACCGCCGTCGGCATCCGCCTTGCGGCAGTCGAGCCGCGCATCGCGGCCGTCGGCTTCTTCGCCGGGGGTTACGTCCCCCGCGCCCAGCGCGAGGAGGCCCGGCAGGTCACCATTCCGCTGCTGTTCCTGCTCCAGTGGGACGACGAAGGGAACCCCCGGGCAACGGGCCCTGGACCTGTTCGACGCCTTCGGCAGCAAGGAGAAGACGCTGCACGCCAATTTGGGCGGGCACGTCGGCACCCCGTGGTTCGAGGTGGAGGACGGGGACCGGTTCTTCGGCCGGCACCTGAAGTGAGGCCGGGCCGTCCACCGATGCCCGCGCCGATGGGGCCCTCAACTCCGGTGGTCACGCCCTCAGTTGGGGGACGCGGCCGGGGTGAGGGCCCTCGCGGCGGGCAGTGCCGCGCTCAGACGGTGGCGGTGGCCTTCGTGTCGGCGTAGCGGAAGCCGTCGTCGTCGAAGTAGAAGACGGTGACCTTCACCTTGTCCCCCTTCTCGAAGCCCAGGGTGGCGGCCGGCTTGAGCCGGACCTCTGCGGTGTGGTCGGCGTAGTCGCAGACGAGCTTGTCGACCTTGATGGTGCCCGCGCCGTACCCCTTGAGCTTGGACGAGGTGATCTCCTCGGCGTTGGCGACCAGCTGGTGGTTCATTCCGGGGTCGCAGGAGTACGTGACGTTCACCCGCAGGCCCGCCCCGTCCAGCGAGACCTTGTCGATCGCGATCAGGTTGGCCTTGGCCGCGGCCATCGGTGCGGTGGCCAGGACGCCGGCCCCGGCCAGGGCGACGACGGCGGCGGCACCGGCGACACCGCGCCGGATGCGGGATGCCTTCATGGAGTTTTTCCTTCCCCCCGCGCAGTCACGGTGACGACGACTGCGACGCTTGTTCGTTTTCATGCGGTTCACACATTACGTGATCTTGCGGGCGCATCGAACCTCTTTTCGGACATCCGGCCGCCCGGCCGCCCGCCGGCCCCGGTCGGCGGCTGTGGGCGGAACCCGCACCCGTCAGCCGCCGTACCCGCTCTTGAAGCCACGGGTCAGTCGCTCCTCTCCAGACCCGCGCGTCGCGCGGCCCGGGTGAGCAGGTCGACGAGCATGTCGAAGGTGAGGCGGCCGGTGAAGGTGTTGCGCTGGCTGGGGTGGTAGCTGCCCAGGACGTGCAATTGCCGCCGCCGGCCGGTGGCGGGCAGGGTCAGTTCGGCGCCGTGGCCGAAGGCGGGGCGGGGCCGGGGGAGCGGCCATCCGGCGTCGCCGAGTACGGGCAGCGCCGCCTGCCAGCCGACGGCGCCCAGTGCCACCACCGCGCGCAGGCTCGGCGCGAGGAACTCCAGCTCGGTCGCCAGCCAGGGGCGGCAGGTGCGGCGTTCGGCGGGCGTCGGCTTGTTGTCCGGCGGGGCGCAGTGCACCGGTGCGGTGACCCGCACGCCGTACAGCTCCAGCCCGTCGCCCCGGTGCGTCGCGGTCGGCTGCGAGGCGAGACCCACCGCGTGCAGGGCGGCGAACAAGAAGTCGCCCGAGGCGTCGCCGGTGAACATCCGCCCGGTGCGGTTGCCGCCGTGCGCGGCGGGTGCCAGGCCGACGACGGCCAGCGCGGCGTCCGGCGGGCCGAACCCCGGCACCGGCCGCGCCCAGTACTCCCAGTCCCGGAACGCCGCGCGCGGCTGCGCGGCCACCTGCTCGCGCCACTCCACCAGCCGGGGGCAGGCCCGGCAGCGCACCACCCGCGCGTCCAGCTCCGCCAGATCGGCGCAGCGCGCCGACTGACGGGCCGGAAAGGCCGGATCCTCGCTGTCCGGCGGTCCGGCCGGGTCCGTCTCGTCCATACGGACACGCTAGAGGAGTCGTTCCGCAGGGCGCGGGCACGTCCGGAGCCACGGGGAGCGCGTCCGAAATCGTTCCCACGGTGTGCT
This sequence comes from Streptomyces lydicus, assembly GCF_000717345.1. Lineage (GTDB taxonomy): Bacteria > Actinomycetota > Actinomycetes > Streptomycetales > Streptomycetaceae > Streptomyces > Streptomyces lydicus. Next base: position 212,665 of record NZ_JNZA01000004.1, on the reverse strand, counting down.
GCGGTGTGCTGCGGTGTGCTGAGGTGTCCTGCCGTGTGCTGAGGTCGGTGAGTCGGTGACCGCGTGCGCACGGCGGACGACCCCCGGGCACCACTCGACCGGGTGAGGGCGCCGGCCCCGAAATGTCAGTGCCGGCGGCTATAAGTGGGGACCATGACCACAACTCCACTGCACTGGAAGCTCGTTGTCGACGCCCACGACCCGCACGCCCAGGCCGACTTCTGGGCGGCGGCACTCGGCTACGAGGTCGAGGATCACAGCGTCCTCATCGGCAAGCTCCTCGATCGCGGCGCCGTCCCGCCCGAGATCGTCGTCGGCCACCACGACCGGCGCGCCTGGCGGGACGCGGCGGCGGTACGCCATCCCGACGACCCGTACGACACGGAGAGCGGCACGGGTCTGGGGCGTCGGCTGCTCTTCAACCGCGTACCGGAGGCGGAGAAGAAGGCGGCCAAGAACCGCTTGCACATCGACCTGCACGGCCGCGCCGGCGAGCTGGACACGGAGGTCGAGCGCCTCCGCGCCCTCGGGGCCCGGACCCTGAACCACGTCAAGGAACCGTCCGGGGAGTGGGTGGTCATGACGGACCCGGAGGGCAACGAGTTCTGCGTGCACTAGGGCGGATCCGCGGCACCATCCAGGACCGGACCGCGGCTCCCGCCGGACGCGAACCGCGCTGGACGCCCCGGTCGCTGCCGCGCACCACCGAGGACGGGACGACGCATGCTGCTGCGACTAGGGCGTGTCATTTGGATCATGGCGGGCTCGCGGGGTCTGGCACGCACGCTCGCCGCGTTGTCGTCACTCGCCGACGCTCCGCGTCGACTCCCTCCTCCGCCTTGCGATCGCACGCACCAGACCCCGCTCCCTGATCCGCCCTGATCCAAACAACACGCCCTAGCCTTCCGTGGCAGTCGGGCGGGCGGCGAGGTGGGGCGGGGGTTCGATGCCGGCGGGGAGTCGTGGGTCGGGCCGGAGGGGGCCCCAGGAGGTGTGCAGGGGGAGTTCGCCGGCCCAGAGGCCCAGCGCGGCGTCGGGCCCGTCGCCGTCGTCCGGCGGGCCGGTGCGCACCTTCACCGACGCCTCGTCGAGGGAGAGGGCCAGCAGTGCGGTGGCGGCGAGCTCCTTGCGGCTCGGGGGTCGGGCGTAGTCCCACTGGCCCGGGGCGGCCTGTTCCGTCAGGCAGCGCAGCCCGGCCAGCTTCTCGTCCGGGTCGGTGACCGGCCGGGGTGTGCCGAACACCATCGCACTGCGGTAGTTGACGCCGTGCTCGAACACGGAACGGGCGAGGACCAGCCCGTCGACGTGGGTGACGGTGACGCAGACGGGCGCCCCGGGCGAGGCGGCCAGGCTGCGGCTGGCGACCGACCCGTGGAAGTAGAGCGTGTCGCCGTCCGCGCCGTAGACCGTGGGGACGACGAGTGGGGTGCCGTCCACGGTGACACCGAGGTGACAGACGAAGCCGGCGGCCAGCACGGCGTCGAGGACGTCGCGGTCGAGACGGCCCTGCTCGCGCAGCCGGCGATGGCGGGTGCGGTCGGTCTCCGGTAGCTGCCGGGGGTGCGCGGGGCGTGCGGTGTCTGCTGATTCCATGAGTCTTTGTCTATCGTGTGGCGGAATTCGTTGTCCATGGAGTTTGTTGCGACGAAATCGGTGGCGAATGCGAGGGTGGGGGAGTGGGGTGTCGTCGGCCGGGCGCCCACCTCGATGACCTGGGGGCGGCCGTCGGGGTCCACCTTCAGTTCGGTGTGCGCGATGCCGTTGCGCAGCCCGAGGGCGGTAAGGGCGGCGGTGGCGGCGGCGTACACGGAGTCGCGTACGGCCGGGGGGAGTTCGGCGGGGACGGTGTGGCCGAGTTCGGCGCGGCTGGTGCCCTCGGTGGTGAATTTCTCGGTGACCGTCAGGTGGTGCACGGTGCCGTCCGTGACGAGCGTCTCGACGCTGAACTCGGCCCCGTCCACGTGCTCCTGTGCGAGCAGGGTGGTGTCCAGTGCGATGCCGTGCGGGAACTTGTGGGTCTGGGACCGGGCGAGCCGGGCCGCGTCCGGGATCCCATCCGCCGAGCGGACCACCGAGACGCCGATGGACGCGGCGTTCTCGGCGGGTTTGACGACGAGCGGGAAGCGCAGTCCGGCCGCCGCGATGCGCCGGCTGAGGGTGGCGTGGTCGGGTGCGGTGAGGGTGCGCGGGGACGGGACGCCGTGCGCGGCGAACGCCTCGGCCATCGGGCGTTTGTTGCGGCAGGCGTCGGCGCGCGCGGGGAGGTGGCCCGGCAGTCCCAGCGCCGCGGCGAGGCGGGTGGCCAGCGGGGTGAGGAACTCCCAGCAGGGGACGATGCCGCGGATGCCGGCCTTACGGCAGAAGCCGGTCAGGTCGGCGAGGGCGGTCTGCGGGCGGCTGAAGTCGGTGAAGACCGGGGCGGTGATCTTCGCGGTCAGCTCGGGGCGGTAGTGCCCGAAGAGGTCCTCGTGGGTGGCGGCGTAGGCGTCCAGGCCGAGTCCGGCGGCGGCCGTCAGCAGGTCCTCGCCCGCCGAGACATCGGCTTCGAGCAGCAGGACTCCGGTCATGGCGAGGTTCCTTCCGATGCGCTTCGGGCGGCGTGGCGGCGGAGGGCGGGGGCCAGGGAGAGCTGGGCCAGGGCCGCGACGAGGCAGAGGGCGGCGCAGGTCAGCCAGAGCGTGGTGGAGCCGAAGGTGAGCAGGCGGGTGCCGGCCAGCGGCGCGATCAGGAAGCCGGTGCCCCAGGCCATGCCGATCAGGCCGTTGTAGCGGCCGCGGAGGGCGGTGGGCGCGAGGTCGGCGACGACGGCCGCGGTGACGGCGAACACCAGGATCTCGCCGAGGGTGGAGACCGCGACCGCGAGGCCGTAGACGACGGTCGTCGAGGCGGCGGCCGTCACGGCGTTGCCGCAGGCCGCGAGGGCGAAGCCGGTGGCGAGCAGCCGGCTCTTGTCGAAGGCGGCCAGCCGGTGGCCGATCAGCGGCTGCATCGCGATGACGACGGCCCCGTTGACGCCCATGACGAGGCCGTACGCACTGCTGGACATCGCGGTGCTCCGCATCGCCAACGGGAGGGTGGCGAAAGCCTGTTGGAAGACGACGGCGTAGACCACGATGATCCCGGCGAAGGCCAGCATGGTGCGGTCCCGCAGCACGGTGCGGTAGCTGCCGGCCGTGCGCTGCCGTCCGCCCGGGCGGGTTTCGGGTACGGCCAGCCAGACCAGCCCCCCGAAGACCGCACAGGCCCCGGCGTCCAGCCAGAAGAGCAACTGGTAGGCGTGCGAGGCGAGATAGCCCCCCAGCACCATCGCGACCGAGAAGCCGAGGTTGACGGCCCACAGCAGCAGGCCGTACGCGCGGGTGCGGTCGGCGGCGGGCACCGCGTCGGCGACCAGCGCCTGGGCGGCGGGGCGGAACAGGTCGATGGTGATGCCGAGGACGAAGCAGGCGAGCACGAGCACGGTGAGGCTGCGGGCGTGGCCGAGGGTGAGCAGGGTCGCGCCGTTCGCCAGCATGCCGCCGGTCAGCGCCGCCCGGCGGCCGAAGCGGTCCGCGAGGAACCCGCCGAGCGGCTGGGAGATGACCGAGCCGACGCCGACGACGGTGAGCACCAGGCCGGTGTCACCCAGGGAGACCCCCCGGACCCCGGTGAGGTAGAGGCTCAGGAACGGATTGACCATCGAGCCCAGACGGTTGACCAGGGAGCCGCCCCAGAGCACCCAGAACGCGCCGGGCAGTCCGCCCGCCCGCACCTGGAGGTACCTCCGCAGCCGGCCGGGGCGGGGCTCGCCGATCAGCGGGCCGGACGTGTCGAGTCTGCTCAAGGGGGTCTCCTCCGGGACGTACGGGCGGGCGGGTCAGCGACCGCAGCCGCGGGCTACGGACGGGGACGGGGCGGGGGCCGATGCAGGATCAGGTGCCGGGCGCCGGGGCCGGCGCGGGTTCCGGGCGGGCGCCGTGTGCCAGGGCCGTGCGGTCGACCTTGCCGTTCGAGGTCGTCGGCAGCGCGTCCAGCAGCTGGATCTCCTGCGGGACCATGTACGCGGGCAGCGTCTGCGCGCAGAACGCGCGCAGCTCGGCCGCGGCCGTCGCGGCGGGATCGGCCGCCGCGGGGTCGCCGGCGGTCCGGCCGGCCGTCGCCCGGCCCGCCGCCAGGACCACGAAGGCGGTCAGCTGCAGACCGCCGCCGTCGAGCCTGGGCAGCGCCATCGCGGTCGCGGCGGTCGCGCCGGGGAACTCGGTCAACCGGCGCTCCACCTCGCCCAGTTCGACGCGGTTGCCGTTGATCTGCACCTGGGAGTCGGTCCGGCCGCAGAAGCGGAAGCCGCCGTCGTCCCCCCGGAAGGCCAGGTCCCCGGTGCGCAGCACCAGTTGGCCGGACTGCGGGCACAGCGGGTCGGGAACCAGCGCCGCGCGGGTGGCCTCCGGATCGTCCCAGTAGCCGGAGAAGAGCGCGGGACTGCGGAGATGGATCTCGCCCGGGACGCCGGGCTCGTCGACGACCGCACCGTCCTCGTCGACCAGGAGCATCTCGGCGCCGGGGTGGGCGACCCCGATGGAGAGCTTTTCGGCGTCCTCGGGCAGGGGGTTGGGCACGTCCTCGAAGGAGCAGGCCATCGACTCGGTGGCGCCGTAGCAGTTGATGATGCGGGCCTGTGGCAGCAGCTGTTGCAGCCGGCGCAGCTCGGGCAGCGGGAACTCCTCGCCGCAGAAGAGGACGGAGCGCAGCCGGTCGAGGGCGGCCAGCCGCTCGGGCTCGTGGCGCAGGGTCTGCCGCCAGATCGACGGCACGCCGTTGACCTGGGTGGCGCCGGTCTCCCGCAGCACCCGCAGCAGCCGGCGCGGCCAGCGCACCAGGCCCTGCGGGACGGGCACCACGCTCGCCCCGCTGCCCAGCGCCAGGCCGATGTTGAGCAGCGAGAAGTCGAACTGCAGGGGCGAGGTGCTGGCGATCCGGTCCTCCGGGGTGGCGATGCGGTGCGCCAGCATGCCCCGGTAGAACGCGGTCACCGCCCGGTGGCTCATCACCACGCCCTTGGGCCGGCCCGTGGTGCCGGAGGTGAAGATGATGTACGCGGGGTCCGTGACGCAGGGGACCCGGCGCCGGGGCCGGTGGCGCTCGGGCGCCCGCTCGACGGTCAGCCCGTCCGGGCCGAACCGGGCCGTGCCGAGCGTTCCGGGGAGGTGCTCGCGGATCCCGCCCGGCGCCTGGACGTGGAGGGCGGGCCGGGCGGTGGCCAGCACGGACCGCAGCCGGTCCGCGGGGGTTTCGGGGCTCACCGGGACGAAGGTCAGGCCGGCCCGGGAGCAGGCGAGGAGCATCGCGAGGGCGTGGGCGGTGGTGTCGGACTCCAGGATCACCCGGGCGCCGGTCTCCATGCCCAGCTCCCGCAGCCCGGTGGTGTAACGCTCCGTCAGGGCGTCGAGTTCCGCGTAGGTGGTCACGGTGGTCCCGCCGGGCGGTGCGGATTCGATGACGGCGGGGGCACCGGGAGTGTGCCGGGCGGCGGCGAGCAGGAAGTCGTGGAGGAATTCCCCGGCGGAACCGGCCGGGGCGGGCGGCTGCTGACTCACGGTGTGGCGACCCCTCGTGGTGTGCGGGAACGGTGAATCCGGGCCGGTCCGGGGCGAGTTGACGGTGCCGTGCACTCCTGGGCACCTCGCGCGGCGGCCGCGTGCGGGCGGCGTCCGGCGGCGGTCGACCGGCCGTCCCCGGGGTCAACCAATTCCGTTCAGCGGAAAACGGATTCCGTAGATTGGTGATCAGGCTCTCATGCTCGCGAGGGGGGTGACGTGTGAGGTGGGTCACGTTTGCGGGTCTCTGCTGCCGGTTGAGCCTGGACAGACTTCAACGGATTGTGGCAGCGTCAGCTCTGCATGGAAATCAAATTCCGTATTATGGAAGTACGCCAATGGGGGAGCGTATGTCCGAGGAAGTACCGCTGTCGCTGGGGCAGCTCTCGGTGTGGCACGACATCCGAGAACTGCCGGCCCGGCGATGGCACGAGCCCAACAACGCGGCAGCCTGGCGCCTTCCGCCCGGCGTCAGCCCGGCGCGGGTCCGCACGGCGGTCCGCACCCTCGCCGCACGGCACCCGTCACTGCGCACCCGCTACGACCTCCACGACGCCGACACACCACGGCAGTTGCCGCCCGACGCCGACCTCGACGAGGACCTGACCGCACTGGAGGGCGCGGACGCCGACTCCCTGGCCCTCGCCGCCGGGCTGGCCGCCGAACCCTTCCACCTCGAACGGCAACTGCCGTGGCGTGCACGGCTGTTGACCCGCGACGGCGCCCCCTCGCACCTGCTCTTCGTCAAGCACCACATCGCGGCCGACGCCTGGGCGCAGGAACTCCTGCACCAGGAATTCCGCCAGGAACTCACCGCCCCCCGAGGGCCGGTCCCCGCCGCGCCCGGGCCCGCCGAGCTCGCCGCCGAGCAGTACGGACCCGCCGGGCTGCGCCGGCAGGCCGCGGCGCTCGACCACTGGACGCACACCCTGACCCAGGCACCCCCCGCCGCACTGCCGCGCACCCCCGCCACCACCGGCGGGACCGTCCAGGCCACCCTGCACTCCGCCCCCGCCCGCCCCGCCGCACACCTCGTCGCCGAACGCGCCCGGGTGTCGGTCTCCAGCGTCCTGCTGGCCGCCTACGTCCGCAGCGTGGCCCGCACCTGCGGCGCCGACACCCTGCTGGTCCAGCTGATGAGCGCCAACCGGTTCGCCGGCCGCTGGAAGGGCCTGGTCACCTCCATGAACCAGTGGGTGCCGGCACTGATCGAGGACGCCCGCACCGACGACCTCGTCAAGCTCGCCGACGCCGTCCACTGGAGCGGCCTCGCCGCCTTCCGGCACGGCATGCACGACGTCACCGCCGTCGCCGCACTGCGGGCCCGTATGCCCGGCGCCGCCGAACCGGCCTGCGCCTACAACTACGTGGCCGTACCCGACGACACCGCCGCGGGCGCCCCACCGCCCCGCGCCCCGTGGCCCGCCGGCCCACCCACCCTCACCTGGGAGGAACCCTTCACCACCATCGGCCCGCGCTGCTACGCCCGCGCCCTGGAGAGCCCGGACGCCCTCTCCGTCCGGCTCACCGCCAAGGACCTCGGCCGCGAGCGGTGCGCCGAGGTGCTGTGGGACCTGCACGAGAGCCTGCTCACCGCCGCCGCGGCCTCCTGAAGCAGCACCACCCCGCTTCGCCGCGCCCACCGGCCACCGGAGTTGCCGCACCGCGGGCCGCGCCCGCCCGACCGGCCGCCGCCCGCCGGACCGCCCCCCCACCTACCACCCCGGCGCCGCACCGAGCCGCACCACCGGCCGCCCCCTGTCGCCCACCCCAGCCCCCGTGCTCGCCCCGCCCCAGGAGGCCGCCGTGCCCGAACACGTGATGATCATCCACCGCTGGACCGACCGCTACGCCGACTACGCCGCCTACCTCGACCACTCCGTCCACCGCGTCAGCTACCTCACCACCGAACGCGCCGCCCGCCACCTGCCCACCGAACAGGCCGCCGCGGTACGGCTGGTGGACAGCGCCGAGAACCTCAAGGCGGTCCGCGACGCGATCGACTCACTCGTCGAACAGACCGGCCCGCCCACCCGGATCGTCGCCCTCCAGGAGACCGATCTCGACCTCGCGGCCGATCTGCGCGGGGAGTTCGACCTGCCCGGACAGCGCGCCACCGACCTGCTGCCGCTGCGCGACAAACTGCTGATGGCCGAGCGGCTCGCCGCGGCGGGCGTCCCGGTACCCGCCACCGCCGCGGCCCCCGACCACGCAGCGGTGGCCGCCTTCGCCACCCGGCACGGCTGGCCGGTACTGGTCAAACCACGGCGCGGCACCGCCAGCGCCGGCATCACCCGGCTCGACACCCCGGAACACCTCGCCGCCCACCCCTTCCCGCACGACGACGCACTGCTCGTACAGGAATGGCGGCCGGACCGCGTCCTGCACGTCGACGGCATCCACACCGGCGACGGCCCCGGCGTCTGGCGCGCCTCCCGCTACCTCAACACCTGCCTGGAATTCACCACCGGCACCGCCCTCGGCTCGGTCGAGATCGACGACCCCGGACTCCTCGCCCGCATCGGCGAACTCACCGCCGCCACCACCGGCGCCCTGTTCACCGGCCCCGCCGTCTTCCACCTGGAACTCTTCGAAAGCGACGACGGCGCGCTGCGCGTCCTGGAGATCGGCGGCCGCCCCGGCGGCGCCGAAGTCCCCTTCGTCTGGCGCGAGGTGCACGGCATCGACCTGATGGCCGCCGCCTTCGCGCACCAGACCGGCGCCCCGTACCGCATCCCCCGCCCCGCCCCCGGCCCCGCGCGGGTGGCCGGCTGGCTGCTGGTGCCCCCGTCCGTCCCGATGCCCTGCCGGGTGCGGGCGGCCACCTCCCCACGCGGGACCGGCCCGCACGCGGAACTGCCGTACGCCGAAGTCCTCCCGGAAACCGGCGCGTTGCTGACCGGCGGCGGATACGAGCACACCGGCGCACGGTTCCGCTTCCACGGGACCAGCAGCGCACAGGTCACCGCCGCACTGCGCCGCACGATGCGCACCGCGACGCTGGAATGCGACCCCGTGGACCCCGAGGCCCCCGGCCGGCTCGTCCTCGTCGGCTGCGGCAACCCGCCCTACCGCGCCTACGCACTGAAGACCGTCGCCGCCCGGGTCCGCACCGCGCTCGTCCAGCACACCCACCCCGACTGGCAACGCCCCTTCGTCGCCGACCGGTTCCGCACCGCCGAGACCTCCGACGCCACCGCCACCACCCGCGCCGTCGCCGCGCTGCTGACCGGCCACCCCGGCCCCGGAGCCATCCTGACCTGGGACGAAACCCTCCTGGAAACCACCGCGGAGGTCGCCCGCCGGCTGGGCCTGCCCCACATGAGCCCACAGGCCGCGCGCCGCTGCCGCGACAAACTGGCCACCCGGCGGCTGCTCGGCGCCGCGGGCGTGCCCTCGGCCGGCTTCCGCCACGTGCACAGCCGCGACGAAGCGCTGGCGGCGGCCGAGGAACTCGGCTGGCCGGTCGTGGTCAAACCCCGCGCGCTGGCCGGCAGCATCGGCGTCACCCTCGCCGGCGACCCCGCCCAGGTCGCCCGCGCCTACGACCAGGCCCGCGCCGCCGCCTTCCCCGGCATCCGGACACCCGCCGGCGCCATCGTCGAGGAGTACCTGCCCGGACCCGAGATCAGCGTGGACTGCGCGGTGTCCGACGGCACCGCCCGGATCGTCAACGTGGCCCGCAAACGGCTTGGATTCGCGCCGTACTTCGAGGAGGTCGGCCACCTCGTCGCCCCGTGGCGCGCGGAGCCCTGGGCCGACGAGGTACGGTCCGTCGTCACCGGCGCCCACACCGCGCTCGGCATCCGCACCGGACTCACCCACACCGAACTCCGGCTCACCCCCACCGGACCCCGCGTCGTCGAGGTGAACGGCCGCCTCGGCGGCGACTTCATCCCCCTGCTGGGCACCCTCGCCACCGGCGTCGACCCCGTCGAGGCCGCCGCGGACCTCGCCCTCGGCCGCACCCCCACCGGCACGCCGCTGCACGACCGCTGCGCCGAGGTCCGCTTCGTCTACCCCGACCACGACGGCACCGTCGCGTCCCTCGACCTGACCGACGCCGCGGCCGTACCCGGCCTCAACCGCGCCGTCCCGCTCGCCGCGCCCGGCACCGTCCTGCTGCTGCCTCCGCGCGGCATCGTGCCCCGGCTCGCCGCCCTGATCGCCGTGGGGGACACGCCCGACGCCTGCGCCGCCGCCCTCGGCCGCGCCCAGCGCGCCGTACGGCACACCCTCACCCCGCTTCGCTGACCGACCACCTGCCGACGAAGAAAGACCGACCCATGACCTGGATCCTTGGCGTCAACGCACCACCCACCGGCTGGCACGACACCGCCGCCTGCCTCGTCAACGGCGACGGCGAGGTCATCGCCTTCACCGAGGAGGAGCGCTGCAACCGCCGCCGCCACTCCCTCTACCGCAAGCCGGCCGGCGCCGCCCGCTTCTGCCTCGCGCAGGCCGGCATCACCGCCGCCGACATCGACGTCGTCGCCCTCGGCTGGGACAGCGAGCAGCTCTACCCCCGGCGGTTCGCCTCCGACGCGGACTTCCTCGCGTACGCCGTCGGACTGGACTTCGGCGACCACACCCCCGAGGTGGTCCGCGTCCCGCACCACCAGGCGCACGCCGCGTCCTCCTTCTACGCCTCGCCGTTCACCGAGGCCGGCGTGCTGGTGATCGACGGCCACGGGGAGAACGAGTCCTCCACCATCTGGCATTACGAGGACGGCGCCGAACCCCGGCTGGAGCGCAGCTGGCAGCGCACCGCCTCACTCGGCTACGCCTACGACGCCGCCTCCACCTGGCTGGGCTTCTCCTTCCTCAACGCCGGCAAGACGATGGGCCTGGCCGCCTACGGACGCGCCGCCCAGCTGGAGGTGGCACCCCTCGTCGAGCTCACCGCGGACGACTTCCACCTCGCCGTCGACCCGTTGACGGAGAACCGCGGGACCGCCACCGCGGACGAGATCAAGGAGCAGTACGGCACCGTCGTCGGCCGCTGGCGGGAGCACTACACGAAGATCGCCGGGGCGGACGGCCCGAGCGCACCCGAGGACCGTCTGACCGAGGACCCGAACGCGATCCTCGTCGCGTACACCGCGCAACGCCTCATCGAGCAGACCGTCACCCACCTCGCCGCGCTCACCCGGAAGACGGCCGGGGTCGACGCGCTGTGCCTGAGCGGCGGGGTCGCCCTCAACTGCAGCACCAACGGCACCCTGCCCGGCCCGCTGTACGTACCGCCGGTACCGCACGACGCGGGCGTCGCCCTCGGCGCGGCCTGGACCGTACGGCCGCCCCGGAGGCGGGAGGGTGCGCTGAGTCCCTATCTGGGGGTGGAGGTGGGGGCCCCTGATCGCCTCAACGCGGCGGGGGCGGGGGATATTTCGGGGCTGGTGCGGGCCGAGCTGGACATCGACGAGCTGGCCGGGCTGCTGCTGGACGGGCAGGTGGGCGCGGTCGCCCAGGGGCGCGCCGAGGTGGGGCCGCGCGCGCTGTGCCGGCGGTCGATCATCGCCGTACCGGACACCGCCGAGGTCAACACCCGGGTCAACACCCTCAAGAACCGCGAGCAGTGGCGGCCGTTCGCCGGCGTCACCCGGCCCGACTACGGCAGCCAACTGTGGGAGCAACAGGAGTACTTGAGCCTCTACATGCTCGGCGCGGCCAAGGCCACCGCACTCGGCCGCCGGGTCGCCCCCGGCGTCGTCCACATCGACGGCACCACCCGCCCGCAGGTGCTGCACGGCGACGAGGCGCCCGCCGTCGGCGCGGCCCTGGACGCCCTCCAGCGGCACGGGGCGCCACCCGTCCTGCTCAACACCTCCTTCAACGACAAGGGCGATCCCGTCGTCAACACCGCCGACGACGCCCTCGCCGCCTTCCGCGCCATGGACCTGGACTTCCTGGTGCTCGGCGACGCCCTGTACCGCAAGCCGAACCGCGCGGGAGGTGCCCGCTGATGCCGGCCGCCCTGCCGGAGCCCGCCCGCTTCAAGGCGTTCGGCCCGCGCCACCTCGACGACATCGCCCGGCGGCACGGCCTGCCCGACGACCTCCGCGAGACGGTACGGCGGGTGTCGCTCGTCCTGCCGTTCCGCGTCAACGAGTACGTCCTGACCCAGCTCATCGACTGGGAGAACACCCCCGACGACCCGATGTTCCAGCTGACGTTCCCGCAGCGCGGCATGCTCGCCCGGGCCGACGAGGAGCAGCTCGCCAAGCTGTCCGCCGACCCCGCCGACAAGCTGCTGCTGCGCGAGGCCGTCCAGGACATCCGCCGCCGCCTCAACCCGCACCCCTCCGGCCAGCAGCAGCTCAACGTGCCGCGCCAGGACGGCGTCCCGCTCCCGGGCCTCCAGCACAAATACCGCGAGACGGTGCTCTACTTCCCCGGCCAGGGCCAGACCTGCCACGCCTACTGCACCTACTGCTTCCGCTGGGCGCAGTTCATCGGCGACGCCGATCTGCGCTTCGCCGCCCCCGACCCCGGCGGACTGATCGGCTACCTGCGCGCCCACCCCGAGGTGCACGACGTCCTGGTCACCGGCGGCGACCCGATGGTGATGTCCACCGAGCGGCTGCGCACCCACCTGGAACCGCTGCTCGGCATCGACACCGTCCGCACCCTGCGGATCGGCACCAAATCCGTCGCCTACTGGCCGCAGCGGTACGTCACCGACCCGGACGCCGACGACGTACTGCGGCTGTTCGAGCGGATCGTGGCCACCGGCCGGCAGCTCGCCGTGATGGCGCACTTCAGCCACCCCCGCGAGCTGGCCACCGACCTCGCGCAGCGGGCCGTGGCCCGGATCCGCGCCACCGGCGCGGTGGTCTACTGCCAGGCGCCGCTGATCGCCCACGTCAACGACGACGCCGCGGTATGGAGCGAGCTGTGGCGGGCCGAACTGGCGGCCGGGGCGGTGCCCTACTACCTCTTCGTGGAACGGGACACCGGTCCCTACGACTACTTCAAGGTGCCGCTGGCCCGGGCCGTCACCCTCTTCACCGAGGCGTACCGGACCCTGCCCGGCCTCGCCCGCACCGTCCGCGGCCCGGTCATGTCGGCGACGCCCGGCAAGGTCGTGGTGGACGGCGTCGAGGAGACACCCGACGGCGCCCACTTCCAACTGCGGATGCTCCAGGCACGCGTCCCCTCCCTGGTCGGCAGGCCGTTCCGGGCCCGCTACTCGCCGCACGCCGCCTGGCTCGACGAACTGGAGCTGGACCCCGCCACCCCGCCCGACCTCGCGGCCGCCCTGCGCGGCGGCGCCCCGGCCGGCAGCGCACCGCCGGACGGCCACGAGGACCACGCCGCCACCCGTACGCGAAGGAGCCCGAGATGACCGCCGTCACCGCCGCGCCACCCTCCCCGAACCTGGCGCTCAACCAGATGGTCGACCGGCGCCGCGCCGCGGGGGAGTCCCTGGTCCACCTCGCGTTCGGCGAGGCCCGGCTGCCGGTGCTGCCGCAGCTGGCCGACCGGCTGGCGGCCGGCGCGGCCCGCGCCGCCTACGGCCCGGTGGCCGGCGCCGAGGGCGTACGCGACGCGGTGGCCGGCTACTTCACCCGCCGCCGGCTGCCCACCGAGGCCGGCCAAGTGATCGTCGCGCCCGGCAGCAAGCCGCTGCTGATGGCGCTGCAACTGGTCGTCCCCGGCGATCTGCTGCTGCCCCGCCCCGCCTGGAACAGCTACGCCCCGCAGGCGGTCTACGCCGGCAAGAAGGTCTTCGGCGTACCGATCCCCGCACAGTGCGGCGGCGTCCCCGAACCGGCCGCCCTGCGCGCCACCCTCCGCCGGGCCCGGGCGGCCGGCGCCGACCCCCGGCTGCTGGTCCTCACCCTCCCGGACAACCCGACCGGAACCGTCGCCCCGCCCGCACTGATCCGCGAACTGTGCGCGCTCGCCCGGGCCGAGGACCTGCTGATCGTCTCCGACGAGATCTACCGCGACATCCTCCACGACCCCGCGGCCACCGCCTTCCTCAGCCCCGCCGAGGTGGCGCCCGAGCGCACCGTCGTCACCAGCGGACTGTCCAAGACGCTCGGACTCGGCGGCTGGCGGATCGGTGTGGCCCGCTTCCCGGCCGGCGACACCGGCGCACTGCTGCGGGACGCCGTGGTCGCCGCGGCCAGCGAGATCTGGTCGACGCTCGCCGGTCCGATGCAGCAGGTCGCGGAGTACGCCTACGCCGAGCCGCCGGAGATCGTCGAACGGATGCGGGCGAGCGCCCGGCTGCACGGCGCGGTGGCCCGGGCCGTGCACCGGATCGCCGTCGAGGCGGGCGCCGACTGCCGCCCGCCCACCGGCGGGTTCTACGTCTACCCGGACTTCGCACCGCTGCGCGGCCCGCTCGCCGCACGCGGCGTCACCGACTCCGCGTCGCTCGCCGCCCGCCTCCTCGACGACGCGGGACTCGTCGTCCTCGGCGGCCATCTGCTGGGCGACGACCCGCAGGCGCTGCGTTTCAAGGCCGCCACCAGCCTGCTGTACGGCGACGAGCGGCAGCAGGAACAGGCGCTGCGGGCCGACGACCCCACCCGCCTGCCGCACATCGCCGGTGAACTCGCCGCGATCGCCCGGGGCTTCACCCGGCTGAAGGGAGCATCGTGAAGGAAATACCGCCCACCCCGGAGTCCTTCGGGGTGATCGCCGCGGCCACCGACCGGCTGCTGGCCGGCCTGGCCGGGCTCGACGACCGGGACGTCGGCGCCCCGTCCCGGCTCACCGGCTGGACCCGCGGCCACGTCCTGAGCCACCTGGCCCGCCAGGCCCCCGCCCTGGAGCGGCTGCTGGAATGGGCCCGTACGGGCGTCCCCACACCCCAGTACGCCAGCCGGGCGGCCCGGGACGCCGAGATCGAGGCGGGCGCCCACCGGCCCGCCGGCGCCCTGGTGGCCGACGTCCGGGAGACCGCCGAGAGCTTCCGGAACACCGTCGAGGAACTCCCCGCGCCCGCCTGGCAGGCCACCGTCCGCCCCTTCACCGGGGAACTCTGCACCCCGCGGCGGATCCTGGTCATCCGGATCCGCGAACTCGAACTCCACCACGTCGACCTGGACCTCGGCTACCGCATCGCCGACATCCCCGAGGCGGCCCGGCAGATCATCCTCGACGACGTACTGGGCTACTACGCCGAGGCCGACGGCGTACCGGACTTCGTCCTCAGCGACCGCGAGGGCGCGCTGCTCGGGCGGTTCGGCACCGGCGGCCCGGTCGTCTCCGGCACGACCGCCGACGTGCTCGCCTGGCTGGCCGGCCGCTCGGCCGGCCGGGAACTCCACTCGACGGCGGAGCTGCCCGTCCTGCCCCCGTGGCTCTGACCGGCCGGCAGCCACCTCCCACCGCACCGCACCGCACGACGAACCACCACCCACCCAAGGAATGTGAACGGAATATGGCAGTCACCGTCGAACCCGAGCAGTTCGACCTCGGATCGGTCCACAGCGGTCTGCTGGACTGCATCCAGGTCAATCTGGCGGTGCTCGCGGACCACCACTACGGCCCCGGCGCGCACCTCCGGCTCGGCGCACGGCTGGACTTCGGCAGCTGGGCAGGCGCGGACGGACTGCCGACCGTCGACCCGCCGCTGACCGTGCAACTGACCACCGCGACCGGGCTGCTGGGCCTGCGCGTGGCGAGCCGGGAACGGCTGACCCGCGGCGAGCTGCTCGCCGCGCTGCGCAAGGACGGCGGGGTGCGCTACGCCGTCGCCGACGCCTACCTGCTGCCCTGGCTGCCGTACCACCGGCGCGCGCACATGGAGCACAGCTTCCTGATGGCCGCCGGCCCCGACGGCTGGCACATCACCGACGCCTACCGCAGCGACACCGCCTGGGGCACCGCCACCCCCGGCCACTGGGTGCTCGCCGACGACGACCTCGCGGAGCTGGCATCCGCCGAGGTCATCGAGCTGGTGCCGGTCGGCGCCCGGCCCGTCGACGCCCTGCCGCCCGCACACACCGCGGACGCGGCCGCGGTCGCCGGCTACCTCGCCGCGTACGACGCCTGCGCGGACCGCGCCCGGGCGGTCGACCAGCTCACCGTCGAGACCTGGCTGCTCGCCCGCGCCCGCAAACTGCACGCCGCCTACCGCGCGCTGTTCGCCCGCGGAGCCGCCGAGGCGGCCGCCGAACGCGCCCACCTGCGGGCCTGGGACAAGGTCGTCGAACAGACCTACCTCGCCCACCGCCGGGTCTCCCGCGGCCACGCCGAACCACCCGGCGTCGTCGACCGGCTGCGCGAGGCGCTCGCCGCCGACCTGACCGTCTTCGGCAGCCACCCCACCGCCTCCCCGGCCGCCCCCGGCCCGGTGCCGGCCGCCGAGGACGCCCTGCGCCGCCGCGTCGCCGCCGTGGCCGGCGCGGTACTCGGCGTACCGCCCGCCGCCCTCCTCGACGGCAGCCCCTTCGACTCGTTCGCCTCGTTCAGCTCCTTCCGGCTGATCGAGATCATCGAGCGGCTGGAGAGCGAACTGGGCACCGAGTTCGACGCCGACGACCTCGTCCCGGCGAACCTCCGCCGGGTCGACGACCTCTGCCGCATCGCCCGCTGACCGCCCCGCACCCCAGAGAGGCCCCCATGGACGCCCGCTTCACCGCACTGCTGCGCCCCTTCCTCAAGCACACCGGCCCCGACGACCTCACCCTCACCCCCGACACCGACCTGCGCGCGCTCGGCGTCGACTCCATGCAGGCCATCGAGCTGCTCTTCGCCGTCGAGGACACCTACGGCATCACCCTGCCGGACGAGGAACTCAACGACACCACCTTCGCGACCGCCGGCAGCCTGTGGCGGGTGATCGCCGCACAGCTCCCGGAGGAGGCCGGCGCACGGCCCGACGACGGGCCCGTCTCCGCGCCCGGTACCGGAGCCGACGGCCGGGCGACCGCATGACCGCCGCGAGCCCGCGTGCGGCGCAGCCCGCCGCACCGGACCTGACGGCCCGCCTGGCCGAGGTCACCGCGGTCACCGAGGAACACCTGGCGCGCACCGACCACGCCGCGGAGTTCCCGGTGGACGCCCTCGCCGCGCTCCGCCGCACCGGCCTGCTCGGCCTGCTGGTCCCCGCCGCGTACGGCGGACTCGGCGGTACCGTGCGGGACCTGGTCGCGGCCGCGCAGACCCTCGGGCGCAGCGACATGTCGGTCGGGATGATCTTCGCGATGCACTGCCAGCAGACCGAGGCCGTCGTCCGGTACGGCACCGAGCGGCTGCGCGCGGAACTGCTGCCCGGCATCGCCGCGGGGGAGAGCTACCTCGCCTCCGTCACCACGGAACCCGGCAAGGGCGGCCACCTGCTCAGCGCCCACGCCCAACTCATCGACGAAGAAGGGCAGTTGGTGCTCGACCGGGCCGCGCCCATCGTCACCGGCGGTGAGCACGCCGACGGTTTCCTGATCACCATGCGCAGCCCCGGTGCCGACGCCACCGCGCACCAGGTCTCGCTGGTGTACGCCCACCGCGACCAGCTCGACATCGGCGCGTCCGGCGACTGGCAGCCGATGGGCATGCGCGCCAGCCACAGCGTCGCGCTGCGACTGACCGGGCGCATCCCCCCGCACCAAGTGATCGGCGAACCGGGCGCGTTCCACGAGGTGGCCGCCGCCGTCTTCGGGCCGCTGGCACATCTGGGCTGGTCGGCGGTGTGGCTGGGGACCGCGGCGGGGGCGCTCTCCCGGGTGCTGAAGCTGCTGCGCAGTCCGGCGGGCCGCGCCCGCTTCGAGCCGGGCTCGGAGCTGCTGCTCACCCGCGTCTCCCGGGCCCGGCAGCGGCTGGACGCGGTGCACGCGCTGCTGCAGCAGACCCTGCGCACCGTGGAGTCCGGCGCGGACCTCTCCGCCCCCGCCCGGCAGCTCCAGCTCAACGCGCTGAAGATCACCGCCTCCGAGGAGTGCCTGGCCGCCGTCGACGGCCTGGTCGCCGCGCTCGGACTGCGGCACGGCTACCTCAAGGACTCACCCACCCGCCTCGAACTCGCCCTGCGCGACCTGCGCTCCGCACCGCTCAACTACAGCAACGACCGGCTGCACCTCGCCGACGGCCGGCTCGCGCTGCGCGACCAGGGAGTGAGCTTTGCCTGAGCACGGCAGTGCCCCGCTCGACGCGCTCCCGCCCACCGCGAGCGGCTCCCAGGTATGGGCCGCCCTCGGGCGGGCGGGCCTGATCGCCGAGGTCTACCGGGACGGCGCGGCCGGCACCGGCGTCGACCCAGGGCGCCTCGCCGGCCTGCTCGGCGCCGTCGACGCCCGCTTCTCGCTCGCCGCCACCCTGTCGGCCAGCGTGCAACTGGCCACCGCGCTACCGCTCCTGGCCACCGGCCGCACGCCGGTGGCCCGGCAGGCCCTGGAGCGTGCGCTCAGCGGCCGGGCCACCCTCGCGCTGGCGGCCACCGATGTCACCGCGGGCACCGACCTCACCGCGCTGCGGACCGAGGTGCGCCTCGACGACGACGCCCTGGAGGTGACCGGCGAGAAGAACTGGATCGCCAACACCGTCACCGCCGAGCACTTCCTCGTCCTGGCCCGGCACCGGCCCGGCCGGCACTTCACCCACTTCACCTGGGTCCTGGTGCCCGCCGACGCCCCCGGCGTGACCGTGCGCCCCGCCGACTCCGCGCTGTTCGCCGACTCGGGCGCCGGCCACGTCACCTTCGACCGGGTACGGCTGGGCCGGGACCACGTCCTGGGCCGCACCGGCTTCGGCCTGCCGCTGTTCGCCCGGCACATCGCCACCGAACGCCTCGCCGGCGCGCAGTGGGCCGTCGCCCTGTGCCGCCGCGTCCTGACGGACACCCACCGGCACCTGGCCGGCCGCGCCCACGGCGACGGCACCCTGTGGCACCTGGACGCGGTACGCCAGCGCTTCGCGGCCTGCCTGGTCCGCGTGCGGGAACTCCACGCCCTGGTGGGCGCGTTGGCGAAGGAGGTGGCCGAACACCACGACACCACCGCCGCCGCCACCCTCAAGGCGGCCGCCGGACCGACCGTGCAGCACGTCCTCACCACCTGCGGACAGCTGTGGGGCGCGGCCGGCTTCGCCACCGGAGGGATCCAGGAACTCCGCGCCCAGGCCGCGCTGTTCGGCATCGGAGGCGGCGCCGACGAGGTGGTGCTCGGCACCCTCGCGGACGCCGCGGAGAGCGTCCTCGCCGGCCTCGCCCCGCCGGACACCGCGCGGTGAGCGTCCCCCTCCTGGTGGCCGACCGGCTCTGGGTGACCACCGCCACCGCGGACCGGGTGCCGCCCAGCACCCAGCCCGGCGATCTCCGCCGGGCGCAGGCCATGCCCGAGTGGCGGGCCCGGGAATTCCTGGCCGGACGCGGCCTGCTGCGGCAACTGCTTGCCACCGTACGGCCCGCCCTGGCCGGCGCCGACCTCACCGCGGACCGGCGCGGCAAGCCGGGGCTGCGCGGGCACCCCGGCATCGGCATCAGCGTCTCGCACAGTCAGGGCGCCCTCGCCGCCGGAGTCGCCGTCGGACGGGCGCTCGGCGTGGACGTGCAGCGCCCCGGCACCCACGTCACCCCCTCCTTCGCCCGCCGCCTGCTGGGCGACCACGCCGGGCGGCTCGCCGCCCTGCCGCCGGCGCGCGCCGCCGAGGAGGTGGCCTGGGTGTGGACGGTCCAGGAGGCGTGCGTCAAGGCCGACGGCACGGGCCTGGCCGGCCGCCCCTGGACCATCGACGTCACCCCCGGCGCCCGCACCGGCCGCTGGGGCGCCCTCCGCTGGATCGCCCTGCGCGACCACTCCGCCCTGCCCCTCAGCTGCGCGTTCCCCATGGCCCCGACCCTCACGAAAGGCGAACGGTGAGCACCCCCGACGCACCGCCCACCCTCTACGACTGGTTCGCGGCCTCCGCCGCCGCGCACCCCGGCCGCACCGCGCTGGAGACCGGCGACAGCACCCTCGACTACGCCGAGCTGGCCGGCCTCGCCGAGACGCTGGCGGCGCACCTCCACCAGCGACTGTCGGGGCAACCACCGTTCCGCATCGGCCTGTTGGCGGCCCGGACCGCCGTCGCCTACGCCGGCTACCTCGCCGTCCAGCGCCTCGGCGCCACCGTCGTCCCCCTCGGCCCCTCCTTCCCCGCCGCACGCAACGCGACGATCGCCCGGACCGCGCGGCTCGACGCCGTACTGGCCGACGGCACCGGCCCCACCGACCGCCTGGGCGTCCCGGTGTTCACCCTCACCGACCCCGAGCTGCGCCGCCTCACGGCGCCGCCGCTGTCCGGCGTCCGCCCCGCCGGGCCCGACGACCTCGCCTACCTCCTGTTCACCTCCGGCTCGACCGGCGCCCCCAAAGGCGTCCCGGTCACGCACCGGAACATCCGCGCCTACCTCGCGCACGTCGTGCCGCGCTGCGCGGCGGGCCCCGGCGACCGCTTCTCCCAGACCTTCGACCTGACCTTCGACCCCTCGGTGCACGACATGTTCACCGCCTGGGGGAGCGGCGCCACCCTCGTCGTGCCGACCCGCGACGAGGTCCTCACCCCCGTCCGCTTCGTCACCGCGCGCGCCCTCACCCACTGGAACTCCGTCCCGTCGGTGATCTCGCTCGCCCAGCGGTTCCGGGCGCTGCGCCCGGACAGCATGCCGACGCTGCGCAGCAGCATGTTCTGCGGCGAACCGCTCACCCTCCAGCAGGCCGCGGCCTGGCAACGGGCCGCCCCCGGGAGCCGGCTGGAGAACGCCTACGGCCCGACCGAACTGGCCGTCACCTGCGCCGCCTACCGCCTCCCCGCGGACCGCGCCGACTGGCCGTCGCCCGCCAACGGGACCGTCCCCATCGGCACCCTCCACCCGGGCATGGAACTGCGCCTCCAAGAGGACGAGTTGTGCGTCCGCGGCCCCCAGCGCTTCCCCGGCTACCTCGATCCGGCGCACAACGCCGGCCGCTTCCTGGCACCCGACGGCGGCCCCTACGACCCGGCCGTCCCCCCGACCGACGCGCACTGGTACCGCACCGGCGACCGCGTCGGCCCGGCCGGTGACGGCCGGTCGCTGGTGCACCTCGGCCGCGCCGACCAGCAGGTCCAGGTGCACGGCTACCGCGTCGAACTCGGCGAGGTCGAGGCGGCGCTGCGGGCGCTGCCCGGCGTCCGGGACGCGGCCGTCCTGCCCCTGGCCACCCCCGGCGGCCTGGAACTCACCGCCGCGTACACCGGCGCCCCCGGCACCGCGGACGACCTGCGGGCGGCGCTGCGCGACCGGCTGCCCGCCTACATGGTGCCGGCCACCCTCACCGGGCTGGAGACCCTCCCGCTCAACCCCAATGGCAAGACCGACCGGGCCGCCCTCGGAGAGCTGCTCGGGGTGCCCGGCCGGCCGTCCTGACACGTACGCCGTGCCCCGCGGCCGGCCGACCGGTCCCGCCCCGCCCGATCAAGTCCCCTTCTCAGAAACAGTGTTGTGTGACATATTACTGAGGTGCCCACGAGAAACGGACACCACCTGGACACCTCCGATGTCGTCATCGTCGGGGCCGGTGCGGTCGGCGCCGCGTGCGCCTACTACGCCGCCCGGTCCGGCCTCTCCGTCACCGTCGTCGACCGCGGCGCGGTCGCGGGCGGCACCACCGGCGCCGGCGAGGGGAACCTGCTCGTCTCCGACAAGGAGCCGGGCCCGGAACTCGACCTCGCACTGCTCTCCGCCCGGCTGTGGCGCGAACTCGCCGCCGCACTCCCGCCGGAGATCGAGTACGAGACCAAGGGCGGACTGGTCGTCGCCGGCGACGAACCGGGCCTGGCCGCCCTGCGCACGCTCAGCGAGGCGCAGACCGCGGCGGGCGTGGCGAGCACCTGCCTCCCCGCCGACCGGCTGCGCGACGCGGAGCCACACCTCGCGCCCGGGCTCGCCGGCGGCGTCCTCTACCCGCAGGACGCGCAGGTGCAGCCCGCCCTGGCCGCCGCGTACCTGCTGCGCGCCTCGGGCGCCCGGCTTCACCTGGGCGCCGAGGTCACCGCCGTCCTCCGGGGCCCCGGCGGAGCGGTCCGCGGCGTCCGCACCCCGCGGGGCGACCTCCTCGCCCCCGCCGTCGTCAACGCCACCGGCACCTGGGCCGGCGAGCTCGCCGCGCTCGCCGGGGTGACCGTCCCGGTACTGCCGCGCCGCGGATTCGTCCTGGTCACCGAACCGTTGCCGCGCGTCGTCCGGCGCAAGGTGTACGCCGCCGACTACGTCGCCGACGTGGCCAGCGACTCGGCGGCACTGCAGACCTCCGCGGTGGTCGAGGGCACCCCGGCCGGCCCGGTGCTCATCGGCGCCAGCCGCGAACGCGTCGGCTTCGACCGCACGCTCTCGGTCGAGGTGATCCGCCGGCTCGCCGCCCGGGCCGCGGCCCTCTTCCCCGTGCTGGCCGGCGTCCGGGTGATGCGTGCCTACCAGGGCTTCCGCCCCTACCTCCCGGACCACCTCCCGGCCATCGGCCCCGACCCGCGCGCCCCCGGCCTGCTGCACGCCTGCGGCCACGAGGGCGCGGGCATCGGCCTCGCCCCGGCGACCGGCCAACTGATCGCCGCCGCGCTGACCGCGACCCCCGCACCCCTGGACGCCGCGCCCTTCCGGCCGGACCGCTTCGTGGAGAGGAGCCCGGCATGAGCCGCCGCCGTCGCCGTACCCCCGCCGCCCTCGTACGCGCCCGGCCGGAACCGGCGTTCGAGATCAGCCTGGACGGCAGACCGCTGCCCGCACTGCCCGGCCAGAGCCTCGCCGCCGCGCTCTGGGCGGCGGGCGTGCTCTCCTGGCGGCGCACCCGCGGCAGCGGGCGGCCGCGCGGCGCCTTCTGCGGCATCGGCTCCTGCTACGACTGCCTCGCCACCGTCAACGGCACCCCCAACCAACGGGCCTGCCTGATCCCGGCCCGGCCGGGGGACGCCGTCACCACCCAGGAGGGACACGGGCATGCCGGTCTCGCCGTCTGACACCCGGGGAACCGTCCACGACCTCGCCGTCATCGGGGCGGGGCCGGCCGGGCTCGCCGCCGCCGTCACCGCGGCCGAACTCGGACTGACCGTGGCCCTCCTCGACGCCGCGCCCCGCCCCGGCGGCCAGTTCTACCGGCAGCCGGCCCCCGGCCTCGGCGCCGCCCGCCCCCGGGCCCTGCACCACTCCTGGGGCGCCTTCACCCGCCGCGCGGCCCGTCTGGCGGCACAGCGCGCCGCCGGCCGGGTCCACCACCTCGCCGAGCATCACGTCTGGGCCGTCACCCGGGCCACCGCCGACCCGGAACACTGGACCGTCCACGCGGTGACCGGACCCGACGGGGCGCACGGCCCCGCACCAGAACTGACCGCACGTCATGTGCTGCTCGCCACCGGGGCGTACGAGCGCCAGCTCCCCTTTCCCGGCTGGACCCTGCCCGGAGTCGTCGGCGCGGCCGGCGCGCAGGCGATGCTCAAGGCCGGCCTGGTACTGCCGGGACGGCGGATCGTGGTCGCCGGCAGCGGGCCGCTGCTGCTCGCCGTCGCCGGGTCGCTGGCCGCCGCCGGAGCGCGGGTCCCGGTCGTCGCCGAGGCGGGCGACTACGGGGCGTACGCCCGCAGCCCCCGCGCCCTGGCCGCCCAGCCCCGCAAGCTCGTCGAGGCGGCGGGCCACGCCGCCACCCTGGCCCGGCACGGCGTACGCCTCCGGAGCCGGAGCGCGGTCACCGCCGTGCACGGCACCGACCGGGTCGAGGCCGTCACCCTGACCCGGCTCGACCACGACTGGCGGCCGCTGCCCGGCACCGGCGTACGCATCCCCTGCGACGCCCTCGCGGTCGGCCACGGCCTGGTCCCGCAACTGGAGCCGGCCACCGGGCTCGGTTGCGCCACCCGCCGCACGCCCGACGGCGGCCACGCCCTGGTCGTCGACGGCCGGCAGCGGACCACGGTCGGCGGGATCTGGGCGGCGGGGGAGACCTGCGGCGTCGCCGGTGCCGAACTCGCCTTCATCGAAGGCGAGTTGGCGGCCAGGTCGATCGCCGGCCGGGGCCCGGTCGGCGCACTGCGGCGGCGCCGGGACCGGCTGCGCCGGTTCGCGCTGGCCATGGCGGCCGTCCACGCGCCGCGCCCCGGCTGGTCCGACTGGCTGCGCACCGACACCGAGGTGTGCCGCTGCGAGGAGGTCACCGCAGGCCGGATCCAGGACGCCGTGACCGGCCTCGGCGCCCGCGACGGCCGCACCGTCAAACTCCTCACCCGCGCCGGCATGGGCTGGTGCCAGGGCCGGATGTGCGGCACCGCCGTGACACACCTCGCGGGGGACCCGGCCCCCGCGCCCACGCGCCGGCCGCTGGCCTGCCCGATCGTGCTCGACCACCTCGCCGACGGCTGAGGCACCTTCTTCCGCACCCCAAGGAGACACCGCATGACCACCCGCACCCGCCCCTGGCACGGCATCATGGTCGCCACCACCCTGCCCCTGCGCGACGACCTCTCCGTCGACCACGACGCCTACGCGGCCCAGGTCGCCCGGCTGCTCGCGGCCGGCTGCGACGGCGTGGTGCCCAACGGGTCGCTCGGCGAGTACCAGACCCTCACCGAGGACGAACGCATCCGGATCGTGCAGACGGCCGTGGAGGCCGCGGGCGGCGACGGGGACCGGGTGATGCCGGGCGTCTCCGCCTACGGCAGCGCGGAGTCGCGCCGCTGGGCCGAGCGGGCCGCCGAGGCCGGCGCCGGTTCCGTCCTGCTGCTGCCGCCCAACGGCTACCGCGCCGGCCCGGCCGCGGTCCGCGCCCACTTCGCCGAGGTCGCCGCGGCCGGCGTCCCGGTCGTCGCCTACAACAACCCCTTCGACACCAAGGTCGACCTCACCCCACAACTGCTCGGCGCGCTGCACGCCGACGGCAGCATCGTGGCCGTCAAGGAGTTCAGCGGCGACGTCCGCAGGGCGTACGAGATCGCCGAGGTCGCCCCGGACCTGGACCTGCTGATCGGGGCGGACGACGTGCTGCTGGAACTCGCCCTCGCCGGGGCGGTCGGCTGGATCGCCGGCTACCCCAACGCGCTGCCCGCCTCCTGCGCAGCCCTCTACCGCGCCGCGGCCGCACACGACCTCGACACCGCACTGCCCCTCTACCGCGCCCTGCACCCGCTGCTGCGCTGGGACTCCAAGCCCGGCTTCGTCCAGGCGATCAAGTTCTCCATGGACCTCGCCGGACACCACGGCGGCCCCACCCGGCCGCCCCGTCTCCCGCTCGCGGACGAGGAGTTGAGCGTGCTCCGCGCCGCCACCGAGAAGCTGCTCGCCGACGGCCACCACTGAGAGGGGCACCCCCGTGCGCACCCGCCACGTCTTCCACGCTGTCGACTCCCACACCGAGGGCATGCCCACCCGGGTCATCACCGGCGGCGTCGGCACCATCCCCGGCGCCACCATGGCCGACCGCCGGCGCCACTTCGCCGAGCACCGCGACGACCTCCGCACCCTGCTGATGTACGAGCCGCGCGGCCATGCCGCCATGAGCGGCGCCATCCTCCAGCCGCCCACCCGGCCCGACGCCGACTACGGTGTGCTCTTCATCGAGGTCTCGGGGTTCCTGCCGATGTGCGGGCACGGGACGATCGGGGTGGCCACCGTCCTGGTCGAGACCGGCATGGTGGAGGTGCGCGAACCGGTGACGACCGTGCGGCTGGACACCCCCGCCGGACTGGTCACCGCCGAGGTGCGGGTGCGGGACGGCGCGGCCACCGCCGTCACCCTCACCAACGTCCCCGCGTTCTGCGCCGCACTGGACCGCAAGATCACCGTCCCCGGCTACGGCAGCATCGGCTACGACCTCGCCTACGGCGGCAACTTCTACGCCGTCGTCCCGCTCGACAGCGTCGGGCTGCCCTTCGACCGGGCCCGCAAGGACGACATCCTCGCCGCCGGCCTGGCGCTGATGGACGCGGTCAACGCCACCGACCGGCCGGTGCACCCCGAGGACGACCGGATCGGCGGGCTCAAGCACGTCTACTTCGCCGCGCCCGGGTCCGACGCCACCCGCTCCCGGCACGCCATGGCCATCCACCCCGGCTGGTTCGACCGCTCGCCGTGCGGCACCGGCACCTCGGCCCGGATGGCGCAGCTGCACGCCCGCGGCGAACTGCCCCTGCACCAGGACTTCGTCAACGAGTCGTTCATCGGGACCGAGTTCACCGGCCGGCTCGTGGGGGAGACGACCGTCGGTGGACTGCCGGCCGTCGTCCCCACCGTCACCGGCCGCGCCTGGCTGACCGGCACCGCCCAGTACTTCCTCGACCCGGCCGACCCCTTCCCGGCGGGCTTCCAGCTCTGACCGGGCGGCTCCGGCACCGGGCCCTGCCAGGCGGTTTGCGTAACGTGACATTGTACGCTGGCACTCCGCGCCGACTTGCCGGGCCATTCGGAGGGCCACCATGGGTGAACTCAAGCACCGCAGCCTGATCACCGCTCAGGAGCGGCTGCGCGACCAGGTCGCCCATCAGCTGCGCGCCGCCCTGATCGCGGGCGAACTCCGGCCGGGGGCCGTCTACTCGGCGCCCGGCCTCGCCGCGGACTTCGGCGTCTCCGCCACCCCGGTGCGCGAGGCGATGCTCGACCTGGCCCGCGAGGGGCTGGTCGAGCCGGTGCGCAACAAGGGTTTCCGGATCACCGAGGTGAGTGAGCGCGACCTCGACCAGTACACCGAGATCCGTGCGCTGATCGAGGTCCCGGTCATCGGCCGGATCACCCGCACCGCCACCCGCGAACAGCTCGAGGCGCTCCGGCCGGTCGCGCTGGAGATCGTCACCGCCGCCCGCGCGCACGACCTCATCGGGTACCTGGAGGCCGACCGCCGCTTCCACCTCGAACTGCTGGGCCTGAGCGGCAACGACCGCCTCGTGGAGACGGTGGGCGACCTGCGCAAGCGCTCCCGCCTCTACGGCCTGACCCGCCTCGACGAGCACGACCAGTTGCTGCCGTCCGCCGAGGAGCACGTGGAGCTGCTCGACGTGATGCTGACCGGGGACGCCGCGGCGGCCGAGGCGTGCATGGCCCGCCACCTGGGCCACGTCCGCTCCCTGTGGGCGCAGGGCCGCGAGGAGACGCCCGCCCCGCCCGCGCAGCGCCGGCCGGCGGCCCGTCAGCGCTGACCGGTGACGTTCGGGAGTTGATGGGTGGTCAGGCAGGCCCGGTCGCTCCCGGGCGGCCGGGACCCGGGCCGGCCCCAAGCCTGACTCCCGGGGAAAGCTTTACCCAGGGCCGGTTCCTGAAGCCTTGTCAGTGCAATTTCACATTACTATGTTACGGGTCACACCTCGTGGAGTGACGGCGCCCCTCGCCCCTCACTTCACCCAACCCCCCACCCCCTCCCGGAGGTTCAGGTGTCCCCTTCGCGTACCCGGCGCAGACTCCTGCTGACCGCGACCCTCGTCGTCACCCTCGCGATGCCATTCGTCCAGGCCGCCGGCGCCGCACCCCGCGGACCGGCGCCGGCCGCCCCCGCCCGGCAGCCGCACACCGCACCCCGGACCGCCGACCGGACCGCCGGCGATCCGCACGACCGGGCCCAACGCCTCATCCGTAAGCCCCGGTTCAGCGCCGATCCCGCCCCCGCGCCCCGCGCCCGCACCGCCCACGGCCGCATACCGGGGCCGCAGACCGGCCCCGCCACCACCCGCCGCCGCGCCACCCCCGCCGTCGCCCCCTGCACCCTCGACGGGGTCACCGGCCTGAGCCCCGAGCAGTTCGCCGACTTCCTCGCCGACCCGGCCGTCACCGCCGACGGCTGCCTGCGCGACCTCATATGGACCTGGGACCCCCGGCTGATCCCCGTCATGTCCGACGCCCATGTGCAGGCCGTGGCCCGGCGCATCGCCTCCCTCGCCGCCTCCCACGACGGCACCGACGCCGGCCACCTGTACGAGATGTTCACGTACCTGCACGCGGTGGCCTACCAGGACTTCTCGCACGACGAGATCGACACCACCGACACCCCGACCGTCACCGCGGTCCGCCGCGCGGTCGACGCCTTCGGGGCCGCCGCCCACACCTTCGACGCGACCCGCGCCAACGCCGACACCCTGCGCGAGGCCCTGTACGCCATCAGCGGCCCGGGCGGTCGCCAGTACCAACTCGGCCTGATCCAGCGGGTCCTGGCCACCCTCGACGCCGCCCACCCCGCCACTGCCAAGGACCCGGCCTGGGGAAACACCGCCCTCGCCGCCCTCTCGGTGAACTACCTGGGCGTCTACCCCGGCAACAACGACACCGCCTTCCGGGCCGCGGTCGTCGCCGACCCCGCCTACCGCGCCGCCTTCAAAGCCTTCGCCGGACACACCCACCTCAAGGGCACCGCCAACGCCTGGGCGGTCCGCGACGCGCTCGGTGAATACGGCCGCTTCGGCCAGATCGACACCCTCAAGCCGGCCATCGTCACCGACCTCGGGGCCCTCCTGGCCACGACCGTGCGGAACTTCGGTGAGGGCAGCGAACCCTGGGCCAAGGTCGTCGGCTGGCTGGGCACCTTCGACGCCTGTAAGCCCTACGGCGTCTGCAAGACCGACATCGAAAAGCGGATCTTCCCGTACACGTACTCCTACGACAACGGCGCCATCAAGGTCCGCACCGCCCTCGACCGCGCCACCGTCGACCAGCTCTACTACGCGTCCAAGCAGGTCAAGGCCCAGTTCCACCGGGTGCTCGGGACCACCGAACCGCTGGCCGGCGACCCCAACACCACCCTCACCATCGTCC
Source organism: Streptomyces lydicus (assembly GCF_000717345.1). Taxonomy (GTDB): domain Bacteria; phylum Actinomycetota; class Actinomycetes; order Streptomycetales; family Streptomycetaceae; genus Streptomyces; species Streptomyces lydicus. The sequence goes on along the minus strand of NZ_JNZA01000004.1, from coordinate 184,405 downwards.
TGTACGCCTCACGCGCCGACTACGAGGTCTACCACCCGCTGCTCACCGGCATGGGCACCAACAACGGCGGCGTCTACATCGAGCAGGGCGCCACCTTCTACACCTACCAGCGCCGCGTCCCCCAGGACTCCAGCCTCACCCTCGAAGAGCTCTTCCGGCACGAGTACGTCCACTACCTCAACGGCCGCTTCGCGGTGCCCGGTTCCTTCGGCGAAGGCCCCTGGTACGAGGGCGACCGCACCACCGCCATGGACGAGGGCAGCGCCGAATTCTTCGACGGCTCGACCCGCGACGACGGCATCGCCGTACGGCGGTCACTCGTCCGCGACATCATCGCGGACACCGCGGGCGGCGCGCCCCGCATGAGCATCAACGCCTTCCTGCACGCGACCTACGACCACGACGGCTTCCGCTTCTACTCCTACGCCGGGACGTTCTTCGAGTTCCTGTGGCGCGAACACCCGGCCAGGCTCCAGGAGATGTACCGGTACCTGCGCGCCGACGACCCGGCGGGCTTCGACGCCTGGCGCACCCGGCAGAGCACCGACGCCGCGCTCCAGCAGCAGTACGACGCCTTCCTCGACACCCAGATCGCCCACGTCGACGACCTCTTCGTGCCGCGCACCGTCTTCACCCCCAACGGCAGCCTGACGTACGCCGACACCGCCGGGGTGCGCGCCGCCTTCGCCTCGGCCACTGCCGCCACCCCCGCCTGCCGGGACAACGGCGACCCGGCCCACGGACGGTTCCTGTGCACCGGCCGGATCACCGCCAACCTCAGCGACTCGCGCAGCCCCGACCAGATCTTCAAGGACATGTCGGAGACCGTCGACTACTTCCTGCTCGACCGCTCCCGGCCCGCGGCGAACAACCTCGCCGACATGAACTGCACCTTCGGCCCCACCACCGTCTGGTCCACGGGCCGCGCCGGCACCGCGGACTACAGCTGTGAGGGACCGCTGCGGCGCTGACGCGGTGCGGCCGGCGCCGTTCAGGCGTCCGGCAGATCGAGCCGCCGGGTCGTGCCCGGTGCGATGCCGAACGACCGCTCCCGCAGCCGCACCCGCACCGCCTCGTTCTCCGACTCCGGCACCGCGATCCGCACCTGCTCGGCGTGGATGCGCAGGTCGATGTCCCAGTGCTGGCGGAAGCGGATGCGCACGGCGAACTTCGACAGCTGGGGGAGCGGTGCCGGGTCCAGCCACAGGGTCCGGTCGCGGGTCTCCAGACCGGTCAGCCCCCGCTGGACCAGGTCCAGGGTGCCGGCCATCGCGCCGAGGTGGATGCCCTCCGCGGTGGTGCCGCCCTGGACGTCCGCGACATCACCGGTCAGCGCCTCCTCGCAGTACGTCCAGGCGTCGGGGCGGTGGACGCGGGCCAGGACCCAGGCGTGCACCAGGGCGCTGAGCGTGGAGCCGTGGCTGGTGCGGCGCAGGTAGTAGTCGACGGTGGAGTGCCAGATGTCGTCGTCGAGCGGGCAGCCCAGCCGGCGGAAGACCGAGGCGAGTTCCGCCGGCGAGAAGAGGTAACCGAGCATCAGCACGTCGGCCTGTTTGGATGCCTGGTAGTGATTGACGGTGTCGCCCTCGGCCTCCAGGATCCGGTCCAGCCGCCGGATGTCGCCGTAGCGCTGCCGGTAGCCGTCCCAGTCGAGTTCGGCCAGGTCCCGGTAGCCCGCGAACTGGCTGATCACGCCCTGGTGGTAGGGCACGTGCAGCAGCCGTGAGATGTCCTCCCAGCGCTCCGGCTCGTCGGGGGTCAGCTCGATCCGCTCGTAGAGCTGCCGCCGATGGGCCTCGGGCAGGGTGCGGCACAGCTCCAGTGCGCGCACCAGCACCCAGGCCGCCGTGACGTTGGTGTACGCGTTGTCGTCCACGCCCGGTTCCGCCGCCCCCGGGTAGCCGTCGTGGTACTCGTCGGGGCCGACCACGCCGCGGATCCGGTACCGGCCGAGGACGGGGTCCCAGAGCGCGGCCGACGCCCAGAACCGCGCGATCTGCAGCAGCATCTCGGCGCCCCTGGTGTGCAGGAACTCCGTGTCGCCGCTGGCCTGTCCGTACTGCCAGACGTTGTAGGCGATCGCCGAGCCCACATGGTGCTGGAGCCGCGAGAAATCGGGCAGCCAGCGGCCGGAACGGGGGTTGAGATGGAGTTCCTGGGTCTCCTCACGGCCGTCGCCGGCGCTCTGCCACGGGTACATCGCGCCCGCCCGGCCCGCCTGTTCCGCCGCGTGACAGGCGGCCGGCAGCCGCCGGTAGCGGTAGGTGAGCAGCGCCCGCGACACCTGCGGCAGGTGCAGGTTCAGGAACGGCAGCACGAACAGCTCGTCCCAGAACACGTGCCCGCGGTACGCCTCCCCGTGCAGGCCCCGCGCCGGCACCCCGACGTCCAGTTCCGCGGTGTGCGGCGAGAGCGTCTGGAGCACGTGGAAGAGGTGCAGCCGCAGGATCCGGCCGGCGTCCCCGGGCACCTCCAGCTTCGCCTGCCGCCACAGGTTCTCCCAGGCCCGCCGGTGCGAGGCCAGCAGCTGACGGAAGTGCGCGGCCTGCACCACGCAGTCCACCGCCGCGTGCCGGGGGCTCTCGATCGCCGGGTCACGGGAGGTGTACAGGGCCACTGTCTTGTCGACCACCGCCGTCGCCCCCGGCGCGAGCGGCAGGGTCAGCGCGTGCGCGGCCCGGAGCACGGTCAGCCGGGGCCGGGGCGTCACCCCCCGGCCGGGGGTGGCCCGGATCCGCTCGGCCAGCGCGATCCGGATGTCCGAGTCGACGGTCCGGCAGCTCAGCCACACCGTGTCGGCCCCCTCCGTGCCGGTTTCCCACCCCCGCAGATGCTGGTCGGCCAGCCCCCGGTACCGCGCGACACCGGTGTTGCGGACCGCGCCGTCGAGGCACGACTCGACCTCCACCTCACCCACCCACCCCTCGGCCGTGAACGACGTGCGCTGCAACGCCAGATGGGGCTCGCCCATGTGCACCAGCCGGCGCTGCTCCACGGTCAGGCGCCGCCCGGCCTCGTCCTCGTAGACCGACAACCGGCTCAGGGTGCCGTGCCGCAGGTCCAGGGTCTGCCGGTGCGCCGTCATGTGGGCGTGCCCGGGGTGCAGCCAGGGCCCCGGCTCCGCGTCGCTGGGCAGGATCCGGTAGCGCAGCGGCAGCCAGTTGGGCAGGTTGACCATGTCCTCGTTCTCGACGAGGCGGCCCGCCACCGTGGAGGTGAGCCGGTTGTAGCAGCCCGCCGCGTACGTGCCCGGGTAGTGCGCCGGCCCGGAGAGCACCTCGCACGCCGCGCCACGGGTGACGAAGTAGCCGTTGCCCAGGGCGCAGAGCGTCTCGCGCAGCCGTTCCGCGTCCGCGTCGTACCCCTCGTACGTCCAGGTCCAGGCGCGGGTGCCGGCGGTCGGCATCAGTCCTCCCCGGCCGTCAGCAGCTCGCCCGGGTCGGCCACCACCAGGTCGGCGCCACGGCGGCGCAGCGCGGCGGCCGCGGCCCGTCCCGCCGTCCGGTCCACGCCGACCACCAGGCCGAATCCGCCGCGCCGGCCCGCCTCGACACCGGCCAGCGCGTCCTCCACGACAGCGGTGTCCCGGGGAGGGACCCCGAGCCGGCGGGCCGCCTCCTCGAAGAGCGCCGGGTCCGGCTTGCCGGGCAGCCGCAGCCGGCGCGCCTCGTTGCCGTCCACCACCGCGTCCAGCAGCGGCAGCACCCCGGCCGCGTCCAGCAGCGCGGTGGCGTGCCGGGACGCCGACACGGCGGCGCGCGGCACCCGCTCCCGCCGCAGCACCCGCAGCAGTCGGACGGTGCCGGGCCAGACCGCGATGCCGCCGGCCGCCACACGCGCGGTGAACAGCTCGTCCTTCCGGGCCGCGACGGCGTGCACGGTGTCCGTGCCCGGCGCGTCACCTTCCTCGCCCGGCGGCAGGTCCAGGCCCCGGGACGCCAGGAACGCCGCCGCGCCGTCCAGCCGTGCACGGCCGTCGACATGCCGCAGGTAGTCCTGCACGGGATCGAACGGGCGCTGCCCGCCCGCGGCCGCCAGCGCGGGGTCGAAGGCGTCCTTCCAGGCCGCGGCATGGACGCGGGCGGAGTCGGTGATCACTCCGTCCGTGTCGAAAACCACGGCCCCGATCGAGTGCAGGCACCCGGCCAGGGACGGCACACCGGTCATGGCGACGTTCCGTTTCGTCGGTGTCCTTCCATGTCACCACGGCTCGCCGCCCGGGGCGCGCCCCGGGCCGCCGGCCGTCCCTGGCGGGCCCGTCGGGGCGGGGTGACGATGGAGGGGCCACCAGGAACCCGGCGACCGAGGGAAGGCGGTGCGGCCATGGAACGGCCCCTGGTCGTGGGCGTCGACGGCTCCGACTCCGCCCTCCGCGCGCTCGACTGGGCGGTGGACGAGGCGGCGCTGCACGGGCTCGGGCTGCGGGTGGTGCACGCCAGCACCTGGGAGCGGTACGAGGGCCCGGCACCCGCGCGGGACCAGGAGGACCCCGGGGAACGGGGGCTCGCGGAGGGCATCGTCGGCGCCGCCGTCGAACGGGCCCGGTGCCGCAACCCGGCCCTCCGGGTCGAGGCCGAGGTCCTGGCGGACGAGGCGGTCAGCGCCCTGCTGAGGGAGGGCAGCCTCGCCTCCCTGCTGGTCCTGGGCTCGCACGGGCACCGCGAACTCACCGGCCTGCTGCTGGGCTCGGTCGGCCCGGCGGTGGCGGCCCGGGCCCGGTGCCCCGTCGTCGTGGTGCGGGGCGACGCGGCCGGCCTCGCGGGGGCGCACCGCTGCGTGCTGCTCGCGGTGGGCGATCCCGGGAAGAGCACGGAGGCGGTGCGCTTCGCCTTCCGGGAAGCGGCCGCCCGGGGGTGTCTGCTGAAGGCGGTACGCGCCTGGCGCGGCCCCGCCCACGAGCGGACCGGCCCGTCCGCCGGGGTGGCCGACAGCTACCACGAGCGGCGGGCGACCGAGCTGATCGACCGGGCGCTGGGCGAGGCGGCCGCGGCGCATCCGGCGGTGCGGATCCGCCGCACCGCCGTGGAGGGGCCGACGCACAAGGTGCTGGTGCACCGCGCCGCCGCCGCGGACCTGCTGGTCATCGGCGGGGGCGGGCACCACGGCTATTTCGGGCTGCCGCTCGGCCGGGTGGCGCACACCGCCCTGTGCCACGCCGCCTGCCCGGTGGCGGTCGTCCCGCAGCGCGACCAGGGCGCGCCCGCCGCGTAGCGGGTCCGCCGGGGCGCCGCGTCAGGCGTACGGGGCCAGCACCTCGCGCTCGGTCCGCCGCCGTACCCGGTCCGTCAGCACGGACAGCCGGTGTGACACCCGCGCCCGTACCGGCTGCGGCGACCGGATGCGCCGGGCCGCCGCGGGCAGCTCCGCCAGCTCCGCCGCCAGCCGGCGCCGGGCGTCCTCCAGCCGGGGCCGCGGCGCGCGGCGCTCGCCCGCGCGCATCATCGGCTCCAGCAGCGGGGTGCTGTTCTCCGGCGGCGGCTCGTCGGCCAGGCCGATCACATCGAGGAAGCCCGGCCGGCGGAAGACCTGCTTGGGGCCCGGCGCGGTCGTCTTCGCCGCCGACAGCTTCATCACCGGCCGGCCGTCGTACGCCACCAGCTTGTACGCCGAGTCCAGCGCCGGGGCGTCGGCGCTCACCCCGACCCGGGTGCCCACCGCGTAGATGTCGATCGGCGTGCCCGAGGCCACCAGGTCGTGCACGGCGTACTCGTCCAGCCCGCCGCTGGCGACGATGCGCACCTGCGGCAGGCCCGCGTTGTCGAGCATCGCCCGTGCGTGGCGGGCCAGCCGGCCCAGGTCACCGCTGTCCAGGCGGATCGCGGAGCCGTCCCCGCGGCCCAGCGCGGTCAGCACCCGGGCCGCCGCGGCGACCCCGGACGGGGTGTCGTAGGTGTCCACCAGGAAGGTCACCGGCCCGGGGTGGCAGCGTGCGAACGCGGTGAACGCGGCCTCCTCGTCCCCGAACGCCTCGATGTACGAGTGCGCCATCGTGCCGATCGCCGGCAGGTCCTCCGCGTACGCCGCGGCGACGTTGCTGGTGCCGGCGAAACCGGCCATCGCGCCCAGCCGGGCCACTTGGTGGGCGGCCGCCGTGCCGTGGGTGCGCCGCAGCGAGAAGTCCACCACCGGGTGCCCGCGCGCGGCGAGCACGCAGCGGGCGCACTTGGAGGCGATCGCGGTCTGGTGGCTCAGCTGGTTGAGCACGAACGTCTCGACGAGCTGCGCCTGCGGCAGCGGGGCGGTGACCTCCACCAGCGGCTCGTGGGCCAGCACCACCCGGCCCTCCGGCACCGCCCGTACCTCACCGGTGAAGCGCAGGTCCAGCAGCGGCGCCAGGTCCCGCACCGGCCGCCGCAGCACCTCGGCGAACACCTCGATGTCCTCGTGCCCGACGTGGAAGCCGGCGAGGTGGTCGAGGACCGCCTCGGTGCCGGCGGCCACCAGGAACCCCCGCTGCGGCGGCAGTTCCCGTACGAAGCAGCTGAAGGTCGCCGGCCGCTCCATGCCCTCGCGGAGGTACGACAGGGCCATGGTCACTTCGTACAGGTCGGTGAGCGTGGCATCCGACATGGACGACTCCTTCCCCGACCGGGGCACCGGCCCGGCTCAGGCCGGCTCGCTCGTCCAGCCGTACGCGACCCGCCGTTCACGACGGGGCGGTGCGGCACCGACGCCCTCCAGCTCGTCGTCCGCCGTCCGCAGCAGCTGCCCGGCCAGGTCCCGCATCGCGCGCCCGGCGGCGATCTCGTCCCCGATCTCCGGTACGTCGGGGTCCTCGGGGCTGCGCCGGGCCGTGCCGTGCCCCGTGAAGGTGGCGTTCCGGGTGCGGAGCACGACCCGTGCCGTGGTCGTCCCGTCCTCCTCGACGAGGGAGAGACGGAGGGGCCACTCGACTGTGTTCGCCATGGCTTACCCCAGCTTCCTTCTGTGCCCTACCGTCATCATCCGCCTTCTCACTCGTGCGGCACCACCGCCACCGGGCACGGAGCGTGATGCACCACCGCCTGCACGACGTGGCCGATCCGCGGCACCCGCAGCAGATGCCGGCGCCGGCGCCCGACGGCCAGCAGGGCCGCGCCGGTGGTGTCGTGCAGCAGCGCGGGCGCCGGGCTCTCCATCTCCACCCGCGCGTCCACCGGCACGTCCGGGTACTTCTCCCGCCAGGGCGCCAGCGCCGCTTCCAGGGCGTCGGAGGCCAGCTTCTTCGCCTCCTCGGCGGCGTACGGCTCGACGCCGCCGCCGCGGTTGTACGCGTGCGCGGGCAGATGGCGGCCGTGCACGGCACGCAGGGTGACCCCGCGTCGCGCGGCGGTGTCGAAGGCGAAGGCGAGCAGCGCCTCGCAGGGCTCGTGCAGCGCGACCCCGACCACCACGTCACCGTTGTGGCCGGTGGGCGGGGCGCCCTTCTGCGCGCGGACCAGAACCGTGGGGGTGTCGGTGTGCGCCACCAGTTTCAGACCGAGTTCGCCGAGGACGTAGCGCGTCATCGGCCCGACGTTGCGCGAGCCGAGGACCAGCAGGTCCGACTCCCCGGCGGCCTCCTTGAGGGCTTCGAACGGGTCCTTGGCCACCAGGTCCTTGTCCACCGGGAGGTCCGGGTAGTGGTTGCGGACGACGCCGCGCGCCTCCTCCATCATCCGGTGGGGCCAGTAGTTCTGCTCGTCCTCCTCGCGGTCGGCGGGCTCCGGCTCACCGGCGAGCAGCACCCAGGCGTGCAGCAGCCGCAACCGCGCCTGCCGCAGCGATGCCTCCTGTGCCGCCCACAGGACGGCGGAGTGCGCCTCCGGCGTACCGTCCACGCCGGCGGTGACGACGTCCTTCATCGGCTCGCTCCTCTCCTCCTCCGCGGCACGCCACCGGGGCGCGTCGCTACACCTCCAGCGTCCGCCCGGATCCGCTCCCCGCGCACGGCGACCGGGACGCTCACCCCGGCGCGGTGCCGTCGGGCGCGCCGCCCATCCCGCGGAGCATCTCCCGGCCGCCGGTGCGCAGGAACCGCACCACCAGGGCGGCGGCCAGCAGGAGGAAGGCGATATTGAGCCAGGTGGTGTAGTTCCAGGAGACGCCCGCCATGGGGATCCGCGCCGCGGAGCGGTCCGGAATCAGACCCAGGGCGCCGAAGGCGAACTCCACCGCGTAGCCCGCCACGACGATCGCGGCGTAGAACGTGACCAGCAGGAAGCGGGCCGTCCGCGCCCCGTAGTACTTCCGGTAGATGTTCAGGATCGGCAGGATCAGCAGGTCGGCGAAGAGGAAGGCGATCACCCCGCCGAAGCTGATGCCGCCCTTCCACAGGACGACCGCCAGCGGCACGTTGCCGATGGAGCAGACGAACGAGACGATCGCCACCAGCGGGCCGACCAGCGGCCCCCACAGCTTCGCCGCCAGCGGATGCCCGTCGAAGAAGAAGGTCCGCCAGAAGCTGTCCGGCACCCAGGCCGCGACCGCCCCGGCGATCAGCAGACCGGCCACCAGGTCCTTGATGATCGCCGCCCACTCCATGACGAAGACCCGGGCGGTCGCGGTGTAGCCCGCGCCGGAGCACAGCCGCCGGACGAAGGACCCCCCGCCCGGCACCGACATGTCCATCGCGGCATGCCCTTCCATGGCTCCCGCCAGGCCCCGCCCGGCCTGTGCCCGCGCCCGGCGCAGCAGCCGTTCGTGCAGGAAGAAGCGGAACAGCACGGCCAGCGCCACGATCATCAGCGGACCGCCGGCGAACTCGGCGGCGGTGAACTGCCAGCCCATCAACAGGGCCAGGATGATGCCGAGTTCGACCACCAGGTTCGTGGAGGCGATCTCGAAGGCCATCGCCGCGGTGAAGTGCGCTCCCTTCACGAACAGCGAGCGCGCCAGCGCCACCGCCGCGTACGAGCAGGAGGAGGAGGCCGCTCCCAGCGCGGCGGCCAGCGTCAGGGTCCGCGGCCGGTCGTCGCCGAGCGCGCCGACGACGGCGGACCGGCGCACCACGGCCTGGACGACCGCGGACAGCGCGAAGCCGAGGATCAGCGCCCAGGTGATCTCCCAGGTCATCGATCCCGCGAGGGACAGGGCATGCGCGACGGCGGACATCGGGCGATGCTTTCCGCGGCGGGCCGGGACCCAAACGACGGCGCACGACGACCGGACCTCAGACGCGTCCGTGCGCCCGCTGGGCGCGCCGGGACAGCGAGTCGATGGTCACCGCGACCAGCAGCACCCCACCGGTGATCATGAACTGGACGGCGGTCTGGACGCCCAGCAGCGCCACGCCGGAGGCGATCGACTGGATGACCAGGACACCGAGCAGCGCGGACCAGGTCCGGCCCCGGCCGCCGAAGAGGCTGGTACCGCCGATCACCGCGGCGGCGATGGCGTCCATCAGCAGGTTGCCAGACCCCGACGTCTGGGTGGCCGAGGTGACCCGGGAGGCCAGGAACAGACCGCCGATCGCGGCCATCGTGCCGGACACCATGAACACCGAGATCCGCACCAGGTCCACATTGAGGCCGGTGCGGCGGGCGGCCTCGACGCTGCCGCCGAGCGCGAAGAGCATCCGCCCGTAGCGGGTACGGACCAGCACCTGGTCGAGCCCGACCAGGAAGACCAGGAAGATCAGCAGGGCCAGCGGCAGGCCCTGGAACTGGTTGAGCACATAGGCCGAGGCCAGCGAGATCACCGCCAGGATCCCCGTGCGCAGGATGATCTCGCTGAGCGGCCTGGCCGGCACCCCGGCGGCCCGGCGGCGGCGTACGTCCTGGTAGCAGGCCAGGAAGTAGCCGGCGGTGCCGAGCGCCGCCAGGCCGTACGCGGCGGCGACGTGGGAGAAGTAGAAGCCGGTCAGCATCGCGACCAGGCCCTTGTCGTCGAGGTTGATGGTGCCGCTGGACCCCAGGAGGTAGAGCATCAGGCCGTTCCAGCCCAGCAGCCCCGCCAGCGTCACCACGAACGCGGGCACCCCGACCTTGGCGAAGAAGAAGCCGTGCACGGCGCCGACCGCGGTGCCGGCCAGCACCGCCAGCAGCAGCGCGAGGATCTCCGGCACGCCCTCGTTCACGTTCAGCACCGCGAACGCGGCCGCCGCCAGACCGCTCACCGAGCCCACCGACAGATCGATCTCGCCGAGCAGCAGCACGAAGACCACACCCGTCGAGATCATGCCGATCCCCACGATGTCCACGCTCAGGCTGGACAGGTTGCGCGGCGAGAGGAACGCCGGGTTGAGGCTCTCGAAGATGATCCACACCACCAGCAGGCCCAGCACCACCGGGACCGAGCCCAGCTCGCCGCTGTGGAACCTGCGGCGGAGGGCCTGGAGGGGGTTGCCCGCCCCGCGCCCGGACGGCGGCCGGCCGTCGTCGCCCCCGGTCCGGTTCCGGCGCAGCGGCAAAGTCCACGGCCTGCTCACCTGTCCACCTCCCAGCCCGGCGCCGAGCGGCGGGTCACCGCGTTGTCGGTGGCCCCCGTGATGGACGAGATGATCTGTTCGTGGGAGGTGGTCATGACGTCGAAGAACCCGTTGTTACGGCCGAGGCGCAGCACCGCGGTCCAGTCGGCGACGGCCTTGACGTCCCCCATGTTGTGACTGATCAGCAGCACCCCGAGCCCCCGCTCGCGCAGCTGGTCGACGAGATCGAGGACCTGCGCGGTCTGCTCGATGCCCAGGGACGCGGTCGGCTCGTCCAGCATCACCAGCCGGGGTTCGCCGAGCATCGAGCGGGCGATCGCCACGGTCTGCCGCTGGCCGCCGGACAGCGAGGCCACCGGCATCCGCACGCTGGGCATCCGGATGGCGAGGGTGTCGAGCAGCTCCAGGGTGCGGCGCTCCATCTCCACCTCGTCCAGCAGGCCGGCCCGGACCGTCTCCCGGCCCAGGAACAGATTGCCGACCACGTCGAGGTTGTCGCACAGCGCGAGGTCCTGGTACACGGTGGCGATTCCCAGGTCCTGGGCGTCGTGCGGCCGGCCGATGTGCACCGGCCGGCCGTCCCACTCGATGACGCCCGCGTCGGCCGGGTCGACCCCGGCGATCACCTTGATCAGGGTGGACTTGCCCGCGCCGTTGTCCCCCACGAGCGCGACGACCTGCCCGGCCCGGACCTCCAGGCCGACGTCCGCGAGGGCCTGCACGGCGCCGTACCGTTTGAAGACTCCGCGCAGCGCCAGGAGCGGCGGTGCTGTCATGGGGTACCTGCCTTACCTGGTGAGCCCCGCCTTCGCGCAGGCGGACGCGTACTTCGGGGTGCAGATCTGGTTGACGGTGTACATGCCGACCCGGACCACGGTGTCCTTGATGTGGTGCGCGGTCACCGGCAGCGGGGTCAGCAGCACGGCCGGGATGCCGTGGGTGGTGGGGCTGCTGACGTGGTGCCGGGCGAAGGTGCCGAGCTGCTGGCCGCGGGCCAGCATCACGGCCATCGTGGCGGCGGCGTCCGCCTCGGGCCGGAAGGGCTTGAGGACGGTCATGTACTGCTCGCCCGCGACGATGCGCTGGACGGCGGGGAGTTCGGCGTCCTGGCCGGTGATCGGGGGCAGCGGATCGATCTTCGCGGCCTTCAGGGCGGCGATGATGCCGCCGGCGAGACCGTCGTTGGCGGAGTAGACGCCGTTGATGTGGTCGGCGCCGAGGGCCGAGAGGGCGGCCGACATATTGGCGTTGGCCGCTTCCGGGCGCCACTCCGTGGTGTCGTACGCCTTGCCGATCCGCACCCTGCCCTGGAGGACGGAGAGCGCGCCGCGCTTGAACCAGGCGGAGTTGGGGTCCGTCTCGGCGCCGTTCATCATGACGATCTGGGACGTGCGCGCCTTGGCGCCGAGCGCCTTCAGCAGCGCCTCGCCCTGGAGCCGGCCGACCTTGGCGCCGTCGAAGGAGACGTAGCCCGAGACCGGGCCCTCCACTAGACGGTCGTAGGCGACGACGTGGATGCCGGCCCGGCGCGCGTTCTCGACCGGGGCGCGCAGCGACTTGGAGTCGACGGCGTCGAGGATGAGCACGTCCGCCCGCTTGGTGATCATCGCGTCCATCTGCCGCTGCTGAGTGGCCACGTCGTGCTGCGCGCTGACGGTCTCCACCTGGCATTCACGGCACAGCTGATGGATCTTCTTGTTGATCAGCGGCTTGTCGAAGTGGTACATCCGCGAGGTGTTGTCCGGCAGCAGCACCCCGATCCGTGGGGGGCCGGACGCCGTACCGCCGGGGTGGTGCGCCTCGCCGGCCTCCCCGCACGCCACCGGTCCGGCGAGCAGGCACAGCCCGGCCAGGACCGCTCCGGCACTCCGCAGCCGCGCTCTCACCACAGCGACCTCCTCACCCGTCCGCCGCGCCGATCCGTTCGCCCGGCTGCAGGCTGATCTCGCTCCACACCTGCTTGCCGCCGCTCAGCGGCACCGAGCCCCACGACGACGACATCGCCTCGACCAGCAGCAGCCCGCGGCCGCCGGTCGCCTCCCAGTCCACGCTGGCCGGCTTGACGGGGGTGCGCGGCGAGGCATCGTTCACCGCGATCCGCAGCCGGTCGCCGGCCAGCGTCAGGTCCAGCTGCACCTCGCCCTGGGTGTGCGCGATGGCATTGGTGACCAGCTCGGACACCACCAGCAGCGCCACGTCCAGCTCCTCCGTCACGCCCCAACTGCGCAGGGTGCGGGCGGTGAAGCGGCGGGCGTGCATGACGGCGTCGGGGAGCCGCCAGACCGCCCAGCGGGCCCGGATCGGGCGGACCCGCATCCCGTCGTAGCGCAGGACCAGCACCGCCACGTCGTCGTCGCGCCGCTTGGCGCTGCCGAGCAGGTCGTCGGCGAGCCGCCCGGCGTCGGCGGGGTCCGCCGCGGCGAGCACGTCCCGCACCCGGCGGATGCCGTCCTCCAGGGGGAGGCTGGCCGACTCGGCCAGCCCGTCGGTGAGCAGCACGATGACGGTGCCGGGGGACAGCCCGATCTCGGTCAGCGGGAACTCGCCGTCCGAGGCCACCCCGAGCGGCGGTCCGCCCTCGACGGTCATCTCCTCCGTGCTGCCGTCGGGATACCGCAGCAGCGGCGGCAGATGCCCGGCCCGGACGAACCAGGCGATGCCCTCCTCCATGTCCAGGTCCACATAGCAGCAGGTGGCGAAGAGATCGGTCTCCATGCCCAGCAGCAGCCGGTTGGCGTGCGCGACCACCACATCGGGCGGGTGGCCCTCCACCGCGTAGGCCCTGATGGCCGTGCGCATCTGACCCATGATCGTCGCGGCCCCCGCGCTGTGCCCCTCCACGTCGCCGATCACCAGGGCCACATGCCCGTCCGAGAGCGGAATGACGTCGTACCAGTCGCCGCCGACCTCCAGACCCACCGTGGCCGGCAGATAGCGGACCGCGGCCACCGCGCCGCCCAGCTCGGGAAGCTTGCGGGGCAGCAGGCTGCGCTGGAGCATCGTGGCGAGCTCGTGCCCGGCGTCCAGCGCGTGGGCGCGCACCAGGGCCTGTCCCACCAGACCAGCCGTCGCGGTCAGCAGCGACCGCTCCTCCGGCCCGAACCCGTGCTCCTGGTCCCAGCCGACCAGGCACACCCCGACCACCCGGCCGTCGGCCGGCAGCGGCAGGACGGCCAGCCCACCGGGGCCGATACCGGTCAGGCCCGGTTCGAGCTCCGCCCCCGGCGGCCACAGGGCCACATGACCGGCCCGCAGGACGTGTTCCAGGGTGGGCAGCGCGTGGCAGGAGGCGTCGGGCCACTCGGAGCGCCACTCGGCCTGCCACCACTCGGGCCAGGACTCCGGCTCCGGCGGGTCCATCAGCTTCACCACGAGCCGGTCGGCCTCCAGCTCGGCGACCGCGATCCGCGCGGCGGCCAGCGGCGCGCGCAGCGTCGCGGTCACCGTCCGGCTGACGTCGCGTACGGTCGTCGCGCCGGCCAGCGCGGTCGACAGCCGCTGCACGATGGAGACCTCGTCGGCGGTGGGCCGCAGGTACGAGGCGTCCGCGACCACTCCCAGCATCCGCTCCGGCATGGCATCCGCGCCGACCAGCACCCGGCAGCGCAGACTCAGCCACCGCAGCTCGCCGTTGGGCCGGCGGATGCGGAACGACAGCTGCTGGCCGCTGACCGGCACCACGCCCGGTTCCACGATCGACATCAGCGCCGGAACGTCGTCCGGGACGGTGCGCTCCAGCAGCGTCTCCACCCGCCGGTCGAAGTCCTGGGGCGCGATCCCGAACAGCTCCAGCACCTGCGTGTCCGCGCGCATCCGGCCGGTGTGCAGCACCAGCGTGAACGCGCCGCCGCGCAGGGTGTCCAGGCCCGGCCCCAGCAGCGACCGCCGCTCGGTACGGGCCATCATCCGCGCCGCGATCGCCTCCAGCCCGGCGGCGACCTGGTCGGCGTGCAGCTCCAGCAGGTGCCGGTGGTCGGCGTCGAAGGCGTCCGGCGCCTGGTCCACGACGATCAGGCAGCCGAGCCGCTTGGCCTCGCCGCCCAGCGGCAGCACCCCGACCGAGACCTCGGCCGGCGGGCGCCCGGCGCCGTTGCCGCGGTCCGGGTCCGGGGGAGTGGTGGTGACCCCGTGCTCGGCGAGTTCGGCCGCGTTCAGCCACTGCGGGTGGCCGGTGCGGTAGGCCGTGGCCACCGGGGAGTTGCCGGACAGCGGGAAGCGCGTCGGCAGTTGGTAGGGGACGCCGGAGCCACCGACCATCTCGGCCAGCTGAAGATCGCCGTCCCCTTCGGCCGGCACGTAGACGGCGGTCAGCTCAGCCCCGGAAGACCCAAGGACCCGCGCGGTCACTTCCTGCACCGCCTCCGTACGCGGGAAGCCGTCGTCATAAGCCACGGTCGCCGTATCCGCCCTCGGGGCCAGGGCTTCGACCCCGCCACCGCCTCATCGGATATTTCGTAATTTACCGCCTTCCCTCCATGGTGCGGCATGCGCGGAGAACACAGCCAGTCGGCGACCTGCGCCGACCGGTCACGGTGGGTGACCGGCCCCGTCCCGGCCGGTGCGCGGGGGTCCGGGCCGCCCGTACGCCGACGGAAGCGCCCGCCGCGCCGGACGCGCCCCACCGGCCGGCCCCGGCCTGCGGGTCAGCCGGGAATCAGCACCGCCGCCCCGTGCACCCGCCCGGCGGCCAGGTCGGCGAGCGCCTCGGGGGCGCGGCTCAACTGGTAGGGGCTGACGGTGACTTGAATGCCCAGTTGGGCGGCCGTCCGCAGGAACTCCGTGCCGTCCGCGCGGGTGTTGGAGGTGACGCTGCGCAGGTTCCGCTCCTGGAAGAGATGACGCTGATAGTTGAGGGCGGGGATGTCGGTGAGGTGGATGCCCGCCACGGCGAGGGTGCCCGAGCGGTCCAGTGCCTCCAGCGCCACCGGCACCAGATCACCCACCGGCGCGAAGAGGATCGCGGAGTCCAGCGGCTCGGGAGGCCGGTCGTAGGCGCCGCCGGCCGAGGACGCGCCCAGGCCGAGCGCGAGCTCACGGGCCTGCGCCCCCCGGGTCAGCACATGGACCCGCGCCCCCTCGGCCACCGCGACCTGCGCGGTCAGGTGCGCCGAGGCCCCGAACCCGTAGATGCCCAGCCGGCCGCCCGGCGGCAGCGCACTGCGGCGCAGCGCCCGGTAGCCGATGATGCCCGCGCACAGCAGCGGCGCCAGCTGGGTCGCGTCCTGCCGGTCGGGGAGCGGATAGGCGTAGTCCGCCGGGACGAGGGCCGCCGCGGCGAAGCCGCCGTCGGCGTCCCAGCCGGTGTACCGCGAGGCCGGGCAGAGGTTCTCGCGGCCGGCGCGGCAGTACCGGCACATGCCGCAGGTGCTCCGCAGCCAGGCCCCGCCGGCCCGGTCGCCGACCCGGAACCCGGTGACCTCGTCGCCGGTGGCGGCCACCCGGCCGACGATCTCGTGCCCCGGTACGGTCTCCGGGCGGCGCGGCGGCAGGTCCCCCTCGGCCAGGTGCAGATCCGTACGGCAGACCCCGCACGCCTCGACGTCGAGCAGCAGCTCCCGCGGGCCGGGTTCCGGCAGCGGGCGCCGTACCGACGCCAGCGGGCCGGAGGTGATCGGGCCGGGCCGGTGGACGGCCCAGCCGGACACCGCGTCCCGGCCGGGGACCGGCGACGGTACGTCAGCCGTGCGGCCAGCCATGTCCCCAGGATGGCGCCCTCCCGCGAGGCGGACAAACGGGGGGCGGCGACCCGGACCACGGGCGCGCGACCGGGAATCCGGCGCGGCGCCGAGCCGACCGGCGTCGGATTTCCTGACGCAACGTCAGGGGACTTGCTTGTCGGCCCCGTTGGCGGTTGCTGAGGAGCCGCGGTTCTTCCGGCGAAGGCGGGCCGGGGCGCACAGCCACCGCAGCAGGCCGCGACGGGGGCGCTCCGCGGTGCGGGGCGCGGGCTCCCGGGCGGGGCCCGGCGGGCCGGCCGACGCGGGCGCGGGACTGTTCGGCTGCGGTGCCGTGGCCTCGTCGGGCCGGGCGGGTGCGGTGTCGGGTCCGGTGCGGGGGCGCGGTGCGGTGCGGGTGGCTTCGGCGCGTACGAGTGCGCCGAGGGCGGCGAAGATGTCGAGAGGCATGCCGGATCTCCTGCGGTGCGGACGTCCTGGGCTGACGGCGGCAGGCCGCGACCGCCCCTGGCGCCCCGTCGCGGGGAGGGGTGCGGGCACGCGGCCGGGCGGGTATCAGCAGCGCAGCACGGTCACCCGCGCCGGAGTTCCGGCAGCGGCGTCCGGGACGACGGCCGAGGAAGCGGAGTGCGGTGCCGCGGCGCCGGTCTCCGCCACGGCGGATTCCCTGATCGCCTTACCGCCGGGCCCCGTCGGGACGTGGTGGCGCAGATGGCAGGCGGACGCCTCGCACAGATACCGGAGGCCGCTGCCCGGGTGCTTCGCACCGTCCCCGGACGAGGCCACCACCGGCGCGGCCGGAACGCAGGGCCGCTCCGGCGGCCCCGGCACGGCGGGGCCGCCGACGGCAGCGGCGCACCCACCGGCGCCGGCGGCCGACGCGTACGGGGCCTCGGTGGTGAGCGCCGCGTACAGCAACGCCAGCAGCGCCACGAACAGCAGCATGCGCCGACCGCCGGTCGCCGCGGAGCGGCGGCTGCTGACGGTGTGGCGCATGCGGGTCTCCCAACGCTCCTCCGGGGAGGAATCCCCGGGAAGACATCGGGGCACTCCGGAGACACCGGAAACAGGCCGCAATTCCACCCGATCCGGCTATGGCCCGTACGTATGCCGTATGCCGCGGAAGTCGGATATGTCAGCTACGGCCCGCCCCGGTGGTGCCGGTGTCCGCGGTGCTCCTCAGTCCTCTGCGACGGCGCGGGAGTAGTAGTGCGAGAACCGCTCCAGCGGGTCGCCCTCGACGTTCCAGGGCCAGTGCGTCGCCACGCCGCCGGTGGCCCGCAGCGCGGCCGTGGCGTCGGTGATCCGCCCGGATTTGATCAGCGCGTAGGCCAGCAGGTTGAGATCGGCCAGCGCCTGGGCGTGGTGGAGGAAGCCCGGCTTCGGCCAGTAGTGGGCCGCCTGGTCGAGCGTCCTGGCGGCGTCGGGACGCCGCCAGATCTCGTTCGCGCCGAGGGCGTCGAGCCCGCCGGGGGCGACCGCCCGGTGATGGGTACGCACCAGGGCGGTGAGTTCGAGAGCCGCGGCCGGGGCGTCGAGCGGCATGGCGGACCGGACCCCGTCGAGCAGGTCCAGCACCAGGGCGCTGGAGCCGCACTCGTCCGGCGACAGATAGCCCAGCGCCTGGAGGTGGGCCTCCCGGTTCCACGGGTCGCGGGCCTTGATCTCGCGCCAGACCGCCGACAGCTCGTTGGAGGGGCGCCGCTCCACCCGGAGCGCGGCCAGGTGCAGGGCCCAGGGTGTGGGGTCGGCGGGCAGCAGCTCGGCCGCCAGCAGGCAGGTCTCACGGGTGTCGTACAGGTCGACGGCGGAGCCCGGCTGCCCGGCCTGGAGCAGCTCCGACCAGGCGTGGAGCAGCAGCGCGTTCGGGTCGCGCGGACCGTGCTGCCGCCAGATGCCGGGCAGCGCCCGGCCCGCGGCCCCGGCCAGCACCCGCAGCCGGTGCGCCCTGCGGTCCCAGTCCTCGCCCGCCTCGTCGATCACGTCCCCCATCAGGGCCATGACCGCGGTGTCGAGCGAGCCACGGGCCCAGCAGGTCTCGACGCGGCGCCGGACCTGTCCCAGCGCGGCATCGTCGAGTTCGGGGACCAGCCGGGCACGGCTGCCTTTGCGGCGTCTGAAGACGGGCATTCGGCGGGGGCCTTCCAGGGCAGGTGGGGGGACGGGCAGGTGTTCGGGCATCGTACGGGCGGCGGCGTGTCACGCACGCCGCCGCCCGTACTTCGAGACGTCACCGCCGGCGGCGGGGGAAACCGCCGCCGGCAGGATTGCGGATTGTGGCTACTGGCCGACCTTGACAGCCGACTGCTCGGCCTTGCCGCCGATCCGGTCGCGGACCAGGGAGATCCCGACCACGACCACGGCCAGCAGCACGGACAGCAGCACCTGGATGCGGCCGCCGCCCGGGCTGTCGTCGGTGAGCATGTAGACCAGCACGAACGAGATCATCGCGATCGTCGCCCAGGTCAGGTACGGGAACAGCCACATCCGTACGAGCAGCTTGTCCGGGTTCTCGCGCAGGATGATCCCGCGCATCCGCAGCTGGGAGAAGCAGATGACCAGCCAGACGAACAGCGCCACCGCGCCCGAGGAGTTCAGCAGGAACTGGAAGACGGTGGTCGGCCACAGGTAGTTGAAGCCGACCGCGATGAAGCCGAAGAGGACCGAGGCCACGATCGCGGCCTGCGGGACGCCCCGGGAGTTCGTCCGGGCGAAGGCCCTGGGCGCGTCGCCGCGCTGGCCGAGCGAGAAGGCCATCCGGGAGGCGGTGTAGAGGCCCGAGTTCAGGCAGGACAGCACCGCGGTCAGCACGATGACGTTCATGATCTGGCCGGCGTGCGGGATGCCGATGGAGTCGAGGGCCGCGACGTACGAGCCCTTCTTGGCGATCGAGGGGTCGTTCCACGGCAGCAGGGAGACGACCACGAGGATCGAGCCGAGGTAGAAGATGCCGACCCGCCAGATGACGCTCTTGGTGGCCTTGGTGACCGCGCGCTGCGGGTCCTCGGACTCGCCGGCGGCGAGGGTGACGATCTCGCTGCCCATGAAGGAGAAGACGACCATCAGCACACCGGTGAGGATCGCGCTGGGTCCGTGCGGCAGGAACCCGCCGTGCGAGGTGAGGTTGCCGAAGCCGGTGGCCGCGTGGCCGGTGCCGGGCAGCACCCCGAAGATCGCCAGACCGCCGAGGACGATGAAGGCCGCGATGGCGACGACCTTGATGCCCGCGAACCAGAACTCGAACTCACCGAACGAGGCGACCGAGGCGAGGTTGGTGGCGGTGAGGACGATCATCACGATCAGCGCCCAGGCCCACTGCGGGACGGCCGGGACCCAGCTGGTGAGGATCGCCGCTCCGGCGGTCGCCTCCACGGCGAGCACCACGACCCAGAAGAACCAGTACAGCCAGCCGATGGAGAAGCCGGCCCAGCGGCCGAGCGCCCGGTCCGCGTAGGCGGAGAACGAGCCGGAGGTCGGGTTGGCCGCCGCCATCTCGCCGAGCATCCGCATCACGAAGACGACCAGCGCGCCGACCAGCGCGTAGGACAGCAGGATGCCGGGGCCGGCGGCGGCGATGCCGGAGGCGGAACCGACGAACAGGCCGGCGCCGATGACGCCACCGACGGCGATCATGGACAGATGGCGGTTCTTGAGGCCGGACTGCAGTCCAGAGTGTCCCGGGGCCGCACCGTTACCGGGGGGAGCGGGCGGAGCGGCCACGTGGCTGGAGGGAGGTGTGGTCATCTCGACATCCGTTGAGGGTTGGAGGGTCGTGCACGGGGTGACGCTTGCGATCGCCTCGGTGGTGGACGCACGAAAGGGCCGGGTGCTGGCAGGTGGCGATCATGGCCCTGACGAATTTCGAAGCGGCGGCACAGGGGCCCCGACCTCGGATGCCCGCGCGGGTGGGGAGCGCTCCTCGCGCCGCCGCGCCGATGGCCCGTCCTCCTCGTGAGAGGTGAGCCGCATCACGTCCGGTAATCGATTTGCGTCAGCGTATGTGGCGATGAGCGGCGGCGTATTTGTGAGGGACGACAAATTCGGCCCCGATGGCTGTACAGCCGGCCAATGCACGAGCCCGGACCGGCCGACTCGCGTGCGGCGTCCCGCCGCTGGTGAGCGGCGTCCGCCCGGCCCGGGACCCGGCGGCCGCAGGGCCGGCCGGGCGCCAACCACCCGCTCCTCGGCGTGAGTTGACCCGCGCCCGCCCACCCCACCACCACCGCACGAAGCGAGCACGACGAGTGACCGAACGCCGGGTGACGGGACTGCGGATTCCGGCGGCCGGGAGCCCGGCAGGACAGCGGCGCCGTCGACGGCGGCGCCGCTACGTCATGGCCGGTACCTCCTGCTCGGTCCAGATGATCTTCCCCGTCGGGGTGTAACGGGTGCCCCAGCGGCGGGTGAGCTGCGCGACGATGAACAGCCCGCGGCCGCCCTCGTCGGTGGTGCGGGCGTGGCGCAGGTGCGGGGCGGTGCTGCCGGCGTCGAAGACCTCGCAGATCAGCGCGTCCTGCCGGATCAGCCGCAGGGTGATGGGGCCGGTGCCGTGCCGGATGGCGTTGGTGACCAGCTCGCTGACCACCAGCTCCGTGGTGAACAGCAGGTCGTCCATGCCCCACTCAGCCAGCTGCCGGCCGGCCAGGACACGGGCGCTGCCGACCACGGCGGGGTCGGTGGACAGCTCCCAGGAGGCGACCTGCTGCGCGTCCAGCGCGCGGGTGCGGGCCAGGAGCAGCGCGGCGTCGTCGGACGGCGGGCCGGTCAGCAGCGCCTCGACCACGCTCCCGCCGATGTCCGTCAGCACCGGCCCGGACACCGCGAGGGCATGGGTCAGCCGGGCCAGCCCGACGCCGATGTCCCGGTCGCAGGTCTCGATCAGCCCGTTGGTGTAGAGCGCGAGCAGGCTGCCCTCGGCCAGCTCCAGCTCGACCGCCTCGAACGGCAGGGACCCCAGGCCCAGCGGCGGCCCGGCGGGCAGGTCGGGCAGGTCGACGGCGCCGTCGGGCCCGACGATCGCGGGCGGCAGATGCCCGGCGCGGGCCATGCTGCAGCGCCTGCTGACCGGGTCGTACACCGCGTACAGGCAGGTCGCCCCCATGAACGTGGCGGCCACCCCGGCGTTCTCCGAGCCCGCCACCGGTTCCGCGCCGTGCGTCTTGACCAGGCCGATGACCAGGTCGTCCAGGCGCGCCAGCAGTTCGTCGGGTGGCAGGTCCAGATTGGCCAGCGTCCGTACCGCGGTGCGCAGCCGGCCCATGGTGGCCGCGGCGTTGATGCCGTGCCCCACGACGTCCCCGACGACCAGGGCGACCCGCGCCCCGGACAGCGGAATCACGTCGAACCAGTCCCCGCCCACCCCGCTCGGGGCGTCGGCCGGGAAGTACCAGGAGGCCACCTCCAGCGCCGCGCCGCCGCTCAGCTCGTGCGGCAGCAGGTTCTGCTGCATCATCCGGGCCGCGGTGCGCTCGCGGGTGAAGCGCCGTGCGTTGTCCACGCACACCGCGGCGCGGGCGACCAGTTCCTCGGCGAGCTGTACGTCGTCCGGCGTGAAGGGCCCCAGCCGGCGGGTCCGGAAGAACGACGCCGCGCCCAGCGTGATGCCGCGGGCCTGCACCGGCGCCACCATCACGGAACGGAACCCGAAGCGGCGGATCACCGCGGCCCGTACGGGGTCCTCGGTCACCCAGGTGCTGGTGGCGAAGTCCAGGACGGGTTCGACCAGGGACTCGCCCGCGAGCAGGCAGTGGGCGATCGGGGAGGACGGCGAGCGCTGGACGGCCTCGCCCACCGCCAGGCCCGCCTCCGGGCAGCCCTCGTTGACCGACTGCTGTCCGGAGCGGCGCATCGTCGGGGTGCTGTCGACCGGCCCGGGCACCGGCTCCTCACCGCGCAGCACCGAGTCCAGCAGATCGACCGCCACGAAGTCGGCGAGCGCCGGCACCGCGACGTCCGCCAGTTCCTGCGCGGTGCGGGTGACGTCCAGGGTGCTGCCGATCCGGGCGCTGGCGTCGTTGAGCAGGGCGAGGCGCTCCTGGGCGCGCCAGCGCTCGGTGACGTCGATGACCATGTACCAGATGCCGATCCGGCCGCCCTGGGGGGCGGTCAGCCCGAAGAAGGACGCCGAGTAGGCGCGTTCCTGGTTGGGGTCGGCGTAGGTGGGGCTGCGGAATTCGTAGTCCATCACCGGGGCGCCGGTCCGCAGCACCCGCCGCATCCGGGTGTCGAACGCCTCGGCCTCCAGCGGGGGCAGCACCTCGTCGACGGTCCGGCCCAGCCGCCGTTCCAGCGGGATCAGCCGCTCCAGTACGTCGTTCACCCAGACGTAGCGGAGATCGGTGTCCAGTACGGCCATACCGACCGGGGCGCGCGCCAGAAAGGGCTCCAGCATCAGTTGGTTGACACCGCCGCCCGGCAGCCGCCACTCCTCCAGGGCCAGCACCGACCAGCGCTCCGCGCCGTCGGCCCCGTCCAGCACGGCGGTGACCTGCATGGCCAGCTGTACGTCCCGGCCGTCCCGGTGGCGCACCGCGACCGAGCCGCCCCAGCCGTCCCCGGCCCGGCACCACCGCGCCACCGCGGCCGCCCGCGCCACATCGCCGGGCAGCGCCAGCAGCTGGGTCGCGGGCCGGCCGAGGACTTCTTCGGCACGGTAGCCGAGCAGCCGCTCCGCGGCCCGGGTCCAGGAAACCACCCGCCCCTGCGCGTCCAGTTCGGCCGTGGCCGCCTTCGCGATGTCGCATGCCCGCCCGGATCCGCCCGGCGGCGCGTTCTCCGAGGTCATGATCGCCAGCCCGTCAGCTCAATGGAGCACCTCGCCCAGTTTAGGAGAATTACGGGCTTATGGGTGGGTGTGGAGCCGGGGGCGACGGCCCTGGCGGCAGTGGCTCAGGTGGCGGCCGGCAGCCGCAGCTGCAGCATGGCCAGCAGCCGCTGGTCGGGCCGGCCGAGGTCGAGCCCGGTCAGCTCCTCGGCACGCCGTATGCGGTAGCGCAGGGTGTTGGGGTGTACGTGCAGCTCGGCGGCCGCGGCCCGGACGTCACCGAAGGCGTTGAGGTACGCGAGCACGCTCTCCGCCAACTGCCCCTGGCTGCGGCTGTCGTGCGCGACCAGCGCGGTCAGCCGCGGGTCGCGCATGCCGGGATGCGCGGAGAGCAGCGCCAGCACCTCGCTGACCAGCACCTCCGCCTGGATGTCGGGCAGCGCCGCGACGGTGGTGGCGACGCCCACGCTCACCATCGCGTCGAGGATCCGGTCCGCCTCGCGCCGCGACGCGGGCACCTCGCCCAGCCCCGGCACGATGCGGCCGACCGAACCGCGCAGCGACAGGCCCAGGTGGCGTTGCGCGGCGTCGGTGATGTCCTGGCCCCAGGCGCGCAGGGTGCCGAGGTCGATGCTGCGCGGCAGCTGCGGCAGCAGGACGTAGATCCGGGAGTCGGCCTGGGTGACCAGGGCGCTGCGGTGCCGGGCGGCGGTGTGCACCGACACCAGGTTGGTCACCTCGGCGCGGGTCAGCTCGGGCGGGGTGGCCTCGGCGGAGCCGTAGGAGAAGCCCAGGACGGCGGCCGGGCGGCCCGCGTCCAGGCCGAGGTGGGACGCCAGCGGCTGCGGCCCGGTGGTGCCCTCCAGCAGTCCGGCCGCCAGCGTGCGGGTCAGCGTCAGGTCCGCCGAGAGTTCCCGGCGGCGCCGCACCAGGTGCAGCGCGGCGACCCGGGCGGCGCCCAGCAGCGCCTGATCGGAGTGCTCGCTCAGCGGCGTCGCACCCTCCTGCACCCAGATCGTGCCCAGCTGCCGTTCCCCGGACCGGATGGCCACCGCGAGCCGACGGCGGATCCCCAGCTCGGGGTGGCTGTCGATGTTGATCACGTCGTCGGAGGCACGCAGCCGCTGGAAGACGCCCCACTTGCGCAGCCGCGCGAGATACGCCTCCGGGCCCTGCCAGCCCAGGATGGACAGCCGCCGCAGATCGTCGACCTCGTCGGTGTTCGTGGAACGCGAGTAGGCCAGCACGCGGTTGGCGGTGTCCTCGATGCTGACGATGCCGCCGGTGAGGACGGCGGTGGTCTGGGCGAGCGAGAAGAGGTCGCCCTCCTCCAGCGGCTCGCCGGGCCGCCACTGCGCTGTGCTGTCGAGGGCCGTGCGGGCCAGTGCGTCGATCTGTTCCCAGCGCGCCTCGCTCCGTACGGACAGCAGCGCGACGCCGGCCTCGACCGCGGTCTCGCTGAGCGCCGCGGCCTGTGCGGGGGTGTCCAGCTTGACCGCGACGGCGGCCGCGCCGTCACGTCCGCCGGCCCGCAGCGCGGGGAACGCGGCACGGCCGCGGGCGCCTATCGCGAGGACCAGCTCGCCGGGGCGGGTTATCGGCGGGTCCTCGGGGTCGAGCAGGGCGACGCTGCGGATCTCGACCTCCAGACCGGCGGGCGCGGCCTGCAGTTCGACCAGGGGCTCACCCAGCGCCATCAGCAGCTGACGCAGGCTGATGCCGGTGCGGGGTGGCGATGCCGCGGCAGCTGGTTCCATGATCGGCGCCTCTGCTGAGTTCGGGTGGCGTGGGGTCATGTCGTTGCCGGCCGTCCCACGGGCAGTTCGAGCACGCCGTGCCAAGCAGCCGATCGGCCAGATGTTGCGCCGCCGCCGCGCGAATGAGCCACGCCAACAGTACTGATGCTATCCGCCGGAGCAACCGCCGCCGCCCGGGCGGCGGGCGGCACCGGGGGCTTCCGGGGCGCTCGCCGCGCGGCCCGGCGCCGCACGGTGAGCACGCCGTCACCCTGCGGCCGCGGGGCGCGGACGGTCGGTGCCGTGCGGGTCGGCCGCCGGTCCGGTCGTGGCGCCCGCGCCGGCCCCGCGCGAGCACCTCACGCAGGGGGGCGGTCGTCCCGGGCCGCCGGGACGCCGTGCGCGGTCACCCCCGGCCGCCGCCCGGGGCCGGGGCCGTACAGCGGCGGACGGGGCGGAAGGCCCAGTCCATCCGCGGCTCCATGACGCAGCGGAGGGCGCGCCGGACGGGGGGCGTGCACAGCAGCGTGACGACCGCCGCGGCGATCAGCGTGACGGCGACGGCACCCCACGGCGTGTGCACCCACGGAGCGTCGTACCAGTTCCACCAGCGGGACGCCTTGGCCAGGAAGCCGTGCAGCAGATAGCCGTAGAGCGTGCCGGCGCCCAGGGCGGTGCACCAGGCCCGGCGGCCCGGCACCCAGGCCAGGAAGCAGGCCGTGAGCAGCAGCGAGCACCCGAACATGGCCGGCTGCATCAGCATGCCCGTCCACCACGGCGCGCCCAGATTCTGCGCGCTGTCGGTGTGATAGAGCCATGCGTCGTTCATCCGCGGCACGGCCCAGTAGGCAAAGGCCAGCGCGCCGACCAGAACCGGTACGGCGGCGATCCGCGCCTCCCGGCGGCGCACCAGGGCGAAGTGCTCCGGCCGCAGGCACAACCCGAGGACGAAGAACGGCAGGAACTGGAGCACCCGCTGGAGATCGAGGTCGCTGCCGAGGTCCGGGGAGGTCGAGGCCAGCGCGGCGACGGCCAGGGCCAGCGGTACCGGCCAGCGCACGATCCGCCACAGCGGCGCGGTCAGCCGCCAGAGGAACAGCGCCGCCAGGAACCAGGTGAGGAACCACGGGTCGAGCAGGCTGACCGAGAGGTCCGGCTTGTCGCCCGCCGCGTAGCGGAACAGCGCGTAGGCGATCTGGAAGACGAGGTACGGGACGGCGACGCCGGTGACCAGGCGCTGCAGCCGGTCGCGGCGCATGTCGAAGCTGCGTGAGAAGTAGCCGGAGATGACGGTGAAGGCCGGCATGTGGAAGGCGTAGACGAAGAGATAGAGGGCGGCCGCGCTCCGGCTGCCGGCGTAGAGCGGCTCCCAGGCGTGGCCCATCGCCACCAGCACGATGGCCAGGTACTTGGCATTGTCGAAGAACGCGTCACGCTGCTTGCCGGGGGTGGGCCGCTCGCCGCTCGCGGGCCGGCGCCGGACCTGTGCCTCGGCCATGGAACCTTTCCTCCCCTCACTCGTCTACAGTGTTGTAGACCGTCCGACGCACTGTAGACGTCCGGGCAGCAGGGGCGCACCTCGTCCGTCACCGGGGGGCTGCGGTGGCCTTCCCGTCCGCCGGGCAGTCAAACCACCAGTACAGTCACAGTCGCCTGCGCGCACCACGCGCGCAGGCGCGTCCTGCGCCCACCCGTCGCCAGAAATGGATCCCATGAGCGCGATCAGCATCGGCCAAGCCGTCGTCCTCGGAGCCGTCGAGGGGGTGACGGAATTCCTGCCGGTCTCCTCCACCGGCCATCTCAAGATCGCCGAGGGCCTGATGGGAATTCCCGTCGACGACAAGGCCGTCGTCGGCTTCTCCGCCGTCATCCAGGTCGGTGCCATCGCCGCGGCGCTCGTCTACTTCGGCAAGGACATCGTGCGCATCGTCGGCGCCTGGTTCCGCGGCCTGGGCAACCGCGAGGAGCGCTACCACCACGACTACAAGTTCGCCTGGTGGGTGATCTACGCCACCATCCCGATCGTCGTGGTCGGCCTCGCCGCCAAGCCCCTGATCGAGGGCCCGCTCGCCTCCCTGTGGGTGGTGGCGGGATCGCTGATCGTCGGCAGTGGTGTGATGTGGGCGGCGGACCAGATGGGCCGGCACAAGCGCGGGGAGGACGACACCTCCCTCAAGGACGCCATGTGGGTCGGCTGCTCACAGATCCTCGCCCTGCTCTTCCCGGGCTTCTCCCGCTCCGGCGCCACCATGTCCACCGGCCTCATCCTCGACCTGGAGCGCGTCGCCGCCACCCGGCTGTCCTTCTTCCTCGGCATCCCGGCCCTCACCGGCGCGGGCATCTACGAGCTGAAGGACGCGATGGGCAGCGGTGCCGCCGTCCTCCCGCTGGCCATCGGCACGGTCGTCTCCTTCGCCGTCGCCTACGCCTCGATCTCCTGGCTGCTGAAGTTCGTGGCCAAGCACTCCTTCAACTCCTTCGTGATCTACCGCATCCTGGTCGGCGTGCTGCTCTTCGGCCTGCTGGGCATGGGCGTACTGAGCTGACCTCCCCCGGGGCCGCCGCGCCGGGCCGGGATTCGGCCCGGCGGGTGGTATGGGTGCATCAGGAGCGAATCCGCCCGAGGCGGACGCGGTGCCCTGGAGGTGGCCTTGTCGAACCGGGACGGCTCGGATGCGGGTCGGGACACCGACGCCGCACGCCTACGGGCCCGGCTGCGCGTGGAGGAGGAAGCCGCCGAACAGATCGGCACCACGCTGGACGAGCGGACCACCTGCGCCGAGCTGTCCCGATTCCTGTGCCGGCACGTGTGTGACGCCGCCGCCGTCGACCTCCTCCCCGCGGAGCCCGCCGCGGCGCGGCCGGCGGCCCGGGCCCCGGCGCTGCGGCGGGTGGCGTCGGCGGGCCTGGTGAAGGTGCTCCAGGCGCAGTTCCCCGACGACGGGACCGGGCAGCCCGACGGCCGGCCGCCCGCACTGCGTGCACTGGACGAGGACCGCCCGGTCGCCGCCACCGGCACCTTGAAGGGCGGCATGTCCGTCGACGTCCTGGCGGTCCCGCTGCCCGTGCACGGCCGCGCCCACGGCGTCCTGCTCGCCCTCCGGGCCGGCGGCCGCTTCGCCGAGGACGAGACCGCGACGGTCCACCACGCGGCGCGGCTGGCCGCCCGCCACCTCACCCACGCCCGCCGGTACGCCTCGGTGCAGCGCACCGCGATGGACCTCCAGCGGGCCCTGCTGGCCGAGCCCGGCCGGCCGCACCCCAACCTGGAACTCGCCACCCGCTACCTGCCGTCCGGCTCCAGCGCCCTGGTGGGCGGCGACTGGTTCGAGACGGTCCGGCTCCACTACGGGCGCACCCTGCTCGTCATGGGCGACGTCATGGGGCACGGCCTGGACGCGGCCGTCGACATGAACGCCTACCGCTCCACCCTCCGCTACGTCGCCTCCACCGACCTGCCGCCGCACCGCGTCCTGCGGCAGCTCGACACCGCGGTGTCCGAGGACGAAGGCCGCCGTCCGGCGACCTGCCTGCTGGCCCGGGTGGATCCGGCGCGCGGCCTCGCCGGGTTCGCCAGCGCCGGCCACCTCCCTCCGGCCGTCTTCGGCCGCGACGGCACCGCGGAGCTGGTGCCGGTGCCGGTCGGCCCGCCCCTGGGCACCGGCGTCGGCGGCTACGACCTGATCACCCGCCCCCTCAGCCCCGACGAGACCCTGCTGATGTTCACCGACGGCCTCGTCGAGCGCCGCGGTGAGGACATCGACGACTCCATGGCCCGGCTGGCCCGGCTGCGGCTGCCCTCGGGGGCCGGTATGGAGGAGGTCCTCGACGAGGTGCTGCTGCGCCTGGACGGGACGCATGCCGAGGACGACGTCGCGGTCCTCGCCGCCCGGCTGCGCCCGCACCCGGGACCGGGCCCGTCCCACCCGGCCCCGGAGCCCTCGCCGACCACTCGTTGATCTCGAAGGCCACGGCCACCGCCGACGGGTACCGCTCGGAGTCGAGGTGCATCAGGAACGCCGTCCGCACCGGGTCGCCCACCCGCAACCCGGTCTCTGAGGGACGGCCCGCCGGTACCCACCCGCAGCGGACGGCCTGACGCCGGGCCGGGGCTCCAAAGACCGACCTGACGATACGTCAGGGAAATCCGTCCGAGGGCCGTGTATGCAGGTCAACGGCCTTGTCGGTACGATCTGCTGCCGCTGTCCGGCCAGGCGGCCCCTGCCGGGCGGCTCCACCGTTCCGACGTCTCACGGGGGTTTCACATGTTCGGAATCGTCAGGCCCTGCACCCATCGGCTGTCCCAAGGGCTCAAAGCCGAGTGGATGGCCCACCTGTGCGGCCTCTGTCTCGCCCTGCGCGGCGACCACGGCCAGTTCGCGCGGGTCGTGACCAACTACGACGGACTGATCGTCTCCGTCCTCACCGACGCCCAGGCAGGTCCCACCGAAGGCGCCCGCCGGACCGCCGGCCCCTGCCCGCTCCGGGGCATGCGCACCGCCTCCGTCGCCAAGGGCGAGGGCGCACGGCTCGCCGCGTCGGTCTCCCTCGTGCTCGCCTCGGCGAAGATACGCGACCATGTCGCCGACCGGAACGGGCTGTTGCGCCGCCGGCCGGTGGCCGCCGCCGCGCGCAAGGTCGCGGCCGGCTGGGACCGGGCCGGGGCGCGCACCGGCGCCGCCCTCGGCTTCGACACCGCCGTCCTCGTCGACGCGGTCGACCGGCAGCTGGGCATCGAGGAACTGGCCGGCCCCGGCACCCCGTTGACGGTCATCACCGAACCCACCGAAACGGCGACCGCGGCCGCCTTCGCACACACCGCGGTGCTGGCGGGCCGCCCGGGCAACGCCGCGCCGCTGGCCGAGGCCGGCCGGTTCTTCGGCCGGCTGGCGCATCTCCTGGACGCCGTGGAGGACCGCGCCGCGGACGCCGCCGAGGGCGCCTGGAACCCGCTCACCGCCACCGGCGCCACCACCGCCCAGGCCCGCCGGCTGTGCGACGACGCGCTGCACGGCATCCGACTCGCCCTCCGCGACGTGGAGTTCGCGGACGCCACGCTGGTGCACGTACTGCTGGTGCACGAGCTGCGGCGCTCGGTGGACCGCGCCTTCGGCACCACCACCTGCGCGCACCAGGGGCACGACCGGAACCCGTACCGCAACGGAACCGGCGGGCCCGCGCAGCACGGCTGGGCGCCGGCCGCCGGGCCGTACGGCGGCCCCCTGAACGCCGCGCAGAATCCCTATGCCGGCGGTCCGGTGCCGCCCTCCGGGCCCGGTGGCCACGGTGGCGGCCACGGGGGCGGGGACGGCGGCGGCCACGGCGGCATGCCGCGCTTCCCGCACCCGCCGAAGAAGCCCCGCGGCCTCCTCGCCGGCTGTGCGGTCGCCATCGGCCTGTTCTGCACCTGCCGGCTGTGCTGCGCGGAGGAGTACGAGGGTCCGTGGTCCCGCCGGAAGCACGAGGGCTGGTGCCGGGACTGCGACTGCTGTGACTCGTGCGACTGCTGTGACTGCTGCGAATGTTGCAGCTGCTGCGACTGCTGACCGGCGCGGCGCTCCGGTGGCAACGCGCCGCGGCCGGCGCCTCGTTGGAGGCGCCGGCCGCGTGGTGTGCTGAAGAGATCCGGGTGAGGCGGCCCCGCACTCCGGCGGGACCGCCCCGGGCGGGTCAGGCGCCCGGCGGGATCCGTGCCGGGCGGCCCGAGCCGCGGGTGGCGCGGTAGCCCGCGATACCGGCGAGGGCCGCGAGGGCACCGCCCGCCGCGGTCCACAGCCAGCGGTCGTTCCACCGGCCGGAGGACCAGCCCCCGTCCGGCTCGGCCATGGCCGCCGGGCGCGGGGAGGAGCCGGC
The DNA here is from genome assembly GCF_000717345.1 of Streptomyces lydicus. GTDB lineage: Bacteria > Actinomycetota > Actinomycetes > Streptomycetales > Streptomycetaceae > Streptomyces > Streptomyces lydicus. Next base: position 153,991 of record NZ_JNZA01000004.1, on the reverse strand, counting down.
GTCGTCCGCCTTCGCGGTGGCGGACCCGGCGCCGGGCACCAGGGGAGCGGCCAGCGAGCCGTCCACCGCCTGCGCGCCGCCCTGGTCGGCCACGGACGCCTCGACCTCGGTGTGTACCGGCTGCCCCAGGTCCTCCTGCGGCAGATCGACGACCGTCAGCCGTACGTAATAGCTGCCGGGCAGCGGGTCGTTGGCCCACGGTTCCGCCCAGGAGCGGACCGTGCGCAGCGTGCAGGACAGCTCGACCGTGCCGGCGTCCGCGGCCGCCGAGCGGGACTGCGTGCCGTAGGTGCACGCCTGGCGGCGCCGCAGCCCGTCGTACACATCGAGCCGCCAGGTGGCCGCCCCGTGCCGGGAAGCCGCCGGCGGGAGGGTCACCTTGGCCTTGACGGTGGCGCGCTGGGCCACGTCCACGGGCAGCACCCAGTAGAGGTAGTCACCGGTCGAGGCGTCGGCCGTGGCGGGCTGGTCCGGCTTGACGGCGGTCGCCGTCCGGAAGGAGGTGCCGGCCTCGGTGGGGCCGGCCGCTCCCGTGCTCTCACTCGCGGACGGGCTCGGCGTGGCGCTGTCGGCGTGCGCGCCGCCCGCCAGGCCGAGGAGGCCGGCGCCCGCCAGCACGGCGGTGGTCAGTATGCGTACGGTGCGCATCAGTTGGTCCTCCACACGGTCACGCGCCAACGGGAGATCCAGCCCCACAGCAGACCGGCCACCAGACCGGCCAGCGTCAGGGCGCCCAGCAGCCACCAGCCGTGACCGAGGCCGAAGGAGGCCGCGTCGGACGCGTCGCTGGGGCCGTCCACCAGATCGACGGACAGCTCGACGGGCATGCCGGGATCGGTCCGGACCGAGGCGGGCGCCGAGAAGGAGTTGCTGACCTGGAGGCAGACGGTCTCCGCCGGCGCCTCCTCCGCGCCGTCCGGGGCGTCCATCGGCGCCTTGGGGTAGCGCAGCCCGGACGAGATCACATCGGTCCGCCCGTCGCCGGCCTCCGCGCCGCGCACGATCTCCCGGCCGTGCACGGTCGAGGCCCGCAGCAGCACCCCGTAGTCGTTGTTGACGGCGCGGTCGGCGCCGATGCTCACCGCCGCGCGCAGCTCCTGGCCCGGCCGGACGTCGACCCGGTACCAGCGGTGCTCGGCGAACTTCTCACGGTCGGTGTAGAGACCGGGCTTGAGCTTGGGGGCGTCGGCGCACTGCCGGCTGCCCTCGGCCGGCACCGGCGTGACGACCGGATCGGCCGCTCGCTCCACCAACTGGTGCACCCGGTCGCGCAGTTGCTTGGTGTGCTGCACGGAGGTGTACGTCCCGCCGGTGGCCTCCGCGATGCAGCTCAGCTGCTTGCGGGTCTTGGCGTCCGGCAGCAGACCGAGGGTGTCGACGGTGAGGTGGATGCCCTGGGCGGCGATGTCGCGGGCCACCTGGCACGGGTCGAGCGGGGCGCAGGTGTCCTCGCCGTCCGTGATGAGCACGATCCGGCGGGTCCCGTCACCGCCCTTGAGGTCCTGGGCCGCGCCCAGCAGGGCGGGGCCGATGGGCGTCCAGCCGGTGGGGGTGAGCGTCGCCACCGCCGTCTTCGCCTCGGTCCGGTCGAGCGGGCCGACCGGGTAGAGCTGGCGGGTGTCCTTGCAGCCGACCTTCCGGTCCTCGCCGCGGTAGTTGGCGCCGAGGGTGCGTATGCCGAGCTGGACGTCCTGCGGCACCGCGTCGAGCACCTCGTTGAACGCCTGCTTGGCGGCGGCCATCCGGCTCTGGCCGTCGATGTCGCGGGCGCGCATCGAGCCGCTGACATCGAGCGTCAGCTCGACCTTGGGGGACGGTTTCGCGTCCGGCTCACCGGCCGTGGCGGGGGTGGGAAGAAGGGCGACGCCCATGGCGGCGAGCAGCCCGCACACCCCGGCCGCCAGCCGTTTTCTTGTGATCATCGCTGGATCGTATGGAGAAATCCGCCGCGCTCCAAAATGGTGGTACGCGGCCAACGACGCCGGGCGGCCGGCGACTTCCCCGCGGGCCGGGCATCCCCTGGACGTGAGCCGGCATCAGCTACCGGTTCAGGTCACCGCGGCGGCCATCCTGCGGACCGCCTCGGTGAGCACTTCGGGCGACGTGGCCAGATTCAGGCGTACGTGGCCGGCGCCGCCGGTGCCGAAGTCCGGGCCGGGGCTGAGCGCCACGCGGCCGCGTGCGAGGAAGACCTCGGCGGGGTTGTCGCCGAGGCCGAGCGGGCGGCAGTCGAGCCAGGCGAGGAAGGTCCCGGCGGCCGGGCGGTAGCGGACCGTGGGCAGCTGCTCGGCCAGCAGAGCGGTGAGCAGCCGGCGGTTGTCGTCGAGGTCGGCGAGCAGCGCGTCGAGCCAGTCACCGCCGTCCCGCAGCGCCGCGGTGTGGGCGAGGACGCCGAGGTGGCTGGGGCCGTGGCCGACCTCTTCCGGCATCCGCGCCAGATCCTCGGCGGCTTCGGGACCCGCGACGGCCAGCGCGGCCTTGAGTCCGGCCAGGTTCCACGCCTTGGACGCCGACATCAGTGACAGGCCGTCAGCCGCCCCGGGCACGCTCAGATAGGGCACGAAGGCGGTGTCCCGAGCCACCAGCGGGGCGTGGATCTCGTCGGCGACGACCCGTACCCCGTAGCGGGCGGCGAGCGCCGCGACAGCGGCCAGCTCCTCGGCGCTGTGTACGGTCCCGGTCGGGTTGTGCGGGCTGCACAGCAGGAACGCGGGGCGTCCGCCGCCCGCGACGGCCCGCCGGAACGCGGCCTCCAGCGCGGCCGGATCGATTCGCAGATCCGGCCCCAGGGGCGCCTCCAGGACGCGCCGGTCCATGTGGGACACGAACTGGTAGAACGGCGGATACACCGGGCAGTTGACGACGACCGGGTCTCCCGCACGGGTGACCAGCTTCAGGACCTCGACGATGCCCAGCATCACGTCGGGCACGACCGTCATCCGCTCCACGGCGAGCCCGTCCCAGTCCCACCGCGCGCGGGCGAAACCGGCCAGCGCCCGGGCGTACTCCGTGCCCGCCGGGTAGCCGGTGTCGCCGAGTGCCACGGCCTCGGTGAGCGCCCGGACGACGGGTGCGGCGAGCGGCACGTCCATCTCGGCGACCCACAGCGGCAGCACGTCCGGCGGATAGGTGCGCCACTTCATGCTCGTCCGCCGGCGCAGCTCGGCGAGCGAGAGCCGGCGCAGCGGGCCGGGGTGGCCGGGGTCCTCCGAAGGCGTCTGCAGCATCGGCTCCATGAGCCCAAAATAGGGGCTCCGCGCACCACGGGGCAGCCCCTGGTGCGCCAGTTGGTTGCCCTGTCTACAACGGCCTTCTTGGGTAGCGTTGACAGGAGAGACGGACTATGAGAAACGCATGGCTCGCTTGAGAGGGGAGCGGTAGCCATGGGAAAGCAAGTTACGTTTGAATTCAAGACCTACCGGGCGGTCGCGGACGCGCAACGCGCCGCGAAGCTCGCCGCGACGACCTCCCCGTTCACCATTGAGGTCCGCTTCCTCGGTGGGCTCACGCAGAGCCAGGAAGACGCGTTCGCCGCGGCTGCCGAACGCTGGACCGGCGTCATCGTCGGTGACCTGGAAACCGCGGTGATCGGCAACGACGTCATCGACGACCTGCTGATCGAGGCGGAAGGCGTACCGATCGACGACGTGTTCGGCATCCTGGGAATGGCCGGGCCCACCGATATCCGGGGCGACACGGCCGCCACGGGGGCCGGGCTGCCCGCCAAGGGCATCATGCGGTTCGACACCGCGGACCTGGCCCGGATGGAGGAGGACGGCACCCTCAACGACGTCATCACGCACGAGATGGCTCATGTGCTGGGAATCGGCAGCGTGTGGCCGGAATTCGGCCTGCTGAAGGATTTCCCCGGAACGAATCCGACCTTTGTCGGCCCTGGCGCCATGCAGGAATTCGGCACTCTGGTCGGCTCCGGAAATCCCGAGCCGGTACCGGTCGCGAATGTCGGTGGCGAGGGCAGCGCCGGGAGCCATTGGCGCGAGGCGGTGTTCGGCGCGGAACTGATGTCCCCGACGATCGCCGAGGCCGGAAACCCGATGAGCCGGATGACCGTGGCGAGCCTGGGAGACCTCGGCTACCAGGTCGACATCGACGCCGCCGAGCCGTATCAGCTCCCGGACTTCCTCATGGCCGCGCGGACCGGCAACGGTGCGCCGCACGTGGGCGCACGGGGCAAGGTGCTGCCGACGCTGCCCACCCGGGTGCGTCCCGGAAGGCCGTAGGCGCAGCGGCGCCTGACGGGACGTCCCCGTCAGGTGGCCGTCAGAACCAGCGCTGCCTGGTCGTCCGGTGTGGAGTCGCCCGCGAAGGCGGTCACCGCGGCGGTGACCGCCGCGACCACCGCGGCGGCCGTCGGCGCGGCGCCCGGCAGCGACATCAGGGCGTCGGCCAGGCGGTGCTCGTCGAAGAACGTGCCCTCGGCGGAGCGGGCTTCGGTGATGCCGTCGGTGACCAGCACGAGGCTGTCGCCCCGGGACAGCTCGATGTGGCACGGCGTCCCGGCGACGTCCCGCTCGATGCCCAGCAGCAGCCCCGGGTGGGCGAGTTCCTCGACGGTGCCGTCGGCGCGGCGTACCAGCGGGGGCACATGACCGGCGCGCATCAGATCCAGCGACAGACGGGAGCCGGCGTGGCGCAGTTCGCCGTAGACCAGTGAGACGAAGGTGTCCTCGGTCGTGCCCTCGGTCAGTGCCTCGTTGATGGCCGTGACCACGTCCGCCGGGTCGTTGAGCAGCCGCGCCGCGGCGCGCGCGGTGTGGCGGACCATTCCGGTGGTGGTGGCGGCCGCCGCGCCGCGCCCGCAGACATCGCCGACCATCAGCGCCCAGCGGTCGTCGGGCAGCGGGAAGACGTCGTAGAAGTCGCCGCCCACGTCGAGCCCTTCACCGGCGGGGTGGTACGACGCCGCCAGCTCGGCGCCCGGTATCGAGGGCAGCTCGGGCGGCAGCAGCCCGGCCTGGAGATCGCGGGCGAGCCGGACCCGGTCGGTGAACTGGTGGGCGTTGTCGGCACTGGAGGCGGCCCGGCGGGCGAGTTCCTCGGCGAGGGCGACGACATGGCCGTCCAGCGGCCGGTCGGTGGCCAGGAGGGTCAGCACGCCGAAGGTGCGGCCACGGGTGGTGAGCGGGACGCAGGCGTAGCCGGTGATGTCGGGCCGCGCCGTGAGGGCAGGGGTGCAGTTGCCGCCGGTCTCCGTCCTGCCGGAGCTGAGGACGCGGGCGAGCGCGCGGTCGATGTCGTCGCGGATGCCGGCGGAGGCGAGCAGGCACTCCGTGGCCGGGTCGGTGGCGGCCGTCGCGATCCGCCGGGTCCGGCCGTCCTCCACCACATGGACGGTGCACAGCGGCGCCAGCGCGGGAACGGTCAGCCGGGCCATGCACTGCAGACAGTCGAAGTAGTGCGGCTCGCGGGTGATCGCGGTGCTGGCCTCCAGCACGAAGGCCAGGTCCTCCCGGGCCGCCTTCTCCCGCTCCTGGGCGGCGCGGCCGGCCTCCAGGGCGCGGTGGCGTTCGATGGCCAGCGCGGTGATCCGGGCGAACGCGGCGCTGAGGGCCACGTCCTTGTCCTCGGGCTCCTTGGGGGTGCGGTGGTACATCGCGAAGGTGCCCAGCAGCTGATCGTCACCGCTCATGATCGGGGTGGACCAGCACGCCGCCAGCCCGGCCCGTGCTGCCGTCTCCTGGTAGCCCTCCCAGCGCGGATCGGCCGCGATGTCGCTGGCCACCACCGGGGCGCGCAGGTAGGCGGCGGTGCCGCAGGAGCCGACCCGGGGGCCGATGGCGATCCCGTCGATGAACTCGTTGTAGAAGTCGGGCAGGCTGGGGCCGGTGCCGTGCCGCAGGTGCTTGCCGTCGGGGTCGAGGAGCAGGACGGAGACGAGCAGGCCGGGAGCGAGCTCCTCGATCGCCCGGGCCATGCCGGTGAGGATGTCGCCCAGCGCCGCATCGCGCGCGATCTGCTCCAGCAGGGCGCGCTGTTCGGCGGCGAGAAGCTGGGCGTGGTGGTGCGTGGTGGTCTCCACCGCGATCACGATCACCCCGTCGATGCGCCCGCTCCCGTCCCGCCGGGGCTCGTAGGTGAAGTCGAAGAACCCCTCCCGCTCCGCCCCCGGCGTCCCGACGACCAGCCGCCCGCCGCGGGCGCGGTACGCGGTGCCGGTGCGGTACACGGCGTCGAGGCGGTCGAGGACGCCCTGCCTCCCCAGCTCGGGGAACAGCTCACCGACCGGTACGCCGGTGGCCCTCCGCTCCCCGCCGAACACGTCGAAGAACGCCGGATTCGCCGCCTCCAGCAGATGTTGCGGGCCGCTCAGCGCAGCGAAGATCACCGGGGCCTGGTCGAACAGGTCCTCGTACTCCTCGCTCCGCAGCAGTGCGGTGCGGGAGCTTTCGGTGACCGAGCCGAGCAGATCCGAACGTGTGGTCATGTCGGCCGCCTCTCTGGCAGCAAGTGCCGACCGCGTCGTCGACTCCTTACTTCACTCTGACACACCGCGCCACGGATGCGAGCGAGCGGAGCGGGCGCGGGCTCGGCCGGCCGCGCCGCATATCGGGGACACGAACACGCCCCGCCGGAGATGGCCACGGCAGCCGGTCCCGGATTTCGTACGCTGACCCGGCCGTCTCGTCGATGGCTGATGCTTCCGCGGCATGACTGGAGCGCACGATGGCCACCTCCGCCCCTGCGGGCTCGTCCTCTCTCGCCGCCCTGCGCCACCGCTTCCGGGGGTGGATGTTGGAGGGGCTGGCCGACATGGCCGCGCACCACCCCGGTCCGCACGCCGGGCCGCGCAGCGCCCACGAGGGGCAGCGCTGGTGGCGGGTGATGTGCCTTACCGGTGTGGACTACTTCTCCACCCTGGGCTATCAGCCGGGCATCGCGGCCCTGGCGGCGGGACTGCTGTCGCCGGTCGCCACCGTCGTCCTGGTCATCGTGACGCTCGCCGGTGCGCTGCCGGTCTACCGGCGGGTCGCCAAGGAGAGCCCGCACGGCCAGGGCTCGATCGCGATGCTGGAGCGGCTGCTGTCCTTCTGGAAGGGCAAGCTGTTCGTGCTGACGCTGCTGGGCTTCGCCGCCACCGACTTCCTGATCACCATCACCCTCTCGGCGGCCGACGCGGCCACCCACCTCGTGGAGAACCCGCACCTCACCAGCGCCCTGCAAGACAAGCAAATGATCATCACGATCTTCCTGGTCGCCCTGCTGGGCGCGGTCTTCCTCAAGGGGTTCCTGGAGGCGATCGGGGTGGCAGTGGTGCTCGTCGGCCTCTATCTGTGCCTCAACGCGGTCGTGGTCGTCACCGGCCTGTGGCACGTGCTGACCGCCTCGCACGTCGTGACCGACTGGACCCGGGCGCTGACCACCGAGCACGGCAACGTCCTGGCGATGGTCGGAGTGGCGCTGCTGGTCTTCCCGAAGCTGGCGCTGGGCCTGTCCGGTTTCGAGACGGGCGTGGCGGTGATGCCGCACATCGAGGGCGACCCGGGAGACACCGAGGAGCGCCCGGTGGGGCGGATCCGCGGCGCGAGGAAGCTGCTCACCACCGCCGCGGTGATCATGAGCGTCTTCCTCATCATCACCAGCTTCATCACCACTCTGCTCATCCCCGCGGAGGCGTTCCGGCCCGGAGGCCCGGCCAACGGGCGGGCGCTGGCCTACCTGGCGCACGACTACCTGGGCTCCGCCTTCGGCACCGTCTACGACATCTCCACCATCGCCATCCTGTGGTTCGCCGGCGCCTCCGCCATGGCCGGTCTGCTCAATCTGATGCCGCAGTACCTGCCGCGCTACGGCATGGCACCGCACTGGGCGCGGGCGGTGCGCCCGATGGTGCTGGTCTTCACCCTGATCGCCTTCCTGGTGACCTGGATCTTCGACGCCAGTGTGGACGCCCAGGGCAGCGCCTACGCCACCGGTGTCCTCGTCCTGATCAGTTCCGCGGCCATCGCCGTGACCATCGCCGCCCGGCGCGCGGGGGAGCACGGCTGGACGATCGGCTTCGCGCTGATCGCCGTGGTGTTCCTCTACACGACCGTGGCGAACGTCATCGAGCGCCCGGACGGGGTGAAGATCGGTGCCTGCTTCATCGCCGGCATCATCCTCCTGTCGTTCATCTCCCGCCTCGCCCGCGCCTTCGAACTGCGGGTGACCAGTGTCGTGCTCGACGGCATGGCCGAGCGGTTCATCCGCGACATCGCCCACCGCAAGATCCGCTTCATCGCCAACGAGCCCGACCAGCGCGACGTCGCCGAGTACCGCGACAAGCTCCAGCAGATCCGCACCGACAACGACCTCCCGGTCGAGGACGACTTCATCTTCGTCGAGGTCACCATCAAGGACCCGTCGGAGTTCGAGAGCGAGATGCGGGTCCGCGGTGAGGTGCTGCACGGCCGCTTCCGGGTGCTCGCCCTGGAGAGCGCCGCCGTCTCCAACGCACTGGCCGCACTGCTGCTGCACGTACGCGATGCCACCGGAGTGCGGCCGCACATCTACTTCGAGTGGACCGAGGGCAACCCGTTCGCCCAGTTCCTGCGCTTCTTCCTCTTCGGCCAGGGCGAGGTCGCACCGGTCACCCGTGAGGTGCTGCGCGAGGCCGAACCGAACCGGGAACGGCGCCCGCGGGTGCACGTCGGCTGAACGCACCCGCGCGCGGCGCTCCCGGCTCACCCCGTCAGCGGGTGTACGGCTGGACGGACTGGGCGTTGCGGAAGACATTGCGCGGGTCCCAGTACTCCTTGACCCCCTGAAGCCGGCGGTAGTTGTCGCCGTAGTAGAGGCGGTGCGAGGACTGGCCGGAGGTGTTCCACTCCGGGTCGTCGAGGTCGGTGTCGGGGTAGTTGATGTAGCAGCCGTCCGTCACCGGCAGCGGCGCGTCGCCGCCGGCCGCACCGTCCGGCTGCAGCACCGGCACCCCGCCGGTCTCCGCGTAGACATCGCGGTAGAACTCGCGGATCCAGCGCAGATGCGGCGCCGCGATCGACGGGTCGACGTCGGCGTCGTGGTGGTCGGCGACACCGTCCTCGTTGGAGTCCTCGTTCCTCCAGTACGTCTGGTACTGGAGCTTCAGCACCGAACTGCGCTGGTACACGGCGGTTTCGTGGCGGTCGGGGAGGTTGATCGCGCCGCCGTAGGAGTCGACCTGGAGCAGCGCCTGCGGGTTCTGGTAGTCCTCCCGCGTCAGCGCCTCGAAGATCGCGGTGAGCTGCGGCTCGGTGAAACCGCGCGTCATGTACGCCGACTTGTACTTGCCGCACTGGTTGTCACCCGAGCCGTTGAGGGTCTGGGTGGCGGTGAGCCAGGGCAGCCGGGTCGGTACCTCCAGCCCGCCCATCGGGGCGTGCTCACCCATCCGCCGGTCCAGCGGCGAGCGCTCGACGTGCAGGTCCTGGGTGATCCAGTCGAGGAAGGCGTCCAGCCGCTCGACGCTGTCCGGCCGGGTGGCGTCGAGCTGGGTGATCAGACCGATCTTGCCGTTGGAGTAGTGGGTCAGCTTCAGCAGCGTGAACATGTCGGTGAAGTCGCCGCGCAGCGCCGCCGGGAGCCGCTGGGTGTTCTCGTACTCGAAGAACAGCCCGTAGTTGCGCACCAGGGACTTGAAGCGCTCCGGCTCGTCCTTCAGCTCCTCCCACGGCCAGGCGACGGCGCTGAGCAGCACCTCGCTCGGCGGCTTGGGCAGCCCCTTGAACCAGTACCGGGTCACCACACCGAAGTTCCCGCCGCCCCCGCCGGTGTGCGCCCACCACAGGTCCCGCAGCTCCTCCTCGGGGGAGTCGCGGCGCGCGACCACCACCTCCGCATGCTGCCCGTCCCGGACGACCACGACCTCCACCGCGTAGAGGTAGTCCACCGTCAGGCCGAACTGCCGGGACAGCAGGCCGTACCCGCCGCCCACGACATGCCCGCCCGCGCCGACGGAGTAGCACGACCCGCCGGGGAGGGCGACACCGAACGGCGCGTAGAGGTGGGTGGCGACGTGCCAGTTGTTGGCCCCCGCCTCCACGCAGTACGCGCCCCGCTCCTGGTCCAGATACGCCCGGTCCATCTGGCCGAGGTCCAGGATCACGCCGACGTCCTCGCCGCAGACGAAGTTCTCGTAGCAGTGGCCGCCCGAGCGGACCGTGAGGCGGCGGTCGAGGCTCGCGTCGGGGCCGTGGCTCGCCAGGTACTTGTTGAGCGCGGCGACGACTTCCTCGGTCGAGCTGACCACTGCCACATAGTCGGGAGTCGCGATGAAACGCTGGTTGAACCCTCTCCTGAGGGCCTCGTAACGGGCGTCCCCCGGGCCCACCTCGGTACCGCACTCGGTCCCTGCCTTCGCCTGATACGTCGTCATCTGGTCTCCCTGGAAGGTGCGGCAGCGGTGTGCCCGAAGCCGGCACGTGGCGCTGCGTGATCAATGACTACTATCCGTGACTATCGCAGGTGGGGGAATGCCCGGAACGTGTCCCTCCGCAGGCCGCCGGTTGACCACGACGGGTGCACCGTAGGGCGCCCGTCCGTACCACCCGTCCTCCAGGGGGCGGGCCCGGCGTGATCCGAAAGACACGGCCTAGCCTGGAGGGGTGGGCGGCGACCTGGTCACGGTGTTCGTCTGCGGCGATGTCATGCTCGGCCGCGGCGTCGACCACGTCCTGCCGTACCCGGGTGACCCCGCACTGCGCGAGAGCTATGTCCACGACGCCGGCACCTACGTCGAACTGGCCGAGGCGGCGAACGGCCCCTTCGACAAGCCGGTCGACTTCGCCTACCCCTGGGGAGAGGCCCTCCCGGTGCTCGATGCCGCCGCCCCCGCCGCACGGGTGATCAATCTGGAGACCAGCGTCACGCGCAGCGACGACTTCGCGGCGGGCAAAGAGGTCCACTACCGGATGAACCCCGCGAACATCGCCTCCTTGACCGTCGCCCGCCCCGACGTCTGCGTCCTGGCCAACAACCACGTCCTGGACTTCGGCCGCAGCGGACTGGCCGAGACGCTCGGCACGCTGGCCGGGGCCGGGCTGCGGAGTGCCGGGGCCGGAGCGGACGCCGAGGAGGCGGCGCGCCCGGCCGTGGTCCCGCTCGCGAACGGCCGCCGCCTGCTGGTCTTCTCCCTCGGGATGCCGTCCAGCGGTATCCCGAGGTCCTGGGCCGCGACCGACGACGGCAGCGGCGTCGCCCTGGTGGCCGGGCCCACCCAGGCCGCCGCGGCCGCGCTCACCGCCCGCGTACAGCAGGCGAAGCGCCCCGGAGACCTCGTGGTGGCCTCGGTCCACTGGGGCCCCAACTGGGGCTACGGCATTCCCCGCACCGACACCGCGTTCGCGCATCTGCTCCTGGACGGCGGGGTGGACCTCTTCCACGGGCACTCCGCGCATCACCCGCGCGGCCTGGAGGTGTACCGGGGCAAGCTGCTCATCCACGGGTGCGGCGACTTCATCGACGACTACGAGGGGATCACCGGCTACGAGCAGTACCGGGACGACCTGCGGCTGATGTACCTCGTCTCCCTGGACCCCGGCACCGGCCGGCTCCACGGACTGCGGATCACCGCCCTCCAGGCGTGGCGGATGCGGCTACGGCACCTCTCGTCCCAGGATTCGGGCTGGCTGCGCACCCGCCTCGACCGGATCACCACGGGCTTCGAGCCCTGCGTCGAAGCCGGGGCGGGCACCTTCCTGCTCGGTCCCGCGTGACGGCGACCGGGCGGCGGTGCCCCTCCCCTTCAGCGCTCGGCGTCCGGGCCGCCGCCCTCCCCGCGTCCCTTGTCTCCGCCTCCCTCGTCCCCGTCCGCCGCGCCCTCGCTCTCGACGATGCGGATGACCGAGTTGGGGCACAGGGCCGCCGCGCGGCGGGCCGCGTCGCGCAGCTCCGGGGGTGGCGTGGCCTCCAGGACGACGACCATGCCGTCCTCCTCCGACTGGTCGAAGAGACCGGGCGCGCTGAGCACGCACTGCCCGGCACCGCGGCAGCGGGTGCGGTCGATCCGGATCTGCACGGCGGGGTCACCCCCAGGTGAGCGGCAGCGCATGGACGCCGTAGATCAACATGTCGTCGCGCAGCGGGATGTGCGCCGGTGGCACGGCAAGGCGCAGCGCAGGGAACCGCCGGAAGAGCGCCGGGAAGGCCACCTCCATCTCCACGCGCGCCAACTGCTGGCCCAGGCACTGGTGCACCCCGTGCCCGAACGCGACGTGCTGCGAGGGCTCGCGGGTGAGGTCGAGTGCGTCGGGCCGGTCGAACTGCCCGGGATCCCGGTTGGCCGCGGCCAGCGAGGCGACCACCGTCTCGCCCGCGCGGATCTGCCGCCCGCCGATCTCCACGTCCTCCTTGGCGACCCTGACGATGCCGAACTGCACGATGGTCAGATAGCGCAGCAGCTCCTCCACGGCGCGCGAGACGCCCTCGGGAAGCTCGCGCAGCGCGTCGCGCGCGGCGGGCCGGGACAGCAGCGTGTACGTGCCGAGCGCCAGCATGTTCGCGGTGGTCTCGTGCCCGGCCACCAGCAACAGCCGCCCGATTCCCGCCAGTTCCTCGTCGGTCAGCGCGTCCTCGGTGTCCTCCCTGGTGATCAGCTCGCTGAGCAGGGCGTCATCGGGGCGGGCCCGCTTGGCGACCACCAGCGCGTGCATGTAGTCGAGCAGCGCGAACCGCGCCGCCAGCGCGTCCGCCTCGGCCACGTCCAGCCTGAGCAGCGTCGACGTCCACCCCTGGAAGTCGCCGCGGTCCGCGTACGGGACGCCGAGCAGTTCGCAGATCACCAGTGAGGGGATCGGCAGGGCGAAGGCGGGGACCAGGTCGACGGGCGGCCCGTCGCGCTCCATGGCGTCGAGGTGTTCGCTGACGATCTGCTCGATCCGCGGTGCCAGGGCCCGCATCCGGCGCACCGTGAAGTACCGGGTGAGCATCCGCCGGTAGCGGGTGTGTTCCGGCGGGTCCATCGTGATCAGCATCCCGGCGCGCTCCTCGGGCTCGACGGGCCGGATCGCCACCCCGCGTACGGGCAGCGACGCCTGGGCGCGGTCCGAGCTGAACCGGTCGTCCGCCAGGAACGCGCGGACGTCCCCGTGCCGGGTGAGCAGCCAGCCTGCCTTGCCGTCGGGGAAGGCCAGCCTGCTGACCGGGTCCTGCTCCCGCAGTCGCCGGTAGTCGGCCGGCGGGTCGAACGGGCAACTACGGCGGGTCGGCAGGGGAGCCGGCGCGAGCTGGGTGTCGTGTCGCATGGGAACGCTCCCTCAAGGGGAATCGAGCCTCTGACCTCAGAATAGTACGAATGCGTTCTATTCGGGCGGGCCCGTGGTGCCGAGCAGCGGGGCGACAATCCCGTCCACGATCCGGTCGACCAGCTCGCGCCCCGGCCGTTCGTCCCGCACCAGCACACGCAACAGCACCAGCGCGAACGGCAGCTCCAGCAGCAGCTCCGCATCGATCCGCCCGGTGATCTCCCCGCGTCGGCGGGCCCTGGCCAGGGCGGCCTCGGCCGCCTGCCTGATCGGGCTGCCCAGCCGCTCCTCACGCAGTCGTGCCAGCTCCTCGTCCCGCCTGCTGCCCTCCAGCAGCGCCAGCATCAGCCCGCGGTCCCGCGCGTCCCACCCCGCCAGCCACGCCACCAGCAACTCCCGCAGATCACCCGGCAGTGAACCGGTGTCCGGCCCGGAGACCACCGGCTGGTGCTCCTCCAGCGCGTCCACCACCAGCTCCGCCTTCGACGGCCACCGCTGGTACAGCGTCGCCTTGCTCGCCCTGGCCCGCCGCGCGACCAGATCCATGCTGAACCGCTCGTACCCCACCTCGGCGAGCAGCTCCAGTACGACGTCGAAGACCTCCCGACGGCGCTCCGGATTGCTCAACGGCACCTTGCGCATACTCAGCCCACCACATACGAGTGACCGCTGCGCGGTGCGGTGAGGAGGGCGGCCACGCAGCGCACGGGGCCGGCGCGCGAGGCCGCCGGGCCCCCGCCGACGCGCACTCCATTGTCCCGTCACTGCCCCCCGAGTGCCCACCGCGCCGGACCGCACGCCGTACGCCCACCCGCCCCGGTCGTCACGCGCGCAACGTCAGCGGCGGATGCGTCCCGTTCAGATAGTGGTCGCCGATGTCGCGGAGCCGGTGGGTGGAGGAGCCCTGCGCCGTCAGGACCCGGGCGTTGCGCCAGAACCGGTCGAATCCGGGGTCGTCGGCCAGGGAGTCCGCGCCGCCGGTCAGCTCCAGCACGCGGGTGGTGATCTGCAGTGCGGCCCGGCTGGTGACGGCCTCCGCCGCGGCCACGAGGACGGCGATGTCGGCCCGCTCGTCGACACCGAGGCCGCGGCCCGCCAGCAGGCCCCGCGTCAGGGCCTCCGTCGCCGGTTCGACGACCGCCGCCGCGGTGTGCGCGGCGGCCACCAGCTCCCCGTAGGCGAGGAGCAGGTACGGATCGCTGCCGGGCCGCTCGTCGTACCCCCCGCCGTCCGGCCCCGCGGGCGGCCAGCCGCGCGGCGTGGCACGGCTGGCGTCCCGCGCCTCGGCCAGTGCCCCTTCGGCGATCCCCAGGCCCACGTGGACGAGGGCGAGTCGCAGCGCCAACGGGGCGAGCGTGGCGAACGGGGAGACGTCGTGCTCGTCGCGCGGGACGACGCCGAGCACCTGATCCGGTCGCACCGGGACGCCGTCGAAACCGATGCTGCCGGCCCCGGTGAGCCGCTGGCCGAGCCGGTCGTGCGCCGGGTCGGCGGTGACGCCGGGGTGCGCCGGATCCACGACCACCATCAGCGCTTCGCCGGACTCGGTACAGACCGCGCCGAGCAGCAGCCGGTCGGCCACGGCGACCCCCGAGGCGAACGTCCGCCGCCCGTGGAGGACATATCCGTCAGGCGCCGGGGTGAGGGTGAGTTCGGGATCCGTCCCGGCCGACTCCGGCCCGGCCCCCGGGATGTCGGCGCTGCCGCCCCAGACCCACTGCTCGCCGGCCGTCCTGAGCTCCAGCGCCTCGGCCTGCTCCGGGGTGCCGAAGAACCGGGCGCTCCAGGACAGGACGTGGTGCCGGCCGAGCAGTTCGCCGATCGAGCTGTCGGCCGCCGCGATCTCCCGGATGACCGCGCACGCGGTGCGCCAGTCGGTGCCCCGTCCGTGCGGCCCGGGCGGCGTCAGCAGGGCGGGCAGTCCGGCCTCGCGCAGCCGCGCGAGCTCGTCGAAGGGCGGTTTGCCCGCCCGGTCGCGGGTGATCGCGTCGACGGCGAGGTCTTCCGCCACCTCACGGGTGACGCGCGGCCACATCCCCTCCCCGGCAGGAGAGTTGACCGGTGGAGCGACGGTGCGAGCTGCGGACCTCTTCGGCATGGCGCCGTTCACCGTCCCCTCTCGGAGCCCGGAACCCCGGTGCGTGCCCAGTGGTTCCCGACTTCCCTAGTTTCCCTACTGGATTAGTAGGGAAAAGAATGCGTCCGGACTCCCGGCACAGCAAGGGCCGTTCAAGGAGTGGACAAGCAAGTCTCGGAGTGTGGACGCCCGGTGGTTCGGGGTGGCGGTCGGCGACTCGGCGAATCTCCGGTATCCGCGCTTCGTGTCGCTACGGATTCGTCCAGGAGGCCGGGTCCTCGGCCAGTGCGGAGACCTGGCCGGGCAGCTCCGCCGACGCCACATCGGCCAGCGACACCCCGTCCAGGATCTGCCGGACATTGGCCCGCAGCGCGATCCACAGCGGCAGCAGCGACTCGGCGGGGCCGCTGTAGGACAGCTCCGGCGGGCGGACGCCGCGTACGGACACCAGCGGGCCGTCCACGACCCGGATGACGTCCGCGATGCTGATCGCCTCCGGATCCTTCGCCAGCCGGTACCCGCCGTTGCCGCCCCGCTGGCTGAGTACCAGCCCGCCCCGGCGCATGTCGTTGAGGATGCCTTCGAGGAACTTGTGCGGAATGTCCTGGGCGTCGGCGATCGCCTCGGCCTTGAGCGGCCCCGCGTCCCGGGTGGCGGCGAGTTGCAGCGCGGCCCGCACCGCATAGTCCGCCCTGGCTGAAATCCGCATGTCTGCATTATTCCGCAGCGCCGGCGCGACCTCGTGCCGCAGGGCGCGACGGGCCGCGGGACCGGACCGGATTCCCTGGCCGCAGGGCGGTTTCGGGCACTGCACGATGGGGGAAACAGTGCCCGGCGCACACCGGTCGCACCCTCTTGACGCGGCTCGGCGGCGCCTTGACACTCAAGGGCGGGAATCCTGGCGAACGGGTGGGAAATCATGGGGCGTGCAGGGCTGGACACCGACCGCGCGGTCCGCGCGGCCCGGCCGCTCACCCTTCTCACCTCGCGCCGGCACATCGATCTGCTGCGCGTCTGCAGCGCGGCGAGTTCCCGCCGCTGAGGCGGCGGAGACCGCCCGCGCCGCCCCGTACCCCGTCGGCCCCTCCTCGCGGCCGGCCCCGCCCGGCGGTGCCCCCACCCGCCGCTTGTCGCCGTACCTCCGCCTGAACACCCGCCGGCCGGCCCGCCCGTGCGTACACCGCCGTACGTCCGCGGACCGGCCCGGAACCCAGGAGTCGTATGTCCGCCACGTCCGTCCCGTCCGCCCGCTCCGGCGTGTCCCCGACCGCCGAGCCGTCCCTCCGCGGCCGGATCGGCGGTGATGCGCGCAGCGGTCACTACGCCGTGCCGCACCGCTATCGCCTGTATCTGTCGCCGTCCTGTCCGCACTGTCTCGGCATCGCCGTCACCCACAGCCTGCTGGACCTCGGCGACACCCTCCCGGTGACGCTGCTGCCCGCCGTTCCCGACGGCCCGGACGGCGGGTACGCCGCGCTGCGCCCGCTGTACGAGGCCAGCTCGCACCAGCACCCCGGACCGGCCGCGGCCCCCGTGCTCAGCGACGGATGGACGGGCCGGATCGTCACCACGCACGCCGCCGACATCCTGCGCGACCTGGCCGGGCGGTTCGGTGGTCACGGTCCCGCGCTGTATCCGCCGCAGGACCGGGAGGGCATCGAGGCGCTCGGGCGGCTGTGTGAGCGCGACATCAACGAGGCGGCCCAGCAGGCCGGACGGTACGGCGTCGACAGTGCGGCCCGTGCGGCGGCCCTGGACACGCTGCTGGGTGCGCTGTCCTCGCTGGAGCGGCGGGTGGCCGGGCGGGACCACGTACTGGGCGGCGAACTCACCGCGGCCGACGTCCAGTTGTGGGTGACGCTGGTGCAGCTCGACACCGTGCACCGCTGGCACCTGGACGCCGAGGCGGTGCACCGCATCGCCGGGCACCGGCAGCTGTGGGCGTACGCCCGCCGGCTGGCCGCCCTGCCCGCGTTCGGCGCCCACCTCGACCTGGACGGCATCGCGCGCCGGCACCATGCCCGCTGCCGGGGCCAGGAGGCCGCCGGCGCGGCGGTGCAGATCGTGGACTGGACGTCGGCGCACACACCCGGGCGGATCGCGTCATCTCCGTGCTGACGGCGGACGGGACCGGCGCCGTACGCCCTCGCGTACGACCCCGCTGCCCGCCGCGGTCCCGCCCCGCCCGGCTCCCCGGCCGGGCGGGCGGCCCAGCAGGATGCCGGCCAGGACCAGTGCCAGCCCGCACAACTGACGGCCGGTGAGCGCCTCCCCGGCGAGCAGGGTGCCCAGCAGCACCCCGGTCGCCGGGTTGAGCAGCCCGACCAGGCCCACCGTGCCCGCGGGCAGGTGCCGCAGACCCGTGAACCAGGCGGCGAAGGCCACCGCCGTGGCCACGACGGTGACGTACCCGAACCCGAGGACGGCCGGCGCGTCGAGGGCCGGCGGTGCCCCCTCGACGGCGATGGCGAGGGGGAGCAGCAGCAGGCCGCCGGCGATCAGCTGCCAGGCCGTCGAGGAGAGCACCTCGACCTGGTGGCTCCATCGTTTGGCGAGCACATAGCCCCAGGAAGACATGATCATGGCGGCGGCCGAGGCGAGCACACCGCGTATGTCCACCGAAGCCGAGCCGGTCAGCAGCATCAGGCAGACGCCGCCGAGGCCGACCCCGGCGCCGGCCAGATGCGCCGGCCGCGGGCGCTCGGCGAGCAGCACCCAGGCGATCAGCATCATGACCAGCGGTGAGGTCGCCATGACGGTGGAGGCCAGGCTCGTCGGCAACAACTGCGCGGCCACATAGATCAGCACGAAGAAGGCGCCCACGTTGAGAACGCCGAGGACCAGGGACTTCCACCACCACGACCCGCGGGGACGTTCCCGGCGCACCGCGAGGAGCAGCAGCCCGGCCGGCAGGGCCCGGATCGCGGCCCCGTACAGCGGGTGCCCGGCGGGCAGGAACTCGTGGGTGACGAAGTAGTTCGTGCCCCAGGCCACCGGCGCGAGGGCCGTCACCAGTGTCCACATCCAGCGGGAGGTAGCTTCCATGGAAGCTATTATGTCTTCCTTGGAAGATATAGTGAAGTCATGGACCGGCCCCTCGATCACGTCGCCCGCATCCAGGCCGAATGGGCCCGCGAAAGACCGGACCTCGACGTCGGCCCCCAAGGGGTGTTCGGGCGACTGCACCGCCTCGCCGGGCTCCTCACCGAGCAGCTCTGCCTCGTCTACCACCGGTACGGCCTGAGTGAGGGGGAGTTCGACGTGCTGGCGGCGCTGCGCCGCGCGGGCGAGCCGTTCGAGCGGGCCCCGGGCGAACTGGCCGCGCACACCATGGTCACCACCGGCGCGATGACCAAGCGCGTCGACCGGCTGGAACGCAACGGCCTGGTCACCCGCCGCCGTTCGGCCGTCGACGGCCGCGGCCGGGTCGTCGCTCTCACCCGCGCCGGACGAGAACTGATCGACCAGGCATTCACCGACCACATGAGCAACGAACGCCGGCTGCTCGACGCCCTGCCCCCCGGCGAGGCGGCCCAGCTCGAACGCCTCCTGGCCTCCTGGCTCGGCCGCGTGGAGCCGCCGTCCGGTGTCTGAGTGCCGTGCCCGCAGGGCGCGTTGACGCCGCGCGGGCGCCCAGCCGCGGTGGCAGGATCAATGCTTCTCGATAGATTGACGCCATGCAGTCGTCGATCCATCGCCTCGTCGTCCTCGCCCTCGACGGCGTGTACCCCTTCGAACTCGGCATCGCCCACCGCGTCTTCGACGAGATGCCGGACCGCTACGAGGTGGTCACCTGCACCCCCGACGGCCGCCCCGTACGCAGCAGTTCGGACTTCAGGGTCGCGCCCGACCACGGCCCGGAGGCCCTGGAGCGCGCCGACACGGTCGTCATCCCGCCCTTCGACCTGCGACTGCTCGACGACGGGCTCCCCGCGCCGACGGCCACCGCCCTCGCCCGGATCCGCCCCGGCGCCCGGCTGGTGTCCCTCTGCACCGGCGCGTTCCTGCTCGGCGCGGCCGGTCTGCTCGACGGGCGCCCGGCCACCACGCACTGGGCGCTCGCGGACACCTTCCGGCGGATGTTCCCCCGTGTCACCGTCGACCCCGACGTGCTGTTCATCGACGACGGTGACGTGCTCACCTCTGCCGGGGCCGTCGCCGGGGTGGACCTCTGCCTGCACCTCGTCCGCAGGGACCACGGCAGCGAACTCGCCAACAGCATCGCGCGCCGCTGCGTCATACCGCCCTGGCGGGAGGGCGGCCAGGCCCAGTACATCGAACAGCCCGTCCCGGCCGCCGGCACGTCCGGCACCGCCGCCACCCGCGAGTGGGCGCTCGCGCACCTCGACCGGCCCCTGACCCTCGCCGACCTCGCGGCACACGCCGGGATGAGCTCCCGCACCTTCGCGCGCCGCTTCACCGAGGAAGCCGGCGTCAGCCCGGGCCGCTGGGTCGTCCAGCAGCGCGTCCATCAGGCACGACGGCTGCTGGAGACCACCGATCTGTCCGTCGAACGCATCGCCCACGACGTCGGCTTCGGCAGTGCCATCTCCCTTCGCCAGCACCTCAACGCGCTGATCGGGGTGGCTCCACTGGCCTACCGGCGGGCGTTCCGGACGACGGCCTGAGTGCCGCCCCTCGCGTCGCCCACCACCGGTCCGTCCGGCGCTCCCGCCCGCTTGGCGCGATGTCATCGAACCATGGCTATCCAGACATTGTCGGCGCTCGTCGCCACCGGCAGCCTGGAGGACATGACCGAGTCAACGGCGCACCGCGCCACCACCACCCCTGCCACCATGCGCGCCATCAGCCAGGACGTCCTCGGCGGCCCCGACGTCCTCAAGGAGGTCGAGCTGCCGCGCCCCGAAGCGGGCCCGAGCGAAATCCTCATCGCCGTGCGGGCGGCCGGCGTCAACCCCACCGACTGGAAGCACCGCGCCGGCGGCCCGTTCCTGGGCGAGCCGCCGTTCGTCCTGGGCTGGGACGTCTCCGGTGTCGTCGAGGCCGTCGGCTTCGGTGTCACCCTCTTCAAGCCGGGGGACGAGGTCTTCGGCATGCTGCCCTACCCGCACGGCCTCGGCTCGCACGCCGAGTACGTCACCGGCCCCGCACGCGCCTTCGTGCACAAGCCGGCCGCCCTCGACCACGTGCAGGCCGGCGCCCTCCCGCTCGTCGCTCTCACCGCCTACCAGGCGCTGGTCGACACCGCCGACGTCCGGCCCGGGCAGCGGGTACTGATCCACGCGGCGGCCGGCGGCGTGGGCCACCTCGCCGTACAGATCGCCAAGGCCCGCGGTGCCCACGTCATCGGCACGGCCAGTGCCGCCAAGCACGACTTCCTGCGGGAACTGGGCGCGGACGAGCTGATCGACTACCGCACCACCGACTTCGCCGAGGCGGTCAGCGACGTCGACATCGTCCTGGACCCCCTCGACGACGGCTCCCGCACCCGTTCCCTGAGCGTCCTGCGCCCCGGCGGACTCCTGCTGTCCATCCTGAAGCCCGCCACGGACCAAGAGGCCAAGAAGGCGGCCGAGTTGGGCGTCCGCATGGAGACCCTGCTCGTCGAGGCGGACCACGCGGGGATGCGGGCCGTCGCCGACCTCGCCGCCGCGGGCACGCTGCGCGCGCACATCGACGCCACGTTCCCGCTCGCCGAGGCCGCCGAGGCCCATGCGCGCGCCGAGACGGGCCGGACGACCGGGAAGATCGTCCTCGTGGTGGGGTGACGGGACGACGGGTGCCTGTCGCCCCGTCACCCCAACGCAGGAACTCCCCGGAAACGAGCAGGTCATACGCGAGGTGGCCGGGCTCCGGTGTCTAACATCACCGCATCCGCCATCCGGCATGCCCGGGGACCGACCGGGCACCGGGCGACCCACGGACCGTCCAGTCAGGAGGCACCATGAGTGCGGAAGCGGGCTCGGCCCGGAAACTGGTCATCCAGCCTGCCGGGGGAATCGGCCAGCACGCCGGCCGTCTGCAGACCTTCGCCGAGCCGCTGACGGCCCGGCTGGTCGACGCCGGTACCGGTGACCAGGTGTCCGGCGTTCCGGTGACGTTCTCCTGGGTGTCCACCACCCAGCAGGTCCTCTTCGAGGAGAACGAGATCACCGTGACCGTGCCCACGGACCGCCAGGGCTTCGCGCGCACCCCCGCGCTCGTGGCGGGCGACGTGGACGGCACCGCCACCTTCACCGTCACCGCCGAGGGCGCCGAACCGGCGCACTTCGAGGTCACGGTGGTTCCCTGACCCGTCACCAGGGCCCGTAACACCCTTCGGCCCATCGGCCATCTGGCGGCCGCACGCCCGGCGTTGGAGCACTGAACGCGCGGGCCGGCCGTTGCTCATGCATCGTGGAAGCCGGCATGCCCGGCAGTACGACCGCGGGGGGCAACCGCGAGCGCAGGAGCACACAGTGAAGAAGATGGCACGTGTCGACATGGTGATAGCCGGAGCATGCGGCCTGCTGCTGGCCCTTGGCGGGGCGTCACCCGCCCAGGCGGACGAGAACCCGTTCGGCTCGGACGACGGGGTGTTCAACAGCGACACCTGGGCCGACTTCAATGCCTCGTTCCGCTGCACGCGCAGGGCGGCGATCTGTGCCAACGGGCCCGTGAACAGCGGGAACGTCCGGAACGCGCAGAACGTCTACCTGTCCGGCAACAACACCAACAGCGGCAACGCGACCACCAGCGGAAGCTGAGGCGGGCGGCGTCCCCCCGCCGCTCCGCCCCGTGTTCCGGCTGCCCCGCAACGGACCAGCCGGCCCCCTCACGCACCGGGGCCGGCTGGGACCGCGCCGTGGCGGTATCAGTGGTGGCGACCTCCCACACCGCGCTGGATGCTGTTGTTGCTGCCCTGCGAGGCACCCCCGACGAAGTTGCCGCTGTTGCCGCTGCCGTTGTGCGCGGAGAGGTTGCCGCTGCGGTTCGGGTGGCCGTGAATGAAGGCGTTCCCGGCGTCCTGGCTGTTACCGCTGTTGACCGAGCCGTTCACGCACGGGCGACTCGGCTCCCCGAATCCCGGTTGCTTGAAGTAGATATTGCCCAGCCGGTTGTGGCAGGACACGCCGTTCGACGTGCGGGTGAGACCGAGGAGATCGGTACCCACCGTGCTGGAAAGCAGTTCCGGAATGATCTGAGCCCGGGCGATTCCGGAGCTCAACAGAACGAGGCCGCACGCCCCGATGACACTTCCCGCCCGCACAACGCTTCTCACGATGCTCCTTGCCGATTTGTCCTGTGTTGCCAGGGGTATCGTCGTGCCCCCACGGCCGGTCACGTCGTCAACCCGCTGAAGCCGAAACGCGCGCGGCCCGAATTCAGCCGGGTGGCCCAACAGGACGTACGGGCGGGCCGACGGCCGAGGAGCGGGCTAAGCCGCACGGGCCCCTGGCAATTCACTCCTACGGCACTCGGCGCACACCCCGGGGCGCGACCGCGAACGGCCATGATGGCCGGGGAGGGAATCCGGCGCAGAGGGAGAGAGCGGAGCTCGCATGGCAGAGACTGCGGCGGCGGAACGGCAAGCACCGGAAAAGGACCGGTCCCGGCCCGGCCGGGTCGTTCTGGGATGGCTCACCACGACCGATCACAAGGTGATCGGGAACCTGTACATGGTCACCGCCTTCGGCTTTTTCCTGCTGGCCGGGACGCTGGCCATGCTGATGCGGGCCGAGCTGGCCCGGCCCGGGCTCCAGCTGTTCTCCAACGAGCAGTACAACCAGCTCTTCACCATTCACGGCACCATCATGATGCTGCTCTTCGCGACACCGATGTTCGCGGGATTCTCGAATGCGGTCATGCCGCTGCAGATCGGCTCCCCGGACGTCGCCTTCCCGCGGCTGAACGCCTTCACCTACTGGCTCTTCCTGCTGGGCGGCCTCATGGTGGTGTCCGGCTTCCTGGTCCCGGGCGGCGCCGCGTCCTTCGGCTGGTTCGCCTACGCCCCCCTCAACGGGCCCGTGTTCTCACCGGGGACAGGCGGCGACCTGTGGACGATGGGGCTGGTCGTGGCCGGGCTGAGCACCATTCTGGGCGCGGTGAACTTCGTCGCGACGATCGTCTGCCTGCGCGCCCCGGGAATGACGATGTTCCGCATGCCGATCTTCACCTGGAACGTGCTGTTCACCTCCATCCTCGCCCTGCTGGCCTTTCCGGTGCTCACCGCCGCGCTGCTCGTCCTGGAGGCGGACCGTAAATTCGGGGCGCATGTCTTCGACGCGGCGAACGGCGGAGCAATCCTCTGGCAGCACATGTTCTGGTTCTTCGGGCACCCGGAGGTCTATATCGTGGCGCTGCCGTTCTTCGGGGTGGTCTCCGAAATCATCCCGGTCTTCAGCCGTAAACCGATGTTCGGGTATGTCGGAATGGTCGGTGCCACGATCGGCATCACGATGCTGTCGGCCTCGGTGTGGGCGCACCACATGTTCGCCACCGGGGCGGTCCTGCTGCCGTTCTTCTCCGTACTGTCCTTCCTCATCGCGGTGCCCACCGGCGTGAAGTTCTTCAACTGGATCGGGACGATGTGGCACGGCAGTCTGTCGTTCGAGACGCCGATGCTGTGGAGCGTGGGCTTTCTCGTCTCCTTTCTGCTCGGCGGCTTGAGCGGTGTGCTGATCGCGTCCCCGCCGCTGGACTTCCACGTGACCGACAGCTACTTCATCGTGGCCCACCTGCACTACGTACTGTTCGGCACGGTCGTCTTCGCGATGTTCGCCGGGTTCTACTTCTGGTGGCCCAAATGGACCGGGAAAATGCTCGACGAGCGGCTGGGCAAGATTCATTTCTGGACCCTGTTCCTGGGCTTCCAGGGAACGTTCCTGGTGCAGCACTGGCTGGGCGAGATGGGCATGCCGCGGCGCTACGCCGACTACCTCGCCGCGGACGGCTTCACCGTCCTGAACACCGTCTCCTCGGTGAGCGCCTTTCTGCTGGGGGCCTCCACGCTGCCGTTCCTGTACAACGTCTGGCACACCACCCGCCATGCGCCGAAGGTGCGCCTGGACGACCCCTGGGGTTTCGGCCGATCGCTGGAGTGGGCGACCTCCTGCCCGCCGCCGCGCCACAACTTCCATACGATGCCGCGCGTCCGCTCCGACTCGCCCGCCTTTGACCTGCACCATCCGGAGGTGGGGACCGGTGTTCCGGCGCCCGGCGCCGGGCCCGGCCGGAACGGCACCCCCACCCCCGACACCGTGGCCGAGTGACGCCATGAGAATCGAGATGCTCCTCTTCGGCGGCGTCGCGGTGTTCTTCGCCGTCACCGGGACCGGCTATGCCTGGTGGTCGGACCTCGAACCGGCCGGTACCGCCGCGCTCATCGTGTCCTTTTTGATGTCGGTCCTGCTTTTCCTCTTCTTCGGCGTCCAGCGGCGCAAGCACGGCAGCCGGCCGGAGGACCACAAGAGCGCCGAGATCAGACAGCGGTCGGGCACGGTCGATTTCTTTCCGCCGCGCAGCGTCTACCCGGTCCTCTCCGCGACCGGCTATGCCGTGGCGGCGCTGGGCGTCATCTTCGGCCTGTGGCTCTTCCTGATCGGTGTGGGCCTCGTGGCCGGTGGCGTCTTCGGCTTCGTGTTCCAGTACGCGGAGCGCGACAGCTGACGTCACGGGCCGTCCGCCCCGGCGCGCTCCGACGCCGTGGCGAATTCTTCCTTCCGGGGGCCGGCAGCCGGTAGTTCCACCTGGTCGCGGTAGTACCAGCGGCTGACGGACAGCCGTAGGCGCCGGAGCCGGGAAAGGGAGGCGACGGGCACGCCGGGCGGCGGTTCGAGGGGACGCGGGGTGCGCCGGGAGAGCAAGGTGTGGCGCTCGGCGGCCGGCAGCTCCTGGTGGCCCTCGGACAGATCACCGTAAGCGGACTGCCGGACCCAGCCGGTTTCGTCACCCTCGGTCAGGCGTTCCCGGTCGCGGTGCTGGAGGGCCAGGCAGAGCCATTTGGTGAGGAGGAAGGCCAACGGCGGGACGAGCACCAGTGCCGCCCGCAGCACCCACGTCAGGGTGTTGAGCGACAGGTCGAAGACGAAGGCCATGACGTCGTTTCCGCCGGCCAGCAGGAGCACCGCGTAAAAGGCGATGCCGGCCACCCCGAGCCCGGTGCGGGTGTGCGCTTCGCGTGGCCGGTCGCACAGATGCATCTCACCGCGGTCCGGGGTCACCCACCTTTCGAGGAAGGGGTACGCGTACAGCACCGCGAAGAGCACCCCCGGCAGGACGACGGCGGGCAGGAAGACGTTCCACATGACGGTGTGGCCCCACAGGTTCGTCTCCCAAGGGGGCATCAGCCGCAGCGCGCCTTCGAGGAATCCCACGTACCAGTCGGGCTGCGCGTCGGTGGACACCTGGTCGGCCTGGAAAGGGCCGTAGTTCCACACCGGGTTGACCTGGCCGAGCGCTCCGAGAACGGCGAAGACGGCGGTCAGGATGATGAGGAGGCCGGTGGACTTGGTGAGCCACTGCGGAAACATCGGCTGCCCGATGACGTTCCGGTTCGCTCTGCCGGGGCCCCGCCACTGGGTGTGTTTGAGATGGACGACGAGAATGAGATGCAGGGTGACCAGCGCGATCAGGATTCCTGGCACGAGCAGGATGTGCAGGACGTACAGGCGCGGAATGATGTCCTGCCCGGGGAACTCGCCGCCGAAGGCGAAGAAGGAGAGATAGGTCCCCACCACGGGAATCGACCCCATGATGGTGGCCGCCGTCCGCAGACCCGTTCCGGACAGCAGGTCGTCCGGCAGCGAATACCCGCAGAAGCCCTCCAGCAGGGCCAGCAGAAAGAGCGTCAGGCCGATCATCCAGTTGCCCTCACGCGGGCGGCGGAACGCTCCGGTGAAGAAGATGCGCAGCATGTGCACACCGATGGAGGCGAGAAAGGTGAGCGCCGCCCAGTGGTGGATCTGCCGGAGGAGCAGCCCGCCGCGCACGTCGAAGCTGATGGTGAGGGTGGATGCGTACGCCGCGGTCATCCGGGTGCCGCGCAACGGTGCGTACGAGCCGTGATACGCGCTCTCGGTCATCCCCGGGTCGAAGAACAGGGTCAGGACGACCCCGGTGAGCACCAGCACGACGAGGCTGTAGAGCGCCAGCTCACCCAGCAGGAACGCCCAGTGGTCCGGGAACGCCTTGCGCAGCAGTTTGCCCGCGGAGGAGGCCGGGAGCCGTCCGTCCAGCCAGGTGAAGCCCTTGTCCGCCGCCCCCGGCAGCCGGGGCCGGCGGCCGGGTCCTGTGCGCCTCCGGAAGACCATGCACCGCGCTCCCTCACGCCTCGGCGCGCCACCACGGCCTCGTGATCCGGGCAGGTGTCACGTTCTGTGCGGCGCGACGTCCGATGTCCGTCCCTGCGGCGCCTATGACTAACCGATCTCCGGGCCCTTCAACCAGCGGTCGTACGGCGGCCGGTGGCGGCGTGTGGCTCCCGGCGCTGTGGCAGCGCGGTCGGCGGCGGCACGATGCCGTCGTCAGGTGTCGGTCGGGTGTCAGGTCTCGGTCAAAGGGGAACGGAGTGCGCTGCGGTCCGCGCGCCACGCACCGAGGAGACGGGTGGCGAGCCGGTCCTCCAGCAGTCCGGTGGCGCCGATCCCGAAGGCGACGTCGGGCTCCAGCTCCGGCTCGTCGGCCAGCAGGCCGCCGACCACCTCGCGGCGCACCACCTGCTCGTGGACGGCGTCCGCCTCGACGTGTTCGTCGTAGAAGTGCTCCGCCGCGGGGCCGGCGCCGGTGCGGCGCATCGCCTCCGCAAGCCGCCTGGAACCCGGCGACGAGGTCACCTCGACCGTGGCGAAGTGGCCGATCAGCGCGCCGCGCAGGGAGCGGTGCAGACCCAGCAGCGACATCAGGTTGACGGTCGCGAGCGCTTCGGCGGGTGCCGGGTCGACGTAGCGGCCGTACGTGGTGTCCAGGCCCAGGTCCGTCATCAGGGCGGCGAAGAGCCGGGCGTGGATGCCCTCCGCGCGTCCGGCGCCGAACTCGTCGAATTCGATGGCCGCCATCCCGGCCTTGGCGCGGCCGCTCAGACGCGGCAGGACCCAGGCATGCGGATCGGCCTCCTTGAGGTGGTAGAGCGAGCGGAGCGCCGCGTACTCCCTCAGCTGCCACAGCCGGCCCTCGCGTTGCAGGTAGTGGCTGACGCTGCTGCCGTCGTCGCCGGCCGGCTCGATCAGCAGCGCGGCCATCGCCTCCTCGGCGCCGGCCGCCGGGACGTCCGTCCGCAGTGCCCCGAGGAACCGCTGCTCCAGCGCGCGCCGCACGGACAGCAGCGCCGGATCCCATTCGTGGTCGTCGCGGACCCCGGCGAAGCCCCGGTAGTGCAGTTCGTACAGCACGTAGAGAGCGAGCTGGAGATCCGGCCCGTACGGATCGGCGCGACCGGCCTCCTGCTCGGTGGGCAGCGGGCCGGTTGCGTCACGCAAGCGGGCGAGCACGGCGCCGGACAGCGGGCCGCGGTCGCGCGGCAGCCGCGGACCGGCGGGCCGGACGGCGACGGCGGGGGCGCTCATCGGTCCTCTCCTTCCGCGCCGCCGTCCTCTCCTTCCGCGCCGCCGTCCTCTCCTTCCGGGGCGCGGTCCGCCGCCGGGCAGCGGGCCGGGCCGGCGGCGCGCCCGCCCGGCGGCGAGCGCCGCCGGTGGCTGGTGTCGCACCAGGGATAGCTGCGGCTGCGCCGGCAGGTGCACAGCGCGACGACGAACCGCCGGGAGACGACCACCGTGCCGTCCGCGCCGATCACCTCCACCGGTCCCTCCACCAGCAGTGGACCGTCGGGGGTGAGTGTGATCCGCCGTGGGCGCTCAGGGGTGCTCGGCACGGATGATCACCAGTTCCTCTTTGTCCTGGCCCTGCGCGAGCAGGCCCTGGCTGCGCAGCCAGGACAGCCGGGAGCGCAGCACCGGGCCGAACGGGATGAGCGCGCGGTCGCTGACCGCGGCCCGCATGCCCGTACGGGACAGCCGCTCCAGCGTGTCCTCGGGGCCGCACAGCCCGGAGTGGACCATCAGCAGCACCCCGCCGGGGCGCAGCGCACCGGCCGCCGCGTCGCAGACACGGTCGACGAGCAGCCGGCCGTCCCGTCCCGCGTCCCAGGCACGGGACGTCCCCCGGGGCCGGCGGGCACCGGGCGCGGGCACGTACGGCGGATTGCTCAGCAACAGGTCGAACGACCGGCCGGCCACCGCCGCGGTCAGGTCGCCATGGCGTACGGTGACGCGCTGGCCGGAGAGCCAGGCGTTGAGCCGGGTGGCGAGCACCGCCTGCCAGGAGATGTCGACGGCGGTGACCCGGGCCCCGCGCCGGGCGGCCCGTACCGCGAGGGCCCCGCTGCCCGAGCCCAGGTCGAGCAGCTCGGCGCCGGCGGCGAGGTCCTCCCGGTACAGGGCGCGCAGCAGGAGCCAGGTGTCGTCCTGGGGCGAGTAGACACCGGGCAGCGTCACCAGCGGCCGCGGCCGGGGGAGCGCGGCCGTCGCTGCACTCATACCGCACCTCCGCCCGCTGAGCCGAGCGTCTCGGTCCGAGGGAGGCCGGAGCTCCGAAGCCCCGTTGCGTAGCACTCCCTGCCCACGGCGAGCCCCGTCGTGGGGGCGGGCCCCTTCGTGGCGGACGTCCTTTCCCCAGCCTCCGGGTGATCCGGCCGGGACGCCACCGGAGCGGCCCGCGTCTCGGGGAGGGAGGGCGCTGAGGTGCGGATACGCCGTACGGCCCGCAGCCTGGAGGGAGGGGATACCAGACCGACGCGGTACGGGCCTGCCCTCCACCCCGGGGGCGTGTGGCTCGCCGCTCCCCGGAGCGGGCGCGGCCGCCGCGCCCGTCAGTGAGGCGAGCAAGGGAGCAGACGTGACGAAGAACCGGAAGAAGTCGACCGACAAGGTGCCCACGGCGGTCGAAACCAAGAGCGAGACCCGCAGCGGGGAACAGCGCGCCGCCAAGGAAGACGAGAAGGGCATGCACAAGACCGGACCGAGGGGCCGCTCCGGCCGGCCCGCCGGGGGACGGGACACCGACGCGCACACGGGCATTGACCCGCAGTAGCCGTAGCCGTAGCCGTAGCCGTAACCCGTACGTGCCGGGCTAGGGTCCGCCTCCCCCGATCGCGGCGCGAAGCCGCACCGATCGGGGGAGGCGTCGCGTCGGCGGGCCCGATACCGCATACCGCCGCGCCGCCGGTCAGGGCAGCAGTCAGGGCGTCAGCAGCGTTTTGATCATGCCGTCTTCCTTGGCCTGGAAGGTCTTGTACGCCTGTGGCCCGTCCTCCAGCGGCAGTTTGTGGGTGGCGAAGCCCTCCACGCCCAGCGGGTCCGCATCGGTCAGCAGCGGCAGGAGGTCGCCGACCCACCGCCGGACGTTGGCCTGGCCCATCCGCAGCTGGATCTGCTTGTCGAACATCTTCAGCAGCGGCAACGGGTCCATGGCACCGCCGTAGACCCCGACGACGGAGACCGTCCCGCCCCGCCGCACCGCGTCGATGGCCGCGTGGAACGCCGTCATGCGGTCCACTCCGGCCCGCGTCATGAGCTTCTCGGCGAGCGCGTCCGGCAGCAGTCCCACGGCCTGTTGGGCGACCTTCGTCACCGGCGCACCGTGCGCTTCCATGCCCACTGCCTCGATGACCGCGTCCGCGCCGCGCCCGGAGGTCAGCCGGCGTACCTCGTCGCCCAGGTCCGCCCCGAGTTCCTCGACGTTCAGTGTGTGCACGCCGCGCGCCCGGGCCCGGGCCAGCCGCTCGGGGACGAGATCGACGCCGATGACCTGCTCGGCGCCCCGGTGCAGCGCGATGCGGGCCGCCATCTCGCCGATGGGGCCGAGCCCGAGCACGACGACGCTGCCTCCGGGCGGGACATCGGCGTAGGCGACGGCCTGCCAGGCGGTGGGCAGCACGTCCGAGAGGTAGACGAACCGTTCGTCGGGCGGCCCGTGCGGCACCTTGACGGGCAGGGTGTTGCCGAACGGCACCCGCAGGTACTCGGCCTGCCCGCCCGGCACCTGGCCGTAGAGCTTGGTGTAGCCGAACAGCGCGGCGCCCATGCCGTGTTCACGGACCTGCGTGGTCTCGCACTGCGAATGCAGGCCCTGTTCACACATCCAGCAGGTCCCGCAGGAGACGTTGAACGGCACCACCACCCGGTCGCCCCGGGCGAGCGCGGTAACCTCCGGACCCACTTCCTCGACGACCCCCATCGGCTCGTGGCCCAGGATGTCGCCGGGCTCCAGGAACGGCCCCATCACCTCGTAGAGATGAAGGTCGGAGCCGCAGATGCCGGTGGAGGTGATCTTCACCAGGACATCGGTCGGGTCGGTGATCTGCGGATCGGGGACCGTGTCGATGCGCACGTCGCGTCTGCCGTGCCACGTCAGTGCTCGCACCCTGTCCTCCTTCACCTCGACGGCCGGCGAAGGCGCGCGCCCGGCGCCGGAGGCCCTCTACGCCACGATAAAAGCGGCCGATAGCGCGCGCATCACGGCCGCCGGCCGCCCGTCGCCGGGCCGCCGGTCCCGCGGGTCACCTCGTGTCGGCCGCGCCGCCGCGCTGGTTGAAGCGGCCGGCCGCGCGTTCGTTCAGCACGCCCAGGACGCGGCGGAGCCGCCGTGCGGGCGGCTGCTCCTCCGCCTCGACCCGGAAGCCCTCCGCGGTCTCGCCGCCGCCGTCGCGGGGCAGCACCCGGCCGATCACCGACACCAGCCGGCTCGTGGCCACCGGGGCCACCCCGTGTGCCCTCGCGCCCAGCTTGGCCGCCGGCGTCAGCACGATCCGGCGCCGGCGCCGCTGTACGGCGGAGACGATGCGCTCCGCCGCCCGCTCGGCGTTCATCGACAGCAGCGGCGCACCGGCCAGCGCCTGGAACCAGGCGTACTCCCGGCGCCGGTCACCGCCGAAGCGGGCGTGCAGATGCGAGCCGGTGCGCATCAGTCCGGGGTGGATGCCCGTCACGGTGACCCCGTGCGCGGCCTCCTCCGCGTGCAGTCCCTCGGCCAGCGCCGCGACCGCCGACTTGGCGCAGGAGTACGGCAGGAGGTGCGGCACCGCCAGCAGTCCGCCCACCGACCCGACGAGGGCCAGCCGGCCGCCGACCGGACTGCGCCGGAGGTGCGGGAGGGCGGCGAGGGCGGTGTGGAGTGCCCCGTGGAAGATGGAGTCCAGCGCGTCGCGGAACCCCTCGGTCCCGAGGGCGTCGGCGGGGCCCACCTGGATGATGCCGGCATTGGCGAGGACGATGTCCAGCCGGCCGTTGTCCCGGGCGATCTCGTCCATGCGGGCCCGGACCGCGGCGCCGTCCCGCACGTCGCACACCACGCTGCGCACCGATCCGCACGGCAGCCGGCCCAGTTTGGTGACCGCTCTGCCGAGCTCGGCCTCGTCCCGCGCCAGCAGCACCACATCGCAGCCACGCTTCATCAGCTCGCCGGCCATGAGCAGGCCGAGCCCGCGTGAGCCGCCGGTGACCACGGCGGTGAGGCCCCGGATCGAGGGGGCGGCCGGCAGCACTCGCATGATGAGCCTCCTGTCGCGTCGCCCTTCCGACGCTACCCGCCGGGGCGCGGGGCCACAGCCCGGAGCCGTCGCCCCGGCTCGTCAGTCGCCGGCCCGGCCGAGCAGGTCGGTGACGGCCGCGAGCACGGCGTCCGGGCGTTCCTCGTGCAGAAACCCGTGTCCGGCGTCGTCGAGGACGCGGTGCACCCCGCGCGGGACGGAAGCGGCCAGTCGGGCGTGCAGGGCGGTCTTGGCCTCGTTGATCTCCCGGAGCGCCGCCTCGGACCACAAGTGGGCCTGAGTGGCGTCGTGTCCGGTCGCGGTGAGCACGGCCAGGGGCACGTCGGGAAGGCCGGGGCTCCGGCGCAGCTCGGCGGCGACCTCGTCATGGACGTTGCTGCCCTCCAGCCAGGCGGTCCGCCAGGCGGTGAGGTGATGGTCGATGAGTGGCTCCCGTACGGCCTCCGGCCAGGCCGCGAAGAGCGGTGCCATCCGGCCGCGGGCGACCTCCAGCTGCTCCGGTGTCGCCTCCGGCAGCTCCTGGTCGTTCATCCGGGCCAGCTGCTCGCGGACGTCCTGGGGCGCCAGGGCGAGCAGGTCCTCGTGGAAGGGGTCGAGCAGCAGCAGGCCGGCCACCTCGTCCGGGAACCGGTGGGCGTAGTTCCGCGCGTAGGCGCCGCCCAGGGAATGCCCGACCAGCACGAAGGGGCCGGGCACCGCGGCGGCGCGCAGCAACGCGCGCAGTTCGTCGACGACCTCGGTGGCGGTGCGGGGGAGCGCCGCCGGTGAACTCCAGCCGGTGCCGGCCCGGTCGTAGAGCACGCTGCCGGTCAGCTCGGCCACCCGGTCGTGCATGCGGAGGTAGTCCAGCCCGACCAGCCCGGCGCCCGGCAGGAACACCACGGCCGGGCCGCCGCTTCCGGAGCGGTGCAGCATCAGCTGCCGCCCGTGCCCGAGGTCGTACCGGCGTCCGACCGGTGGTGCGGCGGGGAACGCGGCGCCGGGGCGTCCGGCGGGGTCGGGGTGCGGGACGGTGGGCTCCTGCCCGTCAAGTGTTCTCATGTTTGAGAACGGTATCGGATGTGAGATTGTTCGTCCATGGACACCGTCGATCTGCTGCTGCACCCGGTGCGGCTCCGTATCGTGCACGCCCTGTACGGCGGACGGACGCTGACGACCTCTCAGGTGTGCGCGCTGCTGTCCGACGTCTCGAAGGCCACCGTGTACCGGCACGTCGGCCTGCTGGCCGAGGCGGGAGTCCTCGAAGTAGCCGGCGAACAGCGGGTACGAGGCGCCGTCGAACGCCGGTACCGGCTGCAGCCGTCGCGGGCGGTGATCGACGCCGACACCGCTGCCTCGGTGTCCCTGGAGGACCACCGCCGGGCGTTCGCGGTCGCCATGACCACGCTGCTGGCCGAGTTCAACGCCTACCTCGACCGGGACGGCGCCGACCCGGTCGCCGACATGGTGGGCTACCGCCAGCACGCGGTCTGGCTCAGCGAGGACGAGCGCGCCGAGCTGATCGAGGAGATGCGCGCGGTACTCGTCTCCCGGCTGGGCAACGGGCCGTCGCCGCGGCGCACCCGGCACCTGCTCAGCCCGGTGCTCTTCCCCGCCGAACAGCCGCCCCCGCCCGACCCCGGACGCTGAGGGCTGTCCCGTCATCCCTGGTGGGCGCACGGCTGCGACCTGCGGGAAAATGGCGGGGGAGGTGGCGCCGATGTCTCCGTGGCGGGTCCGCAACCTGGAGGAAGGCGACCTCGACCAGGTGGTGCGCATCTGGGAGGAGTCGCGGGACACCACCGCCGACCCGGCTGTGAGCCTCGCGGAGGTGGTGAGCGCCCTCAGGGACCGGACCCCCGCGGTCGTCGCGGTGGTGGGGGACCGGATCGTCGGCGCGGCGGTGTCCTCGACGGCACAGGAGCGGGCCTGGGTGCTGCGCCTGGCCATCGCCCGTCAGTGGCGCGGTCACGGCATCGGCTCGGCGCTGCTGGCCGGGCTGGAGAAGCGGCTGGCACAGGCGGGGGTGCGCCGCATCGGGGCGCTGCTGCCGGAGGGCGAGGTCGGCGAGCAGGCGTTCAAGAACTCGGGATACACCGGCCGGCCCGATCTGAGCTACTTCGAGAAGCTGCTGCCCGCGGAGTCGGCCGGGACCGCCGTGCTCGGACAGCTCGGCGCCATCGTGCCGGAGGCCGGCCTGTGGGACCGCATCGCGGGGATGGGCGCGGAGAAGTCGCTGATCGAACGCCGACTCGTGCTGCCGCTGGAGAACCCGGAGGTCGCCGGGCACTACCAGCTGGTGCCGCCGCGGGCCGTGGTGCTCTTCGGCCCGCCCGGCACCGGCAAGACCACTTTCGCGCGGGCGGTGGCCTCCCGGCTGCGCTGGCCCTTCCTGGAGGTGCTTCCCTTCCAGCTCGCCGACGACGCCCACGGGGTGGCGGCCGCGCTGCGGCGGCTGTTCGCTCGCGTCGAGCACCTGGACGAGGTCGTGCTGTTCTTCGACGAGGCCGAGGAGATCGCCTCCGAACGCCAGGACCCGACCACGCTCGCCCACCGGGTGACCAATGAACTCCTCAAGCTGATCCCGCAGTTCCGGCGCGGTGAGCGCCGCCTGCTGATCTGCGCGACCAACGTGGTGCGCTCGCTGGATCCGGCCTTCCTGCGACCGGGGCGATTCGACTACCTGATCCCGGTCGGCCCCCCGGACGCCGAGGCCAGAAAGGCCATCTGGATCCGGTACATAGGGCCCGACCGGGCCGACCGGGTCGACCTTCCCGCGCTGGTCGAGGCCAGCGACCGCTTCACCCCCGCGGACATCGAGTACGCGGCCCGCACCGCCGCCCAGACTGCCTTCGAGCGGCACCTCGCGGCGGATCCGGAAGACCCTCCGGACCCCGGCCGGCTGACCGGCGACTACCTCCAGGCCATCGCCGGTACCCGCACCTCGCTCAGCGAGGACGACATCCGGGCCTTCGACCACGACCTCCGGTCCGCCGCCCGGGTGTGAGCCGGGGCGGCGCCACGGTCACCACGACGTGGCCGACGCGGACGGGCGGAAGGTGAACTCCGGGCCGGGGAAGCCCGGGGTGCGCCACGAGCGGCCGTCCTGGAGGACGGCGAAGCCCTCGTAGCCGTCCAGGCCCGCCAGCCAGGCCCTGGCGTCCGCTCCCATGGCGAACGCGGCCGTGGCGTAGGCGTCGGTCGTGGACAGGTCGGGGCCGACGACGGTGACCGAGGCGGGGCCGGCCGCCGGCGCGCCGGTGTGCGGATCGAGGATGTGCGGCCCGCGCTCGGCGCTGCCGGAGGTGGCGACGGCCAGGTCGCGGCCGGTGACGACGGCGCACAGGTCACCGGGCCGCAGGGGGTGGGCGATGCCGATGCGCCAGGGGCAGCCCGGCGCGGACTCCCCGCCGAACCGGAGGTCGCCCCCGCCGTTCACACAGGTGTCACGGGCCCCCGCCGCCCGCAGCAGCTGCCAGGCCCGCTCCACGGCCCACCCCTTGACCAGCCCGGACGGATCCAGGGTGGTGCCGGCGGTGGGACTGAACCAGCCGCCCGTGGCCCGTTCCGCCCGCTCGCACCGGTCGAGCACCTCGCGTACCTCCGCCGGGCAGTCGTCGAGCCCGATCTCACCGCGGCCGAGCCGGCTGATGGCGCTGCCGGGACGGTAGGTCGAGAAGACCGCGTCGACGTGGTGGAGCCAGGCGACGGCCTCGCCCAGGGCGGCCTCCACGGAGGCGGTGCGGGCACCCCGGATGTCGAACGAGAACACCGTGCCCATCGCCTGCTCGACATGGCGCAGTCCGCGCCGGTGCTCAGACACCGGCCTGGTCCAGGGCGCTCTGCAGGGACCGGATGTAGCCCTCGCTGGTGTAGCTGGCGCCGGACACCGCGTCGATCCGGGCACTGTGCACGCTCAGTGCCTCCTGGGTCAGGCGGGGAACGGCGTAGGCGGCGATCTCACGGTCGCGGCCGTTCTCGGACGGGGCGCGCAGCACCTTGACGGCGGTCAGCCGGCCCGCCGTGACGGTGGCGGCGACCTGCACATCGCCGTAACGGGTGCTGATCGGGGCACCGGTGTAGGTGCCGTCGGCCGGATGGCCGCCTCGCCGGGGGCTTCCGGAGGGCGACGGGGCCGGGGCGGCGCCCACCTGCGACGGGTCACCGGTCAGCCCGGCGGGCTGGTGCGGCTTGAGGGAAAGCAGGAGGACGACCAGGGCGGTGGTCGACGCTGCGGTGAGCACGGCTCGGCGCACGGAGGCTCCTCAGAACTCGAACGACTCGTGGTGGACGTGGCGCCGGGGCACCCCGGCGCCCCGCAGGGCCTTCCGCGCGGCGTCCGCCATGCCCGGCGGACCGCACAGAAACACCTCGTGGGCGGCCAGGTCCGGGATCAGGCGGCTCAGCGCGCGAGCCGTCAACGGTGAGGAATACGCGGCGGGTTCGTCGACGACGTAGTGGACGGCCGCGCCGCGGGCCGCGGCGATCGCGTCGAGCTCGCCGCGCAGCGCGAGGTCCTCGGGGCGCCGCGCCCGGTAGACGAGCGTCACCTCGCCGGGGAGGGTCTCGAAGAGCGTGCGGAGCGGGGTGATGCCCACGCCGCCCGCGAGCAGCAGCACCTTGGCGGACCGCCGCCGCGCTTCGGTGAAGGCGCCGTACGGGCCTTCGGCCCACACCCGGGTGCCCGGCCGCAGCCGCGCCAGGGCCGCGCTGTGCCCGCCGGCCGCCTTGACGGTGATGCGCAGGTGACGGCGCAGCGGGGGAGCGGAGAGGGAGTAGGGGTTGGCGGTCCACCACAGGCCCGGCGCCAGGAAACGCCAGCGGAAGAACTGGCCCGGCCGGGCGCCGAGTTCGTCCAGCCGCTCGCCGGTGAGGTGCACCGAGACCACGCCCGGCGCCTCCGTGCGGACCTCGGTGACCCGCAGCCGGTGCCGCAGGGCCCGGCGTACCGGCACCACGAAGCGGTACCAGAGGAGCACGGCGCCCACGCCCCCGTAGAGCGCGTACCAGCCGAGCTGGGCGGGTCGGCGTCCCACGAAGTCGGCGCCGTTGGAGAGTTGATGGCCGAAGGCGAGGAAGAGCGCCAGATAGGTGGCGAGGTGGAGGTAGTGCCAGGTCTCGTAGCTCATCCTGCGGCGGGCGTACCGCGCCGAGACGACACCGGTGCCCACCAGCAGCAGGAAGCCCGCGGTGGCCTTGAGCATGTCCGGGTAGTCGAGGACGAGCGTGGTCGTCTCGTGCAGGACGCCGTCCTGCGAGGTGAGGGTGTACCCCCAGATGATCAGCAGGGTGTGTGCGCACACCAGCGAGACGGTGTAGCGGCCTCCCGCGGCGTGCCAGCGGGCCAGGCGGTCGGTGCCCAGGGTGTGGTCGAGCAGGGGGACGCGGGCCATCAGCGCGACGAGCACCGCGCAGGCGTAGCCCGCCAGCAGCCCGGTGATCCGCCCGGCGCCGGTCAGCCAGCCCGCCGGGCCCACCACCGACCCCGTACCGGTCCACCACAGGGCGAGCACACCGGCGGCCCCCGCCCAGATGACGCACTGCGCCAGCAGCGGGGCCGGGGCGGGTGGCCGCCGGCGCGGTCCGGCGCCGCGGACGGCGCCGCGGCGGAGGTGCGAGACGGTGCTCATGGGCTTCCCTTCCGTGGTGCGCGCCAGCGTCGCAGCGCAACCTCTGAGGACCCTCTGAGCCCGGTGGCCGCGAGGCGATTCACAGGAAACTCAGAGCCGGCTCATACCTCCGCACGGCGCCCGGCGAGGCATCCTGGACGCACCATGCACAGCCACCGCACCCCCGCCCACCTGCACAGCACCGACGGATCGCCGGTGCGCGTCCTGGTCGTCGACGACGAACCGGACCTCACCGAAGTGCTCTCCGGCGCCCTGGCGAGCGAGGGCTGGGAGGTCCGCAGCGCCGCCGACGGCGCCCGCGCGCTCGCCCTGGCCCGCACCTTCCGCCCGCACGCCGTCATCCTGGACTGGATGCTGCCCGACCTGGACGGACTTGCGGTGCTGCGGCTGCTGCGCCAGGAACTGGAGACGGTCTGCGTCCTCTTCCTCACCGCGCGTGACGCCGTCGAGGACCGGATCGCGGGCATCACCGCGGGCGGCGACGACTACGTGACCAAGCCGTTCAGCCTGGAAGAGGTGCTGGCACGGCTCCGCGGGCTGCTGCGCCGGGCCGGCATGGCACGCGAGCCGGACGGCGACCGGCTGGTCGTCGGGGACCTCGTGATGGACGAGGAGGCCCGCGAGGTCCTCCGCGGCGGCGAGCCGGTCGAGCTGTCCCGCACCGAGTTCGAGCTGCTCAGGTTCCTGATGCGCAATCCGCGGCGGGTGCTGTCCAAGGCGCAGATCCTCGACCGGGTCTGGTCCTACGACTTCGGCGGCCGGTCGCACGTCGTCGAGCTCTACATCAGCTATCTGCGCAAGAAGATCGACGCCGGCCGGGCCCCGATGATCCACACGGTCCGCGGCGTCGGCTACGTCCTCAAGGCGGAGTCCCCGTGAGGCGGTTCTTCCCCCGCACCCTGCGCAGCCAGCTCACCGCGGGACTGGTCGCGCTGCTGGCCCTGGCCTGCCTCGCGGTGGGCGTGACCACCGCCCTCGCGCTCGAAGGGTTCCTGGTACGCCGCCTGGACCAGCAGCTGTCCGCGGCCGCCGGGCGGTTCGCGGTGAGCCTGGAGCACGAGGCCCGGCCGGACGCCGACAACCGGCCCGACACCCGCGGCCAGTCCGACGGCACCTTCGGCGCCCGGCTGCTGCGCGGCATCCCGACCCAGGCGGCCGTCGTCCGGCAGCAGACCGACGCCGCGGTGCCGCTGACCGCCGACGACCGCCGGGCGCTGGCCGGCCTCCCCGCCGACGGCACCGGCCACAGCGTCCGGCTGTCCGCACTCGGGCGCTACCGCGTCAACGCGGTGGCCGGCGACGACGGCGACGTCCTGGTCACCGGCCTGCCGCTGCACCCCGTCGAGGAGACCGTGCACCGGTTGGAGGCCGTGGAGGCCGCGGTGTTCGGCGGGGCCCTCGTGATCACCGGCGTCCTGGGCGCGCTGTGGGTCAGGCTGTCGCTGCGCCCCCTGCGGCGCGTCACCACCACGGCCTCGCGGGTCGCCGAGCTGCCGCTGGCCAGCGGCGAGGTGGCGATGCCGGCGCCGGTGCCGGTGGCCGACGCGCGCACCGAGGTCGGGCAGGTGGGCACCGCCCTCAACCGGATGCTCGGCCACGTCGGCAACGCCCTGGAGCGCCGGCACGCGAGCGAGGAGCGGCTGCGTCACTTCGCCGCCGACGCCAGCCACGAACTACGGACCCCGGTGGCCAACGTCCGCGGCCACGCCGAACTCGCCCTCCGGCACAAGGG
This sequence comes from Streptomyces lydicus, assembly GCF_000717345.1. Taxonomy (GTDB): domain Bacteria; phylum Actinomycetota; class Actinomycetes; order Streptomycetales; family Streptomycetaceae; genus Streptomyces; species Streptomyces lydicus. The sequence goes on along the minus strand of NZ_JNZA01000004.1, from coordinate 114,873 downwards.
GCCGGTACCCGGCGAGGTCCGGCGCTCCCTGGACCGCATCCAGGCCGAGTCGGAACGGATGAGCCGGCTGGTCGACGACCTGCTGCTGCTCGCCCGTATCGACGCGGGCCGCGCCCTGGAACGCGAGCCCGTGGACCTGACCCGGCTCGTGCTCGACGCTACCGACGACGCCCGGGCGGCCGGCCCCGGCCACCGCTGGCAGCTGGACCTCCCGGAGACCGCGGTGACCACGACCGGCGACGAGCACCGTCTCCAGCAGGCGATCGGCAATCTGCTGGCCAACGCCCGTACCCACACCCCCGCCGGAACCGCGGTCACCGTGCGCCTGGCCGCCGGTGACCGCGGCACCCTCCTGACCGTCGAGGACGACGGCCCCGGCATCCCCGAGGAACTCCAGCCGGAGGTCTTCGGCCGCTTCGTCCGCGCCGACCACAGCCGCTCCCGCGCCGCCGGCGGCACCGGACTCGGACTCGCCATCGTGCAGGCGGTGGTCACCGCGCACGGCGGCCGGATCGACCTGACCAGCCGGCCCGGCCGTACGGCGGTCACCGTGACCCTCCCGCCGACCGGACCGGGCCCCTCGGACGGCTGACCGGCCCCGCCCCCGGCCCACCGGCAGGGGGAGGGACCGGACGGCCCCTGGCCCGCCGCGCCCGGCGCCTCGCACGCTGGAGGTGTCACCGCGGGCGCGCGAGGCCGGTCCGGGTGGCGAGGAGGGATCATGCTGAACACTCCGCACATCGTCGGCGATGTGATGACCGAGACCGTGGCCGCCGTCGACCGCGAGGCGCGGTTCAAGGAGATCGTCGAGACCATGGAGCAGTGGAAGGTCAGCGCGCTGCCCGTCCTGGCGGCCGAGGGCCGGGTGGTCGGAGTGGTCTCCGAGGCCGATCTGCTGCCGAAGGAGGAGTTCCGGGAGGCCGACCCCGTGCGGCTGGAGCAGCTCCGGCGGGTCGATGACGTACGCAGGGCGGAGGCGGTCACGGCAGGGGAGCTGATGACCAGCCCGGCCCACACCGTGGGCGCCGATGCCACGCTCTCCCAGGCCGCGCGGGTGATGGCACGCGAGTCCGTCAAACGGCTTCCGGTGGTGGACGGGCACGGCGTGCTGCGGGGCATCGTCAGCCGCGCCGACCTGCTGAAGGTCTTCCTGCGCTCGGACGAGGACCTCGCGCAGGAGGTTCGCAGGGACGTGGTCGGCACGCTGTTCGCGGTGCCCGCGAAGGATCTGCGGGTCAGCGTCGCCGACGGGGTCGTCACGCTCAGCGGCCAGCTGCGCGACACCTCCGTCATCCCGGTGCTCGCCCGCCTGGTGCGGTCGGTCGAGGGCGTGGTGGACGTGGACTTCGAGGTGACCGGCCCGGCGTCGGTACGGCCGTAGCCGCCGGTCCGGACCCGTCAGCCCGTCAGCTCCGCCGAGTGATCGGGCACGTAATGCTGCAGGTCCCGGGGCGGCCGCCGGTAGCCGGTGGCCGGGGGGCGCGGCGGGAGGTCGAGCGCGGGCGGGGCGATGTCGCGGTAGGAGACCGTGGACAGCAGGTGGGCGATCATGTTCAGCCGGGCCCGGCGCTTGTCGTCGCTCTCGACGACGTACCACGGGGCCTCCGAGATGTCGGTGTGCACGAACATCTCGTCCTTGGCCCGCGAGTACTCCTCCCAGCGGGTCAGCGACTCCAGATCCATGGAGGAGAGCTTCCAGCGCCGCGCCGGATCCTTCAGCCGGCTCCGGAACCGCTGCTCCTGCACCGCGTCGCTCACCGAGAACCAGTACTTGCGCAGCAGGATGCCGTCCTCCACCAGCATCCGCTCGAAGACCGGGCACTGCCGCAGGAACAGCTGGTACTCGACCGGGGTGCAGAAGCCCATCACCCGCTCGACGCCGGCCCTGTTGTACCAGCTCCGGTCGAACAGCACGATCTCGCCGGCCGCCGGCAGGTGCTCCGCATAGCGCTGGAAGTACCACTGGGTGCGCTCCCGCTCGGTGGGCCGGGGCAGTGCCACGATCCGCGCCACGCGGGGGTTCAGGTACTGGGTGACCCGTTTGATCGTGCTGCCCTTGCCCGCCGCGTCGCGCCCCTCGAAGACCACGACGAGCCGGGCGCCCTCGGCCCGTACCCACTCCTGAACCTTCACCAGCTCCGTCTGGAGCCGGTAGAGCTCCCGCTCGTACAGCGGCTTCGGCAGCTTTCCGCGGTCCTTGCCGTCATGCTTCGCCATGGGACGACGGTACGGAGAAAAGGCGCGGCGTGCGGCGGGTGATTGGTCCGTACGGCCCCTGCCCGGCGACGGCGGGGGAGGGGAGGCTGGAGGTGTCGCCACGGCCGCGCGGCGGCCGCTGCCGAGGAGGGCGTCATGGCACACACCCCGTGCACCGTCAGCGATGTGATGACCCGGGCCGTGTACGCGGTTGGCCAGGAGGCGGGTTTCAAGGAGATCGTCGAGACCATGGAGCGGCGGAAGGTCAGCGCACTGCCCGTGCTCGCCGGGGAAGGGCGGGTGATCGGCGTGGTCTCCGAGGCCGATCTGCTGCCCAAGGAGGAGTTCCGGGAGGTGGATCCGAGCCGGCTGGAGCAGCTGGACCGGCTGGACGACGTCCGCAAGGCCGGTGCCCTGACCGCGCGGGAGCTGATGAGCGCGCCCGCACTGACCGTGCGGGCCGGCGACACCGTGGCGCAGGCGGCGCGGACGATGGCCCACAAGTCCGTCAAACGCCTTCCGGTGGTCGATGGGCAGGGAATGCTGGAAGGCATCGTCAGCCGCTCCGACCTGCTGAAAGTGTTCCTGCGCTCCGATGCGGAGCTGGCGGCGGAGATCCGCACGGAGATCGTCGGCCGGCTCTTCCCCGCCGTGGACGACATCTCGGTGGAGGTCGCCGACGGGATGGTCACCCTCCGGGGCCCGCTCCGCGGCAGGGCGCTCCGGGCGGTGGCGGCCCGTCTCGTGCGGGCGGTGGAGGGCGTCGTCGACGTGACCTTCCACGTCACCGGCCCGGCTCCGGCCCGCACGGGGCCGGGGGCGGGGACCTTCGGTTCGTGAAGGGCACCGGACGGGCTCGGTCCGGAGGGAGGACCCGACATGAAGCGCCGACGGGTCGGGAGCGTCATGACCGATGAGGTGGTCCGGGCGCGCAGCGGGACACCGGCCGCTCAACTGGCGTGCTGGCTGCGGGAGTACGACATCAACGGCCTGCCGGTGGTGGACGCCGACGACCGGGTGATCGGGGTCGTCTCGGCCACGGACCTGGCCCGGGCGGCGCGCGGCGCGGCAGGGAGCGGGGACCTGACCGCCGGTGCGGTGATGTCCGCTCCCGCCCGGACGGTGCGGGCCGACGACTCCGTAGTCCGGGCGGCCCGGCTCATGAGCGCGAGCGGCATCGAGCGGCTTCCGGTGGTGGACGAGGAGGCCCGGCTGATCGGCATGCTCACCCGGCGGGACGTGCTGCGGATCTTCGCCCGCGCGGACGCCGAGATCCACGAAGAGGTGTCCGACGACATCCTGGTACGGGCGCTGTGGCTGAGCCCGACGAGCGTGGCGGTGTCCGTCCACGACGGCGTGGTGACGCTCGGCGGGTCCCTGGAGAGCAGCGGCCAAGTGGCCCTCGCCGTACGGATGACCCGGCAGGTCGACGGGGTCACCGCGGTCGTCAACCGCCTCACCTACCGGCACGAGGCGCCCTGGCGTCAGCGGGCGTGACCGCCGGCCGGGCACGACGGGGCGCCGGCGCGGACCTCCGGCGGTGCCGCGGGGCTCAGGTCTGGCGGTGCCGCCACTCGGCGTCCACTTCCGCCCACTCCCGCTCCCACTGCGCCGCGCGCCGCCGGTTCAGCAGCGCGGCGCCGGCCCGCTCGGCGCCCACCAGCAGCAGACCGGTGCCGGACGCGGCGACGGTGCCCACCGCGATGGTCTGCGCCAGGGAGTCCGCGGGCGTCAAAGGATCACGCACCAGCGCTCCGTGCCGGTCGAGCCAGGCGGTGGTCCGGTCACCCGCCCGCAGCCCCGGTGCCACCGCTGTCTCCCCGGTCCGCACCGCGCCGTCGCCGGCCGTCCACCGCACCGTCACATGGACCCGGCCCGCCGCGCCGCTGGGGGAGTCGACCCCGATGCGCGCGGGCGGATCGGCCGTCAGCACGGCGGAGACGCTGTGCCAGTCGTGGCTCTGCCGCTGGGCCGCGGCGTCCACCGCGCCGGCGGCCGTGACGCCGGCGGCCGGTGCCAGCACGGCGACCAGCACGCCGGTGACCAGGATCATCCAGGACTCCGCGACATCCGTGCCGCGCCTGAGCGGGCCGTGCTGCCACGGCAGGCAGAACTTCCGGAGAGGCATCGCGCACCCCTTTCGCCTGTCCTTCGACCGTGCCACGCCGGACGGCCCGGTGTGAGGGGCCGAACGGCCCCGGTCGCACGGCGCTCACCGGGCCGGGGGGCGCCGCCCTGGCACCGGCCCGCGATCGGGGCCACGATGGGGGCAGCGGGCGGAGTGCGGTATCCGTCGGAGGACGTCATGAGCGAGGCTGCGGCATTCTCACCGGAGCGGCCGATCCGGGTGTTCCTGCTCGACGACCACGAGGTGGTCCGCCGGGGGGTGCAGGACCTGCTCGACGCCGAGCCGGACATCGAGGTGGTCGGCGACGCCGGCACGGCCGACCACGCGCTGGCCCGCGGTCCCGCGCTGCGGCCGGATGTCGCGGTGCTGGACGTGCGGCTGCCGGACGGCGACGGGGTCTCGGTCTGCCGGGAACTGCGCTCGCGCATGCCGGGCCTGGCCTGTCTGATGCTCACCTCGTTCGACGACGACGATGCGCTGCTCGACGCGATCATGGCCGGTGCGGCCGGTTATGTGCTCAAGGAGATCAAGGGAGCCGACCTCGTCGCCGCCGTACGGACGGTCGCCTCCGGGCGCTCGATGCTGGACCCGGCGACGACCACGCGGCTGATGACCACGCTGCGCGGCGAGGAGAACGCCACCGAGCCGCCGGCGGACGCGCTGTCCGGCCTCTCCCCGCGGGAGCGGGAGATCGTCGGGCTCATCGGCGAAGGGCTGACGAACCGTCAGATCGGTAAGCGGCTCTACCTCTCCGAGAAGACCGTCAAGAACCACATCTCCCGCCTGCTGGCGAAACTCGGTGTGGAGCGGCGCATCCAGGCAGCGGTCCTCGCCACCCAGGCCACCTCCCCGCCCGAAACGCACCCGCGCCGGCCGTGAGCCCGCCAGTGGTCCGGACAGGAAACCCCGCCCTCCGACGACCAACCGCAGGTCGCCGCTCGCCCCGCAGGCGCCTCACTCCCGCAGCGGCGCCCACCAAGCCAGCCGGGTCCCGCCCTCCGCCGGGGCCTCGACGCTCATCCCGCCGCCCGCCCGCCGGGCCCGCTCGGCCAGATTGCGCAGGCCGCTGCGCCGGCCGCCGGCGCCGATACCCACCCCGTCGTCCTCGACGGTCAGTGTCAGCCTCCGGTCACGAACGCGCAGGGCGACGTCCGCGGCGCCCGCGCGCGCATGCCGCGCCACGTTGCTCAGCGCCTCACCGAGGACGGCGACCACGTCGTCGGCCAGTGCGCCCGGCACCTCCGTATCGAGCAGCCCCTCCATCTGGAGGGACGGGGTGAACCCCAGCGCACGGGCCTCCTGCTCCACGGTGGCGACCGTACGCAGCCGCAGCCCGTGCCTGCCGTCGGACCGGCCCCGGGCGCGGAGCCCGAAGATGGTGGACCGGATGATCTTGATCGTCTCGTCCAGGTCGTCCACCGCGCGCAACAGCCGCTCGCTCGCCTCCGGATGGTCCACGAACCGGACCGCGCTCTGCAGCGTCATACCGGTGGCGAAGAGCCGCTGGATCGCCAGATCGTGCAGGTCACGGGCGATGCGCTCACGCTCTTCGAACAGCGCCATCTGCTCCGCCGCCGCCCGCCGCTCCGACAGCTCCAGCGCGAGGGCCGCCTGGCCGGCGAAGGTCCGCAGGGGTGCGGTCTCCGCGTCGGTGAACACGGCGCGGCCACGCCCCCGGGCGAGCAGCAACACGCCACGGACCCGCTCGCCGGTGAGCATCGGCACGGCGACCGCGGGCCCCAGCCCGGCCCAGCGGGGCGGGCCGGCGGTGATTCGCGGGTCGTGCTCGACGTCCGAGCTGAGCGTCGGCGCGCCCGCGGTCAGCGCCGCACCCACGAAGGAGCCGTGCCGGGGGAGGACCAGGCCGCGGTGCAACTCGGCATCGACACCGGTCGCGAGCTCCACGCGCAGGCTGTCCCCCTCCATGGGCAGCGCCAGCACACCGAGATCCGCCGAGAGAATGCGGACGGCGTGCCCCACGATCGTCTCGAGGACGCCGTGCTCGTCCGCACCCGACAGCAGACCGGCCACGATGTCCCTGTTGGCGGCCAGCCACTGCTGGCGGTACCGGGTCTCCTCGTACAGCCGGGCATTCTCGATGGCGATGCCGGCCGCCACCGCCAGCGTCGACAGCACCGTCTCGTCGTCGGCGTCAAAGGCCCTGCCGCCGCGCTTCTCGGTGAGGTAGAGATTGCCGAAGACCTCGTCGCGCACCCTGATCGGCACGCCCAGGAACGAGCGCATCGGCGGATGGTGCGAGGGAAAGCCGTACGACGAGGGGTGCTTCCCCAGTTCGGCCAGCCGCAGCGGAGCGGGGTGGCGGATCAGCTCACCGAGGATCCCGTGGCCGGCCGGCAGCGCGCCGATGGCCCTGACCTGCTTCTCGGTGACACCGACGGGGATGAATTCGCGGAGCTGGGTGTCGTCCCCGATCACCCCGAGCGCGCCGTATTCGGCATCGACGAGCACCACAGCGGCCTCGACGATGCGACGCAGCACCAAGGGCAGCTCCAGCCCCTTGCCCACCGACAACACGGCTTCGAGCAGCAGACGGAGCGACTGGCCCGTGGTCCGCTCCACCGTGTGAAGGCGTTCTTGCAGGTCACCGGGCAGCGCGTGCAGGCTCAGCCGGGTGCTCCCGCTCCGTCCCTCGTCCTCCACGACGCCCTCCGATGGCCCACAGCGTTCAGGGCTGCGGCCACACCCACCACGGTAGTCGCGGTGCGGGCCGGACGGCGCGGCGTGCGAGCAGGGGCCGTTCGGCCTCCCCCCGGCGCCCAACGGCTCATTGGCCGCCGCCCCCGGCGTCCGGCAAGCTCGGTGACACGGGTGGGCGGCGCCGCCCGAGCGGAACGCTGTTCACGCCGGTCCGGGCCCGGGTGCCCGCCGCCGGCGTGCGCCCCTCGCCCGGGAAGGAAGGACAGTCATGGAGCCGGACATCATCACCGCGGGGCTCGACGGCTCCCCGGAGAGCCTGGCGGCCGCGCAGTGGGCAGCGGACGAAGCGGACCGCCGCGGGGCGGTGCTGAGGCTGCTGCACGCCTGGATACTGCTCGCCCCCGAAACGCCCGGTACGCCTCCCGACCGGGACCGGAACGCCCACGCCCGGCAGATCGTCCTCGGGGCCGGGGAGGCGGTCAGGGAACGTCACCCGAGGCTGCAACTCGTCGAGGAACTGGTCGCTTCGGAGGCCGAGCCGGCGCTGCTGCGCGCGGCGGAGGACTCGCGAATGGTGGTGCTCGGCTCGCGGGCGCTCGGCACGTGGGAGAGCTTTCTGCTCGGCGATGTCAGCCTGGACGTCGTGAGCCGGGCCGAGGGCCCCGTCGTCCTCGTCCGGGACGGCCGGCGGGCGGCCGCACCCGAGGCCGGCGCGGCCGGCCCACCGCCGAGGATCGTCGTCGGAATGAGCCTCAACGCGCCCTGCGACCGGCTGCTGGACTTCGCCTTCGACGCGGCGGCCTGCCGCCGGCTCCCGCTGCAGGCCGTGCACGGCCGCCCGCTCCCGGTGAACGCCTACGCCCCCTGGGGCGCCGACCCCGACGTGGCGGCAGAGGTCACCGAGGAGGCCACCGGCGCGCTGCACGAGGCCCTCCGCCCGTGGTGCGCGCGCTTCCCCGACGTAGAGGTCGAGCTGACGGTGCTGCCGGAGAGCCCGACCCGCGCCCTGGTCCAGTCGGTCCCGGGGGCCGCCCTCCTCGCGGTCGGCCGCAGACGGCACCGTCCCTTCCTCGCACCCCGCGTCGGTCCCGTCGCGCATGCCGCGATCCACCACGCGACCTGCCCGGTGGCCGTCGTCGCGCACGACTGAGCCGGGTGCGCCGGCCGGCGTGCGGCTCAGCTCCGTGGGATGACCGCCACCGGGCAGCGCGCATGGTGCAGGACCGCGAGGACGACGGGGCCGAGCGGCAGCGGCGAACGCTCCAGCCGGCGCCCGATGACCAGCAGACCGGCCCGCGAACAGGCCGCCAGCAGCACCGGCACCACACGGCCCGGCCTGGCTTCCGCGATCACGTCGACAGCGGGGAACCTCGTCCGCCAGGGACTCAGGGCCTCCACGAGCACCTTCCGCTCCCCGGCCGGCGGCTCCGCCGCGTCGTCCGGACTCGCCCGCACCACGCGCAGGCACGCGTCGTGCGCGTCGGCCGCCGTGAACGCGAAATCGAGCACGGCCTCGTCGTCCGGCTCCGGATCGCGGCACCCGCCCGTGTCCTGGACGCCGACCACGATCTCCGGCCGCGACCCGACCGCGGCCGGCTCCTCCTCCCGGACCGTGACCACCGGGAACGCGGCGCGGCCGAGGACGTGCAGACTGACCGAGCCCAGCAGGAAACCGGCGATCGCGCCGTGCCCGCGCGACCCGAGCACCGTCAGCGTGGCTCGCCGGCCGCGGTCCAGCAGCGCCTCCACCGCGTGCTCAGGAACCTCCTCGGTCGTCACCTCCAGCCCCGGCCGCAGTTCCTGCGCCGTGGTTTCGGCCAGGCCGAGCGCCGCGGCACCGTATTGCTGCTTGGTGTCGGCCTGCTGCCCGGCGGGCACGTCCCGGGGCTGGGAGGCCCAGGAGTGCAGGAGGTGGAGCGGCAGCCCGCGGGCGGCCGCCTCCTCGGCGCCCCAGCGCACCGCCGCCACGCTGCTCACCGTGCCGTCCAGTCCTACGAGAACAGAGCCGCCCATGACCCACCTCCGCAAAGTCCCCGGCTCCGGCGGTGCGGTGCCGCACCGGGCCGCGCCGTCCGGTCGGACGAGGCCGGCCGGATGCGTGCGGGCGCCGGACCGGTGAGCCTCATGTCGCAGCCGTCCACGTGGGGGCTCCCCTGACCAGGATCCGGCGGCCGGTGATCCGCCGGGGGCGGATGGTGATCCACTGTTCCCGGCCGTCGCCCGCCCAGGGCCCGGTGGGTGCGAGGTCCGCGAGGCGCCGCGCCTCGGCGGCGTCGGTGACGGCGTGGGCGGGCCCCACGACCAGCACGCTCCAGCCCTGGCTGAAGGCGTCATCGAGGTGGTCGACCTCCAGCGCGACCTCGTGTCCGGCTGCCGCGGCCGGTCCGGCGCGCGGTGCGGTGCGGTAGGCGATCAGCTCGCCGGCGACGGTGTAGTTGACGGGGAAGACCGCGGGCGCGTCGTCCACGGTCACCGCGACACGGCCCACCCCGTGGGTGGACAGCTTCGCGCGGCACTCCTCGGGACCGAGCGCCACCATCTCGGGGTGGGCCGCGGCCCGGCCGACGCCCGCGGGCAGTTCGGTCGTCCCGCCGGTCAGCTCGGCCACCGTCGTCTCCAGCGCGCCGGCGAGCCGCAGCAGGAACCCGATGCCGGGGCTGGCGCCACTCTCCTCGACGTACCGGAGATAGCCCGGCGAGGCGGCGGCACGCGCCGCGACCTCCGCTCGGGTCAGGCCCAGTTGCCGCCTGCGGAGCGCGGCCCGCCGCCCCAGGTCACTGCGGCTCCGGCCGGGCTCCGGCGCGGAACCGGTCGCTTCGGTCGTCATGGTGCACACCTCTCCTCCACCATGCCCCTGTCCCCGCCCGTCGGCGCCAGGTCCTCGGACACCGAGACGATCCCGGCCGGCCGGCCCGGACCGTCGAGCACCGGCGCCGCGCTCACCGCGTTGTCGGCGAGTGTCCGCACGATGTCCTTGAACGGTGTGTCGAGCCGAACGCTGACGACTTTCCTGGTCATGAGCTCGTCCATGGTGCGGTGCGCCATCTCCGGCTCCTTCCGCCGCGGCGGCCGGCCGGTGCACGCGGGGCCGCCCGCCACTTCCAGGGTGTGCACCGCGCCCCCGGCCCCGGCATGAGCCGGTCGGCCCCCGCGGGGGTCCGGCCGACCCTCGGGCCCGGGTGGCCCGGCGGCAGGGACCTACGGCCTCTGGCGCCGGCCGGTGCGGCCGTCGCACGCTGAGGAGAGCGACAGGCCCGCCGTCCGATTTCCCGGGAGGCTCCCGGTGTTCACCCAGTTCCTCGACGACACGCTGGTCCGGGCACTCGTGTCCGAAGCCGTCAGCGCGCCGTCCATGCACAACGCCCAGCCGTGGCGCTTCGGCTACGCCCGCCACAGCCGGACCTTCACGCTCTCCGCCGACCTGGAGCGCACGATGCCGCAGGCCGACCCCGCCACCCGCGCCCTGCACCTGGGCTGTGGAGCGGCGCTGCTCAACCTGCGGGTGGCCGCGGCGCACGTCGGTCACCGCACCTCGACGACCCTGCTGCCCGACCCCCGGCGCCCCGAGCTCCTGGCGACCGTGCGGCTGGACGCGCCGCACGAGCCCGCGGACGAGTCCCTCCCCGCGCTCCATCCGGCGATCCGCGCCCGCCACAGCAGCCGGTACCCGCTCTCGGAACGACCGATTCCGGAGAGCACCCGCGCCGCCCTCGTCGAGGCCGCCGCCCGGGAAGGCGCGGAACTGGCCTTCCTGACCGCGGTCCACCGCGCGAACGTTCTGGACCTGATCGAGCACGCCGAGGGCTACAACCGCATGGACGACGCCCGGGACGCCGAGCAGCGGCACTGGACCCGCGACAGTGCCGCGGGCACGTCCGACGACGGGGTCCCCGACTACGCCTTCGGGCCCCGGAAGCGAGGCGGCGCGGCCCCCGCCCGCGACTTCGCCGGGCGGGGCACGGTGCCCGGCCGGGCCCGCGCCGACTTCGAGGCGCATCCCCAGATGGCGTCGCTCAGCACCAGCGGTGACGGACCGGCCGACTGGCTGCGCGCCGGCCAGGCCCTGGAACGCGTTCTGCTGCTCGCCACCCAGGAGGGGCTGGCCGGCTCCCTCGCCGCGCAGGCTCTCGAATGGCCCGAACTCCGCTGGATCCTGCGGGACCCGGTCTCCGGGACCGGCCACGTCCAGATGATCCTGCGGCTGGGCTACGGCCCGGCGGGCCCCCGCACCCCGCGCCGCCCGGTGGACGAGGTGCTGACCATCACGCCGTGAACCGAGCCCACCGGGGCACAACCATCGGAGGTGACCGCCGCACGCGCTTTCGCGGACCGCGCCGGGGTGTGAAGCTGGCGGTCGGACAACAGACTTTCACCGTCGACCCCATGGGGAGGCCCCGTGACCGGAGTGCGCCGGCTCGTCGTCCTGAGGCATGCCAAGTCCGCCCGGCCACCGGGCGTGGACGACCACGCCCGGCCGCTCGCCGGGCGCGGGCGGCGCGACGCGGTGGCCGCGGGCCGCTGGCTGCGGGACGCCGACTGCCTCCCGGACCTGGTGATCTGTTCCACCGCGGCCCGGGCGCGGGAGACCTGGGAGCTCGCCGCCGCCCAGTTGCCGGCGCCGCCCCCGGTCCGTCACGACGGCCGGCTCTACGGCGCGGACGCCGCCGACCTGCTCGCCGTCGTCCACGAAACCCCGGACATCGTGGGCACGTTGCTGCTGGTGGGGCACAATCCCGCGGTGCAGGACCTCGTTCTGCTGCTCGCCGCGGAGGCCCTCAGCGACGCCCTGGAACGCGTCCGCGAGAAGCTCCCCACCAGCGCGATCGCCGTTCTCGCCCAGCACGACCCCTGGCCGCGGGCCACCCCGCGCACTGCCCTGCTCACCGATCTGGCCGTGCCGCGCGGTCCGGACCACTGAGTGCGGCCGGCGGCCACGGCCGGGCGTCGCGGCGGAAGAGCGCCGTCCAGAGGAACGGCTCGCCGAAGCACGCCGACTCCGGCGACTCGTCGTGCATCCGGCGCAGTGCGACTTCCGTCAGGTCACCGAAGATCCGGCGCAGCGACTCGGGGGTGTAGGCGAGGCCACCGTGCAGGCCGGACCGGCGGTAGAAGTCGGTGTCGTCGAGCTCCGAGCCCATCGCACCGGACGCGAAACAGGTGAGGGCGAAGTGCCCGCCGGGGGCGAGCGACCGGTCGAGGAGCGCCAGGTAGCTGATCCGGCGGTGCGGCGGCAGATGGTGGAAGCAGCCGGAGTCGTAGATCAGGTCGTACGGGCCGCGGAGCGCGCCGCCGTCCGCGAGCGCGAACGCGTCGCCGGGCAGGAACCGCACCCCGGCCCCCGCCGTGCGGGCCCGCTCCTCGGCCCAGGCGAGGGCCGCGGGGGAGAGGTCCACCGCGTCGACCTCGAAGCCCCGCGAGGCGAGCTCCAGGGCGTTGCGCCCCGGGCCGCAGCCCAGGTCGAGCGCGCGCCCCGGGCCGAGCAGGCCGCGGTCGAGGTACTCGACCAGGTTCTCGTCGGGCTTCGCCACGAAGAACGGCACCGCCTTGGAGCGGTCGGCGTAGAAGTCGTCCCACCACGCGGCCCCGTCGGCCGTCCAGCGGTCCGCCTCCGGCGCGAACAGGCCGTCCAGCAGCCTGAGGACGTCGTCGACGGTGCGGATGCTCCGGTCCATCCGGATCCCCCTTCCCGATCCGTCGATCGTAGGGTCGACCGCGGGGAAAGCCCAGCTCGGAGCGGGTGGCCGGAGGTCATGACCGGCCGTGTGAGCGCCCTGGGGGAGGCGGTGTGGGGCCGTCCCTCACGGCAAGGGTCCGGGCGCCGTCGGAGCCCCGGGAGGGCCCGTTACGGGGCCGTTCCCGGCCCCGCCGGGCCGGCTTTTTCCGACGACCGGTAACTGGCCTGCGCTGTGGTGGACTTGGGGCCACGGCCGGCCGTACGGGCCCGCCCGGGAGGGGGGCCCGCCGGCGGCGCGGGGTCAGCCGAGTTGCGTCCCGGTACGCGCCAGGGCCTCGCCCACCGGCTGGTAGAAGCTCTCACCGCCTGACGTGCAGTCACCGCGGCCGCCGGACGTCAGGCCGAGCGCGGCGGCGTCCTCGAAGAGCGGGCCGCCGCTGTCCCCGGCCTCCGCGCAGACGCTGGTCTGGATCAGGCCCTCGACCGGCCCCTGCTGGTAGTTGGCCGTCACGTCGACCGCGAGCACCTCACCGTCGTGGACGTGCGAGGTGCTGCCGCTGCGCCGCACCCGCTGTCCGACGATCGCCTCACCCACGCCGGTGATGCGCTGCATGCTGCCGTTGTAGAGGTTCACCTCACCGGGGTGCACCATGTCCGCCGCCGTGTACTTGACGATCCCGAAGTCGTCGCCGGGGAAGCTGCCGCCCTCCGACACGGCGGTCTCGGGGCCCCCTTGCGTGGCCGACCAGCTCCGTACCGCATGCGTGCAGTGACCGGCCGTCAGGAAGTACGGCTGGCCGGCCTTGGTGACGTTGAAGCCGAGCGAGCAGCGTGCGGTGGCGCCCCAGATGGCGTCGCCGCCGGCGAGCAGCGGACGCAGCGTGCCCGAGGACAGGCGCAGGGCGGCGCGGTCACCGAGGGAGGAGGTGACCTCCCGCAGCCGCTCCAGGCGGTCTCCGCGGACCGTGCGGTCGGCGGTGACGATCACCTTGTTGCTGCGCGGATCCATCGCCCAGGACGTGCCCGGGATCGAGGCGTGCTGTTCGAGGGTGGCGCGGGCGGCGTCCAGCGAGGCCAGCGAATGCTTGACGATCTTGACGTCGGCGCCGGCCCCACGGGCCTTGGCGGCGGCGCTCTCGCTGGTCACGTTCACGATGAGCTTGTGGTTCTCGGCGTCGTAGTAGGAGCCCGCCCCCTCGTTGCCGAGGGTCGAACCGATCTGCTTGGCGCGCTGGGCGGCGGTGGCGGCCGTCGGAGGGTCGGGTACCGGGCGGGGCGCGGCGGTGGCGTGCGGCAGGGCGAGAGCGGTGGTGATCAGCACCACCGCGCCGGCGCCGGCGAGGACGGTACGCGGCGTGGACGGGCTCATGTGCGTCAACTCGAAACCTCTGGTGGGGGTGGGGCCGGCCGGGCTGCTCCGGCACCGTCGGAGGCGGGGGCGTTCCCCTTGCCATCGAGGTCGCGTCAGCGCCACGGCCTCTGCTCAGGGACGCCTGTCGGGGTGCCCTATTCCTTTCCTGCTCCCCGCGCGCCCCACACCCGCCCGGCCGCGGCTCCGCAGGAATCACCTGGACGGCGGTGGCCGGACCACGCGGGCGGCCGAGAGCTCGGGGAGGCGGCAGCGGTCGCCGGGGCCCGCGGCCGATGGGGGGAGAATGCCGGGTGCCGGGAAACGGCCCCTTGCTGTTGAACGCGGTGCGCCCGCGGGACGTACCGCTAACGACGGCCCCGGCCCCATCGGCCTCGTCCGCCACTTCATCACCGGGCTTCGCACGGAAGGACCTTCGGGTGCTGCTCTTCACGCGCTCTCACAAGCTGCCGGACACGGACCGGGCCACCGTGGAGGAGGACCCGGTGCCGGAGGGCGCCGGGCAGCCCGCACCGGACGAGGCCGCGCCCGGTCGCGGCCTGCGCGGCCGGTACCCGGCAGCGGCGCGCGCCGCGGCCCGGGTGACCACCGTCCTGGCCGCGCTGCTCGTGCTGGGCGCGCTCCTGCTGCCCAATCAGCTCACCGCTCTGACGCCCGGCGCCTTCCTGTGCCTCCCGGTGGAGGGGATCGTCGGCGCGGCCGTCCTGCTCGTCCTGCCGCCGCGGCCGAGGCGGGTGGCGGCGCTGCTGGCCGGCGCCGGCCTGGGCCTGCTGACCGTGCTGAACTGCCTGGACATGGGCTTCTTCGCGGTGCTCGACCGGCCCTTCGACCCGGTGCTCGACTGGGGCCTGTTCGGCGACGCCGAGTCGTTCCTGGAGGACGCGGCCGGCCCGACGGGCGCCGTGGGCGCGGTGCTCGGGATCGTGGTCCTCGTCCTCGCGCTGCTGGTCTCGATGACGCTGGCGGTCGGCCGGCTGAGCCGCCTGATATCCCGGCACAGTGCGCTGGCGACCCGTACCACCTTCGTCCTCGGCACCGTGTGGGTCACCTGCGCCGCGCTCGGCACCCAGCTCGCCGGTGCGCCGGTCGCCGCCGGCCGCGCGGCCGCACTCGTCCAGGACCGGGCCGACCGGGTGCGGGTGAGCGTCGAGGACGAGCGGGTGTTCGCCAAGGAAGCGGCCACCGACACCTTCCGCGACGTGCCCGCCCGCCGGCTGCTGACCGGACTGCGCGGCAAGGACGTCATCTTCACCTTCATCGAGAGCTACGGGCGCAGCGCCGTCCAGGACCCGCGGATGGACGCACAGGTCGACGCGGCGCTCGCCGACAACACCCGCCGGCTGGACCGGGCCGGGTTCCACTCGCAGAGCGCTTTCCTCACCTCCCCGACGTCGGGCGGCGGCAGCTGGCTGGCGCACTCCACCTTCATGTCGGGCCTGTGGATCACCAACCAGCAGCGCTACCACACCGTCACCTCCAGCGACCGCATGAGCCTGACCGGTGCCTTCCGGCGGACCGGTGCCTGGCAGACGGTCGGCATCATGCCCGGCGTCAACCGGTCCTGGCCCGAGGGGAAGTTCTACGGCCTCGACAGCGTCTACGACTCCCGCAACCTCGGCTACCGGGGCCCGAAGTTCAGCTGGTCGAGCATGCCCGACCAGTACAGTCTGGCGTCGTTCGAGCGGCTGCGGCACGGCAAGCCGGGCGGCAAACCGCTGATGTCGGAGATCATCCTGACGTCCAGTCACAACCCCTGGGCGCCGCTCCCCAGGATGATCGGCTGGAACAAGGTCGGTGACGGCTCGGTCTACAACGCCATCCACCGGGCGGGCAAGGACCCCAAGGAGGTCTGGCAGGACCCCGATCAGGTGCGCACCGAGTACGCGCGGTCCATCCGGTACTCGCTGGACAGCCTGGTCTCCTACGTCACGAAGTACGGGAAGAAGAACACCGTCCTGGTCTTCCTCGGCGACCACCAGCCTGTCAAGGCCGTCACCGGCGAGAACGCCGGCCATGACGTGCCGGTCGCGATCGTCGCCCATGACCGGGCGGTGCTGGACCGGATCCACCGCTGGGGCTGGAAGGAGGGCCTCAACCCCGGCCCGAAGGCCCCGGTATGGCGGATGGACACCTTCCGCGACCGCTTCCTGACCGCGTACGGAGCCCGGTCCTAGACACCCGTTCTCAGGCGCTCGGAGGGACGGGCGTGAACCCGTACGCGTCGCCGTGCGCGGTCACCAGCCCGGCGGTCGGGGCGGGGAAGTGGGTGCCGAGGACCAGCGTGCCGCTGTCGGCGAGGGAGGCCAGCAGCCGGCGGCGGGTGGCGGCCGCCTGGCGGGGGTCGATGTCCACACAGGACGTGATGCCGGGATGCGCCATCTGCACGGGGTGGTGGAGGGCGTCGCCGGTGATCAGGGCGGTGGCGGTGCCGCCGTGCAGCTCCACGGCGACGTGGCCGGGGGTGTGCCCCGGCGTGGGGACCAGACGTAGGCCGGGTGCGACCTCGGCCCCCTCCTCGGGCAGATCGACGAGGTCGAGCTGCCCGGCCTCCCTGACGGGGTGCACGGAGTCCCGGAACATCTGCTGCCGGGCGGCGTCCATCTCCGTCGCCGCCCAGTGGTCCCACTCCGCGCGGCTGGTGACATAGCGGGCGCGCGGGAAGGTGGGGCGCCAGGCCGCGCCGTCGGCGCGGGTGTTCCATCCGACGTGATCGGTGTGCAGGTGGGTGAGGATGACCAGATCGACGGTCTCGGGGTCGAAGCCCGCCGCGCTCAGCCGGGCGGGATAGTCGCTGTCGAGGTTGTGCCACGCCGGATTGGCGCGCGGTTTGCCGTTGCCGATGCCGGTGTCGACCAGCACCCGCATGCCGTCCACCTCGAACGCGAAGCTCTGGCTGACCAGGCGCAGGGCCCCGGCCTCGTCGGCGAAGCCGGGCCGCAGCCAGGGCACGTCGGACACCAGCTCCGGGGTCGCGTCCGGCAGCAGCCAGTGGCCGGTCTCCGCGGGCAGCGGCACCTCGTCGATGCGATGGACGGTAAGGTCCCCGACCGTCCAGGTGGGTGACGGGGCGTCAGGCGAGGACGCCGAGGGGTCCGTGGGGGTGTGCATCCGGCTCTCCGTTCTCGTAAAGCTATTTATTTGCGTTAGCTGGAGAGTAGCCCCTAAGCTCCCCTAACGCAAACACTTCGCTTTTACGGTGAGCGCTGTCCCGGCCCCGAACGACGGGCCGGCCACCCTGCCGTCCACCATCCGCCCTCCGCACAGCAAGGACATGCCATGAACCCACAGGAACTGACCGCCCAGGAGGCCGCCCGGTGGGCGCTCCGCGAGGGTCTCCCGCTGGAGGCCGGCCGGCACGCCGACGTGGCCGCCACCGCGCACCACATCCGCACCGTCATCGGCACCCTGCGCGAGCTGGACTTCGGGGACACCCCGCCCGCCGCCGTCTACGCCGCCGGACAGGAGGCCGACCATGCGTCCCTTTGAGCTGACCCTGACCGAGGCGGCCGCCGCCCTCGACGGGGGCAGCCTCTCCCCGGTGGAGCTGACCGAGTCCGTACTGGAACGGATCGGCGCCGTCGACGAACAGCTGGGCGCGTACGTCACCGTGGTGGCCGGAGCGGCACGCCACGCGGCCGCGCGAGCGGAACGCGAGCGTGCGGCCGGCCGGCACCGCGGCCCCCTGCACGGCATCCCCTTCGCGCTGAAGGACGTGATCGACGCGGCCGGACTGCCGACCACCGCCAGCTCCCGGGTCAGATCCGGCCACGTCGCGCAGACGGACAGTGCGGTGGCCGGCCGCCTGGCCGAGGCCGGCGCGGTCCTGGTCGGCAAGACCCACACCCACGAGTTCGCCTACGGACTGACCACGCCGCAGACCCGCAACGCCCGGGACCGGAGCCGGGTCGCGGGCGGATCGAGCGGCGGGTCGGCGGTCGCCGTGGCCGCCGGAGCGGCCACCTTCGCCCTGGGGACGGACACCGGCGGTTCGATCCGGGTGCCCGCCGCACTGAACGGAGTGGTCGGCCTCAAGCCCACCTACGGCCTGGTCTCCCGGCACGGCGTGACCCCGCTGTCCTGGTCCCTCGACCACGTCGGGCCGCTCACCCGCACGGTGCGGGACGCGGCGTTCGTGCTGTCCGCGCTGGCGGGCCACGACCCCCGCGACCCGGCCACCCTGCGCGACGCACCGGCCCCCGACGCCCTCGTCCCGGACGGAGACCTCACGGGCCTGCGGATCGGCGTACCGGCCAACTACTACTTCGACCGGGTCGCTCCCGAGGTCGAGACCGCGGTGCGCGACGCCCTCACCCGGATGTCCGCCATGGGGGCCGAACTCGTCGACGTCGAGATCCCGTTGACCCGCTACCTTCAGGCCACCCAGTGGGGGCTGATGGTCCCCGAGGCGACCGCCGCCCACGAGCGCACCCTGCGCGCGGTCCCCGAGCTGTACGCGCCCGACGTACGGATCCTGCTGGAGGCCGGCGAACTGGTCTCGGCGGGCGACTACCTCCGCGCCCAGCGCGCCCGGACCCTGATGCGCCGGGCGTGGCGGGACCTCTTCGACCGGGTCGATCTGCTCGCCGCGCCCACGGTGCCGATGACGGCTGTCCCCTCCGGCCAGGAGAACGTCAGCTGGCCCGACGGCACCACGGAGAGCGTCGCCGACGCCTACGTCCGGCTCTGCGCCCCCGCGAACATCACCGGCCTGCCGGCCCTGAGCCTGCCGGTCGGCCGCGACCACGACGGTCTGCCCATCGGCATGCAGCTGATCGGACGGCCGCTCGCCGAAGCCACCGTGCTGCGCGCCGGCCACGCCTACGAAACCGCGCACGGCCCGCTCGGCGAGGTGGCCGGGAGCGGGGCCTGAGGCCCCGGGCACGGGCCGTCCGCCGCCCGCCCCAGACGCAAAAAATGTGCCTTAAGGTGGTGCCATGAGCCGCAAGCCCATGGCCCGCCCGGGCGGGCGCAGCGCCCGCGTCCAGGCGTCCGTGCATGCCGCCGTACGGGAGATCGAGGCGGAAGCGGGCCGCGCCGCGCTGACGGTGCCGGCCGTCGCCGCCCGCGCCGGGGTCACCCCCTCGACGATCTACCGCCGCTGGGGCGACCTCCAGGAACTGCTGTCGGACGTGGCGGTCGAGCGGCTGCGCCCGGAGGAGCCCCCGGCCGACCGCGGCAGCCTCGACGCCGACCTGACCTCCTGGGCCCGGCAGTTCCTCGACGAGATGGCCTCCGGACCCGGCCGCGCCTACGTCCGCGACGCCCTGCTCGGCGACCCGGACGGCAGCAACGCCGGGCGCTGCTCGGCCTACGCCGCCGACCAGATCGAGGCCGTCGTGGCCCGCGCGGCGGAGCGCGGCGAAACCGCCCCCACCGTCGAAGCGGTGCTGGACCACGTGGTGGCCCCGATGATGTACCGCATCCTCTTCCGCCCGGGCCCGCTGCCCGCCGCGTACGCCGACCAGCTCGTACGAGCCGTCCTGGCGGCGCCGCCCACGGGCCGCTGACCGGTGCCGGGGCACCCGGGCACCGCGCCGCGGCCCTGTACCGGCCCACGGCCCGGTGAACCCCCGGCCAACTTTCGGCATCTCTTCGGGCGTACGGATGTACGCGTGTCCCGCGCTGCCTAGCATGGGGTCGCCGGCGCTCGCCGGCCGGCACGGCAGGCGCGGTGCCGCGGCGAACCCCTCATTGAACGATCTGAACGATCTGAACGACTCCTCGGGAGGCCCGGAGTGCCGCGATCCGGCCCCAAGAAGCTGTTCACACCCCGGGCATGCGGAATCGGCGGCGCGCTCCTCGCCGGCGGGCTGCTGGCGGGCCTGGTGGTGGCCGGCGGGGGAGCGGCCGACGGCGCGGGGCGCGCACCGGCCGCGGCGGACGGGCTGCCGCACACGAGCGTGGAGGTGTCGTCGGGCGGGTGCGGACGGGGGTGGCGGCACGCCCGGCCGGGAACCCAGGTCTTCGATCTGCACAACACCTCCGACGTGGCGGCCGAGGTGTACCTCAAGTCCCCGCGCACCGGCGCGCTCTACGGCGAGGTGGAGGGCGTCGGCCCCGGCACGACGCGGCAGCTGCGGGTCCGGCTGGGCGGCGGGACGTACGCCTTCATGTGCCTGCCGGACGACGCCGACGCGGTCACCGGGCCCACCGTCCGGATCCGCGGCGGCGGCACCGGCGGACCGGCGGCGGCCCCGGTCACCGAGCACGATCTGATTCCGCCGGCGCTGGACTACCAGAAGTGGGTCGGCCGCGGACTGGACGAACTCGTCGGGCGGACCGGGCAGCTGCGGGACGCCGTGGCGCGCGGGGACCTGGCGGGCGCGCGGCACGCCTGGCTGCCCGCGCACCTCACCTACGAGCGGCTGGGCGCCGCGTACGGCACCTTCGGCGACGCCGACCGGAAGATCAACGGCACCGGCGCGGGACTGCCGCGCGGCGACCGGGATCCGGGCTTCAGCGGTTTCCACCGCCTCGAGTACGGACTGTGGCACGGCGAGTCCGCCGGCGCGCTGCGGGCACCGGCCGCCGCGCTCGCCGCCGACGTGCGGCGGCTGCGGGACGACTGGGCGCAGGCACGTATGGAGCCGGCCGACCTCGGCCTGCGGGCCCACGAGATCCTGGAGAACACCCTGCAGTTCGAACTGACCGGCCGGACCGACCACGGCAGCGGCAGCAACCTCGCCACCGCCCGCGCCAACCTCGACGGCACCCGGGCCGTGCTGAGCCGCCTGCGACCGCTCCTGGTCTCCCGCTATCCCGGACTGCCGGCACTGGAAAGGGAGTTGGACCGTGCGCAGGATCTGCTCGACGGGTTCCGGCGCGGTGGGCGGTGGACGGCGCCGGACCAGCTGGACCGGTCCCGGCGGGAGCGCACCGATGCGCTGCTCGGAGACCTGGTGGAGCGGCTGGCGTCGGTGGCGACGCTGTGCGACGCGCGGAGGACGGTGTGAGCGGGATGAGTGACGGCAGCGGCGTGCACGGCGTCGGCAGACGACGGTTCCTGCGCGGTGCCGCGCTCGCCGGTGCCGGGCTCGCGGCCGGCGGCGCCGCGCCCGCTGACGGCTCCGGGGCCGGCGTCACGGTTCCGACGCCCGGCCCCGCGGCGGCGCCCCCCGTCCCGCCGCCGGTCGCGTTCCACGGCGTCCACCAGGCGTCGGTGCTCGCCACGCCCCGCCGCGTCACCGCGTTCACCGCGTTCGACGTGACCGCCGGGGACCGCCGGGAGCTGGCCGACCTGCTGCGCACCGTCACCGACCGGGCGCGCTTCCTGACCGGCGGGGGCACCCCCGAGTCCGTCGGCATCACCGGACCGCCCACCGACTCGGGCCTGCTCGGGGCGCGGGTGCCCGGCGGTGCGCTGTCGGTGACGCTCGGGGTGGGGGCGGCGCTCTTCGCCGCGGACCGGTTCGGGCTGCACGACCGCGCCCCGCGCCGGCTGACCACCATGCCCGTCTTCCCCGACGACGACCTGCGGGCCGACTGGTGCCACGGCGACCTGAGCCTCCAACTGGCCGCCGACGACCCGGACACCGTGCTGCACGCCCTGCGGGACATCGCCCGGCACACCCGGGGCGGCATGCAGGTGCGCTGGCGGCTGGACGGCTTCGCCAGTCCGCCCCGCCCGTCCGGCACGCCCCGCAACCTCCTGGGCTTCAAGGACGGCACGGCGAACCCGGACGCCCGCAGCGCCCGGGAGATGGACCGGCTGGTGTGGGTCGGGCGCGGCGCCGGCGAGCCCGGGTGGGCCGTCGGCGGCAGCTATCAGGTCGTACGGCTGATCCGCATGCTGGTGGAGTTCTGGGACCGGGTCTCGCTGTCGGAGCAGGAGCGGATGTTCGGCCGCGCCCGGGAGAGCGGGGCGCCCCTCGACGGCGACCGGGAGCACGACGCGCCCGACTACCCCCGCGACCCCAAGGGCGAGGTGATTCCCCTGGACAGCCACATCCGGCTGGCCAACCCCCGTACCGCGGCCACCGCCGACCAGCGGATCCTGCGCCGCGCGTACAACTACGACCGGGGCGTCGACAGCAACGGCAACCTCGACATGGGCCTGCTGTTCTGCTGCTACCAGCAGGACCCGGCCCGCCAGTTCGAGACCGTGCAGCGCCGGCTGGCCGGCGAACCGCTGACGGACTACATCACGCCCTTCGGCGGCGGCTACTTCTTCGCACTGCCGGGCGTACGCGACGAAGCGGACTGGTTCGGCCGGGCCCTGCTGACCCAAAAGGGCAGCGAACGATCGTGAAAGGTCAACACCCGGTCAAGCTTTGACCTGACTTACCTGACCCAGTGTTCACTCCGGCGCCATCATGGCTCTGCCGACCCGCCGCCCGGCGGGCAGAGCATCCGGCCGTACAGCACAACCGCGTTCTTGTCCGGAGGGTGAACAAGCATGGCCAGTAGAGGAAGCCGAGCAGCGATGCGCAGACTGGGGGCGCTCACGGGTGTCGCAGCCCTCGCGGTCCTGGGCGCGGGAGCGCCTGCCGGGGCCGCCGACGGGCACCACCCCACACCTTCCCGCACGGCCACACCCATCAAGCACGTGGTCGTCCTCTTCGGCGAGAACATCTCGTTCGACCATTACTTCGCGACCTACCCGAAGGCCGCCAACACCGACGGCACCAAGTTCACCGCCTCGCCGCGCACCCCCAGGGACATCGACAACCTGCGCACCGCCGGCCTGCTGAAGCACAACCCCAACCAGTACGCGCCCAAGCGGCTCACCCCCCAGCAAGCCATGACCTGTGACCAGAACCACGACTACGGGCCCGAGCAGTACGCGTACAACGGCGGCAAGGCCGACCGGTTCGTCGAGAACACCGACTCCGGCAAGTGCTCCGGCGGGCTCTTCGGCGAGCCCGGTCTGGTGATGGACTACTACGACGGCAACACCGTCACCGGGCTGTGGAACTACGCCCAGCACTACGCCCTGAACGACCGCTCGTTCAGCTCGGTCTACGGCCCGTCCACCCCCGGAGCCCTCAACCTGGTCTCCGGGCAGACGCACGGCGTCATCTCCACCGACCCGGCCTCCGGCACCGAGAACCCCCGGCAGACCGCCACGCCCGACCCGCACGCCGTGCAGTCGCCCGACGCGAAGGGCGTCGGCACGATGGTCAACGACCCGGACCCGGCGTACGACGACTGCTCCGACAAGGACCACACCAGCAAGAACGCGCTCGCCGCGATGCAGGGACGCAACATCGGCGACGTCCTCAACTCCCGCAAGGTGAGCTGGGGATGGTTCCAGGGCGGCTTCCGGGCCAGCACCCCGTGGGACGGCACCGCGGGCCACTACGCCAAGTGCGGCGGGACCACCCACACCAACGTCGGGGGAGCGGCGGCCGTCGACTACAGCCCGCACCACTCGCCGTTCCAGTACTACAAGTCGACGGCCAACCCGCACCACCTGCCCCCGAAGAGCGTCGACGAGATCGGCCACGCCGGACCGGCCAACCACAACTACGACCTGACCGACTTCGACGCGGTCCTCAAGGCGGGCAAGCTCCCGGCCGTCAGCTTCCTCAAGGCACCCGAGTACCAGGACGCCCACGCCGGCTACTCCGACCCGCTCGACGAACAGCACTACCTGGTCAACCAGATCAACCACATCCAGCAGTCGCCGCAGTGGAAGGACACCGCGATCGTCGTCGCCTACGACGACTCCGACGGCTGGTACGACCACGCCTACGCCACGCCGCGCAACGGCTCCAAGGACACCTCGACCGGCTCCAACGGCAAGCCCACCGACAGTCCCGCCTGCCAGGCGGGCCCCGCGGCGGCCGGCGGCTACGCGGACCGCTGCGGCCCCGGCACCCGGCAGCCGCTGCTGGTGATCTCCCCGTACAGCAAGGTCAACCGGATCGACCACACGCCGACCGAGCAGACCTCGATCATCAAGTTCGTCGAGGACAACTGGCACACCGGCCGGATCGGCGACGCCTCCTTCGACAGCCGGGCCGGCTCGCTGAAGGGCATGTTCGACTTCCGGCACCCCAACAACAAGCAGGTGCTGCTGAACGCGGACGGCTCGGTCAAGTCGGTCGGGCCGGTGCGGCACGTCGAGCCGGTCGCGACGACCATCACGCAGGGGCCGGCCATGCAGAACGCGGCCTCGGCCACCGACTCCACCGGCTTCCCCGCGCTGCCGGCCGGTATCGGCGCGGCGGTGGTCGCGGCCGGCGCCACCGGCACCGTCCTGGTACTGCGCCGCCGCAAGGGTCGTGGCACCGCCTGAAACCCGGCCGTGAGCGCGTGAGCCCCGCGCCCTGAGGGGGGCGGGGCCGGCTGCCCGGCGGAGCACCGATCCCGGTGATCCGCCGGGCAGTTGCGTGTGCGCGGCCGGCCGGCGGTCACACCTGCCGTACGGTCACGCCGGCGCGGGTCAGCGCACCGGTCTCCTCGTCCGGGGCGGTCCCGTCGGTGACGAGGGCGTGCAGCGCGGTGGCGGGGGCGACGTGGGCGAGCGCGGTACGGCCGAACTTCGCCGCCTCCGCGACGGCGATGACGCGCCGGGACGAGGCGATCGCGGCCTGTTTGACGGCCGCGTCGTCCAGGTCGTAGGCGGTCAGGCCATCCGTCGCGTGCACTCCGCAGCAGCCGAGGACGGCGGTGTCGAAGCGCAGCGCGGCCAGCGACGCCGCGGTCAGCGGGCCGGTCAGCGCCAGCTCCCCCGGGCGGGGCCGGCCGCCGGGGACCAGCAGCGTCACCTGCGGGGCACCGGACAGCGCGTTCACCGCGTGCAGGGACAGCGGCATGACCGTCAGCCGGCGGTGTTCCAGGGCCCGGGCGACCTCCAGGCAGGTGGTGCCGCTGTCGAGGACGACCGACTCGCCGTCGGCGATCAGCCCGGCGACCTCCGCGGCGATCCGCCGCTTGACCTCCAGCCCCTCCTGCGACCGCAGCGCGAAGGGGGGCTCCGCACCGCGCAGCAGCAGGCTCCGGGCCCCGCCGCGGTAGCGCTCCAGCACCCCCTGCTCGGCCAGCGCCTCCAGGTCGCGGCGGACGGTCATCTCCGACGCACCCGTGAGGGCGGCCAGTTCCGCCACGCCGACGCTGCCGGCCGCGCGCACCGCGTCGGTGATCTGCCTCAGTCGCTCTGCACTCCCCATGGGCCGGATTGAACACTGCCCCCGCGCGAAAAGCAATCTTTCAAACATCAGACTTGTTCGTTATGTTCGTTCCCATGTTCATTTCGTGGAAGAGCCCCCTGCGGGCCGGCCGCCTGGCGACCTTCGCCTACTTCGCCCTGAACGGCTTCCTGATGGGGATGTGGGTCGTCCACATCCCGGTCGTCGAGCACCGCGCCGGCATCGGCCACGCGGTGCTCGGCTGGCTCCTGCTGCTGCTCGGCGCCGGGGCGTTCGCCGGGATGCGGATCGCCGGCCCGCTCACCGACCGCTTCGGCGCCCGCACCGTCGTACCGGCCGGTGCGGCGCTGTGCAGCGCCGCCCT
The DNA here is from genome assembly GCF_000717345.1 of Streptomyces lydicus. Taxonomy (GTDB): domain Bacteria; phylum Actinomycetota; class Actinomycetes; order Streptomycetales; family Streptomycetaceae; genus Streptomyces; species Streptomyces lydicus. The sequence continues at coordinate 89,391 of NZ_JNZA01000004.1, read as the reverse complement.
CGTCCTGCCCGGGCTGGCCACGAACGGCTGGACGCTGGGCGCGGCACTGCTGGTGCTGGGCTGCGGCAACGGATGCCTGGACGTCAGCATGAACGCGCACGCCGTCCAGGTGGAGCGCGGCTACCGCAGGCCCGTCATGTCCGCCTTCCACGCCACCTTCTCCCTCGGCGGTGTCGCGGCCGCACTGGCCGGCGCCCGCGCCCTCGACCTCGGCTGGAGCCCGGCACTGACCCTCGGCGCGGTGGCGCTGCTCGGCCTGGTCGTCGCCGCCCTGGCCACGCCCGCGCTGCTGCCCGCCCAGCCCCGCAGTGCGACTCCGGCGCCCGCGGCCGACCGGGGTCGGCGCCGCACGCACCGGCGCATCCAGGTGCTGGCCGCGCTGGCACTGATGCTCATGCTGTGCGAGGGCGTCGCCAACGACTGGAGCGTGCTCCAGCTCCGGGACGTCCTGGGGGCGTCGCCCGCCACCGCCGCGCTCGCCTACGGGGCCTTCGCCACCGCGATGACCGCCGGCCGCCTGCTCACCGACCGGGCGGCCGGGCGCTTCGGCCCGGTCGCGATCCTCCGTTACGGCGCGTCCGCGGCCGCACTCGGCCTGACCGCGGCGGCACTGTCCCCGTGGGTCCCGCTGGCCCTGCTCGGCTGGACCCTGTTCGGCGCCGGACTGTCCGGCTGCATTCCGCAGCTCTTCAGCGCCGCCGGCCACGCGGACCGGGACGCGGCCGGGGCCAATGTCTCGCGGGTCGCCGGCCTCGGTTACCTCGGCATGCTGGCCGGCCCCGCCGTCATCGGTCCGCTGACCCGTCTGATGCCGCTCAACCTCACCTTCTTCCTGCCCGTGGCCTGCTGCCTCGCCGCCGCGTGCGCGGCAGGCGTCCTGCGGACGGAGCGGCCGGTATCCGCCGCCCTGAAGCCCGAGACCGTATGACCGCCGCCCCGGCCACGGCGACAGCTCCCGCCGGGGGCGTCGCCCCTGTGGGCCATTCACCCGAATGGCCCACAGGGGATTTGCGGTGGCGGGCCGCGGCTTACGGTCGAATCGTTCGGTGCTGTCCCGCTGGGTGAGGGAGGACGGGCATATGCCGCTGCAAGACTATGGCGTATTGGCGGGTAGAGCGGTCGACCGGCGGCGGGAAGGCGCCGCCCATACCCCGCATTACCAAATCCATCTCATGGACAACAGCGGCGCCTCCTATCGCGCCGCGGTCAACGTCCTTTCCCAGCAGGCGCCGTCCGAGCTCCTGTACATGGTCGTCGACGACTTCCGGCACCCCGTGACGCAACTGCTCCCGCCGGCCGGCAGCGGCTTCACCGCGCTGCCGTCGCGGGCGGGCGGCGCGAGTCTCGACTTCGTGCGCGGCAACCTCTTCGATCCCGCCAAAATGCGCACGCTGCCACCGGAACTGCCCGGCGTGGACAACGACTTGGCCGATCTGCTCGACCACACGGTGGAGCGCGCCATCGCCGATTCCACGGCCTCGGTCTATGTTTTCGGGCAGCGGTTCGGTGACCGGCCCCCCGAGGACAAGGTGTTCCACTTCCGTCCGGACGACGGAATCCACGACATCCACATGAACCAGGGCAACACCGGGAAATTCCGAGCCGACGACGGCGTGTGGCAGGACGGCGGCCTGCTCGTGCACCTACCCGTCGAATCCCGGTGGGTCGGCGTCTTCCTGGCCTTCCAGTCGCAGAGCTGGCACACCGACGACACCACCGGCCACACCCTCCCCACCGCGCCGCATGCGCTGCCCGCCGAGGACGAGGCGACCCTGCGCATCCTCGCCGCGCTGGTCAATCCCGTGGGGCACGCGGCCGGGGACGAGACCGTCACCCTGGTCAACACCTCCGCCGACCCGGTCGACCTGGCCGGATGGCACCTCGCCGACCAGCAGCGGCACCGGCTGCCGCTGCCGCCCGGGACCGTCGATCCCGGGAGCACCCTCGTCGTCCCGGTGCACGACGGGTTCGAGCTCGGCGACCACGGCGGATCGATCACCCTGCTCGGCCCCGACGGGCTGAAGGTCCACGGCGTCGCCTACACCGCACAACAGGCCCGCCGCGAGGGACAGACGCTCACCTTCTGACCCGCAACGACGGTCACCTGCGTCAGGTACGTGCTCCGTCCTGCTGGCCGCGTCGCCGTCGGCCCGGGAACCTCCCGTGAGGTCCCGCGTCGGCGGCGGGCTGCGGAATCCGACGGCGCAGCCGCATCAGCGCCCGTGATCAGCGGGCCCTTTCGTACACCGCCACCCGGCGCCCCCCGGTGTCGGCGGTCGTGACGCGGACGAAGTACCGGTCGAGAACCGTGCGTTTGACCAGGTCGCGGGGGGCGGGCGGCAGCGGGGCGGGCTCGGTGTCGCTGACCAGGACGATGCGGTGGCGGGCCAGCATGGCGGCCCTTATGCGGGCGGGCGACGCCTCGACGCCGTACAGCGTCCCGGAGGTGACCGGGTCCTCCGCCAGCGCGAGGTCGTCGAGTCCGCGGAACGACGACGGCGTCACGAGCGCGGCATCACGCCGCTGGTCGGGTATGTACACGACGCCGTCCCCGGGGTGGGCGAGCGCCGCGACCTCTGCCGCCGCCACCCGCACGTCGTCGGTGCGGCTCGTCGGCTCGCGCAGGCCCAGTTCGAGCGGCAGCAGCGCCAGGAACACCACCGCGACGATTCCGGCGAGCAGCGCCTCGCCCCGCACCCGCACCCCGCCGCGCCTCCAGGCGTACGCGCCCGCCGTCCGCACCGCCCAGCCGACGGCGGGGCCGACGAGCAGCGCCAGCCCGAGGTAGGAGAACAGCACATAGCGGTCGACGTAGAGCGGCGTGACGAGCCAGGAGGCCAGCAGCAGCCCGAGTTGCGGCACGGCGAGCAGCGGCAGGCCCACCGACACCGGCGACGGCTCGGTGCCCGCGGGGCGCGGCACCCGGGCACACGCCAGGGCGACCACCAGCATCGCGGTCACCCCGAGCAGACTGGCAGCGGAGGCGGGCGGTATCCACGCCACCTGGCCCGCCTGCGGACGGCTGGCGAGAACGAGCGGCAGGGCCCCCGGCACTATGACCGCGGCGGCCGTCAACCACCGTGCCGGCTGCGGGCGTTGACCGGACCGCCGGGCGATCAGGACGGTGACGCCGTGGGCCGCCAGGGCGAACAGCGACAGCCAGTTGAGCAGGGCGGTGCCGAGCATGACGACCGTGTAGCCGGCCCAGCGCCACCCGTACGCCATCCGCCGCCCGCGACCGTCCCGCGGGCCGTCGGACTCCGCCGGGCACAGCACGCCCACCAGAAGCCAGGTCGCCACCGCCACCCCGGCGGTCACCAGCGCGAACGAGCGGCCCTCCTGCGCGTAGCGCTGCATCACCGGCAGCAGGGCCGGTACCAGCCCGGCCGCGAGTGCGCCCATGGGGCCGGTGAGCCGGCGGGCGGTCGCCGCGGTGGCCGCCGCGGCGACGGTGACGGCCAGCACCGAGGGCAGCCGCAGCACGGCCGGACCGGCTCCGAAGACCTCGAACACCGCGTGGATCAGCAGGTAGTAGAGCCCGTGGACGACGTCGACGTGACCGAGCAGGTGCCAGATCTCGGGCAGTGACCGTTGGGCCACCTCCCACGTCGCGGCCTCGTCCCGCCACAGTGCGTCCTGGCGGCGCAACCCCCACAGTCCCAGTGCGAGCGCCAGGAGCGCGGGGCCGCCGGGGACCACCCAGGACGGCCACCGGCGCGGTCCCGCGGGGCCGCGCGTGGCTGTCCGCTCACCGGCACCGGGGGATCCATGACGGAGATCGACAGCCATGGCGGGCACTATACGGTCGGGGTATACGAATCTGCCCCCATGTGTGCGCGCCTGACCCGCACCTGACCGAGCGTCAGGTGTCAGTTCCGGCGGACGGCGGGGATTCGTCGCCCGGGATGTGCGTCCGGTCACCCTCCGTAAGGAGGGTTCGGGTCCCCGGGGCGGCGCGGGCGGCCGAGGTGCCGGTCGCGCGGGCCGCCGTCAGCATGGAAGAAGCATCTGCACTGCCGTCCCTCAGCGAGGTGATCGCGATGACTCTGCCCGCCCGACACCGTCACGGCACCCTGACGGAGCGGGGATCCCCCCGGTCCGAGATGACCACCGACTTCGAGGACATCTTCGAGCGGATGAACCGCTTCCTGGAGTCGGCCGGGCTCTCCCGGTCCTTGAGCGAGACGATGGCCTGGGCGCCACTGGCCGACATGACCGAGACCGACGACGCATATGTGATCGAGTGCGAACTGCCCGGCGCGAAGCGCGAGGACATCGATGTCGAGATCACCGAGCACGAGCTGGCCATCACGGGGGAAATCACCGAACGCGAACGGGAGGGCGTGCTGCGCCGCCGGGGGCGCCCGGTGGGCCGCTTCGAGTACCGCGCCCTGCTGCCCACGGACGTCAGGGCCGACGACGTCGAGGCAGCCCTTTCCGACGGCGTCCTCAAGGTGACCATCCCCAAGGCCAAGGCGGCCAAGCCGCGTCATATCGAGATCCAGGGCTGAGCCGGCCCGCGCGCGACCCGTGCGGCCGGTGGTGGCACCGGTCGCGCGGTCGGTCACGGACCCGGCGCCCCGGGCGCGCCGCCGGGCGTCGCCGCCCTGGTGAGGAGGCCGGGATGCTGGAGATCGCCGAGGAGCTGCACCGCTGGGCCGGGCAGGGCCGCCCGTTCGCCGTCGCCACCGTGGTGGAGGTCGGCGGCAGCGCGCCCCGTCAGCTGGGCGCCGCGCTGGCCGTGGACGGTGCGGGCACCGCGATCGGCTCGGTGTCCGGAGGTTGCGTGGAGGGCGCGGTCTACGAGTTGTGCCGGCAGGTGCTCGACGACGGCAGACCCGTGCGTGAACGCTTCGGCTACCACCCTGAGGACGCCTTCGCCGTCGGCCTGACCTGCGGCGGCAGCCTCGACGTCCTGGTCACCCGGGTCGACGGCGGGGTCGTCCCCGAAGGTCTGGCGGCCGCTGCGGCGGGCCGGCCGGTCGCCCTGGCCCGCATCAGCGACGGCCCGGCCGGTCTGCTGGGCCGCGTCCTGCTCGTCCGCGCCGACGGTTCCTTCGAGGGCAGCCTCGGTGCCGGCCCGGGCCCGGACCGCGCCGCGGCCGACGAGGCGGTGGCGCTGCTGGATGCCGGCCGTACGGGCTCCGTCGTCATCGGCGAGGACGGCGGCCGTTGCGGCCGTCCGCTGACGCTGTTCGTCGAGTCGAGTGTCCCCGCACCCCGCATGATCGTCTTCGGTGCGATCGACTTCGCGTCGGCGCTGGTACGGGTGGGCCGGTTCCTCGGCTACCGCGTGACGGTCTGCGACGCCCGGCCCGTCTTCGCGACGCCCGCCCGCTTCCCGGACGCCGACGAGATCGTCGTCGAGTGGCCGCACCGCTATCTGGCGGCGACGGAGGTGGACGCCCGTACGGTGCTGTGCGTCCTGACCCACGACCACAAGTTCGACGTGCCGCTCCTCGCGCTCGCGCTGACGCTCCCGGTCGCCTACGTCGGCGCGATGGGCTCGCGGCGTACGCACCGGGACCGCGCCCGGCGGCTGCGCGAAGCGGGTGTCAGCGAGGCCGAACTGTCCCGGCTGCGCAGCCCCATCGGCCTCGACCTCGGCGCCCGGACGCCGCAGGAGACGGCCCTCTCCATCGCCGCGGAGATCATCGCCGACCGCCACGGCGGCACCGGGGTCCCGCTGTCGGCCGCCGCGCACCCCGCCATCCACCCGCCCCCATGCGCGAGCGTGCCGTCTTCGGCCGGTCCGCCGCCGGGTTGACGCCGTCCCGGGGGAGGCGCCCCGTACGCTGCCCTCGTCGAGGTGGGAGTGCGGGAAGGAGCGGACCGGGGTGCGTGTACTGCTGGGCGTCGCCGGTGCCGTTGTCGTGCTCGGGCTCTTCTCCTCGGTGCTGCACTCGCTGGTGATTCCCCGGCCGACGCGTTCCAGCTTCGGCCGCTTCTTCCAGCGCCTGGTCCACGGGGCGTTCCAGCTGGTCGCCGACCGCCTGCCGAGCGCCGAGGCCAAGGACCGGGTGCTCGCCCCGATGGGGCCGGTGGCCATTGTCGTCACCCTGATCGGCTGGCTGACGTCCTTCATGGTCGGCTATGCGCTGCTGGAGGCCGCGGTGAGCCGACTGGGCGTCAGGGCGGCGCTGATCGAGTCGGGTTCCTCGCTGTTCACGCTCGGCTTCGCCAGCGGCAACCGCGTGACCCTGAACGCCATCGACTTCCTCGCCGCCGTCACGGGCCCGATCGTGATCGGTTTGCAGGTCGGCTATCTGCCCGCGCTCTACGGCGCCTACCAGCGCAGGGAGACCGAGGTGACACTGCTGCAGGCCCGCGCCGGCAGTCCGCCCTGGGGGCCGGAGATCCTCGCCCGTTACGCGCAGGTCGGCCTGCTGGACAGCCTCACCGAACTGTTCCGCAACTGGGAGCGGTGGAGCGCCGGGGTGAGTGAGAGCCACACCACCTATCCGATCCTGATCCACTTCCGGTCCCCGAAGGCGCACCGCAACTGGTTGATCGCGCTGTTGTCGGTCATGGACGCCGCGGCCCTGCGGCTGGCCTTCAGCCCCTCACAGCCGCAGGCCGAGGTCCGGATGGCGCTGCGGGCGGGCTTCATCTGCCTGCGCGACATCGCCGAGATCGAAGGCATCCCCTACGACCGCGACCCCCACCCCGACGACGCGCTGCGGCTGACCTACGAGGAGTTCCTGCTCGGCGTGGAGCGGATGCGGGAGCAGGGCTACCCGATGGAGCGCACGCCCGAGGAGGCATGGCCGCAGTTCCGTGGCTGGCGGGTCAACTACGAGGCGCTCGCCTACCGTTTGGCCCGCGACATCGAGGCGGTGCCGGCCCCCTGGTCCGGCACCCGGCGCCGGGCCGTGGCCATCCGCGCGCCGCGCACCCCGGTCGACCGCCGCCCTGCCCGGTAGCGCCCGCGCCGGCCGCCTACGGGCCGGGAAGCGCCACCGTGGACGCCGCCCCCGCGGGTTCCGGCCAACGGGGGTTACCCGAGAGTAATTTTTGGCTGATCATCGTCTCACCAGCGCTGATGCGCCGCCCGTACGCTTCCGGTCACCGCAACGGACCGGTGCCGCCGTGGCACCGCGGTCAGATCCTGAGGGAGCATCGATGGCGCGATCCCGCCGTACGCCCGGCAGTCTCCGCGGCCGGCGCAGGACGACAACTGCCGTGCTGGTCACGGCACTTGTCCTGAGCGGCGCCCTCGCCCCGCCTCCTGCCACGGCGGCCGGCCGCCCCGGCCCCGCGGTCACCGCCGCCGCACACGGCGCGCCGTCGTTCCGCACCACCGACATCCCGATGAAGGACGGCACCGTCCTCAAGGCCCATGTCTTCACCCCCGCCCCCGGCACGCCCGGCGCCGACCGGAAGGGCCGCTACCCGCTGGTCGTCCAGCCGGCCAGCTGGGGGCAGAACGACCTGGAGTACGTCGCCCAGGGCAGGCAACTGGCCGCCGACGGCTACGTCGCCGTGACGTACACGGTCCGCGGTTTCTGGCGCTCCGGGGGCCAGGTCGACGTCGGAGGGCCCAAGGACGTCGCCGATGTGTCCTCGGTCATCGACTGGGCCCTCGCCCACACCCCCGCCGACCGCCGGCGCATCGGCATGGTGGGGCTCTCCCTGGGCGGGGGCCTGACCCTCCTGGGCGCCGCCTTCGACCCGCGGATCAAGGCGGTCGCGGCGATGAGCGGCTGGGCGGACCTGACCGACTCCCTCTACGGCGGGCAGACCCGGCACCTCCAGGCGGCGGCTCTGCTCACCGCCATCCAGACGCCCACCGGCCGCCGGAGCCCGGAGTTCGCCCGGATCCTGGCGGACCTCTTTGCCGACCGCGACCTGCCCGATGTCGTCGCGTGGGCGCACACCAGGTCCCCGGCCACGTACGTCGACCGGATCAACGCCCACGGCACGGCCGTCTTCCTCGCCAACGCCTGGGGCGACAGCATCTTCAACCCCAGCCAGATGACGGCCTTCTACCAGCGGCTGAGCGGCCCCAAGCGGCTCGAACTGCGCCCCGGAGACCACGCCACACAGGAGCTGACCAGCCTGCTGGGGCTGGACAACGCCACCTGGGCGAGCGCCCGCCACTGGCTCGACCAGCACCTCAAGGCCACCACCGGCAGTGAGGCCCCCCGGCGGCCGGTGGAACTGGAGGTCCGCCCGAGCGGCACGCACGAGAGCTACCCGGACTGGCAGGCCGTCAGCACGCGGACCGCGCAACTGCGGATGGGCGGCCCGGACCCCCGCGGCACCGGCACGCTCGGCGGGACAGCGGGTCCCGGGTGGCACCAGCAGGTCGTCGGCGGCACGGATTCCGGCGCCGACGGCGGCATCCCCGAACTGTCCGGCCTGCTCGACCAGCTCGCCGCCCTGCCCCCGACCGTCCTCGTCCCGCTGCTGCCGCGCCGGTCAGCGGCCGTGTGGCAGTCGGCGCCCTACCAAACGGTGCAACACCTGCGCGGCGCCGCGCGGTTGCACACGACGGTCACCGCCTCCACCTCGCGCGGCACGGCGTTCGCCTACCTCTACGACGTCAACGCCCTCGGCGTCGGCAAGCTGATCTCGCACGCCCCGCAGAGTTGGTCGAACCGCACGCCGGGACGTGCCTTCCCGCTGGACCTCCCGCTCTACACCACCGCCTACGACCTGCCCGCCGGACACCGGCTGGCGCTGGTCGTGGACACCAAGGACCCCCTGTACGGCGGCCGTAGCCCACGGGGAAGCCAGGTCTCGTTCAGCTCCACCACGGCCGACCCGTCCGAACTGACGCTGCCCCTGCGCTGACCCACACCCCTCGGCGCCGCCCCGGCCCGCCGCGGTCCCTTCCCGGGGCCGCGCAGGTCACCGTGTTCCTAGGCGCTCGTTTCCGGTCGCGTGGCGGACGCGGCTGCGACGGCCGTAGCCAGTGGGTCGCGGGCCGGGCGGCCGAGAAGGTCTGCGAGGTCGGGGGTGGTGCCGTCCAGGAAACCGTGGCGGATTCCGGTGGCGATCGAGGCGAGCATGGGCGGTTGGAACGACAGCAGCCCCGGCGTCTCCTCCAGGAGCCTGCGCCGGTACTCGCCCAGGTCGATGGTGCGGTGCGGGACCCCGAGCCGGTCGGCCACCTGACCCGCCGTGATCGGCGTGCCGACGAGGTCGTGGACGCGCCCGCTGTGTCGTGCCGGATCCGCCGCAACGAGCGCCGCGGCATCGGCGAGATCCTCCCGCGCGACCGCGGCCAGGGCGCCGTCCCCGAACGCGGATTCCACGCCGTTCCCGGCCCACCTCAGCAGGCCGCCGAAGAGTTCGGCGTACAGGCCGTTGCGCAGGATCGTCCACGGCAATCCGCTGGCCTGCACAAGGCGTTCGGTCGCCCGGTGCGCGAGCGCGAAGCCGAGGTGGTCGCCGGCGGTGGTGAGACTCGTGTAGACGACGTGGCGAACGCCGTCGCGGACGGCGGCGTCCAGGACCGCCGCGTGCCGCCCGACGACCTGGTCGTCCTCGGCATAACCGGCGGAGACCAGCACCAGGGTCGACACCTCGGCGAGATCGAGGCTCGTAGGGTCGTCGAAGTCGAGACGCCGCATCCCCGCACCCGGCATGCGGCTGCCGCCCGTCGCGGCGACGCCGCGGGCGCGCAGCGCCGCAAGGGTGGCCGAGCCGAGGTTTCCGTTTGCTCCGGTCACCAAGATCATGTCAATCGCCGTCTTCCGTCGTGGTTCTCATCGGTAACTAGGCTTGATCCTTGATCGCACGCCCGCCGGCCACAAGAAGGCAGTTCCATGTCACTCACGCACACCGGAGTAACCGCCCCCGCCGACCTCGATCCCTGCGGACGCGAGGACCACCCCGACTGCGGCATCCGCGACGTCCTGGACCGCATCGGCGACAAATGGTCGGTGCTCGTGATCGTTGAACTTGCGAGCGGGCCGCGCCGGTTCCGCGCACTGCAGCGCGCCATCGACGGCATTTCCCAGCGCATGCTCACCCTGACCGTGCGCAGGCTCGAACGCGACGGCCTCGTGCTGCGCACCGTCTACCCGACCGTCCCGGCCCAGGTCGACTACCGCCTGACCGAGACCGGGGCCGGCCTGACCCACCTGGTCAAGGCGCTCGCCGACTGGTCGCTGGCTCACCGTTCCGCCATCGCCGAGGCGCGGCACGCGTACGACCGGACCCACCCCGACCACGACATCCGCTGAGCACAGCACGCGGTGGGCGTGCCCGGTCCGTCAGCTCAAGGACGCCTCGGAGGCGACGACGACTCCGTACAGGTCAGCGATCGTTGCGAGCGCGCTGTGGTGGAGCTGTTCCGCGGACACGTCGGCCACCACGGTCTGCAGCGGCCGGGTCGCGCAGGCGTCGGCGACCACTGTCGGCTGGTTGCCGCGCAGGAACGCCCCTTCCGCGGTGAAGGTCACGCACATGTTGGTCATGAACCCGGCGATGATGACGTTCTTGTGGCCGGCGGCGTCGAGGTGTTCACCCAGGTCGGTGCCGACAAACGCGTTGGGGGCGGCCGTCTTCACCACGACGGGTTCGCCCTCGACGGGAGCCACCCGGGGGTGGATCCGGCCGATCTCGGCCCGGATGTCGTACGGGCTGCCCGCACCGCCGTCGTTCATGACGTGGATGACCTTCGTGCCGGCCTTCCGGGCCCTGGCCAGCAGCGCGGCGGCGGCGTCGAGGGCGGATTCCCATCCCGTCAGCTCCAACACGCCGCTGGTGTAGGTGTTCTGGTAGTCGATCAGGATCAGCGTCGCATCGGCCGGCGAGGCGGGGGTCCGGTCGAGGCCGTTGAGCTCACGCAGGGTCGTCGTAGCCATGGAAGTGCCCTCCTGGGGCGTGGAGTTGAAAGGTGAGGGCCGCCGCGCGGTGGCTGTGCTGAGAACGCTACGACCCACCAGAGGTGTCGGCAATGTCGTCTAACATGCAGATACAGACATCCGCAGATACAGACATCGCGTCGCGGGCGGTGGCGCCCCGTCGGTGCCGACCGGGCGGGCCGGGGAGGGGCGGACACCACATGAGCACCGTCAAGCGACTGGTGGTCGTCGTTCTCTTCGACGGCGTCGACCTGCTGGATGTCACCGGGCCCCCGGAAGTGTTCGCGCTGCTGCAGCGCGAGGTGGACGAGGCGACGGGCTACCAGGTCGTACTGGCCGCCGAGACCCTGGCCCCCGTCACCACCTCGGCGGGGGTGCGCGTCCTCCCCGACACCACCCTCCGGGAGGTGTCCACGAGGCGCATCGACACCCTGCTGGTGCCCGGCGCGGTCGAAGTCGACAGCCGGCGCCGCGTGCGTGCCCTCACCGACCCCGCAGTCGTCGCCTGGGTGCGGACACTCGCCGGCAGGGCGCGACGCGTCGCCTCGGTCTGTGTGGGAGCGCACCTTCTCGCGGAGGCAGGGCTGCTGGACGGCAAGCGCGCCACCACCCACTGGTCCACCGCGCGGCAACTCGCGGCCGCTCACCCGTCGATCGAGGTCGACGCGGATCCGATCTTCATTCGCGATCACAACGTGTGGACCGGCGCGGGGATCAGCGCCTGCCTCGACCTGTCGCTCGCCCTGGTCGCCGACGACTTCGGCGAACCCGTCGCCCTGCGGGTCGCCCGGCAGCTCGTGATGTATCTGAAACGGCCGGGCGGGCAGAGCCAATTCAGCGTTCCGCTCGAACCCGTCTCGACGACGCGACGGGTCGAGGATCTCCGCCACTACATCACGCGGAACATCACCACACCGCTCACGGTCGCCGACCTCGCCACTCAGGCCCACGTGAGCGAACGGCAACTCACCCGGATCTTCAAGACCGAACTCGGCATGACGCCGGCCGCGTACCTCGAATCGGCCCGCGTCGAAGTGGCACGCCACCACCTCGAATCCACCGATGAAACCCTCGATCGCATCGCGTCGTCCTGCGGCTTCCAGACGATCGACACCTTGATCCGTGCCTTCCGCCGGAGACTCGACACGACCCCCACGGAATACCGCAACCGATTCCGGCACTCCCGCGAGGGCGGTGGAGGCCGCGGCGACCGTACCCCGCCGCCCGCCGTCCGGGCGGCGGACCCCATCGGCCCGGTCGCCTGAGGCAAGCGGCCGGCGCGCACCTCGCGGCCCGCCTCCGCGTCAGGCCGGCCCGCCTCCTCGCCTGCCCGGGCGGTCACCGTCGGGCCTCTTCGGCGGTCGGTTCCCATGTCTGCTGCTTGAGGGCCATCCGCGCGGCCGGGGCCCGGCCGGGGACGGTGGCCCAGTACGGGTGCGTGGTGATCCGTACCGACAGCCGCTGCAGCGTGCGCCGCAGCACCGTGGTCCGGGAGGGATTCTCCTCCTGTGCGAGCTGCCGGTAGGCGGCGTACCAGTCGCGCTGGGCCTTGAGGAGATCGTCGGGGAAGGCATAGGAAGTCACCACTGAATTGCATCACGCGTTCGAATTGCGGTGCAGCACACGTACGGGTGAAACCGACGCTGAGTGCGTGCGCGCAAGGGGGCGGAGTCGGGCGCAAGCTGGAGGTAAAGGGGCTTATGTCGCGAATTGGACGACGAGGGCGTGGTGAGGGACGAGATGAGCACGAGGGTGAACCTGCCCGAGGTGGTGTCGCGCGAGGAGTGGCTCGCCGCCCGCAAGGAGCTGCTGGCCAAGGAGAAGGAGCTCACCCGGGCGCGCGACCGGGTCAACGCCGAACGGCGACGGCTGCCGATGGTCCGCGTCGACAAGCCGTACACCTTTGACGGCCCGCACGGGAAGGTGGGCCTGCTGGACCTGTTCGACGGGCGGCCCCAGCTGGTCATGCACCACTTCATGTGGCTCTTCGACATCGACGCCGACGGCGCCGAGCACCCTCGCCCGACCGGCTGCCCCAGCTGCTCGTCCGCGGCCGACGGCATCGGCAACCTGCGCCAACTGCACGTCCGCAACACGACGCTGGTCGCGGTGACGCGGGCGCCGTACGCGACGCTCGCCGCGTTCCGGGCGCGGATGGGATGGACCTTCCCCTGGTACTCGTCGGAGGGCAGCGACTTCAACTACGACTTCCACGCGACCGTCGACGAACGGGTCGCGCCGGTGCAGATCTTCCACCGCACCGAGTCCGAGCTGGCCGAGGCCGGAACGCCGTGGTCGGAGAGCATGCGCGGCGACTGGCCCGGCATCAGCGCATTCCTGCGCGTCGGGGACGAGGTCTTCCACACCTACTCCACGTTCGGCCGCGGCATCGAGGAGTTCCACAACGGCTACCCCTACCTCGACCTCACCGCGCTCGGCCGCCAGGAGGCGTGGGAGGAGCCGACGGGCCGCGCGGTCCCGCTCGGTCTGCACGTCGGCGGCCCCGCCATGCGCCTCCCCGACGCATACGACGCCTGACCACGCACCGGCCACGCCCGCCCGGCAGGTGGCCCCCTCTTCCGGTGGCGGCGTGCCCAGTACCCTTGCACGGTGACGATGCACGAGAGCGTCGATGTGAGCGTTGACGCGATGCTGGAAGACCTCAGGACCCTCGTCGAGATCGAGTCCCCCTCGCGCGACCGGGACGCGTTGCGGGCATCGGCCACCGCGGTCGCCGCCGTCATTGAGAGCCGCCTCGGCGGGCAGGCCGTCCTCGTCGAGAGCGAAGCCGGACCGCACGTCCACTGGTCGGCCGGCGGCGCTCCCGCCGTGCTGATCCTCGGTCACCACGACACGGTGTTTCCGCTCGGCACCCTTGAACGCCGCCCGTTCAAGGTCGCGGACGGGAAGGCGACCGGCCCCGGGGTCTTCGACATGCTCGGCGGTCTGGTGCAGGCCATCCACGGCTTGGCGGCGCTCGACGACCGGTCCGGCGTCGAGATCCTGGTGACCGCCGACGAAGAGGTCGGCTCCCGCTCCTCCCGGGCCCTCATCGAGGAACGGGCCCTGGCCTGCGGCGCCGTGCTCGTGTTCGAGGGAGCCGCCGAGGGCGGAGCCCTGAAGACCGGCCGCAAGGGCTGCGGCACGTTCGAGGTCTCCGTCGCGGGCCGGGCGTCACACGCCGGGCTGGAGCCCGCCGCCGGGGTCAACGCCCTGATCGAGGCAGCGCACCAGGTGCTGGACATCGCCGCACTCGGCCGCCCCGACCTCGGCACGACCGTCACCCCGACCGTCGCGTCCGCGGGAACCCTGGACAACGTGGTGCCCGCGGAGGCGACCGTCATCGTTGACGTCCGGGTCGAGTCGGCCGACGAGAAGGAGCGCATCGAAGCCGCCTTCGCGGCACTGGCTCCCCATCTGGACGAGGCGGAGATCACGGTTCAGGGAGCGGTCGGCCGGCCCCCGATGCCCGAGTCGGCGGCGGCCGGGCTGTTCGCGGTGGCGCAGCGACTGCTTCCCGGCATCGAAGGCAGGGCGGTCGGCGGCGGCAGCGACGGCAATTTCACCGCCGCACTCGGGGTGCCGACGCTCGACGGCCTCGGAGCGGTCGGGGGCGGTGCGCACGCCGACCACGAGTACCTGGTGATCGGTGCCATGGCCGAGCGGGCGAACCTCGTGGCCGGCCTGGTGAGGGCGATTCAGCAGGCGTAGTGGAACAGGAGCCGGGCGGGTGAAAAGTCAACCCGCGGGCAAATGTGCCGTGTACTGCGCTTTTGTCGGAAGCGCAAGGTCAGGAGAGCACCTAGACTCGCCGGATGGCGAAGTACTTCGACGTGCACCCCGAGAACCCGCAGCGCCGCACCATCAGCACGGTGGCCGACAGCATCCGCTCCGGCGCGCTCATCGCGTATCCGACGGACTCCTGCTTCGCACTCGGATGCCAGCTGGGCAGTCGCGACGGCATCGATCGCATCCGGTCGATCCGGAACCTCGACGACCGTCACCACTTCACGCTGGTATGCGAGAACTTCGCCCAGCTGGGTCAGTTCGTGCAGATCGACAACGATGTGTTCCGCGCGATCAAGGCGGCCACGCCCGGCAGTTACACGTTCATCCTCCCCGCGACGCGGGAGGTGCCGCGCAAGCTGCTGCACCCGAAGAAGAAGACGGTCGGCGTACGGATCCCCGACCACGTCGTGGCCCAGGCCCTGCTGGCCGAGCTCGGTGAGCCGCTGCTCTCCAGCACGCTGCTGCTGCCGGACGAGGAAGAGCCGCTGACGCAGGGCTGGGAGATCAAGGAACGGCTCGACCACGTGGTGGACGCCGTGGTCGACTCCGGCGAGTGCGGCACCGAGCCGACCACCGTGATCGACTTCTCCGGCGGCGCGCCCGAGATCGTACGCCGGGGGGCCGGCGACGCCACGCGCTTCGAGTAGCCGCCGCGCGCTACTCATCCGACGGCGAACACCGCCCGCAGGTGCTTGCCGTTCACGAGCGCGGCGACGCCCAGCAGGACGAGCCCGCACACGCCCTGTTCGATCTTCAGCCACAGCGGGAAGGCGCCGGGCACCGCGAGGATGACGGCTATGGCCACCAGCATCACGCCCGAAAGGATCCGCAGGCGGCGATACGCCCGCCGGGATCCGCGGGCGGTGCGGACGGCGGAGACGAACATCAGCAGGGCACTGGCGACGACGATGACCACCCGCACCCATACGGCGTCGGTCACCAGTGCCGCGTCGCCGCGGAGCAGGACGATCGCGACGAGGGTGAGGACGCTGATGCCGAGGTGGCAGCCGACGAGCAGCTTCGTGGCCCGGAACGCCGTCAGGCTGCGCGGCTGGTGCAGGTTCTCCTCGGCTGTCACAGCTCCTCCTCGGTGGTGTCCCGGTGCCCTGGTGCCCCGCTGTCGGCCTCCTTCGCGGACCGACGTTCCCAGCATCGGTCCCGTCCGCCGTCGTCTCGTCGACCGTGCGGACGAGACGCCTCGCGGCCGGCCTCAGGGGTCCGTCGGGGTGGGCCCGTAGTGGGAGGGACAGCCGTGGCCGCCACCACCTCGGCCTCGCGCTCGGCACCAAGCTCCTGCCCGAGGCGGGCTTCCCGCGCGGCCGGTGGTCAGCCCACGACGGAACGGGCGACGCGGAACCCCACGTCATCGACCTGGAAGGTCGGATGGCTGCGGCGACGCGCCGAGGCCCGGCAACTCCAGTGCTCGTCGAACCAGCCGCCGCCCCGCAGCACCCGGTAACTGCCGTAGACCGCGGGGTCGTAGACGTCCCAGCACCAGTCCCAGACGTTGCCGAGCATGTCGTAGAGGCCCCACACGTTGGGACGCTTGCCGGCCACCTCGTGGAGGCGCTCCTGCGAGTTGCCGCGGTACCACGCGATCTCGTCGAGCGGCCCGTAATGCGGTCCGGTCGTACCGGCGCGGCAGGCGTGCTCCCACTCGGCCTCGGTCGGCAGCCGGTACCCGTCGGCCGTGGCGTCCCAGGTGATGCCGGCGCCCTCGGAGTCGAGGGCGGCATCGAGCCGGTAGGCGGGCGCGAGCCCCTCGCTCCGGGACAGTGCGTTGCAGAACCGGACCGCGTCCCACCAGGAGACGCCCTCGACGGGCAGCCGGTCCCCCCGCACGGTGCCCGGACGCAGGCCGGTGATCTGCGCGTACAGCGCCTGGGTCACCGGGTACGCGGCGAGCCGGAAGGGCGCGAGCTCGACCGGCCAACTGCGCCGCGTCCGGCGGTCGGACAGGGTGACCCGTCCCGGCGGGATGGCGACCATCCGGTGTGCTGTGCGGGTGTCCATGATCAGGAAACCCTACGACATCGGCGCCGGGCACTCGCTAGCGTTCGCCTCATGTCTGTTACGCGCGCAGTCGAGGCCGTCGCCACCATGCCGCCCATGGCGTCCTCGGAGTACCACGTCGTGGCGACCGGGATAGCGGAGCGGCTCGCGGCACCGGAGCTGGACGCCCTGGAACGCTGCATCGCCGACGCGTCGGACCCGCAGCGCGGCTTCAACGCGCTCTACGTCCTGCTGGCCCGGCACCGCCGCGCCCTGGACGCCAGCCGCTTCCGGGCGCTGTACCAGCGGCATGCGGCCCGTTTCGACGGGGTGCCGATGCGCGCCGTCCTGGACTCCGACATGGCGATGCTGGAACAGGCCGGGCCCGACCTGGTGACCGCGCTGCGCCACGCGGAGACGGCGCTGGCCGCCTACCCGGGCAATCTGGCGCTGGTCGCCCATCACGCCCGCATCCTGGCGGAGTACGCGTGGAGCGGGGGAGAGGTCGGACGGGAGGATCTCGCCTCGGCCGTCCGCCGGATGGAGCGGGCCATCGAAACGGCCCCCGAGCGCCCGCGCTTCCGTGCCGTGCATGCCCAACTCACGGGATTATTGGGGGACTTCGACCTCGCGCTCGCCTCCATCCAGCGCGCCCTCGATCTGGAGGACTCCGAGCAGACCGGGTATGCGATGCGGGTCGTCGAGTACCACCGGATCAGGGCGGACATCACGCTGCACCGCGAGGCGACGGCCATCCGGGCCCGCCTGGAGGAGGCCACCACGCAGGTCGCCGACACCCTCCAGGAGCGGCTGGACAAGGCCGTCGCCGACGTCGGGCAGCAGGCGAGGACCGAGCTCGGGAAGGTCAGGGCGGAGACGCTCGGCACGCTGGGGCTGCTCGCGGCCGTCATCGCCTTCATCGTCACCACCACGCAGATCGCCGACCGGCAGCCCGTCGACGCGGCACTGCGCCTGCTCACCGGCTGCGCCGGCATGCTCTCCCTCGTCTTCTCCGCATTCGCCGCCGTCTTCGGAGTGGCCCGCCCGACCCGGCTGATCCTGCCCGCACTCCTGGGCGGCGGGCTGCTGCTGGTCGCCTTCCTGACCTGAAGATTCCTGATACCTGACGCATCGTCATCGGACCGGCTCGTTACGGGGCGTCGATGCGCGCACCCCTCACTCCTTGGGGGCGGTGCGGGGCTCGGGCCGCGCGTGGCGGCCCTCCAAGCAGATCAACCGCCCTGCCGTGCAGCGAAGTTGATCAAGTTTGGTAGGCAACTGATCCCCGCGCTCGTACGTCTGATGTGAAGAGTCGACACAATCCCCCCACAACTTCATAAGGAGCCTCCGCATGCGCAAAACCCTCGCCGGCGCCGCCGCAGCCCTCACGGTGTGCGCCGTCCTCACCACCCCCACCCCCACACATGCCGCCACCCTCATCACCGCCGGCACCGGGTGGAAAATCGCCACGCAGCTGGGCGTCACCTCGATTTCCCCCAGCCGGACGTACACCATCACGTTCGCCACCGAGACCCTGCGGAAGCGCTACACCCCGCTCCTCGCCCCGGCCGTTCCCCAGATCAACGCGGCCGGCATCCATCTCAAGATCGGTGGGGTCGAGACGGTGAACCCCGCGAAGTGCGGTCCCGCTTACCACGTGCAGATCATCGAGATCTACCGGCCCATGGGCCGCGCCGGCTTCAGTCAGGCCATGCCCTGCCCCAACCCGGCCGGCGGAGTCGGCATCGGCGGGATGGTCGCCTACGACTCCGAGTACTGGACCGGCTACCCCATCGAGCCGTACAAGCTGCGGAACACACTCGTTCACGAGCCGCTGCACGCCCTCGGCCTCGATCACCCCAACCGCCTGGACGCGGCCGGCCAGGCCGTCCCGTACGGCTGCGTGGCCACCAGCTACGGCAACACCCCGATCATGTGCAGCCCCAACGGCGGCTACAAGACCGCCACCGGCATGGGTCACCTCACCGGCTACGACATCAACGGATTAAGGGCCTTACTCGCCAACGCCAAGGCCCAGGGCATCAAGTAGGCGTGTTCGCACTTGTCAGTCAGCTGCCGCTGACCCGCCGTACGCCGCGTTCGGCGATCGCCCGGTCGGACGCACGGATTGTTGTGGCGCGGCCGATCGGGGTACCTCGCCTGGGAGTGCGGGAGAGCGCGCCGTGCGCAATTGCCTCTCCTGGGTACCCGGAGCCGAAGGAGTCGCTGTGCAGTTCGGTGTGTCGACGTTCCTCACCGATCAGCTCGTCGACGTCATGGAACGCGTCACATGAGCCGGCCGGGTGCGCAGTGCCGCGCATGACGAGCGGGCAGGCCCGGGAGCGCTTCGCGCAGGCCCGGATCGCCCGGCTCGCGACCGTTGACGTCGACGGCCGGCCGCACCTGGTCCCGGTGGTGTTCGCCCTCACCGGTGACACCGTGGTCTTCGCCGTGGACCACAAGCCGAAACGGTCGGACCGGCTGAAGCGGCTGGCCAACATCCGGGCGCACCCCGAGGTCTGCGTCCTCGTCGACGGCTACGACGAGGACTGGGGCCGCCTGTGGTGGGCGCGGGCGGACGGGACAGCCGTCGTGCTGCCACCGCCGGACGGCTCACCGGCGGCCGCGCGCCACGTCCGCCTGCTGGTGGACAAGTACCGGCAGCAGTACGCCGCGTGCCCGCCGGAAGGGCCGGTGGTGGAGATCACGGTGGGTCGCTGGTCCGGGTGGCACGCCACCTGAGGGGCTCCGTGCGCGGGCAGGTCCGCCGGGTGCGTGCGCCCACACCGCCCGGGCCCCGGGGGCGGGGCGCCGGGCGGCTGCGGTCAGATCTCAGGGCTCCGGGAGCCGGGGGTCAGCCGGCCGTGGCGACGCCCTTGAGGAAGCCCATGCTGGGGATGAAGAAGTATTCGCCTCCCCTCATGTGCACGGCCTGCTGCAGGCTCAGGGTGATCTTCTTCGTGGAGCCGTACTTCTCGGGCCACTGCTGCGGGATTTCCGTGCCCTGACCGACGACGGGGTCCAGACCGGTCTTCGGCTGCGCCTGGACGAAATCGGGGTTGTTGATCCACGACGCCTGCATGAATTCGAACTGGCGCTTGATGTCCTTCTGGACGCACAGGAACAGCAGGCCGACCTTGCCGTTGCTCTCGAAGCTGATCGCCCGGCGGGAGATACGACGGGTGCGCTCGTCCTTCAGCGTGCCGCCGAGCCGCTTGGTGTCTCCGCGCGGGTTCGCCTTCCGGATGTGTGCCTGGAAGGGGCACTTCAGCCCGTCGGTATCGGCGTCGAAGTTGAAGTTGTTCGGAATTCCCTTGTCGGTGCCTTCCGGCGTTGCCTTCTCCGAGACCGGGAATCCGTCCGGGAAGCGCCCCACCATGTACGCGCCCGCCAGCTCACGGTCGGCGTGGTTGGGCTCGGTCCGCCCGTCCGCCTTGGCGAGGGCCTTGGCCAGCTCGTGGCGGTCCCGGTTGAACCGGTCGACGTCCTGTTCGAGCTTGCGGTACACCAGGAAGGTCCCGTACCCGGTCGTCGCGTCGCCGCCGGGGTCCTTGACCAGGGCGAGCTTGAGCGGCGCGGCCGGGTTCCAGTTGGTGGTCTGCTCCCGGGCGATGTCCTTGGCGAAGTACAGCGGGTCGCTGACCCCGTCGGCGAAGCCGAAGTGCTCGTGGACGGGGCCGTTCTCCCCGCGCCGCAGGGCCTTGCCGACCTCCACGTGCACGACCTTGCCGGACGTGAGCGAGGTGGTGATGGCCTTGGCCTCGGTGGCGACCTTGCCGGGGTCGTCGTCCGCGATGATGACGAGTGCGTGCATCTCCGCGGTGTTGAACGGCGCTTCCCATTTCTCTCTGGGAGGGTCGGCGAGTGCCTCTACCGCGCCGGCGGCACCGCCGCGGAACGTTTCGTCGTCGGGTCTCTTGCTGCTGAGGTCCAGGACGTCGTACCCCTTCGACGACAGCATGACGTTGATGAAGATGCTGCTGGGCTGCTTGGCCAGCTCGGTGCTGAGGTACGCCTCGGGGTCGTCCTTGCTCTCCGAGGCCGCGAAGATGCCGGCTCGGGTGCGGGAGTCGTCCCACTGCTTGAGCGCGGAGGTCACCTTGTTCTTCGCCAGCTCGGCGAGCCAGGTCCTGGCCTCCTTCTTCTTCGCGGCGTCAAAGGTGATGAAGAGGTGCTGGCTGTGGTCCCGGCCGTGGCTCTTGAGGATGTTCCCCTGGATGTCACCGAGAAGGGCCTTCTCTTCCTCGGAGAGCTTCCCGTTCGGATCCTTGGGTCCGAAACCGTTTTCCGTATCGAAGTCGATGGCCATTGATTGCTCCGTTCCTACGGGGGCGAATGGGCGGCAGTGCCGCGCCTTCTTCGTCCCCGGGTGCGGATAGCTCGCCACGCGGGCCACCTCCAGATCCCCCGTACGTCCGTGCGATTCATCCATATGGCGACGTCATATGCTCCGAAAAAGGTGCCTTGGGCAAGGGTATTGCGGGGCTCCTGACGGGCCGCCGGTCGGGCCGGACGTACCGAAGCCTGACGGGTCGTGAAGTGTGCGGCGGGGGCCGCGATGGGTGCCTTTTCCGCGTTCGCCGCCCTCGCGGAGGTATCGGCCGGCCTGTGGCTGCCGTCGGCCCGTCAGGTGCCCCTCCCAGGACCTCGATCACCCCCGCGACCTCACGTTTTCCTGTCCTGGCTGGTTATGATCGGCTCCCCCCACGGCCTCACCGATGCCGGACCGGCGCCTTCCGTTCCCCTGACGGAATGGCCGACCCGTTATTGGTCTTCTGTTCCCCTCTCCGCCCACGAGGACTGATGACTGCCACAGCCCCTGAAGGCCCCCCGCCCGAAGGCCCAAGAGAGCCCGCGAAGAGACGCCGACGGAGCGTCATACGCCTGCGCACCCTGCTGGTCTGGCTCGCGGTGGTGCCCACCGTGGCGATGGGCGCCCAGGTCGTCGTCACCGCCGACCGGCTGCTCCAGCAGTCCGCGCACCTGCGCGCCGATGTGGCCGACGGTGAGCGGGTCGGCCGGCCGCTGTACGAACTCATGGCCGACCTGCAGGCCGAGCGCAGCACGACCGCCGCGCGCTGGGCCGGCTCGCCGGTGCCGAAGGGCGAGCTGAGCCGTCGGCGCGCGGCCACGGACCGCGGCGTCGCCGCGTTCCGGCGCGCGGCCGACTCCGCGGACGCGCGTGCGGACGACCGCGTCGACGGCTACGTCAGCGCGGTGGAAAAGGAGCTCGAAGGGCTGGACGCCTACCGCGAGCGCACCGACGCCCGCAGCGGCAGCGCCGACCGGGCCACCGGCTACTACAGCGGTGTGATCGAGCGGATGCTCCGCGTCTTCCAAGAGTTCAGCAACATGGACGACGCGACGGTCACCCAGCAGAGCCGGCCGGTGGTCGCCCTGGTCGAGGCGTCGGAGGTGCTCGCCCGCGAGGACACCCTCCTCGCCTCCGCGGGGCCGGCCGGAAAGCTGAGCACCGCCCGGTTCGCCGAGCTCACCAACGCCGTGGGTGCCCACCGGTTCCTGTTCGGCACGACGGTCGTTCCCTACCTGCCCGAGAACGGCCGGCAGGGCTACGCCCGGATCGCCGCCTCGGACGCCTGGAAGACCAAGACCCGCATCGAGGACGCGGTACTGGCCGACCATCACGACATCCCGGGCGGGATCGCGTTGCCCGGCGCCGTGCACGGCTGGCCGGCGATGTACGGCAAGCTCGTCCCGCAGCTGTCCGCGCTCGACGCCGAGCAGCTGCGCGGGGTCATCGAGGCCGCCGACACCACCGCCGACGAACTGGAGACCCAGGTCTTCTGGCTGGTCGCGGGCAGCGGCGCCGGCCTGCTCCTCGTCGTGGCCGTCGTGGTGTTCACCACGCGCACGGTGCTGCGCCGCATGGCCAACCTGCACCGGCGCACGGTGACCGTCGCCCAGAAGACCCTGCCGGACATTGTGGAGCGGCTGCAGCGCGGGCAGCGCATCGACCCCGACGCGCTGCCGGAGCGGAGCCGGGACCGGGACGAGGTCGGCCGGATCAGCGACGCGTTCGCCCGGGCCGTCTCGGTGTCCGTCGAGGGATACCGGCAGCTCGCCGACGAACGCCAGGGCTTCGGCATGTTCGCCGCGGGCATCGCGTCCCGCACCGGGAACCTGGTCAGCCGTCAGCTGAGCCTGACCGAGGACCTCCAGGACACCTTCGGCCATGACGAAGCGCTGCTCGCCCAGCTGATGAAGTCCGACCAGCTGACGGTGGGTATGCGCCGGCAGATCGAGAACCTGCTCATCCTCGCCGGCGGTGAGGTCCCCGACCCGCACACCGAGCCCATGCGCGTCGCGGACGTGCTGCGCGAGGCCGCCGCCGAGGTCGAGGAATTCCGGCGGATCGAGCGGGTCGCGCTCGACGAGGTCAGTGTGGAACCGCGGGTGATCAGCGCGATCAGCCACCTGCTCGCCGAGCTGCTGGACAACGCGACGCGGTTCTCCCCGCCGGCCTCCAGGGTGTCCATCCGCGCCGAGCTCGTCACGGACGGGCTGTCGGTGGAGATCGAGGACCGCGGGCCGCGGGTGGCCCCCGAGCGCTACGAGGAGATGAACGGACGGCTGCACGCCGCTCCGCCGTACGCCGTGCTGGCGGAGAACGCCCACCGGCTCGGCCTCTTCGTGGTCGGTCACCTCGCCGACCAGCTCGGGGCCAGGGTCACCCTGCGGCGCTCGACGTACGGCGGGACGGCGGCCATCGTGATCCTCCCCGAGGAGCACCTGATCCGTACCGAAGAGCGGTCCGAGGGCGGTGCGGAACCCCGCGTCCCCGCGCCGCAGCGCCCGGCCGAGCGCAAGCCCGAACTCCTCCTCACCGCGCGCGCTGCCGCGCCGGCCGATCCCGCGCCGGCCGATCCCGTGCCGGCCGGCGCCGGCCTGCCCCGCCGCCGGCCGGCCGAGGCGCCGGCGGCCCCGACCACGCCCGGCGAGAAGTCCGCCCTGCCGCCGTTGCCGGAGCGCGTACCGCAGACCCACCTCGCCAAGCAGCTCCGCGAGCAGCGCACGCCGGAACCGGCCGACGAGGACACCGCGACGCCCGAAGAGGTGGCCGACGCCTGGGCGGACTACGAGCAGGGCACCGAGACAGTGGAAACAGAGCTTCGACAGGACCAGCCATGACGACGAACGACATGATCTACAGCATTCTGGACAGCCACCTGAGCAGGATCGCCGGCATCGAAGGTGCCGTGCTGCTCTCCAACGACGGCATCAAGCTCAGCGCCTACCTGCTGGAACGGGACCAGGCGGAGCGGATAGCCGCGGCGTCCTCCGGCATCGCGGCCACCATGAAGGCGATCTCCCGGGAGGTCGGCGGCGGCCGGGTGATCCGCCAGCTGGTGGAGATGAACGACCGTTACCTCTGCATCGTCGGGTGCGGCGAGGGCAGCACGCTGATCGTCGTCACCTCGCGCAAGGCCCGGCTCGGGGAGCTGGGCGGTGAGGTGGTACGGGCCTCGCAGGCGCTCGGTGAATGGCTCGGCACCCCGGAGCGGGCGCCGGCGCCCAAGCCGTCATGACGGCCGATCAACCGCCGGTCAGGCCGCGCCGCCCGCGGTTGTACGCCCTCACCGACGGGCGGACGGCCGCGCCGTGCACCGTCCTGACCATGGACACCCTGATCACGGCGACGGTCGCGGCGGACGCCGACGGCAGCCTGGCCACCGAATGGCAGGCCATCCTCGGCATGTGCCAGCCGCCGAACGGGCGGGCCGTCGCCGAGATCGCCGCCCGCATGCACATCCGCCTCACCCCGATGACGGTCCTTCTCAGCGAGCTGGCGGACCGCGGTTTGATCCATCACCGGCCGCCCCTCGAAGCGGCCGAAACGTCCAACGTCCACCTGCTCATGAGAATCAGGGACAACCTTGCCCGGATATGACACAGACGCCCAGGAAGAGTCCCCCGTCAAGATCCTGATCGCCGGTGGATTCGGCGTCGGCAAGACGACCTTGGTCGAAGCGATCTCGGAGATCGAGCCGCTGCGCACCGAGGAGCGGCTGACCGCCGCGGGCATCGGCGTCGACGACCTCGACGGCATCGAGTCCAAGACGGCGACGACCGTCGCGATGGACTTCGGCCGGATCACCCTCACCGACGCCGGAGTCGTCCTCTACCTGTTCGGCACGCCCGGCCAGGAACGCTTCTGGTTCATGTGGGACGACCTGCTGGCGGGGGCGCTCGGGGCGATCGTCCTGGTCGACACCCGGCGGCTGGACCGCAGCTTCCCGGCCGTCGACTTCTTCGAGAACCGCGGGCTGCCGTTCGTCATCGGCGCGAACTGCTTCGACGGCGAACAGCCCTACACCGCCGAGCAGATCAAGGCGGCGCTGCACCTGAGCGACCCGGACACGCCCATCCTCATGCTCGACGCCCGCTCCCGCGCGGACGTACGCGCCGCGCTGCTGTCGCTGCTGGACCTGCTCATCGCCGGCGCGGAAGCCGCCACCCCGGTCTGACGCCGACGGGACGGGTGGGGACCGGGGCGCCGACGCGCCCCGGCCCTCATCCCGCCGGCCCGGCGTGCGCCACCCCCTGCCCCGCCTCGGCCCCCTCGGGGCGGCCGAAGAGCAGGTCGTAGCCCGGGGGCAGCTGGAGCAGCACCCGCTGGAGGAGTTCGTCCCCCGCGGCGTCGGCGGCGACGCTGAGGACGGCGCCGACGTCCCACTTGGCGGTCTCCTCGGTGGCGCCCTCAATCCACGCCGCGGTGGCCCGGACGAACCGGTCGGGGTCCAGTGGCTCGGCGGCCTGGAGCGGGTTCAGCAGTATCAGGGCGTACGTCTCCGGCAGCCGCGCGGCCAGTTCGGCGCGTTCCTCACCGACCAGGTGTGCGCCCAGCAGGGCCAGGACGACTCTGGCCGCCCGTTCCGCTTCCTGCGGGGTGGCGTACTCACCGCGTTCCTGGACGTGCGCCAGGAACGCCTCCCATCGCATCGACACGACCGCTTGCCCCCTTGTCTGCCGGAGCGCGGAGGGCGGCTGCGGGAGCGCGTCCGCTCCGGGCTCCGTCGATGGCCCAGGTGCCTTGTCCACTTCCTGTTGTAACTTGTCATCTATCGGATGACAAGCGTGAAGTCCCCCGCAAGCGAGGAAAGGGGGCGAAGGCATGTCTGACCTGGATCATTCGCCGGAATCCGGCCCCGCCTCCTTCCGTGCCGTCGAGGCCGCGCTGCGGAGCGTCGACGAGGCACTGCGCACCGCGCACAGCACGCGCTCCGCCGACCGCACCGGCGCCGAGGCGGCCGGTCCCGGGGAGGCGTTGGCCGCGCTGTCCCTGCTGGGTGAGGTACGCCGGCAGCTCGCCGGATGGGAAACCGGGCTGATCGAAACCGCTCGGGCGGCGGGCGCCAGCTGGGCCGATCTCGCCGAGGCGCTCGGTGTCGCCAGCCGCCAGGCCGCCGAACGCCGCTATCTGCGCCTGCGCCCCGGCGCCGCCGGCACCACCGGCGAGCAGCGCGTCAAGGCGGCCCGCGACCGCCGTGCCGCCGACCGCAGCGTCACCGCCTGGGCCCGCCACCACGCCGCCGACCTGCGCGGGCTCGCCGGCCGGATCACCGCGCTGACCGATCTGCCCGCCACCGCCCGCCGCCCCGTCGAGCAACTCAGGACGGCGCTCGCCGGCGACGACGCGGCCGGTCTGGTCGGCCCCCTCGCCGCCGTGCTGCCCCATCTGCGGCGCCGGCACCCGGCTCTCGCGGCCCGCATCGAGGAGTTCACCCGGCACACCGAGCGGGTGCGGCAGGACAGTGACGACCAGCGACGGGACCGCTGACACCGGGCTTCCGTTTGACAACGGCCCCGCGGGCCCTTATCGAGGGGTGCAGAAGCTTCTTCTTCGGCGGTCCGCGCCGCCCGACGACCGGGCAGGAGGTGGTGGCGATGCCGGCACCGGAACACGATCCCTACGCCGTCCTGGGAGTCCCGCCCTCCGCGTCCGCGCGGGAGATCACCGTGGCCTACCGCAGGCTGGTGCGCACCCTGCACCCGGACACCGGCGCCGGCCGCCCGGCCGCCCGGCACGGGCTCGACGAGGTCCTGGCCGCGTACCGCACCCTGCACGACCCGCGCCGCCGGGCCGCCCACGACGCGGCACGCCGCCGTCGCGAGCGGAGCGGCCGGCCCGCCACGGACGCACAGCCCGTGGTCCGCGTCCACCGGTCCGAGGCGCCGATCCGGCTGCGTACGGGCCCGGTGCGCATGGAGTTCACGTACGAACTCCGGCTGCGGCGCGACGAACGGGACGCCGTGGAGAGCCTCCTGGCGTGGCTCCTGCGGCCGTTGCGGGGCCGGGACCGCTGAGGGCGCGCGCCCGGTACGCCGCTACGGGCCGGGTGCGAAGGGCTGGGTGCGGGCGATCAGCAGGGCGACGTCGTCGGGGTCCTCCGGGCGCCGGAGTTCGCGCAGCAGCAGGTCGCAGGTCTCCTCCAGGGAGAGGCCGGGCGCGTCGAGCAGCTGGCGGAGGGTTTCCAGGCGTTCGTCGATGGCGTGGTGGCGGGTCTCGACCAACCCATCGGTGTACAGGACGAGTTGATCGCCGGGCTCCAGTCCGAAGGTCGTGGTGGTGAAGGGGACGCCGCCGACGCCGAGCGGGGTACCGGTGGGCAGGTCGAGCAGTTCGGGACGCCGCCCGCTGCGGACGAGGACGGGGGGCAGATGGCCGGCGGTGGCGATGTGGCACGCGGCGCGGTGCGGATCGTAGGCGGCGTAGACGCAGGTGGCGATGTAGTGCTCCAGCCCCGCGGTGATCTTGTCGAGGTGCTGGAGGACCTGCGCGGGATCGAGGTCGAGGTCGGCGAAGGCACTGGTGGCGGTGCGCAGCCGGCCCATGGTGGCGGCCGCGTCGATCCCGCTGCCCATGACGTCCCCCACGACCAGCGCGGTCTTGTCGTCGTCGAGCGGGAGGACGTCGTACCAGTCGCCGCCGATCTCGTACGTGGCCTGCGCGGGCCGGTAGCGGGAGGCGATCTGCAGGCCGGGGAGGTGGGGCGGGTGATCGGGGAGCAGGCTGCGCTGCAGCGCCTCGGCGGCGTTGCGCACGCTCTGGTGCGAACGGGCGTTGTCGATGCAGACCGCGGCGCGGGAGGCCAGCTCGGCGGCGAGGGTCAGGTCGTCCTCGTCGAACGGCTGCGGGTTGCGGGTGCGGCTGAGGCCCAGGAAGCCGAGGATCTGGCCGCGGGCGGTGAGCGGGACCAGCATGTACGAGTGCAGCCCGGCGCGGGCCAGCAGGGTGGCGGCGTGGCCGTCGCGGGCGATCTGCGCGAGGTCGTCGTCGTTCACGCGGGGGATCAGGATCGGGCGGCCGGTGCGCACGCAGCGGGTGGCGAGGCGGTCGGCGTCGTAGGCGACGGTCTCACCGGGCGGGTCCGCGGCCTCCGCGGCTTCGGTGGGGTAGGCGGCCTGCACCGCGAGGGCGCGGAAGACCGCGGGGCCGTAGCCGGAGGCCCGGCGGTGCTCGTCGAGGACGGAGTCGAGTACGTCGACCGTGGCCATGTCGGCGAGCTCGGGAACGGTGACCTCGGCCAGCTCCTGGGCGGTCTGCCCCACCTCCAGGGTGGTGCCGATGTGCGCCGAGCCGTCGGCTATCAGGGCCAGGCGCTGCCGGGCCTCGGCGGCCTCCACGGACGCCTGGTAGCGGTCGGTGACGTCCACCACCAGATCGGCGACCCCGAGCACCCGCCCCTGGGGGTCCTCCAGCCGGTACAGCGAGATCGACCAGGCGTGGAGGTGGTCGAGGTCGGCGGGGGTGCGGCCGACGATGGTGGCCTGGTCGACCATGGGGACACCGGTCTCCAGGACCTGCCGCATCGCGGCTTCGGGCACCTCGAACTTCGCCGCGCTCATGATCTCGCGGTAGTGGCGGCCCAGGTGCTCCTTCGCGGGGACGCCGTGCATCCGCTCCAGGGCGGGGTTGACGGCCACGTACCGCAGGTCGGTGTCGAGGATCGCCACCCCGATGGGGGACTGCGAGATCAGCCGGGTGGAGAGCGCGACCTCCCGCTCCAGCTCGCGCAGCGTCGTGGAGTCGGTGGCGAGCCCGAGGGCGTAGAAGTCGCCGCGGTCGTCCAGCAGCCGCATGTTGCGCAGCTCCACCAGACGTTCGGTGCCGTCCTTGTGCCGTACCGGGAACACCCCGCCCCAGCTCCGGCCGGTGTCCATGACCTCGGCGAACTTCTTGATCACCAGGTCCCAGTGCTCTTCCTGGACCAGCAGCGGAGCGGCGTACTGCCCCAGCGCCTCCTCCGAGGTGTAGCCGTAGAGGTCCGCCGCCTGCGGGCTCCACAGGACGATCCGCCCCTCGTCGTCCAGGAGCACCGCGGCCACACCGAGGAGGTCCAGCAGGCCACTCGGCTCTGCCGGCCGGTCCTGCGGCTCACCGGCTTCGGGCGGACGACCGTCGGCTGCGCTCACCCGGCACTCCTTCCACCTGACGGACCACGTGGGCTGTCCCCTCGCGCCGGTCCGTGGCCTGTCCACTCGCCTGTGGGCTGTCCCCTGTCCGGTGAGAGCTTCGTCGTCTCCATCGTCCCCCTGGACCGGCGGAACGCACACTCCGTCCCGGGCCCGGCGGAGCGCGGCCGGCCGGGAGTGGCGCAGGGTGCCGGGAAGGATGCGCTGGGTAGTGGCGTTACCGCAAAAGGACGGCCCGCCGGGTGTGGCGGGCCGGCCGGGGTGGACCCCTACTCCGTGTCCTTCGCCTTCTTCTCCTTCAGGCGCTGCGCTTCCTTGCGGACCTCGGCCTGGGTGGCGCGTTCCCGCTCCAGCCACTCGGGGCCTTCGTCCTTCAGCGCGTCGATCTGCTCCGTGGTGAGCGGCTCGGTGACCCCGCCCCGGGCGAGACCCGAGATCGAGATGCCCAGCTTCGCGGCGACCACCGGCCGGGGGTGCGGCCCGTTGCGTCGCAGTTCGCGCAGCCACTCGGGCGGGTCGGCCTGGAGCGCGTTCAGTTCGGAGCGCGAGACGACACCCTCCTGGAACTCGGCGGGGGTGGCCTCGAGGTAGACACCCAGCTTCTTCGCCGCGGTGGCGGGCTTCATGGTCTGGGTGTTGTGGTGCGACGTCATGCTGCCCAGGATATCGAGCGTATGCACTACCGCTGACCACGGCCGTTACCCTGGTGCGGTGACAGGCTCGGAAGAAACCCCTTCGTTCCGGCTCGCGTACGTCCCGGGAGTGACGCCCACGAAGTGGGTGCGGATCTGGAACGAGCGGCTGCCCGACATCCCCCTGGACCTCGTCCAGGTGCCCGCCGCCGACGCGTTCGGCACCCTGCGGGCCGGCGGCGCCGACGCGGGCTTCGTACGCCTCCCGGTCGACGGTGCGGACCTCGCCGCGATCCCCCTCTACACCGAGACGACGGTCGTCGTGATCCCCAAGGACCACCTCGTCGCGGCGGTCGACGAGGTGACCACCGAGGACCTGGCCGACGACATCGTGCTGCACCCCCTCGACGACAGCCTCGACTGGGAACGGATGCCCGGACGGCCCGCGATCGAGCGGCCGGCCACCACGGCCGACGCCATCGAGCTGGTGGCGGCGGGAGTGGGAGTGCTGGTGGTCCCGCAGTCACTCGCCCGCCTGCACCACCGCAAGGACCTCACCTACCGGCCGGTTTCGGACGCGCCCGTCTCGCGGGTCGCGCTGTCGTGGCCGCAGGACGAGACCACCGACCGGGTCGAGGACTTCATCGGGATCGTGCGCGGACGCACGGTCAACAGCTCGCGCGGACGCCGCCCGGACCCGGCGGAGCCGAAGGCCGGGCGCACCGCGACCGCGACGGGCGGCGCACGGCGCAAGCCCACCGCCGGCAAGCCCACCGCCGGCAAGCAGACCGGCGACGGCCGTCGGCGCGGTTCCGGCGCGGCCCCCAAGGGCGGCAAACGCGGCAAGCCCCGCCGCCGCTCGTAACCCTCTGGGCGCCGGCTCCCCGGCGCCGGCCGACGACGTCGGGACCGGCCCGTTCCCAGCCGTGGGCGGCCCCGCTGACCGCCCCGGAATCCCCTGACAATGGCCGGATACCCGGTGTGCCCGGCCTCGCCCGTACGGCTTGGGTGGAGGGGGCCGCGGGAGCGTCGGGTGAGGGGGACGGATGTACGACTACATCGTCGTGGGTGCGGGGTCGGCCGGGTGTGTGCTGGCGGCCCGGCTGACCGAGGACGCGGACGTCCGCGTGCTGCTCGTCGAGGCCGGGCCGGTGGACGACGCCCGGGAGATCCACGTGCCGGCGGCCTTCGCCCAGCTGTTCCAGACCAAGTACGACTGGAGCTACCTGAGCGCCTGCGAACCCGGACTGGACGGCCGCCGCCGGTTCCTGCCCCGCGGCCGGATGCTCGGCGGGTCGTCGTCGATGAACGCGATGATCTACATCCGCGGCAACCGGCGCGACTACGACGCCTGGGCCGCCGCCGGCGCCGAGCAGTGGAGCTGGGACGACGTCCTGCCGTACTTCCTGCGGGCCGAGGACTTCCAGGGGCCGACGTCACCCTGGCACGGCACCGGCGGGCCCCTCACGGTCAGCGAGGGCCGCTCCCGGCACCCGCTGATGGCCGCGTACGTGGCGGCCGCCCAGGAAGCCGGCCACCCCTTCACCGCCGACTTCAACGGCCCCGAACAGGACGGCGTGGGCTACTACCACCTCACCCAGCGGGACGGCCTGCGCTGCAGCACGGCCGTCGGCTACCTGCGCCCCGCCCTGCCGCGGCCGAACCTCGACGTGCTCACCGACGCCCGGTGCACCCGGGTGCTGTTCGACGGCGACCGCGCGACCGGCGTCGAGGTGGACCGGGCCGGTGAGCTGGTGCCGCTGCGCGCCGAGCGGGAAGTGGTGCTCTCGGCCGGCGCCTACAACTCGCCGCAGCTGCTGATGCTGTCCGGCATCGGCGTGGCGGACGAACTGGCGGCCCACGGCATCACCGCCCGGGTGGACCTGCCGGTGGGGGAGAACCTCCAGGACCACCCGCACGTCGGCCTCTCCTACCTGACCGACACCCCCTCCCTGCTGACCGCCCAAACGCCGGACAACGTACGGCTGTTGGAGACCGAGGGCCGCGGCCCGCTCACCTCCAACGTCGGCGAGGCCGGGGCCTTCCACCGCACCCGCGCGGACCTCGACGCCCCCGACATCCAGGTGCACGCCGTCCCGGTGATGTTCCACGAGGAAGGCATCAGCCCCGCCTTCGACCACGCCTTCATGTTCGGCGCGGTGCTGCTCACGCCCACCAGCCGGGGCAAGGTCTCCCTGCGGTCGGCGCTCCCCAGCGCCGCCCCGCACATCCTGCACAACTACCTGACCACCGAGGACGACCGCGCCACGATGGTGCGGGCGATCAGGTTGCTGCTGGACATTGCCGACCGGCCCAGCCTGCGCAAGCACCGCAGGGCCGACTTCAAGGTCCCCGCCTCCGCGACCGACGAGGACCTGCTGGCCTTCGCCCGCCGCGAACTGCAGACCCTCTACCATCCGGCGGGCACCTGCCCCATCGGCCCCGTCGTCGACTCCCGGCTCCGGGTGCACGGCGTCCGCGGCCTGCGCGTGGCGGACGCCTCCGTGATGCCCACCCTCGTCCGCGGCAACACCAACGCCCCCACCATCATGATCGCCGAAAAGGCCGCGGACCTGCTCCGCGACGTCCCGGCCCGGACCTGACGCGCGTGCCGGCCGCCGGGGAGGTCGGCAACGCCCGGATCACGCCACCGTGTCCGGTGTCTTCGCGCGGGTGTCCGACGCGGCCGTCTCCCAGGGCCGGCGCATGACGTGGGCGTAGCCGAGGGCGGCGAGCACGCCGACGGCCAGGCTTCCCAGCCAGAGGACGGGGGCGCCGAACCGGTCGATGACCGAGCCGCCGAGCAGCGGGGCCGCGAAGGCGGCGACCGACCACGAGAGGGTGTAGACGCCCTGATAGCGGCCGCGGCCCTCGACCGGGGAGAGGCGGGCCACCAGGGACATCTGGGTGGGCGAGTTGACGATCTCGCCCAGCGTCCAGACGCAGACGGTCAGGACGTAGAAGGGGACGGAGTCGGCGAGGGCGCAGAGGCCGAAGCCGACGCCGGTGAGGAGGGCCGAGAGCACCAGCAGCGGGCCCGGTGAGCGGTGTTCGATGAAGCGTGTCACCGGGATCTGCAGTGCCACGATGAGCACACCGTTGGCCGCGATCACCACGCCGAAGTCGGTGCTGTCGAAACCGGCCCGGCCCATCGCCAACGGCAGGGCGACCAGGCCCTGTTGGTAGAGCATCACCAGGAGCAGGTTCAGCCCGACCACGGTCATGAAGCGGACGTCGCGCAGCACCGTCCACAGCGAGGTGGCGCCGGCCGGATCGGGTCCCGGTCGCGCCGGGCCGGGGCCGGGGCGGGTCTCCGGCAGGCGGAAGTACGCCACGACCGCGCAGAGGGCGGTCAGCAGGGCCTCGCCCAGGAAGAGCCAGAGGTAGGAGTAGCGCGCGATGAGTCCCGCCGCGGACGCCGACAGGGCGAACCCGAGGTTGATGGCCCAGTAGTTGAGGGCGAACGCCCGGACCCGCCGCCGTTCCGGCACGAGGTCGGTCATCATCGCCTGCACCGCGGGCCGGGACGCGCTGGTGGCCATCCCGGCGAGCGCGGCGAGCGCCGCGATCGTCGTGGGACGGGAGGCGAAACCGAGCAGCGCGACGGTGCCGGCGGTGGCCATCTGGGACGCCAGCAGCGTCGGCCGGCGGCCCAGCCGGTCCGTGAGCACCCCCGCCACCAGATTTCCCGCCGCCCCACCCAGCCCGTACAGCGCGGCGACCAGGCCCGCGTAGGACGCCGAATAGCCCTTCTGGACGGTGAGGTACAGCGCGAGGAAGGTGGAGACGAACGCCCCGAGCCGGTTGATCAACGTGCTCGCCCAGAGCCACCAGAACGCGGCCGGCAGCCCGGAGAAGGTGTTCCGGACGGCGCGGGTGGCCGTAGCCGTGGTCGACATGCGTGTTCTCGTCGTCATGGACCGGACCGCCGGTCAGGACTGCGGGCCGGTCGCGGGCAGCGCCCGGGGGGTCGCCGCGAGCAGCTCCCGCAGTCTGGGCCGGAGGACCTTGCCGGTGGCGGTCCGCGGAATGCTCGGCATCCGTACGAAGCGGGCGGGCAGCACCGCCGGGTCGAAGAAGCGCCCCAGGTGCTCCAGCAGCACGGCGTCGGTGGTGTCGTCGGCGGTGGCCACCGCCGCCACCACGACCTCGCCCAGGAAGCGGTCCGGGGCGGTGTCGCAGGCCGCGTCGCGGACCGCGGGCAAGGTCTTGAGGGCCCGTTCCATCTCCTCCAGCGACACCGTTTCGCCGCGCACCTTGGCGATGTTCTTGGCCCGCCCGGTGAGGACGACGAAGCGCAGTCCGGTCTCCGGCTCGACGACTTCGTAGCCCAGGTCCTGGGAGTGGAACCAGCCGTCCGCGAACGCCTCCGCGGTCGCCTCCGGGTTCCCTTGGTAGCGCGACATCACGTTGTGCCCGCGCATGCACACCTCACCCCGCTCGCCGGGCTCGGCCCGCTGCCCGTCGGGGCGGAGTACGGCCACCTCGTTGCCGTACAGGGCGGTGCCGGCGGAGGGGATGTCGCAGTCCAGCATCAGGGCACGGTAGGCGGCGTCGGACAGGCCGCGCGGCATGGTGGTGGAGAAGTTGGTCGTCTCGGTCAGGCCGTACCCCTGGAGGATCCGGACGCCCCAGCGCTCGTGCACCGCGCGCGCCGTGGACCGGGACAGCGGGGCCGCGGCCGAGACGAAGTAGGCGAACTCCTGGGGGAATTGCGGGGTGCGCCAGGTCTGCAGCAGTGTCTCCAGGATGCTGGGGACGACGCTCGCGATCCGTGGGCGGTACTCGTTCAGCACGCGTGGGTAGCCGAAGGGGTCGAATCCGGTGAGCAGGATGCCGTGCGCCCCGGCGGCGAGGGTGCCGAACAGGGTGAAGTGCATGCCGTTGACGTGGTGGACCGGCAGGCAGCCGAGGAAGCGGTCGCCCGGTCCGAGACCGTGGTGCCGGCGCAGCGCCTCGGCGTTGACCGCGCCGTTGTAGTGCGACTGCGCTACCAGTTTGGCGGCGGCCGTCGACCCCGACGTGCCGAAGTAGAAGGCGTCCGCCCCCGGGTCGAGGTCCGGACCGGTCCAGTCGTCGTCGGCCGCGGGCAGTTCCCGGGGGTCGGGGAGCGGGACCCACGGCACCGTGGCGTCGGCGGCGGCGTCCGGGGCGCGCAGCAGGGCCTTGGCGCCCAGCGCCTCGGCCTGCTCGGTGATCCGGCCCGCCGGGTCGGCCGGGTTCAGCGAGAGGATCGAGCAGCCGGCGAGCAGCAGCCCGAACACGGCGGTCACCGACCGCAGTTCGTTGACCGGGGCGAGGGCGAAGACGTCCCCGGGGCGGGCGTCCAGCTCCCGGGCCGCCCATGCCGCCAGGCGGCGGCTGAGCCGGAGGGTGTCGCGGTAGGTGAGGGTGAGCGCGGTGTGGTCGGCGCCGTGGAAGGTCAGGTACGGCGCGGACCCGTCGCGGTCGGCCCGGTGGGCCAGCAGCTCCGGCATCGTCGGGTGCACGGGGAGCCGGTCGGTGAACTCCCGTTCCGTGCAGCGGTGGGCGAGCCGGTGGTCCTCGTCGGGGGTGGCGTGCATGGTTCCTCGTCGTGGTAGGGGCGTGGTGCGGTTGGCGCGGAGGGGAGGGGTCAGCCGGCAGGGGGTGCCGCGGGCGCGGCTCCGGACGCCTTGAGGGCGTCGGCGATCGTGCGGATGCTGCCGAAGGTCTCGGCGGTCACCGCGTCCGAGGGGAAGGTGACGCCCAGCGTCTCCTCCAGATCCACCAACAGGCGCACCACACCCAGCGAGTCGAAGCCGTGCTCCGGGAGCGGGGCGTCCGGTCCGGCGGACGCCAGCGACGCGCGGTCGGGGGCGTTGCGCAGGACGACCTCGCTCACCGCCGCGAGCAGCTCACTCGCGGCAGCGGCCGAGGGGTCGGGAGCGGTCGAGCGGGCGGGCTCCGGCGGGTGCTCCGGGGGTTCGTGCACGACGATCGTCCTTTCTGCGGTGGTGAGTTCGCGCGGCTTGTGGGCGGGCCGCTGCTCGGTGATTAGCCCGTTATGCGGGTCTTGTGATGCTTTTCACTCATTGCTGGATTGGCGGCCGTATGCCTTGTTCCGTCCGGAGGCATGGCCTAGGTTCCCGAGCGGAACATGACACGACGTCAACTGCACGCTCGTCAGTCGTACTTCGGCCGCAGCCCCGGCGGCCCCGGACCGTCCCAGTGAGGCTCATGTGAAGCACCCGTCCCCCTCGGCACGGCAGGACACCGCGCACCACGTCCCCAGCGGAACGCCGGCCGCCGGGCCCCCGGAGCCGCTGGACCGCGCCGCCGGCCGGCGGGAGGACGCGGCATGGCTCCGCGCGGCCTGGGAGCGGGAGAGCACCCGGGTGCTGCCGCTGGCCGAGGGCCGCACCCATGTGAGCGAGGGGCCCGACGGGTGGCGGCTGGCGCTGGTCCGGCCGCGCGACTGCCCGCCGGACGGCACCCGCTACTTCCTCGGTACCGACCGCACCGGCGCCGCGTACTTCGCGTACGCCACCGGCCGGCTGCCCGCCCCGCCCACCGGCACCGCGCGCGTCGCCGCCCTCGACGACGGGGCGTATCCGCTCGGCGACCGGGACCACGGCATGCTCGTGCACGCCACCGCCCTGGAGAACTGGCACCGCACGCACGGCCGTTGCCCCCGCTGCGGCGACCCCACCGCGGTGGAGTGCGGCGGCCACGTCCGGCGCTGCGGGGCGTGCGGCGCCGAGCACCATCCCCGTACCGACCCCGCCGTGCTCATGCTGATCACCGACGCGGGCGACCGGTGTCTGCTGGGCAGCCGGACCCGCTGGCCCGCGCACCAGTACTCGGTGCTCGCCGGATACGTCGAGCCCGGGGAGACGGCGGAAGCCGCGGTGCGGCGCGAGGCCGCGGAGGAGGCGGGGGTCGCGATCGGCGCGGTGCGGTGCGTGGAGACCGAGGCGCACCCCTTCCCCGGCAGCCTGATGCTGGGCTACGAGGCCGGCGCCGTCTCGTCCGCCGCGCGCGCCGACGGGAGCGAGATGGCGGCCGTCCGCTGGTTCACCCGAGACGCGCTGGCCCACGCCGTGCGCACCGGAGACGTGGCGCTGCCGGACCGCCGCTACCTCGCCCGCCGGCTGGTCGAGCGGTGGTACGGGGGCCCGCTCGACCCCGCGCCGGAGTCGGCCGGCGCCCCGTGGACCGAGTGAGCGGCCGGGGCGGCGCGTCGGCTGGTCAGTGCGCACCGGCGCCCACCCCGGCGCCCAGCGCCACCCGGTCGATCTTCCCGGCCGGGGTCAGCGGCATGGCCGCGACCACGCGGTAGGCGGACGGCCGCATCCACTCCGGCAGGCGCAGCGCCGCGTGCGCGCGGACCTGCTCCAGGCTCGTCCCCGGCGCCGTCCGCAGGCACGCCGCCAGCACGCCCACCCCGCCCTGGGTGTGGGGCAGCACCACGGACTCCAGCACCCCCGGGCAGTCGGCGAGCGCGGCCTCGACCTCCCCCAGCTCCACGCGGTACCCGCGCACCTTGACCTGGTGGTCGGTGCGGCCCAGGAACTCCAGCCGGCCGTCCGGCGTCCGGCGGGCGCGGTCCCCGGTCCGGTACATCCGCGTGCCGTCCGCGGCCCACGGGTCGGGCAGGAACCGCTGCGCGGTCAGGCCGGGGCGGCCGAGGTAGCCGCGGGCCAGCGTGGGGCCCGCCACGTACAGCTCGCCCGGCTCGCCGACGGCCACCGGGCGCAGCCGGTCGTCCAGCAGGCGGACGGTCTGGCCGGGCAGCGGGGTCCCGAGGTGCGGCTCCACCCCGTCCGTTATCGGTGCCCACAGGCTGTCCACCGTCGTCTCCGTGGTGCCGTACACGTTGACCGCGTCCAGGACGCCCGCGGCACGGTGCCCGGCCAGGGTCCGCCACAGCGCGGGCGGCACCGCCTCGCCCCCGACCCACAGGCGCAGGCCGGAGCCGGCCGGCAGGGCGCGGGCCAGCCGGTCGGCCGTCAACTCGGCCAGGCCGGGGGTGAGATCGAGGTCGGTGAGCCGGGCCTCCGTCACGGCCCGCACCAGCCGCTGGGGGACGCGGCGCGCCAGGTCGTCGACGATCACCACGGTGTCACCGCGGCAGACCCGGGCCCATTGCTGGAGCGAGGCGTCGAAGGAGGGGCTGGCGCTCCAGCCGACCCGGGCCGGGCCCGGCCGGACGGCGCCGGCCGCCTCCAGGCCGGCCAGGAAGGCGGCCAGCGCGCCGTGCTCGACCTGGACGCCCTTCGGCCGGCCGGTCGACCCGGAGGTGTAGATGACGTAGGCGAGTTGGCCGGAACCGACCGCCGGCAGCGGGGTGCCGGCGTCCGGGGGCGGGCCGGCGTCGGCCGGCGACAGGACGGTCAGGTGCGCGGGGAAGACGTCCTCCGGCGGCCGCGGCGCGTCGTCGCCGCCCGTCAGGACGACGGTGGTCCCGCTGTCCCGCACCAGATAACGCAGCCGGTCGGCGGGGTAGGCCGGGTCCAGCGGCAGGAAGGCGCCGCCCGCCCGCAGGACGCCGAGCGCGGCGGCGATGAAGTCCGCCGAGCGCGGCAGGCACAGCCCGACGACGGTCTCCGCGCCGACGCCGTGGGCCAGCAGGCGGGCCGCCACGGCCGCACTGCGCCCGGCCAGCTCCGCGAACGTCGTCCGGGTCCCGCCGTCCTCGACGGCCACCGCGTCGGGCCGCGCCGACGCGGTGGCGAGGAAGCGCGCCGGGAGCAGGCCCGGCCGGCCGTCCGGCGGTCCGCCGGGCGGCCCGGCCGGTGGCCGAAGGGTCACGGCCGGCCTCCCGTGGTGCGTACGGCGTCCATGTACGACGCCACCCGGGCCGGGTCGATCTCACTGCCCCAGCCGGAGCGTTCCAGGCAGCTGCCGACGAACGCGCCGTCGGCGGCCGCCAGCAGCCGTGCGGCGTTGTCGTGGTGGGTGTGCCCGGCGAGGATGACCGGCAGGTCCGGGGCCGCCGCGCGCACCGCGTCGATCATGCGCAGGGTGGTGTCGTCGTCGCGGTGGCACAGCGAGACGGCATCGGCGCCCGCGCCCGCGGCCGCCTTCGCCACCTCCGCCGTGGTCTTCCCGCCGCCGAACCACGAGAAGTGCATCGAGTCGATGTCGGCGATGATGCCGAGGTCCTCGCCCGCGATCTTCCGGCGGTATTCCATGATCCGCAGCGGGTCCGGAGTGACCATGCCGTGCGGGGAGAGGGTCTGTCCGACCAGCGCGCCGACCCGGACGAAGGAGCCGCCGGTCACCTTCGCCACGCCCAGGGAGGCGCTGACGGCGTGGCGCATCATCTGCACACCCACGTGGAAGCCGGCGCCGGTGGCCCGTACGACGGCGTCGGTGATCAGGGTCATGGCGGCGGTCCGTGCCGGATCGGACTCGTCCGCCACGCTGTAGACCCGCTCGACGGTCTGGATGAGGCAGCCGTCCGCGCCGCCCCGCTCCAGGGCCACGGCCGACCGTACGGCGCTGTCCAACGTCTTGCCCAGCGTGCCGTCCTGATGGAACGGGGTGCCGGGCAGCGGCCGCAGGTGGATCATGCCGAGGACCGTCTTGCGGCCGTCCCGGCGTGGGAAGTCAGCCATGGCGCACCGCGTCCCGGGCCGCGTAGGCCCCCAGCCGGCCGACGGCGGTGTCGAGGTCGCGCCAGCTGCGGGCCGAGGTCACCCGCACCGTCCCGCCGGAGAAGCAGAAGTTGAGGATGCCGGGGTAGGTGGACACGCCGGTCTCGCGCAGCAGGTCGCGGAAGCACCGGTAGGAGTCGTCCCAGCCGGGCAGCGTGAGCGCGGTGTTGATCGAGTAGCGCGGTTTGAGCACGGTCGCGAACTCCGACAGGCGGGCGTGCGTGGCGTCGCGCAACGTGAGCAGACTCCGCTCGCGGGCGTCCCGTTCGGTGGCGTAGTTGGTGTACGCGGCCTGGAGTCGCTCCGCCGTCAGACCGTAGGACGCCTCGAACTCGCGGACCTGCTCGGCGCCGACGGCCTGCAGGCCGGTGACCCGCCAGCGCTCCATCCGGGCCAGCACCTCGATGAGCGTGTAGAAGAAGGACGGCGGCCCGCCGAAGTGGGTGGAGGCGTACTCGTAGTACTCGGCGATCAGATCGCTGTCGGCGGTGATCCAGCCGGCCTTGATACCGGGCGCCGACCAGTGCTTGGAGAGGCTGGAGATGCGGACGACATTGCGCGCGGCGCGCGCCGGCGACAGCGGGTTCACCGGCCCGAGCCACTCGTGGCACTCGTCGAGCAGGATCAGCGTGGACGGCGACAGCGCGTTCAGCAGCCGGACCAGGTCGGCCTCTGCCACCCCGGCGCCGGTCGGGTTCGCGGCCGTCTGCAGCATCACCAGCGGGGTGTCCGGGGACAGCGCCGCCAGCAGCGGCTCCACCGACATCCGGCCGTCCTGCGTCGGCAGCGGCACCAGGCGGGTGCCGGTGCGGCAGGCGATCGACTCCACCAGCGGCGGGTAGTTGGGTGTCGCGCACAGCGCGGGGGCGGTGCGCGGCCCGGAGCGGGAGGTGAGGAAGTCGGCCATCGTGCTGACCGCCACGGTGCCGCCCATGGTGAGCGCGATGTTGCCGGCCTCGTAGGTGGCGCCGGGAATCCGGGCGCTCTCGTACGCGGCCACCGCCTCGCGGGCCTGCAGCCGCCCGCAGGAGTCGGAGTAGCCGTACCAGTCGCGTTCGAGGGCGTAGCGGATGCACTCCTTGAGGACCTCGGGGAGCCCCCACTCCTCCTCGTCGACCGCGCCGCCGGAGAGCATCAGGTGGTCGTCGGAGCGCAGGTCGCCGTAGAGGTCGTCACGGAAGTAGAAGTTGAACAGCTCCTTGACGAACCGCACCGTGGCCCGTGAGGTCAGCACCTCCTCCGCGGTCGTGCTCCGCCGCACCCTGGCGGAACGCCACTGCTCGGCAAGCCGGGGACGGGCGGCGTGCGCACCCGACTCCGCGTCCACCCGCCCCACCCACAGACGGCACAGTTCGAAGGGGTCCCCGGGGTCGGCCGCCCGGTTGTAGACGTCCAGCATCCGTTCGTCGACGCCGGGCAGGAAGCACCCGCCGTCGTCGTCGAGGAGCCGCGCCGCGGCCGCGCTCTCGGCCGCCTCGGCCGGGATGCTGAAACATCGCTCTCGTAAGGGGTGGGGGAAGAGTTCCACTGAGGGCTCCAGGATCAGTTACGTGGGGGTCGAGGGGTGGCGTACCGGAGCGCGGGACGGCGTCATCCCCCGAGGAGACGCAGGCGCTTGAGATGCCTCGGGATCTCCGGGACACGGCCGTCACCCGCGGTTCTGCCGTGGAAGAAGCGGTGGTTGTCCACGGCGAGGAGCATGCCGCGCCGCCACTCGACGGCGCGGGCTTCGGCAGGGTGGTACATCGCGGCCAGCAGGCGACGCAGGGCCGGGCCGACCTCGTCGCCGTCGGCCGGGTCGCCGGCCAGCTCCCACTCCAGCGGTGCGGTGTGGAAGTCGCGGAAGGAGAAGACCGGTGCCCCGTCGACGGTGCGCAGCAGGGGCGGCGGGCTGTCGGCGGCACGGTAGCGGACCCGGGCCAGCAGCGCGGCGTCGTCCGGCGACAGCCGCCGCCGGACCGCGGCCATCGGCACGACGACGGTACGGGCTGCCGTGCCGTCCCCCGGTTCGCAGCACATCAGCACGATGAGACGCGGTTGCCGCTGGGCGGGCCGGGTACTGCCTTCGGTGTGCAGCGTCAGGAAGTTCGTGGCGAAAGGCTGCAGGGAAGCGTCCGAGGTATGCCCCGCATCGGCCGTCAAATTCAGCATGATGCCGTGTTCGACATACGGCAGGACCGCCGCGTCGGTCTCCGGCATCGGGTCGCCGAGCGTCTTTCCCACGGCAATGAAATCAGCGGTCGACAATGGCTCGTCGAGCTGTAGGAGAGCATATCCGTCGGCCGTGAGACGGTCGCGCAGCAACGTCGCTGCATTGTCCGCCCCGGCATCGGGTGGAAGGTGGGCGTTGGGCTGGAGCGTTAAAGCGGCATCCGTCTCCAGTAATTCATGGCGGAGGGCTAAGTGTTGATCTGCCTTTGATTCGGCAAAACAGCCGCTGGTCAATGTGTGCGTCCCCTAACTGACTTACGTGGGATAGCACGGCCACCTTCCATAGGATCCGGCGTCCTTGTCAATAGCTGTAGCAGTCAACTGGGCGTCGAGCGACGGGATCCGGGCTGGTGGCGGCCGGAAACGGAAGGGGAGGCAACCCCGGAGCGCCCGCGTCCGTCTTCCCCTTCAGTCCGCTTCGGTGGGTGCCGCCGGCATAGTAGGGGCGCACCGCCATTGTCGTGCCGGAGGTGGTGTCAACGTACTTGTGGTGAGCATGAGTTGACGTTCTGTGGTCACGGGTGCGGTGCGGCCGGTGACCGGTCGAATGGTCGCCGCGGTGGCGCAAAAAAGTATGGCCGGAGGCTGAAAGGTGGCTGTCGCTCACCGGCGTTCCGAGCAAGATCAGAATATGCAGAACAAACACTTCCGGTCCTTCCGGGGATCGGGTAGCGTCGCCCTCACGCCTCGGTCGACCACGGGTGCGTTCAGGAAGCTGATGGCCCGTTGCCGCGGGTGACGCGCGATGTGTCGCGATCCCCGCGCCGATACGCGAAAGAGCACAGGATTCTCTTCCGGTGGCTCAGTGCACAGTTCTTCTCTTGTCGCCTGTGGGGGACTCTTGTACATACGCAGCGAGTTCGTGGGAATGACAGCTGGAAATACCCGGCAACCGGCTGCCCCGGTGGACGCCTATACCCTCGGCAACGGCAACGGCACGGAAGTCGTGGTCTGGACCTACGGGGCGACGCTCGTCGAGGTCCGGATTCCCGGCCGCGACGGCCGGACGGACAATGTGGTCCACCGGTTACCCACCCTGGCCGCCTACGAGGACCGGGCGGCGAACGCCTATGTCGGCGCGACCGTCGGCCGGTTCTGCCGGAACGTCGCCCACGGCGCGTTCACCCTTGACGGCGTCCGCCACGTGCTGGACCGCAACGAGGGCCCGCACCACCTCCACGGAGGCAGCTACGGGTTCGACCGGCTGGTGTGGGCCGCCGCCACGGAGCGGGACGCGGACCACGCGACCCTCACACTGACCGTGCACAGCCCCGACGGCGACCAGGGCTACCCCGGGCACCTGCGGGCCGAGACCCGCTACCGGCTCGGCCGGGACTCCACCCTGACGATCGCCTTCCGGGCCACCACCACCGCCCCCACGGTGGTCGGCCTGACCAACCACGCCTTCTGGAACCTGGCCGGCGCGCACCGCCCCCTCGACGGCCACCACCTCGCCGTCAACGCCGCCCGCGTCCTGCGGTTCGACGAGGACCAGGTCCCGCTCCCCGGCCCCCCGGCCCCCGTCGCCGGCACCCCGCTCCACCTCACCGGCAGCGCCCCGGTCGACGGCCTGCGGCTGGACAACTTCTACGCGCTCGACGCCCCGCACACCTGGGCGGCCGACCTCCACGACCCGGACTCCGGACGGCAACTGCGCCTGTCCACGGACCAGACCGGCATGGGCGTCTACACCGGCGACGGCCTCCACCCCGCCCGTGCCGGCCTGTGTCTCCAGCCCGGCCCCTGGCCCGACGCCCCCAACCGCCCGGACTTCCCCTCCGCCCGGCTCGATCCGGGACAGACCTACACCGCCACCACGCGCTACGCGTTCTCCGTCCGCTGACCGCACACCCCCACCGTGCCCCGGGCCCTCCCACCCCCACACGAAC
Source organism: Streptomyces lydicus (assembly GCF_000717345.1). Classification (GTDB taxonomy): domain Bacteria; phylum Actinomycetota; class Actinomycetes; order Streptomycetales; family Streptomycetaceae; genus Streptomyces; species Streptomyces lydicus. Next base: position 46,006 of record NZ_JNZA01000004.1, on the reverse strand, counting down.
GGCATCCCACATGACCACGCATCCCGCACCGGCCCCCGCCTGGGAACCGGCTGAGAGCGCCGAGGAGGTCCACGCGCTGCTGCGCGCCTCGGACCTCCACACGGCCGAGCTGTACGGCCTGCCGGTCCCGGAGCGCCGTCTCGAACGCAGCCGTGCGCTGGTCGGCGAACGCGCCGTCCACCTGCTGCGCCACGGCGACACCGCCATCGCCATGTTCACCCTGACCGGCCGGCCGCCCTTCAGCCGCGCCCTGGACGTCTTCCCGCCGGCCCGCGCACCCCTGTACCTCCAGCGCCTCGCCGTCCATCCCGACCGGGCACGACGGGACGCCACGCTCGGCCTGCGCGCGGTGCGCAGGGCCTGCGAGACCGCCCGCGCCGCCGGCGCCGACGCGCTGCGCGCGGAGGCCAACCCCGACCTGCGCAAGAGCGTGGAACTGCTCACCGGCCTGGGCTTCGTCGCGTACGGCGAGGTGGAGACCGAGGACTGGATGCGCCGCGTGTACCTGCAACGGGCGCTCGACCGCTGAGCGTCCCCGACCCGCTGCTCGTCGCCCCCGGCACCCGGCACAGAAGGCGTGGAGAGATGAGACTGCACGATGACACCGTCCGCTGCGGTGTGCACTCAGGACAGCAGTACCGGACCTTCGACGAGGTCCTCGAACTGTGGCGGCGCGCCGAGGACGCGGGCTACGACTGGGTCTCCGTCTTCGACCACCTGCGCCCCCACCTCACCGGGCCCGACGGCCCCTGCTTCGAGGGCCCCACCCTGCTGGCCGCCCTCGCCGCGAACACCCGCCGGGTACGCTGCGCGATCCTGGTCTCCGCCGTCTCCTGGCGCCACCCCGCGCTGCTCGCCAACATCGCCTCGACCCTCGACCACATCTCCGGCGGGCGCGTCGAACTGGGCCTGGGAGCAGGCGGATTCGACCTCGCGCACGCGCAGTACGGGATGCCGTTCCCGCCGGCCGCCGAGCGGCTGCGCCGGCTGGACGAGAGCTGCCAGGTGATCCGCCGCCTGTGGGAGCGGCCGGTCACCGACTTCGACGGCACCCACTACCAGCTCCGCGAGGCCCATCTGCAACCCCGCCCGGTGCAGAGCCGGCTGCCGCTGACCGTCGGCGGCTCCGGGGAGCGGCACCTGCTCCGCATCGCGGCCGCGCACGCCGACACCTGGAACTCCCTGTTCACCACCCCCGAGGAGTACGCGCACCGGCGCGAGGTGCTGACCGCGCACGCCCGCGACGTCGGCCGCGACCCCGCCGCGATCCGCGGCTCGCTGACCTTCCGGGCGGTGCTCGGCGACGATCCGCGCGAGGTGGCGGAACGCCGGGAGCGGATCGCCGCCACCGTCCCCGCCGACCTGCCGGAGTACGCGTTCTTCGGCACCCCGGAGGAGTGCGTGGAGCGGCTGACGCCCTATCTGCGGCTGGGGGTGCGGGACTTCCTCCTCGGCCTGCGGCCGCCCGTGGACCACCGCACCCTCGACCTCTTCGCCGAACGCGTCGCCCCCGTGCTGCGCGCCGCCCTCTGACACGTCTGGAAGACACCCATGTACGCCACCGGCACCATGCTGCGGCAGTCCGCCGCGCTCGCCGCCGACATCGAGGGCCTGACCGGGCCGGTCGCCTCCCGGGTGGGGGAGGCCCTGGCCACCGTGCCCGGCGAGGCCCTGCGGCGGGTGGTCCTCGTCGGCAGCGGCGACTCCCACCACGCCGGCCGCGCCGCCCAGCTGGCCTTCTTACGCCTCACCGGACTCCCCTGCGAGGCGCTCGGCACCCAGCAGTTCCTCGACTACGGCATGCTCGGCCCGGCCAGCCCGCATGCCGCCACCCTCGTGGTCGCGGTGTCCGCCTCGGGCAGCAGCCCGCGGCTGGTGACCACCGTGCGGCGCGCCCGCGCCCACGGCTTCCCGACCCTGGCCGTCACCGGCCGCGCGGGCAGCGCCCTCGGCGAGGCGGCGGGACGGGAGGTGGCGGCCGCGCTCGGCCTGACGGAGCGCAGCCCCGGCATCCGCACCTACCAGGCCAGCCTGCTCGCCCTGCTGCTGCTCGCCGTGCGGCTGGGCGGCGTACGGCACGCACTGCCCGGCGGCGGCCCGGCGGCGGAGGACGCCCTGGTGGCGGAGATAGCGGCCACGGCGGACGCGGTACGCGCCACCGCGGACGCTGCCGACGGACCCTGCCGCGAGCTGGCGGCACGGCTGACGGAGGCCGGGCGTCCGTGGGCCCCCCTCGTCTTCGCGGGCACCGGCCCGGCCGGCGGCACCGCGATGTACGCCGCGGCCAAGGTGGTGGAGGCCGCCGGACTGCCCGCCTACGCCCAGGACCTGGAGGAGTACTGGCACATCGAGCGGTTCGCCGACCCCGCCGACGCACCGCTGGTCGTCCTCGCCCCACCGGGCCTCGGCCACCCGCGGGCGGCCGAGCTCGCCGCCGCGGCAACGGGGCGCGGGCGGCGGGTCATCGCGGTGACCGGCCCGGACGACACCGCCCTGACCGGTACCGCCTGGCACACCGTGCCGGTCACCGGGACGGCCCGTGAGGAGTGGTCGCCGCTGACCGGCCACGTCTTCGCCGGGCTCCTCGGCGCCCGGCTCGCCGACCGGCTGGACCGCACCCCCTTCTCCGGCGGCGGCCCGGACTGACCGGACCGGCGCCGCGCCCACCCAGCACGGCGACATCCACCGCGGCGGGACGACCGCGGCCGACGGCGCCCCGCACGGGGCGCACACCACCACGGGAGGCTGGCATGACCGACCATCACACGGCACCACCGGAGCCGACCGCACCCGGCCGGGTCCGGGCCGTCGTCACCGAGGAGTGGAGCGGGGCACTCGGCCTGCCGCAGTCCCCGCAACTCCGCGGCGACGAGGACTTCTTCGAGATCGGCGGCAACTCGATGCAGGCCATCGTCATGCTCGACCGCATCGGTGCCCGGCTGGCGGTGGAACCCTCGGTGGAGGCGCTCTACCTGGACGGCACCCTCGACGCCCTCGTCGAGCACTGCGAGGACGTCGTCAGGGAAGAGCACCGGGCCGGCGAGGTGACCGGCGGACGGGACACCGGACCGCGATGACCCTGCTACCGGGAAGCCGGCAGACCCGGGCCGCCGCCCTGCCCCGCACCGGCCGTCCGGCCGAGGACCTGGCCGGCGAGCTGGCCGCCCTGCGGACCGCCTGGCGGGTGCCGGGCGTCGCCGTGACCGTCGTGCACGGCGACGACGCGGCCGTCCTCGTCGACGGCACCCGCGACCCCGCCACCGGCGCCCCACTGACCGCGCGCACCCTCTTCCCCCTCGGGTCGCTCACCAAGAGCCTCATCGCGGCCCTGCTCGCCCGGCTCGTCGAACAGGGCCTGACCGGCTGGGAGACCGGCCAACTGACCGACGTGCTGCCGCACGGCGCGCCGCGCGCCGGCTACACCCTGACCCAGCTGCTCACCCACTCCTCCGGACTGCCCTCGTACGACATGCTGCTGGCCGGGTGCGCCGACACCGCCCCCGGCGAGGCGGCCCGGGGCCGGCTGCCGCACCTGGTGACGGTCCGCCCGCCCGGCGGCGACCGGTTCTCCTACAGCGACCTGGCCTACGTACTCGCCTGCCACCTCGCCGAGGAGGCCACCGGCCGGCCCTGGCACCGGCTCACCGGGGACCTCCTCGCCGACCTCGGCGTGCGCGACCCCGGCCCCGCGGGGGACGCCGCACGCGGCTACGAGCCGGACGGGAACGGCGGCTTCACCGACGCCGGTACGCCCCCGCTCTCCGGGCTCTCCACCGCCATCTCCGGCATCCGGGCGAGCGCCGAGGACATGGTCGCGCTGCTCCGCTTCCACCTGTCCGGGCACGGCGCGCGCGGCCGGCTGCTCGGCGCGCCCGTCCTGGAACATCTGCGCACCCCGCGCATGCCCGCCCCGACGACCTCCGCCAACCATCCGGCATGCGTGGCCGCGGACGGCTACGGATACGGCTGGCTGGTCGGCCGCTACCACGGTGAACGGGCCCTGGTGCACAGCAGCAGCGTCGGCGCGCTGCGCGGCATGACGGTCGTGCTGCCCGGCCGCGACCTGGCCGTCAACGTCTTCTGCAACACCGGCGTGCGGCACTCCCCGGGCCGCGCACACTGCTGCTTCCGCTGCGCCGTGGCGTTCTGCCTGATCGACGTCCTGAGCGGCCGGGAGACCGACACCGTGCGCCGGCTGCCGGTCGGCGAGCCCGAGCGGATGGCCGGCGTCGCGCCGGGCCCGGCGGCGGACCTGGACTCCCTGGCGACGCTGCCGGGCACGTACCACCACCCGGGATTCGGTGACCTGCGCATCGTGCCGGACGCGTCGGGGGCGGGCGCGGTGTTCCGGTACGGGCCCGTGGCGGGCCCGGTGCGGCGCACCGCACGCGGCGCCCTGTTCACGACGTGCCCCGCCGACCCCGGCCCGGTCGCGCTCACCCCCCTGGACCCGGACCGCGTCGCGGTGCGGATGGAACGCTCCGTACCGGCCTTCGAGTTCACCCGGACGGCGGCCTCATGACGGCGGGCGGCACCGCCGCGCCGCACGACCACCGGCCACGGACAACCCCCGTGCACGCCTTGCGTGTCCCCTCCGAAAGGTGTCAGTGCCATGACGTATTACACACGTGAGTTCTCCGTCTTCTTCGAGAGCTTCTACACCGGCTGGGTCCGCCACTACTCACCACGGCTCGCCACCTTCCTGCGCGAGTCGGCGCCGGACACCCGGTCCGTCCTGGACCTGTGCTGCGGCACGGGCGTCACCGCGGAAGTGCTGTGCGACGAGGGGTGGCGGGTCACCGGCGTGGACCGCTCCCCGGGCATGCTCGACGTGGCACGGCGCAAACTCGCCGGCCTCATGGACACCGGCCATCTCCGGCTGTCGGAACAGGACGCCCGGGACTTCTCCCTCCCGGAGCCGGTCGACGCCGCCGTTTGCCTGGACGGCGCCCTCAACCACCTCGACGCCCCCGGCGACCTGGAGCGCTGCTTCCACCGGGTCGGCGCGGCCCTGGCGGACGGCGGCCAGTTCCTGTTCGACGTCTTCGAGACCTCGCACTTCCGCCACTGGAACAACCTCACGCTGCTCGACGAGGACGCCGCCGTGATTGCCAAGAGGGGGGTGTGGGACGTGGATTCCGGCACCGGGATGCTGCGGGTCTCCGGGGTCGTGGAGGACGACGGCCGGCCGTACCGGGTGAACCAGACCCTGCGCAGCCGCTACTACGGGCCGGACGAGATCACCACCGCCCTCAAGAGTGCCGGACTCACCCCGGCGGACCACGACATCGAGGCGTCCTACGTCAAGTGCGAGTCGGGGTCCTGCTCCAGGACGCCGGCTCCCTGCCGCACCATCTACCGCGCCGTGAAGTCCCCCTCCCGGTAAGGGACGAGGGACCCGGACCGGTTGCACCGATCGCACAAGGAGAGTTCGCATGACCGAGTTCATGAAGTTCACCCCCGACGACGAAAACGAGGTCCATGACGTGGTGGACTTCAGCGACCCGGGCCGATGTCATGTCACACCCGTCATCCAGCTGCCCGCCGAGATCTCCCTCGCCATCACCGACGCCCTGGGCGGCGTGGTGCGCGCCGCGCACCGCACCCCGGCCGCGACCACGCAGAACGGGGACGGCATCCAGCGCGCCCAGACCTTCGAGGAGGGGGACGTCTACATGCTGGACGCCCCCTTCGACGGGTTCTTCGCCGACCGCTACCTCATGGACTTCTACGACGTCATCGACCGGGACATCTGCTCCCGGATGCACCTGCACACCGGGCTGCGCTTCGTGCGCATGATGACCGGCCCCGACACCCGCATCCGGGTGTCCAGCCTCTCGCCCATCGACGTGACCCACGTCGAGGGCGTCACGCCGTTCCGGCCGGAGGTGTTCGAGGACGCCGCCCCCGACGCCCCCGACGGCGTGCACCGCACCCGCTACAACCTGGTCGTCCCGGAGAACTCCTGGGCCGACATGCAGATCCCGCGCGGTGTCAGCCACCAGTTCAACGCGCACGGCCCGCACGCCGTCATCGACTCGGTGCACCCCGAGGAGTCCATCGAGACGTTCCGCGAGCGCATCAGCGGCTACAAGATGATGGCCCAGACGATATTCCTCGCCAAGGAACAGCCGGCCTCGGAAGCCTGCAAGCTCGACTGAGCCGCCCCGCCCGCCGGTAGCCACGGTGCCCCCGCGGCTACCGGCGGAGCGGTGGAACGGTCCCTCAGCCCGGGCCGGGGGAGAGGCGCCGGGCCATGACCCGCTCCCGGCTGCCGTCCGGCAGCACGTCGCCGAGCTGCCCGGTGTCCGCGAATCCGTGGCGCCGGTACAGCGCGACCGCGCGCGCGTTCCCGGGCGTGACCGCGAGCTCCACCACCTCGGCCCGCTCCCGCTCGGCCCACCCCACGACCGCCTCGATCAGACGGTCGCCCACGCCGCGCCCCCGGGCCTTCCCGGCGACCCACAGGGAGATCAACTCGACGACGCCGTCCCGCGAGCCGGGGACACCACTGGCCATCCCGGCCGGTTCCCCGTCCCACAGCGCGAGGAGGTTGTGCGAGCCGGGAACGCTCAGCCGGCCACGCCACCGCTCCTCCCGGTCGCCGTCACCCTGCCAGTCCGCCAGCGTGGACCCGAAGGCGTACGGCGCCTCGGCGAGCGCGGCCAGCCTCAGCTCGCGCCATCTGCCCCAGTCGTCCGGTGTCAGTACCACCAACTCGATCATGCACGGAGACTGCCCGGAACGGGCGCCGGCGGCAACTCCGTATCCGCGCGGTACGGCGTCGGCGTCACGGGGGCCGGCGCCGGGTCCCGGGGCGTCTCAGGGCAGCAGGGTGTCGAGGAAGGCGTTGGAGAACACCCGTGCCGGATCGTAGGAGTTGAGGGTGTCCCGGGCGGTGCGCCACTCGTCGAACGCGGCGGGCACGGTCCCGGCCAGCACCGCGGGGTCGGTCCACGGCCCGCCGTCCGTATAGGCCCATCCCTTGGACCACTCGGGGCGCACGGTCGCGTACCCGCCGGTGTACGTCTGCCAGATCCACTGCTCCATCTCACGGAAGAAGGGCGCCGCGCCGGGCGTGCCCGGATACGTGGCGAAGTCCAGCCACACCACCGTGTCCCACTCGGGGTGGTCGGCCCGGGCCCGGGCCGGGGAGAGCAGCGGACCGTCCACCGGGTCGGTCCCGGTGACGCGCAGCTCGATCGGGCCGTTGACGGGGTAGGAACCACGTCCCTGATAGGCCGTCAGCACCTTCTGGTATTGGGCGTGGAAGTCGCTCACCACGCGCTGCACCTGGCTCCGGGAGGTCAGGACCGCCCACCCCGCCTCGACGATCCGCAGGGTGGTGGGCTCGACGTACAGCAGGCTGTTCCTCGACCATCCCCAGACGTCCCAGGTGCCGGTGACGATCAGCCCGGACCCGACGATGGACATGGCGAGCTTGGTGAAGGCCGGCGTCCGGTCGCCCCCGCCCGCCGCGATCTCCCCGAGAAGCTTCGACATGTCCTCGGTGACCCGGTTGGCGAAGCTGTACGGATACGGCGCGTCGATCCGCTTGGCCAGCAGCGGCTTGGCCGGTGCCACGCTCCAGACCTTCAGCCACGGCACGTCCGTGAACGGGAACCAGATCGCCTCGACGCGGCCGGTGCGCTCCACGTAGGAACTGAGCGTCCGGCCGCCCGTGCCCGGCGCGCCGAAGACCGTGCCCACGTTGACGTCGTACCAATTCTGGCAGCGCAGGCGGGTGTTGGCGGCGGCGGTCAGCGTCACCTGGGTGACGAAGGCGCGGCCCAGATGGACGAGGAAGGCACGGAGGTCGGGGTCGGAGCGGGTGAACGTCCGCAGCACGTAGCGGCCCTGCGCCGCGCTCCACACCACGGCGGTGAGCGAGCTGACCAGCGAGCTGAGCGTGCCGAAGCCGGAACCGGCCGGCGGGTGTTCGGTGGCGGTGGGCAGCCCGGTGCCGTGGGCGCCGATGGCGAGCACCCCGCCGACGGTGAGGTCACCGGGCGCCGGCATGGTGGCGAGGCCGAGCCCCGCCTCCTCCAGGCGGGCGAGCACGGTGTCGAGGGTCGCCCCCGTCTGCGCGGTGACGCTCCCCGGGCTGCCGTCCCGCACGCTGACCGCGGTGAGGTGGGAGGTGGTGTCGACGAGGACGGTGCGGGAGGTGTCGGCGCCGGCCGGTAACACCAGCGGCGACCAGGTGTGGCCCTTGCCCCGGGCCCGGAGCCGGTAGCCGTGCTCGTGCGCCCAGTTCGCGAGGGCCACCACGTCGTCGGGGGTGCGGGCCGCAGCGGTCCAGACGTTCTCGACGATGATCTCCAACGACCAGTTGCGGAAGGTCTGTTGGGCGAGCGGGATGCCGGCCGGGAAGTCGGGCGGCGGGGTGAGGGTGGAGGCGGCGCTGCCCGCGGGGATGCCGGGGGCGGTGCGCGGCCCGGCCGTTGCGGCGAGGCCCGCGGCAGCCGCGGTGAGCAGCGTGCGACGGGTGAGGGAGCTTCTTCGAGCGCTGTCGTCGGACATGGCTGTCCTTCCGGCGCGCGGCGCGCCGGCCCCGCTGCACCGCGCACGGATCGTAGGGGTGAGACCGTACGAGCGCCCCGGTGCGGTGGGGGTGCCGGAAGGGTAGGGTGACGGGCCGTCAGTAGCAAGGGTCGTGCAGGCAACGGCGGCCGCGGGCCCGTCGGTGGGCGCGGCGGCCGGCGCGTCGGGCGGCACCGCGGCGCGGTGTCCTATCTGCCCCAGATCTTGCGGTACGCCGCGCGGTAGCCGGGCGGATCCCAGGTGGTGGCCCCGCGGCTGTTGGCGGCCGTGGAGAGGTGCACGGACGCCACGTAGCCGCTGTCGGGTCTGCCGGCGAAGGCGCGGTTGAACTCGTCGAGGATCTGCCAGCCCTGCTGGGAGAACGGCTCGGGCACGGTGGCGGCCTGGAACTCCCGGCTGTTGATGCGCTGGAAGGCGGACGGATCGCCGTCCCCGGCACCGATGTTGAAGGGCGGGCCGGCGCCCTTCTTCCGGGCCGCGCGCAGGGCCGGGGCGGCGTCGGCGAAGTACACGTCGTTGATGGCGACGGAGTGCGTCCACCGGTCCCCGAACCGGGAGAGCAGGGACGAGACCTCCTGGGGGGTGCGGCTGCTGGTGTCCGGGAGCGGGATGTTCTCCTCGGCCAGCAGCTTCAGGCCGCGACAGGTGGCGAGATCCTTCTTGATCAGTTCGGACTTGTTCCTGGCGAACGGGATCGAGGCATCGGTGAACACCACCACTCCGGCGGTGCCGTGGGAGTGTGCGATCACCCAGTCCGCGCTGATCCTCGCGACGTCCTGGACCCAGGTGGTGATGTTGGTGAAGAGCGCGGGGTCCTTGCTCGGGCCGGGGGAGTCGACCGCGTGCCAGCCGATGAGCGGCAGGTGTTCCGCCTCGGCCCGCGCGACCTGCTGCGCCGTCAGACGGGGATCGAAGCCGCCGATCACGATGCCCGACGGACGGAGGGCGAGGGCCTGGCTGAACGCCGCCTGGATCCCGGCGGGGGTGCCCTGGCCGTCGATCACCCGGACCCGCCAGCCGATGACCTTCGCGGCCTCCGCCATGCCCCTGGCGGCGCCCGCGACACCGGGGTTGGTCATGCTCTGCGCGACGTAGACGATGTCCTTGCCGGAGGCCGCCCGGGGACCAGTGGTCGGGCCGTGCCAGGCGGAGCGGACCTGCTGGGCCCGCTGCACGGACTGCCGCGCGCCGGCCAGAACGGTGGGGCAGCCGTTGCGTGCCGGTCCCGGCGCGTACGGTCCGGCGCCGGCCGACGTGCCCCGCTCGCAGCCGAGGAGGGCGGTGGCCGCCAGCACCAGCAGGACGGCGCCGTTCCGGGCGGCCTTGCGGGAGGGATGCACGGGGGCTCCTTGCGGAAGGACGGCAGGGACTACGGGCGAGCAGGGACGACGGGGGCGGCGGGACGCGGGGCGGTCAGGGCGCCTGCGCGGCTTCCGGGGCTTCCGGGGTGGTGGTGGCACGGCGGCGGCGCAGCTGCCGGCGCGCGGCGTAACCGGCCATGCCGACGGCGATGAGCAGGGTCACGCCGTTGAACAGCGGGGTGACCCAGAACTGCGCGCCGAGTTGGCCGATACCGGCGAGGCCGACGGCGAGGATGCTGACGGCGACCAGGGTGCCCAGGGCGTTCGGGCGGCCGGGCCGGATCGCGGTGGAGCCGAGCAGGGCGCCGACGAACGCCGGCAGCAGGTAGTCCAGGCCGACGCTGGGGTTGCCGATCCGCTGCTGCGCGGCGAGCAGGAAACCGGCGATGCCGACGAGCAGGCCCGAGCCGGCGAAGGCGAGCACGACGTAGCGCCGGGCGGGGATGCCGACCAGCTCCGCGGTCCGGGGGTTGGCGCCGATGACGTACAGGTACCGGCCGAGCGGCAGCCGTTCCAGCAGCAGCCACAGCGCGGCGGTGAGGGCGAGGACGTAGAAGGCGGGGACGGGCAGGCCGAGGAACCGCGAGTCGTACAGGTCGGTGAAGGCGGCCGGCAGGCCGTGCGGCCCGGGAACGATCCGCGCCCCGTTGGTGATCCAGCCGGTGACGGCGTACAGGATGCTGCCGGTGCCCAGGGTGGCGATAAAGGAGTTGATCTTCGCGAATTCGACGACGACACCGTTGAAGGTGCCGACCAGCGCCCCGCCGGCGGCCACCACCAGGCAGACCAGCGGCCAGGGCCACCCCTCGTTGACGAGGAGCTGCATGGTCATGACGTGCCCGAGCCCGAGGCCGTAGCCGAGGGACAGGTCGAACTTGCCGGTGGCGATGGGGATCATCGCGCCGAGCGCCAGGATCGCGGGGATCGACTGGTTGGACAGCACGGCGGAGATGTTGTCCAGGGTGGGGAAGGTGTCCGGCAGGGCGAGCGAGAAGGCCAGGAACAGCAGGGCGGTCAGGGCCAGCAGCCCGTAGGCGCCGATGAGGTGTCCGATGCGGTGGACCGGCCAGGAGCGCGGGGAACGGGCCACGGTCACGTCGTCCCGGTGAGGGCGGGCATCGCCGAGGAGGCGCGGGCCAGCCCGCCCACGGTCAGGGACGCACCGCTCAGCTCCGTCGTCATCGCCCCGCGGACGAACACCAGCGCCCGGTGGCACACCTCGGCGACCTCCTCGAAGTCGGTGGACAGCAACAGCACGGCCAGGCCCTCGTCCAGCGCCTCCTGCAGCAGGCGGTAGAGCGCCGCCTTGGCGCCCACGTCCACCCCCGCGGTCGGCTCTTCGAGGATCAGCAGCCGCCGGCTCGTGCGGAGTCCCCGGCCGACCAGGACCTTCTGCTGGTTCCCACCGGAGAGGGTGGCGATCGGCGCTTCGGTGTCCCCGGGGTGCACCGAGAACCGCCGGACCAGGGCCGCGGCCTCGGCCCGCTCGCGCCGCGGGCTGACCCAGCGCCAGGCCGGCCGCCCGGCCGCCCGCGGGTTGGCCAGGAAGTTCTCCCGTACGGTCAGTTCGGCGGCGCAGCCCTCCTCCTGGCGGTTGCTGGTCACCAGGCCCACGCCGGACGCGACGGCCGCCGCGACCGAACGCGGCGCGTACGGCCGCCCGTCGAGCGACGCCCGGCCGCCCAGCAGCGGCCCGGAACCGGCGAGCGCGCGGCCCAGTTCCCGGTGTCCGGCGCCGGTGAGCCCCACCATGCCGAGGATCTCCCCGGCGCGCACGTCCAGGCTGACCGGCGCGGTGTTCTCGGTACGGACCTCGCGCAGCCTCAGCACGACCGGGCCGGCGGCCGGGGCGAACCGGTGGCCGCCGGGGTGGTGGCCCACGATGTCCTGCACCAGCCGCGCCGGACTGTGCCCGGCGAGCGGGCCCCGGCGCACGAGGCGACCGTCGCGCAGTACGGCGAAGGAGTCGGCGACCTGGTACACCTCGTCCAGCCGGTGGGTGACGTGCACGAGGGCGTGGCCCCGGTCGCGCAGGGCGTGCAGCACGTCGAAGAGCCGGGCGCAGTCTGCCGCCGGCAGACTGGCGGTCGGTTCGTCGAGGACGAGGAGTTCGGCGTCGGTGGCCAGCGCGCGGGCGATGGCCACCAGCGAGCGTTCGGCACGCGGGAGGCCGGCGACGGTGGCGCGCGGGTCGAGGTGCGCGGCGACGAGGTCCAGCGCCGCGGCGCCCCGCCGGCGGGTCGCCCGCCAGGAGATCAGCCCCGCACGGCGCGGATAGCCGGTGCCCAGCGCGATGTTCTCGGCCACCGTCATCCACTCGACCAGTCCCAGGTCCTGGTGGATGAACGCCATGGTGCGGGAGGCCGCCTCGCTGCCGAGCGGATGCCCGGCGACGGTCACCTCGCCCTCGTCCGCGCGGTGGATGCCCGCGAGCACCTTGATGAGGGTGGACTTTCCGGCGCCGTTGGGCCCGAGCAGGGCGAGCACACTGCCCGCGTGGATGTCGAGGTCGACGGCGTCCAGCGCGACGGTGCCGCCGAACCGCTTGCCGAGACCGCGTATGCGGACGAGGGGCGCGGGGCCGTGGCGGGACGGAGCGTGATTCTCGGGAGCGTCGTGCACGGACTTCTCCGGGGGTCGGCCTCGGTTCTTCCCGACGGCATCGGTACTGCCGGTGAGGGCTGTGACCGGTGAACGCGTCGCGGTGTTCCTCGCGGCGCACACCACCTGCTACCGCCTTTCGGTCATGCTACGACCCCCTTTGGCCGTGATGCCGGACAGGCTGTCAGATGGCGGGAATGTCGTGAAGATAGCTTTCGGCGGCGTCCGACCGGCCGCTGGTCGCGTCGAGCGCGCACTCCGCCCAGATGACCTTCCCGTCCGCGGTGTACCGCGTCCCCCAGGTCTGGGCGAGCTGGGCGACGAGGAACAGGCCGCGGCCGCCCTCGTCCGTGGTGGCCGCCCGGCGCAGGTGCGGAGCGGTGCTGCTGGTGTCGGCGACCTCGCAGGTGAGCGTGCGGTCGTGGAGCAGACGGACCTGGATGGGACCGCTGCCGTAGCGGATGGCGTTGGTGACCAGCTCGCTGAGCAGCAGTTGGGTGGCGTACACGACCTCGTCCAGACCCCATTCGGACAGCCGGCGGGTGACGGCGGCCCGGATGTCGCGGACGCGCGACGGGTCGGTGGGCAGCTCCCAGGTGGCGATCCGGCCGGGAGCCAGCGCGTGGGTACGGGCGACGAGCAGGGCGATGTCGTCCGTCGGATGCAGCGGCACCACGCTGTGGCACACCGCGTCACAGGTGTCCTCCGGAGCGCGGTTCGGCTGCGCCAGGACCCGCCCCAGCTGGTCGAGCGCCGTGTCGAGGTCGCGCCGCCGGTCCGCGACCAGCCCGTCGGTGTAGAGGACGAGCTGGCTGCCCTCGGGGAGGTGGAACGCGGCGGTCTCGAACGGCAGCCCGCCCAGGCCCAGCGGCGGCCCCGCCGGCAGGTCGGGAAAGGTGACCGAGCCGTCCGGAGCGACCAGCGCGGGCGGCGGGTGGCCGGCCCGGGCCATGACGCACTGCTGCGAGGTGGGGTCGTAGATGGCGTACAGGCAGGTCGCGCCGATGATGCCGGTACCGCCGGCGGACGGGTCCTCGAATCCCTCGTCCCGGTCGAGACGCCCCACCAGATTGTCGAGGTGCGTCAGGAGTTCGTCCGGGGCGAGGTCCAGTTCGGCGAAGTTGCGTGCCGCGGTACGCAACCGGCCCATGGTGGCGGCGGCGTGCAGGCCGTGGCCGACGACGTCCCCGACGACGAGGGCGACGCGCGTGCTCGACAGCGGAATGACGTCGAACCAGTCGCCGCCCACACCCGACGCGGCCGGCATGTACCGGTGGGCGACCTCGACGGCGTTCTGCTCGGGGAAGCTGTGCGGCAGCAGGCTGCGCTGGAGGGCCAGCACCATGGAGTGCTCGCGGGTGTAACGGCGGGCGTTGTCAATGCAGATGGCGGCACGGGTGGCGAGCTCCAGCGCCAGGGAACGGTCGTCGTCCCCGTAAGGCGCCGGGTCCCGCGAGCGGTAGAAACTCGCGACGCCCAGGGCGATCCCGCGGGCCAGCAGGGGCACGGCGACGAGGGAGTGCACCCCGTGGTCGAGAATGCTCCGGGCGTGCTCGGGGTTCTGGGCGATCCACCCCGCGGCGCTGCTCAGCTCGGGTTCGAGCACCGGCTGGCCGTCGGCCAGCGCGCGCAGCTGGGGGGTGGTGGAGCGCAGCTCGACCCGTTCACCGGCCGGGTAGAAGGGGCAGTCCGCGCGAAAGCCGTGCACCACGGTGCGGTGCAGGCCGGTACGGGGGTCGCTGGGCTCCTCGCCGCGCAGCACCGTGGGGGACAGGTCGATGGTGACGAAGTCGGCCAGGCGCGGCACGGCCATCTCGGCGAGTTCCCGGGCCGTGCCGGCCACGTCCAGGGTGGTGCCGATACGGGTGCTGGCCTCGGACAGCAGCTCCAGGCGGCGCCGGGCGGCCACCGCGTACCTGCCCACTTCCGGCTCGCCCACCATGATCAGCCCGCCGGGCTCCCGGCCGGTGGCGTCGCCGGTCGTGCCGGGCGTACGGGCCGTCGTGACCGGCCGGCCGGTCACGCCGTCGGGGCTCCGCGGCGGCGGCCGGTCGGTGGGCGCCCCCGGCTGCTGTGCCGGGCCGCCCGGTGCCTCGGCGTCGACGGGGACGGCGAGGCGCTGACCGGGGGCGAAGACCGCTTCGATCGCGACGCCCTCCACCCCGGAGGGGCTGGTCACCGGGTGGCTCAGCAGGGTGACCTGCCGGCCGCCGGGCAGCCACACGTCGACGGCGGCCCGCTGGGCCGCGGAGATCAGGCCGGCGGCCTGCTCCTTCAGGACCGTCTCGTCGCGCCGGTCCAGACCGCGCGCGCCGAGCCCGGCCGGCTGCCCGTCCGCGCCCCTGCCGCCGGCCGGCGCGCGGCGCTGCCTGGCGTCGAGGTACGCCTGCAGCAGGGCGCGCTCACGCGCCGAACTCTGCTTCAGCAACCGTCGTTCGATGGCGCCGGCCGCCCGGCGGATCAGGAGGTTCAGCTCCGCGTCCGCCTCCGCGTCGGCGAGCGGGTAGCCGAAGCAGAGAATGCCCTCGATCCGCCCACTGAGCGGGTCCCGTACGGGAATTGCCGAGCAGGCATTCGCCTGGGCGCGCTCCGCGAAGTGCTCGGCGCCGTAGACGTTGATCAGCTGTCGTTCCGCGAGGGCGAGGCCGATGCCGTTGGTCCCGGCGAACTGCTCGGCGAACACGAAGCCCGGGACGCTCTGGATCGCGGCCAGCTGGCGGGCCATGGCGGGGCTGCCGAACCGGCGTTGCAGCACCGCCCCGTGGCCGTCGGCGAGGGACACGTTCATGTTCATCCCGGCGAAGCGCGCCTCCAAGCGGTCCATTACGGGGCGGGCGGCGCTGACGAGCCGGCCCTCCAGGTCGATGTCCGGGCGGTAGGGCAGGTCGCAGGCATCCGGTGAGAGCCCCAGCTCCTGGGAACGCTGCCACGAACTGAGGATCGGGCTGCGCACGGCCCCCTCGACCGTCCCGCCGCGAAGGAACTGCTCACGGACGCGCGCGGGGCCGCTGCCCACACCCACGACCCCCATCCGAACCACTTCCCTCATCGGTACCGGCCCGGCCGCCCGCACCCCGGAGCAGCTGTGCCATTGGCCCCAATTGTAGATGTTTGTACATCTCGCGGCTGATCACGAAGGGGGGCGAAAGGCGGGCGGGCCGCCCGCCCCCGGACCTGCGGCCGCCGCGCGCCGGCCGGTCACAGGACCGCGACCGGATTGACCGGCGAGCCGGTCCCACCGGGGACGTTCAGGGGCGCCACCACCAGCAGGAACGCGTACCGGCCCGTCTCGCCGCCGGCCACCGAGAGCGCCTCCAGGTCGAGGTTGTCCAGCAGCGGGACCCCCATCGCCGCGATCGCCAGCGCGTGAACCGGGGAATGCACACCGTCGACCGGTGAGGGCCGTACGTCACTGTCCCCGTCACCCCCGAGCAGGGCGATGCCGCGCTCCGCCAGCAGCGGCACGGCGTCCACATGCAGACCGGCGCTCGCCGTGCCGGGGTCCCAGGCGCCCCGTTCCCGGCGGCGCCGCAGGCCACCGCACCGCAGCAGCACCGCGTCGCCCTCCTCGACCGTCACGCCGAGCGCCCGCTCCGCGGCCACGAGGTCCTCGGCGTGCACGGCCTG
The DNA here is from genome assembly GCF_000717345.1 of Streptomyces lydicus. GTDB lineage: Bacteria > Actinomycetota > Actinomycetes > Streptomycetales > Streptomycetaceae > Streptomyces > Streptomyces lydicus. The sequence goes on along the minus strand of NZ_JNZA01000004.1, from coordinate 29,873 downwards.
CCCGGGCTCCAGCCAGTCGACCCCCAGGACCCTGGGCAGGTCCAGGAGCACCCCCCTGGTGACGAGGGCACCGAGCGCGGAGACGGCACCGAAGCGGGCACCCGCGGCACCGACCAGGTCGCGCGCCGTACCGCCGTCGTAGAGGCACCCGCGGTAGGCGACGTGGGCCAGCGCGTCCAGGTGGCTGACGGCCTTGCCGTGGAAGTCGACGGCGAGGAAGTCCTTGTGAGTGGCCGGTTCCGGCGCCTCCACGTCACCGAGGTCGGACATGTAGTGCAGGGCGGGCCTGCTGTTGTCCGGCCCGGCCACGGTGTCCCAGGGGCGCGCCATCGGGACGACCGTCCCGGACCGGACCAGCGCCGCGGCCCGCCGTACCCGGTCCGCGGTGATCCGGTTGCAGGCGCCACGGTCGGCGGGGGTCCAGCGGCCCCAGGTGCGGACCGACGCGAACAGCGCGTCGAACTCCGCACGGGAGACGGCCGGCCCGTTGCCCGCCCGGTCCGGCGGGGGCACCGGCACCTCGCCGGCACTGCCGGTCATCTGCGGCTCCGGCCCATGAGTCGCTCCTTCCCCACGGTCCGCCGCCTACGGCCTGCCTCCGCCCCTGTCAGCCATCATCCCCCCGGCCGTGGCGTGCCGCAGTGCCCGCGCGGGCCGCGTCCGGCGCGGGATGCAGCGGTGGTCGGCACTCCGTAAGCTCGGGTACGGGAGTGCTCGTCGGCGGGCCTGGTGCCCTCGGGCACCCTTGCTGCCGACGTCCTGACGGGGAGCCGTCCGTGACCACACCGCGGGATCTGCTGATCATTGCCCTGGACGAGGAGTCCAGCCGCCCCTTGGAGCGCGGCGACCTGTCGCTCGCGCTCGCCGGGGCCGAGCTGACCGACCTCCTGAACGCGCAGGCGGTAAGCCTGGACGGCGCTCACCTCGTGCCCGGCTACCGGCCGACCATCGCCGACCGCCTCCTGGACGAGGCGGCGGGCTCCCTGGTGGACCGGACGCCGTACGAGTCGGTCGACGACTGGCTGTGGCGCAGGGGTCGCGATCTGTCCACGGCCTACCTCGCCGCCTTCGAGGAGGAGGGGCAGCTCACCCGGCAACGGCGCCGCGGCCGGCGGCCCTTCAGAGGCAGCGAGATGGTGCTGGCCGACACCCCCGCCCGGCGCGCCGCGACGGACCGCTGGGCGGCGGAGGAGCCCGTCCTGGTCACCCTCGCGGCGTCCCTCGGCATCGGCGACGAGCGCACCGACAGCCCCCCGGACGTGCCCGAGGGCGCGGTGGCGACGGTGCTCGGCGCGGTCGATGACGCACTGCGCCAGCTGGAGTTCGAGCGGCAGCGGCGCGCCCTCGACAAGGCCGCCTTCGACAACGTGTGGCGCGGCCCCGGCGGCGACTGACCGCTACCGCACCAGACAGGGACGCTTGCTGTCGAAGGTCCAGCCGGGCACGAGGTACCGCATCCCGGCCGCGTCGTCCCGCGCCCCCAGCGCCTTCTCCCGGTACAGCTCGTGCGCAGCCAGCAGCCGGTCCATGTCGAGCCGGATGCCGAGGCCCGGGGCGCTCGGGAGGGCGATCTCACCGCCGACGATGCGCGGAGGGTCGACGGTGAGCCGCTCCAGGCCCTCCTGCCAGATCCAGTGCGTGTCCAGGGCGTTGTACTCCCCGGGCGCCGCGGCCCCGCAGTGCGCCACCATGGCCAGCGAGATGTCGAAGTGGTTGTTCGAGTGGCATCCCCAGGTCAGGCCCATCGCATGGCAGAGCTGGGCGACCCGTACCGAGCCCCGCATGGTCCAGAAGTGCGGGTCGGCAAGCGGGATGGACACGCTCTGCAGGGCCAGGGCGTGGGTCAGCTGCCGCCAGTCCGTCGCGATCATGTTGGTGGCCGTGGGGAGGCCGGTGGCGCGCCGGAACTCGGCCAGGACCTCGCGGCCCGAGTAACCGTTCTCGGCGCCGCACGGGTCCTCGGCGTACGCGAGGGTGCCGACCAGCGGCCGGCACAGCTCGATCGCCTCCGGCAGCGACCACGCGCCGTTGGGGTCGAGGGTGATCCGCGCCTCGGGGAAGCGGTCCTTGAGCCTGCGGATCGCCTTGACCTCCTCGCTGCCGTCCAGCACCCCGCCCTTGAGCTTGAAGTCCCGGAAGCCGTAGAGGTCGTGGCCGGCCTCGGCCTGACGCACGATCGCCTCGGCGGTCAGCGCCTCCTCGTGGCGGATCCGGTACCACTTCACGGGGGAGTCCGGTTCGCGTACGTACTCCAGGTCGGTGCGGTCGGGGTCGCCCACGTAGAAGAGGTAGCCGAGGACGCGTACCGACGCACGCTGCTGCCCCTCTCCGAGCAGGGCCGCCACCGGGACGTCGAGGTGCTGCCCCAGGAGGTCCAGCAGACCCGCCTCGACGGCGGTGACGGCGTGGACGGTGGTGCGCTGGTCGAAGGTCTGCGGGCCTCTGCCGCCGGCGTCCCGGTCGCCGAACCGCGCGCCGATCTCCCGCAGCACGCGCTGGTAGTCGCCCACCTTGGCGCCGACGACGAGGGACTCGGCGTCGCGCAGCGTCCGCGTGATCTGCTCCCCGCCCGGTACCTCGCCGAGCCCCGTACGGCCCTCCGAGTCCTTCAGGACGACCACGTTGCGGGTGAAGAAGGGGCCGTGCGCGCCGGAGAGGTTCAGCTCCATCGAGTCCCGGCCGGCGACGGGGTACACGGAGAACTCGGTGACGGTCGGCTGGTTGTCGTTCCTCATGAGGGTTCCTTTACGTCCTGGTCTCAGCGGGGTTCCGCATGTGCGAAGGTCAGAGGGCGAGGGCGTCGAGGGTCCACTCGACGGCGAGTACGCCGCCCAGGCCGAGGACCGCGAGCACGGTCGTGTATGTCGTCCGCGCCTTGATCGCGTCGAGGACCGACAGGTTGAAGTACTCCTTGAACATCCAGAACCCGGGGTCGTTGACGTGGCTGAAGGCGATCGAGCCGCAGGAGACGGCGAGCACCATGAGCTCGGGGTGGACACCGCTGCCCGCCAGGAGCGGCTGCACCACGCCGGCCGCCGTGACCACCGCGACCGTCGCCGACCCGAGCGCGATGCGGAGGATGACCGCGACGAGCCAGGCCAGCAGGATCGGTGAGACGGGCCAGCTGTGGGTGACGTCCTTGATGTAGTCCGATATCCCGGCCTCGACGAGGACGTTCTTGAACGCGCCACCCGCACCGATCACCAGCAGGATCATGGCCATGGCCTTGGCCGACGAGGTGCACGACGCACTGACCTCGTCCAGTCCGCGGCCGATCCGCGGGCCGAACGCCCAGACGGCGAGGAGCAGGGTCAGCAGCAGGGCGATCGGGGCGGAGCCGAGGAAGGAGACGACGGGCAGCACCGGGTTGGGCCCCGGCACGGCCATCTTGGCCACCGCGGCACCCGCGATCAGCACGACCGGGAACAAGGCCACCAGCATCGACCAGGCCATGCCCGGCATCTCGTCCTCGTCGAACACCCGCTCCGTGACCAGCCCGTGAGGGATGGTGGGGTTCATCTTCCGGATGAACGGCAGCCGCGGCCACACCAGGGCGACGAGCGCGCCGAACGGCACGGCGAAGAAGAGGCCGTAGAACAGCGTGTGGCCCACCGAGGCGTGGAAGGTGGCGGCGACGGCGGTGGGGCCGGGGTGCGGCGGCAGGAAACTGTGCATGGTGGACAGGGCGATCGACATCGGGAGCCCCACCCACAACAGGTTCTTGCGGGTGACCCGGACGAGGGTGAACGCCACGGGCACGATGATGACGAAGGCGACCTCGTAGAACATGGTCACCCCGATGAGCATGGCCGTCACGACCATGGCGACCTGCACGAAGCGGAGCCCGAAGGCGTCGACGAGCCGGTTCGCGACGCGCTGGGCGGCGCCCGAGTCGCCCATGACGCGGCCCACAATGGCGCCGAGCCCGACGACGAGCATCGTGTCGCCTATCTGGCCGCCGACGCCCTCCGCGAGGACGTCCGGGATCTTCTCGACCGACACCCCCTCGACCAGTGCGACCCCGACGGCCACCAGGAGCAGGGCGATGAAGCCGTTGAGTTTCAGCTTCGTCATGAGGAACAGCAGGATCAGTACGCTGATGCCGACGACAACAAGAGGCATGGGTCAGTTCCCCTTTGAACTGCGCTCAGAAAGGTGCCCTCCGGTCCGTCGGACGTGGCACGGGCCGGGGGCGAGGAAGTGCGGGGGGTGACGTGCGGGCGGTGCGCGGCAGGGCGTGGCTCAGTCCGCGGATCCCACCAGCTCAAGCCCGGTGGCCAGCAGCTTCTCCAGCTCGTCCAGGTCCTCCGGGCCGGGGTCGGTGAGCGGGGCGCGGACCGGGCCGACGGGCCTGCCGCGCAGCCGGGCGGCGGCCTTGACCAGGGAGACCGCATAGCCGGGCACCCGGTCGCGCAACTCGACCAGCGGGACGTAGAAGCCGCGCAGCAGTGCGTCGGCGGTGGCCCGGTCGTCGTCCCGCACCGCGGTGAAGAAGGCGTCGGCGATCTCGGGAGCGAAGGCGTGCACCGCCGAGGAGTAGGCGGGCACGCCGACCGCGGCGTAGGCCCGGGCCTGTAGTTCGGCGGTGGCGGCCCCGTTGAAGAAGAGCAGGTGATCGGGCGCGGACAGGGTCAGGCGCTGCAGGCGGTCCAGGTCGCCGTGCCCGTCCTTGAGGCCGATGACGGTGGGGAGTTCGGCGATCCGGCGCAGGCTCTCGACGGTGAACGCCACCTGGTCGCGCTGGTAGGCGATGAGCGGCAGCCGGGTCCCGGCGGCGATCCGGCGCAGCTGCTCGACCAGGCCCCGCTGGGGGGCCTGGAGGAGATAGTGGGGGAGCACCAGCGCGGCGTCCGCACCGGCCTCCTCCGCGATCCGGGCGAACCGCAGGGCCTGCGCCCAGCCGTAGCCGAGTCCGGCGACGACCGGCAGCCGTCCGGCGGCCACCTCGACCGCCGCGGTGACGACCTGGCGGTACTCGTCCTCGTCCAGTGCCGTGAACTCGCCCGTGCCGCAGGCCGGGAAGACGGCGCCGGGGGAGGTGGCCAACTGCTGGGCCAGGTAGGCGCGGTAGGCGTCCAGGTCGAGGCTGCCGTCGGGGCGGAAGCTGGTGAGCGGGAAGGACAGCACGCCGCGCACCATGCCGTCGCGTAGCCGGCTGGCCACGTCCTGAGCCGCCGCGTTCAGTGACATGAACTAGCCTCCAAGTACATGGACTTGATTTACATATGAAGATGGAGGCTAAGGTCAGGCACCCGGCGGGTCAATGGGTGTATCACCATGGATTCCGGGGGCGCCCCAAGTCAGGCCGTACGCAGGTCCTGAGAGAAGGAGGCGCCGGTCCCGTCGCCCTGTTCAGAAGGGGGAACGGGCCCGCGTCACGCGAACCCGGAACGCACCGCGACGACCGGGCCGGGCACGACGGCGACGGACGTGGGGCACCCGCTGCGCGCCGCGGCACGTGCGGCAGGATGGCAGCGCGGGTGGGACGTCCGCGGACGTCCCGGCGCATTCACAATCCTAGAGACAAGCAGGTGTCAAGGTGACGCAACATCACAAACGGTGCACGACGGAGGCGTTCGTTCGCTCAGCGGGAGCCGGCCGGTGAACCGTGACCTCACACCGCATGACGTGATCTTCGCCGGGGCCGCGCTGGCCGCCGGTCTCGCCGCCGGCCTGTTGCTGCGCATCGCCCTGCGCTGGCTGGGCAAGCACGCGCGCCGGACGCGGTGGAGCGGGGACGACGTCATCGTGGACGCGCTGCGGTCCGTGGTGCCCTGGGCCGCGATCTGCGCCGGCCTGGCGGCGGCCGCCGCGGTGCTGCCGTTCACGGCGACGGTCCGGCACAACGTCAACCGGACGCTGACCGTGGTGTTCATCTTCGTGGTCACCTTCACCGCCGCGCGGGTGATCACCAGCCTGGTGAAGTCCCTGGCCCAGTCCAGGTCCGGAGTGGCGGGCTCGGCCACCATCTTCGCCAACATCACCCGCATCGTGGTGCTGGCGATGGGCATGCTCGTCGTGCTCCAGACGCTGGGCATCTCCATAGCCCCCCTGCTCACCGCCCTGGGGGTGGGCGGTCTCGCGGTGGCACTGGCGCTGCAGGACACCCTCGCGAACCTCTTCGCCGGTGTGCACGTCCTCGCGTCGAAGACGGTGCAGCCCGGCGACTACATCCGCCTCAGCAGCGGCGAGGAGGGCTACGTCGTCGACATCAACTGGCGCAACACCGTGGTGCGTCAGCTCTCCAACAACCTGGTGATCATCCCCAACGCCCAGCTGGCCGGCACCAACATGACCAACTTCACCCGGCCGGAACAGCAGTTGTCGATCCTGGTGCAGGTCGGCGTCGGCTACGACAGCGACCTGGAACACGTCGAGCGGGTCACCACCGAGGTCGTCGCGAGCGTGATGACCGACATCACCGGGGCCGTCCCCGACCATGAACCGGCCGTCCGCTTCCACACGTTCGGAGACTCCAGGATCGGCTTCACGGTGATCCTCGGGGTCGGCGAATTCAGCGACCAGTACCGGATCAAGCACGAGTTCATCAAGCGGCTGCACCAGCGCTACCGGGACGAGGGCATCAGGATTCCCGCCCCGGCGCGGACCGTGGCCCTGCAGCAGGCGGACGGCATCGCGATCCCGCACCAGCGGGGAACCTCGGACCTGGTGCCGTAGCGACCGCGCGCTGCCGGGCCGGCCGGGCACGACGTCCGTGCCCGGCAGCGCCCCGGCAGCCGGCGGTGGTCAGCCGTCGAAGGCCCCGCCGCCGCTGCTCACTCCCTGCCGGGCGCCTCGGGACCGGTGACGTCCGGGCCGCTGACGCCGGGGCCCGTGAGGCCGGGCCCGCGCTTCCGGCCCGGGTCGTCGAGCAGTCCGAGCAGAAAGGGCAGCACCCCGCGCTCCAGCAGGGCCTGTTGCCAGGCTTCGTACGCCTCCGCGAGCGGGGTGCCGGCCCCGCCCGGCCCACCGGCCTCGGCCGCCGAGCGGTTGCGGGCCGCCGCGATCAGCATCCACAGCAGCCCGACCGAGGTCGCCGCCGCTGCCACACCCGCAGCCGTGAGACCGGCGTCGACCAGCTCGTCCGCGAAGCCGGACGGCAGGCCGACGGCCCGCAGCCCGAAGCCGAGGGCCAGGAAGAGGACGGCAGCGGTCGCCGACAGCGCCGGCACCAGCACACCGAGCGCCGGGAGCAGCCCGCTCGCGGCGGTGGTGGCCGGCACGGGCGGTGACGAAGGGCGGGACGCCGCCGCGGCGGCCCGCAGCTGGAGGTAATCGCGGTATTCCGGCACCGCGGTGGCGACGAGGGCGGCTCTCGCCTGAAGCGCCCGGGTGCGCAACTGCTCGGCATTGAGCGCTCCGTCCGTACGGCGCACCGCCTCCCTGATCTCCTCGGAGCGCAGCGCCCGGTCCAGGAGGTGTTCGAAGTCCGGCGCGTCCTGCGCCTGTAAGCGGTCTGCGTCGTGCATGCATGTCCCCCGGTGGGTACGCGGTTGAAGGCCACGGTGGCCGGCCTCTTCGGAGTGGGACGGCCACGCCGGCCACTGAGCGGGGCCGGCGCGGCGCCCGGACGCCCTGACGCACCTCATGATGGTTCCCTCATTGCGCAATCTTTAAATTGTTGCTCATGGGCGAATGCGCCCGACGGTCCTCACCGCACGGGATCCGGGCCGCTCTCCGTACGGGGATGCGGCGGCGGCTCGGGCGCGCGACGGGGTTGCGGGCCGGTGGTGAAGGTGGCGCTCGGCGGCGCGTCGTCGGAGGCCATCGCCTTCGCCTCGCTCTTGAGGATCCGCAGCGACTTGCCCAGCGCGCGTGCGGTGTCCGGCAGCCTCTTGGAGCCGAAGAGCAGGATCACCACCAGCGCCACGATCAGCAGGTGCCAGGGCTCCAGTCCGTTGCGCAACATCGCTGCCCGCCTTTCTCCTCGTCGAAATTCACGTCGTAGCCGTGAGCCATGGGGCGTGCCCGTGAGCCGCAAGCCGCGAGTCGCGAGCCGCAAGCAGCGGTCGGGGCCGGTCGCGGTCCGTGCGGGCCGGACTCCCTCATCACTTGCTACATTGCGCAACCGTACAACCTTCGACGGTCGTGCGCCGTCTTCCCCCACGAGAAGAACGCCCGGACAGAGGTGCAGACGTGACAGGCAGCCACACGGCACGCCGGGAACGCCGCGGTGACGGGTCTCCGGCCCGCGGGCGAGGGCAGGCGCAGCAGGGCGCGTACGGCCGCCGGCGGCAGCAACGTGCCTTCCCGGTCCCTGCGGTGCGGCCGTCAGCGGGGTGCTTCGGCGCCGCCTCCTCGCCGGACGCGGTGGACCACCTCGGAGTGCAGGGCGGCCAGCCCGCCGGGCGGCAGCGGGCTGGGGCTGCCGGTCAGGGTGTACCACTCCTCGGCGCCGGTGTACTGGACGGCGACGGCCGCGCGACCGTCGGGCAGGGTGCTGGTGGCGATCGTGAGGTCGCCGGTGACGACGCCGACCTCCTCGGTCATCGCGCCGCCGGGCCCGGCGGTCACGTCGTCCTTCAGCCGCTCGGGCCCGGGCGGGGTGTCGTGGCCGGTCATCCGGCGCAGGTGTCCAGCATCTCGGTCAGCTTCTCCTTCTCCGCCTTGGTGACCGACAGGGCGTAGGTGGCCTTGACCGAGGTCCAGGCCCGCCCGTACGTGCACCAGAACGTCTTGGCCGGCGGCTGCCACTCGTCGGGGCCCTGGTCGCCCTTCGACCGGTTGGAAGCGGCCGAGACGGCGAGCAGCTGCGGGTGGATGAGGTCGTTGGCGAACGCCTTCCGCCGGGCCGGGGCCCAGGAACGGGCCCCGGAGCGCCAGGCGTTGGCGAGCGGCACCATGTGGTCGATGTCGGCCGCGGAGGCGACGCTGAACTTCTTGCCGTCGTACGGACTGACCCATGAACCGGACACCGCGCGGCACTCCTTGTCCCGCCGTACGCCGGTGCCGTCCCGCTGCAGCACCCGTTCCCGCGTGTCGCAGTGCGCACCCTGCTCCGCCCAGTGCGGGAAGGCGGAGCGGCGGTAGCCGGTCATCGGGCCGTGCGGCGCCACCTTGAGGGCGGCCAGCTCACTGCGCGCCTTCCGCACGCTCGGTACGCCCGGCAGCGTCCCCGCCGCGCCGGCCTTGCCGCCTCCCGCGGCGGGCGAGGACGCCTCCGCACCCGGCACCGACGGCTTGTTGTCGTGCGAGCCGGTGTGCTTGCCGTCGGGCGTGCAGCCGGCCACTGCTATGACGGCGGCCACCGCCACGCACCGCCCCCACCAAGGCTGTTGAGCCCGCATCCTGGTCCCTCCTGTCACCTGCCGGCCTGTTCCGGCTCACGCGCCGCCGCCGGCTTGTGCCGGGCACGGCTGGGGGAACGCTATCGGAGCCCTTCCGGCGGGCGTCAGGGCCCGCGGCCCGGCGGGTACGTCCCCGGCGGCTGCCCGCGCACGCCGGCGCCCGGCCGGCCGGTGACGGTCGCGGCCGGGCGAAGGGAAGCCGGTCAGTCCTCGTAGTAGTTGTTGACGATCACCTCGGGCTCGTCGTCGTCGAACGCCTCGTTGAGCAGGGCCCCGCCGACCAGGCCGGCCGCGCCGGCACCGATGAGCGCGCCGGTGCCGAAGCGACGCCCCTGCTGCTGGCCCGGCTGCTGCTGGTGGTAGTCCTGCGGCACCGGCTGCGGGTACCCCTGCGGCACCGGCTGCGGATACCCCGCCTGGGGAGCGGTGTAGTACGGCGGCGGCGTGGTCTGGACCCGCTGGGCGCAGCCGCCGCACGCCTGGATCTGGCGCGGGACGCCCCACTGCGGGGACCACGTCACATACGCCGAGCCGGGGCCGTGCTGGGGGTCGAAGAAGCAGGTCATGGAGGAACTCCCGTCGGGTTGCTGGGGTGTGGGGGCGGATCCCGGGCCGGGGGACTCCCAGCCGGTGGTGGTGCCGGAGGATTCCCAGCCGGTGGTGGTGCCCGCCATCGGGACGGCGCCGGCCGGCCCGGGGGAGGGGGCGGGAACCGGCGGGGCGCCGGCCGCTGGGTCCGGGCGCAGGACGTCGACGCCGAAGTCCTGGGCGATCCCCGCCAGCCCGGAGGCGTAGCCCTGGCCGACGGCGCGGAACTTCCACTCGGCGCCGTGACGGTAGAGCTCGCCGAAGACCATGGCGGTTTCCGCGGCGGCGGCACCGCGCAGGTCGTAGCGGGCGATTTCGGTGCCGGTCTCCCGGTCGGCCACGCGGATGTGAGCGCTGCGGACCTGGCCGAAATTCTGCCGGCGCTGCTCGGCCTCGTAGAGGGAGACCGGGAAGACGATCTTCGCCACCTCGGCGGGGACCGCGGTGAGGTCGACCTGGATCTGCTCGTTGTCCCCGCCGCTGCCGCCAGCCGGGTCGCTCCCGGAGTGCCGCACCGAACCGTCCGGGCTGCGCAGGTTGTTGAAGAAGACGAAGTGCGCGTCGGAGAGGACCTTCCCGGTCCCGTCGCACAACAGCGCGCTGGCGTCCAGGTCGTAGCCGGGCCCTCCGGCGCCTCCCACCTGCCAGCCCAGCCCCACCGTCACGGCGGTCAGGCCGGGGGCCTGTTTGCTGAGCGACACATTGCCGCCCTTGGTCAGGGCCACACTCATCTGCTTCCTCCACAACTGTCCGGGCCTTCGGCGTCCTTCGGCTCAACGCAACGGAAATCCGCAGAGTTCCCGGCTTGCGCAATACCTGAAGTATGGGCCGGACCCCTTTGGGCCCTCAGGAAGTCATGAACGCCAATCAGGTGATCGTGCACGCCGAAGGCCGGGGTGGGATCACGACGTCACGGGCGTCGAGATCACTCCGTGCACCGCGAAGTGCCACTCCGTCGCTGTCCACGGCCTCCCGGACGACCGGACGCTCACGTCCGGCGGGCCGGGTGGCGCTTGTAGGTGGCGGAGAGGGCCAGGCCGTAGAGGGTGAGTACGGCCGCGAGGAGGGCGTAATACAGCGGCGGTGGGGCGGACATGTCCAGCGGTGGGCCGAGGGGGGAGAGCGGCAGCAGTATGCCGATCACGGCGAGGGCCGCGGCAGCGAGGTGGACCGGTCCGGGGGCGCGGCCTTCGGCGGCGTGCCGGCCGGTCCGCAGCAGCAGCATCACCATGGCCTGGGTCAGCAGGTTCTCGGTGAACCACCCCGCGTGGAACACGACCGGATCGCCGGCGTGCGCCGTCGTGTGCGAGGCGAAGGCGAGCACGCCGAAGGTGGCGATGTCGGCGGCGGCGTTGAGCAGCCCGAAGGCGGTGATGAAGCGGAGGAACGTACGCGGTCGCAGCACCGCGGGCTTGCGTTCCGCGGCGGGCCCGGGGCGGTCGAAGGCGAACGCGAGCTGGGCCGCGTCGAAGCAGAGGTTCTGCACCAGTACCTGCGCGGGCAGCATGGGCAGGAACGGCAGCAGCAGCCCGGCGGCGAGCATCGCGATGACGTTGCCGAGGTTGGACGACAGGGTGATGCGCAGATAGCCGGCGATGGTGCTGCTGCTCCTGCGGCCGGCGGTGATCGCCCGGTCGATCGCGGTGAGGTCCTTCTCGGCGAGCACCACGTCCGCGCCCTCGCGCGCCACCGTCACCGCCCCGCGCGGACAGATGCCGACATCGGCCGCGCGCAGCGCGGGCAGGTCGTTGACGCCGTCCCCGAGGAACCCGGTGATCCGGCCGCCGGCCCGCAGGGCGGTGACGATCCGGGCCTTGTCCTGGGCCGTGCAGCGCGCCACGACCGTGGCCCGGGCGACCGCTTCGGCGAGCGGCGGCCCGCTGAGGTCGCCGAGCCGGCCGGCGGTGAGCACCTCCCCGGGGTCGAGGCCGAGATCACGACAGGCGCGGGCGGCGGTTCCGGGGTGGTCGCCGGTGAGGATCTTCACCGCCACCCCGCGCCGGGCGAGGTCCTCCAGCGCGTCGGTGGCGGTGGGGGCGAGCGCGTCGCGGAGCGCGACGAAGCCGAGGAAGGTCAGCCCGCGCAGGTCCTTGTCGCTGTACGGGCCGGGGCGGCCCGGGCGTTCGGCGCGCGCGACGGCGAGCAGCCGCAGACCGCCGGCGGCCTCCTCGGCGGCGAGGCCGAGCAGCCGCTCGCGGCGCGCCGCGTCCAGTGCGGCGTCCGCGCCGTCGACGGCCACCGCCCCGCACCGGTCGAGAACGTCCTCGACCGCGCCCTTCACCACGAGCGTGTGCGTGCCGTGCCGGCCCGGCCGGCGGACGACGGCCGTGGCGAGCCGGTGCGACGGATCGAACGGCAGCGCGGCGATCCCGTCGTACGCAAAGGGGTCGGCGCCGTGTTCCCCGGCGGCGTCGAGGATCGCTTCGTCGAGGGTGTCGGGGACGGGCAGCTCGGCGAGTTCCACGGTCCAGAAGCTGTTGACCGCCGCCCACTCCAGCACGTCCGGGTCCTCGTCGCCGCGCGCGTCCAGGACGCGTTCCACGACCGGACGGTCCTGGGTGAGGGTGCCGGTCTTGTCCAGACACAGGACGTCGATCGCCCCGAGGTCGTGCAGCGCGGGCAGCCGTTTGACGATCACGCCACTGGTGCGGGCGAGCGCGGAGGCTCCCCGGGCGAGCGCCGCGGTCACGATCACCGGCAGCATCTCGGGCGTCAGCCCCACCGCCACGGCGACGGCGAACGGCAGGGTCTCCAGCCCCCGCCCGCGCAGCGCGGCATTGGCCATCAGCACCAGCGGCGGGGTGAGCAGCATGAAGCGGATCAGGGTCCAGGCGATGCCGTGGACCGAGCGGTCGAACGCGGTCTCACCGCGTCGCCGCGCCGGACCTCCGTAGGCGGCGGCGAACCGGGTGTCCGGGCCGGTGGCGATCACCAGCGCGGTGCCGCTCCCGGAGGCCACGCTGCTGCCCTGGAAGCACAGGTGCGGCGGCTCGGGCGGCTCCGCGCCCCCGCCGGCCGGTGCGTCGAGGGCGTCCTTCGGGACGGGGACGGACTCGCCGGTGAGCGCGGCCTGATGCACGGTCAGCCCGCTCGCGCGGAGCAGCCGCACATCGGCCGGGACCAGATCCCCGGGCCCCAGGCGCACCACGTCTCCGACGACGAGCTGGTCGACGGGGATCTCCCGTACCCGCGGCGGGGCGTCGTCCGCCGGCCGCCGCTGTACGGACGCCGTGGTGGGGACCAGTTCGCGCAGGGCGGCCATGGAGCGGCCGGCCTGGTGCTCGCCCCCCGACCGCAGGGCGCAGCTGACCACCACGAGCACCATGATCACGCAGGCGGTGCCCCAGGAGGCCACGGCCGCCGAAACGACCCCGAGGCACAGCAGGACGGCGGTGAACGGGTCCCGGAGGCTGCCCAGGAAACGCCGCGGCCAGGAGGGCGGCCGCCGGGCGGGGACCACGTTCTCGCCGTACCGCAGCAGGCGCTCCTCGGCCTGTTCCTCGGTCAGCCCGCGCGGGCCGCTGTCCAGCAGCCGCAGCACCTGCAGCGTGGTCAGCGCGGCCGGTTCCCCGGCGTCGGTGAACGGCGGCAGGCCGCGACCCGGCCGTACGCCCTGGGAGTGCGGGGGTCTACGGCCGGTCGTGGGGGCCGCGGTGGTCTCAGGCACCGACGTCCCGGAGGCGGACCGGTGCCGGCTGTCCGGAGCGGGCGGCCAGCTGGACGACCAGCAGCCGTACCACCGCCACCACATCGGGATCGTCGACGAGGTACACCACCCGGCGGCCCTCCCGCCGCGAGCGCACCAGGCCGGCGAGCTTCAGCTTCGACAGGTGCTGGCTCACCGCGGGCAGCGCCCCGCCGACCCGCTCCGCGAGCCCGCTCACATCGCTCTCCCCTTGCGCCAGCGCCCAGACGATGTGCAGCCGCGGGGGCGAGGCCAGCAGTCCGAACATCGCGGCCGCCTCGGTCAGCACCTCGGCGGACGGGTCCGCCGTGCCGCCCTGGTCCTCGACGCTCTTCACCACTGCGCTCTCCGTCCACCTGGGACGTGCCTCCCCGTCCCCGAACCGCCCAGTGTAGGTGCCGGCCCCCCGGCCCTCCGCAGCTTCCCGGCCACGCCCCCAGAGAGGCCCGCGCGATGGCTGCCGAGCCCGGTCATGCCGGTCCGCCCGCGCTCCTTTCGGGGCGCCCGCCTGCCACGCGCAGCCGCATCGCAGGAGCCGCACCCGGGTGCCGAGGCCGGTGCGGGGCGCGAGGCAGGCTCCTCCTGAGGTTGAACTCGTGATGCCGTGACCGGCCTGCCTGATGGTCAGGTCGGTATGGGCGACGAGACGACATCACGAGTGGGCGGCAGCCGGGCCTGAGGGGCCCGTGCCGCCCAGCGTGGCGGTCAAGGTCTCGTCGTCACTTGGTGAGGACGAGGCTGACGTTGTGTCCGCCGAACCCGAACGAGTTGGCCAGCGCAGCAGACCACTGACCGGTGCGCGGCTCACCGCGTACCACGTCCAGTTCCACGCGCGGGTCGAGGTCATCAAGGTTGCGCGTGGCCGGCACCGTGCCGTCCTTGAGCGCGAGGAGAGCGGTCATGGCGCCAACCGTTCCGGACGCGCCCATCATGTGACCTGTCATCGACTTGGTCGCCGTTATTGCAGCGTGGCTGCCGATCACCCGGCCGATCGCCTCGGCCTCCGCCAGGTCACCGGACTCCGTCGAGGTGGCGTGGGCGTGCACGACCCCGATGTCCGCCGGGGCCAGGCCGGCGTCGCGCAGCGCCAGTTCCATGGCGACGACCTGGCCTTCCGCGTCGGAGGCCGTGATGTGGTTCGCGCTCGAACTCACGGAACTGCCTGCCAGCGTGCCGTAGGCGCGTGCTCCACGGGCCCGGGCGAACTCGGCGCGTTCGAGGACCATCATCCCCGCGCCCTCGCCCATCACGAACCCGGACCGCTTGACGTCGAACGGGCGGGACACGGTCTCCGGGTCCACGGATTGTGTCGACAGGGCCTTCATCTGGGCGAATGCCGCGATGGTGAAGGGGTGCAGGCATGCCTCCACCCCACCGGCGACGACCACGTCCGCCCGCCCGCTGCGGATCAGATCCTGCCCCAGGGCGAGGGCTTCTGCTCCGGACGCACAGGCACTCACCGGAGTCCTGGCGCCTCCCTTCGCGCCCAGGTCCATGCTCACCCAAGCAGCTGGCCCGTTGGGCATCAGCATGGGTACCGCGAACGGTGACAGCCGGCGGATCCCGGCGCGTTCGAAGACGTCGTCCTGCCCCAGCGTGCTGAGGACCCCACCGGTCCCTGTGCCAATGACGACGGCGAATCGTTCCGGCTCGACCTGTGGAGCACCGGCGTCCTGCCAAGCTTCGCGCGCACTGAGGATGGCGACCTGCTCACCGCGGTCCAGCTTCCTGGCCTCGGCCCTCGGAAGCAGGGAGGCAGGGTCCACCGTGAGCCCGGCCGCGACGTGCACGGGCAGGTCCGCAGCCCACTCCTCCTCCAGGAAACGCACCCCCGACTTACCGTCCAGCAGCCCCGACCACGTCGACGGCGCATCGGCGCCCAGTGGCGTCATCGCACCGACGCCCGTCACCAGCGCATGACCGTTACGGGTCACACGAGCCTCCTTGAGTTGTTCAGATGCTACATAGTGGCTGACTTGCCCTCATGGGGATCATGTCAATGTTCGGAAGGGAAGTCAGGGTGAGGGGCGATCGATTCGAAGGCGCGAGATTGTATTGTTCCGACAATTGACGAGGTTGACTCGTGGGTGAGGTCGCAGACGTTGATGGGGGTCACCTGCCGGGCTTCACCGGGGCATGGGGGATCCACAAGGGGGTGCGTCGGGCACGTCCGCGGCTGGGCCGGGGGGGCCTGACATCCGACGGCCCGCGGGGCCAGTTGGCGGCCTCGGTCAGGACAGCGGGCAGTGGTTGATCAAGGTTGCGGCGTCGGTTGCCCTGGGGAGGGGCACGGTGTGGTCGGGGGGCGGCAGGTGACGGTGGTTCAGCCAGTTCTCCAGGGCCGTGAAGGCCGACCGGTGGCACGGGGTGAGGGGGCGCAGCCGGTCGGGGAACGTGTCGAAGAGCGCGTCGACGTGCGTGCCCCCTTCGATGCGGTAGTAGCGGTACAGGGCGTCCCGCCCGGCGTCGTGCACCATCCGCGCGTAGACGTCGGAATCCCGGCTGATGGGCAGCAGGACGTCCAGGGTGCCGTGCAGGGTGATCAGCGGCTTGCCGATGCGCCCGGTGAGGGCGATCTTCGAGACGGCGGCGCGGACCGGTTCCGGGCGGGCGGCGTAGTCGTAGTCGGCGTCGCACGCGGGGGTGCCCGAGGCGCAGAACGGGGTGCCGGCCTGCGTGGCGCCGTCGAAGCCGGGATCCAGTTCCTCGCGGTAGGTGCGCTGGGTGACGTCCCAGTAGTTCCGGTGGTGGAAGGGCCACAGGAACTCGGAGCCGGCCGGGAATCCCGCGGCGAGCAGCGCCGCGTGGGCCCGCCCGGCGTCCGCGCCGCCCTTCGCGTACGCGGGATAGGCGCGCAGCGCGGGCGGCAGGAAGGTGAGCAGGTTCGGGCCCTGCGGTCGCCACAGGGTGCCCTCCCAGTCCACGCCGCCGTCGTAGAGCTCGGGGTGGTTCTCCAGCTGCCACCGTACGAGGTAGCCGCCGTTGGACAGGCCGGTGACCAGGGTGCGGGCCGGTGGGCGCCGGTACCGCTGGGTGGCCACCGTGCGGGCGGCGCGGGTGAGTTGGGTGACCCGCTGGTTCCATTCCGCGAGGGCGTCACCGGGGGCCGCACCGTCGCGGTAGAAGTCCGTGCCGGTGTTGCCCTTGTCGGTGGCGGCGAACGCGTAGCCGCGGGCGAGCACCCAGTCACCGATCGCACGGTCGTTGGCGTACTGCCTGCGCGTCCCGGGAGAGCCGGAGATCACCAGGCCGCCGTTCCAGTGGTCGGGCAGACGGATGACGAACTGGGCGTCGTGCTGCCAGCCGTGGTGGGTGTTCGTGGCCGACGTATCGGGAAAGTAGCCGTCGATCTGGACGCCCGGCACGCCCCGGGGCGTCGGCAGGCCCGCCGGGGTCAGCCCGGCCCAGTCCGCCGGGTCGGTGTGCCCTGACGTGACGGTGCCCGCGGTGGTCAACTCGGCCAGACAGGCGAGCTGTTGACGGGCCGCGCCCGGTACGTGCAGCCGGGCCGCCGGGGCGCAGTGCGACGGCCGCGGGGAATGCTCCGGCGAGGCGTCGGCCGGGGGAGCGGTGAGGGCGAGGAGCGCCGCGGCCCCGAGGGCGGTGCCCAGGGCCGTCGGGCGCGGGCACGGCCGGCGGGAGCGCGCGGCCGGCCCGCCGGGTGGGGTGCCGAGGGGCATCCGGTACCTCCGTGGAAGGGGGGCGGGGCGGGAGCCGGCCGGTCAGCGTCCGGAGCGGGCGGACGGGCCGCCGAGGCCGAAGAAGTCGGTGATCCAGTAGCTGGAGCAGATCGACTGGATGAAGTGGGCGGTGCCGGTCCGGCCGCACTGCTCGGGCCCGGTCCCCGGATCGACCGGGGTGCCGTGGCCGATTCCCGGCACCTTGTTCACCTGCACGGTCACGCTCCCGTCCCCGGCCAGGTACTCCTCCCTGCGGGTGCGGTCCGGGCCGATGGTGGAGGTGCGGTCGGGTGTCTGGTCCAGCCCGTGCACCGCGGTCCACTGGTCCCGGAGCTCATCGGCGTTCCTCGGCGCAACGGTGGGGTCCTGGTCCCCGTGCCAGACGGCCACCCGCGGCCACGGGCCCGTATAGGAGGGGAAGGCGTCACGGACCCGCTTGGCCCAGTCCGCCGGGGTGCGGTCCACGCCGGGGCTCATGCAGGTGAACGGCCCGGTGTCCTTGGTGCAGTTGTAGGGGAGACCGGCGATGACCGCCCCTGCCTGGAACACCTCCGGATACGTGGCCAGCATCACCGAGGTCATCGCGCCGCCGGCCGAGAGTCCGGTGACGTAGGTGCGGGACGGGTCCCCACCGTAGGCGGAGTCGGCGTGCGCGACCATCTGCCGGATCGACGCGGCCTCGCCCTGGCCCCGCTGGTTGTCCAGGGGCTGGAACCAGTTGAAGCACCGGTTGAGGTTGTTCGCGGTGGTCGTCTCGGCGAACACCACCAGGAAGCCGTGCCGGTCGGCCAGTGTCGTCAGACCCGAGTTGTCGGCGTAGACCTGGGCGCTCTGGGTGCAGCCGTGCAGGGCCACCACGACCGCCGGCTGTGGGGCGAGATGGGCCGGCCGGTAGACGTACATGGTCAGATTGCCGGGATTCGAGCCGAAGTTGCCGACTCTCTCCAAGGCGACGCCCGCCTCGCGAACGGGCCGGCCCACCGCGGGAGTCGGGGCGAGCAGGGTGCTCACGGCGACGGCAACCGCGCAGGCGCCGGCGGACAGCCGCGCCCCGAGGCCACGGCGCCTCGGCCGCGTGGCCGGGCCGGACGGGGCGACCGGCTGCACCGGTGGGGTGGGCGGTGTCGGTGGTGGGGTGGGCAGTGGCACCGGGTGACCTCCCGAGGCGGCGGCACGGAACCGGTCGGCCCCGTGCGTGCGGCGGTGCGCGACGGCCGGGAGCGGCGGCGCACCACTGTGGTGCGGTCACCTTAGGAGGTCACCCCTCCGCCCAGACATGGCATCCGGCGCCACAACTGCCGTGTCTCCAGGTGCACTTCACCTGTTGCGCGGGCGATCGGGGGCTGCTACTGACCTTTGATCGCGCGGATGCTGCACCGGCACGGCTTCAGCCACCAGGTCCCGGCCCGCCGGGCCATCGAGCGTGACGAGCAGGCCGTGGCGGGCTGGGTGAAGGAGACCTGGCCGCAGGTGGAAGGTCCGTGGCGGCGCTCGACGCCTGGCTGTGTTTCGAAGACGAAGCCGGCTTCTCGATGACGCCGCCCACCGCCAAATCTGGGCCCGGCGCGGACACACACCCGTCAACCGGGTCCGGGGACGCTCTCAGCGCCGCTTCTCCATAGCCGCTCTGGCCTGCTACAAGCACGGTGAACACCCACGGCTGATCTACCGGCCCAAGCGGCATCTCGATCACAAACGCGGCGGCAGACGCAGTTTCACCTGGACCGAATACCGCGACCTGCTCATCGCCGCACACCAGCAGCTCGGCGCACCCATCGTGCTGGTGTGGGACAACCTGAACGTCCACAAGGACCGCCGATTACGGCAGTTCATCGACACCCGCGACTGGATCACCTGTTACTTCCTGCCGGCCTACGCCCCGGACCGCAACCCCGTCGAGGGCATCTGGTCCCTGCTGAGACGTAGCAGCCAGGTCAACACCGCCTTCACCGACCCCGGCCACCTCATCACGCCGACAACGTCAGTAACACTTTGGCAAGTTTCCTCTATATGCGGGTCCACGCTGCGTACAGCGCCAGGACCGCTTGCGATTCCCTGGATGCCGGACCTGTATCAGGCGGCCGAGGCGCGGTGGCGGGCCACGGCCATGCGCGACAGCGCCAGCGTGGCTGCGGTGATCCCGGGCCACAGCGCTCCCATGACGACGTGGAGGACACCGAGCGAGGCGATCTCCGCACGGCTGTAGAGGGCGGCCTGCGCAGCCAGACTCGCCAGGCACACCAGGCCGATGCACACCGTCATCCAACGATAGAAACGGTGCAGGGGCCGGTGCGACCGCCAGCGCGGTGGGCCGCCCACGACCCGGTTCGCCACCAGGCCGGCCAGGGGACGGCCTGCCAGCACCGACAGCAGGCAGGCCGCCGAGGATGCCGCGGGCAGCAGCATGGGCAGCAGGAAGAAGCCCCGTGCCTGCCCGGTACCGGCCGCCACGGCCGCGCAGGTCACCGCCAGCAGCGCGCCCACCGCCGCATGCTGGAGGTACCGGCGGGTCCCCAGAGCACACGCGAGGACCAGTACACCGGCCGCTGTGGCCGCCACGAGGGCGGTCCGCAGCCCGTCGGCACCGTAGGCCGCCACGAACGCCAGGGTCGGCGCCGCCGTAGCCGCGAGCCCGGCAAGGCGGGCTCTCATCGTGCCCCCGATCCGGTGTCCGGAGCGGCCTGCGCGTCGGCACGCTCCAGGGCACGGAGCGCGAGCAGGCCCCCGATGCCAGGGATGACGGCGCGCAGCGTGGCGCCGGTGCTGCGCCGCGGATCGCGCCCGGTGGCCAGGACGCCGAAAAGCCAGGCGACCCCGTGCACGGGCCCGAACAGCGCGGCGATCTCCCGGGCGTCCCCGGTGGCGATGTTGACCAACAACACGGCGAGGCTGACCAGTTCGATGGTTGCTGAGGCGCGCAGCGGCCTGCGTGCGAGCCGTGGCACGGGTACGGAGTCGGCGGTCATGGGTCACACTCCCGTGGTGGAGCCGGGGCGGAGAATCATCAGGACGGTGACCGTCGCCCAGAGCAGGTTGAAGGCGCCGGTCAGCATGGCCAGGCGCGCGGTCTGCGCGCGCTCGACGGCCGCCGTCCCGGCCGCGGACCCGGCCAGCTGGGCGAGGAGGCGTTCCTGGGCCGGCAGAACCAGCAGCGCCAGCACCAATGCGGCTGCACCCGTCAGCGCGATCGACATGATCAGCCAGGGGCTGCCCAGGACGTGCAGCCCGCTCGCGGTGGCGAAGCCGAGGACGGGAACGGCCAGGCCGAGGGCGGCGTAGACCCGGCAGACGCGGTGCAGCACCCGTACCGTGGCGAGTGCCTCGGGCTGGTCGGGCGTGCCGGCGGCACGGCGGGCCGCGGCGGGAAACATGCTGCCCGCCACGGTCACCGGGCCGACGGCGACGATCGCCGCGAGCACATGCAGGATGAGCAGGAGCTTGGTCACCGCGGCTGCTCCGCGCCGGCGGGGGACATCGGCTCAAACCCCTGGTCGCGCCAGACGACGCCGCGGCGCTCGTGGGCGAACAGCTGCTCCACCGCGAGCGCGACTTTCGGCCCGACCTCCCGTTCCAGCAGATACAGGCCCAGATCGAGGCCAGAGGTGACGCCGCCGGCGGTGACCAGGTCGCCGTCGTCGACGACCCGGCCCGGGGCGACGTGCACACCGCCCGCGGCCAGCAGGTCCAGACCCTGGTGATGGGTGGTGGCGTGGCGGCCGTGCACAAGCCCGGCCATCGACAGCACCAGCGACCCGCCGCAGACCGTGGCCACCGTGGTGCCCTCTGCGGCCAGCGCGTCGGCCAGCAATTTCGGGAGCTCCGTGGTCAGCGCGCGGCCGAGGATCACGGGAATCTGTTCCTCAGCAGAGTCGTCCGCGCCCTGCCCGGGGAGCCTGCCGGCCGCGCCCGGCACAACGACCAGGTCCGCGCGATCCGGGGCCAGAAGAGCGGCGGCCGTCAGCGCGACGCCGGGTATTCCGCTCGGCACCTGCCTGGCTCCTTCCGCACAGGCCAGTTCGACGGTCACCCGATCGGTGAAGGCCCGGGCGGCGCTGAAGACCTCGAACGGAGCGATGACATCCAACGGGTCGAAACCATCGAAGAGGACGAACTGTGCCAGCATCAGCGACTCTCATTTCCCTCGGTTCCTGACTGCCGCGCTCACGCTAGGCGGCACGACAGACGTCGACCATGGGCTTGAATGACACAACTCAACGAGTTCTCGCCACTTCGCTGACCAGGGCTTTCGTGACCCTGAACTTCTGGACCTGCACCGTGTGTTACGGCGGGAAGTGGGCGTAGCCTGCGTGGATGCACACCGTGGCGATTCTTGCGCTGGACCAGACGGTGGCCTTCGACATGGCCATCCCGGTCGAGGTGTTCGGACGCGTGCGCCTGCCGGACGGGCGTCGCCCCTACCGGGTGCGCGTCTGTGGAACCCGACCGGAGGTGCCGACCGAGACGTTCACCATCCGTGTGCCCTGGGGGCTGGACGGCCTCGCCGGTGCCGACACGATCATCGTGCCCGGCCGGGAGGAGCATGCGGGGCCGCCCCCGGCCGAGGCTCTCCAGGCACTGTGTGACGCCGCCGCCGACGGCGCGCGCATCGCCTCGATCTGCGGCGGCGCCTTCACCTTGGCCGCCACCGGCCTGCTGGACGGCCTGGCCGCGACCACTCACTGGATCGCCGCCGACCAACTCACCCGGCAGTACCCGAAAATCGAAGTGCGCCCGGACGTGCTCTACGTGGACAACGGCCAACTGCTCACCTCCGCCGGGGCCTCCGCCGGCATGGACCTGTGCTTGCACCTGGTCCGCCGCGACCTGGGCTCGGCCGTCGCGGCGGACGCGGCCCGACTGGCCGTCACCCCCCTGGAACGGGAGGGCGGCCAGGCCCAGTACATCGTCCACGAACCCCCGCCGCTGCCTCGCGGCTCACTTCTGGAACCGACACTGGCCTGGATCCAGGACCACCTCGGCGAGGATCTCACTCTGGAGGCCATGGCTGCCCGCTGCGCCATGAGCCCCCGCACCTTCAGCCGCCGCTTCCGCGAACAGACCGGCACGACCCCACTGCAGTGGCTGCTCCGCGCACGCGTCCGACACGCCCAGTACCTACTTGAGCACAGCGACCATCCCGTCGAACGTATCGCCGTGCAGGCCGGTTTTGGATCCGCGACCGCCTTCCGCGAACGGTTCAAGCGCGTCACCGGCACGACACCGCAGACCTACCGGGCCACCTTCCGCCGTCCTTGCTGAAACCCGGGTCACGCCCACTGGGGTGGTGCACCGACGGCCACTCGGTGCCTCGGTGGTGCCGACCACCCCGCGGGCCAGCACCCACGCGCCGACCATCATGGTGGCCGAGCGCACCGCGCAGGCGGGTCAGTCCGGTCCTCGTTACTGGCCCACCCTTCCGTCGATGCACTCGCGCAACAGGTCGGCGTGCCCGCAGTGGCGGGCGTACTCCTCGACCCTGTGCACCATCAGCTCCCGGACCGCGATCCTGTCCTTCCCCACGCGTTTGCCCAGGTCCGGGTGCTCGGCCAGCGCGGCGTCGGTCGCGGCCTGCTCACGCTCCAGATCGACGAACGCGGCGTCCACCACGGCCTGTTCGGCGACCGCGCCGTGGAAGTCCGCGTCGCGCGCGCCGTACAGCTTCGGCACCGGGTCACCCTCGCTGATCCAGCTGCGCCAGTCCCGTTCCACCTCGACGAGGTGTCGCACCAGGCCGAGCAGCGACATCGTCGACGGCGGAACCGAACGGCGCGCCAGTTGCTCCGCATCCAGGCCCTCGCACTTCATCCGCAGGGTGAGGCGGTAGCTCGTCAGGAAGTCCTGAAGCGTCGCCAGCTCGCCGTCGGGGCCGGGGCCTTCGCTGTCGCGGGGGTCGTCGGCAGGATCGGTCCACATGTCGGGGTAGACGGTTGCCTGGCTCCATCGCGCGGGTTGGTCATTCATGCGTGGCATGGTCGTCCGTGCCGGCCCGCGTCCGCTACCGAGTTTTCGGATCGAGGGGACGCCGTGGTGGTCTCAGGGCGGGGCGGCGCTCTCGGTGACCAGGCCCTTCAGCGGGCCGGGGCGGTACGGCGTCCGCTTCAGCTTCCGGATGCTGCCCGGGCGAGGGTGTCCGCCACCGTCGTGCAGGCCAGCCGGGCCACCGAGCGCAGCTCCGGATCCGGTGTGCCGGCACGGCTCAGTACGGCCAGCGACTGGTTGACGGCGACGATGTAGGTGGCCAGCTCGTCCAGCACCTGGGGGTCGGCGGGGGAGCCCGTCAGCGCCTCGCGTACCCGCCGGTGCTGGGCGTCGAGCAGGCCGCGCACCCGGGCGCTGTTCTCCTCCTTCAGCGTCGGCGACTGCGTGGCGGACTGGGCGATGAGGCACCCCGTGGGGACCTCCGGGTCGGCGATACGGGCCAGGGTGACGTCGAAGAACGCGTGCACCGCGCGAACCGGATCACCAGGGTGGGCGGCGAGTGCCTGCTCGTACCGGGTGCCGTAGAGCGCCGCGTAGCGGTCGAGGCACTGGCGGAACAGGGCGTCCTTGTTGCCGAAGGTGCCGTAGAGGGAGCCGCGGCCGAGGCCGGTGGCGGACCCCAGGGCGTCGAGCGAGGCGTCCGCGTACCCGCGCTGCCAGAACACCCGCATGGCCTGGTCGAGGGCCGCACCGACCTCGAACTGCTTCCGGCCCGACATGCCGCGCCACCTCCCGTTCGCCGACTCTCCTGTGACCCTACCCGCATCTTGGACCGATTGGTCAGCTATGTTTGAACGATCGATCCAAGATGGCTTGGCGTGGCGGTCCGGAGCCCGCATCCCCGTCGAGCCCGGCGAAAGGTGACCACCATGAGTTCCTCGCCCCTCCGTCTGCCCGCGCCCGAAGGCCCCGGCTCCGTCTCCCGGGTGCCACACCTCCCGGCCGGGTTCACCGACACCTTCACCAGCCGCTACGTCGACACCGGCGAGCTGCGTCTGCACGCCGTCACCGGCGGCGAAGGGCCCGCGCTGCTGCTCCTGGGCGGCTGGCCCCAGACGTGGTACGCCTGGCGCCTCCTGATGCCGGCGCTGGCCCGGGACTTCCGGGTCGTCGCGGTCGATCCGCGCGGTGTCGGGCTCTCCGACAAACCGTCGGACGGGTACGACACCGGCACGCTCGCCGGCGACATGGTGGCGCTGATGGACGCGCTCGGGCATCAGCGGTTCGCCATGGTCGGCCACGACGTCGGGATGTGGACCGGCTACGCCCTGGCCGCCGACCACCCGGACCGGCTCGACCGGCTGGCCGTCGCCGAGGCCGCCATCCCGGGACTGTCCCCCTCACCGCCGCTCTTCGGCGGACAGCAGGCCAACGACAGCCTCTGGCACTTCGCCTTCAACCGCCTCACCGACGTCAACGAGCAGTTGGTCAGGGGCCGCGAGCACCTCTACTTCGGCCACCAGTTCGCCACGAAAGCCGCGAAGGCCCTGCCCGACCACGCCGTCCAGCACTACGTCGACACCCTCGCCGCCGACCCGGCGGCGCTGCGCTGCAGTTTCGCCTTCTACCGCGCCCTCGACACGACCATCGCGCAGAACCAGCAGCGCGCCGGCCGGCCGCTCACCCTCCCCGTCCTGACGATCGCGGGAGCGGAGAACCTGGGCGACGCGGTCGGCGCGACGATGCGGCTCGCCGCGCAGGACGTGGCGAGCGTGGTCCTCCCGGACTGCGGCCACTACCCCGCCGAGGAGGCCCCGGACGCGGTGCTGTCCGCGCTGACCGCGTTCCTGGCTCCGTACCGGGACGGCCGGCAGGGCAGGGCCTGACGGCCGTCCGGGAGGTGCGGATCAGTAGTAGCGGCGCATGAGGGCGGTGGCCCAGTCGGGCTGGCTGGTGGCGCCGAGCGGGCCGAACTCCGCCATGTAGGGCTTGATGTCGAGCACGGGAGTGCCGTCGACCGCGTCGAGGCCCTGCACATGGACGTCGAGTCCGTCGGTGCGCAGCAGGCGACAGCGGGAGACGCCGAGCCGGTTGGGACGGTTCTTGCCGCGCTGGCCGAAGATCCCCACGAGCGGCCAGTCGGTGTTGCCGCGCGGATGACGCGCACCGGTCTCCATCTTCTCCACCGGCACCCGGTCGAAGTGGTAGACGACCTCCAGATGCGAGAAGTCGTTCAGTCCGGCCAGGGCGTCCGGCCCGAACTGCGCCGCGTCCAGCCGGATGACGGCGGACACCGGCCCCCAGTCGTCGTCCCGGACCTCGCTCCGCCCGCCGACCACCCGGCCGACCGGACGGAGAACCACCTCATCCGTGGTGTTCTCGGACATGCGCTGCGCCTTTCGTGACGGTGGACCCCTACGTACCCGCAGGCCGGGCGGCGGCACCGGAGAGCGGACACCGCTACCGGGGCGATCATGCCGGACCCCTCGCCGCCGGGGGCGAACTCCCGCCAAAAGGCCCGCCCCGCCACGGCCGTGCCCGGTCGGTCGCGCGGGCCTCGGCCGAGCGGCTCCGGTCGCCGATCGCAAGGTCAAATCGCCCTGACGGCTGCGGATTTCGTTGGTCGTCGGAGGGTTGTGGCGGTGTTTCCGTCAGTGCCACGCTGCACCACGTCGCGAAGGAGGCACCCATCAGTCAGCTCACCACGCGCCGTGCGCACGCGGCGGCCGCCCTCGGCCGGGGGCTGGGCGCGGTGCCCGCCCCGGGGCTGGTCATGGGAGGCGTGCTCGGCCTCCAGTGCGGGGCCGCGCTCGCCACCCGCCTCTACCCGGCCGTCGGTCCGGCCGGAGTGGTGACCCTGCGCCTGTGCCTCGCCGCCGTCATCCTGACCGTGCTGTGGCGGCCGGGGCTGCGCGGGGACCGGCCCACGCTCGGCATTGCGGCCACCGCCGGGACCCTGCTCGCCGTCCACCACCTCAGCTTTTACGAAGCGGTCGACCGCGTACCGCTGGGTGCCGCCACCACGATGGAGTTCCTCGGCCCGTTCGCCCTCGCACTGTTCGGCTCACGCCGGGCCGCCGATCTGCTGTGGGCGTGTCTGGCCGCCGCCGGCGTCGTGCTGCTCAGCCACTCCGGCATCCCGCTCGACGCCGTGGGGTTGGGCTTCGCCACCCTGGCGGGGTGTTGCTGGGGCGGCTACATCCTGGTCGGCGCGCGCCTCGCCGCACGCGTCCCCGACGGGCGGGGCCTGGCCCTCGCCGTCACCTGGGGAGCCCTGCTGAGCCTCCCGTACGGGATCGCGCGGGCGGGGGCCCGGCTGCTGGACCCCGGCACGCTCGCGCCGGCCGTCGTCGTCGCCGTCCTCTCCAGCGTGCTGCCCTACACCTGCCACCTCGAAGCCCTCCGCCGTCTGCCGCCCCGCGTCTTCGGCGTCCTGACCAGCCTCGAACCCGCCGTCGGCGCCCTCGTCGGCCTGCTCCTCCTCGGGCAGCACCTCGCCGCGCCGCAGTGGGCGGGAGTGCTCGCGGTGGCCCTCGCCGCCGTCGGCGCCGTCCGCACCCCGGGAGCCGGTTCGGAAGCGAACGGTGACGAGCGGTCGGCAGCGTAGGGAAGCCTGTGCGGGCCGCCGCCGGGCATGGCGGCCGTGCCGGGTGGACCGCCCTCCTGGGCTGGACTTTCGCACCACGTACCGCGTGTGCCGCCCGCTTCTCATCGGGCACAGCCGTCACGGCAGCACCGCCGGATTGCCCAGTCGGCGAACGGGCGTGGTAAGTGGCCACGTTGATGATGGCGGGAAGTCGTTGTCCCTGGCGCCGCGCGGCTTCCGGAAACAGTGGCCCGCCGTGTGTGAGGTTCCTACGACTTCGCTACCGCGAAGTAGGCCGCGGGGCGGGGGAGACCGGTGGGGTGCGACGTCGCGCACGTGGTAGGGCGCCAAGGGCGGCAGCTGACGCGCCGGCCGGTGACCGCCGGATGTGCGACGAGTTGTGGGCTCCTGTCATACGCCACCGCAATGGACGCAATGTCAGTGTGACAAGGGGGCGTGTTTTCCAGTCAATTCCGGTGAAGGTTCGACTGGCGGGAATGCGGACGATGACAATTCAGCAGTGCAAACCGCATGGCCGACTTGAAGGGGCGAGTGTGATCCGGGTCCTGGTGGTCCAT
The DNA here is from genome assembly GCF_000717345.1 of Streptomyces lydicus. Taxonomy (GTDB): domain Bacteria; phylum Actinomycetota; class Actinomycetes; order Streptomycetales; family Streptomycetaceae; genus Streptomyces; species Streptomyces lydicus. The sequence continues at coordinate 2,550 of NZ_JNZA01000004.1, read as the reverse complement.
GAGACGCGGCTGATGCGATCGGCGCTGGCCGCGCTTCTGCGTGACGAGGAGCAGATCGACGCGGTCGCGGCCTGCTGGCGGAGCGCCCATGGGAAAGCGCGTTCCTTCCGGCCCCAGGTGTGTGTGGTGGACGGCGATGTGGCGGGACCGATGCAGGACACCAGCCCTCCAGGCGGGCCCGACTGCGGCCTGCTCGTCCTGGCGAGCGCCTGCCGGCCCGGCACGCTCCGGCGGGCCGTCGCCGCCAAGGCCCGTGGATTCGTCGACAAGGACGCGCCGCCGGCCCGATTACGACACGCCATAAACCTGGTCGCGGCCGGTCAGCGCTACGTCGACCACACGCTGACCCTGGACTTCCTCCAGGCCGCCGATATGCCGCTCACGCCACGCGAGTTGAACGTGCTGCAACTCGCCGCGGGCGGGGCGTCCGTACCCGAGATAGCCCATGAACTGCATCTGAGCACGGGGACAGTGCGCAACTACATGGCGGCGATCAACCGTAAGACCGGCGCCCGCAACCGGGTCGACGCCATACGCATCTCGCAGGGTGCCGGCTGGGTCTAGGGTCTGTCTCAAACAGTGCCGAGTGCTCCGCCGGCAAGTGACGAAAGCGCGTCATGCGGGTGGCGAGGCGTCCATAAGGTGCTCACATGCCTACAGTTTCCGAACTGATCACCTACCCCATCAAGGGGTGCGCAGGGGTCCCGCTGGCGGAGGCCGGCCTCACTCCGGCAGGACTCCCGCACGACCGCAGCTTCATGGTCGTCAACAATCAGGGCGTGTACCGCACCCAGCGCAGAGATCCGCTGCTGGCGGTGATCCGGCCCGAGGTCAGCTCCGACGGCGGCCAACTCGCGTTGCATCACAGGGGCGTTGAATCCTTGCGCATCGAGGTGGACACCACCTCGTCCCGGAGGGACGTCGACCTCTTCGGCGCACCGTTCCGCGGCATCGACCAGGGCGAGGCGGCAGCCGGCTGGCTGTCCGAGGTACTCGGCACGGACTGCCGACTGGTGCGCGTACCGCCGGAGCACGACCGGGTGGCCGACGGCCGCATCCCGGGCACCTCGGGTTACGCCGACAGCAGCCCGCTGCACATCATTTCCCTGGCCACCTTCAACGACCTCAACGAGCGGCTGGCAGCAGCGGGGAAACCGCCGTTGCCGATGTCCCGGTTCCGGCCGAACATCGTGCTGGACGGGTGGCAGGAGCCGCTCACGGAGGACCGGGTGCACCGGGCCGAGGTGGGCGGCGCCGAGCTGGGGTTCGCCAAGCTCGCCATTCGCTGCGCCGTCACCATGGTCGACCAGGAGACCGGTGCCAAGGCCGGGCCGGAGCCACTGCGGACACTCGCCTCCTATCGACGGGTGCCCGAGGGCGGTGTGGCCTTCGGCTCGAAGTTCTCCGTCGTGCGGACCGGGAAGCTGACGGTGGGCGATGAGTTCACCGTCACGGAATGGGCGGCTGCCGGGCCCTGTTGACCGAGCCGAGCGTGCGCCGGGGCAGAGCGAAAGCGAGGCGGGCAGCAGCGAGGTCACTAGGATCCGCCCCATGGCAGAACTGATCGACAACGAGCCGAGCCGGTACCACGACCACGGCGGCCGACCCACCCGGGACCGGGTCATCGGTCGCATCGCCGACCATATTGCCGGCCGGCGGCCAGGGCACCCGTTGCGGGTTGCGGTGGACGGCATCACCGCCGCTGGAAAGACCACCCTCGCCCGCGCCCTCGCCACGGCGGTGGGCGAGCGGGGCCGAGCGGCGATCCACCTGTCCATGGACGGCTTCCACCACCCGCGCGCCCACCGTCACCGGCAAGGCCGCGACTCCGCGCTCGGTTACTACCAGGACGCCTACGACTTCCCCGCGTTCGCGCGGTCCGTCCTCGTCCCCCTCGGACCCGGCGGCGATCACCGCTACCGCAGCCGCATCATCGACCTGGCAAGCGACCAGGCGATCGACGAGCCGCCGGTCACCGCCCCCGCCGACGCGGTCCTGGTGGTCGACGGCAGCTTCCTGCAGCGGCACGAACTGGCCGGACTGTGGGACGAGGTCGTGTTCGCCGACACCAGCTTCCCCGTCGCCCGCCGCCGCGGCACCCGCCGCGACTCCCAGCTGTTCGGCAGCACCGCAGCGGCCGAGCACGCCTTCGACCATCGCTACCACGCCGCCTGCCGGCGCTACCTGGCCGAGGTCGACCCGGCCGCGCACGCGACGATCGTCGTCGGCAACGACGACCTCGATCACCCCGTGCTGCGCCGGATCGACGGCGAGCACACCGGCACGGGCCACCCCACCCGCACGACGTGACCTCGGTGAGGGTGCGACGGCCCGCAGCCAAGAGCACCTTCAGGACGATGAGCCCTCGATGAAGTCGTGCAGGTCCTGGTTGAGTTGCTCGGTGTGGGTGAGGAAGATGCCGTGTCCCGCTCCGGGGTATTCCTTGTAGACGTTGTCGGGTACGAGTTGTGCCAGGCGGCGTCCGGTGAGGTGGAGGGGGGCGGAGGCGTCGGCGTCGCCGTGGAGGATCAGTGTCGGCACCTGGAGGGC
>NZ_JNZA01000003.1 GCF_000717345.1 Streptomyces lydicus | reverse complement strand
GACCACCGAGATCTACACAGAGTAGATCGTCGGCAGCGTCAGATGTGTATAAGAGACAGGTCCTCCCCTCCCTCCCCGGGGGCGTCCGCGCTGTCCCGGCTGAGTCTCAATCAGGAGACCGTCAGACAGTGGTCACTGCCGGAACTGGCCGACGGGTGCGCACGGGCGGGCGTCCACGGCGTGGGCCTGTGGCGGGCGCCGGTCCAGGAGTACGGGGTGCGCGCGGCCGCCCGGCTCGTACGGGACGCCGGGCTGCGGGTCACCAGCCTGTGCCGGGGCGGGTTCTTCACCGCCCTCGACCCCGGTGAGCGGGCGGCGGCACTGGACGACAACCGGGCGGCCCTCGACGAGGCCGCCGCCCTGGGGACCGACACCCTCGTCCTGGTCTCCGGCGGCCTGCCGGCCGGCAGCCGGGACCTGCCCGGTGCCCGGGAGCGGGTCGCCGACGCGCTCGCCGAGCTGGCCCCGTACGCCGCCGAGCGGGGCGTACGGCTGGCCCTCGAACCACTGCACCCGATGTACGCCGCGGACCGCTGCGTGGTCTCCACGCTGACGCAGGCGCTGGACCTTGCCGAGCGGTTCCCCGCCGACCGGGTGGGCGTCGTGGTGGACACCTACCACCTGTGGTGGGACGACACGGCCGGCCCGCAGATCGACCGCGCGGGCGGCGCGGGAGCGGGGGCCGGTTCCCGGATCGCCGCCTTCCAGCTCGCCGACTGGGTGACCCCGCTGCCCGAGGGCGTCCTCCTGGGCCGCGGGCAGTTGGGCGACGGATCGGTGGATCTGCGGTGGTTCCGGGAGCGCGTCGAGGCGGCCGGCTACCGGGGGCCGATCGAGGTGGAGATCTTCAACCCGGCGCTGTGGGCACGAAACGGCGCCGACGTGCTGGCCGAAGTCGTGGCCCGCTACCGGGCGCACGTCGGATGACCGGCGAAAATCGAACTTCCGGCAACGGAGGAAGAACTCGGCGCCGGCGTGCAACCGTTGGCGTCCGACAAAAGTCATAGCTGACGCTGGTCCCGATAGGGGGAGGGATCCGGGGGGATCCGGGGCCGGCGCGGAGGGGGGAATCGAGGGGCCCGACCATCGGACGGGCCCCTCGATGGTGCTCCGACGGCGATCCGCGCCGCCCCGCGTTCCCCCCCGGCACCTTCACGCCCGCGCGGACCCTTGTTCGCGGGCGCGTTGTCACACCCCGGCGGTACGGTCGGGTCATGGTCAACGGAGCCGTGGTGGAAGGGGTCCTGGAGCGGATCACCTACGCCAACGAGGAGAGCGGCTACACCGTCGCGCGGGTCGACACGGGCCGCGGCTCGGGCGATCTGCTGACCGTCGTGGGGGCGCTGCTCGGGGCGCAGCCGGGGGAGTCGCTGCGCATGGAGGGCCGCTGGGGCTCCCACCCGCAGTACGGCAAGCAGTTCCACTGCGACAACTACACAACGGTCCTGCCGGCCACGATCCAGGGCATCCGCCGCTACCTCGGCTCCGGCCTGATCAAGGGCATCGGGCCGCGGATCGCCGACCGCATCGTGGAGCACTTCGGCACGGACACCCTCGACGTCATCGAGCGCGAGCCGGCGCGCCTCGTCGAAGTGCCCGGCCTGGGCCCCAAGCGGACGAAGCTGATCGGCGCCGCCTGGGAGGAGCAGAAGGCCATCAAGGAGGTCATGGTCTTCCTCCAGGGCGTCGGGGTGTCCACGTCCATCGCGGTGCGGATCTACAAGAAGTACGCCGACGCCTCGATCTCCGTCGTCCGCAACCAGCCCTACCGCCTGGCCGCCGACGTCTGGGGCATCGGCTTCCTGACCGCGGACCGCATCGCCCAGGCCGTGGGCATCCCGCACGACAGCCCGGACCGGGTCAAGGCCGGCCTGCAGTACGCCCTGTCGCAGTCCACGGACCAGGGCCACTGCTTCCTGCCCGAGGAGCAACTGATCGCCGACGCGGTGAAGTTGCTCCAGGTGGACACCGGCCTGGTCATCGACTGCCTGGGGGAGCTGGCCGCGGACCCGGAGGGGGTGGTGCGGGAGAAGGTGCCGGCGGGGCAGGACGGCGCGCCCGTCACCGCCGTCTATCTGGTGCCCTTCCACCGCGCCGAGATCTCGCTCGCCGGCCGGCTGAGCCGGCTGCTGCGGACCGAGGACGACCGGATGCCGGCGTTCCGGGACGTCGCCTGGGACAAGGCGCTGGCCTGGCTGGCGCGCCGTACGGGCGCCGAGCTGGCGCCCGAGCAGCGGGAAGCGGTACGGCTGGCCCTGACGCAGAAGGTCGCGGTCCTCACGGGCGGGCCGGGCTGCGGCAAGTCCTTCACGGTCCGCTCGGTCGTCGAGCTGGCCCGCGCCAAGCAAGCCAAGGTGGTGCTGGCGGCGCCCACGGGCCGGGCGGCCAAGCGGCTTTCGGAGCTGACCGGGGCCGATGCCTCCACGGTCCACCGCCTGCTGGAGCTCAAGCCCGGCGGGGACGCCGCCTACGACGCGGACCACCCGCTGGACGCCGATCTGGTGGTCGTCGACGAGGCGTCGATGCTGGATCTGCTGCTGGCGAACAAGCTCGTCAAGGCGGTGCCGCCGGGCGCCCACCTGCTGCTGGTGGGGGACGTCGACCAGCTGCCGTCGGTCGGGGCCGGTGAGGTGCTGCGGGACCTGCTCGCCGAGCCCGGGACGGTGCCCGCGGTCCGGCTGACCCGGATCTTCCGCCAGGCCCAGGAGTCCGGCGTGGTCGCCAACGCCCACCGGATCAATTCCGGCGTGCCGCCGCTGACAAGCGGGCTGACCGATTTCTTCCTGTTCGCGGAGGAGGACAATGAGGAGGCCGGGCGCCTGGCGGTCGATGTGGCGGCCCGCAGGATCCCGGCGAAGTTCGGCCTCGACCCGCGCCGCGACGTCCAGGTGCTGACCCCGATGCACCGCGGCCCGGCCGGTGCGGGCGCCCTGAACGGTCTCCTCCAGCAGGCCGTCACCCCCGCCCGCCCCGACCTGCCCGAGCGCCGCTTCGGCGGCCGGGTCTTCCGGGTGGGTGACAAAGTCACCCAGATCAGGAACAACTACGAAAAGGGCCGCAACGGTGTCTTCAACGGCACGGTGGGCGTGGTCACCGCCCTCGACTCCGACGAGCAGCGGCTGACCGTGCTCACCGACGAGGACGAGGAGGTCCCCTACGACTTCGACGAACTCGACGAACTCGCCCACGCCTATGCGGTGACGATCCATCGCTCGCAGGGTAGTGAGTATCCAGCGGTGGTGATTCCGGTCACCACGAGTGCGTGGATGATGTTGCAGCGCAATTTGCTGTATACCGCGGTGACCCGGGCAAAGCGCCTGGTGGTCCTGGTCGGCTCCCGCAAGGCCCTGGGACAGGCCGTACGCACGGTATCCGCCGGTCGGAGGTGTACGGCGCTGGCTCACCGGCTCTCCGGGGCGATGTGATGCCACTCCTCTTTCCCAATCGGCGCGAAGGGGAGCAGGATGGGACACTGGCGCGGCACTGAGTGCCGCAATGAGGCCCTATGGCCGACCCCGAGTGCACATCCAAGGTCCAAATGGGGGAAGGTATAGGCAGTCAGGGCACCTCGAAGAAGAGGCACAACGTCGGTGAGGGATGACGTGAGCGACAACTCTGTAGTACTGCGTTACGGGGACGGCGAATACAGCTACCCGGTCGTCGACAGCAGCGTCGGCGACAAGGGCTTCGATATCTCGAAGCTGCGCGCCCAGACCGGTCTGGTGACCCTGGACTCCGGTTACGGCAACACCGCGGCATATAAATCCGCGATCACCTATCTCGATGGTGAGCAGGGAATTCTTCGTTACCGCGGGTATCCGATCGAGCAGCTCGCAGAGCGCAGCACGTTCGTCGAGACCGCGTATCTGCTGATCAACGGTGAGCTGCCCACCGTCGACCAGCTGTCCGCCTTCAAGCAGGACATCACTTACCACACCCTGCTCCACGAGGACGTCAAGCGCTTCTACGACGGCTTCCCCCGGGACGCCCACCCGATGGCGATGCTGTCGTCCGTGGTCAGCGCGCTGTCGACCTTCTACCAGGACAGCCACAACCCGTTCGACGAGCAGCAGCGCCACATCTCCACGATCCGGCTGCTGGCCAAGCTCCCGACGATCGCGGCGTACGCCTTCAAGAAGTCGGTCGGCCACCCCGTCGTCTACCCGAGCAATGACCTCGGGTACGTCGAGAACTTCCTGCGGATGACCTTCTCGGTGCCCGCCGCCGACTACGAGCTCGACCCGGTCGTGGTCAGTGCCCTGGACAAGCTGCTGATCCTGCACGCCGACCACGAGCAGAACTGCTCGACCTCCACGGTCCGCCTGGTCGGCTCCTCGCAGGCGAACCTCTTCGCCTCGATCTCGGCCGGCATCAACGCCCTGTGGGGCCCCCTGCACGGCGGCGCCAACCAGTCCGTGCTGGAGATGCTGGAGCGCATCCAGCGCGACGGCGGCGACGTCGACGCCTTCATCCGCAAGGTGAAGGACAAGGAAGACGGCGTGAAGCTCATGGGCTTCGGGCACCGCGTCTACAAGAACTTCGACCCCCGCGCGAAGATCATCAAGGCGGCGGCGCACGACGTCCTCTCCGCGCTCGGCAAGTCCGACGAGCTGCTGGACATCGCCCTCAAGCTGGAGGAGCACGCGCTCTCCGACGACTACTTCGTCTCGCGCAAGCTCTACCCGAACGTGGACTTCTACACCGGTCTGATCTACCGGGCCATGGGCTTCCCGACCGAGATGTTCACCGTGCTCTTCGCGCTCGGCCGGCTCCCCGGCTGGATCGCCCAGTGGCACGAGATGATCAAGGAGCCCGGCTCCCGCATCGGCCGCCCGCGCCAGATCTACACCGGCGTCGTCGAGCGCGACTTCGTGCCGGTCGAGCAGCGCTGAACGCCCTGCCGGCGCTGAGCGCATAAAGCGCTGAGCACATAAAGCGAAAGCGCCCCGCCTCCGGATCCCCCCACGGGTCCAGAGTGCGGGGCGCTTCCCCTGTCCCGGTTGGATTCCCCCCACGGGATCCGTCCGGGCGTTCCGGGTTGCACCGCGCTCCGCCGGGACGCGCACATCGGGAGGGCCGCTCAAAGCTCCCCGGGCACGTCGCCCCGGCCACGCGTAGCCGGGCGCGATCCCCAAGATCGGCACGGCTGGTGCCAGTGCAAGCCCCGCCGGGGTGCCTGCACTGCCCGGTTAGACTCGCGACCCCCCTCAATGGTTACGTTCCAATGAGTGTGATCTGGGTCTCTTGCCATATGGGTGCGAATGCGGTCAAGGGCCACCATCTGGAGATCGAGGTCCAGAGGTATGGGTGTTGTGTCCCGAGGTGGGGGCGTTGTGTCAGTTGTAAGAACCGCGTGAAAATTCGCGTCCCGCGGGGCGGCCGCCGGCCCGGTTGAACGCACGGGCGCGGGCCGGGCCGCCGACGGCAGTCCGGCCCGCGCCCGCGAGCCCTGACGGGCCGGAGTGAGCAGGGGTGGGGGGCGGCGGGTCAGACCGCCTCTCCCGCGAGCTCGTAGCCGGCCTCGTCGACCGCCGCGCGCACGGCCTCCTCGTCCAGCGGGGCCTTGGACGTCACGGTCACCAGCCCGGTGGCCGCCACCGCCTGCACCGAGCTGACGCCGGCGATCTCGCCGATCTCGGACGCCACCGCACCCTCGCAGTGCCCGCAGGTCATGCCGGTGACCTTGTACGTCGTGGTGACCTCGCCGACCTGGACGTCGGAGCCGCCGGAGTGGCAGGAGCCTTGCGGGGTGCAGCAGGAGCTGTTCTCGGTCATGGGGGAGTCTCCTCGTGATGCCGATGCGTTCCGTCGGTGCGGAGCATTCTCCGCGGTGCCGGATATCGGATGCCGCGACGGGCCGGGGTGGGTCGCGAGGGACGCACGGGGCCCAGGTGGCTGTCGATACCTCCTGCACCCTACGCACTCTATACCCCTAGGGGGTATCAATCCAGCCCTCGCCACACCATCGCGTTGCCGTGTCCCCCGCCCCGCGTCAGCCTTGGGGTACGGACTCGGGGCGGATCCGAGGAGGCGGCCGGATGGACGTACTCGCCCTCTACGGCCTGCTGGTGCTCACGACCCTGCCGCCGCTGGTCCCCAACTCCGCCCTGCTCGTCTCCGCCGGCGTCCTCGCCTCCCGGGGCGAACTCTTCCTGCCCCAGGTGATCCTGGCCGTCGCCGTCAGCGCACTGCTCGGGGACCTGTTGATGTACCTGGCCGCCCGGCGGTTCGGAGGCCCCGTACGCACCTGGATGCGGCGCAACCCCCGCCGCCGGGCACTGCTGGAGTGGACCGCCCAGCGCGTCGAGCGCTACGGCCTGCCGTTCGTCGTCGCCGTACGGTTCCTGCCCAGCGGACGGATCGCCGGGGCGCTGGCGGCCGGGGTGCTGCGCTATCCGTGGCGGAAGTACGCACTCGGCGCCGGCATCGCCGAACTGACCTGGGCGACATACTCCATCGGCCTCGGCTACCTCGGCAGCGCGGCCGTCCACAACCGGCTCCACGCCGTCGGCATCGGCCTGGGCGTCTCCTGCGTGGTCGCCGCCGCCGGCACCGCGATCCAGTGGGCCGCCCGGCGCCGGGCACTACGGGAACGGCCCGACCGAAGCGGTGAACGGGACGGCGAGGGGCGCGACGACCGCGCCCCCCTTGCGGACCGCGCCTCCTCCGCGCCCCGCTTCTCACGCCCCCGCTTCTCCCTCACCCCCGACGCCGCTCAGGCGCCCGCGGCCGCCCCGGCCCCCGGGGCCGCAGGCCCGGCCGTGACGCGGACGTCCGCGACCGCCACCGGTGCGCCGGTCCGGCGTGACCGCTCGCAGGACTCGGCGACATAGAGCGCCTCCAGCGCCTCCGCCGGAGAGCACGGACTCGGCCGGCGGCCCGCGGCGACCTCGGTGAAGACCCCCAGCTCGGTGACATAGGCGTCGTGGAAGCGCTCCATGAACGTGGCGTACGGGTCGGCGGCCCGCCGCCAGGACAGCTCCGGCTCCGCGGACGGCAGCGGCGCCCGGTCGTCCAGGCCGACGAACCGGGCGCCCTCGGAGCCGCAGACCTCCAACCGCACGTCATGGCCCGCGCCGTTGTAGCGGGTCGCGGTGACGGTGGCGAGGGTGTCGTCGTCGAAGCGCAGCAGGGCCGCGCAGGTGTCGACGTCGTCCCCGTCGGCGAAGAAGGACGCGCCCCGGTTGGCGCCCTGGGCGTAGACCGAGACCACCTCACGCCCGGTGAGCCAGCGCAGGATGTCGAAGTCATGGATCGAACAGTCCCGGAACAGCCCGCCGGAGGTGGGGATGTAGCCGGCCGGGGGCGGCGTCCGGTCGCTGGTGCAGGCGCGCAGGGTGTGCAGCCAGCCCAGCTCGCCCGAGCGCAGCGCCTCCCGGGCGGCCCGGTAACCGGCGTCGAAGCGGCGCTGGAAGCCGATCTGCACGGGCACACTGCCGGCCTCCGCCCGCTCCACCACGCCGACCGTGCCCGGCACGTCCAGTGCGACCGGCTTCTCGCAGAACACCGGCACCCCGGCGTCCAGCGCCTGGTGGATCAGCGTGGCGTGTGCGCTGGTCGCCGCGGCGATCACCACACCGTCCAGGCCCTGCGCGTACATCTCCGGGATGCTCGCGGCGGCCCGTACGCCGAGGGCGTCAGCCAGCGCCGCGGCACGCGCCGAGTCGGCGTCGGCGACCACGAGGTCACGCACGCCCGGGACGCTCTGCAGGGTCCGGGCGTGGAACGCGCCGATGCGCCCGGTACCGATGAGGCCGATCTTCATGCTCGGTCCTTCCGGAGGGAGAGGGGAGGAGAGGAGACGGGAGGGAGGAGGGAAGGCGACTGGTCGTGGTTGGAACGATCCAATCCGGGGCCGTTCCGGGCACCCTGCATGTCCTGATGTCTGCATGTCAATCCCTCTGCGGGCTTCGGTGCGGCCGCCGGCCCGGTCACGGCAGTCCATGTGCCGTGGCCTGCCCCGGGGCGCGCAGGGTCTGGTCGGGGCGCGTACGGATGGGTGCCGGAGCCGCCGTTGACGGTGCGGCGGACCGCTGGAAGGATCTCGTCCATGGAACGGTCCAACGAGCGCGCCGCCGAAGAGGAGCGCGGAGCCGGCGGGCGCCCGGGTGGGCCGCGCCCGCCGACGATCCGCGGCGTCGCCGAGCGGGCCGGGGTCTCCAAATCGCTGGTCTCGCTGGTGCTGCAGGACTCACCGCGGGTCAGCGCCGCCAAGCGGCAGGCCGTCCTCGACGCCATCGACGAGCTGGGCTACCGGCCGAACGCCGCCGCCCGCAGCCTCGTCGCCCGCCGCACCCATACCGTCGGCGTGCTGCTGAACGACATGCGCAACCCCTGGTTCGTCGACGTCCTCGACGGCCTGAACTCCCTACTTCAGGCGCACGGCCTGCGCATGCTGATCGCCGACGGCCGCCTCGACCACCGCGCCGGCCAGGACTTCGCCCGCACCTTCCAGGAGCTGCGGGTCGACGGCCTCGTCGTCGTCGGCACCCTCCCGGACACCGACGGGCTCGCCGAGGTCGCCGGGCGGCTGCCCACCGTCATCGCCGGCAACCACGAACCCCGCCTGCCGCACGTCGACATCGTCGCCAACGACGACGAGCGCGGCGCCCGGCTCGCCACCGAGCACCTCATCGCCCTGGGCCATCGACGCATCGCCCACCTCACCGGACACGGCCTGGTCGGCGAGCTGCGCCGGCGCGGCTTCGAGGCGGCCGTACGCGCCCACGGCCTCGACGCGAGCGCCGCCGTGGAAACCGGCGACGGTACCGAAGAGGGCGGCTACCGGGCCGCCGTACGGCTGCTCACCGGGGCGCGCGGCAACGAACGGCCCACCGCGGTCTTCGCGTTCAACGACATCTCCTGCGTCGGCGCGCTCTCCGCCGCCCAGGAACTCGGCCTGGACGTGCCCACCGACCTCTCCCTCGTCGGCTACGACAACACCTACCTCGCCCGCATCCGCCACCTCTGGCTGAACTCGGTGAACAACGTCAGCCACGAGGTCGGCCGCCGGGCGGCCCGCTGCCTGCTGGACCGGATGGCGCACCCGGACGCCCCCGCCGCCCACCGCCTCGTCACCCCGGAACTCGAAATCCGGGGGTCCACCGCACCACCCCCGACAGCCTGACCACACGCGCCCCGGCTGCGGTTCCCCGCTACGCCCTCCCGGCCCGCAGATCGCGGTCCACCGCCCGCAGCAGGGTCAGCAGCATCCCGTTCAACGGCGTCGCGATGCCGTGCCGTTCGCCCGCCCGCACCACCGCACCCGTGATGAACTCATGCTCCAACGGGCGCCCGGCGAGACGGTCGTACAGCATCGAGGAGCCGCCGTCCGGAGGCGCCGCGGCGTACAGCTCCAGCGTCCTTGCGATGTCCTCCTCGCCGAGGTCCGCCCCCTCCGCCCGCGCCACCGCGGCCGCCTCACGCAGCAGATCCCGGCTGAGCCGCGCCATCCCGGGGTCGGCGAAGACACCCATCCGCTGCTGGAGGAGAGCGGTGAGGGGGTTGGCGGCGAGGTTGGTGAACAGCTTGCGCCAGACGGCCGTGGTGAAATCCGGGACCCGATGCACCTGCAGCCCGCTGCCGGACAGCAGAGCGGCGAAACGGTCCGCCAACGGGCCCTCGGGCACGTGCAGTTCGCTGGCGACGTGATGCAGGATCCGGCCGGGCGCGAGGCGCTCCGCGGAGATGTAGACGACGGTGGGAAGGATGCCCGTGCCCTCGGGCACGAGCGGGGCCACCCGCTCCTCCTGGCCGACGCCGTTCTGCAGCACCGCCACGGCGGCACCGGGGCCGCACAGCCGCCGCAGCCAGCCCTCGGCACCCGCGGTGTCCTGCGCCTTGGTGGTCAGCAGCACCCAGTCGACCGGCGTCGCCCGCGCCGGATCGGTGGCGATCCGCACCGCCGCGGCGCGCGCCTCACCGCCGCTCTCGACCGTCAGGCCGTCCAGGGGAGCGCGTACGCACAGGGTGACGTCCAGACCGGCCCAGTGGGCGAGGGCGGCGGTGTAGCCGCCGATCGCACCGGCACCGATCACCGCGAGCCGGGCGGGCGCTGCTGCCCGGGATTCCTGGGGCATACCCCGATCGTAGAGCCGTCGCGGCCGCGAGGGAGGTCGTCGGCGTGCTCATGGAATGGGCGCTCCCGGGCGCCGGATCCCGGCGCTCCGCCTGGTGCGGTGCACCGGGACCCGGGGCCGGGCCTGGTCCAGGGTGGCGTCAGCGGCGGCCGCGCTGGCCGGGTCGCTGAGCCACCCACGCTCTGACCGTGTCGGCGAACCAGTACGGTTTCCCGCCCTCCACCAGGTCCGGTTCCGGCAGCAGCCCGTGCTTGCGATACGAGCGCACGGTGTCCGGCTGCACCTGGATGTGTGCGGCGATCTCCTTGTACGACCAGAGCCTGCGGTCGGTCATCTCTGCCACCTCCTGGCTGCCGTGCCGTACGCAGGGTCGACCCGGGGGAGCCGGCCGGGAGCCGCGTACGGCCTGGTGATCACTCACCCTGTGCCTGGACAACGACACCGAGTGACGGTCGGGGAGGGGCTGTTGATCGGCTGTGACGGAAGACCCGCGCAACGGTGACAGCCGTGACGCGCGGGGGACGCCTGTGACGGAGGCGGGACGGATACGGGACGGGCGCAGGGGGGAGGCGGGGCAGGCCGGGGCGGCGGGGTTCGTGGAGTTGTTGGGGGTGGTGGGGTTGCTGGGGCGGCAGGTTCAGGGGGGCCGGTGGGGTAGCAGTGTGGCGGGCCGGTTCCCGCTCCCGGGGAAACCGGCCCGCCACACGTTCCGCGGCCCGATCAGGCGGTGTAGAGCGCCCGCCAGGTCTTCCTGCCGACCTTCCCGTCAGCGGTCAGATGGTGCCGGGCCTGGAACTTCTTCACCGCCGCGCGGGTCTTGGGCCCGAAGTACCCCGTCACGTCTCCCCAGGGGAGGTAGCGACGGTTCGCCAGCAGGCACTGCACCTGCGAGACCCGGTCGCCGCGCTGACCGTAGACGGTGAGGGCGGTCCCGTTGTAGTACGCGCAGGCCGCCAGCGTTCCGGCCGGCCGGCCCGCGGGCGCCGGGCTGCTGGCGGCGGCCGGGCCGGTGAGCAGCCCGGCGGTCAGCAGCCCCGCGGTCGCGGTCAGTACGGCAGCGCGCTTGATGACATGGCTGAGTGCGTTGGCATTCACGAAGTCCACCGTTTCCCCCGTTGGATGTGATTCCACCCCCTCCGACGCCGGGCGCCCGCCCCACGGTTCCCCACAACTGCCGCTGGTGCGACGAAATATGACGACACATCAGTCAGTCGAGTCCACAGCCGCCACCGCCACCCCCACCGCCTCCGCACCCGCCGCCTTCCGCAGCTCGTGCTCCAGATCCTCCAGCGCCAGCCCCTTCGTCTCCGGTGCGTACCGCTTGCAGAAGATCAGGGACAGCACGCACATCGCGCCGAAGAACCAGAACGTGGCGCCGGCGCCGATCGCGTCCAGCAGCACCGGGAACACCAGCGCCACCGCGAAGTTGACCACCCACATCACGAACACCGCGGCACCCATAGCCAGCCCGCGCACCTTGAGCGGGAACATCTCCGCGAGCAGCAGCCAGACCCCGGTGTTCAGCGTGGCCTGCATGAAGGCCATGTAGAGCACCATCAGGCCGAGGACGAGGGCGCTGACGGCGGCCGAGTGCGGGAGGTGGAAGGACGCACCGAGCAATGCCAGTGCGACCGTCATGCCGGCGAGACCGGTGATCAGCAGGGGACGCCGGCCGACCCGGTCGATGAGGGCCATCCCGATGGCGGTGGCGAGGACGGAGACCGCGCCCACCGCGATCGTCGCGGTGATCGCCGCACCGGTGCCCAGCCCCGTCGAGGCGAGGATCTTGGGCGCGAAGTAGACGACGGCGTTCACCCCGGTGATCTGCTGGACGGCCGCCAGCCCGATGCCGATCAGCAGCAGCCGCCGCACCCACGGCGTACGCAACTGCTGCCACGCGCCGCGCCGGGCGCCCGCCTCCAGCTCGCGGGCCTGATCGATACGCGCCAACTCGGCGGGCACGTCCTCGGCCGGCAGCGTACGGCCCAGCACCCGGGCGGCCTCGTCGCGCCGGCCCTTGCTGATGTACCAGCGCGGCGTGTCGGGCAGGAAGAACAGCCCGACGAACAGCGCCACCGCGGGCAGGGCCGCGAGCCCCAGCATCCAGCGCCAGGCTTCCCAGCGTGCCAGCACGGCGTTGATGAGGTAGGCGAGCAGCTGGCCGCTGACGATCATCAGCGAATTGAAGGAGACCAGCCGGCCACGGATGTGCGGCGGCGCGATCTCCGACAGGTAGAGCGGGGTGATCACGGAGGCGCTGCCGACCGCGAGGCCCAGCACGAAGCGCGCCGCCGTCATGACCGGGACGCCCGGCGACACGGCGACGGCCATCGCCCCGCCGATGAAGACGGCGCCCGCCCACAGCAGCGAGTTGCGCCGGCCCAGCGCGTCGGACATCCGGCCGCCGATCAGCGAACCGAAGGCCGCGCCGATCAGCAGCGCGCTGGTGATGACGCCCTCACCCAAGGAGGTCAGGCCGAAGTGGTCCTCCATGAAGGGGAGCGCCCCGGAGATCACCCCGGTGTCGTATCCGAACAGGGCGCCGCCGAGAGCGGCGATGGCAGCGATGCCGACGATGAAGCGCTTGGCGTCACGGGCCCGCGGACTGACACGCGGGCCGGCGGACGCCGCCTGACGGGTCGGAGCGGACATCGTCAACCCCGCTGGGATTGGGAGGGCGCGGATATCGGATCACGAGGGAGGTGCATGGAGCGGGGCCTTTCGGTGGATCAGGGAGCGGGCACACCTACGACGGACCGGGCCGACGCCGCCGACAACTGAGCACGGGGGCAGCACTGTCCGTCGAGCACGGGATGGCTCAAGCCGTTACGGGGTGGCTCTATCAATTACGGGTGGCTCTAGCCGTACAGAGCGGGTCGCTCGATCAGTTCGACCGCAACCCGCTCGCCACTGGCCTGGGCGAGCACACCCGCCTCGCACACCGCAGCCGCCGCATAGCCGTCCCAGCAGCTGGGGCCCTCGACCTCGCCGCGGCGGGTGGCGTCCACCCAGCGTTGCACCTGTCGGTCGTACGCGTCCTCGAAGCGCTCCACGAATCCGGGGGTGATGCCGCCGCCCCAGCGGCTCGCGGTGTTGCTGAACACGCCGTGGTCGTCGCCGATCCTGGCCGTACCGCTCTCGCAGACCGCCTCACAGCTGACCTGGTAGCCGAAGCCGCAGTTGACGAAGATCTCGGTGTCGACGACCTGGCCGCCGGCGGTCTCGAAGAGGACCAGCTGCGGGTCGCTGAGGCCCTCGGGCGCGTTCCCGGTGGGCGCCGGTCGCAGTACCCGTACGGCGGTGATCTCCTCCTCCAGCAGCCAGCGGGTCACGTCGATCTCGTGCACCACCGAGTCGTTGATCATCATGGCGTTGGTGAAACCGGGCGGGGTGTCGGCGTTGCGGTGCTTGTTGTGCAGCATCAGCGGCCGGCCGTAGGCGCGCCGGTCCAGAAGGGCCTTCAGGCTGCGGTAGTCCTTGTCGTATCGCCGCATGAACCCCACCTGGACGCGACGGTGGCCGAGCGCCTGCTCCGCCTCCAGGACGCGCAGCGCGGACGCGGCGTCCGGCGTCAGCGGCTTCTCGCACAGCACGGGCAGGTCGCGCGCGAACGCGTCCAGCAGCGCTGCCTCGTGCGCGGGGCCCGGCGAGGCGATCAGTACGGCGTCCACCGCGGGGTCGTCCATGGCGGCGGCCGGGTCGGTGTACGGGGTACAGCCGTCGATGCCGTCGGCGAGGTGCTTGACCCGGGCGGCGTCGATGTCGACCACGGCCGCCACCCGGGCGCCGCTGATCACGTCGTTGATCCGGCGCACGTGGTCGGCGCCCATCCGGCCGGTCCCGATGACCGCCACACCGAGGGTCCCGTACGAAGAAGTCATGTCGTCCTCAAGTCCTTACGTGCTGAAGGGTACGTATTGCTTGCAGAGTGACGTGTTGCTGAGCGTGATATACCCTGGGAACTGATTACTCTCCGTAATCGTTGCCGGAGTACAAGGAGGCGCCACGAGGCGAGGGGGAACTCGGCGCCCGGCGCCCCGCGCATCAACAGGCGACGCGCCGCGCGACGCTAAGGGAGACGCGGCGCGCAATGCCAGAGGACGCGCTGCGTGACGCGAAGAGAGACACGCTGCGTGACGCGAAGGGAGACGCGCGGCGTGACGCGACGAACCACGCGCTGCGTGACGCGACGAGCCACGCGCTGTGCCACGCGAAGCCGGACACGCTGCGCCGCGCGAGGGGATGTGAGGAGAGGCCGCGCTGCGCCGCCATGGCGGGGCGGCCGGCGACCGGCAGTCGGTGATCGGCGACCGGTGATCGGTGACCGGTGATCGGCGACCGGTGACCGGTGACCGGAGTGGTTCAGGCCCCGCAGGAGCGCAGGAAGCGCCGCGTGCGTTCGGCGATGGGGAAGGGCTGGTCGGGTGGGCAGGGGTACATGTCCTGCTCGACGATCGCGAAGAGGTCGACGTTCAGCTCCTGGGCGGCCTCAAGGACGGGCGGCAGCGCGGGCACGCCGAGCGGCGGTTCGCACATCACGCCCTGCTGCACGGCCGGGCCGAAGGGCGTGCCCTTGGCGACGACATCGCTGAGGATGTCCGGGTCGACCTGCTTGAGGTGCAGGTAGCCGATCCGCTCGCCGTACGTGCGGATCAGCTTGACGCTGTCGCCGCCGCAGTACGCGTAATGGCCGGTGTCCAGGCAGAGGTTGACCAGGTCGGAATCGGTGACGTGCAGGAAGCGCTCGACGTGCTCCTCGGTGTCGAGGTGGGTGTCGGCGTGCGGGTGCACGACGATGTCCAGTCCGAACTCGTCCCGTACGCGCTTGCCGAGCCGCTCCATGCCGGTGGTCAGGTGCTTCCACTGCTCGACCGTCAGCTCGCGCGGCTCCAGCTCCTCGGCGGTCTTGTCGTCCCGCCAGAAGGAGGGGATCACGACGAGGTGCTTGGCGCCCATGGCCTGGGTGAGGGTGGCCACCTCGGAGACGTGGGTCCAGGTCTTGTCCCAGACGGACGGGCCGTGGTGCATCGAGGTGAAGATCGTGCCGGCCGAGACCTTCAGGCTGCGGCGGGCGATCTCCTCGTGCAGGACGGCGGGGTCGGTGGGGAGGTAGCCGTACGGGCCGAGCTCGATCCACTCGTAGCCGGCCTCGGTGACCTCGTCCAGGAAGCGCTGCCAGGGGACTTGCTGCTCGTCGTCGGGGAACCACACCCCCCAGGAGTCGGGTGCGGAACCCACGCGGATGCGGTCCAGAACGGGCGGGGCGGCATGGGGAACGGACATGCTGCGGCTCTCCTCTCGCCGGTCGGCGGTGACCGGGAGACGCTGGGCTGGGGTTGTGGGGCACAGCCTCGCTGCCGCCCCGGGGAGTGTCAAGACTTCGTCCTGACATAAGGACTTAAGGACTTTGTAGCTCTGGAGTCCCGGCGGTGCGCAAGGGCTTGTGGCTCCCGGGGTGCGCGCCGGGGCGTGGGTGGGGCGTAAACGGAGGCGTAGTTGGGGGCGTAGTGGGGGCGCGGCCGGGGTGAGGTGGGGGTGTGGCGGAGGTGCGGCCGGGGCGGGGCGAGAGGGGCTTTGACGTCAGAATGTAAGGACAAACTGTTGACAGGGTCTGAGGTGCACCGTTAGACCTTTCCTCAGAGCTGAAGCCGTTGAACCCGCCGCGAGAGCTCCAGCCGTCGAAAGCCGTCGAATCCGCCGCGCCGGCCGACCCGAAGGGGTGCACATGACCGAGCCGTACGACCTGATCACCATGGGCCGCATCGGAGTCGACCTCTATCCGTTGCAGACCGGCGTGTCGCTCGCGCAGGTCGAGACCTTCGGGAAGTTCCTGGGCGGCTCCGCCGCCAACGTCGCGGTGGCGGCGGCCCGGCTCGGACGCCGTAGCGCGGTGATCAGCCGTACCGGACGCGATCCGTTCGGCGACTACCTGCACCAGGCGCTGCGGGAGTTCGGGGTGGACGACCGCTGGGTGACGCCGGTCGACGACCTTCCGACGCCCGTCACCTTCTGCGAGATCTTTCCGCCGGACGACTTCCCGCTGTACTTCTACCGCCGCCCGAAGGCGCCCGACCTGGTCATCCATCCGGAGGAGCTGGACCGGGAGGCGATCGCGGCCGCCCGGATCTTCTGGATCACCGGTACGGGGCTGTGCGAGGAGCCGAGCCGCGGTGCGACCCTCGCCGCGCTGGAGGCCCGGGCCAAGGCCGGTCCGACCGTCTTCGACCTCGACTGGCGGCCGATGTTCTGGGGCGGTGAGGGCGGCGCCTCCAAGGACGGCGGGGCGAGCGGTGCGGCGGCGCGGGCCACCGCCCGCCCGTATTACGAAGCGGCGCTGCGGTACGCGACCGTCGCGGTGGGCAATGTGGACGAGGCCGAGGTCGCCACCGGGCTGCGGGACCCGAAAGCCTGCGCCCAGGCGCTGCTGGAGCGGGGCGTGGAGCTGGCCGTCATCAAGCAGGGGCCCAAGGGGGTGCTGGCGGTGCACCGTGACGGGCGCGTCGCGGAGGTGCCGCCCACGCCGGTCGAGGTGGTGAACGGTCTCGGTGCCGGGGACGCCTTCGGCGGGGCGCTGTGTCACGGGCTGCTCGCCGGCTGGGAGCTGGAGCCGATGATGCGGTACGCCAACGCCGCCGGCGCCCTCGTCGCCGCCCGCCTCGCCTGCTCCTCCGCGATGCCCACGGTCGACGAGGTCGAGGGGTTTCTCGCGGGGCGGTGAGGTGCCCCAGGGGTCGCCGTGCGGTCACTTGCAAGCGGCCCGCACCACCCCCGACGCGGCCCCGAGCAATCCCCGACACGACCCCCGCCCCACCCCGACGCGGCCCCGCACCCCCCCCCGACGTGACCACCGAGCCACGCGCACGCGACGCCCGAGCCCCCTGAGGCTGCCCCGCCGCGCCACCCCGCCCCACCCACGCCCTCAAGAAGGTGAGTTGAGCCTTGACCCCTCGGATCAGTGACCTCACGACGCTGCGGGCCCGGCGGCCCGGGGCCGTCGCGGAGGCCGCCGCCCGCCGCACGCGTCGGCCGCTCATCGGTGACAGCGGCCGGCTGATGATCGTCGCCGCCGACCACCCGGCGCGCGGCGCGCTCGCGGTCGGCGACCGGCAGCTCGCCATGGCCAACCGCCTCGACCTGCTCGAACGTCTCGTGCTGGCGCTGTCGCGGCCCGGCGTGGACGGGGTGCTCGCCACCGCCGACATCCTGGAGGACCTGCTGCTGCTCGGTGCCCTCGAAGGCAAGGTCGTCATGGGGTCGATGAACCGGGGCGGCATCGCGGGGGCCTCGTTCGAGATGGACGACCGGTTCACCGGGCACCGGCCGCAGGATCTGGTCCGGCTGCGGTTCGACGCGGGCAAGCTGCTGCTGCGCATCGACTACGACGACCCCGGTTCGCTGACCACGATGGAGGCCACCGCCCGCGCCGTCGACGCGATGGCCGAGCGGGAACTGCCCGTCTTCGTCGAGCCGTTCCTCTCCTCCCGGATAGACGGCAGGGTCCGCAACGACCTCAGCCCCGAGGCCGTGACCCGCTCCGTCGCCATCGCCTCCGGTCTCGGCGGCACCTCCGCGTACACCTGGCTCAAACTGCCGGTCACCGACGACCCCGACGCGATGGCCCGGGTCTGCGAGACCACCACCCTGCCGACGGTGCTGCTCGGCGGCGACGTCGGCAGCACCGTCGGCGAGCAGGAAGCGGCCTACGAGAAGTGGCGCAAGGCGCTGCGGCTGCCGACCGTGCAGGGGCTGGTCGTGGGCCGTTCCCTGCTCTACCCGGCCGACGGGGATGTCGCGGCCGCCGTGGACACCGCCGTGGGCCTGCTGTGAACGACGCGACTTCCGCAGGAGACTCGACTTATGGGTACTGAATTCCATCTGAGGGCCGGGGACGCGGCCGCGGGGCCGTACGCCGTGGACATCGACCCGGAGCGGGCCGGCTGGGGGTACTCCTCGCTGCGGGTCCTCGACCTGCCGCCCGGCGGCCACCACTCCTTCGCCACCGGGGACAGCGAGTGGATCGTGCTGCCGCTGTCCGGCGGCTGCACGGTGCTCACCGACGGCGGCGACGTCTTCGAACTGACCGGCCGGGAGGACGTGTTCAGCGGCGTCACGGACTTCGCTTACGTGCCGAGGGACGCGCATGTGCAGATCGCCAGCGGGGCGGGCGGCCGCTTCGCGCTGACCGGGGCGCGCTGCGTACGCCGCCTGCCGGCCCGCTACGGGGCCGCTTCCGACGTGCCCGTGGAGCTGCGCGGCAGCGGCTCCTGTTCGCGTCAGGTCAACAACTTCGGCGCGGCCGGCACGTTCGCGTGCGACAAGCTCATCGCGGTGGAGGTGCTCACCCCGGGCGGCAACTGGTCCTCCTACCCGCCGCACAAGCACGACGAGTGCCGCCCCGGCGAGGAGTCGGAGCTGGAGGAGATCTACTACTTCGAGATCGAGGCCGCGCACGGCACGGACGGGGTCGGCTACCAGCGCGTCAGCCCGTCCGGGCGCGGCCGCGGCACCGATGTGCTGGCCGAGGTCCGCAGCGGGGACGCGGTGCTGATCCCCGACGGCTGGCACGGGCCGTCGATCGCCGCGCCCGGGCACGCCATGTACTACCTCAACGTCATGGCCGGCCCCGGCGAGACCCGCGAGTGGCTGATCTGCGACCACCCCGACCACGGCTGGATCCGCGGCACCTGGCCGGAGCAGCCCGTCGACCCCCGTCTGCCGCGCTACGAAGCGCCGGCCCCTGAGGCGACGCGGGCATCACCGGGCTCCGAGGCCGCAGGCGCCCCTGGAGCCCCTGCATCCCCCACAGTCCCGGGAACTGCCGGATCCCCCGGCTCTCCCGACCACCCCGGACACCCCGACGCGCCCGTAGGAGACGCCCGATGAACGCCCCGACGACCCGCCGCCTCACGGTCGCGCAGGCCCTGGTCGAGTTCCTCGCCCACCAGTACACCGAGCGGGACGGCCGGCGGCACCGGCTGATCAGCGCCTGCTGGGGCATCTTCGGCCACGGCAATGTCGCCGGCATCGGCCAGGCCCTGCTGGAGTCCGGCGACGCGCTGCCCTACCTTCAGGGCCGCAACGAACAGGCCATGGTGCACGCCGCCGTCGGCTACGCCCGGCAGTGCGACCGGCTCTCCGCGCAGGCCGTCACCACCTCCATCGGCCCGGGCGCCACCAACCTCGTCACCGGTGCCGCGCTCGCCACCGTCAATCGCCTGCCGGTGCTGCTGCTGCCCGGTGACGTCTTCGCGACGCGGTCCGCCGACCCCGTCCTCCAGCAGCTGGAGGTCCCCTCCGCGGGTGATGTGTCCGTCAATGACGCGCTGCGCCCGGTGTCGCGCTACTTCGACCGGGTCACCCGCCCCGAGGCGCTGATCCCCGCCGCCCTCCAGGCCGTGCGGGTGCTCGCCGACCCGGTCGACACCGGCGCGGTCACCCTGGCCCTGCCGCAGGACGTGCAGGCGGAGGCGTACGACTGGCCGGAGGAGTTCTTCGCCGACCGGGTGTGGCGGGTGGCCCGGCCGGCTCCCGACGCCGGCGCCCTCGCGGAGGCCGTGCAGGCGATCCGGGGGGCCCGGCGGCCGCTGCTGATCGCGGGCGGCGGGGTGCACCACTCCGAGGCCGAGGAGGCGCTGCGGGCGTTCGCCGACGCGACCGGCATCCCGGTGGCCTCCACCCAGGCCGGCAAGGGCTCGCTGCGGCACGACCATCCGGCGGACGTGGGCGGTATCGGCCACACCGGGACCGCCACTGCCGACGCGCTGGCCCGCGAGGCCGACCTGGTCATCGGCGTCGGCACCCGCTACACCGACTTCACCACCGCCTCGTCGACGCTGTTCGCGGCGCCCGGTGTCCGCTTCGTCAATCTCAACATCGCCCCCTTCGACGCGCACAAGCTCGGTGCCGCCTCCCTCGTCGCCGACGCCCGCGCCGGGCTCGAAGCGCTCACCGGGGCGCTGTCCGGGCACCGGGTGGCGGCGGCGTACGAGGCCGGCTACCGGGCGGCGAAGGAGGAGTGGGAGCGCCGGGTGGACGCCGCGTACGGTGCGGCGGACGACTCCGTACGGCCGTCCCAGACGCAGGTCCTCGGCGCGCTGGACGGCATCGTCGACGACACCGACGTGATCATCAATGCGGCCGGGTCGCTCCCCGGTGACCTGCACAAACTCTGGCGCGCCCGGTCCCGCCGGCAGTACCACCTGGAGTACGGCTACTCCTGCATGGGCTATGAGATCCCCGCCGCGATCGGTGTGCGGCTCGCCGCGCCGGACCGTCCGGTGTGGGCGCTGGTCGGCGACGGTACGTATCTGATGAATCCCACCGAGATCGTCACCGCCGTGCAGGAGGGCGTCAACATCACCGTCGTGATCGTCCAGAACCACGGCTACGCGTCCATCGGCGGCCTGTCCGAGGCGACCGGCGGCGAACGCTTCGGGACGGCGTACCGCTTCCGGGCCGGGGACGGCACGTACACCGGTGCGCCGCTGCCGGTGGACCTGGCCGCCAACGCCGCGTCGCTCGGCATGGACGTGCTGCGGGCGGCGACGGTCGGTGAGCTGCGTGCCGCGCTCGTGAAGGCGCGCGGCGCGAACCGCCCCACATGTGTCTATGTCGAGACCGAAACGGCTGACACTGTGCCGGGCGCGCCGGACGCCCAAGCCTGGTGGGATGTACCTGTTGCCGAGACCGCGACACGTCCGGCGGCGGTCGCCGCCCGCGAGGCGTACGACCGGCACGCCGCCGGGCGCCGCCGCCACCTGTGACCCCCGTTCGAAGTCGTCAGCCCAGAAAGGCCCCCCGCATGAAGACCATCAGCCACTGGATCGGCGGCAAGCCCGTCGAGGGTGTCTCCGGCAACTTCGGCCCGGTCTACAACCCGGCCACCGGAGCCCAGGAGAAGCAGGTCGCCTTCGCCTCGGCCGACGAGGTCGACGCGGCCGTCCGCGCGGCGAAGGAAGCCTTCGCGTCGTGGGGCACCAGCTCGCTGGCCAAGCGCTCGTCGGTGCTGTTCAAGTACCGGGAGCTGGTGGACGCGCACCGCGAGGAGATCGCCCGGCTGATCACTGCCGAGCACGGCAAGGTGCACTCCGACGCGCTCGGTGAGGTCGCCCGCGGTCTGGAGATCGTCGAGCTGGCCTGCGGTATCCCCGAGAAGCTGAAGGGTGAGCTGTCCACGCAGGTGTCCACCCGGGTGGACGTGGCGTCGATCCGTCAGTCGCTGGGTGTGGTGGCCGGCATCACGCCGTTCAACTTCCCGGCGATGGTGCCGATGTGGATGTTCCCGCTGGCCGTCGCCTGCGGTAACACCTTCGTCCTGAAGCCGAGCGAGAAGGTGCCCAGCGCGGCCTTCAAGCTGGCCGAGCTGGCCGCCGAGGCGGGCCTGCCCGACGGTGTGCTGAACATCGTCAACGGCGACAAGGTGGCCGTGGACGCGATCCTCGCGCACCCGGACATCGCCGCGGTGTCGTTCGTCGGTTCCACGCCCATCGCGCGTTACATCCACACCACCGGTACCGCCAACGGCAAGCGCGTTCAGGCGCTGGGCGGCGCCAAGAACCACATGCTGGTCCTGCCGGACGCCGACCTGGACCTGGCCGCGGACTCGGCGATCAACGCCGCGTACGGCTCGGCCGGTGAGCGCTGCATGGCGATCTCCGTCGTGGTCGCCGTCGGGGACACCGCCGACCCGCTGATCGGCAAGATCAAGGAGCGCGCCGACAAGCTGCGGATCGGCCCGGGCGACGACCCGGCCTCCGAGATGGGCCCGCTGATCACCAAGGTGCACCGTGACAAGGTCGCCTCGTACGTCACGGGCGCGGCGGCCCAGGGCGCCGATGTCGTCATCGACGGCACCGGTTACACCGTCGAGGGCTACGAGGACGGCCACTGGATCGGCGTCTCGCTGCTGGACAACGTGACGCCCGAGATGGACGCCTACCGCGACGAGATCTTCGGCCCGGTGCTGTCCGTCGTGCGGGTGGAGACGTACGACGACGCCATCGCGCTGATGAACAACTCGCCGTGGGGCAACGGCACCGCGATCTTCACCCGGGACGGCGGCGCGGCCCGCCGCTTCCAGCTGGAGGTCGAGGCCGGGATGGTCGGCGTGAACGTGCCGATCCCGGTGCCGGTCGGCTACCACTCCTTCGGCGGCTGGAAGGACTCGCTCTTCGGCGACCACCACATCTACGGCAACGACGGCGTGCACTTCTACACCCGCGGCAAGGTCATCACGACCCGCTGGCCCGACCCGTCCGACGGTGGCATCAACCTGGGCTTCCCCAGCAACCACTGACGGGCCAGGACCGCACCGCGGCCGGACTCCCGGCGCACGGTCCGCACCGACCCCGACCCCCTGCCGGCCCTCACCGGCAGGGGGTCCGGCACGTCCGGGCCGCCGGGCGCCGCCGGCGGGGCGGAGAAATCCCAGGTCCCGGGGGAGACCGGGCGCTGCCGCGTTGCTACCGTGCTCCCTCGCCGAGCATCGACACACACGGGGGACCACATGCAGCAACCGATGGCGCTCGCCAAGGGCGCCCGGCTCACCGGCGGGGCGCTGTGCCTGCTGTTCTTCCTCTTCACGGCCTACTGGCTGGCCGTTGACCTGGGTGAGTTCGGCATCGACGGCCTGTGGGAGTCCTGGACCGGGGGCCGCCCCGGCGGCACCAACCAGGTCACCGGCCCGTTCCACCTCGGCCTCGCCGCCCTCCAGTTGGCGGCCGTCTTCGCGGCCTTCGCCGGGCAGCGGGTGGCCGGCGGGCTGCTGGCCGTCGCCACCACCTTCACCTTCGCCACCGCGCTGCAGGCCATCGTCAGCGTCGGCAACCACACCAGCGACGACAAGTGGTTCCTGCACGCCGAGACGAGCACCACTACCTTCGACGGGGTCTTCGTCAGCAGCGGCGTGCTGTTCCTGGTGGCCCTGGTCGCCGGCGTCGTCCTGCTCGCCGGGATGCGGTCCTGGCCGCGTGAGACGCCCAGCGACCCGCCGATGCGGCCGGCGCGGACGGCCGGTGTGGTGGCCGGGCTGCTGCTGGGCGCGATGGTGCTGTGCAACGTGGCCTGGCACATCTACATGCTGGTGCAGGGCGGCAGCGGCACCTTCGAGATGCTCTACCTCGGCCGGGGTGTCCTCAGTTCCCTGCTCAGTCTGTCCCCCGGCTGGTCGGCCCTGGTCTTCCTGGCGCTGACCGCGGTGGCCGCGCTCAACAGCCTGATGCGGGGCGGCGCGGCGCGCGGTCTGGCGATCGGGCTGGTGACGCTGTCGCTGCCCAGTGCCCTGCTGGCGGTGGTCGCGATGGCCAACGACGGTGCGCTCTTCAAGCTGAACGCGACCATGCCGGGCCTGAGCGTCCTCAACGACCTTCAGCTGCTGCTGGACACGGTCGGTTCGCTGGCGCTGCTCGTGCTGATGGGCCGGGGGGAGCCGGCCGCTCCCGCCTGGTATCCGCCGGTGCGGGGCCCGCAGTTCGCGGTGCCCGGCTTCGTGCCGCCCGGGCCGCAGGGCCCGCCGCCCGTCTGGCAGCCGCCGGCCGGTCCGGTTCCGCCGGTCAGCGGCCCGCCGATGCCGCCGCCGGGTGTCCCGCCGATGCCGCCCGGCACTCCGCCCCCGCCGCCGCAGGGCGGTTTCGGGCCGCCGCAGTACTGAGCGGGCCCGCGGGGGGGGGGGAGGGAGGCCGCTGCGGCGGCCCCGGGAAAACAACTGGCCACGGTGCGCGCACCGTTGTTACTCTCCAGCGGCGCCGCACCGGCGCGCGGTCACGCACCACGGGACGAGGGAGGTTGATGAATATGGCCCGCCAGACGCCTCATCAGCATGCCCTTGGCCGGGTCGCCGCCTGAGCCGGACGCCCACCAGTCCGGGCCCCGGGCGCTGCCCGGTCGTCGCAGAACGACCAGGAGTGATACGTGACTTCTCACCTTTCCCCGGATTCCGCCGCATCGGATCCGTCTTCCCCCCTTTCTCCCGCTCCCACCGCTTCCGCTGACGCCGCCGCCTCCGCCCGCTCCACGGGTGGCGCGGATCTGCTGACCGCGCGGCTGGTGCTGCGGCCGTGGTCCGGCAGTGAGCTGGCCGCCGTCCTCGGCGGGCTGCGGCAGCCGCACTGGGCGGCCGACTACCCCGACGACGGCGACCGCGTCATCGCCGGGTTCACCGCCGGGCACCCGGAGGCCCGCGGCACCTACGGCCAGCGGCAGATCATCGAGCGGGCGAGCGGCCTGGTGGTCGGCGGCATCGGACTGTTCCCGCCGTCGGACGACGGCAGCGTGGAGTTCGGCTACGGCGTCGTACCGTCCCGGCGCGGCCGTGGCTACGCGCCCGAGGCGGCCCGCGCCCTGGTGGCGTTCGCGCTGGCCGCGCCGGGCGTGCACACCGTGTACGCGGACGTCGAGCCGGCCAACCCCGCCTCCTGCCGGGTCCTGGAGAAGGCCGGGCTGGAGCGCTGCGCCGGCCGTGACGGGCTCGTGCGGTTCCGCGCGACGGCGCCCACCGGATAGCCGCGGCCGCCCTTCCCGTACCGCGTTCGTGGTACGGGAAGGGCGGACCCTACTCCCGGGGGAGACGCCCGGGTTCCCCCGGGGGGACGGGGTGCCGGCGGGCGGCCGTCCCTAGGATTCCGGTATGGATCTCCGGAGTCTCAGACTGCGCGGACGGATGCGCGGCCGGCGTCTGTACGCCGCCGCGGGCGCGCTGGCCGTACTGATAGGGGGCGGCACCTGGGCGGCCGCCTCCTCGGACGCGGCGCCCGCCGTACACCGGGAGGACCGGCTGCTGAGCCTGCCGGAGGCGCCTGGCGCCGCGACGAAGGTACGGATCGACACGTCCTTCTTCACCGCGGGGCAGGGCTCCGGTGGGCGGCGGCCCGCCGTGCTGCTGGGGCACGGCTTCGGTGGCAGCAAGGCCGACCTCCGGGGCCAGGCCGAGGAGTTGGCCCGCAGCGGGTACGCCGTGCTGACCTGGTCGGCCCGCGGGTTCGGCAGGTCCACCGGCAAGATCGGGCTGAACGACCCGAAGGGTGAGGTCGCCGACGTCAGGCGGCTGATCGACTGGCTCGCCAGGCGCCCCGAGGTGCAGCTCGACAAGCCCGGCGACCCCCGGGTCGGGGTGGCCGGCGCCTCGTACGGCGGCGCGATCTCGCTGCTGGCGGCCGGGTACGACCGGCGCGTCGACGCCATCGCCCCGCAGATCACCTACTGGAACCTCGCCGACGCGCTCTTCCCGCACGGCGTGTTCAAGAAGCTGTGGGCGGGGATCTTCTTCACCACCGGCTCGGCCGGCGCCCCCACCGGCGCGGCCCGTGCGCCGGCCGGCTCCGGCGGCTGCGGCAAGTTCGAGCCCGCGCTGTGCCGGATGTACGAGCGGGTCGCGGTCAGCGGCCGGCCGGACGCGGCGGCCCGGCGGATGCTGGCGGAGCGCAGCCCGTCCGCCGTCGGCGACCGCATCAAGGTGCCGACCCTGATCATGCAGGGGCAGACGGACTCGCTGTTCCCCCTGGAGAACGCCGACGCGATACAGAAGGCGGTCCGCAGGAACGGGGCGCCCGTCGACGTGGACTGGATCGCGGGCGGGCACGACGGCGGCGATCGGGAGACGGCCCGCCTCCAGGCCCGTACGAAGGCGTGGTTCGACCGCTACCTCAAGGGGGACGAGGGCGCCGACACCGGGCCCGCGTTCCGGGTCAGCCGCAGTGGGGGACTGGACTCCACCGACGGCGCGGTGCGGCTGAGCGGCGCGAGCGCGGACCGGTACACCGGTCTGGACGGCGATCCGCGCCGGGTACGGCTGGCCGGGCGCACCCAGACCTTCAGCAACCCGGCCGGTGCCGGGCCGCCCGCGATCTCCGCGGTGCCGGGCGTCGGTGCGCTGGGCAACTTCGCCTCGCTGGGTGCCGGCGGGCTGTCGCTGGACTTCCCCGGCCAGTTCGCCCGCTTCGAGTCGGCGCCGCTGGCCTCGTCGGTGCATCTGACCGGCAGCCCGAGCGCCACCGTGCGGGTGCGGTCCGGTGCGCGGGACGCGGTGTTCTTCGCCAAGCTCTACGACGTCGCCCCGGACGGCCGCCGCCAGGTGCTGCCCTCCCAGCTGGTCACGCCGTACCGCGTCGAGGGCGCTCACGACGGCCGGACCGTCACGCTGCGGCTGCCCGCCGTCGACCACGACTTCGCGGCCGGGCACCGGCTGCGGCTGGTGCTCTCCGCCACCGACCTCGGCTACGCCTCACCGGCCGAGCCGACCACCTACACCGTCTCCCTGCAGGGCGGCGCCCTGAGCGTGCCCACCGCGCCCCAGGTGCGCAGCGCGGCCGCCCCGCTGCCCGCCTGGACCTGGGCGCTGCCGGCCGCGGCGGCCGTGGTCGCGGCGCTGCTGCTGCTCACCGCCCGCCGCCGGGCCGCGGCACCGGCCCCGGATCCGGCGCTTGCCGAGGTGCCGCTGCAGATCAGCGGTCTGAGCAAGCGCTACGCCGGGTCGGCGGACCGGTACGCGGTGCGGGAGGTGTCGTTCCGTGTGGAGAAGGGGCAGGTGCTCGGTCTGCTCGGGCCCAACGGGGCGGGCAAGACGACCACGCTGCGGATGCTGATGGGGCTGATCACGCCGGACGAGGGCGAGGTGCGGATCTTCGGGCAGGCGATCCGGCCGGGCGCGCCGGTGCTGTCGAGGGTCGGTGCGTTCGTCGAGGGCGCCGGTTTCCTGCCGCACCTGTCCGGCCGGGCCAACCTCGACCTGTACTGGCAGGCCACCGGCCGGCCGGCCGACGACGCGCACCTCGACGAGGCACTGGAGATCGCCGGTCTCGGCGACGCGTTGCAGCGCGCGGTGCGGACCTACTCGCAGGGCATGCGGCAGCGGCTCGCCCTCGCGCAGGCCATGCTCGGGCTGCCGGACCTGCTGATCCTGGACGAGCCGACGAACGGGCTGGACCCGCCGCAGATCCGGGAGATGCGGGACGTGATGATCCGTTACGCGGCCGCCGGGCGCACCGTCATCGTCTCCAGCCATCTGCTGTCCGAGGTCGAGCAGAGCTGTACGCATCTGGTGGTCATGGACCGGGGCCGGCTCGTGCAGGCCGGGCCGGTCGCGGAGATCACCGGTTCCGGCGACACCCTGCTGGTCGGGGTCGCGGGGCCGCTCACCGACGCCGTGGTGGAGAAGGTGGCCGCGCTGCCGGGGGTGGCCTCGGCGGTGCGCGCCGACGGCGGCCTGCAGGTACGGCCGGACGGCCTCACCACGACCCAGCTGTTGACCGAACTCCTCCGTCTGGAGATCGAGGTGGACCGGATCGGTCCGCACCGACGCCTGGAGGACGCCTTCCTCACTCTGATCGGAGGAGACGCACGATGAGCGTGACCGGCACCGCGCGGGCACCCGGATACCGGCCGCGCCGCACCCTCCCGCTGCGGGTGGAGGCCCGGCGGCAGCTGAAGCGCCGCCGTACCCTCGTCGTCGCGGCGGTTCTGACGCTGCTGCCGTTCGTGCTGGTGGCGGCGTTCGCGATCGGCGGTGACCCGAGCCGCCGCGGCAACGGCCGGATCACCCTGATGGACAGTGCCACCGCGTCCGGTGCCAACTTCGCCGCGACCGCGCTGTTTGTCTCCGCGGGTTTCCTGCTGGTCGTGCCGGTGGCGCTGTTCTGCGGTGACACCGTCGCCTCGGAGGCCAGCTGGTCCTCGCTGCGCTACCTGCTGGCGGCGCCGGTGCCCAGGGCCCGGCTGCTGCTGAGCAAGCTGACCGTGGCGCTGCTGTTCAGCGCCGCGGCGATGGTGCTGCTGCCGCTGGTCGCGCTGGCCGTCGGGTCGGCCGCGTACGGCTGGGGGGCGCTGCAACTGCCCACCGGCGGGGCGCTGTCGGCGGGGGAGGCGGTGCCGCGGCTGGCCGTGGTGGTCGGCTATCTGTTCGTCAGCCAGCTGGTCACCGCGGCGCTCGCGTTCTGGCTGTCGACGGTGACCGACGCGCCGCTCGGCGCGGTCGGCGGCGCGGTCGGGCTGACCATCGTCGGCAACGTCCTCGACCAGGTCACCGCGCTCGGCGACTGGCGGGACGTGCTGCCCGCGCACTGGCAGTACTCCTGGGCGGACGCCCTCCAGCCGCGGATGGAGTGGTCCGGGATGATCCAGGGCTCGGCGGTGTCGGTGTCGTACGCGCTGGTGCTGGTGGCGTTGGCGTTCCGGGGGTTCGCGCGCAAGGACGTGGTGTCGTGACGGCGGGCCGCTGAGGTTCCCTCCCGGAGGCCCCGCGGTGGCCGCAACCAATCGGCCCGGCCGGGTGTCTACAGCAGCACAGCCTTCACATAACCGAAGTTGAGGACATCTCATGCTCCGTACCACTTCGCGTAAAACCGCTGCCGCTGTCACCGCCGGAGCCGCCGCGCTCGGTCTGGCGCTCGCCGCCGCGGGCCCGGCCGCCGCCGTCCAGCCGCGGACCGCGCCGGCCGCCGGCGCCGTCCGCTCCGACCCGAACGGCCGGCACACCGCCGTCGAGATCCACCGCTTCCTGACCGGCTTCTACGGCCAGCACGGCCCCAGCCCCTGGTCCCGCGAGCACCAGGTCTCCGACTACCTCAAGGACCGCGCCGCGCACACCCCGGATTACGACCTGCTGCTGTGCGCGCAGAACACCCCGCGGAAGATCACCGTGGGGAAGGTGACCACCGCCCAGTCCGCCGGTGTCGGCTGGGCGACGGTCACCACCTACTGGGACGGCGGGAGCACCGGCAGTTTCACCGCCTACGTGGGCCTGGACTCGCGCCCGATCGAGCTCCAGGACGTCGACTGCGGCTGGTGAGCCGCCCGCCGGTGCGTCCCCGGGCCGGCCGCCGGGATCAGGCGGCCGGTCCCTGCATGTGGGCGCTGACCCAGCGCATCGTGCCCTCGCCCAGGCCCTTCACATAGGTCGCCGCGCTGTGCGTGCCGCCCGGCACGATCTGCAGCCGGGTGCGCACCGGCCCGTGCCCGTACTGCGCGATGAACTTCCGGACCTTCGGCAGCACGGTGTACTCCCGGGAGCCGTCCTGGAAGGCGACGTAGACCTCCGGGCCGCCGCGCGCGATCAGCCGGCGGGCGAGCACCTCGGGGTTGTTCTCGCGCTCTTCCTTGGCGTGGCCGTTCCACAGCGGGGAGTCGGGCACGATGTCCGGCCCGTTGGGGATCGCCATCTTGAAGGTGCGCGGGTTCTGCAGGACGTTCTTCAGGGCCGCGAAGCCGCCCGAGGAGGAGCCCATGATGGCCCAGGCGTCGCGGGTCCTGAGGGTGCGGAAGTTCTGCCGCACGAGGTCGGGCACGTCCTGGCTGAGCCAGGTGCCGATCTTCGGCTGGCCGGGTATGTCGCTGCCGTCGTAGTACTGCTTGTCGTTGGGGTTGAGCACCGGCATGACCACGATGAACGGCAGGCTGGTGCCGTCCTTCGACCACTGCGCGAGGCTCTCCTCCAGCTTGAGGTCGGAGCCGATCCAGTAGTTGACGGGGTAGCCGTAGGCGCCGGGCAGCGCCTCCATCACCGGGAAGCCCTTGTTCGCGTTGCGCTTCTCGTAGTACTCCGGCGGTGCCCACACCCACACCTTCCCGGTGAAGCCCGACTTGGGGCCGTGCAGGGTGGTCACGCCGATCGGGGTGTTCTGCCCGGCCCCGCCGACCCGGCTCTCCTCGGTGAAGGTGATCGGCCGGGTGGGCCACTGCACCAGCGAGCGCTTGCCCGGTGGTGTGGTGTGCAGCGCGGCGCTGGTCTTGGGGCCGCCGGCGAAGCGTACGGGGGAGGGCGGGGTCGCATGCGTGCCGCAGCCGGCCGTGGCGGCGAGAACGGTGAGGGTGATCATCGCGATCACCGGACGGAACAGGGCTGTGCGCACGGGGCCTTCTCCTTGCCGAACCTGCCGGGAGCCGTCCCGGCCGGCCGGGAGTGCTCCCGGCCGCACGGAAAGAGGGCGCCTGGGCGGGCGCGGGTTTCCCTTCCGGGGTGTCGGCTTGCTCGCACCCTCGCCCGGAATCCGGCCTTCCCCTTGGTGACCTGCGGTGTTTTACGTACGCCGGAAGCCGGGTTTACCAGGATTTTCCCGGCGCGTGGGGGAGTGGGCCGGGGGAGCGCACCGCGCCCGGGCCTCCCGGAACCCGCGCCCGTGGACCGTATCCTGCGGCCATGAGCTGGTCGCGTGCGCTGAGGGAAGCCGCCCGCTCCGGGCTGACGATCGAGCGGGCCAAGCTCACCCCGCTGATCGCGGTCCGCGGCTCGGCCGGTGTCGCCATCGTCATCGGCCTGTGCCTGTGGCGCGGCGATCCGGTCCTCGCGGTCTCCTCGGCCTTCGGCGCGTTCTCCTCCGGCATCGTCACCTTCCAGCGCAGTATGCGGCCGCGCCCGGTCCTCGCGCTCGCCGTGGCCGGCGCGCTGGCGGTCTCCACCTTCCTCGGTTACCTGGCGGCCGCGCACACCGCCACGTTCGTGGTGCTGCTCGCCGGCTGGACGTTCCTGTCGGGGATGGCCTGGGCGATCGGCCCGGTCTGCGGGCTGGCCGGCACCCAGACCGTGGCGATCATGCTGGTCACCGTCACCCTGCCGACGTCCGTCCTGGGCGCGTTGCAGCACGCCGCGCTGATCTTCTTCGGCGGCGTCGTCCAGGCCACCCTCATCGTCGTCTTCCCGGTCCGCCCCTGGGGCATCCAGCGCGACGCACTGGCCGACGCGCTGGCCGCGGAGGCCGACTACGCCCGGCGGCTGCGGCAGGACCCGGTCGCCCCGTTCGACCCCGCGCCCCTGATGGACGCCCGGCTCGCCTCCACCGTGACCGCCCGTCAGGCCAGGCGCCGCCCGGCCCAGCTGCACGGCCCGCGCGGGGTGGCCGAACGGCTCCGCCCGGTCCTCGCCTCGCTCGCCGACCCGGTCGTCGGCGCGCCCCTGGAGGGCCCCGAACGCGACCGGGCCCGCGACCTGCTGGCCGCCGCGGCCACCGTCCTCGACGCCGTCGCGCACGCCGTACGGCACGCCAAGCCGGTACGGCTGTCACCGGAGGCGATGGCCACCCTCGAAGTGCCCGCGACCGGGCCGATGCTGACGGGCGCCGCCCGCCGCTCCGCCTACCGGCTGATCTCCCTGCTCGTCGACGCCGTCGAGCTCACCGACGAGCCGGTCCGGTCCACCCGCCCCACCACCGAGGCCGAGCGCGGCCATCTGCTGCGGCCCAGCGTCCCCCGGCTCGTACCGGTCGCGCTGCGGGCGCTGCACCGCGAGGCCCGGTGGTCCTCGCACATCTTCCGGCACGCCCTGCGGGTGGCCGCGGTGGCCGCGGCCGGCTATCTGCTGGGCACCGCGCTGCCGTTCGGCCACGGCTACTGGGCGCCGCTCGCCTCCGTCATGGTGATGCGCCCCGACTTCGCCCAGACGTACGCGCGCGGTGTGGCCCGTTTCAGCGGCACCCTCGTCGGCGTCACCATCGGCGGCGCACTGATGGCCCTGGTGCACCCCGGCGAGTATCTGAGCGCCGCGCTCGCCGTGGTCTGCGTCTGGCTGATGTACCTGCTGATGCGCACCGGTTTCTCGGTGACCTCGGCCTGTGTGGCCGCCTATGTCGTCTTCCTCCTCGGCATCGCCGGCGAGGGCTGGGAGCAGACCGTCGAGGAGCGCGTGGTGCTCACCCTCGTCGGGGGGCTGCTCGCGCTGCTGTCGTACGCGCTGTTCCCCGCCTGGGAGACGCCCCGGCTGCGCGACCGCCTCGCCGAGTGGCTGGAGGCCAACGGGCGCTACGCGATGGCCGTCTACGGGCGCCACGCCCGCCCCGCCGAGGGCCGCCCCCGGCAGGTCCGCGAGGCGCTGCTGGACGCCCGCGCCGCCCGGGCGGCCTGGGAGAAGACCGAGGCCAGGGCGGAGAAGGAACCCGTGCGGCACCGTGGCCTGTCGGCCGGCTCGGCGAAGGCCGCCGGCGCCGCGCTCGCCACGATGGGCCGGGTCACGATGATCCTGGAGGCCCACCTCCCCGACAAGGACGCCGAACCGTCGCCCGGCGCCGCCGCGTTCGCCGCCGAGCTGGGCCCCTCCCTGGAGCGCGCCGCACGGGCCGTGCGGGAGCGCGGCACACTGGACTGGGGCGCGCTGCGTACCGTGTGGGAGCGGTGGGACGCCGAGGCCGGGAGCGAGGGCGTCGCGCCGCGCGCCGCTGATCTGCTGCTGGACGCCCTCGACGACCTCGCCGAGGCGCTGTCGAGAGGGCCGGGCGGAGGCGACGGGGCGGCGCCGGGAACCATTCAGGCTCCCCAGTAGTCTTATTGATTGCCCGCATTGAACCCCATTGCCGCTCAATGGGGTTGTCTGCGGGGCAAATGCCGGAATTCCGCAGTCCCGCTGCGCCGGGTTCCGCGCGCCCCGATCCCCACCCCGTCCCCCCACCCCGTCGCGAGAGAGCACACGAACTCCCCATGGCGTCCAGCACTTCGTCCGCCACCTACGACATAGGCATCGACCTCGGCACCGCCAACACCCTGGTGTACGCCCGCGGCAAGGGCGTGGTGCTGAACGAACCGTCCGTCGTCGCCGTCAACGCCTCCGGCGAGGTCGTCGCCGTGGGCCTGGAGGCCAAACGGACCATCGGCCGCACCCCGTCCGGTATCACCGCGATGCGCCCCCTCAAGGAGGGGGTGATCGCCGACTTCGACGCAGCCGAGCAGATGCTGCGCGCCTTGATGAAGAAGGCCCTCCCCGGCCGCCGCTTCTCCAGGCCGCGGGTGGTCATCTGCGTGCCCTCCGGGATCACCGGCGTCGAACGGCGCGCGGTCGTCGACTCCGCCCGGGCCGCCGGAGCCCGCGAGGTGCACCTCATAGAGGAGCCGATGGCCGCCGCGATCGGCGCCGGCCTGCCGGTGGACGAGCCGGTCGGCTGCATGGTGGTGGACATCGGCGGCGGTACGACCGAGGTTGCCGTCGTCTCCATGGGCGGCCTGGTCACGGCGCGGTCCGTACGGGTCGCCGGCGACGCCCTCGACGCGGCCGTCACCTCGTACGTCAAGAAGAAGCACGCCCTGGACATCGGGGAGCGCACCGCCGAGGACATCAAGATCGCCCTCGGCTCGGCGATCTGGACCCCGGTCGACGTCGACGAGGAGGGCGAGCCGGAACGCCGCACCACCTACACCGTCCGCGGCCGCGACCACGTCAACGGACTGCCCCGCCTCCAGGAGATCACCGAGGAGGAGATCCGCGAGGCCCTGGCCGAACCGGTCGAGGCGATCGTCCGCGCCGTTCACCACACCCTCGACGACTGCCCCCCTGAGCTGTCCGGCGACATCATCGAGCGCGGCATCGCGCTGACCGGCGGCGGCGCCCTGCTGCGCGGCCTGGACCGGCGGCTGCGGCAGGAGATGGGCGTCCCTGTACGGATCGCCGACGACCCCCTGGACTGCGTGGTCAACGGCACCGCCAAGTGCGTGGACGAATTCGCCAGCCTGCACGGGCTGCTGACGGGCGCGAAGGAACAGCCGAGGCGGACGGTGCGGTTGTAGCGGTGGTGGCTGGGGCAGCCGCGCGGCGGGGCGGTGGCCGTCGCCGTCCCGGTGGCCGTCGCGGTGGCGGGGTCCGGGCCCGGCGCGTTGCCGAACCGGCAAAAATCCTCGCCCCCGGCCGGCCTTACGCCCATGATCATGGCGGAGCGGCCGCGAAGGCCGGCGGCTCCCCGCTTGTCCCCGAGGAGGACGTATGTCGCAGCCCGCCCGCACGACACCCGCCGCCACCCCGCTGCCGGACGCCACCCACCGCACGGTGGAGGTCCCCGGCGGCCGCATCCACCTGGTGGAACAGGGCACCGGCCCGCTCGTCCTGATGGTCCACGGCTTCCCCGAGTCCTGGTATTCCTGGCGCCACCAGATCCCCGCACTCGCCGCGGCCGGCTACCGGGCGGTCGCCATCGACGTCCGCGGCTACGGGCGCTCCGCCGCGCCACGGGACATCGCGGACTACCGGATGCTGGCCCATGTCGCCGACAACGTCGGCGTCCTGCGCGCCCTCGGCGAGGAGAGCGCGGTCATCGTGGGCCACGACTGGGGCGCGCCGATCGCCGCCAACACGGCGCTGCTGCGGCCCGACCTCTTCACCGCCGTGGCACTGCTCAGCGTCCCCTACGCGCCCCGCGGCGGCATCCGGCCCACCGACGCCTTCGCCCGGGTCGGCGGCAGCGAGGAGTTCTACGTCAGCTACTTCCAGGAGCCGGGCCGGGCCGAGGCGGAGATCGAGCCCGACGTGCGGGGCTGGCTCGCGGGTTTCTACGCCGGCCTCTCGGGCGACGCGCAGGCCCCGTCCGGCCGGGACGGCTTCCCGCTCTCCACGGTCGCGCCGGGCGGCCGGCTCTCCGACCGCTTCCCCGACGCCACCGCCCCCTCCACCTGGCTCACCGAGGCCGATCTCGACTTCTACGCGGGCGAATTCGAGCGGACCGGCCTGACCGGCGGCCTCAACCGCTACCGCAACGTCGACCGGGACTGGGCCGACCTGGCCGCCTGGGACGGCGCCCCGCTCACCCGTCCCGCCCTCTTCATCGGCGGCGAACACGACGCCCCCACCCACTGGATGGCCGATGCCATCAAGGCGTTCCCCGTCACCCTCCCCGCCCTGTCCGGCTCCCACATCCTCGAAGGCTGCGGCCACTGGGTCCAGCAGGAACGCCCCACGGAGGTCAACGCCCTGCTCCTGGACTGGCTGACGTCGCTGCCGGCGTAGCGCGCGGCGGTCGCTCCCCGGGCCCTCCGCTCCCCGGCTCCTCAGTGGGCGGGGGCTCGCGGACCCGGGGAAGCCGAGGGGGGTTGGGCAGCCGGGGCGTTCGGCGCACCCACCGCATTGAGCACGGACTGCGCCTGACTGTCGACGAGCCGGGTGAAAAGCTGCTGGGCGTAACCGAAGACGATGGCCCAGGCGATGATCTGCGCGGACGAATCCAGCGCGGCAAGCCCCGGGACGAATCCCCCGCGCATCAACAACAAGCCGAGCACGGCCGTGAGCGCCCCGGTCGGAAGCTTGAGCACCGCCAGCACGACGGGGACGTTGTAAGGAGTCGAGGTTCCCCTGATCCGCCGAAGCGTGGTGGCAGCAGCAATGGCGGCGGCCACCAGCCCCACAATTTCCACCAGGGTGTAATCGACCGGGGTGGTGGCCGCCGCGACGTTCTGATCAAGGCGGCTGGAACGGGGCTGCAGTTCCGATTTCACGGGACAGACCACCGAGTAACCCGACCTGCCCACACCACTTCCCGGAGTGAAACACAGGGGCAAGGTGTCGTCACTCACCCCGGCAAGAACGGCGAGCAATACGGCGGCCGCCGCCAGGAATCCCGTCACCCACGCGACGATATTGACAAAGCTGCGGACCCGGAGCGTCTCGCGGATACTCGCCTGGCGGGCGACCCCCACGGCGTCCAGGATCAGCTCCAGATCCTCCTCGGTGAGGGAGCCCTTCTGCGTGATCCAGTGGTCGATCCGCTCCACACCCACCCGCCGCGGGTCGGTGGACGGCAGGTACGCCTGCACGACGGCCAGTACACCCGGCATCATCGAGACCATCTCGTTCGGCCCCGACAGCCGCAGCAGCAAATTGTGCGCGGTGTCCAGATGAATCTGCCCGACAGTCAGGTGCGAAGCATTCTTGTACCGGGCGTGCTCATGGTGGTTGATCGCCTGCTCGGCCTTTTCCAGCTCCTCAAGCGCTTCCCGCGCCAGATTCTGCACGCGGTCGTCCTCCGCGTGCGTGCTGATCCGGTCCAGCAGCAGAGCCCGCAGTTCGCGGGCGCGCGAGCGAATTCCCTCCCGCAGTTCCCACGGCCCGCGCTCAGCTTGCTTGGAGCGATACCGCGCCAAAAAACCCGTCATGGGGTCACTATCGACGCCGCACGGCCGGCGCCCCGGAGCAAAACGTGGTCAGTGCGCTGATTGGAGCAGCGGCACCTCATTCATGGGATAGTCAAACCCGATCAAGCCCATGGATCCCCCGCCGGCCGCCTAACTGACAACACCCGCAGGCAAGATGCGCTCCCGGCCACGGTCAGGGTCAGGGGCAGGGACACGGACAGGAAGACGGCCCGCACCCCCACCGACCGGATGCAGCGCCGCGTACTCCAGAGGTGCCGACGGATCGATCGACACGTCCAGCGGCGCGGGCTCGGCGCCCGCCCGCACCAGGAGGTCCCCGATGGCGGCGATCATCGCGCCGTTGTCGGTGCACAGCCTCAGCGGCGGCACCCGCAGCGTGAGTCCCGCCGCCGCGCACCGCTCCTCCGCCAGCGCCCGGACCCGGGAGTTGGCCGCGACCCCGCCCACCACCACGAGCGTGCCGACGCCATGAGCGGTGCAGGCGGCCACCGCCTTACGGGTCAGCACATCGGCGATCGCCTCCTGCAACGACGCGGCCCCGTCCGCCACCGGCAGGACCTGCCCCCGATGCCGCTCCGCCCACCGCGCGGCGGCCGTCTTCAGCCCCGAGAACGAGAACCCGTACGGGTCGTCGCGCGGCCCGGTGAGCGGCCGGGGAAAGAGGACAGCGCGCGGATCCCCCACGCGCGCTGCCCGGTCGATGGCCGGACCGCCGGGGTACGGCAGCCCGAAGACCCGGGCGACCTTGTCGAAGCACTCACCGGCGGCGTCGTCCAGCGTGTCGCCGAGGTGCACGATCGGGTCGCGGGCCAGATCCCGCACGAGGAGCAACGAGGTGTGTCCCCCGGAGACGATCAGCACCACACAGGGGTCGGGCAGCGGACCGTGCTCCAGAGTGTCGGCCGCGACATGACCGGCCAGATGATGGACCCCGTACAACGGCACGCCCAGCGCATACGCCAGCCCCTTCGCACCGGCCAGCCCGACCTGCAGCGCACCCGACAGCCCCGGCCCGGTCGTCACCGCGACCGCCCCGACGTCGGCCATCCGCAACCCGGCCTCGTCCAACGCCCGCCGCACCACCGGCTGGAACGCATGGACATGAGCCCGGGCCGCGATCTCCGGCACCACACCCCCGAACCGCGCGTGCTCGTCCATGCTCGACGCCACCGCCTGCCCCAACAGCCGGCCGCCCCGCACCAGTCCCACACCCGTCTCATCACAGGACGACTCGATCCCCAACACCACAGGCACCCCACCCACGCCGCCCCGCTCCCTTCCCACACCACGCCCTAACTGCCCACCCACACTAACTGCAAACTACTTGCAATAGCTCCCGGGGGCTCCCTCGCGTCCTCAGGGCCGCTGGGCGATGCGACCCGATCACCATGCGTCAAAATCAATCAGTTTGAATCGATCCCACCCACCAAAAGGGTATTCATGAGCACCCCACCCGGAAAAATAAAAACTTATTAACCGAGGAAGTCGCTTGCTCCCTAGCCTCTGCTTGTTGCCACGCCATTTAAGGGCGTGATCGATCCCATTGGGGGGCACTTGTGACCATCACTGTTGACCCGCTGCGACTTTCCAAGCCGCAGGACTCCAGCACGTACCTCGCCATCAAGACCCCTCAGGGCGGCCGCACTGTCTACAGCGTGCGCGTCCCCCTTCTCGACCTTCCGACCATCCTCCCCGTGCCCGATCCCAACAACGTCGACAAGGACAACCGCAAGGTCGACCGTCTCCACGCGAAGCACTTCGGCGAGTACCTCGACACCAAGCAGGACTGGGTGGCCCCCGCTCTCCTGGCGCGGGACGGCGGCGGCTGCCACTTTGAGAAGCTGGACGAACAGGGGGCCGTCGGCTATCTCACGGTCCCGTGGGCCATCGGCGGCATCTCCTCCCTGAGGACCATCGACGGCCAGCACCGTGTGCTCGGCGTTGCCATCGAGAAGCAGCGCATCACCGATGCCATCTCTTCCGTGGACCGCGAAATGGCCCGCAAACTCAGCCCGGAGAAGTCCGCGAAGCTCGAAACCGAGCGAGAGAAGCTCATCGGTCAGATGGACCGCCTGAAAGTCGAATACGTCGGCCTGGACATCTACGTCGAGCCGGACCCCATCAAAGCCCAGCAGATGTTCGTGGACGTCGCTGACAACGCCAAGGGCATCAGCAGTGCCGTCCGTGCCCGCTTCGACAGTTACAAGGTCGCCAACCGCACCCTGTCCGACGTGATCGACCACCCGTTGCTCAAGGGGCGGGTCGACGCGGAGCAGGACCGCATGACGCTCAAGAACCCCAACTTCATGGGCGCCAAGCACATTGCCGACATCACGCGCGCCGTCATCGCCGGCGCCGGCGGCCGGATCAGCAAGAAGGCCGAGCAGACGCTCACCGACGGCGAGGTGATCGAACAGGTCAAGGACTTCCTCGACGTCATCTCCAACGCCTTCACCGACCTTGCCGCCCTCACCGAGGATGACCCCGACGCGGAGCGTCAGCCGGGGGATCTCACCATGGCCCAGGAGGTGCGCCGTTCCTCACTTCTCGGCTCGGTGGGCATGCTGCGCGTCCTGGGTGGCGTCTTTCGCGAGCTGCGAGCGGGCGACAATCCGGCCGAACTCGACGACATCACCGACTTCTTCAAGCGCCTCGACCCGTACATGGCTGCCCCGGTTGCCGAGACCAGCATCTGGCGCACCACCGCAGCAAACACCGACTTCGAACCGAACGCGTCGGCGCCGATCATGCGCACCCAGAACATCGTCCATCTCGTGGGTGTCATCACCGACTGGTACAAGAAGGCCCCTGCCGCCCTCTGACTGAGGCTGCACCAGCCGAACAACACCGGATCCTCCGCGTCGTAGCACCATCCGGGGGATCCGGTGCTTCCACGCGGCCGGAGAACGCAGGCGGCCATCAGAAAGCGAGTGGTCCTCTCACCTGCACGTCAAAACCTCACTGAATTCAACGGCCGGCAAGTCGACTCAGCATGAGCGAGAGAGCATTGACCGCATCGGTGCGGTTCTGTTCCTGCGTATCGGGCCCGCGGCTGACAGCCGAGTTCAGTACGTACTGTCCTCTGCTACCGGTAAGAGATACGTAGTAGGTGTCCGTCTTCTGGCCCTTTTCGTCGGTGCCCAAGTGGCCTTCCTCGGCCACCACGTCATCGAAGCCCTTCAGTGCGGGAATCTTGACCTCGTGCACGTTGTCCCATTGACGCTTGTCGCTGGTCTCGCTCTCGGACGGGCATTGCCGCAGAGCGTCGCGTTGCCGGGCGATGTCGCGCTTGGCGAAGTCCGCTCCCTTGTAGACGGTGAGCGACGAGGAGGCGAAAGCTGTGTTATCAGGGTTTTTGGCGTTGCGCCATTGATGAGCGAGGGCGTCGGTCAGCGACTCCGCCACGAGTTTGCAGTTCTGGTCGGGAAGGCTTGTCGCCATCTCGTCCCCCTCGTAGGGGGAATCTCGCACGTATGTACTCCCCCAATCCGCGGGCGCCAGTGTCACGTGTGTGGCCAGATCGTGAGCTGCTGCGGATGAACTGACGCTTGGAACAGTGGCGGGGGCACTGGGAGCCGTGCTGACATCGGAAGACGTTCCCCCGTCGTCGCCGCCACCGAAACCGAAGGTAATTACCACCACAATCACCACGAGGGCAACGCCTGCGCCGACCATCGCAGGCGGAGTGCGCCACCAGGGGCCCCGAGGGGACGGCGGGCTGGGCGGCGGAGCCCCGGGCAGAGGGCCGCCCAGCGGGGGGCCGGGAGGCGGGCCGGTCGGCGGTTGTGAGCTCACATGCCTCCTGTACCACCCACGGCCCGGCTGCCTCACCACCGAGCCGAGGTTCACCTGACTGACGGGCCCGTTCGTTCGGCCTGCTCAGAGGGCGGAGAAGGGCGCTCCGGCCACCTTGCAGCTCAAGCGATTCATGGCGGCCCCGGATCTTTTACGGTGCGGCCACACCCGCCCTGACCAGCAAAAAGACCCTCCCGAAGGGAAGGTCTTGGAGAGCGCCCCCGGCAGGACTCGAACCTGCGGCCAAGTGCTTAGAAGAGAGGTGTGCACTCCCGGCTGGGTGTGGCTCTGATCTGCATGTTTGACGAGCGCGCTCGGGTTCGACCTCCCGTTTTGCCACGCATTTGCCGGAGCGCGAAATTGGAGCCTTGCCGGGTGTCCCGTTAAGTGCGCTGCAAGACGGCTGCGACACCCGCGGACGAGAGTGTTACAGCCGTCCGGACCGGACACCCGGACACTGGCTTCTGAGGGTGTCCGGCCCACTTGTGCAGGTCAGAGTTCCGATCGGACAGTCGGACACAGGCGCATACACCCAGGACCGGCGTAGCGGCTCCGGCGAGCATCGCCATAAGGCGGGCAGATGTTTGTGTCGTGCCCTAGCGCTACTTCGGCGTCACTGGCGGCTGACTTCACACGCCGCTCGCACGATTGCAGCTGCGCCGGTCGGCTTCTGATCACACTTTAGGCAAGATGATGACCGTGAATCTTCTGATTACGCGCTCGAACTACTCCTGCTGTGACGGTAAGCCACCCGTGGTTCTATGACCATCGCGGCCGGCACCCATTTGTACTCCACTGCTGTTATCGCTCCTCACTGAGGGCTGGGCTGATCCCTTTCCCTATCTGTTTCGGTATCAACACGGCCTCATAGCTTCGAAGGAAATGTGAGTAAGTGCGCTCGACTGCACAGAGACGAGACGTTCATAAGAGTCCTCTTTCTCGTATGGGGAGAGTTTGTCCGCCATGGCGTCCATCAAGCCAAGTACTAGGGTCTGGCTGGGCGCACGGTGATCTAGGGCGACTTGCCTGATCACCTCTGAGTAATCGATCTCCCTTAGATTGATCGCTTCGACCAGGTGACCAAGAATGTCATTGGCCTCCTCCGTGCTGCGAGCACACCGAGAGAAGGACACCGCCATGGCCATAAAGCGCTTGTGGGAAGAATCCACCGACGGCTGCAAGGTATTCCTTTCCCATTCATGCTCAATCTGGCGCTTAATCCTCGCGGACAAGTCGCGGGATGGATCACATAGAATCAATGCTCCCAAGCCACGCCAAGCCTCGAAATCGGATACCCACTTCGTTGCAAACCAAGCAGGGACGTCTGGCGCCCAAAAACGCCCCATAATGAAAGGCCGTGCAATTTCGTTAATGGTGGCGATCCACTCGTCGTCGGGCGGAATGGTTCTCACCCAAGCAGAGTTCATGAAGTGGCGCTGATGATCTAGGCTTTTGTGCAGATCCTTAACCTGCTGTGGAGTTAGTGGGAACCCAAGCTCTCCCTCGTGGACTGGATGGGACAGCGAAGCCATCAAGAACATAACCATCATGTGCCGATCGGTTACGTCAGGCATTCGGGAGATCAGATCTGCCAAGCGGCTGATTTCGTACCCCTGAGCCCGCATGAGATTTTTTCGGAAACCAGTAGTCACCGGGACCGCAACGGAAAATGGAAGGAAGGGCTTGCGCTCTAGACGCCAATCCTCAAATGTATTGTCGAAGAGGGTGGCGAGTTCCTGAGAAGACCAAGATTTTTCGAGATCCTCCCAATCGCTGGGGCCGCCCAATGCGCCATCGATAATTAGGTCGAGTGCCTCACGGAGGTCACCAATTTTCGCTTCGAAGTGCAGGGAATACCGGATGATCCAAGGGAAATGAGTAGCTGCACTTGCGACGTACTGATCTCTATATGGAGAAAGTGCCTCGACCACCGCTGCTAGATTCTCGCAGCTCGGATTTTGGCCGAATGAGTGCATCTTGATCAACCAGTGACTTGGAGTCACTGCTGATTTCACTGCATTGTCAAGCGACTCCGAGGTAAACCTCGTCGGACAAATGGCTAGACGCATGCGACTGGCGAGTTGGACAAATATGGAGTTTGTGTCGCGGCTGGAAAAAAACTGAAGCACCGCCGAAGCCCACGGACTGGACGGGAACGGACGAGATTGTGCGCTTGCGTAGCGCAACTTTGGATATCCGTTGAGGGCAACTGAGAGCGTGCTCTCGGGTTGCTCAAGGCATTGAGATGCCAGATTGATGATGGGTGTATTATCCATTGCGAGGCCGGCCTCGAAGAGATCC
Organism: Streptomyces lydicus; assembly: GCF_000717345.1. Classification (GTDB taxonomy): domain Bacteria; phylum Actinomycetota; class Actinomycetes; order Streptomycetales; family Streptomycetaceae; genus Streptomyces; species Streptomyces lydicus. Next base: position 253,091 of record NZ_JNZA01000003.1, on the reverse strand, counting down.
ATGCGCTGTTCTTGCGAAGCACTTTCATAGATCGATTGCAGTTTATCTCGTGCCCAAATGTCGTGGTGGGCAGCACGGGATCCTAGGAAGTCGAGAACAGCACGCTCAGGGATTTCACCTTCTCTCAACTCCGAAGAAAGGAATTCTCGAGCTATCTCCATGCCCTGTTCGCTGATCGATGCGGCCAGGACTTTAATGTGCGGAGCTGGCGGAAGCTTCAGTAGCTTCAGCGCCTGTTCGACCAAAGTCCTCTCGTATCGAGGAGCTCTTACCATGCCGTCATTTAGGATTTCAACGGCTAGACGGGAGCCGGTAAGTGCCCTGCGCTGCAGAGCTCCGAACGAATCTGAAATGGTATTTAGTTCCGCCACGAGAGTAATTACGCTATCTCTCAGCGTGCGACGATTTGCGAATATATTGCCCAAAGCAAATAGCAGAACGTTGCGCCAGTGAGAGCTGACGGACATTTCGCGAAGTCGGGTTGCAATGTGCTCTTCGCTACAATTCATGAGAGCGTCAGCAGCCCAGAACTCTTGAAGAGACCGAATTTCGAAACTAACTTCCTCGCCCCGTGAGGGGACAAGAAAAACAAGCCGGTCTGTGGCGGCCGTACTGATTGAGTCCGTTAGCCGTGAAAGCCTGTCGCCTGCATGTCCTTCCTCAGCCAACCTTTCCCTGATGATGATGTCCAGCTCGCTGAGAGTCAGACGAGACTCCGTCTCTCCTGATCGCTCGCTCCGGGTCTGCAACAGCAATCCCACGTCAGCGTGGATTGAACTGATGTCCGCTGCGTGATCGCGGAGCAGATTGCTCGCTGTTCCTTCCTTCTCCAGTTCACGCTCGTAGATGACGCGGTAGTAATCGGCGAATAGCGTATACCGGTCTTTAGGTGCTTTCCCTACTCTATCAAGTAGGACCGCCATGATCGTTACCTGAAGTGGCGTGGTCATGAGGTGCGCGGTCGAGGGCTCTGCCGCAGCCTGTTCCAGGCGAGACATCAAAATTGGCACGCGATCCGCAGAGGCGCCATATCGCGCGTGGGCCAGCTTGAGCCCATATGCGAGGGCATTAGAGGTTTTTAGAGGAATCAGAGTGTAGTGTTTGAAATGTTTGGGAGAGAATTCGTCGGTGTAGCCCTGTGGTCGAGTTGTCGCAACAATGACCAGATCGGCGTTGCATTCGTCAGCCTCGATTTGAAAGTTGTTAATCTGTTCGAGGACCTGCGCTCTGTTGCTCGAACCAGGGACCTCGTCCAGGCCGTCGAGGATAAGCAGCCAAGGGAAATGTGAAAGCCACTCTCTAGTTTCGGCCGGCGTCACCTCTGCGCTGCCGCTTTCGCTGACTCTTTGAGAAATGTAGTCGAGCAGATTACGACAATTACCTCTTGCCAGTTGATCCGCGAAGCGCGTCAGAGGGACTTTAATCGGCCAACGTCGGGCCTTAGGTGCTAGCTTTTCCCTTTCCGCCTGTTCCGTTATCTGTGCAATCGTGGAGCGTACGTCAGGGTTTCGGACGGCTGAAGTGTCTTTAACGAGCATGGCTCGGTAAAGTTGGCAAATGAACTGACTTGCGGTGCTCTTTCCCTGGCCGGGACCGCCAACGAGAACTACTCGATTAGGAGCAATGAATTCCCTTCTCTCCTCTAAGGTGTCGTAGTCCTCGGCCGAGTGCTTGGCGTCGCATGCCGAAATCAGTGTCTGTAGACACTCAGCCTCATAACCCTGCCCGTTTTCATTGCGCATTCCGATAGGGAGGTCGACAAAAACACTGGCTAGAGGAATAGTGCGGTCATCCGCGGCGCCAGCCTGATCCAAGTTCGCGTACCGATCTTTGACCAGTTCCTTGGCCAAAAAGGACTGCATGGCCTTGGGTACGTCGGTGCGCTTTCCGTGCAACTCCTTATAGATGATGCTTAGGATGTCGCCTGGCAAGATCCAAGCTGAATATGAGGTGCGGATCCCGTCGTGAATTTCCAGAAACCTGTTGATGTTTTCTGCATGCCAGACGGCCCACCCGTGCACCCCCAATCGCTGACACTCTTCTTTCATGACTTTGTCGACCCGGTCGACACCTCCGGTTCGTGGAACCGGGGACAGCGTGACATTCGTGGCGAAGAGGATGAACTTCGGCTTCTCGGGGCGCTTCGTCGAGTTCCGCCATTGTTTGAATTCTTTGCGGATCTCGTTGATCAGCCAGGTTGCTTCTTCGCGTGGGCTTGCCTGGGTCTCCTTGTATTTTGCCTGGAGTACACCAACTCCGTCCCAGTCCAATGTGCTCGCATTTTCGATTGGAGCTGAGTTCTCAAAGGTGGCTTCCCGACCTCCATCTGGTCCGAGGCCGAACAGGGTCACGAGTGGCCCGAGATTGGCAATCGTGAGCGCCTGAGTGAGGTTCTCAAATTCCCTCGGGCCCAAGTTGTAGAGGTCAAAGCGCATGCGTGGAGTATGGCGGGAGTGGACGAATGGTATGGCCGGAACAGCCAAACGCGCGGATTGTGAGTTTTATCCCCAAGTTTACTTTATGGGTTATTCGTGAAGTGGGCCGGCGAGGCTCCTGGGCAAACTGGTCCTGTTCTGTGTGCTACGTGGTTCGCTGAGAAGTCGCAGAATCAGCTACGTAGGGCGGACTGGGTGGCGTGCGAAGCTAGATGTGACACAGGGCCGCGAAGGCGGTGCCAAGTCGAAGGAGGAGGCCCAGTGCCGCAGGCCAGCCCGCGAGGTACGTACTTGCAGATCTCGGAGTCTCTGCGACAGAAAATCTCGAAAAGCCAGATCAGCGAAGCGCTTCCGTCCGAAGCTGAGCTGATGCGCACCTATGGCGTGGGCCGCAGCACGATCGGGCGGGCTCTCAAGGCGCTGAAGGCTGACGGCGTGATCGAGTCCGTCCAAGGCGCCGGCTGGTACGTGGCTGGGACAGGGGACCGGCGGCCGCTCGTGGACAAGGTCGTGGAGCTCCTCCAGGAGGACGGGGTCAAGGTGGGCGATGCCTTCCCCTCTGAGAAGGAGCTGTGTGAGCGGTTCGGGGTCTCCCGTACGGCGGTGCGCTCGGCGATCGCGCAGTTGGAGGGGCGAGGGTTGGTTGCCGTGGGCGCCAACCGCCGGCGCCAGGTGCGCGCCCTGCCGGCCGGCTGAGGTGACCCGTAGCCTGGGCGCCATGGATCTCACCAAGCGGGCCTACAGCCTCGCCGAATCGCTGCTGTCCGAGCCGCTTCCGCGCCGCTGGGCTCACTCCCTCGGAGTAGCTGAGCGGGCTCGTTCGCTTGGGCCGATCCTCGACGACGACGCTGCCCTCATGGAGGCCGCGGCCGTTCTGCATGACATCGGCTACTCGCCGAGTATCGCCTCCACCGGCTTTCATCCACTCGACGGCGCTCGTTTCCTGCGTGATCAGGAAGGCGTGGACGACCGGGTGGTCCGGCTCGTGGCTCACCACTCGTGTGCCCTGCTTGAGGCTGAGGAGCGTGGTCTCCGCGAAGAGCTGGAGACCGAGTTCGAGCTGGAGCGGCCGGAGCTGGTGGACGCTCTTCTGTTCTGCGACATGACGACGACCCCCGAGGGCGGCTGCACGTCGTCCCGTGCTCGGGTCTCGGAGATTGTCGAACGGTACGGGCCCGAGACGATCGTCGGCCGTTTCATTCAGCGGGCCGCACCCGAGATTCACGCCGCTGTGCAGCGTGTCGAGGAGCGGCTCAGCGTTGCCGAGGCGTCCGGTCAGCCGAGGTAGGGAGCGGTGCGCGTCGCGTCCAGGCCGTGCATGATCCGGAGCCGCATGGACGGGTGAATGTCCAGGGAATCGAGGTCCGTTGGGGAGACCCAGCGGACCTCTTTCGATTCCGAGCTGGTGCGCAGAGTGCCGGCGACCGGCCGGGCGTGAAAGCAGATGGAGAACTGCTGCCGTACCTCGCCATCGTCGTACGCCATGACGTGCTCGGGGTCCGTGTAGAGGCCGACGATGTCCTCCACCTCCACGGAAATACCGGTCTCCTCTTCCACCTCTCGCACCACCGTCTGCGTGATGCTCTCGCCCACGTCGTGGCCCCCGCCGGGAAGGGCCCACAAGTCGTTGTCGGTCTTGTGGATGAGCAGGATGTCCCCGTGGTCATTGCGGACTACCGCGGTTACGGACGGAACAACGGAGTTGGCCTTGGGTGCATTCGGATCACGGAAGTAGTCGATACGGCTCATGTCGCTTCGCCTTCATAGTCGGTGGGGGAGTCGATGGGCCGGGCGCCTTCCCATACCCGTTCCACGCTCTCCGCGTAGGTGTCGAACAGTTCGCCGCCGGGGACCCGTTGAAGGTGTAGGACCGGTGCCAGGTAGGCGCCTACGCCGTAGACATGACCGTTCGCCAAGAGCTCGTTGTCGGCGCGGTAGATCGAGTTGTACAGCGTCGTACCGTGCAGCCTGAACTCCACTCCCGGAAGGTGGAACAGCGGGGCGTAGTTCGTGAGGGCGTTGCGGATCTTCGCGGCCATGGAGGGGCCAATGCCCTCGTCGTCACCCCGGACCGCGACGGCCGGGCTGCTGGGGTCGCCGAGCATGAAGCGCACGGGGACGCCGGCGGCCGACTTCTCGCGCACGAGGCGGTGAAACCGCGGGTCCTCCGTGAGCCAGAAGCCGGAATACACCAGGACGTCGAAGTGTGTAGTGGCGTTGGCGTAGAGCTTGGTCCATGCGTCTTGCGGCACCACGTTGCGGTGCGGATACAGCTTGACCAGCTCAGAGTCGCTTGAGGCTGTGACCTCTTCCGCGGTCCGTTCGTCCGGCCACAAGTACGAGACTTCCAGCCGGAGCATTGAGGCCAGGGCGTACTGAAATCGCCGGTATGGCTTGCGCTTTGGGTCCGTGATCCAGCGATCGACGGTCTTGGGAGACACCCCGAGCCGTGCCGCCACCTGGTCCATCGTCAGGCCGCTCTCCACGATGGCGCCACGCAGTCGCTCGTTCGCCACTCGTCCTCCCCGTCGCGGGACGTCTTGGGACGACTTTGACTCTAGCGAGTCGGGCTCAAGTCGTACACGTACGGAGTCCAACGTCCGCCAGTCCGGCGGGAACCTGGTCATGTCGCTGATCGAGGGCGGCGGTTCAGGCATCGAAGACCTCACGGGTTGACGACCCTGAATCGATCTGCCACGGTGAGAGACAAGTAATACATGCACCGCGTCGCGGTGCGGGTGTTGCTGTTCCGTGTCGTCCGGAGGCCCTCATGAAGAGGGGCGAAGGAAGCGACCGTTCCTTGAGAACTCAACAGCGTGCTAGGGATTCGCCGCCTCTCCCGTGGCTCAAGCAGGCGGCGTGCGCGGACTGTATCCGCGTGCTGAACAGCGCCATCTGACCCCTTCGCCGCACGTCGTGCGGCGACCGGTTGCCTCCGCTGCTCGTCTCGCACGAGCAGCGCTGAGGGGAGCCGGAACACCCCTTCGCTTCTGAGGAGCCGTCATGGCTGTTGTCGAGATCGTCTCGTTCGGCTACCTGCACGATGCGCCGCCGGCGGCGCATCTCACGATCGACCTGCGCCACCACTTCCGCGACCCGCACGTGTCGCCCGAGCTGCGGTACATGACCGCCGAGGACGAACCGGTGCGTGCCGCTGTTCTGGGCACGGCCGGCATCACGGCCCTGGTGGAGGCCACCGCGACGGCGGTCGTCGCGTTCGCCTCCGGACCCAGCGCCGGAACCGTGACCGTCGCCGACGGATGCGCCGGCGGTAGGCACCGTGCCCCGACCTTCGCCCACGCGCTGGCTGAGCGGCTGAGCGCTGCCGGGCACGACGTCACCGTCTCCCATCGCGACCTGCACAAACCCGTCGTCCAGCGCTGACAGCCGTAACCGCCCCGATGGTCGTAGCCGGGTTCGACTCCCGGTCGGGGCACGCACGACCCACATCACTCTCCCGAAGGAACACGGAGGAATTGACCATGAGGATCAGGAAGAGCCCGTCTCCGGCGGTCGAAGACAGCAAGACCCGGTCCACCGAGGACCTGCGGAACGAGTACGGGCTGATCAACCGGGAGCGGGCCGGCGGTGCGAACTCCCTGGGCGCGATCGCGGACCAGAACGACATCGCCCGCGAATTGGAGCGGCGCGGCGAGCTGTAGGCGGCGCGGCGCCATTAGCCCCGGGCCTGCCGTGTGCGGGGCCCGCAAGGACGCCGGATCGGCCCGGGGCGCCGACCGCCTCTATGTGGGCCGCCGCACCTTGGGCGGCGGCCGGTTGCCTCCCCCGTCCGTCCGGCGCTTCCCGCCGTACGGACGGGGTTGCAGGGAGCCGGACCACTCGGTTCCAGGAAGCCACACACAAAGCAGGGCACGCCCTCCGCCTGGCAGCTAAATCGGGCGCGCCCTGTGATCCCAGAAAGGATCGAGGGTGAGCATATTCCGCTCCCGCAGTGCCGCCCAGTCCAGCGAGGTCGAGCAGCTGCACGCTGCGGCCCGCGAGGACTACAGCAGGCACAACAGCCCGGAGAACCGGGCGGCGGCCCGTGAGCAGTCCGGGCACGCCCGTTCCCACGGCAACGCCGCAGCCGGCGCCTGGCGCGGCCGCAAGTAACACCGCAGTCCGCCGGGGCGGTCGCCTCTCACCACAAGACCGCGACCGCCCCGGCTCTTCTCCGTCCCTTCGACACAGGAGCAACCGATGCGTACGTACATCGGCCACCAACAGGTGGTGAACAGCGGTGAGTTCGAGGAACTCGCCTTCGGCTTCGAGGAGGGCCCCCCTGGCCTGGACCGTGAGCTGTTCCTCGGCCCCTTCGAGCCTGAGGCGGCCCAGGAGCGCGCGGCCCGCCTGGACGCCGCCGCCGGCGTGCTGGCGGACCTGCGGGAGCAGGGCGAGCGCGGTGACGAGATCGCCGCGTGGGACGCCCTGTATGCCGACGCCCTGACCGCCGCCGCGCCGCTGCGGCCCACTCGCCGCAGCGACCGCCCCGCGCGGGAGGGAGAGGCGGCATGAGGACCACCGCTCCCGCTCCCGAGCTGCTCGCCGACCACACCGGCAAGCCCCGCGCACGCTTCGAGACGGACCTGAGCTACGAGCAGACGCGGTTGGGCCTGGCATTCCACGAGGCCGGGCACGCGGTGCTGGCCATGGCCTACGGCATGCACGTCGAGTCCAGCGAGATCATCGCCTGGGCCAATGAGGCGGGCGGTGTCTCGGTCACGGGCACCACCACCTTCCAGGTGCGCAATCCCTGCCCGTGGCAGTTCGCTGCCCAGGCCGCGGCCGGCGAACTCGCCCACGTCCACCACCTGCTGACCTACGGCCTGTGGACCCCGGAACGGGCGGCCACCTGCGCGGCGGATCACGACCGTGAGCATGCCGTGGACGTCCTGGCGCAGTCCGGGTTCCGCCTCGGTCGCGATCACGTCCCCGCGGGCGGCCGGTCCTGGGCGATGGTCCGGGGGATGGCCCGCCGCAAGGTCACCCACCTGTGGCCGGAGATCTGCGCCGTGGCGCATGCCGTGGACGCCCGCGACCTTCTGACCGGCGATGAGATCGCCGCCCTGACCGGGCTGGTCCAGGCGCCGGCCGTGGTGGAGGTGGAGGCGGCATGAACGCCACGCTGACGGCTCTTGCCACTGCCGGTCCGCTGGCGGCCGGATGGTCTCTGCACACGCTCCGGCTGCACCGCCGGATCGAGGCGGCTCGCCGCGACCCGCTGACCGGACTTCCGACCCGGGTCTGGTTCGAGGCCAAGGCCCGCCGGCGGCTGGTCCGCAGCGCGGCCGCGGTGCTCGTCATCGACCTGGACGGCTTCAAGGCCCTCAACGACAGCTACGGCCACGCGGCTGGGGACGCGGCCCTGGTTCACACCGGCCGCGTTCTTGCCGACTGCGTCCGTCACTGGGGTCTGGCCGCCCGGCTGGGCGGAGACGAATTCGCGCTGGTCCTGCCCGCCAACGCTCACCGTGTGCGGTTCGAGGCATCCAGGCTGCACGCCCGGCTTGTGCGGCCCTTCGCCTACGAGGGTCGCGAGCTGGCCGTGGGCGCCTCCATCGGTGCGGTCGCCACGCAGCCGGGGGCTGATCTGTCTGCGGCGCTGCGGCGGGCGGATGAGGCCATGTACGCCGCCAAGCAGACCGGTGGCGGCTACTTCGTCGCCCTCGGCCTGACGCCCGCCCTGCCGGCGGTCAACGGCCGCCGTGCCGGCCGCCCCGGCACTACCGCGATGGGAGGGGAGCGGTGAGCTACTACGAAGAGCGTCGCGCCGACCGCGCCAGCGAGCGGGAACAGGACCGCCTCGACCGGCGTCAGCTGGCAGAGGAGAAGCGCAAGGAACGGGCCGAACGCGAAGAGCGCGCCCGCCGGGCCAAGCACGAGGCCCGGCAGGAAGCCTCAAAACGCAAGGCCGAACGCAGGGCGGTCCGCACGGCGGTAGTCGGCAAGGCCAAGGCCGAGGGCGACACGATCGCGGCCCTGGTGGTCATGGCCTGCTCCATCGCCCCCGCCCTCTACTTCCAGATCACCGCCCTGGCCGCGGTCCCCGGTCTGCCCGGCGCGATCGCGGTCGCGCTGGCGGTGATGCTGGAGGCCGGGGCCTGGGTGGCCACGGTGGCCGGTGAACGGGCCAAGCGCGAGGGTCGCCCGGTGGGCAGGTTCCGTGCCGCCATGTGGGGATCGGCCGCTGTCGCCGGGGTCATCAACTTCACCCACGCCCCCACCACTTCGCATAACTGGCTCGCCTACGTCCTGGCCGCGGCGAGCCTGGGCGGAGTCTTCTACTGGGAGTTGCGAGGCTTCGGCCGCCACGGTGGAAAGGCCGGCCGCACTCAGCGGGAGCGCCGCGAAGCGCGGGCGAGGGCCTGGCACGAGCGCAAGCGCCGCATCCGCTTCCACAAGGTGTGGAAGCGCTACACCGACATCCTCGCCGCACACCCCTACGGCTCCCTCGACCGGGAGAAGGCGTGGGCGGAGGCGTGGTTCGACGTCAAGGGCGCGCCGCTGGCAGCGACCGCCGAGGTTCTTGCTCGCCGGGTGGCCGCGGTGAAGTCCGTCGAAGGGGCCCTCGCTGAGGCGGGGGTGACCCCGGAGGCGGCGGCCATTGAGATGCTTCTCGCCGACCTGTTCCCCTCCGCTCCCGGGGACGACGGACCCACTGGCGGAGCCCCCGAAGGCGGCCCGGAAACCGGCCCGCGCGGGGGTGCGGGAGGAGGCGTCCGGAACGCCCCGGGGAAGGCCCCTCAGGGGCGTACAGCCCTTGGGCGTAAAGGGAAGCAGGCAGTTGGACGCACCTCGCCGAAGACTCCCGACAAGCCGCTCTCGGCGGCCGATCTCGACAAGGTCCGCAAGCTCGCCGACATCGTCGGTGGTGCCGACAAGCTCTCCGCCCGGAAGGTACGCGAGACCCTCGGCGGCTGCGCCCAGGACTACGCGGTAAGGCTGCGCGATGCCGTCCAGGCCGAGCGCCGGGGGCCGGCGGCATGAGGTCCGAACCGATCGCTGGCGCCCGTCTCTTCCGCACGGTCATGAAGGCGGCTGGCTGGCGTTGCCAGTGCACCGGAGAGTGCGGCCAGCCGCATGCCAAGTCCGACGGGCGCTGCCCGCGCGAGCACGACGGATACGCGGGCAAGCACGGTGGCCCGATCCGGCTCCTGGCCGCCCCAGCCGACCTGACCATCCCCGACCGCCAGGCCGTGGCTCTCCCCGTCGGGAAGCTGCGGGCCTGGTGCCCCAGCTGCCTCGCGACCGCACGGCGGATCGCGAAGCGGCAGGCCGCCATTCCGACCACGGATCAGTGCGGCTTGTTCGACCTGTAGTCGACGGGGCCCGGTCACAACCGACCAAGACAGCGGCCGGGCCCCGCCACCCCTCCCGATGGAAGGAAGCTTCAGTGAAGCACCCCGACGACGAGAATGAACTGTTCAACTGGCTCGAAGCCGACATGGCCGCCGACCACGAGCCCCACCAGGGCGCTGACGTCGTCGACTTGGAGAAAGCACGGTCCGCCCGCAGCGGACCCAACGACAACACTGTCGCGGAGACGGCTGACTCCGACTCGCCTGCCCCGATGAGGGTGGACGGGCCCGACGTGAAGAGCCCCGGCTACCTCGGTCGGCTGATGGGTGCCAAGCGTCGGGCAATCGTCCCGGAGTGGGTGAAGTCCGCCGACGAACTGAAGACGGCCTCGACGTGGGTGGCCAGCCACTACGGCCACGTCGCCGCCTACCACGCGCTGCGCTCGCCCTTCTACGCCGGCCGCTTGGCCCTCCAGGCCCCGCGCGGGGCGGCGAAGTTCCTGGGCGGCACGATGCGTTGGGTCTCCGACGCGGAAGGCGACCCGGTGCGCCGCGCCATGGTGGCCAAGGAGGACGCGGCCACCTACCTCAAGCTCTCCCGCCAGCGTGACGGACGCGTGCGGCTGCGCACTCTGGTCGTGATCCTGGCGTCGTTCATCGGCCTGGGTGCCGCGCTGGCGCTGTACGTGCTCGCCCCAGCCTGGCTTATGGCCGTCTCGGTGAGCACGGTGGTGCTGGCCCTGGGCTGGGCGGGGGAGTCGGCCGACGACCCCGTCATCAACCGCGCCGTCGAGCTGCCCAAGGCCCAGAAGCTCACCTCGGACATCGTCCTGCGGGCCCTGGGCGCGCTGGGTATCCCGGCGATCAACCAGGCCCAGTCCAAGGGCCGCGAGGGGTTCACCTTCACCGCCCCCATCACCCGCGACGGCCCCGGCTGGCGCGCCGAAGGCGACCTGCCCTACGGCGTGACCGTCACCGATGTCATCGAGCGCCGCGACAAGCTGGCCTCGGGGCTTCGCCGGCCGCTGGGCTGCGTATGGCCCGAGGCGGTACCGGACGAGCACACCGGCCGCCTGGTGCTGTGGGTCGGCGACCAGGACATGTCCAAAGCGAAGAAGCCCGCCTGGCCGCTGGCCAAGTCCGGGACGGTGGACCTGTTCAAGCCCGTGCCGTTCGGCACCGACCAGCGAGGACGCTGGGTCGAGGTCACGCTGATGTACATCGCAGGCATCATCGGCGCCATCCCCCGCATGGGCAAGACCTTCCTTCTCCGTCTGCTGCTGCTCATCGCCGCCCTCGATCCCCGCGCTGAGCTGCACACGTACGACATGAAGGGCACCGGCGACCTGGACCCCGTCCGTGACCGCGTCTCCCACCGGCACGCCGCCGGCGACGACGATGAGGTCATCGAGTACGTCATCGCCGACTGCCGCGAGCTGCGTACCGAGCTGCGCCGCCGCACAAGGGTGATCCGCTCGCTGCCGCGCGACATCTGCCCTGAGTCGAAGGTGACCTCCGAGCTGGCCAGCAAGAAGGAACTGGGCCTGCACCCCATCGTGCTCGGGGTCGATGAGTGCCAGGTCCTCTTCGAGCACCCCAAGCACGGCAAGGAGTTCGAGGAGATCATCACCGACCTGGTCAAGCGCGGCCCCGCCGCCGGCATCGTCGTGTTGCTGGCCACCCAGCGGCCGGACGCCAAGGCGCTGCCCACCGGCATCTCCGCGAACGCCTCGGCCCGCTGGTGCCTGAAGGTCATGGGCCAGCTGGAGAACGACATGGTCCTGGGCACCTCCGCCTACAAGCGCGGAGTGCGGGCCACGATGTTCTCCTGGGCCGACAAGGGCATCCACTACTTCGTCGGCGAAGGCTCCGATGCCCGGATCGTCGGCTCCGTCTACGTCGACAGTGTCGGCGCTGACGCCATCGCGCTGCGGGCCCGCAAGGCCCGCGAGGACGCCGGCCTGCTCTCCGGCCACGCGCTCGGCGAGGAACCCGAGACGGACGCCTCGGCCACCTATGACCTGCTGCGCGACCTGTTGGGCGTCGTCCCGGTCGAGGAGGCGAAGGTCTGGAACGAAACCGTCGTGGCACGGCTGGCCGAACTGCGGCCGGAGGTCTACGGCGAGTGGGCTGCCGAACAGCTCACCGCTGCCCTCAAGCCGTACGGCATCGGTACCGTCCAGATCGGGCGGCGCATCAACGACAAGGTCGTCAATCGGCGCGGCATCGAACGCTCCCACATCGTCGCCGCAGTAGCGGAGCGTGACGGAAACCGCGACGCCGGATGAGGCTCCGGGGCCGCTATCGCTAGCAGTAACCCTCGCTAACGTTAGCGGCCCCGCTAGCACCCCACACCCACTCTGATCAGGCTGCTAGCGGATAGCGGCCCACCTGCGGAAACCCTCGAAAACCGCCCCGGAGGCCCGCTCATGACCCCCACCGCCCTCGCTATCGCCTTCCCGCTCATAGTCACACTCTGTTACGCGGCTCTGTGTGCGATCTCGCCGTTCGGCAACTGCCGCAAGTGCCGCGGCTTCGGCTACGCGCTCAAGACCGACCGCCGCGGCCGGCTCCGCCCCGGCAAGACCTGCCGCCGCTGCCACGGCGACCGCAAGCGCATCCGGGTGGGCCGCCACCTGTTCAACCTCGCCGCGCGCCTGCACCGCGACGGCACCCGCTGACCCCACCACCACCTCACCCAAGGAGGCCCACCGTGGCCATCACGGTCTCCCTCGTCGCCCTGTTCGGCCTGGTGCTGTTCTTCCTGCTGCGCTCCAAGACCCTCGGTTGGGGCTCCGCCTTCATCGCCATCATGTTCGGCTTCTTCCTCGCCTCCACCGGCGCCTCCGGCCCCATCAACCAGCTCACCCACGCCGTCCTCGACGCCGTCCGGAATCTGTAGGGGGCCCGGCCGTGCACCAGCCCATCTCACCCCGCGACCCGACCGGGCCTCAGGGGACACCCATCGAGGTCCACAAGCACACACCGCTCACCCCCGCGCCGCTGGTGCCCGTCCAGTCGGACAGCGTCCCGGTCGTGGCGAGCGTGGTGTTGCAGGACGGGCGGGTCGTGACCGGCTACGCCATCGCCCCCGCCAAGCCCGAACCGGCCACGACGGAGCCAGCTGTCTCCCGCACGGCGGTGAACATCGCCCTCGGTGGCATCGGATTCGCCGCCATCTGTGGCGGCCTCGTCCTGCTGACCACGTTTCTCGCTGCGCTCGCCGCGCTCATCCACCAGCTCATCGTCCTCGCCGCCGTCATCTTCGGCGGCTGGGTCGCCGTGCAGGTCTTCAGCGCCACCGGCCACCACAAGGGCGGGACCACGGTCCACATCCGAAAGGCCGTCATCAAACGCAACCACTTCCACCACTGATCACCAATCGAAAGTGAGTGACCCATGTCCGTGGGAGAGACCCCCATCACCATCGTCGGCAACCTGGCCGCTGACCCCGAGCTGCGGTTCACCCCCAGCGGCGCCGCGATGGTGAAGTTCTCCGTCGCCTCCACGCCGCGCAGCTACGACAAGACCAGTGGCCAGTGGCAGGACGGCACCGCGATGTTCCTGCGTTGCACCGCCTGGCGTGACCTCGCTAACCACGTCGCCGACACCCTCGCCAAGGGCACGCGCGTAGTGGTCACCGGCCGCCTTCGTCAGCACAACTGGCAGACGCCGGAGGGCGAGAACCGCTCCATGCTCGCCCTGGAAGTCGACGACATCGGGCCGTCGCTGCGCTTCGCCACCGCCAAGGTCGAACGCGTCCAGCGCGCCAACCCGGCCCCGGCTTCGACCTGGGACCAGTGGACCTCGTCCGGCCAGGCTGCCCCCGGCGCTGCCCCGGAGGAGCCGCCGTTCTAGACACACCCGGGCCGGCCGCCTCTCACCACAAGACCGCGGCCGGCCCGGCTCTCCGTCCCTTCGAAGCAACAGGAGAACCTGTGCTGACCCTGACCGATCTGTTCTGCGGCGCCGGTGGCTCGTCCACCGGCGCGGTCGATGTTCCGGGCATCCGGGTGCGCATGGCCGCCAACCACGCCCGGCACGCTGTTGACACCCACCAGGCCAATCACCCCGACGCCGACCATGATTGTGCCGACCTCTCCCAGGTCGACCCGCGCCGCTACCCCCGCACCGACATCCTCTGGGCCTCGCCGGAGTGCACCAACCACTCCATCGCCAAAGGCCGCCGCCGCGGACACGGCGCCCACTCCGACGGCCTGTTCGCCGAGGACGGCACCGACGAAGCCGCCGTCCGTTCCCGCGCCACTATGCACGATGTCCCCCGCTTCGCCGAGGTCCACAACTACCGCGCGATCATCGTGGAGAACGTCGTTGACGCCTATTGGTGGGGCCCCGAAGCCGCTCCCGGCGCCGCCTTTCAAGCGTGGCTGTCCACCCTGCACGCGTGGGGCTACGAGCACCGCATCGTGTGGATGAACTCCATGCATGCAGCCGCCTTCGGTCCTCCCGCCCCGCAGTCCCGCGACCGCATGTATGTGGTCCTGTGGCGCCAGGGGGAGCGGGCCCCGGACTTCGACAAGTGGACCCGGCCCTGGGCCGACTGCACCGTCCACGGCCGCATCCGGGCGATGCAGGCGTTCAAGCGCCTCGACCGGCGCTGGGGCCGCTACGGCAAGCGCGCCCAGTACCTGTGGCGTTGCCCCCGCACCGAGTGCCGCAACACCATCGTGGAACCCGCCGTGCGGGGCGCAGCCGAGGTCATCGACTGGAGCCTTCCCGCCGCCGCGATCGGGGAGCGCAAGCGGCCCCTGGCAGCTGACACCATGCGCCGCGTCCGCGCCGGCTTCACCGCGTTCGCCGAACCCCTGACCGTCCCCGTGGAGGGCCGGGAGGGCAAGAAGGCGGCACCGGCGTCCGCGCCGTTGAGGACGGTGACCACGCGGAACGAGACGGGGCTCGCGCTGCCGCCCTACATGGTCGAACTCCGCGGCGGCGGCTCCTCCCACCGCTCCATCACCGCACCCCTGGCCACCGTGTGCGCGTCCGGCAATCACCACGGCCTTGTCACCACTCCCGACCTGGTGTTGCCCTACTACTCCAACGGCACGGCTCGCCCGGCCAGTCGGCCTCTCCCCACGGTGACCACTGTGGACCGGCACGGGGCCCTCTACGGCGGGGCGGTCGCCTCGGTGGAGGAATGCCGCTTCCGGATGCTGGAGCCCCACGAGTACGCCGCAGCCATGGCCTTCCCCGACCACTACCGGCTGCTGGCCAACGACAAGCGCACCCGCGTGCTGATGCTCGGCAACGCCGTAACCCCGCCGGCCGCCCGCGACCTGGTCGCCATGGTCGCTGAGGCCATCACCGGCCAGGACCTCGAACCCGTCACCTAGATACACCCGAGCCGGCCGCCTCTCACCACAAGACCGCGGCCGGCCCGGCTCTCCGTCCCTTCGAAGAAACAGGAGAACCCCCAGCATGACATCTGATGGCAAGACCGCGCTGCCCCACAGCGCCACCCACCGAGACGACCTGCTGCGCACGGCGCTCGACCTGGCCGCAGCGGGCCTTCCCGTGTTGCCGCTGCGGCAGGGGAAGGTGCCTTTCGGGAACTGCCGTTCATGCACGCAGGGCGCCTGCGGCGGCCGCCCTCACATGAAGAGCGCGGGCCCCTGCCAGTGCCCCGCCGTGTGCCACGGCTGGGCAGCCGCCACCACCGACCCCCACGTGCTCACCTCCCCGGCATGGGCCCCGGCCTGGCAGCACGCCGCGGCCCTGGCCTACCACCCCGGCGGCGCCGACCTGACCGTCGTCGACCTCGACAACGCGCACGCGGTCGCCTGGGCACGCGCCACGCTGCCCCCCACCAGGACGGTGGCGACCACCCGCGGAGAGCACTGGATCTACCGCGGCTCAATGCGGTCGACCAACTCCGTGCGGCCGGGCGTGGACATCAAATCCCGCATGTCCTACGCCCGGTGGCTTGGACACGGCACCGGGAGCCTGACCGACCTGCCACCGGCCGTCCGTGCCCTGGTGGAAGAAGCCACCCCCGCCTCCGGGGCTGTGGCTTCTTCCATCTACGAGCGCGCCGCCTGGGACCGGGCCGTGGCTACCGGCTGCCGCCACACTGAACAGTACGTACGCACCGGCTTGGACCGGGGCCTGGCCATGATCCGTGCGCATACCGAATCCGGCGCCGCCTCCCAGGCGTTCGGCGTCGCCCGCTTCCTGGCGGCTCTGCACACGCAGTGCCCCGGGCCCTGCGGCCTGGACAGTCTCGGAGCGGAGGTCACCGCCGCCGCGGTCGCTGTCGGTGTGCCCGAGGCGTACGCCCACCGCGCCGTGACCAACGGCCTTCACACGGGTCTGGGGAAGGCGGCATGAGCAGCAACGCCATCCCCCCGCTGCACCTTTACTCCGTGCCCAGCGACCCCGAGGCGGCCCCGCGTGAGCTGCCGAAGAGGGAGCGCCCACGAACCGCGTGGACTGCCGATCAGCTCATGGCCGCGGAATTCCCGGAGCCCAAATGGGCGGTACCCGGAATCTTGGCCGAAGGCGTCAACCTGCTCGCCGGGCCGCCGAAGGTGGGCAAGTCCTGGCTGTCCCTCGGCCTGGCCCTCGCCGTCGCAGCCGGCGGCTATGCCTTCGACTCTGTCCCCGTCGACGGCGGACCAGTGCTCTACCTCGCCCTGGAGGACACCCCGCGCCGTCTCCAGACCCGTATGGGCAAGATGCTGGGCGGGCAGCCGGCTCCAGGCGGCCTGACCCTAGTCACCGAATGCCCGCCCTTCCCCCAGGGCGGCAGCGACGCCATCGCGGGATGGCTTGACCGCAACCCGGACGCCCGCATGGTCGTCATCGACGTGTTCGCCAAGATGCGTGGCCAAGCCCCGCAAGGCGTGTCCGCGTACGACGCGGACTATGTCGCCGTCGGCTATGCCAAGCGGATTGCCGACCATTACGGCATCGCCGTGGTGCTCGTCCACCACGTTCGCAAGGCAGGCTCGGACGACTTTCTGACCGAGGTTTCCGGTACGAACGGCATTGCCGGAGCCGCGGACGCCACGCTCGTCCTCAAGCGGGCGCGCGGGCAGGCGGACGGCATCCTGCACGTCACCGGACGCGACGTCGACGAAGCCGAGTACGCCCTGAAGTTCCAGGCTGCCTCGGGGGCCTGGCACATGCTCGATGGGCCGGTCTCCGACCACACCATCGGCGACACCCGGGCGGCGATCCTGCGATACGTCCGGGAGAACCCCGGCGTACGGCCCCGGGACATCGTCGCCGCGCTGCCGAACGTCGACGCGGACACCGTTCGCCGCTACTGCTCCCGCATGGCCGAGGCGGGACAGCTCACCAAGGACGGGGCGGGGCGCTACTACCCGGACACCTCCCACCCGGAGGTGTCCGAGGTGTCCGACTGTCCGGTCACCCCCTCTGAGCTGCACGAAGGAACCGGACACCCCAAAACCCCCAGTGTCCGACTGTCCGGCTCGAACGACGAAGGGAGCGCGTGATGACAACGGCACTGCCCAGGTCACGAGACGACAAGCTCACGATCGCCGAGATCTGCAAGGACCTGAAGATCTCGCGCTCCACGTTCTACGACTGGCGCGCGAAGAGGCGGGCCCCACGCTGCATCAAGCTGCCGAACGGCGATCTCCGCATCCGCCGCAGCGACTACGAACACTGGTTGGACGGACGGGAAGACCGCGCCTGATGGACACCACGTACAACGTCAAGATCTGGAGCATCCGGGTCTACCGAGGCAAGAACAAGACGTCCTACAGCGTGCGCTGGGCACTGAACGGCAAGGAGTGGCGAGCGCCGTTCGCCACGCGAGCGCTCGCGGACTCCTTCCGCTCCGAGCTGGTTGCTGCCACAAGCCGTGGTGAAGCGTTCAGCCTCACCACCGGGCGCCCGGTCACGTACCAGTCGGGGGCGAGTGCGGTGAACTGGTACGACTTCGCCGTTCAGTTCGCGGACGCTCAATGGGAGCGCACGTCGGGCAATAGCCGTAAGACCACGTCGAAGGTGTTGATGGCCACGACTATCGCAATGCTGCGTACTCCACCGATGGCGTTCAAGCCGGTGGACGTGCGCACGGCGCTGCGGGAGTACGCATTCAACACGCGCCGACGCGAGGAAGCGCCGCCGCAGGTGGCCACGATCCTGAAGTGGGTGGAACGCAACACGCTGTCGATGGCCGCGTGGGAGGACCCGGTCAAGGTCGACGAAGTCCTTCGTGCCGTGGGCAAGAAGCTGGACGGCACACGGGCGGCCGCCAGCTCCGTCAAGCGCACCCGCCGGGTCCTCAACGCCGCCATCGAGTACGCGATAAAGCACCGGATCCTGCGCACGAACCCCTTGCCGAAGGGGAGGGGCGCAACGCCAAAGACGTCCAATGCTGTGGACAGACGTTCTCTGATCCACCCGCACCGGATGGCGCGCATCCTGGCGCGCATCCGGCGTCGTCCTCGAGGTGGCCGGCGGCTGTACGCGTACTTCTCCACGATCTACTACACCGGCCCGCGCCCGGAGGAGGCAGCGGCGATGTACGTGGATGACGTCCAGTTGCCTCCGGCGGACGCCGAGGACCAGTGGTGCGAAGTCCTCTTCCACACCGCGGAGCCAGAGGTGGGAAAGAACTGGACGGACGACGGTGAGATTCACGAGCGGCGAGGCCTGAAGGGGCGAGCGGAAGAGGACACCCGCGCCGTCCCTGGGCCGCCAGCGCTGACGAAGATTCTCCGCGAGCACATAAGGGAGGAGAACCTGAAGCCCGGTGACCGGCTGTTCCAGGGAGAGAAGGGCGGGATCATCGCCGGCTCGGTGACTCGCCGGGCATGGCGGAGCGCTCGCAAGGAAGAGCTGACCGAGCGGGAGTACGAGTCCCCTATGGGGAAGCGCATCTACGACATCCGGCACAGCCGCCTGACCAAGTGGCTCAACGACGGCATCCCGCCCGCGCAGGTCGCCTACTGGGCCGGCAACAGCGTCCCGGTCCTGCTGGCGTTCTACGCCGGATGCATCTCCGGGCAGCTCCCTGACCTGAAGCGCCGGATGGAGGCCCAGGAGGATCTCCCCGAGCTGACCGACGTCGACTGAGCGGCCGGGGAAGCTTCGCCACGCATTTGCCACAGCCGCCCGCAGAAACCCGGTGACAGCGGGACAGTGCCGGACCCTCCCCAGACCGGCAGGGGAGGGTCCGGCGCTTTCGCATGTGCGGCCGCAGGCGTCCTGACCAGCAAAAAGACCCTCCCGAAGGGAAGGTCTTGGAGAGCGCCCCCGGCAGGACTCGAACCTGCGGCCAAGTGCTTAGAAGGCACCTGCTCTATCCACTGAGCTACGGGGGCCGGGTGTGGACGTGGATCACGGACCGCGGACAAGGATAGAGGTCCGGGTGCCTCGTCCCGGTTGCTTCACCTCCGTGGCACGTTGTGGAGGTTCGGTGAAGCGGTCCCGATAATCGCAGGCAGGTACGAATCCTGCACCGCTTTTGACGTCTCGCGCCTCGGGTGTTGTGCACTCGTTATGCCTGCACCTCACTTGTCGCGATCGCCCCATGGGCCACTTGCCCCGTTCTGTAACGGTTCTTGCGGCGGGCACGAGGGGTTATACGCTTCAAAAAGCGAACGAAATTGGGCATTCTTCACATGTGGCGACCTTGGACGTACGACCCCGGCTGATCGACGCACTGTCCGTTCTGCGCGACCGCGTCGATGCCGCACGCTTTCCGCTGCCACTACGGGGCGCTGCCCGTGCCCGGCGCAACCGGGACGAGCTGCTCGCCCAGCTCGACGACTATGTGATTCCCCGGCTCAGGTCACCTAAGGCCCCGCTGCTGGCCGTCATCGGCGGATCCACCGGGGCGGGCAAGTCCACCCTGGTCAATTCGCTGGTCGGGCGGCGGGTCTCGGAGGCCGGGGTGCTGCGTCCGACGACGCGTACGCCGGTGCTGGTCTGCCATCCCGAGGACGTCCACTGGTTCTCCGGGCCACGGGTGCTGCCGCAGCTCACCCGGGTGTGGGTTCCCGAGCAGGACGACGGGGGCTCCGGGGAGGGGGAGTACCCGTGCGCGGCTCCTTCCTATGGGAGCTACGGCCGTGGCGGGCGCGGCGCAGAGGCGGCGGAGGCAGCCGGTGAGCACGGTCTCGGTGGTGGGCGTGGGATCGGCGGTGGGGGTGAGGCCGGTGGGGCGGGGGCGCTCACGGTGCGGATCGAGGCGGATTCCGCATTGCCCAGCGGGGTGGCCCTGCTGGACGCGCCGGACATCGATTCGCTGGTCGCCCGCAATCGTGAGCTGGCCGCGGAGCTGATCTGCGCCGCGGACGTGTGGGTGCTGGTCACCACGGCCGCCCGGTACGCGGACGCGGTGCCCTGGCATCTGCTGCGTACGGCCAAGGAGTACGACGTCACGCTGGTGACCGTGCTGGACCGGGTGCCGCACCAGATCGCCACCGACATTTCCGGCCGGTACGCGGAACTCCTGCAGCGGGCCGGTCTCGGCCACGTCCCGCGGTTCACCATTCCCGAGCTGCCCGAGTCGGCCGGCGGCGGGAGCGGGCTGCTGCCCGCCACGGCTGTCGCGGCGCTGCGGGACTGGCTGGAGCGGCACGCCAAGGACCCCGTCGCACGCGCCGCCGCTGCGGAGCGTACGGCGGCCGGCGTGATCTCCTCGCTGCGCAGCCGGCTCCCCGCGCTGGCCGGGGCCGCCGCCGCCCAGCACGCCGCGGCGCTGCGGCTGGCCGGGCGGGTCGAGGAGGCGTACGAGCTGGCCGGTGGACGGGTGCGGCGGGAGGTCGCGGCCGGTGAGGTGCTGTCCGGCGATGCCCGCGCCCACTGGCGGGACCACGGGTTCGGCGGCCGGTCGGACGAGTTGCTCGACGCCCTGACCCAGGGGCTCACCGCGCTGCTGACCTGCGCCGTGGAAGAGGCCGACGAGCGGGCCGCGGAAGCCTGGCGGCGCGATCCGGCTGCGGCGGAGGTCTCGTTGACGGCGGCCGCGGGCGCGGCGGGTGCGGGTGAGCGGCTCGGTGTGATCGTGCGGCGCTGGCGGAGGTGCCTGGAGGAGCTGGCCGAGGAGGAGACCCGCGAGGCGCGTGCCGGGCAGGCCGGTGAGCGCCTGGGTTCCGTGGAACCGGAGGACGCGGCGGCGCTCTTGGCCACCGCGCTGCTCGGCGGACGGCGCGCCCGTACGGCGGGGGAGAACCTGGCCGATCTCCTGGGGGCCCAGACCGCGCTACGGCTCTGCGAGCGGGGTGGCCGGCTGCTGACCACGTATCTGGAGCGCGCGTTGGACGGTGAGCGTGAGCGACGGCTGGCCCCTCTGGACCAGCTGACCGTCCCGCCGGAACAGCAGGCCGAACTGATCGCCGCGCTCTCCGTATTGCAGAGGGAGCGGCAGGCGGAGCAACGGGAGACGGAGCAGGAGCGGGCGAAGGAGTTGAAGGCGGCGGTGCGGGCGCCGTCGGGGTCCGGACCGAGGTTCGGATCAGGGTTGGGGGCGGAGGCGGGGTCGGGGTTGGGAGCGGGGCTGGAACTGGCCAAGGAGGAGGTCTCGGGGTGAGCGGTTACGAGGTGACTGGGGCGGAGGGAGAGGGGGAGGTGGCGGCGACGGGTGAGGTGGCGATGGGCGAGACGGCTGCGGGTGTGAGGGCTGTGGGCGAGACGGCTGTGGGTGAGGGGGCTGAGGGTGAGGGGGTTGTGGCTTCCGGTGACGGAGGTGGGCCGGTGGCGGGTGTGGAGACAGAGGGGAATGCGGACTTTGAGGGAGGAGCGGAGCCGGGTGTGCGGGGGGCGGGGGAATCGGGCGGTACCTGGGATGACGGATTAATCGCGCGAAGGGTGAGGGGTGGAGAGCCCAGGGGGGAAGGCAGGGCGCGAACGGAAGGCGTGCCTGGAGCGGAGGATGCGGCTGAAGCGGGGGGTGTGGCCGGAGTTCGCACGGGGGTGGACGTGCGGCGGGGTATGAGTGGGGCGGGAGTGGAACCGTCGTCTGTGGCGACGCCTGAGGGCGGGGCGGCAGGCGGTCAGGAAGCGGGTGACGCTTCGTGCGGAGTGCCATACCAAGGGCCGTGCGCAGAGGCAGGCGGCGGCCCGAGCGCAGAGTCGTACGGGGAGTCGTGCGCGGAGTCGTGGGGCGAGTCGTTCGGCGACCCACGCGTCGCGTCACCTGCCGTGTCGCACGCCGTGCCACAGGCAGCGTCGCGCGCTGCCTCGCACGGCGCCTACCCCGCCGCTTCGTACGGCGGACCACGTGGCGCCTCCTCCGGGGAGTCCCGCGCCGGGTCGGATGGAGCGTCTCCCGGCGGGTCGTACGGCGCATTCCGCCCCGCCGGCTCAGGAGGAGCCAGTGGCCCGGACGTCGGCACGGGCATGGGCACGGGCAGAGGCGCAGGTGGCGGGTCGGGCACCGGCGCGGGCACCGGGGCCTGGGGCGTAACAGGGAGTGAGGCGTCGCAGAGTGATGTGGAGGCGCTGATTCAGCCGCGCGGGCCGTTGGACGTGGAACGCGGGGGCGGCGGGTACCGCTGGGTCGCTGACGGGGGACGACGGGCCGTGTCGGGTGGTTTGCGGGGGCGGCTGGAGGCGTTGCGCGAGCTGATCGCGCTGTCACGGTCCCGGTTGGACGGGCGGATGCTGGAGACGGCGGGACGGGTGCTGGAGGTGGCGGACGAGCGGTACCGGCTGTCCGGCGAGCACACCGTCGTCGCCCTCGCGGGTGCCACCGGCAGCGGTAAGTCGTCGCTGTTCAATGCGCTGGCGGGGGCGAACCGTTCGCAGGTCGGGCCGCGGCGGCCGACGACCGCCGAACCGGTGGCGTGCGTCTGGCCCGGCGGCAGACCGGGCGCCGAGGGGCTGCTGCGCCGGCTCGGCGTGCCCGCGCACCGCCGCCACGTGCCTGCCGACGGCAGTTCCGACCTGCGCGGACTCATCCTGGTCGATCTGCCCGACCACGACTCCTCGGCCACCGAACACCGCGCCCAGGTGGACCGGATGCTGGAACTGGTGGACGCGGTGATCTGGGTGGTGGACCCGGAGAAGTACGCCGACGCCGTGTTGCACGAGCGGTATCTGCGGCCGCTGGCGGGTTACGCCGAGGTGATGTTCGTCGTCCTCAATCAGGTGGACCGGCTGCCCGGCGACGCCGCGGACCAGGTCGTGGACGATCTGCGCCGGCTGCTGGACGAGGACGGGCTGGCGCTCGGCGAGCACGGGGAGCCCGGGGCCGCGGTGCTGGCGCTGTCCGCCGCGACCGGCCAGGGCGTGGGGGAACTGCGCGAGGCGCTCGGCCAGTTCGTCGCGGAGCGGGGCGCACCGGACCGGCGGCTGGCGGCCGACGTGGACGCGGCCGCCGAACGGCTGCGGTCGGTGTACGTGGCCCGGAGCCGGGTCGGGCTGACGGAGCGGGCGCGCGAGGAATTCGACAACCGGCTGGCCGACGCGGTCGGCGCGGTGGCCGCCGGGAGCGCGGCGGAGCGCGACTGGCTGCGGTACGCCGAGCGGGCCTGCGGGTCACCGTGGGCGCGGATGCGGGGGCGGCGGGGAGGGCCTCGGCGGGGGCGGCGTCGGCAGAGCGCGGGCGGCTCGTCGGGGGTGCTCATGGGGACTGAGGGAGCGGTGGGGACGGTGAGTGCGGGCGGATCGGCGCGAGCGGCTGGGACTGTGGGGGCGAGTGGGACCGCCGGGGCCATCGGGACTGTGGGGGCGCGAAGGGCGCCCACCGTGAAGGCGTCCGGGCGGTCGGGGCGGCCCGCGCGCTCCGGGCGGTCGGGGCCGTCGGCCGTGGCGGCAGTGGCGGCAGGGTCGGCGGTCTCGGCAGGGTCGGCGGTCTCCGGTGCGGGCGGTGACGCGGCGGTGGACGGGCGGGCGGCTGCGCGCCCGGTGGTGGAGCATGCCGTACGGGCCGTGGCGGGTGAGGCGGCGCACGGGTTGCCGGCGCCCTGGGCCCAGGCCGTGCGCGAGGCGGCGGACCGGGGTGCGTACGGGCTGCCGGAGGCGCTGGACAAGGTGGCGGCCGATTCCGAGGAGTCGCTACGGGGCGGACCGGCCGTGAAACCGCGCTGGTGGACGGTGGCCGCCGCGCTGCAGGGGCTGCTTTCCGTACTCCAAGTCGTCGGCTTGCTGTGGCTGTTGGGCGCGGTCACCGGCGTGGCCGATGCGTCGGCCTGGGTCTCCGGGTTGCTGCCCGCGGTGGTCGGCTCGGTGGGCGGGCCGGCGCTGTCATGGATGTGCCGGGTGGTGGCGCGCGGCCCCGCCAGGCGGTACGGGCAGGACGCCGAGCGGCGGTTGCGGAGCGCGGCCGCGGGCTGCGGGCGGGCGCGGGTGCTGGAGCCGGTCGCCGCCGAGCTGCTGCGCTATCGCGAGGTCCGGGAGCAGTACGCGGTGGCGTCGGGGGTGTGAGGGCCGAGGTGTGAGGGCCGAGGTGTGAGGGCCGGGGGGTGAGCCCGGTGCGTGGGCCGCGCGGCGGGTACCAGCGGGTACGAGCCGTGCGGCCTTCCGCCTTCCGGCCCTCTTCTTTCTCGCCCTCCCCCGAACCATCTCCGGCCCTCTCTCCGAGCTCCCTCCACCCCCTCCAGCCCCGTCCAGCCCCCTCCGGTCCCCCTTTCGGGTGGCGCGGTTATCCACACTCGGCCGACCGTCCACAGGCCCCGGCGCACTTCGCCGGACCGGTGCAGCATGAGGTCAACGCAGCGCGAGCGACAGGGGCGAGCGCGCAGGACGGGGGAGGCGATTTCCGTGAACGACACGATGGTGACGCTGGTGGGGAATGCCGCGACGGCGGTGGAGCACCGGCAGACCACGGCGGGTGTGACCGTGGCGAGGTTCCGGCTGGCGGCGACGTCCCGGCGGTGGGACAAGGCGCAGGAGCGCTGGACGGACGGGGAGACGAGTTTCTATACGGTCCGGTCCTGGCGCGGACTCGCGGACAACGTCGCCGCGTCGGTGGCGGTGGGCGAACCGCTGGTGGTGCAGGGGCGGTTGCGACTGCGGGAGGGCGAGCAGCCTCCCGAGCGCGGCGGGCAGCGGTGGTTCTCGGCCGAGGTCGACGCCGTCACGATCGGCCACGACCTCTCGCGCGGCACGGCGGCGTTCCGCCGAGTGGTGCGGGCGGCGAAGGCAGCGGCCGACTTCGTCCCGGAGACGCAGCGGCGGACGGACGGCCCGGGACAGGAACAGGATCCGACGCAACGACCGTCGCCTGCACGGAGCTTGGGCACCCCCGTGGAGTCGGATGCAGGAGGAGGGAGAACGGCGGTGCCGGTCGGGGAGGAGCGCTCGTCGGGCGGGGGCAATTCACCCAAGAAGGTGTCAGTGCCCTGAAAACCACCGGCGATTTATCGATAATGCCAGGTCAGGGTGACGGGCATCGATAACGATTGCGATTCGGATCGCTTATGGGATGCCATTACTGGGGACCCTGATGCGCCTGCTCCATAAGATCCGACGAGTACTCACGGGGGCTCACGGGGGCTGACGTTCGGCTGTTGAGTTCTTTGGGATCTTTCGGCGAGACGAGTACCCCACCCGACCGTCTCGCCCAGAGGGGAAATTCATGCTTTCCATGAAGAGGCGGGGCGCAGCCCGCCTTGCCGCCGCGGTCGTGGCCTCCGGCCTGGTCGCGGCGGGCGCAATAGCCACCGCGGGAACTGCCGCGGCGGACGAGACCACCCCGGCTCACGGGGGCGCCACCGCCACACTCGGCGGACTGAAGACGTTCGACCAGGCGGTCGTGCACAGTGACGGCGGGGACCAGCGCGTCGGCGCCGGGCTCTTCGAGATGTCGGTCGACAACGGCGGCACGCTCCAGACGTACTGCATCGACATCCACAACCCGACGCAGCAGCAGGCCAAGTACCAGGAAGTGCCCTGGAGCGCCTCGTCGCTGCACAACAACGCGGACGCCGGCAAGATCCGCTGGATCCTGCAGAACTCCTACCCGCAGGTGAACGACCTGGCCGCGCTCGCCTCCAAGGCCGGTGCCGGGAACCTCACCGAGAAGACCGCCGCGGCCGGCACCCAGGTCGCGATCTGGCGCTTCTCCGACCACGTCAAGGTGGACGCGGTCGACCCGGCGGCCGAGAAGCTCGCCGAGTACCTGGAGAAGAACGCACAGAGCGTCGCGGAGCCCAAGGCGTCCCTGACGCTGGACCCGCCGGCTGTCTCCGGCAAGTCCGGCGGCAAGCTGGGCCCGGTCACCGTGCACACCAACGCCGACAGCGTGACGATCTCCCCGGCGGCCGGTGCGCCGGCCGGTGTGAAGGTCGTCGGCAAGGACGGCAAGCCGGTCACCAGCGCCGCCGACGGCACCCAGCTGTTCTTCGACGTGCCGAAGGGCACCGCGGACGGCAACACCTCGCTGACCGCGCAGGCCGCCACCAAGGTCCCGGTCGGCCGTGCCTTCACCGGCATCGGTGAGCACGCCAAGAGCCAGACCCAGATCCTGGCCGGCTCCAGCGAGTCCACGGTCTCCGCGGCCGCCACGGTCTCCTGGAAGAAGCAGGGCGCCATCCCGGCGATCACCGCCGAGAAGAACTGCGCCAAGGGTGGCGTGGACGTCACGGCCAGCAACAAGGGCGACGAGGCGTTCCGCTTCCAGCTGTCCGGCAAGGACTACGAGGTCAAGCCCGGCGCGTCGCAGACCGTGACGGTGCCGGTGGGCGAGGACCAGCCGTACAACATCACGATCACGGGTGCGGGCGGCTTCAAGAAGTCGTTCACCGGCGTGCTGGACTGCAAGACCGCCGGCAGCGGCGGCGGCAAGCCCTCCTCGAAGCCCAGCCCGGCGTCGGTCGGCGGGAGCACCACCGGTGGCGGCCACGGCACCGACCTCGCCGAGACCGGCTCCAGCAGCGCCACCCCGATGATCGCGGGCGTCGCGGTCGTCCTCGTCGTGGTCGGCGGTGCCGCGGTGTTCTTCCTCCGCAAGAAGAAGGCCGGCACCCCCGCGCAGTGACGCGCAGCTCAGCGGCACCCAGCGGTGCCCGGCAGTACCCGCAGTACCTGAAGTACCCGCAGTAACCATCGGTGAGCGCTCGTGACCTCAGGGTGATCGAGCGGTCGCGGTGGGAACACCCCGTGGCCCCGGAGCGTTGTCTCGCTCCGGGGCCACTGGCGTCCGTCCCTTGGCACGCGTTTCCTTCCAGGGATGGACGTACGGCAAGATGGGGTGTATCTGCCCTCCTCCGGCCTCGGCGCGCGGTGGCACCGGGCGGCGGCGCACACAGACTCTGATCGATCCAATCTGGCGGACGGTTTCTCTTGGCTGAGTACATCTACACGATGCGCAAGACGCGCAAGGCGCACGGCGACAAGGTCATCCTTGACGACGTGACGCTGAGCTTCCTGCCGGGCGCGAAGATCGGCGTCGTGGGTCCCAACGGCGCCGGTAAGTCCACGGTGCTGAAGATCATGGCCGGTCTTGAGCAGCCGTCGAACGGTGATGCGTTCCTCTCCCCGGGCTACACCGTCGGCATGCTCCTCCAGGAGCCCCCGCTGGACGAGTCCAAGACGGTCCTGCAGAACGTGCAGGACGGCGCCGCCGAGATCATGGGCAAGCTCCACCGCTTCAACGAGGTCGCCGAGCTGATGGCGACCGACTACTCCGACGCGCTGATGGAGGAGATGGGCAAGCTCCAGGAGGACCTCGACCACGCCAACGCGTGGGACCTGGACACCCAGCTCGAGCAGGCCATGGACGCCCTCGGCTGCCCGCCCGGTGACTGGGCGGTCACCAACCTCTCCGGTGGTGAGCGCCGCCGCGTCGCGCTGTGCAAGCTGCTGCTCGAGGCGCCCGACCTGCTGCTCCTCGACGAGCCCACCAACCACCTGGACGCCGAGTCCGTGCAGTGGCTGGAGCAGCACCTGGCCAAGTACCCCGGCACCGTCGTCGCCGTCACCCACGACCGGTACTTCCTCGACAACGTCGCCGGCTGGATCCTGGAGCTCGACCGCGGCCGTGCCCACGGCTACGAGGGCAACTACTCCAAGTACCTCGAGACCAAGCAGACCCGTCTGAAGGTCGAGGGCCAGAAGGACGCCAAGCGTGCCAAGCGTCTGAAGGAAGAGCTGGAGTGGGTCCGCTCCAACGCCAAGGGGCGGCAGGCCAAGTCCAAGTCGCGTCTGGCGCGTTACGAGGAAATGGCGGCCGAGGCCGACAAGATGCGGAAGCTGGACTTCGAGGAGATCCAGATCCCGCCGGGCCCGCGTCTGGGCAACATCGTCGTCGAGGTCGAGAAGCTCAACAAGGCATTCGGCGAGAAGGTCCTCATCGAGGACCTCAGCTTCACCCTGCCCCGCAACGGCATTGTCGGCGTCATCGGCCCGAACGGCGCCGGCAAGACCACGCTGTTCAAGATGCTCCAGGGCCTGGAGACCCCGGACTCCGGCGACATCAAGGTCGGCGAGACCGTCAAGATCTCCTACGTCGACCAGAGCCGCGAGAACATCGACCCCAAGAAGACCCTGTGGGCCGTGGTCTCCGACGAGCTGGACTACATCAACGTCGGCCAGGTCGAGATGCCGTCGCGCGCCTATGTGAGCGCCTTCGGCTTCAAGGGCCCGGACCAGCAGAAGCCGGCCGGTGTGCTCTCCGGTGGTGAGCGCAACCGCCTCAACCTGGCGCTCACCCTCAAGCAGGGCGGCAACCTCCTGCTCCTCGACGAGCCGACCAACGACCTCGACGTCGAGACCCTGTCGTCGCTGGAGAACGCGCTGCTGGAGTTCCCCGGCTGCGCCGTGGTCGTCTCCCACGACCGCTGGTTCCTCGACCGCGTCGCCACGCACATCCTGGCGTACGAGGGCGACTCCCGGTGGTTCTGGTTCGAGGGCAACTTCGAGTCGTACGAGAAGAACAAGGTCGAGCGCCTCGGCGCGGACGCGGCCCGCCCGCACCGCGCCACGTACAAGAAGCTCACCCGGGGCTGACCGACGTGCGCCACCTCTTCTCCTGCCCCCTGCGCTGGTCCGACATGGACGCGTTCGGCCATGTCAACAACGCGGTGTTCGTCCGCTACCTCGAAGAGGCGCGGATCGACTTCATGCGCCGGCTGGCGCCGGGGGGCGGCAGCCCGTCGTTCACGGGCGGCTCGGTCGTCGCCCGGCACCAGATCGACTACGTGCGGCCGCTGGTCCACCGGCCCGCGCCGGTGACCGTCGAGTTGTGGGTGACGAAGATCAGCGCCGCGTCGATGACGGTCGCCTACGAGGTCAAGGACGACGAGGCCCTCTATCTGCGGGCCTCGACCGTCGTCGTGCCGTACAACTTCGCCGAGGAGCGTCCGCGCCGCCTCACCGCGGAGGAGAAGGCGATCCTCAAGGAGTACCTCGACGACGCCGCGCACCAGGAGGGAACCGCCGCGGTATGACCGCGCTGCACCTGGCCGACGACGGGGAGGCGGCGGACCTCGCCGCCTTCCTCGCCCGGCTGATCCACTACGACCGCGCCGCGACGGTCCGGCTTCAGGCCGGCGGCGGGGTCCTTGCCGTCTTCGGACGCCCGCCCTCGTTCGAGGTGCTGGCGATCCGTACCGCGCGGCTCGCCGAGGACACCACCCTCGACACCACCGTCTCGGCCGGTGAGCTCCTCGAAGGGATCGAGGAGTCACGGGGGGCGCTCACCGTGCCCGCTTCCGTGACCGGCCCGCCGTGGACCGGGCTGCTGCCGCCGCGCGGCGGCTGGCAGCGGGTGCCCGGGCTGCCGACGCCCGAGGCGCTGACGCGGGCGGTGGCTGCCGCGGTCACCGAGTTCCGCGCCCGCGACGAGGCGCTGCCGCCCCAGCACCGCACCCGCGCCGAACGGGACCGCATCGGCCGGGAGATCTGGTCGCGCACCCTCGGCGACACCCACCTTCCGCTGCGTGCCGCGCACGCCGCACAGTCGCTGGGCTTCCTCCGTCCGGTGCGGGCCGGGGCGCTCACCACGGGCGGCGGCGTGCCCGCCGCGCAGGTGCAGGCCCCGCCGCTGAGCCTGCTGTCCGCGGGCGGCTGGCTGCGACTGAGCACCCCGTACGGGTCGATCGCCGTACGGACCGGGGGCCCGGCCGGGCTCACGGGGCTGTCGGGGCTGACGGTCACGCCGGTCTGAGCAGCCGCGCCGGCCCGAGCCGCCGCCTGCCCGCCCGAGCCGCCGTCTGCCCGCCCGGGCCGGCGGCCGGCCGGTGCGCTGGCGGGGCGCGGGCCCGTCCTCAGGTGCCCTGGGCGGTCCCGGCCGGCCCGTCGCCGTTCTCCTCGGTTGCCGCGCCGTCCGCGGTGGGGTCCGGCCACACCCCGATGTGATCGCTCTCCAGCTCCAGCAGGACGCGGTGCGCCATGCCCAGGCTGCTGGTGTAGTCGGCCGGCAGCTGGAGCCGGCCCGCGCGGTCGAGCATCGCGTATTCGCGGGCGACCAGGGATTCCTGGCCGGTCGCGGCGTCCCGTTCGGTGCGCCGCAGCACTTCCGACGACGTCCGCCCGTCCCTGATGGCGACCGTGCGCCGGACCTCGTCGGCCACCGCCTGGTCATGGGTGACGATCACGATCGTGGTGCCCAGCTCCTCGTTGGCGGTGCGGAAGGCCGTGAAGACCTGCTCGGCGGTGTGGGAGTCCAGCTCGCCGGTCGGCTCGTCGGCCAGCAGGACGGACGGGTTGTTGGCCAGTGCCACCGCGATGGCGGTGCGCTGCTGTTCGCCGCCGGAGAGCTGGTGCGGCCGGCGGTCGCGGCAGTGGCCGAGGGAGAGCATCGACAGCAGCTCGTCTGCCGCCTTCGTACGGGCCGCCCGGCGCCGGCCGCCGCGCAGCTGCATCGGCAGGGTGACGTTCTGCGCCGCGGTCAGATACGGCAGGAGGTTGCGGGCGGTCTGCTGCCAGACAAAGCCGACGACGTCACGCCGGTAGCCCAGCCGGGCCCCGGCGTCCATGGTCAGCAGATCACGGCCGGCGACCCGGGCGGCGCCCGCGGTCGGCACGTCCAGACCGGCCAGGATGTTCATCAGCGTCGACTTGCCGCTGCCGGACGCCCCCACCAGGGCCATCAACTCGCCCTCGGCGACGAGGAGATCGAGCCCCTGGAGCGCCTGTACCTCGACACCGTCGGTGGTGAAGACGCGTACCAGACGGTCGCAGACGATCAGCGCGTCGTGCCCGTAGGCGGGCCGCCCGCGCCGGGACGCGGCACGTCGCTCCAGTTCGGCGAGAGACGGTTCCCCCGACGCCGACGGTCGTTCCCCGGTGCCCGAGGGTCCTTCCCCGGAGGGCCGTGGCCCGTCGGTCCCGGGCTGTTTACCGGTGGTCACGGTCGTTCCCCCATTCTCAACTCGGCGCTCTCACGCCGTCGTTCGCTCAGCCATGCCTGGGCCAGTGCCACCACCAGGGCCAGTACGACCACGCCCGCCGACGGCAGCAGCAGGGACGCGGCATCGGTGCGCAGGCGTACGGCGCCGAGCGCCCCGCCGCCCGATGCGCCGGGCAGTGCGAGCGGGGCGAGGTCCATCCCGGCGCTCAGCAGCCGGATCGCGGCGGCGCCGACCAGCGCCCCGCCGGCCGCGGCCAGCAGCGCCTGCGGCAGCGCCTCCAGGACCATCAGCCGCCGCCCCTGCGCGGGGGGCAGGCCCATCGTGCGCAACCTGGCGAGGAGTTGGGTGCGCTGCGGGGCCGCTTGGAGCAGCGAGAGCAGCAGGGCCAGCAGTGTGAAGCCGGCGCCGGCCACCACGGCCGCGGTGTAGAGGCGCTCCGCCCCCTGCTGCAGGGGCGAGTCGGCGAGTGCCGCGCGTTCGGCGGAGCGCAGGGCGAGCCGGAGGGGCGGCCCGGCGGCCGGTGTGTGGGCGCGGACGGCGGCACGCAGCGCCCCGGCGTCCAGGGAGTGGCCGGACAGCAGCAGGAGGGTGGGGCCGTTGGCGGGTTCGGCATAGGTGTCCGGGTGGAGCCGGGCCACGCTGCGGGCGTTGAGCAGCACGAAGTCGCCGCCGGGCTGGGCGGGGGTGTCGGCGCGGACGGCCGTGGGGCGGATGACGAGCTGGCCGAACTCCGGCTGCAGCGCCATCGGCGCCCGTCCGAAGCGGGCCAGGACGCGGGGCGAGACGATCGCGGGCAGCGGCCGGTCCCCGCCGGGGTCGGCCAGCTGCGCCGCGGAGAAGGCGCCCAGACCGGTGGCGCGGGCCAGCCGGGAGTACGCCGGTGGGTCGGCGATGACCAGATAGAGGGGCGGGCCGCCGTCGTCGGCTGCTTGCACGGAGAGCCGTACCGGTACCGCGTCGTCGACGCCCGGCACCGCCGCGACGGCCCGCTGAAGGGCCGCCGGGAGCGGCTTGTCGGCGAAGACCCGGGCCTCCGCGCCGACCGCGGTCAGCGCCGCGCGGTCGCGGGCGGTGGCGATCCCGGCGAGCACCGAGCCGCCGAAGGACGCCGTGGTCAGCGCCACCAGGAGGGCCAGCAGCGGCAGTCCGGCGGTGGCCGGCGCGCGGCCCGCGCGGGCCAGTGCGAGAAAGCCGGTCAGCCCGGAGGTGCGGGCGGCGGGCCGGGCCGCCAGGCGCAGCGGGAGCGGGTAGAGCCGCAGCAGGACCAGTGCCGCGATCACCCCGATCAGTACCGGCGCGGCGCTGACCAGGGCGTCCACGCCACCGCCGGCGGCCGTGCTGCGGCGGCGCAGCGCGACCACCGCACCGGCCGCCAGGACCAGCACGGTCAGTTCGGCGACCGTACGGCGCCGGGAGGGGCGGGCGGTCGCCAGGTCGGCGCGGGCGGCGGTGCGCGGGCGGCGGTGCGCGGCGGCGGCCCGCAGCGGCAGCGCGAGTGTGCCCAGCAGTCCGGTGCCGGCCGCCGCCAGCAGCGACGGCAGCACCCGTTCGCCGGGGACGACGAGCAGTGCCAGCCCGCCGCCGGCCGCCGCCGCGGGCAGCGCCACCGCCCCGGCCTCCGCGGCCAGTTGGCCCGTCAGGCCGGCCAGCGACGCGCCGCGGGCCCGCAGCAGCGCCAGCTCGGGGCCCCGCCGGGCCGCGGCCAGCGCCCCGGTCATCAGCAGCACGATGCCCGCGACGGTGCCGATCCCGAACGCGGCCACCGCGATGACCGGCGCGACCGCCGCCCGCATCCGCGCGAAGCCGTCCAGCAGGCCGTCCACCGCGCTGTCGGCGAGCGCGCCGCCGCCCGCGACCCCCCGCACCTTCGCGAGCGCCGCGCCGTGTTCGAGGGAGACCAGCCGGTCCCGCAGCCGCGGCGCCTCCTGGGCGGTCAGCGCGCTCGCGTCGACCGGATAGCGCCAGAACTTCTCCGGCTCACCCTCGGTGGCCGTCAGCGCCGGCCCGTCCTGAGGGGACAGCAACAGACCGGCGCGCCAGTACTTCTGCGGCGGTGTGCCCGCCGACACGTCCTGGCGGGCGGCAGCCATCAGCGGGTCCACGGCCCAGTACGGGCCGTCCGGGTCGTGCGGGGTGAGCAGCCCGCAGATCCGTACGGTCAGGCCCGGCAGGTGCAGTTGACTGCCGACGCGCAGGCCGAGGGTGCGGGCGGTGGACACGGTCACCACCGCCTCGACGGTGCGCGCCCCGGAGGCCGCGCCGCGCGGCAGCCGCCCCCGGGTGAGGGTGGCGTGCCGGGCGAGGTCCGCGACCGCGTACAACGACATGGCGGGATCCGGGCCCTCCGGCCGGGGCAGCCAGGAGTCGCGTGCGTTCAGCGCCTTGGTGGTGCGTACGCCGTACAGCGACTGGTCGCCGGAGACCCGCAGCGGCTCCTCGAACTGCCGCCGGATCGCCCGGTCCTGGCGGCCGAGTTCCGCCGCACGGTAGGCGGCCGCGGGGTCGGCGGCGGTCACATCGCCGCGTGCGACGGAGATCTCCACCGTCCGCTGCTCGGGCGGCGCCGCGCCGAGCGCATGGCGCACCCCGCGGGTCTCGTACGCGTCTACGCCGCGCGGGAACGCCGCCGCGAGGAACGCCGTGACCAGCACCAGCGTGCCCAGCGCCAGCGCCGCCCCGCGCGCCGTCCGCAGCCGGATGGCCAGCAGGCCCGTCCAGGTGAGCGCGCTCATCGGCCCCCGCCCCTCGGCAGCTTCGTCATCGTCACAGCGCTCCTTGGTCGCGCAGGGCCGCGACCGGGTCGCCGCGCCGCAGCCCGATGCCCGCGACGACCAGCAGCGGAACCGCCGCGACCGCCGCCAGCAGCGCGGCCACCTGGCCGGCCGGCAGCTCCACCAGCACCGGCGGCACCGGGCGGCCCGCCTGCCCGGTCAGCACGATCAGTGGCACCACCGCCCGGGTCAGCACCGTCCCCAGCGCCCCACCGACCGCCAGTGCCAGCGCGATCAGCACGCCCTGCTCGGCGGCGATCATCCGGGCGAGCTGGCGGCGCGGCGCCCCCAGGGCCCGCAGTACGGCGAACTCCCGGGCCCGTTCGCGGACCGAACCGGCGGCGCTCACCGCGAAGCCGACCGCCGCCAGCGCCACCGCGACCGCGGCCGCCGCGGTCAGCGCGCTCCGCGGCCCGAGGCCCAGCGGGTCGTCGTGCAGCTGCCGGGCGATCTCGTCGCGGACCAGGACCTGGCCGGGGTCGGTGTCCGGGCGGGACCGCAGCGCGCCGACGACCTTCGCCACCGCGCCGGGCTCCGGACGCAGCCACCACTCGGTGGCGGCCAGGGGCGCGGCGCCGCGCTCGGCCAGCGCCTCGTTGACCGCCCGGAAGTCGACGAGGAGTCCGCTGCCGGCGTCGCCGTCCGCGGGGCCCGGCAGGGCCCGTACCGCCCGGACGATCCGCGCCTTCAACTGCTGCCCGTTGACCGGCACATCGATGACCGCGCCGACCTTCGAACCGCTGTCGCGCAGGAACGCGTCGGTGGCGACGGCGGCGAGCGGCGGCGGCGTCGGCCGCGCGACGGTGATCCGCAGCGAGGTCACCGCCGCGCCCCAGTCGTCCAGCCGGGCGCCGGTGTCGTACGTCTGGGACAGCAGGCCGCCCGCGGGCACCTCGGCCCGGTCCGCCCGCGGGCCGTACGCCTCGCCCACCGAGCTGCTCCTGTCGCTGAGCTGCGTTCGCCAGGCCAGGGCGGCGGGCGGGGTGAGGGCCCGGGGCGGGTCGTGGCCGACGACGGCCTGCGCACCGAGGACGGACAGCCGTTGGCGGTGCGAGACGTCCGACTGGTCCGTGTCGACGACCAGTCCGGTCAGCCGCAACGGGCCGGCCGGGCGGCCCGCGGGGGCGCCGGCCGCCGCGGCGAGGTCCACGCGCAGGGTGTGCGGTCTGCCGTCGGCGGGGAGCGTGCTGAGCGGCAGGGTGGCGGGGACGCCGAAGCCGTCGGTGATCAGGACGGCGAGGGTGGCGGGCACCGGCCCGGTCTCGTGGGTGGCGGCCTCGTCGGTGGGCTGCTGCACCCGCTCGGGGGCGACCCGCAGGGCCTTGAGGGAGCGCAGCGTGGCGGTCAGCCGCACCTCGCGGGTGGCGGTGGGGAGTTCCGGTCCGTCCGCGCCGGGTGCGCCGGCACGTGGCGCCACCGCGCGCAGCACCCCGTCCGCCGCCGCGCCCGCGGTGCCATCAGCCTCGCCGCCCACCAGGTCGCCGCGCAGCAGCAGCGCCCCCGCCGACGTTCCCCCGGCTCCCGACGTCGTTCGAGCAGGGGAGGCCCCCATGGTGTCCAGGGCGAGCAGCGAGGAGGACCGGCCGCCCGACAGGTCCAGTTCGGCCTGGCCGACGGGCAGCGCCGCGGCCACACCGGGCACCGCCGCGTAGGCGCCGCCCTGCCCCCACTGCGGGATCCTGCTGGCCAGTACGCGCACCGCCGCGCCGGCCCGGAAGTCCGCCTGGTCGTCCTGCGAGCGGTCCCAGGAGGCGCGCTGACCGATCGCCAGCATGCCCAGCGCGGTGGCCAGCACCAGCAGCAGGACGGGGCCCGCGCCGCGGTGGGCGCCTCCCCTGCCCGAACGGAGGGGAGAGCTCGGCGAAGGGCGGCGGCTGATCTGCCAGCCGGCCAGCGCCGCGGCCAGCCCCCGGCCGCGGGCCGCGCCCCGCTCGGCGATCCGGGCGGCGAGCGGCAGCAGCCGCAGGGTGAGCACCGTGCCGGCGAGCAGCGCCAGCGCCGGGGCGGTCACCAGCACCGGGTCGATGCCCAGCTGCCCGGTGGTGTCGCCGGTCAGGACCCCGCCGGCGCCGCCCGTGCCGTCACCGCCGGCCGTCTGCCGCTGGAGCTGCCAGTAGGCGACGCCGGCGATCACCAGCAGCCCGAGGTCCGCACCCGTCCTGCCCCACGACCGCCACTCCGTACGCCCGGGGGAGTCCGTACCGGTCCGTGACAGGGCGGGCGCGGCGACGGCGAGGGGGCAGCCCAGGGCCGCGCCGACGCCGGTCAGCCAGGTCGGGCCGGTGAGCCGGGTGTCCAGGGGCAGCCCCGTACGGGCGAGGGCGCCGCCGGCCAGCAGGCGCATCAGCGGGCCGGACAGCAGCGGGGCGCCGACCGCGGCCGGGACGGCGAGCAGCAGCGACTCGGTGAGCGCCAGCCCGGCGATCCGCCACCGGGACCCGCCGCGGGCCCGCAGCAGCGCCGTCTCACCGGCCCGCTCGGTGCTCAGCATCCGGGCGACCAGCAGCAGCGCACAGCCGGCGAGCAGCAGCAGTTGGAGTGCCACGATCAGGATGGTCGAGCGGTTCACCAGCAGCGCGCGCCGCAACTGCCCCAGCGCCTCGGGCAGATCGGTGCCGGCGGTGGCCCGGCCGGCGAACGCCGGATCGGCCATCAACGCCTTGGGCGCCGGACCGGCGGCGGCGCTCAGCGCGTCCAGCCGGTCCGCGGTCAGCGTCCGGAAGTCCGCGGTGGCGAGCCAGCCGACCGAGTCCTGCACCAGCGGACCGGCCCGGAACGCCGCCGGATCGGCGAGCAGCGGGCCGTACGTGGTGAAGCCGAGGGTGCGCACCGCGCGCCCGCCGAGGTCGTCGAGCTTCCAGTAGGGGTCGGTGCGGTCCTTGGGCCGGTAGACGCCCGTGACCTGCACCGTCAGATGGGCGGGGCCGGACAGCCGGTTGTCTAGGGTGATCCGGCGGCCGGGCCCGGCACCGAGCCGGGCGGCCGCGGCCTCGGGCAGCGCGACCGGCAGCGGCCCGCGCGTGACGTGCCCCGGCCAGGTGCCCCTGACGAGGGTGAGGCGGGAGCGGTCCAGGGCCGCGAGATGGGTGAGGTCCGGCTCGCCCTTGCGTGCGTCCGGCGCTCGGAGCGAGCGGGGCAGCGCGTACGGCCCGGAGCGGGTCAGGGTGCGCACCGTGTACGGCAGCCCGTCGAAGGCCCGCCGCGCCCCCTGGTTGACCGCGCGGTCCGCGGACTCCCGTTTCCCGGCGGGTAGTTGGGCCTTCACCTGGAGGGCGGCGGCCGCTGCCGAGCGGGTGCGCAGCGCCTCCCGCAGCCCGGCGTCGCCGACCGCCCCCGAGAAGGCCGCCAACGTTGTCAGCACCGTGGTGGTCAGCAGCACCGACAGCAGCGCGGCGGCCAGCAGCAGGCGGTGCGCCCGCACCCGTAGCAGGACGAAGCCGGTCACGGTTCCCCCTGCCGTGGTCAGCACCAAACAGATGAACGGATGCTGTCAGAGACGGGGGCGTCCGGTAAGCGGTTTCCGGGGGGCCTTGACCGGATCGTGACGGGAGGGGGACGGGATGCGACGGTGGCCGGGAGGTGTGACGCGTTCCTCAGCCCGCGGCGGGCAGGGCGGGCCGCCGGGCGCCGTTCAGTCCGCGGCGTTGATCATCGAGGCGGCGGCGTAGGTGAGGTAGTTCCACAGCTGCGTGCGGTGCTCCGCGGACAGTTCGAGGGAGTCCACCGCGTCCCGCATGTGCCGCAGCCAGGCGTCGTGGGCGGCCCGGTCGACGGTGAACGGGGCATGCCGCATCCGCAGCCGGGGGTGGCCGCGGCCGTCGCTGTACGTACGGGGGCCGCCCCAGTACTGCATGAGGAAGAGCGCCAGCCGCTCCTCGGCCGGGCCCAGATCCTCTTCCGGGTACATCGGCCGCAGCAACGGGTCCTCGGCGACTCCCTGGTAGAAGCGGTGCACCAGGCGACGGAAGGTCTCCTCGCCACCGACCTGCTCGTAGAAGGTCTGCCCCTGAACCGTGCCGCGCGGATTCTCGTTCACCCGTCCATGGTGGCAGACGCTCCGGGCTAGGACTCAGGTCGTAGGACGGCCCCCACGGAGCCGGGGCGGAACGACCAGCGGGGCGTGACCGGATGGTCACGCCCCGCTGTCGGTACTCCTGTTGGTGCGGTCAGCCCCGGCGGACGGTGAGCGTCGTCCAGGCGCCGACGTGCACCCGGTCGCCCTCGTGGAGCGGCACCGGCACGTACGGCTGGATCGGGTCCTCGGCGAGGTTGATCGTGGTGCCGTTGGTGGAGTTCTGGTCCACCACCGCCCAGCTGCCGTCCTGCTGCTGCACCAGCAGCGCGTGCTGGTGCGAGACGCCCGGGTCCTCCGGCGAGCTGCCCAGGTCGATGTCCGGGGACTCGCCGGTGCTGTTGCGGCGGCGGCCGATCGCGAGCTGGCCGCCCCCGAGGGGGAGTACCTGCTCGGGCGAGTACGCGGGCAGGTTGAGGCCCGCGGCCTCCGGGCCGCTGCGGCCCATCATCGCCATGAAGTACTCACGGTCCGGCGCGACCGCCACGACCCAGCCGGCACCGACGACCGGCGCCGGGCCCTGCGGGGGCGCCGCGGGGCCCTGGCCGGGGCCGCCGTTCCACTGCTGGTCCCCGCCGGGTCCCTGCTGCGGCATCTGCTGCTCGAACGGGGCCGGCTGCTGCTGCTCGTACGGCTGCTGTTCGTAGGGCTGTTGCTGCTCGTACGGCGGCTGCTGCTCGTACGGTCCCGGCTGCTGCGGCGGGAACGGCGCGGGCGGCTGCTGCTCGAACGGGGCCTGCGGGCCGGGGCCGGGCGGCGCGGGGGCCATCGGCGGCGGCCCGGGCTGGGCGCCCGGGGGGCTCAGCGGCCAGTCGTCCGCCTGCTGCGGGGGCGGACCGGGCTGGCCGGCCGGGCCGGGGCCGGGCATGCCGGGCGGCGGGCCGGGCTGGCCGGGGTAGCCGCCGGGGCCGGGCTGGCCGGGGCTGGGCGGCATGCCGGGCATGCCCTGCTGCTGCGGGGGGTGCGGCTGCTGGGACTGCTGGGGCGGCGGCGGGAAACCGTAGCCGCCCTGACCGCCCTGCGGGCCGGGACCGCCGGGGCCCGGTGCGGGCGGCGGGAAGCCGTAGCCGGGCTGGCCGCCCTGCGTGCCGGGGCCGGGCTGCTGGCCGGGCGGCGGGGCGTAGGACGTCGGGGAGTTGGTGAGGAAGTTGTAGCGGCACTCCTCACAGAACGGTGCCATCGCCTCGCGCGGCCGGCCGCACTGCGGACACAGCTCGGGCGCGGACTGCTCGGGGCCGGGGCCGGGCGGCGGCTGGCCGGGGCCCGGTACGGGCGGCGGGAAGCCGTAGCCACCCTGCGGGCCGGGGCCACCGGGGCCACCGGGGCCACCGGGGCCGGGAGCCGGCGGCGGGAAGCCGTAGCCGCCCTGGCCGCTGTCCTGGCCGGGGCCGGGGCCGCCGAAGCCGGGGGGCGGACCGGGCTGCCCCGGAGGGGGACCGGCCTGACCCGGAGGAGGACCGGGCTGACCGGGAGGGGGACCGGCGTGGCCCGGGGGCGGGCCGGGTGCTCCGGTGGGCTGGCTGGGCGGCGTGTTCAGGAAGCCGGCAGGCAGGGACGGCGGCGGGGGGACAGCACCCGCCATC
The DNA here is from genome assembly GCF_000717345.1 of Streptomyces lydicus. Classification (GTDB taxonomy): domain Bacteria; phylum Actinomycetota; class Actinomycetes; order Streptomycetales; family Streptomycetaceae; genus Streptomyces; species Streptomyces lydicus. Next base: position 213,693 of record NZ_JNZA01000003.1, on the reverse strand, counting down.
CGCTGGCCGCACACCTCGCACCAGTCTTCGGCCACCGACTGGTGGCCGCTCGGGCAGGTCGGCATGTCGGTTCTTCCCCCTCCGTACCGTTTCTTTCGGGCACTGCGCGGTACTGATCGTGTCGGTACTGACTGTGATTCTTTGGTGCTGCTTCTTTATGCGAACGGTTGTCGCCGAGGGCGTTTCGAGAGTCACCCCGTCCGCCTGGCGACCGTCGCCTTCAGTCGCACAGTACCCGTCGCCGCATCGGCGACGTCCACCACCTTCGCAAGGAGTTTCGCAGCCTCCTCCCTCTCCGGGGCCCCGGCGAGGCGGGCCGTACGGCCCGATTTCGCGGGTGCACAGCCGACATCTCCGGACTTTCCGTTCTCACGCCCCTGTGGGGTGACGTGTACCGGTTCCGCTTTCCGCGTGCCGTGTGCCACCTGCGGATTGCCCGCCGGGGGAGCGGCGGCAGCGGCCGTCCGCACGGCCCGCCCGCACACCCGCGGGAGAGGCCGTCACGGGCCCCGCGGCGACGGGCCGCCCGGCGCGGGAATGATCAATCCCACACGGCCGGTCACGGTTCTCCCGCGACCGGCCCGTGCGCCGCGCGCCGGTGCGCCGGGCTCCGTCGGCCGGGCCGTGCCCCGCCGGTCAGGCCGTGGCCCCTGCCGCCGGCGCGGGGAACGGCACCAGCGCCACCGTGATGTTGTCGTGCCCACCGCCTTCGAGGGCGTGGGCCACCAGCGCCCGGGCGGCGTCCAGCGGCCGGACGGGAGCGTCGTACGGCAGCACCGCGGCCATCTGCTCCGCGGACTCGGCGTAGTTCCACAGCCCGTCCGTGCACACCACCACCAGGCCGGGCCCGTCCGGCTTGAACGACGCGGTGTGCGGCTCGACCTCGTACGCGTCGGCGCCGAGCCAGCCGGTGATGGCGTGCGCGCGCTCGTCGGCGTTCGCCTCGGCCTCGGACATCAGGTTGTTGGCGACCATCTGCGCGGCCCAGGAGTCGTCCTCGGTGAGCCGGACCGGCGGCGCCGTACGGTCGTTGGGGATCCAGTAGGCGCGGCTGTCACCGACCCAGCCGACGGTCAGCAGCCCGCCGCCGACCACCGCGCCCACGAACGTGCAGGCCGGGGCGTTCTGCTGGCGGTGCTCGTCGTGTGCCTGCGCGGGGTCGGCGGCCAGCGCGTCCACCGCGTCGGAGGCCGCCAGGACGGCCTCGTGCATGGCCTGTTGGGGGTGCGTCCCGCGCGGCAGCGAGGCCAGCAGCGCCTCGCCGGCGGCCTCCGACGCCGCCTGGGACGCCTCGTCGGGGCGGGTCGCCGAGGACACGCCGTCGCAGACGACGGCGACCACGACCGGGGCGCCGTCCGGCAGCGCGGCGGACCGCAGCGCGAAGAAGTCCTCGTTGCGGTGGTGGCGATGGCCGAGGTCGCTCACGGCCGCCAGGCCCGCCAGCTCGCGCTCCATGTGGTCGCGGGCGCGCGGCCGGGCGTGCCCGCACCGCTCGCAGCGGCCGTCCTCGTCCACCGCGCCGGAGCGGCAGAGGGGGCACAGTCGGGTGCCCCGGGCGGGGGTGCCGGCGGGCCGGGCCGCCGGCCGCGGCGCGCCGGAAGCGGCCTCGGCGGCGGCGTCGGCGACCACCTCGTATCCGGCCACCCGGGGATCGGCGGGCGGCGGACCGTCCGGCGTCGCGGAGCCGGCCGCGGCGGGGGCGCCGTCCGGCAGCGGCGCGTCGCCCTGACTCGCGTACGGCAGACGGGTCGTGGGGTCCGGGGGCGGCGGGCCGGCGGGTCCGGCAGCCGGGGCCGCTGCGGGCGGGGCGGGCGGCACCGGGGGAGCGGGCGGCACCGGGGGCAGCGGCGGCACCGGAGGGACGGCCGGCGCCCCCTGGCCCGCGGGCGCGCCGTACCCCGGCGGTGCGGCCGGTGTCAGGAGGTCGGCACCGCACCGGCCGCAGAACTTGTCCCCCGCGTCGAGCGGTCCACCGCACCCCGCACAACGGGACGGCCCAGTCACACCCATGTCACACCCACGTCCTGGGGCGGAAGCGGTTGGCCCGTTCCACCAGCTCGATCCTTCTCTCGCCACGCTGCGCCAGCCGCGCCAGCAGGCGGTACGACCGCTCCAGGCCGAACCGCAGACCGCGTTCGTCCAGCGGGCTGCCGAGCAGCGCCGGCCGTCCGTGCGCGGTTGTTTCACCGTCCGCCGCGGCACCGTGGCTACCGGAGAGTACCCAGTCCAGGGCGCTGCCCAGTACCTCGGTGGCGAGTTGTTCCCGCCACTCGGCGTCCAGGCCGAAGCCGGCGAGCGCCTCGACCTGCCGGGCGGCCGCCCGCAGATCCGCCAGCAGCGGATCGGACGGCGCGCGCTGCCGCAGCCGGGCGCGGACCGCCGCGCTCCGCGCCGCGGTGTAGTGGATGGACGACTCCGGTACGGACTCCAGCGCCTCGACCGCGCCCGTACGGTCGCCCGCCGCCAGCCGCACCCGGGCCAGCCCGAACGCGGCACTGACGTAGCCGCGGTCGGCCGCCCACACCAGGCGGTAGTACTCCACGGCGTTGTCCAACTGGCCCAGCAGCTCCGCGCAGATGCCCAGTGCCAGCTTCGGCGCCGGCTCGCCGGGGAAGGCGTCGTAGACCGCGTCGAAGGCCAGCGCGGCGCCCTCGCGGTCCCCGGTGGCGAGCGCGACCAGGCCGCGGTGCCACACCACCCGCCAGTCGGCGCCCCACTCGCCGGCGGTCCCGCCGCCCGCCACCGGGGTGGCCCACGGGTCGGCGGGCTCCGCCGCGATCGCCTCCGACACCGCCCGCGCCGCCGTGCCGTCGCCCGCCTCCAGATGGGCGCGCAGCTCCCGCAGCCGGACCTCCAGGGAGTCGGTGGGCGCCGAGCGCAGGGCGCCCAGCAGTTCGGCGGGGGCGGCGGTCAGCAGCCCGGCCAGCAGCCCGGCGTTCGGGTCGGCCGGATCGACCCGCGGCACCGGCAGTGCGAGGGCGGCACCGGCGACGTCCAGGGGACGCAGGACCGGAGCGCCGGGCTCCGCCCGCCGGGGCAAGGACGGTGCCGCGCCCCGCGCCCCGAGCAGCGAACTGTCGCCCTCCTGCGGGGCCAGCACCTCGGTGTCCACCGCGCGCAGTTCGGGCCCGAAGAGGGTGGACAGCGCCGGCCGGGGCTCGCCCGTCTGGAGCGCCACCACCTCCCGCAGCACCCCGGTCAGCTGCTCGGCCATCTCCTCCGCGGAGCCGAACCGGCGCGCCCGGTCCGGGTCCGTGGCGCGCACCAGCAGCCGGTAGAAGGACTCGTAGGTGCGGAAGACCTCGATGTTGTCCGGGTCGGGCAGGGAGTCCGCGAAGACGTTGGTGTAGCCCTGGAAGTCGAAGGTGAGGACGGCCAGGGTGCGCGCGACCGTGTACAGGTCGGAGGCGACCGAGGGGCCCAGTGCCGCGATCTCGGGCGCCTGATAGCCGATGGTGCCGTAGATCGGGCTGTCGTGGTCGTCCATCCTGCGCACCGCGCCCATGTCGATCAGCTTGAGCTGGTCGTGCTGCTGGATGGCGTTGTCGACCTTGAAGTCGCAGTACAGGAAGCCGCGGCCGTGCAGGTGGCCGAGCGCCTCCAGCGCCTCGATGCCGTAGGCGCACGCCTGCTCGACGGGCAGCGGATCGCGCCTCCCCTGGGGCGTGCGCCGGTCGTTGGCGAGGTCCTTGAGCGACCTGCCGCCGACGTACTCCATGACGATGTAGCCGTCGAGGCTGCCGGTGCCCCGGTCGAGGTGCTCGACGAAGTTGTAGATCCGCACGATGTTGGCGTGCTCGATCTCGGCGAGGAAGCGCCGCTCGGACATCGCCACCGCCAGCGCCTCCTCGTCGCCGGTGTCCAGCAGTCCCTTGAGGACCACCCACCGGTCGGAGACCGCGCGGTCGATCGCCAGATAGATCCAGCCGAGCCCGCCGTGCGCCAGGCAGCCCACGACCTCGTACTGGCCGTGCACCATCTCACCGGGGCGCAGCTTGGGCACGAAGCTGTACGGATGGCCGCACTTGGTGCAGAACCCTTCCGTGCTGCCGAAGTGCTCCCCGCGCGACCGGCCCACCGGGGCGCCGCAGTCGGCGCGGCTGCAGAACCGCTTGCGCTCGGGGACCTCGGGGTGCTCCAGCACCGCCGTCCGCGGATCGGGCCGCGGCACCTGGGGCACCGTCACCAGGCCCGCGCCCAGCCGTCCGCGTGCCGACCCGGAGGACGCGCCGCTGCTCGCGCCGCGCACCGACACCGCCGCCCGGCCGCCCGCCGAACCGCCGTCCGACGGGGAGCGCGACAGCCGGCCGGAGACCGAGCGCCGGGACGACGCCGAGCGCCGGGACGCCGGGGTGGAGCCGGAACCGGGGCCGGGGGAGGGGACCGTCAGCAGTGCACCGGCCGCGTCCCGGCCCGCCGGTGCGTGCCCCGAAGCACGGCCCGTCAGGTCCGTGGGCAGCGAGGACAGCAGGCCGCCCGGCGAGACGACCGGTGCCAGCCCGCACAGGTCGCAGTACAGCTCGCCGCCGCCGACGTCCTCGTACCCGCCCGCGCAGCCGCGCCGCTGGCAGCTCCCCTCCGTCCGCTCCGTCACGACTCCCCCTTGCCCTCCACCTGCTGCGGAGCCAGCGCCTCCGCTGCCGCCTGCTGATAGCGCCACACCGCGTGCTCGGCCGCCCGGAGGTCGCACGGCGCGCTCCACAGCATCCGGCGGGCGATGTCGTACCGCTCCACCAGCAGCGGATCCGCCGCCAGGCCGTGCCGCGCCAGCTTCGCGCGGTACGCGTCCAGCCGGCCGCGCAGCTCGGCGCGCACCGCCAGCGGCGCGGTGACCGCGGTCAACGACTCGCGGGCGCGGTGGAGTTCGTCCTCGGCCCGCTCCTCCAGGCTGTCCAGCAGCGGGGAGAGCCGGTGCCACAGCGACCGCCTGCGGTACTCCGCGGCCGCGGCCAGCTGCTCGTGCAGGGCCGTGGGCGGACCGCTGACGGCCGGCACCTCCGACGCCGCGATCTTCGCCAGCACCTCACCGCGTGCCTGCCGCGCCTCGGTCAGCGTCCGGTCGGCCCGCGAGAGCACGTCGCGCAGCTGCATCAGCCGGTGCTCCGCGTCCTGCCGGACGTCCAGCACCGCCGCCACCTCCCGCCGGATGTCCTCCAGCGCCCGCGCCGCGCGGTCGTAGCGGCCGGTGTCCGGGCGCCCCCCGCCCGGCGCCGAACTCCCCGTCGACGACGACACCCAGAACGCCAGCGGATCGGCGATCACCTGGGCGCGCAGCCGCGCCAGCTCGTCCGTGATCCGCTCCAGGTCGTCGCCCGCCGGATGCTCGCCCGGCCGCACCCCCACCGAGTGCGCCAGCGAGCGGGTGCGCTGCAGCTCGGCGGAGAGCAGGTCTATCCGGGCAGGGAGCGCCGACCAGACCGCGTCGGCGGCCACGATCACGTCCAGCGACCGTGCGTAGAGCCCGTTCATCCGGTCGACGAGCTCCTCCAGGCTGTACCGCTCGCCGCGGACGGCCGGCCCGCTCTCCCGGCCGGTCTCCCCGTCGGCCGCCCCGGGGACCGTCACCCCGTCGTCCCGCAGCAGCCCCGTCAGCTCCGCCAGGTCCTCCGGGGACGGCCAGCGCCGCCGCGCCCGCACCTCGCGCGCCGCCTCCAGCGTCGCCGTGTACGCGTCGAACAGCGACCACAGGACCGTGATGGACCGCTCGGTGGCGGCCCAGCGCTCCTTGGTGGTGCCCGACAGATCGGCGCCCTCCAGCAGCCGGCGGCCGGCGTGGTCCTGCAGTGCCAGCAAGGAGGTCTCGATCGCCTCGTACTCGGCGCCGAGCCGGGCCAGGGCGCGGTCCACCTCCTCCCGGTCCAGCACCGGGGCATCGGGCATCCCCGGAGAACCGGGGACGGGTCCAGGGACCCCCATCGATCACCTCTCCAATACGCGTACGGTGCACGGCGATTGCTGTGACCGGGTGGCTGCTGCGGTTCCGGCTCCTTGCGCTTCCTCCTTCTCTTCCATAGTGAACGTCATCGGGCCGCTCCATGCGGCGATCAGCGACCTACACCGCTCCTTGGGGCGGTTCGCGCCCCGCACGCCCCCCCTGGTGGTCAGTCGCTGTACTCCGGCGACGGCGGCCCGGATATCCCCGGCATATCGGCCCGCAGCCAGGTGCGGTACGCCCGCATCCAGGGGCTGTCGGGGCTGCCGTCGCCCCGGTAGTCGTCCAGCACCTTGTTGACCCGCCGCACCAGGTCCGTGTCGTCCCTGTTCATCGCCACGCCGTACGACTCGTCGGTGAACGGCTTGCCCTTCAGCTCCACCGTGGGGTCCTGCGCGGCCTGCGCCGCGGCCAGCGCGTTGTCCGTCACCACCGCGTCCGCCTGGCCGAGCTGGAGCCGCACCAGGCAGTCGAGTTGGTTGGGCACCGTCAGCACCTTGGCGCCGTGCCGCTGCGCCGCCAGCTCCGACTCACCCGTCGAACCCGCGGCCGTGCACACCCGCTTGCCGCGCAGCGAACCGTCGAACGCCTTGACCGTGGACGTCTTCGGGGCCAGCACCTGCTGCCCCGCCTGGAAGTACGAGGTCGAGAACGCCACCTTCTGCTTGCGCGCGCAGTTGATCGTCATCGTGCGCACCACCATGTCGACCGCGCGCTTCTGCAGCGCCGGTATCCGCTGGTTGGTCGGCACCGCCTTGAAGACGACCTTGGCGTCCGGGCCCAGGATGTCGGCGGCGACGGCCCGGGCCAGATCGATGTCGAAGCCCTCCAGCTTGCCGGTGGCCGGATTGCGGTACCCCCACCGGTAGGTGTTCTGGTCGACGCCCACGACCAGCTGGCCCTTCTCCTTGATCCGGTCCACCGCCGGGCCGCCGTCGGACGACGGCCGCAGGCTCGCGGCGGCGTGGTCCGCGGTGCAGGCCGCGGCGGCCGGCGCCGCCGGTGCCGAACCCGGCCCGTACGCGTGGTGCGTGGCCGACGGGGACGACGCGCCACCGCCGGGCTTGTCGTGCCCTTCGGCGCTGCCCAGCGCCGGCACCAGTACCGCCGCCGCGGCCGCCATCACACACATCCCGGCCGCGACCGGTGCCAGGACGGCACGCAGATTCCGCAGCCCTCGCGCGCGCCCGTTCATGTCCCCCTCACCCGTCCTCCTCACCGGTACTCCGCCAGCCTGCGCCCGATCCCCAGGATCGCGCCCAGCGCGCCCAGCGCGGCCAGCACCCCGGTGCCGACCGGCAGCCCGCCGAGCGCCCCGCGCCCCTTGTCCGCCGCCGACCGGAACTCCCCCTGTTCGTGCACCAGCGCCTTCTGCAGCCCGGCCGCCACCCGGTCGAACGACTCACCGGTGGAGCCGTCCGCGCCGATGACCTTCGCCAACGCCCGCTCGTAGTCGCCCTTTTCGTCCGACGCCCGCGCCTGGGCATGCCGGGCCTGCCACTGCCGTACCTGCGTCAGCGCCTCGCGCACCGGGTCCCGCCCCGCCTCGTCGTCCGCCAGCGCCAGCGCCCTGCCCAGTCTGCTTCCCGCCGCCGCGGCACCATGATCACCCGTACCGGCCAGGTCCTTCATCCCCGAACGGAAACCGGCCTCGTAGAAATCCTGCTGGTCGCCCGTGAGCACCGCACCGCGCGCCACCAGGGTCAGATTCTCGTCGCCGCGCACCTGGAGCGCGTCGATCCGCGCCTCGTTGAGCACCCGCAGCGACCGGGCGCCGTGCTCGTACGAGGCGGTCAGCTCCGCGCGCGCCACCACATGCCCTGCCACCAGCCACAGCAGCACCGCGACGGAAGTGGTCGTCGCGGCCACCAGCCCGCGGTTGAACACGCGGTTCGTCCGCCGGTAGTGGCGCCGCTGCGCCCAGCCCAGCGCGCCGACCGCCGCCGCGCCGGTGGCCACCGCGGCCCACGGCCGGGCCTCGGCGTCGGCGTAGTCCGCCGCCAGTCGCTGCGTCTCCGCGTCGTACAACGCCCGGGCGGCCGGCAGGAGTTCCGTCCGCATCCGCTCGTTGGCGTACCGCAGGTAGGCGCCGCCCAGCGGCAGCCCCTGGCGGTTGTTCGCGCGGGCCGTCTCCACCAGTCCCGTGTAGCGCGGCAGCTGCCGGTTGAGCCGGGCGATCTGCTCGCCCGCGTCGTCCGAACCGCCGCTGCTGCGCGACGCCTTGGCCAGCAGCTCCGCCGCGGTCGCGATGTCGCGGTCGTAGCGGTCACGGGTCGCCGCGCTGCCCTCCACGCCCGCGAGGAAGCCCCCGGCGGCCGTGGTGTCGGCGTCCGCCAGCGAGCGGTAGATGCTCGCCGCGTCCGCCGTCAGCGGCTGACTGTGCTCCACCACGTCGTCCGCGGCCGCCGCCCGGTCCGTGACCTGCCAGGCCGTGACGGCGCCGAACAGCACCACCAGCAGCGCGAGGACGGCGCCTATCACCCGCAGCCGGCCCGGCTCGGTCGTCGCCGCGGCGCGCAGCTCGTCCAGCCCTTCGGCCCAGGCCGGCCGGCGCGCCGGGGCGGGCGGCGCCACGCTGCTGGTCGACACGGACGACACGGAACCTCCCCCTGGTCGCTGACTGCGGGTCCGGCCCACGCCCGGCGCCCGAGAGCGCTCACGACAAGGACCGGTGCATGGGCAGCAGTATGTCCGCAGCCACTGACAACCACACGGCTCTTGGCCCGATCTTGTTCGGATCGCGATCCGCGCGGGCCGCGCCGCGGCCGGCCCGCCGCGGCGCCCCGGCCGCGCATTACAGTGACCGCAGAGTCATCAGACATCAGGTGACACGGATGACGAGGTGAGCGAAGGGAGCGTGGCCCCGTGCGGTCGGTCGGCAAGGGCAGGGTGTCGCTCGTGGAGACCGCGACGGACGAGATCCGCGCCCAGATCGTGAACGGGACCTGGCCGGTGGGCAGCCGGATCCCGCCCGAGAACGCGCTCTCCGAAAGCCTCGGGGTCAGCCGGGCTTCGGTACGCGAGGCGGTCCGCTCCCTGGTCCACTCCGGGCTCCTCGAACCCCGGCAGGGCGACGGCACCTTCGTGATCTCCGACGACGACAGCGCGGCCGCGCTCCGCCGGCGCCTGGAACGCGCCGAACTCAGCCATGTCACCCAGGTCCGCCAGGGCCTCGACGTGGTCGCCGCCCGGCAGGCGGCCAAGCACCGTACGGACGCCCAGCTCGCCGGCATCGAAGCGGCGCTGGCCCGCCGCAACGCCGCGCTCGCCGCACACGACGCGGATGCCTTCACCGCCGCCGACGCCGCGTTCCACGTGCTGGTCGCCGAGGCCGGCGCGAACCCCGTGCTCGCCGACATCTACCGCTCCCTCAGCGCGGCTCTGCGCGAGGAACTCCGCCGCGCCGCCTGCCTGGACACCGCCACCGCGGCCGCCACCGATCCGCACTCCCGCCTCACCGACGCCATCCGGGACCGGGATCCCCAGGCCGCCGTCGACGCCGCCGTCCTCCTTCTCGCCGGCCACGTACGCGACCTCGCCCTGCCGCACGACGACTGAGCCCGGCCGGCTTGGTCCGGCCTGCGGGCGCCGGCCGGCCTCGTCCTGCCGCGCGGTGGCCGGGCCCGGCGGTCAGCAGGGGGCGCGCTCGACGTGCCGAGCGCCCTCCCCGTCATCCCGCGCGCCGCTGACGACGGCACCCCTCTCCGACTACTCTCAGTGACGAAGTCGAGTACGACACACGACGGGCGCGGGCCCCGCCCGCGCCCGACGAATCGGAGAACACCATGCGCCGCAGGCAGAAAACCCTCGCCCCTCTCAACCCCCGAAACGGCCTTCCCACCTCGCCGGAGCCCCCGGCCAGCGGATTCCTGACCATCGGCGGCACCACGTACGTCGACCCGGCCGGCAGCTATCCGCTCGACCACCGCATCGACGGCTCCGCCACCCTGATCATCAACGACACCGACCAACCCGTCGCGATCGTCACGGAACGCCACCGGGACCATCCCCCCACCGCGCCCCCGTCCCCCGCCGACCACCCCCCGTCCCTCCTCCTGGCCCCGGGCGAACGCATCGAGACACGGCGGGGGGACAGCGTGCGGATCGGCTAGGGCACGTCCCGCGGTTCGGGGCCGGATGGGCCCTGCTCCCAGGCTCCTCTCAGCCGGGCGTAGGCCGCTTCGTCCGCTGCTCCTCGGTCCAGGGTGTCCAGGGCCGCGCCCAGGACCGGCGGGGCGGTCACCACGTGCGGTACGGCTTTGGGAGCGTGTTCGGACAGCAGGCGGAGTACGCGGTCGTGGAGGAGGGGGTGACGGGCGGCGAGGACGCTGCCGCCGAGGATCACGGGAGTGGGCTCGGTGAGGAGATCGAGGCGGCGCAGGGCGACGGTCGCCATCAGGGCGATCTCCTCGGCCTGGCGGGCGACGACGGCGCGGGCGACCGGGTCGCCGGAGTCCGCCACGGCGAAGAGCAGCGGCGCCAGTTCATGGCGGCGGCGTTCGGGAATGGCGTGCAGATGGAGCGCCTCGATCAGTTCCAGCATCGTCGACAGACCGAAGTGGGCCGGGACGGCGCGGGCCAGTTCGGTGGCCTCGCCGCGGCCGTCCTCGGCGCGGGCCGCGAACCACAGCGCCTCGTCGGCGAGGAAGGAGCCACCGCCCCAGTCGCCGGAGATCCGGCCGATTGAGGGGAAGCGGGCGGTGGCGCCGTCATGGCCCACACCGGCGCAGTTGATGCCGGCGCCGCACACCACGGCGACGCCGACCGGCTCGCCGCCGTCCGGCAGCCCGGCCCGCAGCAGCGCGAAGGTGTCGTTGCGGACGCCGACCGAGCGGGCCCAGCCGCGGCCGGTGATCTCCGCGGTGAGGACGGTCTCCTCGGCGGAGAGGTCGACGTTGGCGAGGAAGGCGGAGAGGCGGTCGACGGGGCCGGCGCCGCCCAGGCCGGCCCGGTCGAGGGCGGCTTCCACCAGGGGGGCCAGGACGTCGACCGCGCGGGCGGCGCCCACCAGCGGCGGCTGGAAGCCCCCGCCCCGCGCCGTCCCGAGGACGCTGCCGTCCGCGCCCACCAGGGCCACGTCGGTCTTGCTGTTGCCCGCGTCGATGGCGAGCGCCGTGCCGGTCAGGCCCACGTGAGGTGCTCCCGGTTGTGCGCGATCAGCTCGTCCGTGAGCCGGTCGGCGTAGTCGATCTGGCCGATGAGCGGGTGGGAGAGCAGGGCGGAGAAGACCCGCTCCCGGCCGCCCCGCAACGCCGCCTCCAGGGCCAGGTGTTCATAGGCGGTGACGTTGGCGATCAGTCCGGCGTACAGGGGCTCCAGGGGGCGTACGGGCAGGGGGGCGGGGCCGGCGGCGTCCACCGCCGCGGGGACCTCGATCACCGCGTCGTCGGGGAGGAAGGGGAGGGTGCCGTTGTTGAGGGTGTTGACGATCTGAACGTCGCCGGTGTCGCCCAGCAGGGAGGAGGTGAGTGCCACGGCCGCCTCGGAGTAGAAGGCGCCGCCGCGCCGGGAGAGCAGCTCCGGCTTCTCGTCGAGCGCGGGGTCGCCGTACAGGCTCAGGAGTTGCCGCTCGATGGCGGCGACCTCCGCCGCACGGGAGGGCTTGCTGCGCAACTCCTCGACGACGGCGTCGTGTTGGTAGTAGTAGCGCAGGTAGTAGGAGGGGACGGTACCGAGGTGGTCGAGGAGGGTGCGCGGCAGACGCAGGTCGCCGGCGATCGTCTCGCCGTGTTCGGCGAGCAGCTTGGGCAGGATGTCCTCGCCGGCGACGCGTACGGACCGCTCCCAGGTCAGGTGGTTGAGGCCGATGTGCTCCAGCTCGACCTGGTCGGGGGCGACGCCCAGCAGCTTGGCGAATTTGCGCTGGAAGCCGATCGCCACATTGCACAGGCCGACGGCCCGGTGCCCGTGGGTGAGCAGGGCGCGGGTGACGATGCCGACGGGGTTGGTGAAGTCGACGATCCAGGCGTCGGGGTTCCGGCGGCGGACGCGTTCGGCGATGTCCAGGACGACGGGGACGGTGCGCAGCGCCTTGGCGAGGCCGCCCGCGCCGGTGGTCTCCTGGCCGACGCAGCCGCACTCCAGCGGCCAGGTCTCGTCCTGGTTGCGGGCGGCCTGGCCGCCGATGCGCAGTTGCAGCAACACGGCGTCGGCGCCGTCGATACCGGCGTCGAGGTCGTCGGTCCAGGAGATCCTTCCCGGGTGGCCCTGCCTGGCGAAGATCCGTCGGGCCAGCCCGCCCACCATCTCCAGCCGGTCCAGGGCCGGGTCGATCAGGACCAGTTCCTCCAGCGGCAGGACGTCGCGCAGGCGCGCGAAGCCGTCGATGAGCTCGGGGGTGTAGGTCGAGCCGCCGCCGACCACGGCGAGTTTGACGCGGCGGTGCGGGAGGCGTCCTGCAGAAGACGGCAGCATGCGCGATCAGCCCTTTACTCCGGTGAGGGTGACGCCTTCGACGAAGGCTTTCTGAGCGAGGAAGAAAACGATGATGACCGGCGCCATGACCAGCAGCGTCGCCGCCATGGTGAGGTTCCAGTTGACGCTGTGCGCGCTCTTGAAGGACTCCAGCCCGTAGGAGAGCGTCCAGGAGGCGGGGTTCTGGGCCGCGTAGATCTGCGGGCCGAAGTAGTCGTTCCAGCAGTAGAAGAACTGGAACAGGGCGATGGCGGCGATGCCCGGTCTGGCCATCGGCACGACGATCCTCAGCAGGGTGCGCAGCTCCCCGCAGCCGTCGACCTTCGCCGACTCCAGGTACTCCTGGGGGATCGTCAGCAGGAACTGCCGCAGCAGGAAGATGGAGTAGGCGTCGCCGAACGCCATCGGGATGATCAGCGGCCACAGCGAGCCCGCCAGGTGCAGTTGCTGGGCCCAGACCAGATACATCGGGATCACGATCACCTGCGGCGGCAGCATCATGGTCGAGATGACCAGGATCATCGCGGTGCGGCGGCCCCGGAAGCGGAACTTGGCGAGGGCGTAGGCGACGGGGACGGCCGAGCAGACGGTGAGGAGGGTGCCCAGCCCGGCGTACAGCAGCGAGTTCTTCCACCAGTCCAGGAAGCCGGGTGTCCGGAAGACGGTGAGGTAGTTCGACCAGTGCCACTCGTGCGGCCACAGTTCGCCGCTCATCGCCTGGTTGTCGCTCATCACGGACGTCAGGAAGACGAAGACGAACGGCAGCAGGAAGAAGAGCGCGGCGGCCACGGCGACGGTGTGGACGGCGATCCAGTGCAGCAGACGGGAGCGGCGGGCGCGGGCGCGGGCGGCCGGGTCGCCGGTGGCGCCGGTACGGGCCGGGGCGGGGCGTGTGGTGAGCGTCGTGGTGGTCATCCCGGATCAGTCCTCCGCCGCGAGCAGGCCGGCGCGCTTGCGCATCAGCAGGGTGGTGACGGCCATGGCCAGGGCGAAGAGCACGAGGGAGAGCACGCACGCCGCGCCGGTGTTGAAGTTCTGGAAGCCCAGCGAGTAGACGAGCTGGGGGACGGTGAGGGTCGCGTGGTCCGGGTAGCCGGGCTGGATCACCGTGCCCGGGCCGATGGAGACACCGGAGGCGAGTTTCCCGGCGACCAGCGCCTGGGTGTAGTACTGCATGGTCTGGACAACACCGGTGACCACCGCGAACATCACGATCGGGGTGATGGACGGCCAGGTGACGTAGCGGAACTTCCCCCAGGCGCCGGCCCCGTCCAGCTCGGCGGCCTCGTACTGCTCCTTGGGGACGTCCAGCAGCGACGCCATGAAGATCACCATCAGGTCGCCGATGCCCCACAGCGACAGCATCACCAGCGAGGGCTTGGCCCAGTCGGGGTCGTTGAACCACGAGGGGGCGGGGATGCCGACCGCCCCGAGGATCTCGTTGACCGGGCCGGTACCGGGGTTGAGCAGGAAGACGAAGGCGACGGTGGCGGCCACCGGGGGTGCGAGATACGGCACGTAGAAGGCCGTGCGGAAGAATCCCGCGCCAGATTTGATCTTGGTGACGAGCATGCCGATGCCCAGGCCGAAGACCACCCGCAGCGCCACCATCACCACGACCAGCCACAGCGTGTTCCACAGCGCGGGGCCGAACAGCGGCATCTGCGTCAGGACGTACCTCCAGTTCCGCAGGCCCACGAATGCGGGCGGCCGGATCTGGTTGTAGTGCATGAAGGAGAAGTAGACGGTGGCGATCAGCGGATAGCCGAAGAAGACCGAGAAGCCGATGAGCCAGGGGGAGAGGAACCCGAGGGTGCGCAGCCGCGCGCGGGTGCGCTTGCGCCGCAGCGCCGGCGCGGGGGTGGTGGTTGCCATGGGGTGCTCCGTCAGCTCTCGGAGGTCATCGGCGGGTCAGTTCTCGGACTGGAGGTTGTCGGCGTCGATCTGCGCGTCGAGCCCGCGCAGGCCCTTGGCGAGGTCGGGGACCTTGCCGGCCTCCACGGCATAGGAGAAGTCCTGCAGCGCGGTGACGTACTGCCCGCCGTTGGTGGACGGCGGCAGCGCGACGCTGTGCGCGTTCTGTGCGATGTCGAGGAAGGTGCGGAAGGTCGGATCGGCGTCCAGCTTCGGCGATTTCAGTGCCGCCTTGGTGGACGGCACGTTGTGGATGGCATTGGCGAACCGCACCACCTGATCGGTGTTCGTGGTCAGGTAGCGCACCAGTTCCCAGGCTGCGTTCTGGTGGCGGCTGCTGTGGGCGATGCCCAATACCGTGCCGGTCAGATAGCCCCGGCCGTAGGTGTCGGCCCGATCGTCCGGCACCGGCATCGGAGCGGTGTCCCAGTGGAACGGCGCCTTGGCGTCCTTGAGCATCAGGCCGCGCCATTCACCGTCCATGTGCATGGCCAGCTTCTGGGTCAGGAAGGCGTTCTGCGAGGACATCTCGTCGCCGAAGGTGGTCCGGAACTTCTCCAGCGCGCCGTAGCCGCCCTGTGCGTCGACGAGTGCGCGGGCGGTGGCGAAGAACTGCTTGCTCGCCGGGTCCTCGGCGAGCCGTGCCTTGCCGTGCGCGTCGAAGTACCGCGGCCCCCACTGGGCGAACATCCGGTCCGGACTGTTCTGGTAGAGGCGGAAGTCGGGCATGAAACCCACCCGCCGGTACGTGCCGTCCTCGGTGCGTTCGGTGAGTTTGACGGCGTCCCGTTTCAGCTCGGACATGGTGTGCGGCGGACGGGTGATGCCCGCCTTCTTGAAGGCGTCCTTGTTGTAGTACAGGCCGTAGGAGTCCGCGAGCAGCGGCAGCGCACACTGCCGACCCCGGTAACTCGTGTAATCCAGCAGGGTTTTGGGGAAGACACGCTTCTTGTCCACCCCGGTCTTCTTCAGGAAGGGGTCGAGGTCCGCCCACATCCCCGACGAGCAGTACTGCCCCACATTGTTGGTGGTGAACGACGACACCACGTCGGGCGCGTCACTCCCGCCGGCCCGCAGCGCCTGGTTCATCGTCTCGTCGGTGACGTTGGGGACCACCTTCACCGTGATGTTGCGGTGCCGTTTCTCGAAACGGGCGACGCTGTCGTTGAGGGCCTTCACCTCGCCCGGCGTCGACCAGCCGTGCCAGAAGGTGAGGGTGACCGGTGCGGTCGGATCGTCGCGGTCGCTGCCCACGCCGGGATTGGCACAGCCCGATACGAGCAGCCCGGCGCCGGCCAGCGCGGCCCAAAGCCGGTGGCGCAGACGCGAAATCGGCATGGCGGACTTCCTTTACGGCAGGGGGAGTCGGTGAGGTGGAGGTGCCGTGGAATCGCGGGCTCAGCCCGTGGTGTCGAACACCGCGTCGCGCGCATCCGCGAGCGCGGTCCGCAGGGCGCCGATGAGGATCGGGTTGCCGCCGATATCGCTGAGGCGCAGGGTGGGCCGGGGCAGCGCGAGCCCGGTGAACTCCTCCTCGACCAGGGCCCGCAGTGCCTCCCCGCCGGCCTGCGGGACCTCGCCGGAGAGCACCACCAGCCGTGGGTCGACGACCGCGACCACCGCCGCCAGCCCGGTGGCCAGCCGCCGGGCGACCTCTTCCCGTACGTCGCCACGCTCCAGCGCCTCCTCGACGGTGTGGACGTCCGGGGCCCCGTACTCCCGGGCCAGTTCGATCACGCTCGGCGAGCCGACCAGCCGCTGGAAGCCGCCGCCGGCGTCCGGCTGTGCGGCGCTGCGGTCACCGCCCCGGGCCAGCGGGGCGCCGGGCAGCGGCATGTAGCCGATCTCGCCCGCGCCACCGGTGGCCCCGCGCAGCAGTTGACCGCCGAGCACGATCGCGGCGCCGACCCCCTCGTCGGCCCAGACCAGCACGAAGTCGTCGAAGTCCTGCGCCGCGCCGTCGTGCTGCTCGGCCACCGCCGCCAGATTCACATCGTTCTCGATGGTGATCGGCGTGCCCAGGACCTCCGCCAGCTCTTCCTTCAGCGCCCGCGAGTGCCATCCGGGAAGGTGCGGGGCGTAGCGCAGCCGGCCGGTCTGCGGGTCCAGCGCGCCGGGGGTGCCGATCACCGCGCCGTGCAGCCGCTCACGCGCCAGACCGGCCTTGGCCAGCGCCCCGTCGACGGCCCTGGCGACCAGCCGCGCCGTCCGGTTCGGCACGTCCTCGCCCACGGCGTCGGTGTCGACCCGCTCCTCACCGAGCACCTGCCCGGTGAGATCGGCGACGGCTGCGGTGATGCCCAATTGGTCGACCGCCAGCGCCGCGACGTGCGCCGCGCCCGGGTCGATCTCGTAGAGCTGCGCACTGGGCCCCGGCCGTCCGGTGACGTTCCCGGTGGTGCGCACCAGTCCCGCGGCCTCCAGCCGGGCCAGCAGCTGGGAGGCGGTCGGCTTCGACAGCCCGGTCAGCTCGCCGATCTGCGTACGGGTCAGCGGGCCCTGCGACACCAGAAGATCGAGCGCGGCGCGGTCGTTCATGGCCCGCAACACCCGCGGTGTCCCAGGGGTCCCCTGCGCTCCTTGCCCACCGGCCATGTCTGTCACCCCGTTCACCGGAGGTCCGGACGACCACCAGCATCTGTTAAGAAACCTTCCAATCGATGACAGGAAGGTAAGCGGGCGTTCAAGGCGGCGTCAATGGTTTGCGCGGGGCGAGTTGCCGGCGCCCGGTGCCCCGCTCCACCGGCCCCCACGCACGACGAAGGGGAGGGGCGTACCGCGTTCAAGCGGTACGCCCCTCCCCTGAAAGGTCCGGGCCCGGCGGCTACTTCCCGATCTTCGGCGCCGTGAGCGGATCCGACGCCAGGGACTGCGGCGACGTCGGGTTGCTGAGGGCCGAGGGGGCGGCGACGGCGGCCGTGGGGTCGGCGGCGGCCTCGTCCTCCTCCTCGGGGGCCGGGCGCGGCGCCAGGTGGACCCCGGCGGCGTCCAGCGCCCGCTTGATGCGCCAGCGCAGCTCCCGTTCGACGCCCGGCGCCTTGCCGGGCATCGTCCGGGCCGCGACGCTCAGGGTCACCGTCTCCAGGTGCACCTCGCTCAGGCCCAGCACCTCCACCGGCTCCCACAACTGCTCGTTCCACGGCTCGGACTTGGACATCTCCTCGCCGACCGTGGTGATGGTCTGGCGGGCGCGCTCCAGGTCCTGGTCGGCGGCGAGGAGCACGTCGACCGCGGCGGTCGACCAGCCCTGGCTGAGGTTGCCTATCCGCTTGACCTCGCCGTTGCGGATGTACCAGATCGCGCCGTTCGGTCCGCGCAGCTTGGTGACCCGCAGGCCGACCTCTATGACCGTGCCGGTGGCCACCCCCGCGTCGATCTCGTCACCGACGCCGTACTGGTCCTCCAGGATCATGAAGACGCCGGAGAGGAAGTCCGTGACGAGGTTGCGGGCGCCGAAGCCGATCGCGACACCGGCCACACCGGCGCTGGCCAGCAGCGGTGCCAGGTTGATCTGGAGCACGGAGAGCACGGTCAGCGCGGCCGTACCCATGATCACGAACGAGGCGACGCTGCGCAGCACCGAGCCGATGGCCTCGGAGCGCTGGCGCCGGCGCTCGGCGTTGACGAGCAGACCGCCCAGCGCGGTGCCCTGCGCGGCGGCCGCAGTGCGGTTCATCCGCTCGATGAGCTTGGTGATCGTGCGGCGGATCACATGGCGGAGGACCGCCGCGATCACGATGATCAGCAGGATCTGCAGGCCGGACGTGAGCCACGTCCCCCAGTTCTGCTGCACCCAGTCGGCGAAGTTGGTGGCCTTCTCCGTGGCCTCGTCGAGCGAGGTCGGGCCGGTTGAACCGGCTGCGGCGCTCAGGGGCGCGGCAGCGGCCGGCGAAGCGGACCAGAACACAGTCGAACCTTCCGTGTGGGACACACCAGGCCCGGCCGGAATGGGAGCCCCGGCGACCGGGCAGACCAACCACACTAACGGGGCAACGAGGGCGGTCCGTGCCCATGTTCGAGACGGGAGGTCCCCGGGCGGCCGGAATGAGCCGTATCTGGAGGGTGATACCGGGGTGTGGTGGAAAACACCTCCGGCCCGTTACTCGGTCATGGTGGCGCTCCGACCAGGCACCGGGGGACACTGTGGAGAGATCGTCCCGGCGCGAGCCACGCGCCGCCGGCGTACAAGGAGGCACCCGTGCCGCATGTCCTGGTCCTCAACGCGTCGTACGAGCCGCTCGGCGTCGTACCGCTCCACCGTGCGCTCATCCTCGTCCTCAATGAGAAGGCCGTCAGCCTTGAGGAATCCGGCGCCCTGATGCACAGCGCGACCCGAGTCATTCCTGCTCCGAGCGTGGTCCGCTTGAAGCGGTTCGTGCGGGTGCCCTTTCGTGGCCCCGTCCCCCTGACCCGCCGTGCGCTGTTCGCGCGTGACGGCGGGCGTTGTATGTACTGCGGTGGCGTCGCAACCAGCGTCGACCACGTCATCCCGCGCAGCCGCGGAGGTCAGCACACCTGGGAGAACGTCGTCGCCGCCTGCCGGCGCTGCAACCACGTCAAGGCCGACCGCCATGTCGCCGAGATCGGCTGGCGGCTGCGTCATCAGCCCGCCCCGCCGTCAGGACTGGCGTGGCGGATCATCGGCACGGGGCATCGTGACCCGCGCTGGCTGCCGTATTTGCAGCCGTACGGCGCGGATGACGCCTTGGCCCGGATCGACGCCGTATCGGCGTAGTCCGGGCTTTCGTACGCAGGAGGACGTACGGGAGGGGCCCGACGGCCGTGTGCCGTCGGGCTTTTGCCGTCGCGGCCGACGGCTCCGCCTCCGTGGCGGTGGGTGACCGGCGGCGCTCAGTCCGTCGTCGGCCGGTCGCCGCCGGTGACCGCGTACGCCTCCACCGACCACAGTGAGTATCCGAAGCGGGTGGCCCGCTTGTCGCCCTGGATACGGACGAAGCGGACGTCCTTGGCGTCCATCCTGACCTCTTCGCGGCCGCCCTTGCCGTCCTGCACCGTGGCGGCCGTGCGCCAGCTGTGGCCGTCCGGCGAGACCTGGATGCGGTAGCGGGCCGCGTAGGCGTCCTGCCAGGTCAGCACGACCCGGCCGAGGCGGGTCGGGTGGGCCAGCGCGAACTGGAGCCAGGCGTTGTCGTCGGCGGGGGAGGACCAGCGGGTCTTCGGGTTGCCGTCGGTGGCCGCGGAGGCCGGGAAGTCGGACGTCTCGTCCCCGGAGGAGGTGGCGACGGTGCCGTGCGCCAGGTCCTTGCCGCCGGTGGCCGGATAGGTGCGTACGGTCAGCGTCTGCTGCTCGCCGCCGAAGGACACCGGGACCTCGTAGGTGCCGGACGGGGCGTCCTCGGGGACGTCGACCGCGATGCGGACCGTGGCGGTGCCGCCCCGGGGGGCGGTGACCTCCTTCGGCGCGTGCACGGTGAAGCCCTTGGGGGCCTTGACCGACAGCTTCTCGCGGACGTCGCGGGGGCGGCGGGAGAAGAGCCGGGCGTCGACCGTCGCGCTGCCGCCCGGCTGTGCGTCCGTCGCCTTGCGGGACAGCTCCAGACCGGCCGCAGGGGTGTCCCCGAACCACGGGGTGAGGGCGTGAACGGACGGGGCGTCCGCGCCGTGGGCCCAGGTCAGGCGGACCGCGTCGGCGCTCAGCCGGGGCGTTTCCGCCTCGGTCCAGCCGGTCGGGGAGAGCGTGTCGAGGCGCCGCCAGCCCTCGCCGGGAACGTGCGCCTCCAGGGAGACGGCGCCCGCGGACGGGCCCGGGTCGGTCAGCGCGGTCACCGCGGTCAGCGGCCGGGCCCGCTCGAAGGGAACGGTGAGGGCGGCCGCGCCGGCGCCCCCTACGGGCCGGGGCGTCGTCCCGCGGGCACCGGTCCAGGCGTCCGCCTCGGTCATCGCGCGCTCCAGGAAGGGCGCCAGCACGCCCTTGCCGACCGTCGCCGGGCTCCGGCCGATCTCCTTGCGCAGCCGCTGCACCGCGCGCTGGGCGGCCCAGGCGGCGTCCCCGTCGCCCTGGGCCTGCGCCGTCAACGTGTCCACGGCCTGCTCGCCGGCGCTGCCGTAGCGCGCCAACTGCGCGGCCCAGGGCCGGATTTCGGCGGCCAGGTCGGGGCTGAGGTCGTCGGGGGCGGCGCTCATGGCGTGGAAGGCGGCGCGCAGCGCCTTGGCGGCCGCGGCGAAGTCCTCGTCCTTGCCGGGGCGGCCGCTGTTGACGGCCGTCTCGCGGGTCTGCCAGAAGCGTTCGATCAGCGGCTGCAGATAGCCCGATTCGCGGCGGTTGAGCAGCGAGGACGAGGTGTTGCCGGCCAGTGCGCGCAGGGCCGCGCGGGCCCGGGGGTCGCCGCCCGCCAGATTGTCGATGGCCGCGTCCCAGGACTCCGCCGGCCGGTAGTCGCGCGGGTTCCACGCGTAGTCGGCGGCGGTGAACAGCGGGATGCGGGAGGCGAGCGGCTGCTCCATGGCGTTGGCGAGCAGCGCCGCCGAGCCGGTGGCGACGGCCGGCTCGCGGCCGCGGTAGGGGCCGAGGAAGATCCGGTCCTGGGCGTAGTCGTTGACGGGGTAGTTGTCCATGGTGACCAGCGGGTGGCCGAACGCCTGGCGGGCGGTGGACAGTTCGGTGCCGGTGATGGTCCGCGGGACCACCCCGACGCCGGTCCAGGCCACCTCGACCCGCTCGCCGAGCGCCTCGGCGAGCGCGCTGCGGTACTCCGTGGCGCCGTCCTGGTAGTACTCGGTCGGCATCAGCGACAGTGGCCCGGCGTCCGGGTGGCGCTCCCGCAGGTGGTCGGCGAGCGCGTTGGCGACCCGCGCCTGCGCCTTGGCGGCGGCCCGCGGGCCGGTGCCGAAGGCGTCCTTGTCGTCGCCGCAGTGCCACTCGTCGTAGCTGACGTCCTGGAACTGGAGCTGGAAGGAGCGCACCCCCAGCGCCCACATGGCGTCCACCTTGCGCCGCAGCGCCCGCAGGTCCTCCTGGGACGAGAAGCACAGGCCCTGTCCGGGGGCCAGGGCCCAGCCCAGGGTGACGTGGTTGGCGCGGGCCCGCTCGGCCAGCGCCCGGAAGTCGGCCCGCTGCGCGGCCGGGTAGGGGTCGCGCCACCGTGCCTGGCGGTAGGGGTCGTCGCCCGGCGCGTACAGGTAGCGGTTCTGCTTGGTGCGGCCCATGAAGTCCAGCTGGGCGAGCCGCTGCGCCCGGCTCCACGGCTGCCCGTAGAAGCCCTCGGTGGTGCCGCGCACCGCCGTGCCGGGCCAGTCCCGCACGGTCACCGCCGCCACCTCACGGTCGCCCGCCCCGCCGGTGACCAGCTGCCGCAGTGTCTGCGCGGCGTGGAAGAGGCCGTCCGGGCCGACCCCGGCCAGGGCGACGGTGTCGCGGCCGGCGAGCCGGCCCACGGCCAGCCGGTAGCCGCCGGAGGGCAGGTCCCCGCGGGCCGGTGCGCGCAGCGCGCGCAGCGCGTCCTCGGCCTGGGTTCCGCCGACGCGGAACACCGGCCCGGCGTCGGGCAGCCGGTCGCCGGGGGTCACTTCCCGGACGGTGCGCACGCCGGCGTCGCGCAGCAGTCCGCGCAGCACGTCGAGCGTGTAGGGGTCGGTGTCCGGGGCCGCCACCAGGACGGCCTCCCGGCCCAGCGGGACGGCGCTGCCGAGTTCCTGCAGTGACTGGGGGCGCGGCCAGACGGCGGGCACCTGGCCCGCGCCGGCGGACCGGTCCGTGCCGTCCGGCTGGCCGGGGCCGCCGACGGCGGGGTCGGCGGGTGCCGCCTGGGCGGTGGGCACGCCGCCCAGCAGACCCCCGATGACCGCGGCGGCCAGTGCGGTGGTCCCCGCGACCCGCGCACGGGCGCTCGCGCCGACCGCCCTGCCGCTCCTACCGATTTTTCCGACGCCCCACACGCCCCGGCCTCGCACGGCTGCTCCTCGTCCCCGTCCGGCTGCCCGCCGGTTTCCCGCCGGCACCCCGATGTCCCCTGATTCCCCGGTTTCCCGCCGATGTCCGTTCGGACAGACCTTCGGCGGTGAGCCCACCATTGTGGCGGTGAGGGTGTCAACCGGGCGATACCGGGGGCCTCGGAGGGCCCTGTATGGGCGGGTTCCGGACGATGCTTCGGGTGGGGCGACGGGGGCCGCCGGGCCGCAGAACTTCCGTCGCGAGGCCCGCTCGCACCGCGTTCTTCGCGCCTTCCGGCGTTCCGTGCAGTGAAATCGCCTGCGTGCGGGATAATGTGACCTGAGTCACGTTTCGTGAGCAGTTAAGTCTGCGATCGTGTCGAGTGGGTAGGGCCCACCTGTCCCATTACCGATGAACGGGAGGCCCTCGTGGCCGCATCCGCTCAGCTTCTCCTCGACGCTCTGTCCTCCAAACCGGGAGGTGCGACGGTGGAGCGCAATCCGTACGACGGGGTCTCCGACCCCGATTCCGGCCTGGACGGCTCCGGGTCCTTCAGCTTCGTGGAGCCGCCCCTGACCAGCGAGCCCCCGCTCGCCGACGCCGCCCCGCTGACCAGTGAGGTCCCGATCGCCGCCGAGCTGCCGCTGACCAGCGAGCCCACAGCCGCCGGCCTGGGCACGGAGTCCATGGAGGTCTGAGGGCCGATGGGCCGCGCGCGGCTCGCCCGGTTGCACGGCATCGCGACGTCGTACCGACCCGCACCGGGCAGAAGTGTCCAGATCGCCGACGACACCGTCGTCGCCGTGCTCGCCGCCTTAGGCGTCGACGCCTCGACCCCGCACGCCGTCCGCACCGCCCTGGCCGCGTACGAGGACGGCCCCGGCAGCGCCCTGCTGCCGCGCACCGTCGTCGCCCGTCCGGGCCGGCCCCCCGACCTCCCGGAGCTCCCCGAGGGCACCGCCCTGCGGGTGGAGACCGAGTACGGGGAGGCCGACGAGCAGGTCCTCCAGGGCCCCGCGGCGCCCGCCGCCGCGGCGCTCGCGCGGCTGCTGCCGCCGGGCGTCCACGTCCTGCACGCCAAGGCCCCCGACGGCCGGGCCGCCCGCGCCCCGCTGATCGTCGCTCCTGACCGGGTACCCGCACCCCCCGGCCGCAGTCACGGCTTCCTGGTGCAGCTCTACTCCCTGCTGTCCCGGCAGTCCTGGGGCATGGGCGACCTCGGGGACCTCGCCGACCTCGCCGCCTGGTCCGGGCGCGCCCTGGGCACCGGCTTCGTCCAGCTCAACCCGCTGCACGCGGCCGTCCCCGGCCCGCCGACCGACCCCTCCCCCTACCGGCCCTCCTCGCGCCGCTTCCCCGACCCGGTCCACCTGCGCATCGAGCAGATCCCGGAGTACGTCCGGCTGGCCGGCGCCGACCGGTTGCGCGCCGACGAGCTGGCCGCCCGGGCCCGTGCGCTGCGCGGCGAGGTGCTCGAAGCGGGCGCGCTGATCGACCGGGACGCGGTGTGGGCGCTGAAGCGCGAGGTCCTGGAGCTGCTCGTCGCGGTCCCGCTCAGCCCGGGCCGGCGGGCCGCGTACTGCGACTTCCTCGCCGAGCAGGGCCGGCCCCTGGAGGACCACGCCACCTGGTACGCGATCGCCGAACGGCACGGCCCCGACTGGCGCCGCTGGCCCGCCGGGCTGCGCTCCCCGCGGTCCGCGGACACCGCCCGGCTGCGGCCGCGGCTGCGGGACCGGATCGACTTCCACTGCCGGCTCGCCTGGTACACCGACCAGCAGCTGGCCGCCGCGCAGCGTGCCGCGCGGGAGGCCGGGATGGCCGTCGGGCTGGTCCACGACCTGGCCGTCGGCGTCCACCCCTCCGGCGCCGACACCTGGGCCCAGCAGGACGCCTTCGCCGCCGGCATGTCCATCGGTGCCCCGCCCGACGCCTTCAACGCCCGCGGCCAGGACTGGGGCCTGCCGCCCTGGCGCCCGGACGCGCTGGCCGCCGCGGGCTACGCCCCGTACCGGGAACTGCTGCGCGGGCTGCTGCGGCACGCCGGTGCGCTGCGCATCGACCATGTGATGGGGCTGTTCCGGCTGTGGTGGGTCCCGGAGGGCCGGCCGCCGACGGAGGGCGCCTACGTCCGCTACGACGGCGAGGCGATGCTCTCGGTGCTCGCCCTGGAGGCGCACCGGGCCGGCGCCGCGGTCATCGGCGAGGACCTGGGCACCGTCGAGCCGGGGGTGCGCGAGGCGCTCGCGGAGCGCGGGGTGCTGGGCACCTCGGTGCTGTGGTTCGAGCGGGACTACGGCGGCGGGCGGCGGGCCGGCGGCGACGGGGCGGACCCGGCCGGCGCGGCCCCCGGGACCGCGGACGCCGCGGACGGCCGGGAAGCGCCGGACGAGGCCCGGATCCTCGCCCCGGAGGAGTGGCGCAGCGACTGCCTGGCCACCGTCACCACCCACGACCTGCCCTCCACCGCCGCCCGGCTGACCGGCGAGGACGTCGCGTTGCGGGCCCGGCTCGGGCTGCTCGCCGGGCCCGCGGAGCGCGAACGGTCCCGTGCCCGGGGTGAACTCGCCGAATGGCTGGGGGAGTTGACGCGGCGCGGGCTGCTTCCGGAGGGCCCGGGCGACGAGGAGGCGGCGGTCAGGGCCGTGCACCGCTTTCTGCTGCGGACCCCGGCGCGGATGGTCGGCGTCTGGCTGCCCGACGCCGTGGGGGACCGTCGCCCGCAGAACCTCCCCGGGACATGGGATGAATACCCGAACTGGCGGCTTCCGATCGCCGGGCCGGACGGGCACCCGCAGACCCTCGAAGAGCTGGCCGCCTCGCCCCGACTGCACGCGCTGATGCGGGAATTGGCCGACGGAAACCGCTGAGCGAGTCTTCGCTCCGGGCCCTGTGCGCACCCTTCCGGTATGCCGCGCCGTCCGGCACCATGCCCTGGACACCATCCAGACATCCGACCATTCGAGCGGGCTGTCCCGTGCTCGTCATGGTTCGGCGAGGTGGAGGGAACCATGGCACTCCGCAGCATCCGGCGGGCCCTGTGCGCGCTCGCGCTCACCGCGGCCGCCGCGCTCGTCCCCGCCCAGAGCTCCCTGGCCCGGTCGTCCCCGGCCACCGGCCCCTGCACGGGGCCGGTGCGCCCCGCGTCCCAGATGACGGTCGAGCCCTGCGACACCCCGGAACGCGTCATCGACAAGGCCGCCCACATCGTCCCCACCAAGGGCCAACTCGCCTGGCAGCAGCGGGAGGTCACCGCCTTCACGCACTACGGCATGAACACCTTCACGAACCGGGAGTGGGGCTCGGGCGCCGAGGACGAGAAGCTGTTCGCGCCGTCCCGCATCGACGTCGACCAGTGGATGCGCGCGTACAAGGCGGCCGGCGCCGAGCAGGTGATGCTCACCGTCAAGCACCACGACGGGTTCGTGCTCTACCCGAGCCGCTACACCCCGCACTCGGTCGCGGCCGCCCCCGGCCGGCCCGATGTCGTCGGCGCGTACGTCAGGGCCGCCCGCCGGGCCGGGCTGAAGGTCGGCCTCTACCTCTCGCCGTCCGACGGTGCGGAACTCCCGCACGCCTGGCACGCCCGCTGGGTCGAGGAGATCCGCCGCAAGGAGCAGGAGGGCCGGCCGCTCAGCCTGCCCGAGCGGGTCGCCCTGGAGGACGGCGACCACGCCCCGCGCGGCCTGGGCCGCTTCGGCAACGGCAGCGAGGTGACCGAGCGCGTCATTCCCACCCTCGTCCCCGGTGACGACCGTGCCGCCGCGGTCCGCAGCGGCAAGCTGCCCTCCTTCCGCGTACGGGCGGACGACTACGACGCCTACTACCTCAACCAGGTCTACGAGCTGTTCACCCAGTACGGCCCGCTCGACGAGCTGTGGCTGGACGGCGCGAACCCCTGGTCGGACTCCGGCATCACCCAGAAGTACAACGTCACCGAGTGGTTCCGGCTGATCCACCGGCTCTCCCCGGACACCGTGGTCTTCGCCGGGCCGCAGGGCGCCCGCTGGGTCGGCAACGAGAACGGCACCGCCCGCGAGACCGAGTGGAGCGTCACCCCCTCCGCGCAGGACCCGTGGACGGTGCTGGCCGGCGGGCTGCCCAACGACTCCACCGACCCCGACATCGGCTCCCGCGCCAAGCTCCTCGCGCCCACCACCAAGTACCTCCAGTGGTACCCCGCCGAGGCCGATGTCTCGCTGCGCCCCGGCTGGTTCCACCACCCCGGTGAGCGGCCCAGGACGCCGGCGCGGCTGACGGACCTGTACGAGAAGAGCGTGGGCCGCAACGCCTCGCTGCTGCTGAACGTCCCGCCCGCCAGGGACGGCCGGATCGCCGCCGAGGACGTCGCCTCGCTCACCGCCTTCGGCACGGCCGTGCGCGCCACGTACGGCACGGACCTGCGGCAGGCCGGCCCGGGGCCGTGGACCTTCGACCGGATCGGGCTCGGCGAGGACCTCCGCCACGGGCAGCGGGTGGAGCGCTTCGAGGTGGCGGCGCGGACCGGCGGGACGTGGACGACGCTCGCGCGCGGCACCACCGTCGGGCACCGGCGGATCCTCGCGCTGCCCGCCCCGGTGACCGCGGACGCGGTGCGGGTCACCGTCCGGGAGGCCCGCGGGCGGACGTACCTCACACCGGTCACGCTGCACCGCGGCCGGGGCGCGGGGGGGGGCTGAGGTGACCGTTGCGCCACCCCGGGCGCGCGGTGTGGCGGGGCGTCCGATACGTTGACTTCGTGAGCAACAAGGTCAATAAGAATGCCCTGCGCGCCGGAACCATCACCGCCGGCACCGCGCTGATGCTGCTGATGTCGTCCCCCGCGTTTGCGCTCACCCGCGACGATGGTGACGACCCGGGTCCGGGCCTGAGCGTGATCCAGACGCTCGGCCTCTACGTCGCCGCCCCCCTCGTGCTCTTCCTGGTCATCGCCGGGCTCGTCGTGCTGAGCGACAAGTCCCGCAAGCAGACCAAGTCCCAGGGCTGAGTCCACCGGCCGGGTCCCCGCCGGGACCCTGTTCCGCACCGGGCTCCGGTGACGCCGCAAGGGCGCCCCACGGTTACAAGACCGTGCGGCGCCCTTTGTCGTACCCGGATATTTCCGCAGGTGAAAAAGGGGTTGCGAGGTGGCTATCGCGCGATTTTCGGCCGTTTTGAGCCGGGGGAGGGTTTAACCGTTCCTAACCTACGATGACGTAACCTACGCAGCCGTAGGTCAAACCTACGCACCCGTAGGTCGTCGTCCCCCCAGGAGTTCCCCCGTGACCATCGCCCCCGCCCGCCATAACGGAGAGCACGGCCAGGCCGCCTGGAGCGACGCCCAGCTGCTCTACGCGCTCGAAGAGGTCGTCGAGAAGGAGCTCAACCGGCACCTGAAGGTCGCCAAGGAGTGGATGCCCCACCAGTACGTGCCGTGGAGCGACGGCCGTAACTTCCCCGGCGTGCTGGAGGACGGCGACGCCTGGGCCCCCGAGCAGTCCAAGGTCAGCGACATCGGCCGGATCGCCCTGGTGGTCAACCTCCTCACCGAGGACAACCTCCCCAGCTACCACCACGAGATCGCCACCCTCTTCGGGCGCGACGGCGCCTGGGGCACCTGGGTGCACCGCTGGACCGCGGAGGAGGGCCGGCATGGCATCGTGATGCGGGACTACCTGCTCACCAGCCGGGCCGTCGACCCCGACGAGCTGGAGCGCTTCCGCATGGCCCACATGTCGGAGGGCTTCGAGGCCGACAACTCCCACAGCATGCTGCACTCGGTGGCGTACGTCGCCTTCCAGGAGCTGGCCACCCGGATCTCGCACCGCAACACCGGCCACCACTCCGGCGACCCGGTGTGCGACCGCATGCTGGGCCGGATCGCGGCCGACGAGAACCTCCACATGCTCTTCTACCGCAACCTCCTCGCCGCGGCCTTCGAGCTGGCCCCCGACCAGACCATGGTCGCGGTGCGCGACGTGGTCACCGGCTTCCGGATGCCCGGCCACGGCATGCCCGGCTTCGAGCGGGCCGCCGCGCGGATGGCCGTCGGCGGCATCTACAACCTGCGCATCCACCACGACGACGTGCTCCAGCCGGTGCTGCGCCACCTCAAGGTGCTGGAGATCGGCGGCCTGGGACCGGCCGGACTGGCCGCACAGGAGGAGCTGGGGCTCTACATGAACGGTCTGGACGGCCAGGCGCGCAAGTTCGACGAGCGGCAGGCGGCCATCCTCGCCCGCCGCGCGGCCCGCAAGTAAGCGCCCATCATTCAGTTCAGCTGAACAATTCCATCGAAATTATTCGATGGACCTGATGAGTCGCGGACTGCCACGGTGGAGACTCCCCACCGCCGAGAGAGAGGAAACCGTGGCAGTCCTGGAGAGGGCCCGCGCCCACGCCCCCCGCACCCCGTCCGCGCAAGGGGCCGGGCTGGTGCTCGCCCTGACGGCGACCGTCGTCTGGTCCGGCAACTTCGTCATCGCCCGCGCCCTGCACGACACCGTGCCGCCCGTCCAGACCGCCTTCTGGCGCTGGATCATCGCGCTGCTCGCGGTCGCCCCGCTCGCCCTCCCGCAGGTCCGCCGGCAGTGGCCGGTCATCCGTCGGCACCTCGGCTTCCTGGCGCTGGCCGCGCTGCTGGGCGTCGCGCTCTTCAACACCCTCATCTACCAGGCGGGACGGAGCACCTCCGCCACCAACATGGCCATGATCGCGGCCGCCTCCCCGGTACTGATCGCCCTGTTCGACCGGGGCGGCGAGCCGCTCGGCGGCCGCCGGACGGCCGGGATGGTGCTGGCGCTCGCCGGGGTCGTCACCCTGGTGGGCAAGGGTTCCCCCACCGCCGTCCTGCACCTCGACCTCGCCGCCGGCGACCTGTGGATGCTCGCCGCGACGGTCACCTTCGCCGGCTACAGCGCCCTGCTGCGCCGCCGCCCCGAAGGCATCGGCGGCGTCGCGTTCCTCTTCATGACCTTCGCGCTGGGCGCGGCGATGCTGCTCCCCGCGTACGGCGTCAGCCTCGCCGCCGAGGGCGGCTTCGCGCCCACCGCCGGCACGGTCGGGCCGCTGCTGTACATCGGGATCTGCTCCTCCGCCGTCGCGTACTTCACCTGGAACAAGGCGATCGCCCTGGTCGGCGCCGCCCGGGCGGGCGTCGTCTACTACCTCCAGCCGGTCTGTGTCGCGCTGCTGTCGCACGTGGTCCTCGGCGAGGCCGTCGGCCCCGTGCAGCTGGTCTGCACCGCCCTGATCGTCGTGGGCGTCGCGCTCGGCGCCGGGAGTCGGCGCTGACTGCGTACGCTGCCCGCATGGCCGACTGGGACATCAAGAAGCTGCGCATCCTGCGCACCCTCCAGGAGCTGGGCACGGTCACCGCGACCGCCGAGGCGCTGCACATGACGCCCTCGGCGGTCTCCCAGCAGCTGACCGGGCTGGCCAAGGCCCTGGGCGTCACGCTCCTGGAGGCCCACGGCCGGCGGGTGCGGCTGACCGACGCGGCGCAGCTGGTGCTGCGCCACGCCGAGGCGGTCTTCGCCCAGCTGGAGCGCGCGGACGCGGAGCTGCTCGGCTACCTCCAGGGCGAGGCGGGGCAGGTCCGCGTCGGCGCGTTCTCCACCGCCGTGCCCGCGCTGGTGGTCCCCGCCGTCCAGGAGCTGCGCCGTACGCATCCGGGCCTGGCGGTCTCGGTACGGGAGGCGGAGGCGGAGGCCGCGTACGAGCTGCTGGCGGAGGGCAGCGTCGACCTGGCGCTGTCGCTGGCGGCCCACGCCCCCACGCCGCGCGACCCCAGGTTCAGCCGGGTCTCGCTGCTCGCCGACCCCCTGGACGTGGCGCTGCCGGCCGGGCATCCGCTGGCCGCCGAGCCCGGGCTGCGGCTGGCCGACCTGGCGGGCGAGCCCTGGATCTTCGGCAGCAGCGGGCCCTGGTCGCAGATCACCACCACCGCCTGCGAGAACGCCGGTTTCGTGCCCGAGCAGGCGCATGCCGCCGCCGACTGGAACGCGATCTGGGCGATGGTCGCGGCCGGGATGGGTGTGGCGCTGGTGCCCCGGATGGCGATGGCTGGAGTCGGTGCGCCCGGTCGTGCGCGCGGCGGCGCCGGCGTCGTGCTGCGGGTGCTGCACGCCGACCAGCCGCGCCGCCATGTGGTGGCGGCCGTCCGGCGCGGCTCCGAGGGGGCGCCGGGGCTGTCCCGGGTACTGGCCGCGCTCCGGCAGGCGGCGGCCGCCCAGGCGCGCGGCGACGGCACCCCGCCGCCCGCCTGACGCCCTCCGAGCCGGGGCGACCGTTCAGCTGGACTGAACATATCGTCCAAGAACTTTCGATGGACCTGTGAGGTGATCGGCTGCGACGGTGGTCCCGTCCGCACCACCCGACCCGTCGAAGGGCGACGATGACCACCTCCCCGGCCGACACCACTGATCCGCACGCCAACGACGCCGACCCGTACGGTGGCGGCGACCCCTTTGCCGACTACCGCGGCGGGGACTTCCCCTTCACCTCGCTCGTCGACCTCGCCGACCGCCGCTTCGGCGCCGGGGTGATCGCCGCGAACGACGAGTTCTTCGCCGAGCGCGAGAACCTGCTGAAGCCCGGCCCGGCGGTCTTCGACCCCGAGCACTTCGGCCACAAGGGCAAGATCATGGACGGCTGGGAGACCCGGCGGCGGCGCGGCGCCGACGGCGAGCACCCCTTCCCGACCGACGACGAGCACGACTGGGCGCTGATCCGCCTGGCCGCCCCCGGCGTGATCCGCGGGATCATCGTCGACACCGCCCACTTCCGCGGCAACTACCCGCAACAGGTCACCGTCGAGGCGACCGCGCTGCCCGGCAGCCCGAGCCCCGAGGACCTGCTCGCCGACGACGTGAAGTGGGAGGAGCTGGTCCCGCGCACGCCCGTACGCGGCCACGCCGCCAACGGGTTCGAGGTCACCGTGGAGCGCCGCTTCACCCACCTCCGCCTCAAGCAGCACCCCGACGGCGGCATAGCCCGCCTCCGGGTCCACGGCGAGGTCATACCCGACCCGGAGTGGCTGGACGTGCTCGGCACCCTCGACCTGGCCTCCGTGATGCACGGCGGCACCGTCGAGGACGCCTCCGACCGCTTCTACTCCTCGCCGACCCAGATCATCCAGCCCGACCTGTCCCGCAAGATGGACGACGGCTGGGAGAACCGCCGCCGCCGGGTCAAGGGCACCAACGACTGGGTGCGCTTCCGGCTCGCCGCGCAGGGCGAGATCCGCGCGGTGGAGATCGACACCGCCTACCTCAAGGGCAACTCCGCGGGCTGGGCGGCGCTCTACGGCTGCGACGCGGAGTCGGCCGACCCGGCGGACGAGTCGGCCTGGTTCGAGATCGTGCCGCGCACCAAGCTGCAGCCCGACACCCCGCACCGCTTCGCGCTGCCCCGCCGGGTCACCGCCACGCACGTACGGCTGGACGTCTTCCCCGACGGCGGCCTGGCCCGCATGCGGCTGCACGGCGACCTCACCGAGACCGGCCGCGCCGCGCTCGTCCGCCGCTTCGACGAGCTGAGCGGCTGAGCCGCCCCGTTTCACCTCGCCGGGCCC
The DNA here is from genome assembly GCF_000717345.1 of Streptomyces lydicus. Classification (GTDB taxonomy): domain Bacteria; phylum Actinomycetota; class Actinomycetes; order Streptomycetales; family Streptomycetaceae; genus Streptomyces; species Streptomyces lydicus. Next base: position 181,989 of record NZ_JNZA01000003.1, on the reverse strand, counting down.
CGCGGGAGGGGGCGGGGCCCGGCGTACCCGGCCCGCCCGGTGGACGGAGCGCGTCTGGCGCCTGTCCACCGGGCGTTTCCATGCCGGCGGGTCGGCTAGCGGGCCGCGCCCGCCGCCGCGTCGGCCGCCTGCGCCTTCAGCGCCCGCTCGATGCCGGCCCGGGACTCCGTGACCAGCCGGCGCAGCGCCGGGCTCGGCTCGGCCGACGCCAGCCAGGCGTCGGTCGCGTCCAGCGTCTCCTGCGAGACCTGGAGCGCCGGGTAGAGGCCGACCACGATCTGCTGAGCCATCTCGTGGCTGCGGGAGTTCCAGATGTCCTTCACCGCTTCGAAGTACTTCGCGGTGTACGGCGCCAGCAGCTCCCGCTGGTCGGTCTGCACGAAGCCGCCGATGACGGCCGCCTGCACGGCGTTGGGGAGCTTGTCGGAGGTGACGACCGAGGCCCAGGACTCCGCCTTCGCCTCCGCACTCGGACGGGCCGCGCGCGCCGTCGCCGCGTGCCGCTCACCCGCGGACGTCCGGTCCCGCTCCAGCTCCGCCGCGACGGCCTTCTCGTCGGCCCGGCCGGTGGCGGCCAGCCGCTCCAGCAGCGACCAGCGCAGCTCGGTGTCCACGGCCAGCCCCGGGATTTCCTCGGTGCCGTCCAACAGGCCCTGCAGCAGCGCCAGTTGCTCGTCCGTCCGGGCCGCGGCGGCGAACGCCCTGGCCCACGCCAGCTGGTGGTCGCTGCCCGGCTCCGCCGCGCGCAGGTGCGCGAGCGCCGCCTCGGTCCAGGCGCCCAGGCCCGCCTCGCGCCACTCCGGTGCCGCGTACAGGTCCAGCGCCAGCTTCACCTGGCGGTGCAGCGACTGCACCACGCCGATGTCGGACTCCTTGCCGATGCCCGACAGGACCAGCGCCAGGTAGTCGCGGGTGGCCAGTTCGCCGTCCCGGGTCATGTCCCAGGCCGACGCCCACGACAGCGCGCGCGGCAGCGACTCGGTGAAGTCCCCGAGGTGCTCGGTGACGACCTTCAGCGACTCCTCGTCGAGGCGCACCTTGGCGTACGACAGGTCGTCGTCGTTGAGGAGGAGGACGGCCGGGCGCGCCTTGCCCACCAGCTGCGGTACCGGCGTCAGTTCGCCGTCCACGTCCAGTTCGATCCGCTCGGTGCGGACCAGCTTGCCGTCCTGGAGCTCGTACGCCCCGATCGCGATCCGGTGCGGCCGCAGGACCGGCTCGCCCTTCGCGCCGGCCGGCAGCGCCGGGGCCTCCTGCTTGACCGCGAACGCGGTGATCACGCCGTCGGCGTCCACCTCGATCCGCGGCCGGAGGATGTTGATGCCGGCCGTCTCCAGCCACTTCTTCGACCACGTCTTCAGGTCACGGCCGGAGGTCTCCTCCAGCGCGCCGAGCAGGTCGCTGAGCCGGGTGTTCCCGTAGGCGTGCGCCTTGAAGTAGGACTGCACGCCCTTGAAGAACTCCTCCATGCCCACGTAGGCGACCAGCTGCTTGAGGACGCTGGCGCCCTTGGCGTACGTGATGCCGTCGAAGTTGACCAGGACGTCGTCGAGGTCGTTGATCTCGGCCATGATCGGGTGGGTGGACGGCAGCTGGTCCTGCCGGTAGGCCCAGGTCTTCATGGAGTTGGCGAACGTCGTCCACGAGTGCGGCCACTTCGAGCCCGGCGCGTACGCCTGGCAGGCGATCGAGGTGTAGGTGGCGAACGACTCGTTCAGCCACAGGTCGTTCCACCACTCCATGGTGACCAGGTCGCCGAACCACATGTGCGCCAGCTCGTGCAGGACGGTCTCCGCGCGCACCTCGTACGCCGCGTCCGTCACCTTCGACCGGAAGACGTACTGGTCGCGGATGGTCACCGCGCCCGCGTTCTCCATCGCGCCGGCGTTGAACTCCGGCACGAAGAGCTGGTCGTACTTGGCGAACGGGTAGGCGTAGTCGAACTTCTCCTGGAACCAGTCGAAGCCCTGCCGGGTGACCTCGAAAATGGCGTCCGCGTCCAGGTGCTCGGCCAGCGACGGCCGGCAGTAGATGCCCAGCGGCACCGTCCGCCCGTCCTTCTCGTACGTGCTGTGCACGCTGTGGTACGGGCCCGCGATCAGCGCGGTGATGTACGTCGAGATCCGCGGCGTCGGCTCGAACCGCCAGATGTTCCCGCTCGGCTCGGGCGTCGGCGAGTTGGAGATCACCGTCCAGCCCTCCGGGGCCTTCACGGTGAACTGGAAGGTCGCCTTCAGGTCCGGCTGCTCGAAGGACGCGTACACCCGCCGGGCGTCCGGCACCTCGAACTGGGTGTAGAGGTAAGCCTGCTGGTCCACCGGGTCGACGAAGCGGTGCAGGCCCTCGCCGGTGTTCGTGTAGGCGCAGTCCGCGACGACGGTCAGCTCGTTGCGGCCGGCCCGCAGCCCCGGCAGCGCGATCCGCGAGTCCTTGAACACCGCGGCCGGATCCAGCGCCTCGCCGTTGAGCACGACCTCGTGCACGGTGGGGGCCACCAGGTCGATGAACGACTCCGCGCCCGCCTCGGCGGCGTCGAACCGGACCGTCGTCGCGGACCGGAAGGTGCCCCCCTCCTGGGCGCCGGAGAGGTCGAGATCGATCTCGTACGCGTCCACGGTCAGCAGCCGCGCGCGCTGCTGCGCCTCGTCGCGGGTCAGATTCGTGCCAGGCACCCGTTCGTCTCCTTCGCATTGCTCATCGCATCGGACTCTTCCGTCATCTTTCCACGCGGACCCGTGCGCCCGAGGGCTGGTTATTCGAGGGACCGGCGGCCGACCGCGTGGTCCGATTCCCGCCGGCGCCGCCCGGGGGCCGCGGGTGACGCTGGACGCATGACGACCTACACCCCCCTTCCCATTCCGCCCGCCGCGCTCAAGGAAATCCGCGGGACCGACGACGCCGGGCGGCCCGTCGAGCCGTACCGCGCGCGGGAGGACGGCCGGCCGGTGGACTGCGTCGGCAGTCCGCTGCGCTGCTGCCTGCGCGCCATCGAGCCCGGCGAGCTGGTGGCGCTGGTCTCGTACGCGCCGCTGCGGCGCTGGGCCGAGCGGACCGGCGCCAGGCCCGGGGCCTACGACGAGCAGGGCCCGGTGTTCATCCACGCCGAGGAGTGCGACGGGCCGGCCGAGGCGACCGCGGAGTACCCGTTCGCGCGGCCGGGTGCGCTGCGGACGCTGCGCCGCTACAACGCCGAAGGGCAGATCGTCGGCGGGCGGCTCTTCGAGATCCCCGAGGACGCCGGGGCGGGCTTCGACGCCGCGCTGGACGAGGCGTTCGCCGACCCGCGGGTCGTGCTGGTGCACGTCCGGGCCGTGGAGTACGGGTGCTTCCAGTTCGAGGTGCGGCGGGGCTGACGCCGCGCGGGGGCACGGAAAAGGGCGGTGCCCGTACCGAGACCCGGGGTCTCGGTACGGGCACCGCCCTGCGGCCGGGTCGGTCAGCCGCGCAGTTCCGCCGCGACCAGCTCCGCGATCTGGACGGCGTTCAGCGCCGCGCCCTTGCGGAGGTTGTCGTTGGAGAGGAACAGCGCCAGGCCGTTCTCGGCGGTCTCGTCGGCGCGGATCCGGCCCACGAAGGAGGCGTCCTGGCCGGCGGCCTGGAGCGGGGTGGGGACGTCGGAGAGGGTGACGCCGGGGGCGCCGGCCAGCAGCTCCTGCGCGCGGGCGGGGCTGATCGGGCGCGCGAAGCGGGCGTTGACCTGGAGCGAGTGGCCGGAGAAGACCGGGACGCGGACGCAGGTGCCGGACACCTTCAGGTCCGGGATCTCCAGGATCTTGCGGCTCTCGTGGCGGAGCTTCTGCTCCTCGTCGGTCTCGTTCAGACCGTCGTCGACGATCGAGCCGGCCATCGGCAGCACGTTGAAGGCGATCGGGCGGACGTACTTGTCGGGCTCGGGGAACTCCACCGCCGAGCCGTCGTGCGTCAGCTTGGTGGCGTCCTGCTCGACGGCCTTGCGGACCTGGCCGTCCAGCTCCTCCACACCGGCCAGGCCACTGCCGGAGACCGCCTGGTAGGTGGCGACGACCAGCGAGACCAGGCCGGCCTCGTCGTGCAGCGGGCGCAGCACCGGCATCGCGGCCATGGTCGTGCAGTTCGGGTTGGCGATGATGCCCTTGGGGCGGTCCGTGATGGCCTGCGGGTTGACCTCGGACACGACCAGCGGGACCTCGGGGTCACGGCGCCAGGCGGAGGAGTTGTCGATCACCACGGGGCCGGCGTCGGCGACCTTCTGCGCGAGGGCCTTGGACGTCGCGCCGCCGGCCGAGAAGAGGACGATGTCCAGCCCGGAGTAGTCGGCGGTGGCCGCGTCCTCAATGGTGATCTCGGTGTCCTGCCACGGCAGGGTGCGTCCGGCGGACCGGGACGAAGCGAACAGCCGCAGCTGCTCGACCGGGAAGTTCCGCTCGGCGAGGATGCCCCGCATCACGCCGCCGACCTGTCCGGTGGCTCCGACGATTCCGACCCTCATGGGACTCCTTCTTTCTGGCCTGACGTGGGTGTCTGCTCGGAACACCTGCTCAGTAGTGCCTCCATCATGTGTGTGACACCCGTCGCCTTGTCCAATCCATTCCATTCTGCGGAGGATCGCAAGCCGTACGGACGCGTAGCGTGACCGGCCGCCTGCGAAGCGTGCCGCGGGGCCGGTGGCGGGCGCCCCGGATACCCCGTGCGGTGAACGCGCGGTGACCGCCGTGCGCAGGCCCGGGCAGGGACCGGTGACCGCCCGGTGACCGGCAGATCCCTGCCCGGTGATGGGTTCCCGGCGTTGCGGTGGCGTTCACGCGCAGGTCATTCCCGGTGCCAACCATCCCTGGTGACGGGCCAGTTGTGCGGCGGAGGGGTGACACGGAGTCCCCCTCCCGCCGCCCGCGGGCCCGGCCGCCGTCGCGTTCGCACCCGGGGAGCCCGCGTATGTCCCGTATACGGTCCGCCGCCACTCTCGACCGCCGTACGTTCCTCGCCGCCACCGGTGCGGTCGGCGCCGCCACCGGGCTCGGCCTCGCCTTCGGCGGCCCCGGCCGGACGGCCGAGGCCGCCACCGTCAGCCCCGGCCCGGCCCCCGCCGCGCCGATCTCCGTCGACGCCCCCGCCGTGCCCCGGGTGCCGTTCACCAGGGGCACCACCCTCGCCGGCGTCGCCACGCCGCGCGGCACCGGGGGCTACCGCCGGCTCGCCGACGGGCCGGCCTGGGACCGGGTGGTGCGCGCCGAGCTGGCCGCCGCGCACGCCGGACGGGCCCGGCGCCGCACCGCGCTGGCGTCGTTCGTGCAGCTCACCGACCTGCACCTGGTCGATGTGCAGAGCCCGCTGCGCTACGAGTACCTGCGCGCGGAGACGGCGAGCGCCTGGCGGCCGCAGGAGGCGCTCTCCGTCGCCGGGGTCGTCTCGCTGATCGAGCGGGTCAACGCGCTGCCCGGCGGGCCCGCCACCGGCGCCCCGCTGTCCTTCGTGATCACCACCGGTGACAACACCGACAACAACTCCAAACTGGAGCTGGAGTGGTTCCTGACCGCGATGAGCGGCGGCCGGATCACCCCCAATTCCGGTGACCCCCGCCGCTACGAAGGCGTCCAGGACAGCGGCCTGAAGCTGTACTGGCAGCCGGACAGCGCGCTGCGGGACGCCGACAAGGCGCTGGGCTTCCCGCAGCTGCACGGCTTCCTGGACGCGGCGATCCGGACCGTGCAGAGCCCCGGCCTCCGGCTGCCCTGGTACTCCACGGTCGGTAACCACGACTCGCTGCCCGGCGGCTGCTACGCCCCCGGCGACCCCTTCTTCACGGACCTCGCCACCGGGGGCCACAAGCTGGAGACGCTGCCCGCCGCGGAGGCCGCGAAGGTCTGGAAGGCGGTCAAGGACGGCCTCGACCCCAAGGGCGCGGACTTCAAGCGGATGCTGAAGGCGCACGCCAAGCAGGCCAGGCGGGTCACCCCCGACGAGCGCCGGGCCCCCTTCACCCGCGCCGAGTACCTGCGTGCCCACCTCGACCCGTCGCACGCCGGCCACGGCCCGCACGGCCACGGCTACACCGCGGCGAACCTCGCGGAGAACCGCCTCTACTACACCTTCCGGGTCTCCGACCACGTCCTCGGCATCAGCCTGGACACCACCGACCCCGGCGGCCACTACACCGGTTCGGTCGGCGAGGCGCAGCTGCGCTGGCTGGAGCGGACGCTGAAGGAGAACGAGAAGGGCGAGAAGGCGCACGTCCTGGTCTTCAGCCACCACACCAGCAAGACCATGAACAACACCCGGCCCGACCCGGCCCGCCCGCACGAGAAGCGGTACGGCGGTGCCGCACTGGTCGAGCTGCTGGCGGCGCACCCCCGCGTCGTCGGGTGGATCAACGGCCACAGCCACAAGAACGACATCACCCCGCACGGCAGCTTCTGGGAGGTGTCCACCGCCTCGCACATCGACTTCCCGCAGCTGGCCCGGGTCATCGAGCTGGTGGACAACCACGACGGGACGCTGTCGCTGATCACCACCCTCGTCGAGTCGGCCGCCCCGCACCGCACGGACTTCTCCGACCTCTCGCAGACCGGGCTGGCGGCCCTCTACCGCGAGCTGTCCTTCAACGCCCCCGAGGCCCGCAAGGACCTGGTGGGCACGGCCCGGGACCGCAACGTCGAGCTGCTGCTCAAGCGGCGCTGACGGAGCCGGGGCGGGACCGGGCCGGCTCCGGGGGCGGGGCCCCGTCAGCGCGGCAGGGCCATCACATACGCGCTCGGCTCCCGCTCCGGCGCCGCCATCAGAGCCGTACGGATCACCGCCGCCTGCTGCTCGGGGGCCTCCCGCAGGGTGCGCGGGAGGCAGCGGACGACGGTGATGCCCAGCCGCTCCAGGTGCTCGCGCTTGTGGTCGAAGGCCGAGTGCAGCGGGTCCTCCTCGGGCCGCGGCACGCGGGTGTCGATCTCCAGGGCCACCCCGTGCTCCGGCCAGAAGGCGTCCACCCCACCCAGGTGCGGGCCGCCCGGCAGCCGCAGATCGACGTTCCACAGGGGCTCCGGCAGCCCGTGCTCGCGGACCACCGCGTACAGCCGCTGCTCGGCCAGCGCCCGGCCCTCGGCGAGCAGCGTGTCCACCGCGTCGACCACGTGCGGCCGGGTCAGCAGCCGTGCCCGGCTCAGCTCCCGTACCACCGCGGCCGCCTCGCAGTGCCCGCCGCGTACCGCCTCGGTCAGCAGCCGGCGCACCGCCGCGGCGTCGCTGAGCCCGGCCACCGCGTCCGCGACCGCGCGCGGCACCGGGGCGGTCGGCACCCCGGTGACCTCCTGCGGCGCCGGCAGGTCCGCGGCCCGGACGATCTGCGCGAAGCCGGTGGAGCGCAGCCGCCGGGTGCGGGCGACCAGTACCTCGATGCGGTCCAGGGCGAGCAGTGGGGGTGTCTCGGAGAAGCCGTGCAGGGCGAGCGCCGCCAGGCCGGTGATCATCACCGGCGGGGCGTCGGTGGACGGGGCGCCCTGCTGGGGCACCGTCGGCCCCCGGTGGGTGGCGTACAGCAGCGCCGCCCGGAGCCGCTCCTCGCTGGTGGGCGGGCCGGGATGCAGCAGGTACACGCCGGGGAGCACCTGCTGCCAGCAGCCGCCGGGGCGGCAGCGCTCGGTGAGCTCCGCGGCGGGGACGCCGTGCTGCCGGAGCTGACGGGAGGTCAGCACCCGGGTGCCCAGGCCGGAGAGGTGGTGGAGGGGGAGGGGGGAGAGCGGGGTGTCGTTCATGACAGGGCGATTCCCGCGCCCGCTCCACCCCCTAACCGCTGTTACACGCCCGTACCCGGAACCGGACAATCCTGGGCTAAAGTACGGGCGTTCGACTGCCGAAAAGGGCTGGTCGCCGCGGAGGTTACGGCCTCGTCCCGGCCGCCTCGTCACAAGCCTGTGCCCGCAGCGCCCGGGCCAGATCGTCGCGCTCCTCCAGCACCAGCCGGCGCAGTGCGGGCGCCGCCTGCTCGTGCCCGGCCAGCCAGGCGTCCGCGGCGTCCAGCGTGGACTGCTCCACCAGCCACGCCGGGAACAGCCCGCGCACGACGTCCATCGCGATCTCGATCGACCGCTCCTGCCACACCCGCTCGATCGCCGCGAAGTAGCGCGGCGCGAACGGCGCCAGCAGCGCGCGCTGGCCGGGCTGCGCGAAGCCCGCGATGGTCGCCTCCACCAGGGCGTTGGACAGCACGTCGGACTCCACCACGTCCGACCAGGCCCGCTCCTTGACCTCGGCCGAGGGCCGGGCCGCCAGGCAGCGCACCTGGTGGCGCTTGCCGGACGCGGTGTCGTCCCGGGCCAGCTCCGCGGCGATCAGTGCCTCGTCGGCGACGCCGTGCGCGGCCAGCGGCTCCAGGAACGCCCAGCGCAGCTCCTGGTCCACCTCCAGGCCGTCGATCTTCGCCGTGCCCTCCAGCAGGCCCTTGAGCAGCTGGAGGTCGGCGGGCGTGGAGGCGATCGCGGCGAAGTGCCGGGCCCAGGTGAGCTGGTGGCCGCTGCCCGGCTCGGCCAGCCGCAGCTCGTGCCGCGCGCCCTCGGCCAGCTCACGGGCGGCCGGCTCGCGGCGGTCCGGCGCGGAGTAGTACTCCAGCGCCGTCTGGGCCTGCCCGTGCAGCGACTGCAGGACGCCGATGTCCGTCTCCTTGCCGGCGAACCGCCGCACCAGGTCGAGGTAGTCGCGGGCCGGCATCAGCCCGTCGCGGGTCAGCCCCCACAGGGCGGCCCAGCACAGCGCCCGCGCCATCGGGTCGGTCAGGTCCCCGAGCCGGGTACGCAGCGTGGCCAGCGACCCCTCGTCGAACCGGACCTTGCAGTACGTCAGGTCCTCGTCGTTGACCAGGATCAGCTCGGGCCGCTCCAGGCCCGCCAGCTCCGGCACCGCCGTCCGGGGCCCGGTCACGTCCACCTCGACGTGGGCGTAGCGCACCAGCGCCGCGTCCCCGCTCCCGGAGAACACGGACTGCCGCCGGTAGAGGCCCACCGCGACCCGGTGCGGCCGCAGCTCGGGGTGCGCGGGCGCGGCCTCCTGGAGGACGCTCAGCTCGGTGATCCGGTCCTGGGCGTCGTAAGTGACCTGCGGGGTGAGGGAGTTGACCCCGGCCGTCTCCAGCCAGGACCGCGACCAGGCCGCCATGTCCCGACCGGACGTCTCCTCCAGCACCGCCAGCAGGTCCGCGAGCCGGGTGTTGCCGTACGCGTGCCGCTTGAAGTAGCGCCGGGCGCCCTCCAGGAACGCGTCCTGCCCCACGTACGCCACCAGTTGCTTGAGCACCGCGGCGCCCTTGGCGTACGTGATGCCGTCGAAGTTGAGCTTGGCGTCCTCCAGGTCCCGGATGTCGGCGGTGACCGGGTGGGTGGAGGGCAGCTGGTCGGCGCGGTAGGCCCAGGACTTGCGGCGGTTGGCGAAGGTGATCCAGCCGCCGGTGAAGCGGGTCGCCTCCACCAGGGCGAAGGCACCCATGAAGTCCGCGTAGGACTCCTTGAGCCACAGGTCGTCCCACCACTGCATGGTCACCAGGTCGCCGAACCACATGTGCGCCATCTCGTGCAGGATGACGTTGGCCCGGCGCTCGTAGGACGCCTCGGTGACCTTGCCGCGGAAGATGAACTCCTCGCGGAAGGTGACGCAGCCCGGGTTCTCCATCGCGCCGAGGTTGTACTCGGGCACGAAGGCGGTGTCGTACTTCCCGAAGGGGTACGGGAAGTCGAAGTGGTCGTGGAAGAAGTCCAGGCCCTGCTTGGTGACGGTGAAGACGTCGTCCGCGTCGAAGTGCTTGGCCAGCCCCTTGCGGCACAGCGCGCCCAGCGGGATCTCCAGCTCGGTGCCGTCGGCGAAGGTGCGCCGGTAGCTGTCGGAGACGTAGTGGTACGGGCCCGCGACGACCGCCGTGATGTAGGTCGAGATCGGCTCGGTCGTCGCGAACCGGTGCCGCCCGGCCTCGGCCTCGCCCTCCTGGGCGCCGTTGCTCAGCACCACCCACCCCTCGGGGGCCGTCACCTCGAAGGTGAACGGGGCCTTCAGGTCGGGCTGTTCGAAGTTCGCGAAGACCCGGCGGGCGTCGGCCGGCTCGTACTGCGTGTAGAGGTAGACCTCGCCGTCCTCGGGGTCCACGAAGCGGTGCAGGCCCTCGCCGGTCCGGCTGTAGGCGCACCGGGCATCGACGACGAGGGTGTTCTCGGCGGCCAGGTCGTCCAGCGCGATCCGGGTGCCGTCGAAGACGGTGGCGGGGTCCAGCGCCCGTCCGTTGAGGGTGACGGAGACGACCTCGGGTGCCAGCAGGTCCGCGAAGGTCGAGGCGCCGGGCTCGGCGCACCGGAAGCGGAGCGTCGTACGCGACCGGAAGGTGTCCGCGTCCGGTCCCTGCGCGACCGCTGAGCGGACGTCGAGCGCCACGTCATAGGCGTCGACGCCCAGCAGCCGGCCCCGCTGACGTGCCTCGTCCCGGGACAGATTCTCACCTGGCACGACGTGACTCCCTCGTCCTCGTCTCGAATATCGAACACGGGGAATCATGGCACGGCCGCCGGCGGTTGAACCGTCCACACAGCACCACGTCCGAGAACCGACGCAGCACCGCTCTCACGAGGAGACGAGACCCCGTGTCCGAAACCGCGAAGACCCCGGCAGACTTCTGGTTCGACCCCCTGTGCCCCTGGGCCTGGATGACCTCCCGCTGGATGCTGGAGGTGGAGAAGGTCCGCCCGGTCGAGGTGCGCTGGCACGTGATGAGCCTGGCGGTCCTCAACGAGGACAAGCTCGACACGCTGCCCGCGGAGTACGCCGAGAACATGCGCCCCGGCGGCAAGGCGTGGGGCCCGGTCCGCGTGGTGATCGCCGCGCAGCAGCTGCACGGTGACGAGGCCGTCGGCCGGCTCTACACCGCGCTCGGCACCCGTTTCCACAACGAGGGCCTCGGCGTGACCCCGGAGAGCATCGCCGCCGCCCTCGACGACGCGGGCCTGCCCGCCGAGCTGATCGAGTACGCCGGCAAGGACACCTATGACACGCAGCTGCGCGCCTCCCACAAGGAGGGCATCGACCTGGTCGGCCAGGAGGTCGGCACCCCGGTCATCGCGGTCCCCGGCGCGGACGGCGAGCAGATTGCCTTCTTCGGCCCGGTGGTCACCCCCGCCCCCAAGGGCGAGCAGGCCGCCAAGCTCTGGGACGGCACGCTGATGGTGGCGTCCATCCCCGGCTTCTACGAGATCAAGCGGACCCGCACGCAGCCGCCGCTCTTCGACTGACCCGTCGTCGCGCGGTCCCCGTGGGAGCGCCCCCGCACGTATCGGACGTGCGGGGGCGCTCCGTTCTTCCGGCCCGCCGCGCGAAGGGTGAGAAGACGATCACGAGGCGGGACGCGCGGCGCGCCGTTACGGCGCGAGCAGCAGGTTGTTCGCGCGCTCCTTGGCGGCGGTGTACCGCTTGGCCACGTCCTGCCAGTTCACGACCTGCCACATGGCCTCGATGAAGTCCACCTTCTGGTTCTTGTACTGGAGGTAGAAGGCGTGCTCCCAGGCGTCGAAGACCAGGATCGGCACCGAGCCCTGGCCGACGTTGCCCTGGTGGTCGTAGATCTGCTCGACGATCAGCCGGCCCGTGACGGGCTCGTAGGCCAGTACGCCCCAGCCGGAGCCCTGGGTGGTGGCCGACGCCTTGGTCAGCTGGGCCTTGAACTTCCGGAACGAGCCGAAGGACTCGGCGATCGCGTCGGCCAGCTCGCCCACGCCGTCCTTCTCCAGCGGCTCACCGCCGCCGTCGCCGGTCATGTTGTGCCAGTAGATGCTGTGCAGGATGTGGCCGGAGAGGTGGAACGCGAGGTTCTTCTCCAGGCCGTTGATGGTGCCCCACTGGTCCTTGTCGCGCGCCTCGGCGAGCTGCTCCAGGGTGTCGTTCGCGCCCTTGACGTAGGCCGCGTGGTGCTTGTCGTGGTGCAGCTCGATGATCTCGGGGCTGATGACCGGAGCCAGCGCCGCGTAGTCGTAGGGGAGTTCCGGAAGTGTGTAGGTCGCCATGCCGATCCCGCCTCCAAGCTGCATAAGTGCAGTAGTTGCAATCAATGTGCAGAAGCACGCTATCAGCAGCAGCGATCTTCGACCGGGCACGGGGAGCGGGCCGGTCCGAAAGACGGAGGCGGGGCGGGACCTCGGAAGGAGGTCCCGCCCCGCCTGTGGGGATGTCCGGAGGAGCGCTACTGACCGGCCGGCCCGGCGCCCTTGCCCAGCGTCCGCTTCCGCGCCAGCCCGATCACGGCCAGCACCACGCCGAAGCCGCCGGTGAACAGCAGCTGGATGCGCTGGTTCTCGTCCCGCAGCATCAGCAGCAGCACGGCGACGATGCCCGCCAGCGCCACCCACGTCAGCACCGGGAAGGCCCACATCTTCACCACGAGCTTCTCGGGCGCCTCGCGCTCCATCTGGCGCCGCATCCTCAGCTGGGCGACGGCGATGAAGCCCCAGACCACCAGGACGGCCGCGCCGACCATGTTCAGCAGCCACTGGAAGACCGTGGTGGGCCACCAGAAGCTGAACAGCACCGCGAGGAAGCCGAAGGCGGAGCACAGCAGCACCGTGCGGCGCGGCACCCCGCCGCTGACCTTGCCGAAGAACGCCGGGCCCTGGCCGCGGGAGATCAGCGAGTACGCCATCCGGGAGGCGCCGTAGATGTTGGCGTTCACCGCGGAGAGCAGCGCCACCAGGATGACCACGTTCATGATCTGGCCGGCCGCCGGGATCTTGAGGTAGTCCAGCACCGCGACGTAGGGGCCGGACTTGGCGATCGAGGGGGCGCTCCACGGGATGACCGTGACGATGACCGCCATCGAGCCGACGTAGAAGAGGGCGATCCGCCACATCGCGGTGCGCACCGCGCTCGCCACCCCGCGCACCGGGTCCTTGGACTCGGCGGCCGCGATGGTCACCGTCTCCAGACCGCCGTACGCGAACACCGACGCCAGCAGACCCACCATCAGGCCGTCGACGCCCTTGGGCAGGAAGCCGCCGTCACCGGTGAGGTGCGAGGTGCCCGGCGCGTGGGTGCCGGGGAGCACGCCGAAGATCGCCAGCAGGCCCAGGACCAGGAAGATGCCGATCGCCGCGACCTTCAGGGCGGCGAACCAGAACTCGAACTCACCGAAGTTGGAGACCGCCGTCAGGTTCGTGGCGGTGAAGATCACCATGAACAGCAGGACCCACATCCAGGGCTCGGTGCCCGGGAACCATTGGTGCATCACGTCCGCGGCGCCCAGCGCCTCGGCGGCCACCGCCACGCACAGCAGCGCGGTGAACATCCAGCCCACCGTGAAGCCGGCCCAGGAGCCTATGGAGCGCTCGGCGTGCACCGAGAAGGAGCCGGAGGCCGGATTGGCCGCGGCCATCTCGCCCAGCATCCGCATGATCAGCATGACCAGGGCGCCCGAGACGGCGTAGGCCAGCACGATCGAGGGCCCGGCCGCCGCGATGCCCTCGCGCGAGCCGACGAACAGGCCCGCGCCGATCACGCCGCCCAGCGCGATCATCGACAGATGGCGCTGCTTGAGGCCGTTGGACAGCGAAGGGCCACTATCGGGGCCGGCGCCGTGCCCCGCGCCGGTCTGCCCGTGCGCGGGTGCGGCGGACGAGGGTGTCCGATTCATGTCGTACCTGTCCCAGTAGGTGAGAGCGGAGCAAGGCGATACTGCGTTCTCCCGGGGCGGCGACCGGTGCGACGGTGCTGCCAGGCCCCTCGGACCCCTGCCGGGGCAGCGGGTCGCGCAGGGGCTGCCGACGGCGCAACTCCGGGGTCCTCGGCAAAGCTGGCTCAGTCTGGGTGCCGGTGTCCGCTCAGGGCAACAGTCGTGCAGCGAATGTTCGGTATTCAGACGTGATCGTGACCGTACGTACCCGAATCGTCGTCGAATGCGACGCGGTGTGACGCACGTCTCGTGCCGCCCGGTGCTGGCTTGTCCGGAGTCAGCGCCGCGTACGGCGCGCCCGCAGCTCCCGTACGCCCGCCACGAGCAGCACCGCGCCGGTCGCCCCCGCCGACCACAGCAGCTGGGGGCGGGCGGTGTCGTCGGTCAGCATCAGCACCACGACCCCGGCCATCGCCAGCAGCGCCACCCAGGTCAGATAGGGGAACGCCCACATCCGCAGGGCGAGCTTCCCGGGCGCCTCGCGTTCGATGCGCGGGCGCAGCCGCAGCTGGGAGACCGCGATCAGGCCCCAGACGAACAGCAGCACCGCGCCGACCGAGTTGAGCATGTAAAGGAAGACCGAATCCGGCCACTTCAGATTCAGCAGCACCGAGACGAATCCGAAGGCCACCGAGGCCAGCACCGCCCGGCGCGGCACCCCGCCCCCGGACACCTTCAGCAGCGCCCGCGGCGCCTCACCGCGCTCGGCCAGCGAGAACACCATCCGCGAGGAGCCGTAGAGGTTGGCGTTCAGCGCCGAGAGCAGCGCCACGAACACCACGATGTTCATGATCTGGCCGGCGCCCGGCACCCCGATGCCGTCCAGCACCGCCACGTACGGGCTGTGGCCCGGCCGCATCGACGACCACGGCAGCAGCGCCACGATGACCAGCATCGAGCCGACGTAGAAGAACAGGATCCGCCACACCGCGCTGCGCACCGCCCGGCCCACCGCGCGCGCCGGGTCGTCCGACTCGGCCGCGGCGATGGTGACGACCTCCAGCCCGCCGAAGGCGAACACCACGGCCAGTACCCCGGAGACCACCCCGGCCCAGCCGTGCGGCAGGAACCCGCCCTGCCCGGTGAGGTTCGCCGTCCCGACCGGCTGCGTACCGGGCAGCACCCCGAAGACCGCCAGCAGGCTCAGCACCAGGAACAGCACGATCGCGGTGACCTTCAGCGCCGCGAACCAGAACTCGAACTCGCCGAAGTTCTTCACCGCCGCCAGGTTGGCCACGGTGAACACGATCATGAAGATCAGCACCCAGCCCCACTGCGGCACCGCCGGCGCCCAGCCGTGGGCGATCTGCGCCGCGCCGGTGGCCTCGACGGCCAGCACCACGACCAGCAGGAACCAGTACAGCCACCCCACGCTGAAGCCGGCCCAGCGGCCCAGCGCCCGCTCCGCGTGCACCGAGAACGCCCCGGACGCCGGCATCGCCGCCGACATCTCGCCGAGCATCCGCATGATCAGCGTCGCCAGCGCACCCGCGATCAGATACGACAGCACGATCCCCGGCCCGGCCACCGCGATCCCCGCGCCGGACCCCACGAACAGGCCCGCGCCGATCACCCCGCCCAGCCCCAGCATCGTCAGATGGCGCTGCTTGAGCCCCCCTGACAGCGGTTCCTGCTGGCCGGCTCCCGCGCCGAGCGGGGTCTGCCCGGCGGTGGTCGGTGTGTCGTGCATCGGCTCGTAACTCTCGCAAGGGGCGGGGCGGGCGGGCCGCGTCCAGGACACGTCCCGGGCCGCCGGAGGTTTGGGGGAACTCCACAGGTCACCGCGGGGCGCACCCAGTGTCGCCGCACCACGCGCGCTAGCACAAAACCGGCGTCCTGGAGCCGGCCAGGCCGTGATGAGCATCACGTGACCTGCGAAGACGCCGCCCGCGCCAACAGGGGCGGCCCCGGCGGCGGTTGTTCGGAACTCTCCAAGCGGGCCGGTGCGGCTTTGTCACCGCCACACGATGATCGCCACCGGTCCTCTGGACTAACGTCATCGCGTCCCGACCCGTCCCGATCCCTCTCACACCCGCGGAGTCCCGATGAGCACCGCTGCTTTCCCCCGTCCCGATGCAGCCGAGCGGATGGGGGAGGTCCTGGCCGACCTGCTGCCGGCCGCCACCGCCTCCCGCGCCCGCGTCCGTGACGCCGCGCTGGTCGTCGGCGGCGCCGCGCTCACCGGCCTCGCGGCCCAGATCGCCGTCCCGGTCCCCGGCTCCCCGGTCCCGGTCACCGGCCAGACCTTCGCCGCGCTCCTGGTCGGCGCCTCGCTCGGCGCGGGCCGCGGTCTGCTCTCGCTCGCGCTGTACGCCCTGGCGGGCCTCGCCGGCCTGCCGTGGTTCGCCGGCGCCACCTCCGGGGCCGGCGCCACCTTCGGCTACATCGTCGGCATGCTGCTCGCCGCCGGCCTGGTGGGCGCGCTGGCCCGCCGCGGCGGCGACCGCGGCGTGCTGCGCACCGCCGCGACCATGGCCGCCGGCACCGCCGTGATCTACGGCGTCGGCGTCCCCTACCTCGCGCTGAGCATGCACATGTCGCTCGGTCAGGCCGCCGCCGTGGGCCTCGTGCCGTTCCTGATCGGCGACGCCCTCAAGGCCGCACTGGCGATGGGCGCGCTGCCGACCGCCTGGAAGCTGGCCGGCCGCCGCGGCTGACCGCACCCGCACCGCAACGCAACGAGGGCGGGCCCGCACCATTCCGGTGCGGGCCCGCCCTCGTGCACCGCCGCTACGCGCGCTCGGCGACCTTGGCCGCGCTCTCGTCCGCGGCCCGCTCCCGCGGCCGCCGCCGGTCCAGGATCAGCCCGACCGCCAGCACCACCACGGCCGCGACCACCGACAGCACCATCTGCTCGCGCCCGTCCGGGTCGTAGAACATGTAGCCGACGACGAAGACGATCAGCCCGATCGTCGCGTACGTCAGCCACGGGTACAGCCACATCCGCACCGTCAGCCGCTCCGGCGTCTCCCGCTCCAGGGTCCGCCGCATCCGCAGCTGCGAGAAGCAGATGACCAGCCACACGAACAGCGCCACCGCACCCGAGGAGTTCAGCAGGAACTGGAAGATGGTGTCCTTCGACGTGTAGCTGAAGATCGTCGCGATGAAGCCGAAGGCGACCGAGGCCCAGATCGCCACCGCCGGCACCCCGCCCTTGTTGACCGTCGCGAACGACTTCGGCGCGTCGCCCCGCTGGCCGAGCGAGAACGCCATCCGCGAGGCGGTGTACAGCCCGGAGTTCAGACAGGACAGCACCGCCGTCAGCACCACGACGTCCATCACGGTGCCCGCGTACGGAATGTCCAGCGACTGCAGCACCGCCACGTACGGGCTCTTGGCCACCGCCCGGTCGTTCCACGGCAGCAGCGTCACGATCACCGCGATCGAGCCGATGTAGAACAGCGCGATCCGCCAGATGACGCTGTTGACGGCCTTGCGCACGGCCTGCACGGGGTTGGGCGACTCACCCGCGGCCAGCGTGACGATCTCGCTGCCCATGAAGGAGAAGACCACCAGCAGCATGCCGGAGAGGATCGCGCCCGGACCGTGCGGCAGGAATCCGCCGTGCCCGGTCAGATTGCTCATCCCCGCCGCGTGGTCGCCCGGCGGCAGCCCGAAGATCGCCAGCGCGCCGACCACGATGAAGACCACGATCGCCACGACCTTGATCCCGGCGAACCAGAACTCGAACTCGCCGAACGACCCCACCGAGACCAGGTTCGTGCCGGTCAGCACGATCATGACCAGCAGCGCCCAGGCCCACTGCGGGACGGCCGGGACCCAGCCGGTGAGGATCGCGCCGGCCGCGGTCGCCTCGACGGCCAGCACCACCGACCAGAAGAACCAGTACAGCCAGCCGATCGTGAAGCCCGCCCAGCGCCCCAGCGCCCGGTCGGCGTACGCGGAGAAGGATCCCGAGGCGGGGGAGGCCGCGGCCATCTCGCCCAGCATCCGCATCACCAGCACGACCAGCAGACCGGTCAGCGCGTACGAGAGCAGGATGCCCGGGCCGGCCGCCGAGATGCCCGCGCCGGAGCCGACGAACAGGCCGGCGCCGATCACCCCGCCGATGGCGATCATCGACAGATGGCGGTTCTTCAGCCCCGCCTGCAGCCCGTCCTGAGACTGCCCTCCGGCGGGTCCGCTGCCGGGATCGCCGGCGGTGGGTACCCCTGTGGGGGTGCCCCCTGCTCCAGGAGAGCGAGGGGAAGGGTGCGCGCCCATAGGCACCGTCCTTCGTGGTTCGCGGATTGGAACCCCCGCATTAGATCTTCGTTAACCCGTGGATTGGAAGGTCTGGCGCCGGATTGTTGTCTGGAACACTGGCCAGTTACGTGCCTCACATACGTACGCAAGGCCGCAGCGCCCTTTCATGCGGAGGTCCACAGGAAGACCCGGCGGCGCCTACCCCGCACCGCGCGTGTCACACTCGTCGCATGCGCGTGTATCTCGGCTCCGACCATGCAGGGTTCGACCTCAAGAACCACCTCGTCGAGTGGCTCAAGGCCCACGGCCACGAGCCCGTCGACTGCGGCCCCCACATCTACGACGCCCAGGACGACTACCCGCCGTTCTGCCTCCGCGCCGCGGAGAAGACCGCAGCCGACCCCGAGAGCCTCGGCATCGTGATCGGTGGCTCCGGCAACGGCGAGCAGATCGCCGCCAACAAGGTCAAGGGCGTCCGCGCCGCGCTGGCCTGGAGCGTGGAGACCGCCAAGCTCGGCCGCGAGCACAACAACGCCAACGTCGTCTCCGTCGGCGCCCGGATGCACACCCAGGACGAGGCGACCACCTTCGTCGAGGTCTTCCTGCGCACCCCCTACTCGGGCGAGGACCGGCACACCCGCCGCATCGAGATGCTCGCCGAGTACGAGACCACCGGCGAACTCCCGGCCGTCCCTGCCCACCACCCCCAGGGCTGACCACCGCACACCGCCGTCGCCCGCCCGCCCCGGACGCCGGGGAGGGCGGGCGCGCCCACTGGAGGACGCCCGTGCCCGAGGGCCACACGATCCACCGGCTCGCCCTGGACCACCGCTCCCGCTTCGAGGGCCAACGGGTCCGCGCGAGCAGCCCGCAGGGCAAGTTCTCCGCCGGCGCGGCGCTCGTCGACGGCCAGGTCATGACGACCGCCGAGGCCCACGGCAAGCACCTCTTCCTCGGCTTCGGCGCGGACCGCTGGATCCACGTCCACCTCGGCCTCTTCGGCAAGCTCGACTTCGGCGCCGGCACCGCCCCGCCGCCCACCGAGACCGTACGGCTGCGCCTGGCCACCCCGGACGCCTACGCCGACCTCCGCGGCCCCACCACCTGCGCACTGATCACCGACGCCGAGAAGCAGGCGATACACGACCGCCTCGGTCCCGACCCGCTGCGCCCCGGGGACGACCCCGGCCGCGCCTGGCAGCGGATCTCCCGCAGCCGGACGACCATCGCGGCGCTGCTCCTCGACCAGAAGATCATCGCCGGCGTCGGCAACGTCTACCGCGCCGAGGTCCTCTTCCGGCACTCCGTCGACCCGTACCTGCCCGGCCGCGACCTCACCCGCGACCAGTGGGACGCCCTCTGGGCCGACCTGGTGTTCCTGATGGGCGAGGGCGTCCGTCACAACCGCATCGACACCGTGCGGCCCGAGCACCTGCCCGAGGCCATGGGCCGCCCGCCGCGCGTCGACGACCACGGCGGCGAGGTCTACGTCTACCGCCGCGACCGGCAGGGCTGCCACATCTGCGGCGCCGAGGTCCGCACCGCCGGCCTCGCCGCCCGCAACCTCTTCTGGTGCCCGGGCTGCCAGCCGGCCACGGCGGTCCGCTGACCCGCGCGCTCCGTCAGAACCCGTGCGGCAGCCAGGGCGCCGCGTCCGACCCGAACGCCACCGACGCGGCCGCCAGCGCCCCCGGCCGCAGCTCCCGCACCCGGCCGGCCGCCGCCAGTGACGTGAGGGAGAACCCGCCCAGAAGGGCCGACCCCACCTCCCGCACGGACAGCGCCAGTTCGGCCGGATCCGAGGTCCGCACGCAGGTCGCGCCCGCGGCGTCGCCGGACAGCCGCCACCGGCCCTCGTTCCACGGACAGAACCCGTCCGCGACCTGGAACACCACGTCCACCGGCGTCCGGTACGTCCGCGCCGCCAGCGCCGCGCCGACCTCCACCGGCCGCACGAACAGCGACTCCCGCAGCCCGATCCCGCACCGCCGCATGTCCGCCACCAGATGCGGCAGCGCGTCGTCCACCGGCCGGCTGGCCACCGCCACCGACGACGTCAGATCGATCCCGAACAGGAAGCGCCACAGCGCCGCGTACACCACCGGATCGAGCGCCTCCACCTGCCGGACCCGCACCGTCCCGCGCGGCCCCGCCGCGTCCCACTCCGGTTCGACGGCATAGCGCGCATACCCCCGCACCTCACCGTCCACCTCGGCCAGCACGCACTGGAGCACCCCGGCCCCGTCCCGGTCGGCCGGGACGTCGAGCACCCCGATCCGCTCCCAGCCGGGCCGCCGGGCCAGCCTCCCCGGCCGGGTCGGCACCAGCCGCGCGTACACCGCCTCGCACGCCGCCAGCGCGGCCACCGGATCCGCCGCCCGCAGCCGTACGCCGTCCACACCCGGCAGCTCCGGCGCCGCCAGCCGCACCGTGTCCACCGTCATCCGCATGTCCAGCGCCGCCACGCCGTAGCCGAACCGCCCGTAGATCGCCGGCTCCGAGGCGGTGAGCACCGCCAGCGGCTCACCGCGCTCGCGGACATCCGCCAGCTGGTGGCGCATCATCGCGCGCAGCACCCCGCGCCGGCGGTGCGTCGGCTGCACACTGACCATCGTGACCCCGGCCACCGGCACCTCAGCCCCGCCCGGCACGGTGAGCCCGAACGAGAACGCCCCCGCGGTACCGACGCACTCCGCCCCGTCCCAGACGCCGAGCGAGCGGTCGAACTCGGTCAGGTCGCGCCGGATCGCGAGCTTCTCCGCGGACTGCACCAGCCCGCCGAACGCCAGGTCCAGCCGATCGGACCAGACGTCCCACTCCTCGTCCCGCAGCACCCGCAATTCCGTCGTCATGAACCATCCCTAGCAGGACGCTCTCCGGCCGCGCGACCGCATTTCGAACGGGGTTTCCCGGCAATCGGCCGAGGACCCGTACGGCGAATCGACGCGCCGCCGAACGGGTGGATAAGGTCCCAGAGCAATGACAAGCGGCCCGGGTACCGAACCCATGACGGCCCGGGTGCACAAGGGTCTGCACCGGGCCCGCGTCGGCGTGCGCAAAGCCGGGGTCGACTACTTCCGCGGCGAGGGCTCCGACCGGCTCGCGCTCGCCGCGCTGCTGATCGCCATCCCCGCCATCGCCGCGGGCACCCTGTGGCGCCCCGAATGGTTCGCCGCCACCGCCCTGGTCCTCCCGGTGATCGCCGGCGGACTGCTGCTGCGCCCGGCCAATCTCCTCGTCCTGTACGGCGCCTCGGCCGCCGCCCTGGTCGTCGAGGCAGCCCTCTTCGGCCCGTACGACAGCGGCCCGGACCGGATCACCCCGGGCACCGTCCTGGTCGTGGCCGCCGTCGGGTTCTTCGGCCTGCTCATCGCGCAGTTCCGCAGCCGGGTCGGCGTGCCCTGGCGCCGCGGCGGCACCATGCTCTTCGACCTGCGCGAACGCATCCGCGTCCAGAGCAAGCTGCCGCGGCTGCCCGAGGGATGGCACCACGAGATGGCGCTGCGCCCGGCCGGCGGGCAGTCCTTCTCCGGCGACTTCGTGGTGGCCTCCCGCACCCACGGCGGCACCATCCTGGAGGTCGTCCTCACCGACGTCTCCGGAAAAGGCATGGACGCGGCCTCCCGCTCCCTGCTCCTCTCCGGCGCCTTCGGCGGCCTCCTCGGCTCCCTCCCGCCGCACGGCTTCCTGCCCGCCGCCAACGGCTACCTCCTGCGCCAGGACTGGGACGAGGGCTTCGCCACCTCCATCCACCTCGTCCTGGACCTGGAGTCCGGCGACTACGAACTGCTCTCCGCGGGCCATCTGCCGGCCCTCCAGCTCTCCGCGGGCAGCGGCCGCTGGGAGGAGAAGTCGGGGGAGGGCCCGCTGCTCGGCGTCTACGACGGCGCCCAGTTCGACCCTGTGAAGGGCACGCTGCGCCCCGGCGACGTGCTGATGCTCTTCACCGACGGCCTGGTGGAGGCCGCCGACCGGGACATCGCCGAGGGCATCGACCGGCTGACCGGCGAGGCCGACCGCTATGTCGCCAGCGGCTTCGCCGGCGCGGCCTGGCACCTCATCGAAGCGGTCGCCAAGGACGTCAACGACGACCGGGCCCTGCTGCTGATCTGCCGGGACGCCTGACCCCCTGGCGGGCGCGCGGAGTCCGTCCGCACCACGCCCGCACCACGTCCGCCGCCCGGGCGCGCCCCACTCCGTCCTCCCGTGCCCGCCGACCAAAGATCATCCGGACGGGTGAGAACCCCCGCACGGCCTTGCGCCACGGCCGGCCGGGCGCTCTCAGGCGGCGGCGCCCTCACGGGACCGGGGCACCTCGGCCGGGTCCTTGCGGAAGGCCCACGCCATCGTGGGCTCCATCGCGAAGCGGAAGACCCTGCGGACCGGCGGGGTGCACAGCGCCGTGACGACGACCGCCGCGATCAGCGTGACCGCGATCTCGCCGAGCGGGGTGTGCAGCCAGGCGTAGTCGTCGAACCAGCCCCAGAAGCGCGAGCCCTTCGCCAGGAAGCCGTGCAGCAGGTAGCCGTACAGCGTGCCGGCGCCCAGCACCGTGAACCACGTGCGCCGCGTCGGCACCCAGGAGTAGAAGCACGCCACGAGCACGAGCGAGCAGCCGAAGAGGGCGAGCGTCATCACCGCGCCGGCCCACCAGGTGGTGCCCAACTCCTGTGCGCTGTCCCGGTGGTAGAACCACGCCGAGCTCATCCGGGGCGCCGCCCAGTAGGCCATCACCAGCGCGCAGGCGAAGATCGGCACCGACGCGATCCGCACCGCCCGGCGCTGCACCAGCCGGAAGTGCTCCGGCCGCAGCGACAGCCCCAGCACGAAGAACGGCAGGAACTGCAGCACCCGCTGGAGGTCGAGGTCGTCGCCGATGTCGGGGGAGACGGAGGCGAGGACGGCGATGAGCACGGCGAGCGGAAGGGGCCAGCGGACGATCTTCCACAGCGGGGTGGTCAGCCGCCAGATGAACAGCGCCACCAGGAACCACGTCAGGAACCACGGATCGAGCAGGCTGATGGGGTGGCCGGGATCGTCGTCCGCCCAGCGCTTGAAGAACGCGTACGCGGTCTCGAAGAGCACATAGGGCACCACCACGCCCGTGATCAGCCGCTGCAGCCGGTCCTTGCGCATGTCGAAGCTGCGCGAGAAGTAGCCGGAAATGATGATGAAGGCCGGCATGTGGAAGGTGTAGACGGTCATGTAGAGCGCTTCGGCCGCCCGGCTGCCGTCGGTCAGCGGTTCCCACGAGTGGCCCATCGCCACCAGCACGATGGCCAGGTACTTCGCGTTGTCGAAGAACGCGTTGCGGCCCTCGGCCTTCGGTGCGGGCCCCGACGCCTGCTGCGGCACACCGGGGGGCTGCGCCGGGGACTCCGTCCGGTCCGTCCCCGCCACCTCCCGGGCAGGGGGAAGCTCGCGTCCAGGTGTGGGGGCAGCGGGAAACATTGGAGGCACGATAGCGGCGGTCGGCGAAGCCGTAAAACCGCATCCGGGTCATTCGCCATTTCCCTGTGCGGCACACCGGATAGCGCCTCCATAAAACCGCCAATAGACAGCGCTCACTCCGCCATCACCTGTCCCATTTGCGGGACTTCATACCCCCAAAACGGATGATATCCCCAGCGAACGACGCGGACGGAATGTCCGCTTCTCGGGTGTTCTGTGCCCGTGGTAACGGTCACTTTCGTGCGGCTCCGCAAAGCCGTGACGGACGCCACGAATAAGTGAATTACTCCGGGGCAGGAGGGGAGAGAAATGATCGGAATGATCGCCCGCATTGCGGGTGCGCCGCCCGGCAGGTGAATTCCGGCACCCGGGAACCGCCTCGGCGGCGCCCCGGGCCCGGCCGCACACCCCGCCGACACCCCACGAACTCCCGCCGCGCCGCACCGCCGTCCACCCTCGCCCCACGGTCATCAGGGGCCGGAATCGGGCAAAGCGTTGGCCGATGATTCGTCACCGGCCTGCAGTGGGCATGGAGTTGGTGGCACGATGAGTGTCGGGGGGTGTGCGCAGCATGCTCCCGGGCCGGTGAGGCGTTCCGACCAAGGGTGTGATCAGTGTGGCTCTTTCGCTGTCAGTTGTGCTGCTGTTGGGGATCATCCTGATCGTGTTGATCAGAGGTAAGTCGATCAAGGCCGGCCCGGCGATCGTCGCCATACTGTTCGGCTTCTTCCTCGCCTCCACGGGCATGGCGCCGTCGATCAACCGGTTCCTGAACTCCCTGGCGGAGACCATCAACCACATCTCGTTCTAGCTGGTCCGCCGGGCCCTCGGCCGGGTGCCGCCCGAGGGTCGGCCGTACCCGGCACCGCCGTACGAGGTCACTCGCCCCCGGTCCGCGCCAGCACCTCGCGTACGGCCTCCTCGGTGCGTCCCACCAGTGCCGAGCCGTCGTCCGCGGTGATGATCGGCCGCTGGATCAGCTTCGGGTGCGCCGCCAGCGCCGCGATCCACCGCTCACGCGCGGCGTCGGTGCGCTCCCACTCCCCGAGCCCCAGCTCCCCGGCCTCGGCCTCCTGGGTCCGGGTGATGTCCCACGGCTCCAGACCCAGCCGCGCCAGCACGTCGCGCAGCTCGTCGGCGCTCGGCGGGTCCTCCAGGTAGGTGCGGACCGTGTACTCGGCGCCCGCCCCGTCGAGGATCTCGACGGCGGAACGGCACTTGGAACACGCGGGATTGAGCCAGATCTCCATGCCGGCCACCCTATTCAACCGCGCGCGCGAGGCGAAGAGGCGTGCGCGCCACCGCCGCGTCCGCGCGCGCGACGACCGCGTCCCGGAACGCGGAAAGCCCCGGACCGTCCGGCCCGGGGCTTTCCCTCTGAGCGGGCGACGGGAATCGAACCCGCGTAGCTAGTTTGGAAGACTAGGGCTCTACCATTGAGCTACGCCCGCGAGCGCCACAGGTCGCGAGACCTCGGCACGCAGTGCATCCTAGCGGGTCGCAGCCGTGCGCCGCACACCCCGTTCCCCGACGCGGCGCGCGTGCGGTGCCGCTGCCGGCGTCGCCGCCGGTGCGTCCCCGATAACTGGCGGCCCTTCTGTCCGCGGCCATGTACCCTACGTGTCGCACCGACGGGGTGTGGCGCAGCTTGGTAGCGCGTCCGCTTTGGGAGCGGAAGGTCGTCGGTTCGAATCCGGCCACCCCGACCAGCAGGTCAGCCCGGCGACAGCGGCCGGGCGCAGCCCCGGGCCCTTCGGGTCACCCGCCCGCGCGGCGGGCGTGCAAGATCACGTTGTGGGCGTCATCCTCCTTGCGGTTACTATGCAAGCTGCGTGTCCGTGTGTCTGTGTACCGGGCGCGATCGGCCGGGCCCGGATCAGCCGGGTACCTGGCAGATCTCAAGCAGAACCCCAGAAGTCAGCCCCAAGGAGACCGAACCGTGAAGAGCGCCGTGGAGACCCTGAACCCGACTCGGGTTCGGCTCACTGTCGAGGTGCCCTTCGAGGAGCTCAAGGCCAGCCTCGACGCGGCGTACAAGAAGATCAACCAGCAGGTCACGGTGAAGGGCTTCCGCCAGGGCAAGATCCCGGCCCGCGTCATCGACCAGCGGTTCGGCCGCGGTGCCGTGCTGGAGGAGGCCGTCAACGACGCGCTCCCGAAGTTCTACACCGAGGCGGTCAACGAGGCTGAGCTGAACGTCCTCGGCCAGCCCGACGTCGACATCACCGAGCTGAAGGACGGCGAGCTGCTCGCCTTCAGCGCCGAGGTCGACATCCGTCCCGCCCTGGAGATCCCGGACTACTCCGGTATCGAGGTCGAGGTCGACGCCGTCGAGGTGTCGGACGAGGACATCGACAAGTCCGTCGAGCAGCTGCGGGAGCGCTTCGCCACGACCTCCCCGGTCGAGCGCGCCGTGCAGGACGGCGACGTGCTGACGGTGAACCTCGAGGCCAAGGTCGACGGCGAGGTCCTGGAGGACGGTGTCGCCGAGGGCGTCACGTACACCGTCGGCTCCGGCGAGCTGCTCGACGGCATCGACGAGGCGGTCACGGGCCTGGAGGCCGGCGGCAGCGCCACCTTCACCTCCGAGCTCAAGGGCGGCTCCGCCCAGGGCAAGGAGGCCGAGGTCAAGGTCGAGGTCACCGAGGTCAAGTCCCGCGAACTGCCCGAGCTGGACGACGACTTCGCGCAGCTGGCCAGTGAGTTCGACACCCTTGAGGAGCTCCGTGCGGACAGCCGCAAGCGCCTCGAGCAGATGAAGAAGTACGACCAGGCCACCCAGGCGCAGGAGAAGGTCCTGGACGAGCTGCTCAAGCTCGTCGAGGTGCCGATGCCGGAGAAGCTGCTCGCGGACGAGATCCAGACCCGCAAGCACAACCTGGAGCACCACCAGCTCGGCCAGATGGGTCTCGACCTCGCGAAGTACCTGGAGATCCAGGGCAAGACCGAGGAAGAGTTCGACGCCGAGACCAAGGAGCAGGCCGAGAAGGGCATCAAGACCCAGTTCATCCTCGACGAGCTGGTCAACAAGGAGAAGCTGAACGTCAGCCAGGAGGAGCTCACCGAGCACCTCATGCGCCGCGCGCAGTCCTCCGGCATGTCCCCCGACCAGTTCGCCCAGGCCGTCGTCGAGGGTGGCCAGGTGCCGATGCTCGTCGGTGAGGTCGCCCGCGGCAAGGCCCTCGCGGTCGTCGTCGAGGCCGCCACGGTCAAGGACACCAAGGGCGAGGTCGTCGACCTCGACGACGAGGACGAGGCCGAGGTCGCCGAGACCGTCGTCGCCGAGGCCGAGGGCGAGGAGACGCCCGAGGCGTAAGGCCCCGGCCGCCTCGCGCCCCGCGCAGCACGACTGAACACGGGCCCGAACACGCACGTCCGCGTGTTCGGGCCCGTGTGTCGTACCGGACCGGTGAGCCTGCGCTCACAGCGAACAGTTGACAATGCGGGATGGCGTTGTCCGACCTGCGCGTTAGGGTCCGTAGATACGAGGGCAGGGGAGTCCCTGAAACCGCGCCGGGGCGACATACGGCGCCCGATCCCCGCGCCCCAGAAGACGACGCTGAGACGGCCCTGGGCCGTCCGACAACGAGCAGGTGGACACGTGACGATCCCGATGCCTTCCGCCGCCGCTGAGCCGACCTTCGGTGGCCTCGGCGACCAGGTCTACAACCGGCTGCTCGGCGAGCGGATCATCTTCCTCGGCCAGCCGGTCGACGACGACATCGCCAACAAGATCACCGCGCAGCTGCTTCTCCTCGCCGCGGACCCGGACAAGGACATCTTCCTCTACATCAACTCCCCGGGCGGCTCGATCTCGGCCGGCTTGGCGATCTACGACACCATGCAGTACATCAAGAACGACGTGGTGACGATCGCGATGGGCCTCGCCGCCTCGATGGGTCAGTTCCTGCTGAGCGCCGGTACCCCGGGCAAGCGCTTCGCGCTGCCGAACGCCGAGATCCTCATCCACCAGCCCTCCGCGGGCCTGGCCGGTTCCGCGTCGGACATCAAGATCCACGCCGAGCGGCTGCTGCACACCAAGAAGCGGATGGCGGAGCTGACGGCCTTCCACACCGGCCAGACCGTCGAGCGGATCACCCAGGACTCGGACCGCGACCGCTGGTTCTCGGCGGATGAGGCCAAGGAGTACGGCCTCATCGACGATGTGATGACCTCCGCCGCCGGCGTTCCGGGCGGGGGCGGCACCGGGGCCTGAGCCCCGCAGCACTCGCCCCAGCCACCCCAGCCCACTTGATCGCCACCAGGACGGTGAACACCACGATGAACAACTTCCCCGGCAGCGGCCTCTACCAGGGCGCCGAATCCGAGTTTTCCGGCCCGCGGGCCGAGGCTCGCTACATCGTGCCCCGCTTCGTCGAGCGCACCTCGCAGGGCGTGCGTGAGTACGACCCGTACGCGAAGCTCTTCGAGGAGCGCGTGATCTTCCTCGGCGTGCAGATCGACGACGCCTCGGCCAACGACGTCATGGCGCAGCTGCTGTGCCTGGAGTCGATGGACCCGGACCGCGACATCTCGATCTACATCAACAGCCCCGGCGGCTCCTTCACCGCGCTGACGGCCATCTACGACACGATGCAGTTCGTGAAGCCGGACATCCAGACGGTCTGCATGGGCCAGGCGGCCTCCGCCGCGGCCGTGCTGCTCGCGGCCGGCACCCCCGGCAAGCGGATGGCGCTGCCGAACGCGCGGGTGCTGATCCACCAGCCGTACAGCGAGACCGGTCGTGGTCAGGTCTCCGACCTGGAGATCGCCGCCAACGAGATCCTGCGGATGCGGACGCAGCTGGAGGACCTGCTGGCCAAGCACTCCTCCACGCCGATCGAGAAGATCCGTGATGACATCGAGCGTGACAAGATTCTGACCGCCGAGGAGTCTCTGGCGTACGGTCTGGTCGACCAGATCGTCTCGACGCGCAAGTCGTCCGTCTCGATCGGATAGCGGTCTTCGCAAAATGAGCCGGAGCGTTGCCTCCTTGGACCGGTTCGGGATCGAGTGAACCGAGTCGGTCCAAGGGGGGCCCGTACGGGGGGCCCGGCAAGGTACCGTCGATAGGCAAGCACCCGGGTCCGCGGAGCAATGCGGATCCCAGGCGAAGGGGAAGCACCTCGTGGCACGCATCGGTGACGGCGGCGACCTGCTCAAGTGCTCATTCTGCGGAAAGAGCCAGAAGCAGGTGAAGAAGCTCATCGCGGGACCTGGTGTGTACATCTGCGACGAGTGCATCGACCTCTGCAACGAAATCATCGAGGAGGAGCTCGCCGAGACCTCCGAGGTGCGGTGGGAGGAGCTCCCCAAGCCGCGGGAGATCTACGAGTTCCTGAACGGCTACGTCGTCGGCCAGGACCCCGCCAAGAAGGCGCTGTCGGTCGCCGTCTACAACCACTACAAGCGGGTGCAGGCGGGCGAGAACGGCCCCGGCCGCGGCGATGACGGCATCGAGCTCGCCAAGTCCAACATCCTGCTGCTCGGCCCCACCGGCTCCGGCAAGACCCTGCTCGCGCAGACCCTCGCCCGGATGCTCAACGTCCCCTTCGCCTTCGCCGACGCCACGGCGCTGACGGAGGCCGGCTACGTCGGCGAGGACGTCGAGAACATCCTCCTCAAGCTGATCCAGGCCGCGGACTTCGACATCAAGAAGGCCGAGACCGGCATCATCTACATCGACGAGATCGACAAGGTCGCCCGGAAGAGCGAAAACCCGTCGATCACCCGCGATGTCTCCGGCGAGGGCGTCCAGCAGGCGCTGCTGAAGATCCTGGAGGGCACCACCGCCTCCGTTCCGCCGCAGGGCGGCCGGAAGCACCCCCACCAGGAATTCATCCAGATCGACACCACGAACGTGCTGTTCATCGTCGGCGGTGCCTTCGCCGGCCTGGAGAAGATCATCGAATCCCGCTCGGGCGCCAAGGGCATCGGCTTCGGCGCCACGATCCGCTCCAAGCGCGAGATCGAGTCCAAGGACCAGCTCCAGGACGTCATGCCCGAGGACCTGGTGAAGTTCGGGATGATCCCGGAGTTCATCGGCCGCCTCCCCGTCCTGACCTCGGTCCACAACCTCGACCGCGAGGCGCTGCTCCAGATCCTCGTCGAGCCGCGCAACGCGCTCGTCAAGCAGTACAAGCGCCTCTTCGAACTCGACGGCGTGGAGCTGGACTTCGACCGCCCGGCCCTGGAGGCCATCGCCGACCAGGCGATCCTGCGCGGCACCGGCGCCCGTGGTCTGCGCGCGATCATGGAGGAGGTCCTCCAGGCGGTGATGTACGAGATCCCGTCCCGCAAGGACGTCGCCCGCGTCGTCATCACCGAGGACGTCGTCCACTCCAACGTGAACCCGACCCTGGTGCCCCGCACCCGCGGCGACTCGGGCGAACCCCAGGAGAAGAGCGCGTAGCCCGCGCCCGCCAGACAGACGAGAGCCGCCCGGCAGCAGCTGCTGCCGGGCGGCTCTCGTCTGTCTGCCGGGCGGTGCCCCGCCCGGGCCCGTGCCGCCGTCCCCCACAAACGGCGTACGAGGGGTCCGCTACTTCTCCTTGCGGACCTCGTTGCGGATCTTGGCGGTCTTCTCCGAGAGCTGCTCGGCGGTGAGCGGCTCGCTCGGGATGCCACCGGAGGCCGACGGCGGGGACGGCATCGACTGCACGATGCCGATCGCGCTGCTGTCGCCCCAGACACAGACGGAGACCTGCTGGGAAGCGCTGACGCCGCCCATCGAGACGGTGGCCTTCTGCGTCTTGCACTTCATCACGGAGCCGTCGAAGTCGCTCGGCGAGAACTTGGTCTCGGGCGTGACGGTCTCGATCTTCGCGCCCGACGCGGACTTCTGCTGGTTCTCGTCGAGCTTCGCGAACAGCTGGTCCACGGCGGTGTCCGGGTCGTTCACCTTGCCGTAGATGCCCGCCACACCGAGGATCAGCTTGCTGTCGTTGGTGTACCCGGCCTGCACGAACTTGCCGTCCGTGATGCCCATGGCGCGGAGTTCCTTGTCGCTGGAGAAGTCCTCCGGCGCCTTGCCGGCGGCCTTGCCCGGGGCCTTGGTGTACTCGTTGCTCAGCAGCTTGTCCGGCAGCGAGATCGTGTAGGGCTTCACGTCGCCGCCCGAGCCGAAGACGAAGTACGCGCCGACGCCGATCGCGGCGACGACCGCCACCGCGCCGATGATCAGGCCGATCTTCTTGCCGTTGCCGCCGCTCTCCGGGGGGGCCTGGGGGATGACGCCGTAAGGGGTCTGCTGGCCGCCGTAAGGGGCCTGCTGGCCGTAGCCGGGCTGCTGCGGGTAGCCGTAGCCCTGGGGGGCCTGCGGGGCGCCCTGGGGGTAGCCGTAGCCCTGCTGCGGAGGCACCTGGCCGCCCTGCTGCGGGTAGCCGTAACCGGGCTGGGGAGCCGGCGGCTGCGGCTGGCCGTACGGGCCGGGCTGCTGCGGCTGCTGCCCGTACGGGCCGGGAGGCGGCTGGTTGAAGCTCATGGAGCGTTCCCCTCGTGACAACTGAGAACAGTTGAAGTTCTGCGTGTGAAGTTCTGCGTGATGGTGATGCGCTGCCGACATCCTGTATGACGTCGCTGACAGCCGGTGCTCCGGGGGCGAAACCGATTCGAAGCTGCTACATGTGCGCCC
This sequence comes from Streptomyces lydicus, assembly GCF_000717345.1. Classification (GTDB taxonomy): domain Bacteria; phylum Actinomycetota; class Actinomycetes; order Streptomycetales; family Streptomycetaceae; genus Streptomyces; species Streptomyces lydicus. Next base: position 151,048 of record NZ_JNZA01000003.1, on the reverse strand, counting down.
GTACACTGTCCGTCGTGACCGAGAACACTCAGCAGAGCAACCACAGCGCCCCCGAACTGCCGACTCAGTACACGCCGGCCGATGTAGAGGGGCCGCTGTACGAGCGCTGGGTAGAGCGGGGTTACTTCGAGGCGGACGAGAAGAGCGACAAGCCGCCGTACACCGTCGTCATTCCGCCGCCGAACGTCACCGGCAGCCTCCACCTGGGCCACGCCTTCGAGCACACGCTGATCGACGCGCTCACCCGCCGCAAGCGGATGCAGGGCTACGAGACGCTGTGGCAGCCGGGCATGGACCACGCCGGCATCGCCACCCAGAACGTCGTCGAGCGCGAGCTCGCCAAGGAGGGCGTCTCCCGGCACGACCTGGGGCGCGAGGCGTTCGTCGAGCGCGTCTGGCAGTGGAAGAACGAGTCCGGCGGGCAGATCTCCGGCCAGATGCGGCGCCTGGGCGACGGCGTCGCCTGGTCCCGTGAGCGCTTCACGATGGACGAGGGGCTGTCCAAGGCCGTCCAGACGATCTTCAAGCGGCTCTACGACGACGAGCTGATCTACCGCGCCGAGCGCATCATCAACTGGTGCCCGCGCTGTCTGACCGCCATCTCGGACATCGAGGTCGAGTACCAGGACGACGACGGCGAGCTGGTCTCGATCCGGTACGGGGAGGGTGACGCGTCCATCGTCGTCGCGACGACCCGCGCCGAGACGATGCTCGGCGACACCGCGGTCGCCGTCCACCCCGACGACGAGCGGTACGCCCATCTCATCGGCACCGAGATCGAGTTGCCGCTGACCGGCCGCCGCATCCCGGTCGTCGCGGACGAGCACGTCGACCCCGAGTTCGGCACCGGCGCCGTCAAGGTCACGCCCGCGCACGACCCCAACGACTTCGAGATCGGGCGGCGCCACGACCTGCCCAGCCTCGCCGTCCTCGACGAGCGCGGCGTGATCACCGCGCACGGCCCGTTCCAGGGGCTGGACCGCTTCGAGGCCCGTTCCGCGATCGTCGGCGCGCTGCGCGCCGACGGCCGGATCGTCGCCGAGAAGCGCCCGTACACCCACTCCGTCGGGCACTGCTCCCGCTGCAAGACCACCATCGAGCCGCGGCTGTCGATGCAGTGGTGGGTCAAGGTCGGCCCGCTGGCGAAGAACGCCGGTGACGCGGTCCGCGAGGGCAAGGTCAAGATCCACCCCAAGGAGATGGAGTCCCGGTACTTCGGCTGGGTCGACAACCTCCACGACTGGTGCATTTCCCGGCAGTTGTGGTGGGGCCACCGCATTCCGGTCTGGTACGGGCCGAACGGCGAGGTCGTCTGCGTCGGACCGGACGAGGAGCCGCCGGCCGGCGAGGGCTGGCACCAGGACACCGACGTCCTCGACACCTGGTTCTCGTCCGGGCTGTGGCCGTTCTCCACGCTGGGCTGGCCCGAGCAGACCCCGAGCGTCGAGAAGTTCTATCCGAACTCCGTCCTGGTCACCGGCTACGACATCCTGTTCTTCTGGGTCGCGCGGATGATGATGTTCGGGCTGTACGCGATGGACGGCACCCCGCCGTTCCACACCATCGCGCTGCACGGCATGGTCCGTGACCAGTTCGGCAAGAAGATGTCCAAGTCCTTCGGGAACGCGGTCAATCCGCTCGACTGGATGGACTCCTACGGCTCGGACGCCGTCCGCTTCACGCTCGCCCGCGGCGCCAACCCGGGCGTCGACGTCCCGATCGGCGAGGACTGGGTCCAGGGGTCCCGCAACTTCGCCAACAAGATCTGGAACGCCACGCGCTTCGCGCTGATGAACGGCGCGACGGTGGAGGGCGACCTGCCGTCCGCCGAGCAGCTGTCGGCCACCGACCGGTGGATCCTGTCCCGGCTGAACGCGGTCGTCGCCGAGGTCGACGGGTACTACGACGACTACCAGTTCGCGAAGCTGTCGGACACCCTCTTCCACTTCGCCTGGGACGAGGTCTTCGACTGGTACGTGGAGCTGTCCAAGACCACGTTCATGGCGGGCGGCCCGGCCGCCGACGCCTCCCGCCGGGTCCTGGGCGAGGTCCTGGACGTCACGCTGCGGCTGCTGCACCCGGTCATGCCGTTCGTGACGGAGACCCTGTGGACGACGCTGACCGGCCGTGAGTCGGTCGTCGTTGCCGAGTGGCCGAAGGCCGTCCTCGTCGCCGGGGCCGACGCCCCGGGCGGCTTCCGGGACGCGGCCGCGGAGCGGGAGATCGAGACCGTCCAGCAGGTCGTCACCGAGGTCCGCCGCTTCCGCTCCGACCAGGGGCTGCAGCCCGGCCAGAAGGTTCCGGCGCGGCTGGAGCTGTCCGGTACGGCGCTGGCGGCGCACGAGGCCGCGATGCGCTCGCTGCTCCGGCTCCAGCCGGCCGGTGACAACTTCAGCGCCACCGCTTCGCTGCCGGTCGCGGGCGCCACGGTCGCCCTGGACCTGTCCGGCGCGATCGACGTGGCGGCGGAGCGCAAGCGGCTGGCGAAGGACCTGGCGGCCGCCGAGAAGGAGAAGGCGCAGGCCACCGCCAAGCTCGGCAACGAGGCGTTCCTCGCCAAGGCACCGGAGCAGGTCAAGGACAAGATCCGCGGCCGGCTGGAGACCGCGGAGGCGGACATCGTCCGGATCACCGCGCAGCTGGCGGCCCTGCCCACGGCGTAGCACCGCTGTCCACCGCAGGCCCCTCGTCCGTCCGGGCGGGGGGCCTGCGGCGTCCCCGCCCCCGCTCGCCCCGTTCGCGGACCGGCCAGAGCAGGACGTAGGCCGTCGAGACGGCGACGAACGCCAGCCTGATCAGACCGCGGGCGGAGTCGTCGGGGACGGCGAAGACGCTGCCGTAGAGGATGAGCACCGCCAGCCAGCTCCACCAGGGCACCAGGCGGCGCTGGCCGATGACGTCCCAGAGCAGGGTGCCCAGCAGCACCGAGGCCGTGTAGTACGTGTAGACGCTGGGGTCGAGCACGATCCGGGCGTTGGCGCCGAGCAGCACCACCGCCGCCCAGCGGCCGCGCCAGACGGCTACGGAGCCCAGCGCGAGGCCCAGCGCGGCCTGGGCCGGACGGTCCCAGCCGGGCGTCTCCGGGTCGCCGACGCCGAGCCAGCGCAGCGCGGACGCCGGATGGTTCGGGATGGCGAACTTGGCGGCGGCGAAGGACTGCGGGTCGCCGAGGAAGAACGGCAGCCAGGCGACGGTCACCAGGCCCGCGCACCAGAGTCCGGCCCGCAGCCACTTCTCCCTGGGGAGCGCGAGCAGCAGGGGGAGGAAGGCCAGCGCGGTGGGCTTGGAGTCCATGGCGAGGGCCAGGAAGACACCGGTGTGGGCGGCGTTGCCGCGGGTGACGGCGCGCACCGCGAGGGCGGTGAAGAACAGGGCGAGGACGTCGTCGAGGTGCCCGAAGCGGACCGCGACCTCGATCCACATGGGGATGAAGGCCAGCCCGGCGATCAGCACGCGCTGCCGCAGCCGCTGGTGGTTGGTGCCGGTGCCCAGGAAGTAGTGGGCGGCGCTGCGGCCCGCCAGCACCAGGATGACCAGGCCGAGCAGCGACATCAGGGCCGCGGCGAGGAACTGCCCGGTGGCCTCGGGGAAGGGGTTGAACAGGCCGGCGGTCAGGAAGCTGAGCGGGCCCATCTGGAGCTCGGGGTGGTGCGCGTAGAGGTTCAGGCCGCCGGTGCCGTCACCGGCGGGGCCCTGGTAGATCAGCTCGCCGCCGGTGCGCAGATAGTGCCAGGAGAACCCGCCGTGCGGTTCGACGACGACGAACCACAGCACGGTCCAGGCGCTGAGCAGCACCAAATGCATCCGCTGACTTATTGCCGGCACCGTTCTTCAGCTCCTGCCTTCCCTTTCGCGCTCCGCTGGCGGCGCCGGGGTGCACCGTCCGCCGGTGACCTCCGGGTGCGCACAGCCCGCCGTGAAAGAGGAGAAAGGGCGGCAGAAAGTTGTCCGGGTCGGCCTGATCGGCCGATTAAGGCCGTTCTCATGGCGCTCTCATCTGGCCGGGGCACCGTTGGACCGGAATGCCGGACTTCCGGCAGTCCCGCACGTCCAGCACCGAGGAGCCGCGTCCCATGAACAAGCCACTGCGACGGGTCTCGGTCTTCTGCCTCGCCCTGATAATGGCGCTCATGGGCTGGGCCACCTGGATTCAGGGCGCAAAGGCTACTGACTTCAAGGAGGACTCGCACAACCCGCGGGTGACGATCGGCAAGTACGCGGCTCCGCTGGGCAACATCCTCGTCGACGGGGAGCCGGTGACCGGCTCCGCGGCCACCTCCTCCACGCTCAAGTACAAGCGGACGTACAAGGACGGGCCGCTCTACGCGCCGGTGACGGGTTTCACCTCGCAGATCTTCGGCAGCAACCAGCTGGAGAGCCTCTACGGCCCCCTCCTGGACGGCTCCGACAGCCGGCTGCAGAGCCCCGCCGACGCCCTGACCCGCACCCGGGCCAAGGGCGGCGACGTGTCCACCACCCTCGACGGCAAGGTGCAGCAGGCCGGCTACCGGGCGCTGGGCGGCAAGAAGGGCGCGGCCGTCGCCATGGACCCGGCCACCGGGCGGATCCTGGGCATGGTCAGCACCCCGTCGTACGACCCCGGGAAGTTCGCCGGGTCCTCCACGGCCGACCAGAAGGCGTGGAAGAAGATGTCCGACGACCCGGACAGCCCCGAGGTCAACCGGGCGCTGCGGCAGCCGCTGCCGCCCGGGTCGACCTTCAAGCTGGTGGTCGCCGCGGCCGCGCTGGAGAACGGCCTGTACTCCTCGGTGGACGAGCACACCGACAGCCCCGACCCGTACACGCTGCCGCACACCCGCACCACGCTGAAGAACGAGAGCGCCTCCGCGCCCTGCAAGAACGCCACCATCCGCACCGCGCTCCAGTACTCCTGCAACACCGTCTTCGCGAAGATGGCCGTCGATCTGGGCAAGGACAAGGTGAAGGCGCAGGCCGAGAAGTTCGGCTTCAACGACGGCAAGGTGGACACCCCGGTACGGGCCGGCAAGAGCCTCTACCCCTCGGACATGGACCAGGCGCAGACCGCGCTGTCCGGGATCGGCCAGTTCAACGACCAGGCGACCCCGCTGCAGATGGCGATGGTCGCCGCGGCCATCGCGAACGGCGGCGAGCTGAAGAACCCGCAGCTGGTCGACAAGCTGACAGACGGGGGCGGCAACACCGTCCAGCAGAACGGCCCGTCGACGTACGGACGGACCATGTCGGGCCGCAGCGCCGCGCAGCTGCGCTCCGCGATGCAGACTGTGGTGGACAAGGGCACCGGCTCCAACGCGAAGATCGACGGACTGACCGTCGGCGGCAAGACCGGTACCGCCCAGCACGGCGTCGACAACAGCGGTACGCCCTACGCCTGGTTCGTCTCCTACGCGCAGGACGCGAGCGGGCACCAGGTCGCGGTGGCCGTCATGGTCGAGGACGGCCACGCGGCCCGCAGCGAGATCTCCGGCGGCGGGCTGGCGGCCCCGGTGGCCCGGGCGATGATGCGGGCGGCGCTGGGTTAGCGGGGGCCGTTTCCGGGCCGGCGCGGCGCGGCGGGCACCGGCGGGCAACGCAACGCACCGCTGTCAGTGGTGCCTCGTAGACTTGTCGTCGTGAGCGAGCGCCCCCGAAACGACGACCCCGACCCGACCGACGCCTTCGACGACATGGTCGAGGCCGAGACCGGCCTTCCCCAAGCTCTCGAATCCGCTCAAGCAGGGGAGACCCCAAACCCGGACCTCGCGGTGATCGAGGCGGGCAGCCGGACGCTGCGCGCCCAGGCAGGACCGCCGCAGGGGGACCCGGTGCCCGCCCGGCCGGCCGACCCCGAGGTCGACCGCGCGCTGCGCGCCGTCGAGGAGGAGCTGGCCGGCCGCTGGGGCGAGACCAAGCTCGACCCGTCGGTCAAGCGCATCGTGGCGCTGCTGGACATCCTCGGCTCGCCCCAGCGGGCGTACCCGTCCATCCACATCACCGGCACGAACGGCAAGACCAGCACCGCCCGCATGATCGAGGCCCTGCTGGGCGCCTTCGACCTGCGCACCGGCCGGTACACCAGCCCGCACGTCCAGTCCATCACCGAGCGCATCAGCCTGGACGGCAGCCCGATCTCCGCCGAGCGCTTCATCGAGACCTACCGGGACATCGCCCCGTACGTGGAGATGGTCGACTCCCAGCAGGAGTACCGCCTGTCGTTCTTCGAGGTGCTGACGGCGATGGCGTACGCCGCCTTCGCGGACGCCCCGGTGGACGTCGCGGTCGTCGAGGTCGGCATGGGCGGCACCTGGGACGCCACGAACGTCATCGACGGTGACGTCGCCGTGATCACCCCGATCTCGCTGGACCACACCGACCGCCTCGGCGAGACGCCCGAGGAGATCGCCGGCGAGAAGTCCGGGATCATCAAGAAGGACGCCACGGTCGTGCTGGCCCAGCAGCCGGTGGACGCGGCGTCGGTGATGCTCAAGCGCGCGGTCGAGGTGGACGCCACGGTCGCCCGTGAAGGCATGGAATTCGGGGTGCTCTCCCGTGAGGTCGCGGTCGGCGGGCAGATGCTGACGCTGCGCGGCCTGGGCGGCGAGTACCCGGAGATCTTCCTGCCGCTGTACGGCGCCCACCAGGCGCACAACGCCGCGGTGGCGCTCGCCGCGGTCGAGGCGTTCTTCGGCGTCGGCTCCGACCAGGCGCGGACCCTCGACATCGACACCCTGCGCTCCGCGTTCGCCGCGGTCGCCTCCCCGGGCCGGATGGAGGTCGTCCGGCGCAGCCCGACGGTGGTCCTGGACGCGGCGCACAACCCCGCGGGCGCGCGGGCGGCGGCCGAGGCGGTCACCGAGGCGTTCGGATTCAGCCGGCTGGTGGGCGTGGTCGGGGCCAGCGCCGACAAGGATGTCCGGGGCTTCCTGGAGGCGTTCGAGCCGATCTTCGCCGAGGTCGTGGTGACGCGTAATTCCAGCCATCGTGCGATGGACCCGGACGAGCTGGCGGCGGTCGCGGTGGAGGTCTTCGGTGCCGAGCGGGTGCAGGTCGAGCCGCGGCTCGACGACGCGCTGGAGGCGGCGATCACCCTCGCGGAGGAAGAGGGCGAGTTCTCCGGAGCGGGTGTGCTGGTGACCGGTTCGGTGATCACGGTCGGCGAGGCCCGGCTGCTCATGGGAAGGAGCTGACCATGCGCATGCTGTGCGCCAGCACCCTGATAGGCGAATTCTTCGTGATCGGTTTCGCCGGCCTGGTCGCGATGCAGCTGACCGACCTGTCGACGGTCACGATCTGGACGGTCAGCGGGATCGCGATGCTGCTGAGCATCGTGCTGTGCGGCATGCTCACCCGCCCCGGCGGCGTCCAGCTCGGCTGGGCGCTGCAGATCGCGCTCATCGCCAGCGGCTTCGTCCTTCCGACGATGTTCTTCCTGGGAGCGGTGTTCGCCGCGCTGTGGTGGGCGTCGGTCCACTACGGCCGCAAGGTCGACGCGGCGAAGGCCCGTTGGGCGGCCGAGGCGTCCACCGCGGGCTGAGCCGCCGCGCCGGGCCCGGCGCCCGGCGCCCGTGGCGGGCCCGATCCGCCGCGCGGAGGCCGCCGGGCGCCGGGGTGGGCGGGTTAAGGGCTGGTGGGAGCGCCCCTGTAGCCTCAGTGCACCCGCCTGACCCTCGTTCACATCCAGGGAGTTCTTTCGTGAGCCAGCGCACCCTCGTCCTCCTCAAGCCCGACGCCGTCCAGCGCGGCCTGATCGGCGAGATCATCGGCCGCCTGGAGCGCAAGGCCGGCTGGACGATCAGCGCGCTGGAGCTGCGCACCCTGGACCGGGCCCTCCTGGAGCAGCACTACGCCGAGCACGTCGGCCGGCCCTTCTACGAGCCCCTGGTCGCCTTCATGTCCTCCGGCCCGGTCGTCGCCATGGTCGTCGAGGGCGAACGGGTGATCGAAGGGGTGCGGACGCTGGCCGGTCCGACTGACCCGATTGCCGCATCGAGTGGGTCCATTCGTGGGGACTTCGGAACGATCACCCGGGAGAATCTGATCCATGCGTCGGATTCCGAAGAGTCCGCCGAGCGCGAGATCAAGATTTTCTTTCCCGGCATTTCCTGACTCTTCATCAGCTGTACACCCCTCGTGACCAGGGGCGACCGACAAAATCACCGGTCGCCCTTTGGTGTATGAAACACGATCGGGGGAACGCATCACCGCGACACGACGTCACCATTGAGGGGGGCGGGTGCGTGTACGGCTGACAATGGCGGAACAGCCTCCCGACGTGTTCGAGTGGGTGCACTACGAACTACGATGGAGGCTTCCGCGCCTCACAGCGCATCACCTCCTGCCGACCTCCAGTAAGCATTCGCTCCAGTTGGGAAGGCCAGACGTATCCTCATGGGGAACAACATGTCGTTCATCGGCCGTGACATGGCTGTCGACCTCGGGACCGCCAACACGCTGGTGTACGTCAGGGGCCGCGGCATCGTCCTCAACGAGCCGTCGGTCGTGGCCATCAACACCAACACCGGCGGCATTCTCGCGGTGGGCGCCGAGGCGAAGAAGATGATCGGGCGCACGCCCGGCAACATCGTCGCGGTGCGACCCCTGAAGGACGGCGTGATCGCCGACTTCGAGATCACCGAGCGGATGCTCCGCTACTTCATCCTCAAGATCCACAAGCGGCGCTATCTGGCGCGGCCGCGGGTCGTGGTGTGCGTGCCCTCCGGCATCACCGGAGTTGAGCGCCGCGCGGTCATCGAGGCGTCGACCCAGGCCGGTGCGCGCCAGGTGCACATCATCGAGGAGCCGATGGCCGCGGCGATCGGCTCCGGCCTGCCGGTCCACGAGGCCACCGGCAACATGGTCGTGGACATCGGCGGCGGCACGACCGAGGTCGCGGTCATCTCGCTCGGCGGCATCGTCACCGCCCAGTCCATCCGGGTGGCCGGCGACGAGCTGGACAACGCGATCATCCAGCACATCAAGAAGGAGTACAGCCTTCTGCTGGGCGAGCGCACCGCCGAGAGCATCAAGATCACCATCGGTTCGGCGTACGACCTCGAACAGGACGAGCACACCGAGATCCGCGGCCGCGACCTGGTCTCCGGTCTGCCGAAGACCGTCGTCATTTCGGCCGCCGAGGTCCGCAAGGCCATCGAGGAGCCGGTCAACTCCATCGTCGACGCGGTCAAGACGACCCTCGACAAGTGCCCGCCGGAGCTGTCCGGCGACGTCATGGACCGCGGCATCGTGCTCACCGGAGGCGGCGCCCTGCTCCGCGGCCTCGACGAGCGGCTGCGCCGCGAGACCGGCATGCCCATCCACATCGCCGAGGACCCGCTCGACTCCGTCGCGCTCGGTTCCGGCAAGTGCGTCGAGGAGTTCGAGGCCCTCCAGCAGGTCCTCGACTCCCAGCCCCGCAGGTAACGAAGCACCGGCCCGACCGCCGCGGCCGTCATGCGACGACCGCGGCGTTCGGGCACCATGGCGGAAGCAGCCGGCCCGCCCGGCGGGCCGCCGAGCCGGATCCCGCGCCCTCCGATACGGATCGCTGACGCGGATCGTTGATATACAGGCACAACATCCCGACAGATACGGTGCGCTGACGTTTCACCCCTCGGCACCGTCACAGCAAGGCACAAAGCTCAACTCCCGAACGAGACCGGCGGGGCCCGCAGCCGGCCGGTCCTACGAGGAAGGACACGGCCGCCGCACGTGAGGGACACACGAGAGAGCCGGCTGCTGCTGGTGCTGTTGGTCGCGATCGCGTTCGCGCTGATCACGGTCGATATCCGCGGCGGCGAACAGTCCCCGCTCGACGGCGTCCGGCAGGCCGCCGCCTCCGCCTTCGGCCCCGTGGAGCGCGGTGTCGCCCGCGTCGTCGACCCGGTCGGCAACGCCGTGGGCGCCGTACGGGACTCCGGCCGGCGGCACAGCCGGATCGCCGAGCTGGAGCACCAGAACGAGGCGCTCAAGGCCAAGCTCGGCTCCTCCGACCGCAACCGCAGCCGCGCCGCCGAGCTCGACAAGATCCTCAAAACCGCGGGCACCGGCCAGTACGCCATCAAGGGCGCCCAGGTCATCGCCATCGGCTCGGCCCAGGGCTTCTCCTGGACCATCACCATCGACGCCGGCAGCCGCGACGGCATCGCCCGCGACATGACCGTGCTCAACGGCGACGGCCTGGTCGGCCGGGTCACCACCGTCGGCGCCGAGACCTCCACGGTGCTGCTGGCCGCCGACCCCGACTTCACCGTCGGCACCCGCATGGAGAAGACCAACGAGATCGGCTTCGCAAACGGGCAGGGCGTCCGCTCGCTGCGCGTCCAACTGCTCAACGGCCGGGCCACCGTCAAGAAGGGCGACCGGCTGGTCACCTTCGGCTCCAGCAGGGACAAGCCGTTCGTGCCCGGCGTCCCGGTCGGCCGGGTCGTCAAGGTCGAGCCCTCCAACGGCGATCTGACCCGCACCCTCCAGGTCCGCCCGTTCGTCTCCTTCTCCCAGCTCGACATCGTCGGCGTCGTCGTCCAGCCGCCCCGCCAGGACCCGCGTGACACCGTCCTGCCGCCCGCGCCCGCGAAGCCCAAGCCGACACCGACGGTCACCGTCACGGCCACCCCCTCCGCGAGCGCCTCCCCCAGGAGCTGACCGATGCGCATCAACCGGATCCTGCTCTCGGCCCCGCTGGTGGTCGTCGCCCTCGTCATCCAGGTCACCGTCCTCGCGCGCCTCCAACTCCCCGGCGCCGTACCGGACCTGCTGCTGCTCGTCGTCCTCGGACTCGCACTGGTCTACGGGCACGTCGCCGGCGCGCTCATCGGCTTCTTCGCCGGACTGCTGGCCGACGTCGCCCCGCCCTCCGACCACGCCATCGGCCGCTACGCCCTGGTGCTCTGCGTCATCGGCTACGTCGCCGGCCTGACCAAGCCGGACTCCGGCCAGCACCGCTCGGCGACCGTGCCCCTGATGGTCGTCATCGGTGCCGCCATCGGCTCGACGCTGATGTACGCCGGCGTCGGCTCGCTCGTCGGCGACACCGCCGCCCGCCACGTCGGCCTGGTCGGACTGCTGCTCAGCGCCACCCTCTACGACCTGCTGCTGGCCCCCTTCGTCGTACCGCTGGTGATGGCGCTGGCCCGCAGAACGGAGCACGAGGCGCTGGTCGGTGACGGCTCCGGCAGCCCGAGCGGCACCTCCGGCAGCCGCGACGCCGGCTACGGCTGGCTCACCACCGGCACCGGCCTCAAGGCCAGCCGCGGCGCCATGAAGTCCGTCCGCACCGGTGCGCGCATCGGCAGCCAGCGCGGCGGACTGCTCGGCAAGTCGGCCCGCGACAAGGTGGGCCGCATCAAGGGGGTCAAGCGCCTGTGACGTCCGCCCTCCCCCGGAATCCGACCGGGGGGACCCCAGTCCCGACCACCACACCTCATGGAGGCGCTGCGGGCCATGAGTAACCGCTCCGAAACCCGGACGTCCCGTGTCACGGTCCGGCTCATCGCGCTCCAGATCCTGGTCTTCTCGCTGCTGCTCACCCTCGGCGGCCGGCTCTGGTACCTGCAGATCCGCAACGGCCAGGAGTACGCCAACGAGGCCCGGAACAACCACGTCCAGCAGGTCGTCGACCCCGCCACCCGCGGCTCCATCCTCGACGCCCGCGGAGTGCCGCTGGCCGACAACCAGACCCGCCTGGTCGTCTCCGCCAGCCGCACCGCCCTGCTGAAGATGAAGGACGACGGCAAGGCCGTGCTCGGCCGGCTCGCCAAGGTCCTCGGCATGCCCGAGAAGGACATCCGCAACAAGGTCCGGCTCTGCGACTCCAAGACCCCGCAGCCCTGCTGGAACGGCTCGCCGTACCAGCCGATCCCGATCACCGACAAGGCCACCACCCAGCAGGCGCTGCAGATCCGCGAGCGCTCCGAGGACTTCCCCGGCATCAGCGCCGAGCCCACCGCGGTACGCCGCTACGCCGCCCCCGGCGACGCCAACACCGCCCAGGTCCTCGGCTACCTCTCCCCGGTCACCGACGAGGAGATCAACAAGGCCAAGAACACCCGCTCGCCGCTGCTGCGCTCGGACCAGATCGGCCGGTCCGGTCTGGAGCGGCAGTACGACGACTACCTGCGCGGCAAGGCGGCCGTCACCCGCTACGAGGTCGACAACCTCGGCCGGGTCATCGGGCAGGCCAAGAGCGACAAGGGCCAGGCCGGTTCGAGCGTGGTCACCAGCATCGACGCCCGCGTCCAGGCCATAGCGGAGAAGCAGCTGGACCAGGCCATGAAGGACGCCCGTAAGGTCCACGACCGCAACACCGGCACCAACTACAAGGCCGACTCCGGCGCCGTGGTCGTCATGGAGGCCAAGACCGGCCGGGTGGTGGCGATGGCCTCCAACCCGACCTACGACCCCAATGCCTGGGTCGGCGGGATCTCCGGCAAGGACTACGCCCGCCTCACCGGCAAGGACTCCAACTACCCGCTGCTGAACCGCGCCATCCAGGGACAGGCCGCCCCCGGCTCGATCTTCAAGGTCATCTCCACCTCGGCCGCGATCAACGCCGGCTACGACTTCGACGGCCACTACCCCTGCACCAGCTCGTACAGCATCGGTGGCCAGGTCTTCAAGAACTTCGAGGGCGAGGGCCACGGCGACATCAGCCTGGGCCGGGCGCTGGAGGTCTCCTGCGACACCGTCTTCTACCGGCTCTCGCACGACGAGTGGAAGAAGGACGGCGGCGACAAGCCCAAGAAGAACGCCAACGACTGGTTCTACAAGACCGCCCACCAGTTCGGTCTCGGCAAGGAGACCGGCATCGACCTCCCCAACGAGGTCAAGGGCCGGGTCCCCGACCGCAAGTGGAAGCACGACTTCTGGAGGGCCAACAAGGCCGGCTGGTGCGAACAGGCCAAGGCGTGGCCCAAGAAGAAGGACTTCGGCACCAAGCTCGCCCGCGAGGGCTGCCTCGAAGGCATGAAGCTGCACGCCTACGACTCGATCAACTACGCCATCGGGCAGGGCGACACGCTCGTCACCCCGATCCAGATGGCGACGATCTACGCGGCGCTCGCCAACGGCGGCACGCTCCACGACCCGACGGTCGGCAAGGCGGTCGTCAGCCCCGACGGCAAGCACATCCAGATGATCAAGCCGAAGGCGCACGGCAAGCTGCCGGACACCCCCACCACGCTCAAGCAGATCGACTCCGCGCTGGCCGGCGTGGCCACCCGGGGCACCGCGGCCTGGCGCTTCCAGGGCTGGCCGCAGGACAAGATCCCGATGCACGCCAAGACGGGTACCGCGGAGGTCTACGGCAAGCAGACGACCTCGTGGTTCGCGACGTACACCAAGGACTTCACGATCGTCATGACGATCTCCCAGGGTGGTACGGGCTCCGGCGCCTCCGGTCCGGCCGTGCGCAACATCTACAACGCCCTGTACGGCGTCGACCCGAAGGGCGAGATCAACCCGAAGGCCGCCCTGCTGCCCAAGCCGCAGGCGTCGCTCCCCAAGATCGAGGGGGACGGCACGATCCAGGCCCAGCCCATCAAGCCGTACGTCCTCCCGTCGCCGTCACCCTCGGGGAGCCCACAGTGACGACCAGCCCCACCTCCCGGGCGTTCTCCATCCGGCGCTACACCCCCGAGCTCGGCACCTGGGGCAAACTGACCGCCCGCGGCTCGGTGCTGCGCAGGCTGGACTGGATACTGCTGCTGTCCTGCCTGCTGCTGTCGCTGCTCGGCTCCCTGCTGGTCTTCTCCGCCACCCGCAACCGCACCGAGCTGAACAAGGGCGACGAGTACTACTTCTTCCTGCACCACCTGCTGAACCTCGGCATCGGCCTGGCGCTCGCCGGGGCCACCATCTGGCTCGGCCACCGCACCCTGCGCGGTGCCGTCCCGGTCCTGTACGCCCTGTCGGTCGTCCTCGCGCTGCTGGTGCTGACCCCGCTGGGCGCCACCATCAACGGCTCCCGGTCCTGGCTGGCGATCCCCGGCGGCTTCTCGCTGCAGCCAGCCGAGTTCGCCAAGATCTCCATCGCGCTCGGCATGGCGATGATCCTGGCGTCCCGGGTCGACGCGGGCGACCGCCCGCACCCCGACCACCGCACCGTCGTCCAGGCCCTCGGGCTGGCCGCCGTCCCCGTCCTCGTCATCATGCTGATGCCGGACCTCGGCTCGGTCATGGTGCTCGGCGCCGTCATCCTCGGCGTCCTGCTCGCCTCCGGCGCGTCCAACCGCTGGATCCTCGGCCTGGCGGGCACCGGCGTCGTCGGCTGCGTCGCCATCTGGCAGCTCGGCCTGCTCGACGCCTACCAGATCGCCCGCTTCGCCGCGTTCGCCAACCCGAGCCTCGACCCGGCCGGCGTCGGCTACAACACCAACCAGGCCCGGATCGCGATCGGCGGCGGCGGACTGACCGGCTCCGGCCTCTTCCACGGCAGCCAGACCACCGGCCAGTTCGTGCCCGAGCAGCAGACGGACTTCATCTTCACCGTCGCCGGCGAGGAACTGGGTTTCCTGGGCGCGGGCCTGATCATCCTGCTGCTCGGCATCGTCCTGTGGCGCGCCTGCCGGATCGCCCGCGAGTCCACCGAGCTGTACGGCACGGTGGTGGCCGCCGGCATCATCGCGTGGTTCGCCTTCCAGTCCTTCGAGAACATCGGCATGACGCTCGGCATCATGCCGGTGACCGGTCTGCCGCTGCCGTTCGTCTCCTACGGCGGCACGTCCATGTTCGCGGTCTGGATCGCCATAGGGCTGCTCCAGTCGATCCGCGTCGGACGCCCGCTGTCGGCGTCCCGCTGACGAGCCGTCAGCGAGGCGTGTGGAGCTCGAACCACAGCGACGTGGAGCGCGGGAGGCCCGCGAAGGACGTGGTGCCCCAGTCGTCGGCGAGGTGGCCGGTGAGCAGCAGGCCGTAATCGGTCTCCGGCTCACCGGCCACCGCCGCGTACGGGCCCCCCGCCGGCGACGGGAGGAGCTGCGCGGGCAGTCGCAGGGGCGCCTCGTCGTGCACGCTGATCCGCACGCCGTGCCCGGCCGTCAGGATCCGCAGCAGGATCTCCGCCGACCGCGGCGTACGCAGATGGGAGCTGGTGACCGCCTCCGAGGTCAGCAGCACCGCGGTGTCCAGCAGCGGGGCGAGCGGGGTACGGAGCAACACCGCCCGGACGAAGTCGCGGGCGGCTTTGGGGGCGCTCGGTCTGCTCGGCGCCGCCAGCAGGAACGGGCGGGCGCCCGCCGCGAAACAGATGGGCTTACGGGCGACGGATGCGGTCTGCGGGTGCACGGATGTCTCCCTCCCCGAAGGGTCGAGTCAGCGCCGACGGCCACGCAGCGCGGCCGGTTCGCCACTCTGAGTGGGCGTTCTGTGACACACCGTAAGACACCTTCCCTGGCAAATGCCACCCGCTCTTCCGGATCCTGACAGGGCGGGTGGTCCTCGCCCCGCGTGGTGGCTAAATTCGATGCATGGCGGACACCGTGCGGGAGATCGAGCGGAAATACGAAGCCGACAGCACCACCCGGCTGCCCGACCTGGCAGGCATCGACCGGGTCGCCACCGTGGTGGAACAGGGCGTGGAGGATCTGGACGCCCTCTACTACGACACCCCCGACCAGCGCCTGACCGCGGCCGGCATCACCCTGCGGCGGCGCACCGGGGGCAGGGACGCCGGCTGGCATCTGAAGCTGCCGGCCGGGCCCGGGGAGCGCGAGGAGATCCGGGCGCCGCTGTCCGACGTCCCGCCCCCGGAGCTGACGTCGCTCGTGCGCGCACGGGTGCTCGACCGGGACCTGGTCCCTGTCGTACGGCTGCGGACCCGCCGCACGGTGCGGGAGCTGCGGGACGCCGCGGGCGCGCCGCTCGCCGAGGTCGCGGTGGACGAGGTGTGGGCGTGGCCGGCGGGAGAGGCGGAGAAGCCGGGTGCGGCCGGGGTGGCCGGCCGTACCGAGGCGCGCTGGCGCGAGATCGAGGTGGAGCTGACCGGCGGGGGAGAGCGCGATCCCGGTCTGCTGGACGAGGCTGAGCGGGCGCTGGCCGCGGTCGGTGTCCACCCGGCGTCCGCCCCGTCGAAGCTGGCCAGGGCGCTGGAGGAGACCGGTCTGCGACCGGCCCGCCCCGAGGACCGCACCGCCGCCGTGGCCTCCGGCAAGGGCGCCGCAGCCGCCAGCCGGAAGAACTTTGGCGAGAAAGAGTCGGGCAAGAAGGGATCCGGCAGGAAAGGCTCCGGCAAGAAGGGGGCCGGCCGGAGGGGCACCGCCGGTGATCTCGTCCTGGAGTACGTCCGCGAGCAGCTGCGGGTGATCGTCGAACTCGACCCCGCGGTGCGCCGCGACGTCCCCGACTCGGTGCACCGCATGCGCGTCGCCACCCGCCGGCTGCGCAGCGCGTTCCGCTCGTACACCAAGGTCCTCGACCGGGGTGTCACCGCACCGGTCGGCGGCGAACTGAAGTGGCTGGCGGCGGAGCTGGGCGTGGAGCGGGACCGCGAGGTGCTGACCGACCGGCTGGTGACCGCGGTGGCCGACGTGCCCCGGACCCTGCGGCTGGGCCCGGTCGACGCCCGGCTGCGCATCTGGTCGGAGCGGCACCGGGCGGAGTCCCGGGACCGGGTGCTCGCCACCCTGGACGGCGACCGCTACCTCGCGCTCCTGAAGACCCTGCACGCCCTCCTGGAGGACCCGCCGTTGCGCCCGGGGGCCGGCCGGCCGGCACCCGAGATCGCGGCCCGGGCCGTGCTGAAGGACTACCGGCGACTCGCCCGCCGCGTGCGGACCGCGCTGGACGCCCCCGCGGGACAGGACCGGGACGTGGCGCTGCACCGCGCCCGGAAGGCCGCCAAGCGGACGCGGTACGCGGCAGAGGCGGCCCGCCCGGCGCTCGGCCGCCCCGCGAAGAAGTTCGCCAAGCGCGTCAAGCGGGTGCAGCAGCTGCTCGGCGACCACCAGGACAGCGTGGTGGCCCGCGGCGCCCTGCGCGAGCTGGCGACCCAGGCGCAGCAGGCGGGCGAGGGCGGTTTCACCTTCGGTCTCCTGTACGGCCGCGAGGAGGCCCGGGCGGCGGACCGGGAGCGGGAGCTGCCGCGGGTGTGGAAGAAGGCTTCGCGGCGCAAGTACCGGGCGGCGCTCCGGCCGTGAGGGCGCCCCCGGGCGGGGGCTCTCCCGCGCCGTGCGAGGGGCGACTCCGAGCGGGTTACGCTTGATAGTCGCCCCATGCCAGCTCACGAAGGTTCGAGATGTCTGCCGAGTCGGTCTTCCCACAGCTCGAGGCCCTGCTCCCGCATGTGCAGAAGCCCATCCAGTACGTCGGTGGAGAGCTCAATTCCACGGTGAAGCCGTGGGAGAGCTGCGACGTGCGCTGGTCGCTCATGTACCCGGACGCGTACGAGGTCGGCCTGCCCAACCAGGGCGTCATGATCCTCTACGAGGTCCTCAACGAGCAGGAGGGCGTGCTCGCCGAGCGCACCTACAGCGTCTGGCCGGACCTCGAAGCGCTGATGCGCGAGCACGGCGTCCCGCAGTTCACCGTCGACGCCCACCGCCCGGTGCGGGCCTTCGACGTGCTCGGCGTCTCGTTCTCCACCGAGCTCGGCTACACCAACCTGCTCACCGCCCTGGACCTCGCCGGCATCCCGCTGGAGGCCAAGGACCGCACCGAGGAGCACCCGCTGATCCTCGCCGGCGGCCACGCCGCCTTCAACCCCGAGCCGATCGCGGACTTCCTGGACTGCGCGGTGGTCGGTGACGGCGAGCAGGCGGTGCTGGAGATCACCGAGATCATCCGGGCCTGGAAGAACGAGGGCCGGCCCCGCGGGCGCGACGAACTGCTGTTCCGGCTCGCCAAGACGGGCAGCGTCTACGTCCCCAAGTTCTACGACGTCGAGTACCTGGCCGACGGCCGGATCTCCCGCGTCGTGCCCAACCGCTCCGGCGTCCCGTGGCGGGTCTCCAAGCACACGGTCATGGACCTCGACGAGTGGCCCTACCCCAAGCAGCCGCTCGTCCCGCTGGCCGAGACCGTCCACGAGCGGATGTCCGTCGAGATCTTCCGTGGCTGCACCCGCGGCTGCCGCTTCTGCCAGGCCGGCATGATCACGCGCCCCGTGCGGGAGCGAAGCATCACCGGCATCGGCGACATGGTGGACAAGGGTCTGAAGGCCACGGGATTCGAGGAGGTCGGCCTGCTGTCGCTGTCCTCCGCGGACCACACCGAGATCGGTGACATCGCCAAGGGGCTCGCCGACCGGTACGAGGAAGACAAGATCGGCCTGTCGCTGCCGTCGACCCGCGTCGACGCCTTCAACATCGACCTCGCCAACGAGCTGACCCGCAACGGCCGCCGCTCGGGTCTGACCTTCGCGCCCGAGGGCGGCTCGGAGCGGATCCGCAAGGTCATCAACAAGATGGTCTCCGAAGAGGACCTGATCAGGACCGTCTCCACGGCCTACGGCAACGGCTGGCGGCAGGTGAAGCTGTACTTCATGTGCGGCCTGCCGACCGAGACCGACGAGGACGTCCTCCAGATCGGCGACATGGCGGTCAAGGTCATCGCCGAGGGCCGCAAGGTCTCCGGGCAGAACGACATCCGCTGCACGGTCTCCATCGGCGGCTTCGTCCCCAAGCCGCACACCCCGTTCCAGTGGGCGCCGCAGCTGTCCGCGGAGGAGACGGACGCCCGTCTCGAAAAGCTCCGCGACAAGATCCGCGGCGACAAGAAGTACGGCCGCTCCATCGGCTTCCGTTACCACGACGGCAAGCCCGGCATCGTCGAGGGCCTGCTCTCGCGCGGTGACCGCCGGGTGGGCGCGGTGATCCGCGCGGTCTACGACGACGGCGGCCGCTTCGACGGCTGGCGCGAGCACTTCTCCTACGACCGCTGGATGCGCGCCGCGGAGAAGACGCTGCCGGACTTCGGCGTGGACGTCGCCTGGTACACCACCCGTGAGCGTGAGTACGAGGAGGTCCTCCCGTGGGACCACCTGGACTCCGGCCTGGACAAGGACTGGCTCTGGGAGGACTGGCAGGACGCCCTCGACGAGACCGAGGTCGAGGACTGCCGCTGGACCCCGTGCTTCGACTGCGGCGTGTGCCCGCAGATGGACACCGAGATCCAGATCGGACCGACGGGCAAGAAGCTGCTGCCGCTGACCGTCGTCAAGTAGCGCTCCGCATCAGCGTTTCCGGCCCGGCGCCCGCACCCCGCGGCGCCGGGCCGTGGCGTGTCCGCGGACAATGGGGCGATGCCACCGCAGTTGATCGCCCCCACCGTCGACGTGCACGCCTCGTTCCTCGCCGCCATGGAGGAATTCCGCGCCGAGGGGGCGGACCGGTCCCCGCACTCCAACCTGGCCCGTGAGCTGAGGACTTGGCGTGACCGCTGGCCGTCCGCCGAGGGGTTCGCCGCGTACGTCGGCACGGTCGGCGGCACGTCGTACGACGAGCGGGCCGACGGCGTGGTGCCCTCGACCACGCTGTGGTGGGTCGAGGGCGACACCTACCTGGGGCGGATCGCCCTCCGGCACCGGCTGACCGGCACGCTCCTCGCCTACGGCGGCCACGTCGGCTACGCGGTCCGCCCCTCCGCGCGCCGCCGCGGCCACGCCACCGCGATGCTGCGCGCCGCGCTCCCGTATGCCCATCAGGAACTGGGCCTCGACCGGGTGTTGGTGACCTGCGACGACACCAATGCCGGTTCGCGCAGGGTCATCGAGGCGTGCGGCGGGGTCTTCGAGGACCAGCGGGGCGAGAAGCTGCGCTACTGGATCCACGCCCGGCGGCAGCAGGCCGACGCGCACGTCTGAGGGACCGACCGACAGGGGGAGCCGTATGGAACCGGCCCGGTACGCACACCGTGAGCCCGGCGAGGGATGTCTGACCACCGCGGTCCGCTTCCCGGTGCGGGTGGTGGTGCTGATTCTCGTGGTGCCGGTGTGTCTGCTCTGGGACGCCCTGACCACCGCCGCCCGGGCCGTCGACCGCACCGTGCTCCGCCCCCTGGGGCGTGGCCTGGCCCTGCTGTGGCGCACCCTCGTCCTGCGACCGGTGGCCTGGACCTGGCGCACCCTCGTGGTGCTCCCGCTCGCCTGGGTCTGGCGGACGCTGGTGGTCGCGCCGCTGGCCCTGGTGTGGCGCCATGTCCTGACGCCCCTCGGCCGGGGGCTGGCCCGGGTGGTGCGGGGCATCGGTGCCGGGTTGTGGTGGCTGGCGCGGCGGCTGGGCGCGGCGCTCGGCCGGCTGGGGCACCGGCTCGTCGTGGTGCCGGCCCGGTGGCTGTACACGTGGGTGCTGGCGCCGGTGGGGCGGGCGGTCGGCTGGGTGCTGACGGGGGTCGTCACGGTACTGGCCGCACTCGTCCGGTGGATTGTGCTGGTCCCGGCCGTCGCCCTGTGGCGGTACGTTCTCGGGCCGGTCCTCGGGGCGCTGGCGACCGTGCTGACGGTGGTCGTCCGTGAGGTCGCGGACGCGCTCGGGCACTGCTGGCGGGTCGCCGGGGCGATCTCGCGGGCGGTGGGCCGGTTCCTGGGGGCGGTGCTGCGCCGGCTCGTCGCCGAGCCGCTGCGCCGGGCGTACCGCCACGTGCTCACCCCGCTCGGTCACGCCGTCCGGGACGGTGTCTGGCGGCCGGTGCGGCGGGCGCTGCGCGGGGTGCGCGAGACGGTGCGGCAGACCCGCGGGGAGATCCGCCGAGCCCTGTTCGGAACGCCCGCTCCGGAGCGGCGTTCCGCGGCGGTACCGCCCCACCGGGAACCTGGGGGCCGCGGGACACGTACTCTAGGTAGCAGTACGACCGCACTCACGAAGGACTGAACGACACTGGGCAAGCGACAGCCCGAAGGCCCGCCGCCCGCACCGGCGGTGCAGCGCATCCGACTGCGCTACACCAAGCGCGGCCGCCTCCGGTTCACCAGCCACCGCGACTTCCAGCGCGCTTTCGAGCGGGCGCTGCGCCGCGCCGAGGTCCCCATGGCCTATTCAGCGGGGTTCACCCCGCACCCCAAGGTGTCGTACGCCAACGCCGCCCCGACGGGTACGGGCAGTGAGGCCGAGTATCTGGAGATCCAGCTCGCCGAGCACCGCGATCCGGACAAGCTTCGCGAACTGCTCAACGAGTCGCTGCCGGACGGACTCGACGTGATCGACTCCGTACAGGCGCACACGAGCGGACTGGCCGACCGGCTGCAGGCTTCGGTGTGGGAGATCCGGCTCGACGGCGTCGAGGCAGAGACGGCCCAGCGGGCCGTCGAGGCGTTCCTCGCCGCCGACGAGGTGCTGGTCGAGCGCCGGACGAAAAACGGCATGCGGAGCTTCGACGCGCGGGCCGCAGTGGCGCGTCTGGAGACCTCCGGCCGCGAGGGCGATAGGCCCGACGGCAAAGCCTGTGCGATACTGCGGCTGGTTGTTCGGCATGTGACACCCGCCGTTCGACCCGACGACGTCCTGTCCGGCCTCCGAGCTACGGCCGACCTGGCGCCGCCGGTCCCCGCTGCGGTGACCAGGCTGGCGCAGGGGCTGCTCGATGAGGAGACCGGCGCGGTGACTGACCCGCTAGCGCCCGACCGCGACGCTGCCACGGCCGCCCCACCCACGGCCGCCGGGCTGAGTGCCGCGAAGGCGCCGAGTGGGACCTCCCCGTCAGTCGGGGAAGGTACTGCGTAGGACTGCCGTCGTCGCGTCGCCGATCAGCCAGGGAGCCACCCCGGTCCGGCAGACGCACTGACCAGGAGACTTTCGCCGGTCCCCGCCCTACGGGGCCCGGCGAGCGAGACGACAGCTCCCGTGCGGCGCCCACGCCCCGGACAGCGGGCCCGCGCTCATCACGCGGACCGCGGCCGGAACAAGGCCCGGCGCCCGGGAGCGTGACGGGAGAACCGCCCGCATGCTCGAGCCCATTGAGCCCACTGACTCCACGCCGTCCAAGGACCGTGGAATCGACGACAACCACTCACCCAGCGACACGCTTCCGCCGCGCCGTAGGCGCCGTGCGGCGTCCCGGCCGGCCGGTCCGCCGGTGGCCGGAGAGGCACCGGAGGCGGCCGTGGTGAGCACCGAGACCGCCGCGGCACCCGTGGACGACCCGGCCCCCGCCGGGGAGCCCGCCGCCGCGTCGGTCACCACCGGGGACGACGCCAAGCCCGCCCGTACGCGCCGCCGCGCGACCCGTAAGGCCACCTCTCCGGCGGGGCCGCCGCAGCCGGCCGCCGAGGAGCCCGCCGAGGCTCCGGCCGCCGTCGAGGAGCCCGCTGCCGCAGAGGAGGCGCCCGCCGAGGCGCCGCAGGCCGAGGACGCCGCGCCGCGCCGTACCCGCCGCCGGGCCACCCGCAAGGTGTCCGCGCCCGCCGGGTCCCCGCAGACCGAGACCGCCGTGGAGCCGGCCGCCGAGGCGCCCGCGCCCGCCGCGGTCACCACAGAGGCCGCCCCCGTCGCCGAGGAGGCCGCACCGGCCGCCGCCGAGGAGGCCAAGCCCGCCCGTGCGCGCCGCCGGGCCACCCGTAAGGCCACCGCTCCGGCCGGCGCACCTCAGGTGAGCGCCGCCGAGGAGGCCGCACCTGAAGCGGTGGAGAGCGCCGCCCCGGCTGCCCCGGCCGCCGAGGAGGAGGCGCCCGCGCCCGCCGAGGACGCCAGGCCGGCCCGTGCGCGCCGCCGCGCCACTCGTAAGGCCACCGCACCCGCCGGTGCGCCCGAGGCCGCCGAAGAGGCGCCGGCCGCCGAGGCCGTCGCGGCGAGCGAGCCCGCTGAGCCCGCCGAGGCGCCCCGCCGCCGTTCGCGCCGCCGTGCCGCTGAGCCGGCCGCCGAGGCACCGCGGGCCGAGGAGCCCCGTGCCGCGGAGGAGCCCGCGCAGGAGGCGCCGGCCCGCGGCCGCCGCCGGGCGCAGCGTCCGCCGACCGCCGTCTTCCAGGCGCCGGTCTTCACCGAGCCGATGTTCCAGACCCCGGAATCCGCGGCCGCCGCGCACGCCGCGGCCCGCCAGGAAGAGGCGGCGACCGAGGCCGTCGAGGAGCAGCCCGCCGCCTCGCGCCGTCGCCGCCGTCGCGGCGCCCCGGCCGAGCCCGAGCAGGTCACGCCCGTCGTCGAGCCGGAGACCGGCCAGGCCGCACCGGCCGCCGCCGAGGAGGCCGAGCCGGAGACCGAGCCGGAGGAGTCCGGCCAGGCCGAGGACGAGTCCGCCGAGCGTCCCTCGCGCCGCCGCCGCCGTGGTGGCCGTCGCCGTCGCCGCGGTGAGTCCGCCGACGGTGCCGACGAGCAGTCCGCCGAGGAAGCCGCGGACGAGGCCGAGTCCGAGGAGGACGAGGAGCACGCCGCCGACGAGGCGGAGGCCCACGAGGAGGCCGAGGAGGCGGGCGGCGGCTCCAGCAGCAGCCGTCGTCGCCGTCGCCGCCGCCGTCGCAGCGGGGACGGTGCGGATGCCGAGCCCGGCCACGCCGACGACCCGGAGCGCACGGTCGTCAAGGTCCGTGAGCCCCGTAAGAAGGAAGAGGGCACCAGCGCGGACGAGGTGCAGTCGATCAAGGGGGCGACGCGCCTGGAGGCCAAGAAGCAGCGGCGCCGCGAGGGCCGCGAGCAGGGCCGCCGCCGGGTGCCGATCATCACCGAGGCCGAGTTCCTGGCCCGTCGCGAGGCCGTCGAGCGGGTGATGGTCGTCCGCCAGAGCGGCGAGCGCACCCAGATCGGCGTCCTCGAGGACAACGTGCTCGTGGAGCACTTCGTCAACAAGGAGCAGGCGACCTCGTACGTCGGCAACGTCTACCTCGGCAAGGTGCAGAACGTCCTGCCGTCGATGGAGGCCGCCTTCGTCGACATCGGCAAGGGCCGCAACGCCGTGCTGTACGCCGGTGAGGTCAACTTCGAGGCACTGGGCATGGCCAACGGGCCGCGCCGCATCGAGACCGCGCTGAAGTCCGGCCAGTCGGTGCTGGTGCAGGTCACCAAGGACCCGATCGGTCACAAGGGCGCCCGGCTGACCAGCCAGGTGTCGCTGCCCGGCCGGTACCTGGTCTACGTGCCCGAGGGCTCGATGACGGGTATCAGCCGCAAGCTCCCGGACACCGAGCGGTCGCGCCTGAAGCAGATCCTCAAGAAGATCGTCCCCGAGGACGCGGGCGTCATCGTCCGTACGGCCGCGGAGGGCGCGAGCGAGGAGGAGCTGGCGCGCGACGTCCAGCGTCTGCAGGCGCAGTGGGAGGAGATCCAGAAGAAGGCGAAGGGGTCCTCCGCGAACGCCCCGACGCTGCTCTACGGCGAGCCGGACATGACCGTCCGGGTTGTCCGCGACATCTTCAACGAGGACTTCTCCAAGGTCATCGTCAGCGGTGACGAGGCGTGGGAGACCATCCACGGCTACGTCAACCACGTCGCCCCGGACCTCGTCGACCGGCTGCAGAAGTGGACGTCGGACGTCGATGTCTTCGCGACGTACCGGATCGACGAGCAGCTGATGAAGGCGCTGGACCGCAAGGTCTGGCTGCCCAGCGGCGGCTCGCTGGTGATCGACCGGACCGAGGCGATGGTCGTGGTCGACGTCAACACCGGCAAGTTCACCGGCCAGGGCGGCAACCTGGAGGAGACGGTCACCAGGAACAACCTGGAGGCGGCCGAGGAGATCGTGCGCCAGCTGCGGCTGCGCGACCTCGGCGGCATCATCGTGATCGACTTCATCGACATGGTGCTGGAGTCCAACCGGGACCTGGTGCTGCGGCGTCTGCTGGAGTGCCTGGGCCGGGACCGTACGAAGCACCAGGTGGCCGAGGTCACCTCGCTGGGCCTGGTCCAGATGACCCGCAAGCGGGTCGGCCAGGGTCTGCTGGAGTCGTTCTCGGAGCAGTGCGTGCACTGCAACGGCCGCGGCGTGATCGTCCACATGGAACAGCCGACGACGGTCGGCGGTGGCGGCAAGCGCAAGAAGAAGGGCAAGGCCGCGCAGGCCGAGCCGCACGTCCACGAGGTCGAGGCGGCCCCGTCGCTGCCGGACGGCGCCGCTCCCGAGCTGGAGCCCGCCCCGGTGACCGAGGCCGAGCTGCAGCCCGCGGTGGCCGAGGCCGACGAGTGGTTCAGCAGCCCCGCGGAGGCCGAGGCGGCCGCCGGGCGCAGCCGTGGCCGCCGCCGGGTGAGCCGGAAGGTGTCCGCTCCGGCGGGGGCCCCCAAGGCCGCCGAGGAGCCCGCCGCGATCGTGGTGCCGGCCGAGCCGGCGCCGGCTGCCGAGCCGCAGCCGGTGGCCGAGGCGGCCCCCGAGGCGCCGGTCGCGGAGCCCGCGCCGGCCCGTCCGCGCCGTCGGGTGACCCGTAAGGTGACCGCCCCGGCGGGTTCGCCGGAGGCCGACGAGGCGGCGACGGTCGTCATCTCGGCGCCCGCGGCGGAGCCCGTCGCCGAGCCGGTGTCCGGCGAGGCCGCGGAGCCTGTCGGTGCCGAGGCGGCGGAGGCCGAGGCGGCGCCTGCTGCCAAGAAGACCGCGAAGAAGGCGGCGGCGAAGAAGGCCACCGCCAAGAAGGCCACGGCGAAGAAGGCACCGGCCAAGAAGGCGGCGGCGAAGAAGACCACCACCGCCAAGAAGGCCACCGCGAAGAAGACCGCCACGAAGAAGACGACGACCAAGAAGGCGGCGGCCAAGAAGACCGCGGCCGCCGAGCAGTCCTAGGTCGTGTGAGTCACCAGGCCGTGCCCCGGACCGTCAGTGTCCGGGGCCGGTTTGACCCCCTGGTCAAGGCCCCGTAACCTTGACCGTCGGTGTCTGAGAACATCTGAGACACCGCAACCCCTGAGCAACTACCTCCCGGTCCGCCCGGGAGAGGCCGCTCGTCCACTCGGATTCCACGGGCCCTATCCCGAGCCCGTGTGAGCGGCTGGCATCAGAGGATCCGTTTCTAGCGAAAGAGAGTTCCGCGTGTACGCGATCGTGCGCACCGGCGGGCGCCAGCAGAAGGTTGCTGTCGGCGACGTCATCGAGATTGACCGCATCTCCACCAGCAAGGTCGGCGACACCGTCGAGCTCTCCACGCTGCTGGTCGTCGATGGTGACGCAGTCACCAGCGACCCGTGGGTCCTGGCCGGCGTGAAGGTCCAGGGTGAGGTCGTGGACCACCACAAGGGCAACAAGATCCGGATCCAGAAGTACAAGAACAAGACCGGTTACAAGAAGCGGATCGGCCACCGCCAGCTCCACACGGCGCTGAAGATCACCGGCATCGACGCTCCGGCGAAGTAAGGGACTGAGGAGACATGGCACACAAGAAGGGCGCATCGTCCACTCGGAACGGTCGCGACTCCAATGCTCAGCGGCTCGGCGTGAAGCGCTTCGGCGGTCAGGCCGTCCTCGCCGGTGAGATCCTGGTCCGCCAGCGCGGCACCCACTTCCACCCGGGCACGGGCGTCGGCCGCGGCGGCGACGACACCCTGTTCGCCCTTGAGGCCGGTGCGGTGCAGTTCGGCACCCACCGTGGCCGCAAGGTCGTGAACATCGTCCCGGCCGCCCAGTAATACGGGCCCGGACGTAGTAACTCGGCTGGGATTCCGGGGGCATCCCCCGGAGTCGGCGCAGTCATCAGGGGCGGACCGCCTTTTCTCGCGGAAGCGGGAAGGCTGGTCCGCCCTTGGCGTGTTACGACAGAGACATACCGCAGTACCAAAACACCCCGTTTATCTGGAGGCACCCCCACCATGACCACCTTCGTGGACCGCGTCGAGCTGCACGTCGCCGCGGGTAACGGAGGCCACGGCGTGGCCTCCGTGATGCGGGAGAAGTTCAAGCCGCTGGGCGGCCCGGACGGCGGCAACGGCGGCCGTGGCGGCGACGTGATCCTGGTCGTCGACCAGGACGTCACCACCCTTCTCGACTATCACCACCACCCGCACCGCAAGGCCACCAACGGCCAGCCGGGCGCGGGCGACAACCGTTCCGGCAAGAACGGCCAGGACCTGGTCCTGCCGGTCCCCGACGGCACCGTCGTCCTGGACCGGGCGGGCAATGTGCTCGCCGACCTCGTCGGCCAGGGCACCACGTTCGTCGCCGGCCAGGGCGGCCGCGGTGGCCTCGGCAACGCGGCGCTGGCCTCCGCCCGACGCAAGGCCCCCGGTTTCGCGCTGCTCGGGGAGCCCGGTGAGGCCCGCGACATCGTGCTGGAGCTCAAGACCGTCGCGGACGTCGCGCTGGTCGGCTACCCGAGCGCCGGCAAGTCCTCGCTGATCTCGGTGCTCTCCGCCGCCAAGCCCAAGATCGCCGACTATCCGTTCACGACGCTGGTGCCCAACCTCGGTGTGGTGACGGCCGGTTCGACGGTCTACACCATCGCGGACGTACCGGGTCTGATCCCGGGCGCGAGCCAGGGCAAGGGCCTGGGCCTGGAGTTCCTGCGCCACGTCGAGCGCTGCGAGGTGCTCGTGCACGTCCTGGACACCGCGACCCTGGAAGCCGACCGTGACCCGGTGTCCGACCTCGACACCATCGAGGAGGAGCTCAAGCAGTACGGCGGCCTCGAGAACCGGCCCCGCATGGTCGTCCTCAACAAGGTCGACG
This sequence comes from Streptomyces lydicus, assembly GCF_000717345.1. Classification (GTDB taxonomy): domain Bacteria; phylum Actinomycetota; class Actinomycetes; order Streptomycetales; family Streptomycetaceae; genus Streptomyces; species Streptomyces lydicus. The sequence continues at coordinate 123,574 of NZ_JNZA01000003.1, read as the reverse complement.
TCCCGGACGGCAAGGACCTCGCCGACATGATCCGCCCGGACCTGGAGGAGCGCGGCTACCGCGTGTTCGAGGTCTCCGCGGTCGCCCACATGGGCCTGAAGGAGCTGTCCTTCGCGCTCGCCGACGTCGTCTCCAAGGCCCGCGCCGCCAAGCCGGTGCAGGAAGCCACCCGGATCGTCATCCGGCCCAAGGCCGTCGACGACACCGGCTTCACGATCACGGAAGAGGGCGAGAACTTCTTCCGCGTGCGCGGCGAGAAGCCCGAACGCTGGGTCCGCCAGACCGACTTCAACAACGATGAGGCCGTCGGCTACCTCGCCGACCGCCTCAACCGTCTCGGCGTCGAGGACGGGCTGCGCAAGGCGGGCGCGCACGCCGGCGACGGCATCGCCATCGGCCCCGAGGACAACGCGGTCGTCTTCGACTGGGAGCCAATGATGGCAGCCGGTGCGGAGATGCTGGGACGGCGTGGCGAGGACCACCGCCTGGAGGCGCCCCGGCCGGCCGCGCAGCGCCGCAGGGACCGGGACGTGGCACGGGACGAGGCCGACCAGGAGTACGACGGCTTCCGGCCCTTCTGACGGTTCGCCCGCCCGGCGGTCCGGGCACGCACGCCAACGGGGAAGGCCCCCGGGAGTTCTCCTCCCGGGGGCCTTCCCCGTTGCGGCTGCCGCCGCCTTGTGCTGCCCCGCGGTCCGGCGAAGCCGTGAGCGGCTCGCTGCGGGCTAGACGGCGGCCGTGGCGTCCGAGGCGTCGTTGCCGGTGTGTTCGGCCGTCTCGGAGGCGTCCACGTCCTCCTGCGAGCGCTGCCCGGGAATGCCGGACAGCCGGCTCTCCATGCGGACGCGGCGCTCGTCGGCCTTGGCGCACAGGTCCAGCGCGGCCTGGTTGAAGCGCACCGACGACGGCGGGTCCGACGGGCCCAGCAGGTGCTCCTTGAGCTCGGCGCGCTCCGCGGCGAGGGTGTCCTTCTCGGGGTTGCGGACCGCGTCGAGCAGACCGGCCACCTCGTCCGCCGCGGGCGTGAGGATCGTCGCCGCCCGTACGGTCGGGAAGTTCGCCCGGAAGTCGTCCTCGCTCATGCCCGAGGTGTTGGCGACCGCGTACGGCTTCTCGCTGGTCAGGTAGTCCGAGACCACGCTGGAGACGTCGCTGATCAGCACGTCCGCCTGGTTGAAGCAGCTGAAGATGCCGGGGCGGGCGGCGGTGATGATCTGGTGCTCCCACTCGGGGAAGGAGTTCCAGTACGCCTTCTCCCAGGCGGTGATGGCGGCCACGACGGCGGCCGCGCGGCCCTCCTCCGGGGTGCCCTGCAGCCGCATCCGCTCCAGCTCGTCCGCGCTCTTGCGGAAGGCGGTGGTGGTCAGCGCGGCCAGCTCCTCGTCGCGGCGGGCCAGCTCGGCGGCGGCCTCGGGGCCGGGCCGCGCACCGCTGCGGCGGCCGTTGGCCTCCGTGATCATCGCCTGGATGCGGGCGTTGGCGGCGCCCGCGCGGGGGTCGACGGAGCCGGTCATCGGGTGCGGCTTGTACAGCAGCCGCACGTTCTCGTCGGCGAGCAGCTCGCGGACGATGTTCTCGCCGGCCAGGATCACCGAGGTGTTGCCCGGGTTGCCGTCCCAGCCCTCCCAGGTCGGGGCGTACAGCACGGTGGTCAGCCGGCCCGCCGGGGGGCCCGCGTACGGCCGGATCGGCGCCAGCTGGGGACGGCCGACCTCGATGACGTCCTTGTCCTCGATGCCGATGTCGGCGAGCTGGTAGCGGTCACGGGCCGCCGGGCCCGCCACCCAGACCTCGTCGTACGCCTTGGCGTAGGGGTTGCAGGAGGACAGCTTGTCGCTCTCGCCGTGGTTGGTGAAGGCGTGCTTGATCGACGGGATGCGCAGGATCTGCGAGGTCTTGCCGGAGTTCGCCGGGTGCAGCAGCACCTTGAGCGTGGAGTGCTCCAGGCGCATCAGGTTGGCGACCTTCGGGATGCAGACGATCGGGACGTCAGTGGCCTCGATCTTCTGCACCATGAAGCGCTCGCGCAGCACGATGATCGGGTTGCCGTCCAGGGCGGCCAGGGTGCTCAGCCACATGTTGGCCTGGTAGGCGGAGGAGGAGCCGCCGGAGAAGTACATGCCGACCGTCGGCCGGTACGCGGCCAGCCAGTTGTCCAGCCACTCCAGTGCCTGCTTCTCGCCGGCCACCCGCTTCTTCGGCAGCAGCCAGGTGCCCAGGTAGAGCGTGCCGCCGGCGGAGAGGGCCAGCGAGACGGCCAGGCCGACGCCGCCCCAGAACGCGTCCGTGGTGATCGCGGTGATCATCATGCCCGTCGTGGTGGGCACCGAGAAGCGCAGCAGCCGCCGGCCCGTCTGACGGGAGAGGATCCGCGGCGGGGCGTCGCACAGCCGCAGCGCGCTCGCGTCGATGTTGCGGGTCACGAACGGCAGGCTGCGGGTCCGGCGGACCAGCACCGCGACCGCCTGGCACACGAAGTGGGTGCCGTAGAAGAGGAGCAGCGTGATGGTCAGCGGCGCCTGTTCCTCGAGCGGGTTGATGCCGTCGATGTGCAGCAGGCCGACCAGTATCAGCATGTCGCGCAGCAGCTGGCGCACCGTGACGTCGAAGCGGATCCGGCCCAGCACCGCGAGCAGGCCGGGCTGCTTGTGCTGGAGGACCAGGTCGAGACCCAGGTTGACCACGGATGCGGCGATGAACAGCGGAATGACGGGCAGCAACGCACCGACGAGCTGGGCGGTGAACGCGATCATCATCGCGAGGAGTGCCGCGAGCTGTACGGCTCGGCGGGGAACGATTCCGGCGGAAGGCACGGGGGAGGGCTCCTGGCAGCAAGAAGGTCAGGGGGGAGGCCGTGGGGGGCGGCCGGGTCCCGCGCTGCGACGCCGCCGGAGCGGCGAAACGGGACCGATGGACACCCGACCGTATGACCTTGTTGGCCTTGGTGACAATCTGCTGTGGCTCTCATCACCGCGAAAGCGGATCAATCGAACGCAACCTCTTGGCCTCGGCTTCCGTCTTAAAGAATTCCGAGTGGGCCCTAGTGGTAAGGGCCACACGGAGGGCCCGGGGACCCGCCGCCGGCCCTGGAGTACCGGGGAAGCGAGCCGTCCGCCGGCCCGGCCGGGGCGTCCGCCAGGCGATATCGCCACGCGGCCGTGGCCCGTACTGCCGTAGATTGCGCCCGTAGGGACGTGGTACGGGGTGACAGTGACAAGGAATACCCGTACGGCGGCGGGAACAGGAACACAGGGGTACAGGCACATGGCAGGCGCACGGCAGGAAGTGGCGGACGCCCGCCGGATCGTGGTGAAGGTCGGCTCGTCGTCGTTGACCACGGCCGCCGGCGGACTGGACGCGGACCGGGTGGACGCGCTGGTGGACGTGCTGGCCAAGCACCAGGACAAGGAGATCGTGCTGGTCTCCTCCGGTGCCATCGCGGCCGGCCTGGCGCCCCTCGGCCTGGAGCGGCGGCCGCGCGACCTGGCCCGCCAGCAGGCCGCCGCCAGCGTCGGCCAGGGGCTGCTGGTCGCCCGTTACACCGCGTCCTTCGCGCGCTACGGCCGCCGCGTCGGCCAGGTCCTGCTGACCTCCGACGACACCAGCCGCCGGGCCCACTACCGCAACGCCTACCGGACCCTGGACCAGCTGCTGGCCATGGGCGCCGTACCGATCGTCAACGAGAACGACACGGTCGCCACCGACGAGATCCGCTTCGGCGACAACGACCGGCTGGCCGCCCTGGTCGCCCACCTCGTGCGCGCCGACCTGCTGATCCTGCTCTCCGACGTGGACGGCCTCTACGACGGCGACCCCGCCACCCCCGGCACCTCCCGGATAGCCGAGGTCCGCGGGCCCGCCGACCTGGCGGGCGTCTCCATCGGCAGCGCCGGGAAGGCCGGCGTCGGCACCGGCGGCATGGTCACCAAGGTCGAGGCGGCCCGGATCGCCGCCGCGGCCGGCATCCCGGTCGTGCTGACGTCCGCGGTGCACGCCGCGGACGCGCTGGCCGGCGGCCCGACCGGCACCCACTTCCTGCGCACCGGCCGCCGCTCCGCCGACCGGCTGCTGTGGCTCGCGCACGCCTCCACGCCGCAGGGCGCGCTCGTCCTGGACGACGGGGCGGTGCGGGCGGTCGTCGAGCGGCACTCCTCGCTGCTGCCGGCCGGCATCGCGTCCGTGGAGGGCGAGTTCTCCGCCGGCGACCCGGTGGAGCTGCGGGACGGCACCGGCCGCGCGGTCGCCCGCGGACTCGTCAATTTCGACGCCCGGGAAATCCCTCGTTTGATGGGGCGTTCGACCCGGGAGCTTGCCCGCGAGCTGGGTCCGGCGTACGAGCGTGAGGTCGTGCACCGCGACGATCTGGTGCTGCTGCACCCCTGACGCCTCCCGGTCCGGCCGACGGCCGTCAACGGCCCCGCACACCGCCCGCGGAACCGCGCGCCAACCGGCCTTTCCCGCGAGACCTTCGCAAAAACGCCCCCGCGACGGGCCGCGGGCTGGTCAACTTTGTTGCGGGGGCGCCGCAGGGGAGCGGCGCCCGCAGCGCGCGAGCGCACCCGCCGAAGTACGACCGCACCCATCGGCTCCGCACCCCGAGGCGGAGCGATTCGCATCACAGGAGGCCGCCGGTGAGACGAGGGCGCCCAGGGGCCCTGCCCCGAGGGACGGCGGAGCGGACACTGACCAGCGTCGGAATCGGCCGGGACGCCGGCCTGCCGGCCGACGAGGAAGGCGCGGAGCGGAACGGGGCGGCCCGGCCCGCACCCCAGGGCGAGCGCCGCGAGGTGTCCCGGCTGTGGCACATCACGCTCAGCGTCTCGGGCCGCGAAGCGCCGCTGAAGGAGGTCCGGCGCGCGCTGGAACAGCTCGCCCACGACCATCCCTTCCTGCTGACCAGCCGCTACGCCAACGACCACGCCGAGATCCGCTACTGGGAGGAGGCGCGGGACCTGCACGACGCCGCGGCGGTCGCGCTGCGGCTGTGGGGCGAGCACCGCTCGACGGCCAAGCTGCCGCCGTGGGAGATCGTCGGCCTGGAGGTCATCGACCGGGAGACCTACCACCAGCGGGTGGCCGAGGGCTACGGCCCGCCACCGGCCTCACCGGTCGGCGTGCATCCCTACTGACCGCCGTTCTGCCTGTCGGGCGCGGCGTCCCGCGCTGTGAGATACCCGCTGGTTGTGGCCCGCCCGCCCGTTAGGCTGCGGCCATGACCAGCAGCGCATCGCAGTCCTCGCCCGTCCTCGACACCGCCCGCCGCGCGCGGGAGGCGGCCGCCGTCCTGGCGCCACTGCCGCGGACGGCCCGCGACGCCGCGCTGCTCGCCATCGCCGACGCCCTCGTGGAGCGGACCGACGAGATCGTGGCCGCCAACGGCCGGGACGTCGCCAAGGCCCGGGAGGCCGGCACCGCCGCGTCGATCGTGGACCGGCTCACCCTCACCCCGGAGCGGATCGCGGCGATCGCCGCGGACGTCCGGCAGGTCGTGGCGCTGCCCGACCCGGTGGGCGAGGTGGTCCGCGGCTCGACCCTGCCCAACGGTCTCGACCTGCGGCAGGTCCGGGTCCCGCTCGGCGTGATCGGGATCATCTACGAGGCCCGGCCCAATGTGACGGTGGACGCCGCCGCCCTGTGCCTGAAGTCCGGCAACGCCGTGCTGCTGCGCGGCTCGTCCTCCGCGTACGCGTCCAACAGCGCGCTGGTGGACGTACTGCGCGACGCGGTCGAGGGTGCCGGGCTGCCCGCCGACGCGGTGCAGCTGGTGCCCGGTGAGAGCCGCGACTCGGTGCGCGAATTGATGCGCGCCCGCGGCCTGGTCGACGTGCTGATCCCGCGCGGCGGCGCCTCGCTGATCCGTACGGTCGTCGAGGAGTCCACCGTCCCGGTGATCGAGACCGGCACCGGCAACTGCCACGTCTACGTCGACGAGGCCGCCGACCTCGACATGGCGATCGACATCCTGATCAACTCCAAGGCGCAGCGGCCCAGCGTCTGCAACGCCGCGGAGACGGTGCTGGTGCACGCCGGGATCGCGCAGAAGTTCCTGCCGCGTGCCCTGGAGGCGCTGACCAAGGCCGGGGTGGTCGTGCACGGCGACGCCGCCTGGCAGCAGGCCGGCCCCGGCCTGGTGGCGCCCGCCACCGACGAGGACTGGGCGACGGAGTACCTCTCGTACGACATCGCGGCCGCCGTGGTGCCCGACCTGGACGCGGCGGTGGCGCACATCCGGCGCTGGACCTCCGGTCACACCGAGGCCATCGTCACGACTTCGCAGGCCGCGGCCCGCCGATTCACCCAGTTGGTCGATTCCACCACCGTCGCGGTCAATGCCTCGACGCGCTTCACCGACGGCGGGCAGTTCGGTTTCGGCGCGGAGATCGGCATTTCGACGCAGAAGCTGCACGCCCGCGGCCCCATGGGTCTGCCGGAGCTCACGTCGACGAAGTACATCGTCACCGGGGACGGGCACATCCGCTGACACCCTCCGTCATCGCGGCCCGGGGCAGGAGCCGTTGTGGCGGCCCCGGGGCAGGAGGCGTCGAGGGGTGCGGTGGGTGCTTCTCTCAGGCCGGATCCCTGCCCAAAACGAGCGGTCGGGGCTAACCTGGACGGGTGCCGGACGACGTGGGGGGCAAGCCGTTCCCGGACGGTGAAGAGCCCGACGAGCACCACCACGGGAGCCACGGAAAAGCGGACGAAGAATTCGCCTCCGTGGTCTTCGACGAGGAATTCGTCCGGGCCGCGCGGATCCACGAGCCGTCGGCGGTCGAGCGGATGCTGGCCGCCGCCGAGGCGCGCGCCGAGGCCGAGGCGGCCCGCTCCGGGCCCGGCTTCGGCCCCGACGGCGACGATCCCGACGAGATGGCGCCCCACCACCGCCGTGGCCGCGCGGGGTCGGGAGACGACGACTACGACGCGTACGGCGAGGACGACGGCTACGACGACGAGTACGGCGAGTACCGCCCGTACGGTCCGTACGGGCCCTACGGCGGGTCGCTGCGGCCCTACCGGAGCAGCACCCGCTGGCACCGCCCGGTCGCCTGGGTGCTGGCCGTGGTGATGGGCATCGGGCTGGTCGCGCTGGCCTTCAGCGCCGTTTACCGGGGCGCCTCGGGGCGCAACCAGAGCCCGGGGCCGGCGCCCACCTCCAGCGGGGTGGACGCCCCGACCACGGGAGGCGCGGACAGCGTGCGCACGGCCCGTCCGGAGCTGCCGGCGGTGCCCTCGGGGCAATCCGTCCGCCCGTCGTTCACCGCGGTGCCCAGACCCCAGTGACGGCGTGCCGCACTGCCCGCGATGGGGCCTCCCGAAACGGAATTCTCCGCTGAAGTTGCCCCGCGTCCCCGCGTTTACGTTTGCCCTGTCAGACCTACTCTTGTTGTATGACCGGGCCTGGTGACCCTCCCGAAGGGACGCCCCACGGCGCCCAGGGAGGCGGTGAGGACGAGTACCGATCCGTCGTGTTCGACGAATCGTTCGTGCGCGCTGCCCGCCTTCAGGAATTCTCCGCGGACGAACGGCTCGGTGAGCATCACACACCGGCCGTGAGGGCCCGGCACGCCTGGAGGCGGCTGGGCGGTTCCCGTCAGGCCGTGCTGCTGGTGCTGCTGATCGTGCTCGCCTTCGGCACCGCCGTGTACATGGGCGTACGGCACCCGTACAAGGCCCCGGAGCCGGTCCGGGCGCAGCCGCTGCGGTCCGCCGTCGTGCCGCTCGCGCCGAGCGGTGCCGTGCCGGGCGCGACGCCCGAGGACCTCTTCGCGCACAGCCCCGCGGCCGACTACCGGGTCGGCGCGGCGGGGGTCAACCTGCCCGCCGTCACCCGCACCGAGCACTTCTCGGACGACCAGGTGTACTCCGCGCTGACCATCGCCAAGGAGTACCTCGTCCACTCGTCGGTGGACCCGGCCACCCTCACCGGCGGTTCCGTCCGGCCGGTACGGCTGCTGCTCGACACCGGCCAACTCGACCAGTTCGACCGCAGCCTGGCGCACCCCGACGACAACGGACGGTACGCGGCAACGGGTTGGCTGGTCCGCTTCGACCCCCGGCTGACGCAGCTCGCCGACCGCAACGTCCGCGTCGACGGCGTGCTGGCCGCCTCCGAGCTGAGCCCGGACGCCCTCGACGTCACCGCCGACTACACCTTCGTCTACGCCGTACGGCCCGCCCCCGGCGCCTCGCAGGACGCGTCGGCCCGGCACGCGGGCAAGGCCACCCCGGGCGCCGCCTCGCTGGTCACCGTCCGGCGCGAGCTGCACCTCCGGGTCGGCCGCGACGACCTCGCCGACCACCGCCTGGAGGTGCTGCAGAGCAACATGCAGGCGGGGCCGCTGGCCTGCTCCTCGCGGCCGGCCGACGCGCTGCGTCCGCTGTTCGCGGGACAGCACGCCGGCCCGGACCGGCCCGCGGGCACCGACCCCTTCGCCAGGGACCGGATCAGCCCCTCGCTCTGCGGTGAGCTGGCGCCCTCCGCCCAGCCGAAGCCGAGCCACCCGATCCGTTAGACGCGGCGGCCGGCCGGTTCGTCAGGAGGCGTCCGCGCCGCCCGTGGCCTCTCCGGAGCCGTTGGCGCTGCCGGGGCCCTCGCCGCGCGAGCCGCCGCGGAAGACCGTGTCCCGCAGTTTGCCGCCCAAGTCGCCCGCGCCGCCCGCGATGTCGCGGACCAGGCCCATCAGCGGGTCCTTGCTGTTGCGCACCGAATCGGCGTAGTGCGCCGCGGAGTCGCGGAACGAGTCGGAGACCGAGGTGTCCTTGTCCTCGTCACGGCGCGGGTAGTGGCCGTCCATGATCCGCTGGTAGTCGCGGCTGGCCGCCCACTTCTTCAGCTCGGCCGCCCGCACGGTCGTGAACGGGTGGCTGCGCGGCAGCAGGTTGAGGATCTTCAGCACGGAGTCGCGCAGGTCGCCGCCGGACTCGTACTCGTCCGCCTGCTTGAGGAAGGCGTCCACGTTCATCTCGTGCAGGTGGTTGCCGCCGGCCAGCTTCATCAGGCCCCGCATCGACGCCTGGAGGTCCTGTCCGACCAGCAGGCCCGCGCGGTCGGCGGACAGCTCCGACTTGCGGAACCACTCGCGCAGTGCCGTCACGATCGCCATGATCGCGACGTTGCCCAGCGGGATCCAGGCGACCTTCATGGCCAGGTTCGTCAGGAACAGCAGGATCGTGCGGTAAACGGCGTGCCCGGACAGCGCGTGGCCGACCTCGTGGCCGACGACCGCCCGCATCTCCTCCTCGTCGAGCAGCTCGACCAGGCCGGTCGTCACCACGATGATCGGCTCGTCCAGGCCGATGCACATGGCGTTCGGCGTCGGGTCCTGGTTGACGTACATCGGCGGGACCTTCTCCAGGTCCAGGATGTAGCAGGCGTCCCGCAGCATGTCGTTGAGGTGCTGGAACTGCTGGTCGCTGACCCGCACCGAGTCCGACAGGAACAGCAGGCGCAGGCTGCGCTCCGGCAGCAGGCCGCTGAGCGTCTTGAAGACCGTGTCGAACCCGCTCAGCTTGCGCAGCGCCACCAGCGCCGAGCGGTCCGCGGGGTGTTCGTACGACCGCGAGGAGATTCCGGGGAATCGCCGCCGGTCCCGGCTGGGTACGTGCTCGCTGCCGCCTGGGCTCTCCGTCATTGGGGCCTCCCCCTGTTCGACTGCGTGTGCTTCAGCCTAGAGGACGCCGCTGACAGGCGATTGGATGCTCGGGCGTACGCTGGCGCTCGCACCAATGACCGCCCGGGCCGGTACGGAAGACCCGGGCCGTACCAAAGGAAGCGCACCGTCATGCCGCATCCGAGCGTGCTGCTCGCCGTCTCCCAGGAGGCCGCCCACGGCGGCGGACCCGGGTGGATCCTGCGTACCGTGATCGTCGTCGGCGTCGTGGGCGCCGCCCTCCTCGCCTGGTTCCTGCTGCGCGGCTACGGCCAGGACTGACCGGCCGGGCCTCTCGCGCGGCCCCGGGCCCCCTCCTGGGTGGAGTCGCCGTGAGCCCGCAGTGAGCCGACGCTTACGATGTGGTGGAAGTCTCTGCCCGACCCCAGCCCGGATTGGTCCTGCTGACGATGAGCCTGCACACCACCGCACAGTCCCTGGTCTCCCTCGCCGCCGAACCCGGACACGAGGGCGGCCACGCCAGCCTGAGCCCCTACCTGACCGGCGGCGGCGCCTTTTGCATCCTGCTGCTCCTGCTGTGGATCACCACCCGCTTCAACCGGGACCGCTGAGCCCCGGCACCCGGCCCCCGGCATCGCGCGCCGCCCAGTAGGGTCTGCACGCATGGGAGAGCACACAGGGCCCGTGAAGCGGCGACTCGGAGTGATGGGCGGGACGTTCGACCCGATCCATCACGGACACCTGGTCGCCGCCAGCGAGGTGGCCAGCCAGTTCCACCTCGACGAGGTCATCTTCGTACCCACGGGACAGCCGTGGCAGAAGAGCCACAAGACGGTGTCCCCGGCCGAGGACCGGTATTTGATGACGGTCATCGCGACCGCCTCGAACCCTCAGTTCTCCGTCAGCCGGATCGACATCGACCGCGGCGGCAAGACGTACACGATAGACACGCTGCGTGATCTGCGCGCCGAGCACTGCGACGCGGATCTCTTCTTCATCACCGGCGCCGACGCGCTCAGCCAGATCCTGACCTGGCACGATGCCGCGGAGCTGGTGTCCCTGGCCCACTTCATCGGGGTGACCAGGCCCGGCCACGTCCTCGCGGACCCCGGGCTGCCCGAGGGAGCGGTCTCCCTGGTCGAGGTGCCGGCACTGGCCATCTCCTCGACCGACTGCCGGGCGCGCGTCGCCCAGGGGGATCCGGTCTGGTACCTGGTGCCGGACGGTGTGGTGCGCTACATCGACAAAAAACAGCTGTACCGCGACGACCGCTGACGGGGCTGACGGAAAGGGGCACCGGTGAGCGACCGACAGGATCCGTACGGGCCGCAGGACCCGTACGCCCACGACCCGTACGGGAACCAGCAGGGGCAGCACGGGCAGCAGGGCTACACCTACGACGCCTACGGGCAGCCGGTGTACCACGACGCCGCGCAGCCGTCGTACGAGCAGCACTACGACCCGTACGGCCGGCCGGCCGCCCCCTCCGCCTACGAGGGCTACGACCCGTACGGCGCACAGCAGGGGCAGCAGGGCCAGCAGGGCCACCAGCCGTACCCGGGGCAGCAGGACGGCACCGGCCGGTCCGCGTACGGCTACGACTCCTACGGCAGCCAGCAGGTGCAGGCCGACCCCGGCCACCCGCAGCAGTACGACCCCTACGGCACGCCTCAGCAGCAACAGGCGACCCACCCGCAGCACCAGCAGCAGGAGTGGATCCCGCAGCAGGCCCAGCAGTCCCCGTACGAGCAGCTCTCCTACGACAAGCAGCCGCAACCCCAGGACGGGCGCCGCGCCCCGGCGCAGGACCACCGGGAGCCGGGGGCCGCGGGCGGCTCCCAGGGCGCGTCCCCGGACGACCCGGACTACCGCACCGAGCAGTTCTCGTTCATCGAGGAACCGGACGAGGACTCCGAAGACGTCATCGACTGGCTGAAGTTCACCGAGAGCCGCACCGAGCGGCGCGAGGAGGCCAAGCGGCGCGGCCGCAGCCGGATCGTCGCGCTGTCCGTCGTGCTGGCCCTGCTGGTCGCCGGCGGCGTCGGCTATCTGTGGTGGGCGGGCAAACTGCCGGGCCTGGCCGGGCCGGGCACCGGCCAGGCGGCCGCGGCGGGCGGGCAGAAGCGCGACGTGCTCGTCGTGCACCTGCGGGACACCAAGAGCGGCAACAGCTCCACGGCGCTGCTCGTGGACAACGAGACCACCCACAAGGGCACCACCGTCCTGCTGCCCAACAGCCTCGTCGTCCCCAAGGACGACGGCACCGCCACGACGCTCGGCAAGTCCGTCAAGGCCGACGGCGCCGAGCCCACCCGGGACTCCCTCAACAGCCTGCTGGGCGCCGACCTGAAGGCCACCTGGCGGCTGGACACCCCCTATCTGGAGAACCTCGTCGAGACGGTCGGCGGGATCACCCTGGACACCGACGCCACCGTGCCGGGCGCCAAGAAGGGCGACTCCCCGCTGGTCAAGCAGGGGCGCGCGCAGGACCTGAACGGCCAGGCGGCCGTCGCCTACGCCACCTACCAGGCGCCGGGCGAGGGCCAGCTCAAGCAGCTGCAGCGGTTCGGGCAGGTCATGCAGGCCACGCTGAAGAAGGTCTCCAGCGACTCCGACGGCGCCACCGCCACCGTCAAGGCGCTGCTGCAGGTGCTCGACCCGCCGCTCACCGAGGCCCAGCTGGGCAGCTCGCTGGCGCAGCGCGCGGAGCTGGCAAAGACCGGCGCGTACACCACGACCCTGCTGCCCGTGCAGGCGAACGGCACCCTCAGCCAGTCCGCCGCGACGAGCGTGGTCAAGGACGTGCTCGGCGGCACGGTCAAGAAGACCGCCCCCGACGCGACCGCCCGGGTCGCGGTCCGCAACGCCACCGGCTCCCGGGCCGCCACCGGAAAGGCGCAGGTCGCGCTGCTCAACGGCGGCTACAGCTTCGTCGACGACGGCGCCGAGGGCGCGGCCCGCGCCACGTCGCAGGTCACCTACGCGGACGCCGCCCAGAAGGCGAAGGCCGCCGAGGTCGCCAAGACGCTGGGGCTGCCGGCGGGCGCGGTGAAGCAGGGCAAGGGCGCGGCGAACGCCGACATCACGGTCGTCCTCGGGCAGGACTACAAGGGCTGACGGGCGGGCGCGCTCGGCCCCCACAGCGGGGCCGGGCCGCCCGCCACGGCCCTGACCTGCGCGGCGACCGGATCTGACCCGCTGGTTCGAAAACCCTGCCGGGGGTGTCGGTGGTCCGTGAGACCCTTGTGGGGTACCTGACCGCTGATCCGGTTGCCCATGGGGACCGCGGCGCGCGCCGCGGCTCGGCTGAGACCGATCCGCCCTGTGAGCGGCCGGGGAAGCTGCCCTCGACCCGGAAAGCCGCTTGTGACCGCCACGGACCGCTCCATCGAGCTCATCAACGCCGCCGCCCAGGCCGCGGCCGACAAGCTCGCGCACGACATCATCGCGTACGACGTCAGTGACGTCCTCTCGATCACCGACGCCTTCCTGCTGGCCTCGGCCCCCAGCGACCGCCAGGTCAAGTCGATCGTCGACGAGATCGAGGAACGGCTCAACAAGGAGCTCGGCGCCAAGCCGGTCCGCCGCGAGGGCGACCGCGAGGCCCGCTGGGTGCTGCTCGACTACGTCGACATCGTCGTGCACGTCCAGCACAGCGAGGAGCGCGTGTTCTACGCGCTCGAGCGCCTGTGGAAGGACTGCCCCGAGCTCGACCTGCCCGAGGACGCCAAGGCCACCCGGGGCAAGGCAGCCGCCCACGCCGAGGCCACGACGGGCCCGGAGGACGGAGAGCTGTCCTGAACGGCACGAAGAAGGCCCAGGGCCGCCGCATCGTCCTGTGGCGGCACGGCCAGACGGCCTGGAATCTGGAGCGCCGCTTCCAGGGCAGCACGGACATCGAGCTGACGGAGGCCGGCCTCGCCCAGGCGCGGCGGGCCGCCCGGCTGCTCGCGGGCCTGCGCCCGGACGCCATCGTCGCCTCCGACCTCCGGCGGGCGTCGGCCACGGCCCGTGAGCTGGCCGCCCTGACGCGCCTGGAGGTCACCCACGACCCGGCGCTGCGGGAGACCTACGCGGGGTCCTGGCAGGGGCTGACGCACGACGAGATCCTCGCCCGCCACGGCGAGCAGTACTCCGCCTGGAAGCGCGGTGAGCCGGTGCGCCGCGGTGGGGGCGAACTGGAGACCGAGGTCGCCGACCGGGCCGCACCGGTGGTCCTCAACCACGCCGACAAGCTTCCCGAGGACGGCACCCTGGTCGTCGTCAGCCACGGCGGCACCATCCGCACCACCATCGGGCGGCTGCTCGGCCTGGAGGCCCACCACTGGGAGGGCCTGGGCGGTCTGTCGAACTGCTGCTGGTCGGTGCTGGGCGAGGGCGCGCGCGGCTGGCGGCTGCTGGAGCACAACGCCGGCACCCTTCCGGAGCCGGTGCTCGGCGACGACGACTGAGCCCCGCAGGTCGGCCCCGGCGGACCGGATTTCACATCTGGGCAGGTCGCAGGCTAAAGTTCATCTTGTTCGCGGCGCCGCCGGGGGAGACCCGGGGGAGCGGAACAAGACCCGGGGCTATAGCTCAGTTGGTAGAGCGCCTGCATGGCATGCAGGAGGTCAGGAGTTCAATTCTCCTTAGCTCCACAACCCGGATGATCCCGCCTCCAGATGGAGGCGGGATCTCTGCGTTATCCGCACGGTCGAAGGGGGCCGGGACGGAACCACCGCCCGCGGTTCGAGGTGTGCGACACGTCACAGCTAGCGCCGGACGGTGGCCGCCCGGCGGCTCGCCGGGTGACGTGAAGGTGGGCCTGACCCGGTCGGCCGTCCGTGGCAGAATCGGACGGCGCCGGCAGGGGAGGAGAACATCGCGATGCCCACGAGCATCCTCGAGGAGGTCAATGACCTGCTCGAAGTGGCCGAGGCGCAGGGCTATGACTGGCTGCCGGAATACGCGCTCCGTTTCACCTGCCCCGTTGGCACCCCCGCGGCCGTCTCCGGCACCGGAGTCGGTACTGCCCTGCAGTGCCCTTCTTGCGGGTCCTCCCACGTGGCGCAGGTGCTCGGCGACAATGGCGGCGTTTCCTTCGTCTGTACGGCCTGCGGCCACAGTTGGAGCTGATGGATGGGCGCCCACAGCAGGAAGTGTGACTGGTGCGGCAGCGGTACGCCGATCGTCCGTGACATGGAGCCGGTCAACACCGATTACCAGTACTGGTGCGAGGAATGCGCGCGCGCCCTGGTCATAAAAGGCGACCCCATCGAGACCTACCGGGAGCTCGACGGGGAGCCGATCTACGGCCGGCTGCTGGACGAGCACTGCACCCTGAAGCGGTTCTACTCGTTCGCGACGGCCTGAGCCGGGGGCTTCCCGTCCCTGGCCGAGGCGCCCGCCCGCCTGCGCCGGCCGCCCTCCCGCTCTCGCCAACCCGCCTCCTGGGCCTGCCAACTGGCGCGCGTTCCGAAAACGCCCGGGCGTTGCCGGGCAGCTCCGGACACTTCCTTACCGTCCCCGGGCAGTTCCGAACGGTTCCGGGCAGGCGGAACCGCTCCCCGCGCACCGGGCGTTGGACGGGCAGTGAGCCGCCGTCCGGTCAATCCACGGACGGGAGCGGACGGTTCAGCCGCCACAGGCGCGCACCGGTCAGCGCCAGCACGAGCACACCGGCGAGCGGGTAGATGCCGGAGAGCAGCATCTGTCCGGCGTTCTGGTGCAGCTCCTCGTGCTGGTGCCAGCGGTGCGGCACCCACCACAGCGCGAACGAGCAGAAGAGGAGGCCCAGTGCGACGGTCGTGGTCCACCAGCGGCGGGCGCCGGTGCCCGTACGGCGCAGCGCTTCCGAGCCGAGCAGCACCAGCATCGGGACGCACCAGACCCAGTGGTGCGACCAGGAGACCGGGCTGACCAGCAGGGCGGTCGCCGCGCAGGCGACGGCGGCCCAGGCGTTCCCGCTGCCTTCGGCCGGGAGGGCCCCCGGCCCGCGCAGCAGCGACCCGGCGGCCAGGGCCAGGCCGAGGGCCGCGGTCAGGCCGGCGAGCACGAACCAGGCAGCGCCCGGGTCCTGGGTGTGCAGCAGCCGGGCGAGGACCCCGCGCAGCGACTGGTTCGCGGTGATCTCCACATCGCCGACCCGGTCGGCGGCGAACACGATCTCCGTCCAGAAACGGCGCGAGTCGCGCGGCAGCGCGAGGGCCGAGAGTGCGGCGGTGGCGAGGAAGGTGGCGGTGGCGACGGCGGCCTGCCGCAGCCAGGGGTTCCAGGCGGTGCGCGGGCCCGCGCCGGAGCGCAGGCGCTGCCCGGCCCGGACGATGCCGGCCAGTGCCAGGAAGACGGCGAACAGTGCCGGTGTCAGTTTGAGGCCCGCCGCGAGGCCGATACCGAGGCCGGCGAGGCGGTGGGTGTCCTTGCGGGTCAGGTCCCACAGGACCAGCGCGGCCAGCAGCAGATTGATCTGGCCGTAGCGCAGCGTCGTCCACACCGGCTCGCACCACACCAGCAGCGCGGAGACCGCGAGCGCCGCGGCGGGCCGGGGCAGGTGGCGGGGCCGGCCGACGAGCCGCAGCGAGAGGTGGACCACGGCGACGAGCAGCAGCAGGTTGCCGGCGGTGGCGAGGGTGCGCATGGCCGGGACGCCGAGGAGGGTGAGCGGGGTGAACACCAGCGCCGCGAAGGGCGGGTAGGTGTTGGGCAGGTGCGCCGAGGTGGCCACCATGTCGTAGAGCGAGTCGCCGGCGCGGACGGTGAGGCCCTCCGCGCGGTAGACCATGAGGTCGATCATCGTCACGTGGGCGAGGCGCTGCGCGACCCAGAAGGCGGTGAAGGAGACCAGGCAGGCCAGGGCCGCCGCGAGGGTGGGGTGCCGGCGGACGGTGCCCCTGCGGGGGTGCGGGCCGCGGGGTGGGGTGGACTGTTCCAGCTCCAGCGCGGTCACGTACGGCTCCCCCAGGACGAATCGGGCACGTCTCGCCGACAGTACCGCGCACCCGGCCGGAGGGGCCCCGGGAGAACGATTTGGCAGAAGCCGGGGAGGGCCGTGTAATGTAGGCGATGCCGCAGCGGGGAACCGGGCGGTAACAAGACCTGGGGCTATAGCTCAGTTGGTAGAGCGCCTGCATGGCATGCAGGAGGTCAGGAGTTCAATTCTCCTTAGCTCCACAGAGACAGAGCGGGCCGTCCATCATGGACGGCCCGCTCTGCTGCGTGGTCCTTGAGGCCGCGGCGGTGCGCCCGCTTCGGGGTGTGGGCGGTGGCGTCGGCGCGTACGGGGATGCGGGCGTGACCCGCAGGCGCGGGGGTGGCCCTCTTCAGGAGTGGCCCTCCTCAGGGGCGGGTGGTTCCTCCGGGGTTGCGTCGATATCTGGTCAACAGCCCGTCCGCTATGACGAGTTGACCGTCCGGTTCCTGGCCATTCCTGACCAGTCCTTGCCGTTCTTTGGTCTCTTCTTGGTGATCGCATGCCCCTGACATGAACGGTTCACCGAAAGAGTGGCGGATCGCGTGAGCGTCACATCCGACGCATTCACCGCTCGTGAGGTGCCGCGCCCCGGCGCGCCGGCGCACCGCGTCACCCCGCAGCGCACCGCATCGCCACAGCAGGGGGTTACATGAGATCAAGCCGCACCAGAACACCGCGCGCCCGCGCCGGTCTGGCCTGGGCAGCGACGCTGCCGCTGGTCGCCGGGACGCTCGCGCTCGGGGCGCCCGCCGCCGACGCCGCGGGGCACGACGGGGGTCGGCACGCGCTGCTGGGCACCAAGCCCCTGTGGGCGACCCGGCAGGCCGACCGGGGCGCCACCCCGGACTCCACGGCCGTCACCGCTCGCGTCTACCTGGCCGGTCGTGACGCCAAGGGCCTCGCGGACTACGCCAAGGCGGTGTCCGACCCGCAGTCCGCCTCGTACGGGAAGTACCTGAGCCCGGCCCAGGTGCGCGCCCGGTACGGCGCCACGCACGACCAGATAGCCAAGGTGACCGACTGGCTGAAGAAGTCCGGCCTGAAGGTCACCGGCACCGCCAACCGCTACGTCACGGTCCAGGGCGACACGGCCGCCGCCGAGCGCGCCTTCGCCACCGACCTGCACAACTACCTCAAGGGCGGGCACACTTACCACGCGCCGTCCACCACCGCCTCCGCGCCGGCCTCGCTGGCCGACGCGGTGCTGACGGTCACCGGTCTGGACAACGCGCCCAAGCTCGCCAAGCACCACTCCGGCGAACTGCCGCCGCCGGAGGGCGTCTTCCGCAACTCCGGCCCGTTCTCCTCGTACTACGGCTCCAAGACGGACAAGACGCTGCCGTCCGCCTACGGGAGCAAGGCCCCGTACGCGATCAAGGGCTACACGGGCAAGCAGCTGCGCGCCGCCTACGGGGCGAAGAAGTGGACCGGCAAGGGCGTGACCGTCGCGATCACCGACGCGTACGCCTCGCCGACCATCGCCCAGGACGCGGCCAAGTACGCCGCCCGTAACGGCGACCAGCGCTACCGCAAGGGCCAGCTCTCCCAGGTCCTGCCGGACGGCTACACGCACATCGACGACTGCGGTGCGGCCGGCTGGTACGGCGAGGAGACCCTCGACGTCGAGGCGGTGCACGCGGTCGCGCCCGACTCGGACATCGTCTACGTCGGCGGCGCCTCCTGCATGGACGACGACCTGCTCGACTCGCTCGGCAAGGTCGTCGACGGGCACCTCGCGGACATCGTCTCCAACTCCTGGGGCGACATCGAGGCGAACGAGACCCCCGAGGTGGCGGCCGCCTACGACCAGCTGTTCCAGCAGGGCGCCGTCCAGGGCATCGGTTTCTACTTCTCCTCCGGTGACAACGGCGACGAGGTCGCCAAGACCGGCACCAAGCAGGTCGACACCCCGGCGAACTCCGCGTGGGTGACCGCGGTCGGCGGCACCTCCCTGGCCGTCGGCAAGCACGACGCCTACCAGTGGGAGACCGGCTGGGGCACCCAGAAGGCGCTGCTGTCCAAGGACGGCAGCAGCTGGGCGGGCTTCCCCGGCGCCTTCAACGGCGGCGCCGGCGGCGGCGTCAGCAAGAACGTCGCGCAGCCCTACTACCAGCGTGGAGTCGTCCCGCACGAGCTGTCCGACATCGCCCTGAAGGGTGCCATGCGCACCGTTCCGGACATCTCGGCGGTCGCCGACCCCAACACCGGCTTCCTGGTCGGCCAGACCCAGACCCTGCCGGACGGAAAGCTCGGCTACGACGAGTACCGCATCGGCGGCACCTCCCTGGCCGCCCCGGTGATCGCGGGCGTCCAGGCGCTGGCGCAGCAGGCCCGGCACGGCATCGCCATCGGCTTCGCCAACCCGGCCATCTACCAGCGCTACGGCACCTCGGCGTACCACGACGTCACCGACCACCCGCTGGGTGCCGGCCGTGACCTGGCCGTCGTCCGGGTCGACTTCGTCAACGGCGCCGACAGCAGCAAGGGCACCACGACCTCGCTGCGCAGCCTGGGCAAGGACAGCTCCCTCCAGGCGACCGTCGGCTACGACGACGTGACCGGCGTGGGCACCCCCGGTGCCGGCTATGTGAGCTCCTACCGGCACTGACGCCGGGGCGCGCGACAGTGCTCCTGCCCGCCCGGCCCTGACCAGGTGGCGCGACGGCAGGAGCGGGGCGTAACGGGGGCGGGGCCCGTCTGGGGGTAATCCTCAGCGCGGGCCCCGTACGCCCTGCGGTACCCTGGCGCCATGCGTGCCGTACGCCTTCTGCTTAGCGGGCCGCGCTGATCAGTACCGACGGTTGACAGACCCCGTCGGAATCGGCGCGGCGTCCCCTCCTGTGCGAGGGGTCTTTTTGTTTCCGGCGATGCCGGGTACGAGGCGCGTTTCCGCAGGCAGAGACGATCGATGGAGCTTTGAGACGATGAGCGAGACGACCACCGCTGCCGAGGTGGCAGCGCCGCACCGCTATACGGCCGCGCTGGCCGCCGACATCGAGGCACGCTGGCAGGACTTCTGGGAGGAGAAGGGGACCTACGAGGCCCCGAACCCGAAGGGCGATCTGGCCGGCGACGCGGAGCTGGTGGCCCGCCCCAAGAAGTTCATCATGGACATGTTCCCGTACCCCTCGGGTGCGGGACTGCACGTCGGGCACCCGCTGGGCTTCATCGCCACCGACGTCTACGCCCGCCACCAGCGCATGACGGGCCACAACGTCCTGCACACCCTGGGCTTCGACGCCTTCGGTCTGCCGGCCGAGCAGTACGCGGTGCAGACCGGCACGCACCCGCGGGTCTCCACCGAGGCCAACATCGTGAACATGCGGCGTCAGCTGCGCCGTCTGGGCCTGGGCCACGACCAGCGCCGCTCGGTCGAGACGATCGACCCGGCGTACTACAAGTGGACCCAGTGGATCTTCCTGCAGATCTTCAACTCCTGGTACGACCCGGAGGCGGACGCGGCCCGGCCGATCGACACCCTGGTCGCCCAGTTCGAGGCCGGCACCCGGCAGACCCCCGACGGCCGCTCCTGGAGCGAGCTGAGCGACGTCGAGCGCGCCAATGTCCTGGGTGAGTACCGCCTGGCGTACGCGTCCGACGCGCCGGTCAACTGGTGCCCCGGCCTGGGCACGGTGCTGGCCAACGAGGAGGTCACGGCCGACGGCCGCTCCGAGCGCGGCAACTACCCGGTGTTCAAGGCGAAGCTGCGCCAGTGGAACATGCGCATCACCGCCTACGCCGACCGGCTGCTGCGGGACCTGGACGCGCTGGACTGGCCGGACGCCATCAAGCTGCAGCAGCGCAACTGGATCGGCCGCTCCGAGGGCGCCCGCGTCGACTTCCCCGTGGGCGACGAGAAGATCACCGTCTTCACCACCCGCCAGGACACCCTGTTCGGCGCGACCTACATGGTGCTGGCGCCGGAGCACCCGCTGATCGCCGGCGCCGAGGACGGCGACGGTACCGGCTCCCTGGTGCCCGACGCCTGGCCCGAGGGCACCCACGAGGTGTGGACCGGCGGCCACGCCACCCCGGCCGAGGCCGTCGCCGCGTACCGCAAGCAGGCCGCCTCCAAGTCGGACGTCGAGCGGCAGGCCGAGGCCAAGGACAAGACCGGCGTCTTCACCGGCGTCCACGCCACCAACCCGGTCAGCGGCGAGCAGGTCCCGGTCTTCATCGCCGACTACGTCCTGATGGGCTACGGCACCGGCGCGATCATGGCCGTGCCGGCCCACGACACCCGCGACTTCGCCTTCGCCCGCGCCTTCGAGCTGCCGATGCGCTGCGTCGTCGAGCCGACGGACGGTCGCGACACCGACCCCGCCACCTGGGACGACGCCTTCGCCTCGTACGACGCGAAGATCGTCAACTCGGCCGGCTCCGACATCTCGCTGGACGGCCTGGGGGTCACCGAGGCCAAGGCGAAGATCACCGATTGGCTGGCCGCGCGGGGCATCGGCGAGGGCACCGTCAACTACCGGCTGCGCGACTGGCTGTTCAGCCGGCAGCGCTACTGGGGCGAGCCGTTCCCGATCGTCTACGACGAGGCCGGCGTGGCGCACGCGCTGCCCGAGTCGATGCTGCCCCTGGAGCTGCCGGAGGTCGAGGACTACTCGCCGCGCACCTTCGACGCGGACGACGCCGACACCCAGCCGGAGACCCCGCTGTCCCGCAACGAGGACTGGGTCAACGTCACGCTGGACCTGGGCGACGGGCCCAAGCGGTACCGCCGCGAGACCAACACCATGCCCAACTGGGCGGGTTCGTGCTGGTACGAGCTGCGCTACCTGGACCCGACCAACGCGGACAAGCTGGTCGACCCGGACGTCGAGCAGTACTGGATGGGTCCGCGCGAGGGGCAGCCGCACGGCGGTGTCGACCTGTACGTGGGCGGCGCCGAGCACGCGGTCCTGCACCTGCTGTACGCCCGTTTCTGGTCCAAGGTGCTGTACGACCTGGGCCACGTCTCGTCTGCCGAGCCGTTCCACAAGCTGTACAACCAGGGCATGATCCAGGCGTACGTCTACCGGGACAGCCGCGGCATCGCCGTCCCGGCGGCGGAGGTCGAGGAGCACGAGGGCGGCGTCTTCTACTACGAGGGCGGCAAGGTCTCCCGGCTGCTGGGCAAGATGGGCAAGTCCCTGAAGAACGCCGTCACCCCGGACGAGATCTGCGCCGAGTACGGCGCGGACACCCTGCGCCTGTACGAGATGGCGATGGGCCCGCTGGACGTGTCGCGCCCCTGGGACACCCGGGCCGTCGTCGGCCAGTACCGCCTGCTGCAGCGTCTGTGGCGCAACGTGGTGGACGAGGCGACCGGTGAGGTCACCGTCGTCGACACCGAGCCGGACGACGCCACCCTGCGCGCGCTGCACAAGGCCATCGACGGCGTCGCGCAGGACATGGCGAACCTGCGCTTCAACACGGCCATCGCCAAGGTGACCGAGCTGAACAACCACCTGACCAAGGCGGGCGGCCCGGTTTCCCGCACGGTCGCGGAGCAGCTGGTTCTGCTGATCGCCCCGCTGGCCCCGCACATCGCCGAGGAGCTGTGGCGCCGGCTGGGCCACACCGGGTCCGTGGTCCACGCGGACTTCCCGGTCGCCGACCCCGCCTACGTGGTGGACGAGACCGTGACCTGCGTCGTGCAGATCAAGGGCAAGGTCAAGGCCCGTCTGGAGGTCGCCCCGTCGATCTCGGACGCGGACCTGGAGGCGGCGGCACTGGCCGAGCCTGCGGTTGTCGCGGCGCTGAACGGCGCGGGCATCCGGAAGGTGATCGTCCGGGCGCCGAAGCTGGTGAACATCGTGCCGGCGTAGGGCGCGCGGGGGCGGCCCGCCGAGGGCGCACGGACCCGGCGTGGGGCCGTGTTCCCAGGGCCTGCGGGCCGCCGCGGCCCGGGCCTTCGCCCCGGGCACAGGGTTTTCCCCTACGGGCAGGTTGGGGGTTCGTCAGGAACCCGCAACCTGCCCGCGCCGTTTACCGTGGAGAGACAGGGCGCGGGCCACACCTGCGGCCCGCCGACACGTCTGGGGAGATCCCATGGAAGCCGCCGCCGCCATCGTCGGACTGCTCTTCGTGCTGTTCGTCCTGGCCGGAGTCTTCCTCACGGTCAAGGCGGTGAAGGCGGCCAAGCGCGGCGTGGACCGTACGGTCGCCCAGGCCCGCAGGACGGTCGAGGACACCACCCTCCGGGCCCGGCAGCTCGCCCAGCCCGGCGTGGTCGGCGAACTGGCGCAGCTGCGGCTCTCGCTCCGTACGTCCATGCGCGCCACCCAGGACGCGCTGTACGGCGCAGCCGGCGAGGACGCCTCCCTCAGTGAGGCGATCGGCCTCTTCGAGCGGCTGAGCGCCCACGGCCATGAGCTGGACGCCGAGCTCAAGCGGCTGGAACGGGAGCCCGACCGGGCCACCACCGGCGCCCGCCTCCCGGAGCTGCGGGAGCGGATGGAACGGATCACCCACTCCGCGGAGTCGCTGCGGTGGGCCGCCCGCGACCGGGCGCGCAGGTTCGCCGACGACGATCTCGCGGCGCTCAGCGACCAGATCGATGTGGAGGCCGGCGCGCTGCGCCACTGGACCGAGGACCCGGGATATCCGGTCGCGGGCGAATCGGTGGCGGGCGACCGGTTGCGGGCGGGCACCGCCGACGGCTCCCCGGCGACGGACGCCGCTCGCCAGGGTGCCGTCCCGGAGACGGCCGGTCGCGGCTCATCCGGGGGCCCGGCCTCCGATGTTCCGCCGGCGCTCACCGCCCGGGATCCCCGCACCCAGCCGGCTCACCCGTGGCAGAAGGCCCCGCGGACGGAGGAGCAGCGGGCGGAGGCCCGTCGGGCGGAGCCGCGTCGGGGGGACGTCCGGGAGGCGGAGGCACGGCGACGGGAGTGAGCGGGCGGACACGCGGGCGACGCGTGGGGACGCGGCGAGGGGGTGGGGCGGGGGCGGGGGCCCCGGAAAAGCGGCTGAAGCGGGTTGGCGCCGGCCCCGGGAGTGGCCGCAGGAGCGGATGACGACGCGGTCCACAGGGCTCTTGGCAGAGCCTTGGGCAAACATGGAAGATCTTGGGGAGGGGCCCGCACTGTGCGGCATCCCGTTCCCCGGATAATCTCCAAGTCATGTCCCGCCATGTCGCGATCGTCACCGATTCCACGGCCTACTTGCCGCGGGCGGCCATCGAGCGCCACCAGATCACGGCCGTACCGCTGACCGTTGTCCTGGGGGACCAGGCCCTGGAAGAGGGCACCGAGATCTCCGCCAGATCGGTGGCCCAGGCGCTCCAGAAGCGCCGCCCCGTGACGACCTCCCGCCCCAGCCCCAGCATGTTCGCGGACACCTACCGGCAGGTCGCGGCGGCCGGCGCGCGCGCCATCGTCTCGCTCCACCTCTCCTCGGAGTTCTCGGGCACGTACGACGCTGCGGTGATGGCGGCCAAGGAGGCGCCGGTGCCCGTACACGTCGTGGACACCGGCATGGTCGCCATGGCCCTCGGATTCTGCGCTCTCGCCGCCGCGGAGGCGGCGGAGGCCGGCGGCGACGCGGACGATGCCGTGGCCGCGGCGGAGAAGCGCGCCGCGGGTACCTCCGCCTACTTCTACGTCGACACCCTCGACTACCTGCGCCGCGGCGGCCGGATCGGCGCGGCCCAGGCCCTGCTCGGCTCCGCGCTCGCCGTCAAACCGCTCCTCCAACTGGCCGACGGGCGGATCGAACTGCTGGAGAAGGTCCGTACGGCGTCCAAGGCCATCGCACGGCTGGAGGAGATCGCGGCGGAGCGGGCCGGCGAGGGACCGGCCGACATCGCGGTCCATCATCTCGCCGCGGCGGAGCGCGCGGACGCGCTGGCCCAGCGGCTGCGGGAGCGGGTGCCCGGGCTGAACGAGCTGCACGTGAGCGAGGTGGGCGCGGTGATCGGCGCGCATACGGGGCCGGGGCTGCTGGGGGTTGTGGTGTCCCCGCGGTGAGCGGGGGTGCGGTGAGCCCTGTGGGTGACGGAGTTATCCACAAATCGCCGGCTGTCCACCGGATTTGAGGCAGCTCAGCGAGATCTCCGCGGGGTGCTTAGCGTCGCGGCTATGAACACCTTTCTCGGTACGGGCACCTCGCTCGGTACACATACGTCACTCGGTGCCTATACGTCAGCCGGTACGCACACTTCGGTCGGTACGCACACCTCGGTCGGTACGTCCCCTGCTCCCGGTAGGCAGCCCTCCTTCGGTACGCGCACGTCAGCCGGTACGCCGGCTTCTCCTGGTACGCATCCGTCGCCCGACCCGGGGCGGGACGGTGAGCGGGAGCGCGTACGGGCTCGGATCGCGGCGATCTTCGGCGACGCGGGTGTGGCGGTGGCCGCCGGACCGCCGCCACCCGGTCACGATCCCCCGGAGGACCCGGCCCCGGCCCCGGCCCCGGCCCCGGACCCGGACCCGGACCCGGCGCCCCCGCCGCCCGGTCGGCCCGGCCTGCGTCGTCTTGACCGCGCGTGGCTCGCGTTACGGGAACGGCTACCGCTGTGGGTCCAGTCACGGTGCGGTACCGACCCCAAGGCGCTCGCCGCCCTGGCCCTGGTGCTCGTGGTCGCGGTGGGCTTCGCCGTGCAGCACTTCTGGACCGGGCGCCCGGAAGCCGTACGGGCACCCGCGGCCGAACGGCCGTCGGCGGGCCGGGGGCCCGGCCCGGGTGGGGAGGCGGCTCCGTCGCTGTCGCCGTCGGGTGCGGTGTCCGCCGGGGCGTCGGCGAGCGGCCCACCGGGCGGCCGGGGGCGGCAGTTGGTCGTCGATGTCGTCGGCAAGGTCCGGCACCCCGGGATTCACCGGATGCCTCAGGGCGCGCGGGTGATCGACGCGCTGCAGGCCGCGGGTGGGGTGCTGCGGGGGGCGAGCACGCGGGGACTGAACCGAGCCAGGCTGCTGACCGACGGCGAACAGATCGTCGTCGGTGAAGCGGGCGCGGGCGCCGGGGGTGGGGGAGGCGCCGGTCCTGGCGCGGTGGGCGGCGGTGGGGCGCCGGGCGCGGGCGGCGGTCCGGCCGGGCCGGTCAGTCTCAGCACGGCCACCGAGCAGCAGCTGGACGCCCTCCCCGGGGTGGGCCCGGTCCTGGCGCGCCACATCATCGAATTCCGTACCCAGCACGGTGGGTTCACCTCCGTGGAGCAGCTCCGCCAGGTCACCGGCATCGGGGACCGCCGCTTCGCCGATCTCCGCCCTCTGGTGGAGCCGTGACCAGCGCCCGCGCCACGGTGCACGCCACGGCGGCGTCTGCGCACGGCGCCTCCGAACCACGCCAGGAGGGGCCGGCCGATCTGCGGCTCGTCGCGCCGGCGCTGGCGGCCTGGGTGGCTGCGGCGGTCGCCCTGGGCGCACCTGGTGGCGTGGTGGCGGTGGCCTGCGGTGCGGCTGTGGTGCTCGCCGCCGTCGCGCTGAGGGTGGCCGTCGTCCGGCGTCGGGCGGAGCGTGAGCCCGAGGGAAATCCGGAGGGGGAGCGACCGCCAGAGGATCCGCGCCGTGATCCGCGCCGTCCAGGGCCCGGGTCGAGCCGTTCCCGTGGTCCCCGTACGTGGTCGGCCGGAGCGTGTGTCGCCCTGGCTGCCGTGCTGCTCTGCGCCGCCGCCGGGGCCGCGTCCGCCGCGCTGCACGCGGCGGACGTCCGGCGCGGGCCGCTGCCCGCCCTCGCGAAGCAGTACGCGCGGGTCACGGTCGAGCTGGAGGTGACGGGTGACCCCCGGCTGACCCGGCCCAGGGTCCGCGGCTCCCAACGGACGCCCCCGGCGCTGGTGTTCGACGCCGAGGCGGTCCGCGTCACCGCGCCGGACGGTGGGGTGAGTGCCGTCCGCACCCCGGCCCTGGTCGTCGTACGGCAGCGGGAAGCCGGCGACCGGTCGGGGCCGGCAGCCCTGGCGCACGCCGCGTCCGCCGCCTGGCGCGGTCTGCTGCCCTCGACCCGCGTCCGGGTCGTGGCACGCGCCGTACCGCCGCTGACGTCGGGCGATCAGGCCGCCGCCGTGCTCCGGGTCACCGGCGACGGGCCGCCGGTCGTGACCCGGCCGCCCACCCCGCTGCAGCGGCTGGCGGGAGGTCTGCGCGCCGGGCTCCGCGAGGCCACCGACGGCCTCCGGCCTGATGCCCGCGCGCTGCTTCCGGGGCTCGTGGTGGGGGACACCTCGCGGGTGCCGTCGGACCTGGACGACGCCTTCCGCGCCACCGACCTGACCCATCTGCTGGCCGTCTCCGGCAGCAATCTGACGATCGTGCTCGCCCTGCTGATCGGCCCGCCGCATCTCGCGACGCGCGCCGAGCGCCGTGGGCTGGCGCCGCGCCTGGGGCTCTCGCTGCGCGGCACCGCCGTCATCGGTGGCGCGCTGGCGCTCGCCTTCGTGGTCGTCTGCCGCCCGGACCCGAGTGTGCTGCGTGCCGCGGCCTGCGGTCTGATCACGCTGCTGGCCATCGGCACCGGGCGTCGCCGCACCCTGCTCCCGGCGTTCGCCGCCGCCGTTCTGCTGCTGGTGCTCTACGACCCCTGGCTCGCCCGGAGTTTCGGCTTTCTGCTCTCCGTCCTGGCGACCGGCGCCCTGCTGTTGCTCGCGCCACGCTGGAGCGCGGCCCTCCAGCGGCGCCGGGTGCCGCCCCGGCTCGCCGAGGTCCTCGCCGCCGCGGCCGCCGCCCAGGCGGTGTGCGCACCGGTCGTCGCCGTGCTCGCCGCCCGGGTGGGCCTGGTCGCCGTGCCCTGCAACCTGCTGGCCGAGCTGGCCGTGGCACCCGCGACCGTCCTGGGCTTCGCCGCGCTCGCCGCCGCTCCGCTCGCGCTGCCGGCCGCCAGGGTGCTGGCCTGGTGCGCGGGCTGGCCCGCCGAGTGGATCGCGGCGGTCGCGCGGCGGGGCGCGGCGCTGCCGGGAGCGGAGTTCGAGTGGCCCGGCGGCTGGGTGGGCGGCCTGGCGCTGGCGGCCGTCATCGCGGTCCTGGTGCCGGTCGGCCGTCGGGTGCTGCGCCGCCGCTGGCTGTGCGTGCTCTGTGCGCTGGCGGTGGTGCTGGCGGTGTGCCGGCCCGCGCCGTTCACCCGCGTGATCACCGGCTGGCCGCCGGCCGGTTGGCGGGCCGTGGTCTGCGACGTCGGGCAGGGCGACGGCCTGGTGCTGGCTGCCGGGGACGGTACGGCGCTGGTGGTCGACACCGGCCCCGAGCCCCGTGCCATCGACCGCTGCCTCACCGACCTCGGCGTCCGCCGGATCCCCCTCCTCGTCCTGACCCACTTCCACGCCGACCATGTGGACGGGCTCCCCGGCGTCCTTCGCGGCCGTTCGGTCGGCGCCATCGAGACCACCACGCTTCTCGACCCGCCGGGTCAGGCCCGTTTCGTGCGGAGCACGGCCGCGGCCGAGGGTGTGCCGATCGTGTCCGCCGCACCGGGCGAGCGGCGCCGTCTCGGTCCGCTGACCTGGGAGGTCCTCTGGCCTGCTCCCGCACCATCGGCGGCCCGGGGGCCCGATCGCGCCGTGCCCCCCGACGCGCTCGACGGCCCCAATGACGCCAGCGTCACCCTCCTCGTCCGTACGGGCGGGCTGACGCTCCTGCTGCTGGGAGATCTCGAACCGCCCGCACAGCAGGCGTTGTTGGCGGCCCATCCCGAGCTGGGTGCCGTCGACGTGCTGAAGGTGGCGCACCACGGCTCCGCCTATCAGGATCCGCCGCTGCTGCACCGGCTGGCGCCGCGCCTGGCGCTGATCTCCTGCGGTGCGGACAATCCGTACGGGCATCCGGCGCCCCGGACGATCGCGGCGCTGCGCGCCCAGGGCGCCCGGGTGCTGCGTACGGATACCGACGGTGCGATCGCGGTCCTGGGCACCCCGGCCAGGCTTTCCGCGGCCGTCAACGGCCGCCGCGACGGTGGCCGTCCGCCCGGTGGTCGTCCGCCCGGTGGCCGGCGGACCCGTGCGGGGCCGGCCCGCCGGCCGGTCAGGGGCGGCAGACGGTGGCCGGCAGGCTCTGCCGGTCGGCGCAGGGCACGTGCTTGTACATCCGCATGATGTTCTTCGCCGTGTCGGAGTCCATGAACGCCAGGAACTTCGCGGTCAGAGAGCCGTCTTCGGGCCGCCCGTACGTGTAGAGGTACTCCACCGTCCAGAAGGGGTAATCGCGTTGCCGTCCCCACTCGATGTCGGGTTCGTGCCCGTTGAGCCGCACGCTGACCACGTGCTTCCGTTGCGCCGCCGCATAGACCTCGGCGTAGCCCAGCGCTCCCGGTACCCGGTCCACCGCGTCCAGCAGGCTCTTGGTGCCGTTCACCTCGCAGCGCGTCAGGCGCGCTCGCTCGTCGCGGTCCTTGTCGCCGCAGTCGTACGACGACACCACGCCGGGCTCCGAGCGGTGCAGCACCGACGTCTCGAAGGCGCGGCGGGTGCCGGAGGCGGCGTCCCGGCTGACGAGGCGGATCGGCAGGTCGTTGCCGTGCAGCTGCTTCCAGTTGGTGTAGGTCCCGTCGTAGATTCCGCGGACCTGGTCGGAGGTGAGGTTGTCGATACCGGCCTTCTCGTTGGCGACGAGACCGAGCAGGATGACGCCGACCCGGTTGCCCTCCAGTCGCCGGTAGAGGGACGGCGCCGGGACGTCGGAGACGGCGATGAAGCCGGGGCCCTCGGTGGTGGCCGGCTTGCCCTCCCGGTTGAGGTTGCCCAGTCCGGACAGGCTGCCGCTCCCCGAGACGGTGATCTCGGCGCCCGCGCACCGGGCCCGGTACTGGCGGGCGATCTCCCGCATCGGCGGGGCGAACGCCGTGGAGCCGTCGACGGTCAGCCGCCCGGCGGCACAGGTGCCGGGCGCCGGCGACACCCGCCCGCTGAGCAGCAGTCCGCCGAGCAGTCCCAGCAGGACGATGAACGTGCCACCCAGCGCGAGGCTGAGCTTGCGCGGCCCCCAGCGCTGGGCGTTGCGCCGGATCCTCCCGCCGCTGAGGAATCCGCCGACGGTCACGGCCCCGGCGCCGCCGGTGGGGCCGCCCTCGTTTCCGGCGTCCGTTCCGGGACCGGAGAGCAGCACCAGCAGCTTGAAGTGGTTCCGCTTGTTCAGCGGCACCTTGGGGAGGAACAGCCGGCCGCCGTCGTGCCGCAGCCCGCTGCCGTTGCGGGTCAGCATGCCCACCAGATCGGCCGGGTTGGCGTCCGGCACCTCGACCCCGATGACGGTGCGGCCGGTGAACTCGACCGTCAGCGGCTCCTGGTAGTCCTGCCGGACGATGTCCTTGCCGCCGTCGTTCTCGAACCGCAGCAGTGCGAGCGTCGCATCACTGATCTCCTGGTCCTGCCGCAGCAGCCGCAACTGCACCAGACTGTGGGCGTCCTGGGGATTCATGCCGATCGCGGTGTCCATCTGGACGCGATACCCGATCCGCTTGCGGCCCGGCAGAAACCGCTCGACGGCCCACACCACTGCCGTCGCCACGAGCCCGGCCGCGGTGAGGATCGTCTCGGTGTCCGGCAGAGCCACGGCAACCTCGCACAGGTGAACGGGCGACAGGAGGTCCAATATTTGAGGACCCGCGCCCCGCCGTGAGCCGCCTTCAGCAGCCGGTCACCAGAGGTTCATCCCTCGGCCGCGGCGGCCGGCCCGCCACCGCGGCCCGGGCAGTCGCCGAACGGATCAGTAGACTCCCGGAGGGGCGCCGGATGCCCGCAGCTCGGCGGCGGAGCGCACCTGCCGCTGGTTCGCTTCCGAGAGGACACCCCCTGATGGACGACGCCGCCACCGACGCCTACCTGGACCGCATCGGTGCCGCGCGCCCCGCGCACCCCGATGCGGAGGCGCTGCGGAGCCTGCACCTCAGCCATCTGCGCACGGTCCCGTTCGAGAACCTCTCCCTCCACCTCGGTGAGGAGATCGACCTCGCCGAGCAGCCGCTGCTCGACAAGATCGTCGGTGCCCGGCGGGGCGGCTTCTGTTACGAGCTCAACGGAGCCTTCGCCCTGTTGCTGCGGGCCCTGGGATACGAGGTCGCGCTGCTGTCCGCCCGCGTGTTCGGCGACGGCGGCCTCGGCATCCCGTACGACCACATGGCACTGCGGGTGCAGACGCCCGACGGGCCGTGGCTCGCCGATGTGGGCTTCGGACGGCACAGCCACTTCCCGCTGCGCTGGGACAGCCGGGACGAGCAGAGCGATCCGGCCGGTGTGTTCCGTCTGGAGGAGACGGCGGAGGGCGACCTCGATGTGCTGCGGGACGGCACGCCGCAGTACCGGCTCGAACAACGCCCGCGTGGTTCGAGGAGTTCGAGGTCGGGTGCTGGTGGCACCAGACGTCGCCCAGGTCGCACTTCACGCAGTCCCTGGTGTGCTCACGGCTGGCGGAGACCGGCCGGGTCACGCTCTCCGGCCGTACGCTCGTGATCACCGGGCCGGGCGGGGAGCGGGAGGAGCGCCAGGTGCAGGCGGACGAGGTCCTCGCCGCCTACCGGGAACACTTCGGGTTCGTGCTGGCCCGGGAGCCCGTGGTGGCCGACCGGTCTCATTGAGGCCACGACCGGCTCCTCCGATCGGCCGGTCCCACTCCTCGGCCGGCCCCACTGAAGGGCCCGCCCGACTGAGGTTGGTCGGGCGCGGTCGGCTCTGCCCTCCCGCGCTACTCGGCCTCGCGCCAGCCCTCGTACTCCGCCGCGAGCTCGTCCAGCAGGGCCGGGTCATGGGCGGCGCCCGGGTCCTCGACGACCACCAGCCACTGGGCGTCCTCGGCGTCGTCCTCGCCGGCCAGGGCATCCCGTACGAGCTGGGGTTCTTCGGCGACGCCGAAGCGTTCGGTCAGGGCCTCGGCCACCTCCTCGGCGGCGTCACGGTCGGGCAGGACCAGAACGTGCCGTGCGTGGCTGTTGGCGCGGAGGGTGTCGTCGTCGTTCACCGGACCATTGTCCGGCAGAGCGGGTGCGGCCCGGGCGGGCGGGGGGCCATGGGGGGCGTGCCCGGGGCGCTGGGGCACCGGAGGGCCCGGGTTTTACCGCAGGTGGGTCCTGGGTGTCGGACGCAGCGCCTGGCGGCGTCCGGGATGCGTGGTGCCGATGCCGTGCGTGGATATGGGGTGCCGGTGATGCGCGGTGTCAGCGATGCGTGGTGCCGGTGATGCGTGGTGCCGGTGATGCGTGACGTTCGCGGTTTTGGTGAGGCGAGGCGCCGGTGGTGGGCGTGGTGCGCAGTGACGGCGGTGTCAGTGGGGCGTGGGATGCTGGATCGCGATGGCCAGGAAGACAGCTCACGACGACCCGCTCGCCCCCGTCACGCTCGCGGTGGGCCAGGAAGACCTGCTGCTGGACCGCGCGGTGCAGCAGGTGGTGGCGGCTGCCCGCGCGGCCGACGCGGACACCGACGTACGCGACCTCACCCCCGATCAGCTGCAGCCCGGCACCCTCGCCGAGCTGACCAGCCCCTCGCTCTTCGCCGAACGCAAGGTCGTCGTGGTGCGGGCCGCCCAGGACCTGTCCGCGGACACCATCAAGGACGTGAAGGCATATCTCGGCTCGCCCGCCGAGGAGATCACGCTCGTCCTGCTGCACGCCGGTGGTGCCAAGGGGAAGGGCCTGCTGGACGCGGCCCGTAAGGTCGGGGCGCGTGAGGTGGCCTGCCCGAAGATGACCAAGCCGGCGGACCGGCTGGCGTTCGTGCGGGGCGAGTTCAGGGCGGTCGGGCGGTCCGCGACGCCCGAGGCGTGCCAGTCGCTGGTCGACGCGATCGGCAGCGATCTGCGGGAGCTGGCGTCGGCCTGTTCGCAGCTGGCCGCCGATGTCGAGGGCGCGATCGACGAGGCCGTCGTCGCCCGCTACTACACCGGCCGGGCGGAGGCGTCGAGCTTCACCGTCGCGGACCGGGCCGTCGAGGGCCGGGCCGCGGAGGCGCTGGAGGCGCTGCGGTGGTCCCTCGCCACGGGGGTCGCCCCCGTCATGATCACGAGCGCGCTCGCCCAGGGGGTGCGGGCCATCGGCAAGCTGGCCTCCGCCCCGCGCGGCGCCCGCCCCGGTGACCTCGCCCGCGACCTGGGCATGCCGCCCTGGAAGATCGACCGGGTGCGGCAGCAGATGCGCGGCTGGTCGGCGGACGGTGTGGCGACGGCGCTGCGCGCGGTGGCGGCAGCCGATGCGGGCGTCAAGGGCGGCGGTGACGATCCGGCCTACGCGCTGGAGAAGGCCGTGGTCGCCATCGCCCGGGCGGCACGGTCGCGCTGAGGAAGGAGGGGGCGCCCGGCCGCTCGCGCGTGCCCGCCCGCCCCCTCACCCGGCGCGCACAGCGCGCCGACCGCCACCGCCCGCCGGGCTGCCGGCGGCCGCCCGGCGCTTATCGGGAGCTCGAACTCCGCATTCGCTTGAGGGTCTCTGTCGCGCTGGTCTTCAGCATGGTGGCGACCTCCGAGGAAGTCGGCTGCTTGCTCGTGCTGCTGCCCGATGCGTAGCTGGACCACGTCGACTGATAGGTCATCCAGCCGTCCCGGACGCCGAGGATCACATACGAGCCGCTACTGCTGCTCTCGTCGTTCCTGGTCACGAGGTACGCCTCGTCGCCGATGCCGGAGACGGACTCGACCTTGTAGCCGATCGAGGTGTCCTGCTTCTCGTACGAGCGGTAGTTGTCCGCGAACTCCGGTGCCGGGTCGGTCTTCTTGTGCAGTGTGGCGGCGCTGTAGAGCCAGTTCGAGGAGTAGTCGGCGGCGCTGGTGCTGGTGCTGTCCTGCTGCAGCGAGACGTTGCACCACATGGTGTCGAGCGAGGTCTGCTGGGCGCCGCTGTGCTGGGGGTTGGCGTCCTTCGAGGACGAGCCGGTGTTCGCCTTGGCCTTGAAGTGGGCGTCCTCGAAGGGCGTCATCGAGGTGGCCGCGCACAGATCACTGGTGTAGGCGTAGCCCGCGAGGTCGGGGCTCGGCTCGGAGGAGAAGCCGCCGGTGGCGAAGAGCAGGGAGCCCCAGATCGCGGAGGCGGCGACGGCGCCGCCGATCGCCCAGAGCCACCCGGCCGCGCCCCGGCCGCCCGTACCGCCGGGAGCGCCCGGAGCGGCGGGGACCCCGGGAACACCGGGCGTCCCTACGGGTGCGCCGGCCACCGGATAGCCGTAGCCGCCGCCAGGGCCCTGCGGCGGGACGGGCGGCGGCTGTGGCGGGGCGGGCGGGGATTGTGGTGGCGGCTGCTGTGTGTACGGATTCTGCTGCGCCGGCGGTGTCGCGTTCGGCTGCGCGGGCGGCTGGCCGTATGGAGAGGGCTGCGGCTGGGCGTAAGGGTTGTGCGGATTCGGATCCCCCGGTATGGACATGGACGCAGCGTAGCCGAACCCTCCGAAATCGGACCCGCCCGTGCACCCCGGAAAAAGCGGAAGCGCGACCCCCGAAAACCGGAAGCGGGGCGGCCGGAAAGGCGAAAGCCGGAGCCCAGGAGGCCGGCTGTCCACCTGTCCACAGCCCGCTGAAGCCCGAAGAGGTTCGTTTCGGCCCGAGGAGTTCGCTCACGCCCCGTGCATCACAAAGGCCCCGTCCCACCCCTGGGGAAGGGGCGGAACGGGGCCTTCGTGTCAAGCGTTGGTGGCTCCTCGGCGGTGGTGACCGCCGGGTGGGCCGGGTGCGCCGCACCCGCGTGGCGAACGCAGGCCGTGTGCGGCGCGGTGGTGCACCGGTCAGGGAGCGGAGAGAGGGGCCGCTGGGTCCCTGTCGGCAGAGGTGTTACGGGGTGCTGCCGAGGCAGCGGGTGCTACGGGAAGGTTCAGCCCTTGAGGCCGGCGACCTTCTTCGCCAGCGCCGACTTCTTGTTGGCGGCGGCGTTCTTGTGGATGACACCCTTGCTGACAGCCTTGTCAAGCTTCTTGGCAGCCTCGGCCTGGGCGGTCGCGGCCTTCTGCAGGTCGCCGGCCTCGACGGCCTCGCGGGTGCGACGGATCGCGGTCTTCAGGGAGGACTTGACAGCCTTGTTGCGCTGACGAGCCTTCTCGTTGGTCTTGATCCGCTTCATCTGGGACTTGATGTTCGCCACGAAAGAGCCTTTTCAGGTTCGTTGGAGTTTCGAGTTGCGCCGCGCACGAGAGAGGGCACGAAGCGCAGTGGACCAGGCTACCAGCAGGGCCTACGGCCTCCCAAACCGGCCCTGAACGGTGCCCGCGACCGACCCTGAACGCCGCCCACGGTCCCCGAACGCCGCCCCGCCCCCGCCCGCCGGCGGTCCGCGGCGGCGCCCACACCCGACCGACCCCGCTGCGCATGGGACCATGGGAAGACGTCATATACCCGAGTCCCGCCTACCCGCGTTCACTGAATGGACCCTGCGTGCCCGCGACCCCTACGAACGTGCCGGAGCCGAGCCGTACCGATCCGGCCCTCCTCCGTAACTTCTGCATCATCGCGCACATCGACCACGGCAAGTCGACGCTCGCCGACCGGATGCTCCAGCTCACCGGTGTCGTCGACCAGCGGCAGATGCGCGCGCAGTACCTCGACCGCATGGACATCGAGCGCGAGCGCGGCATCACGATCAAGTCCCAGGCGGTCCGGCTGCCCTGGAGCCCCTCCGAGGGCGAAGAAGGAAGTGGCACGACCCACATCCTCAACATGATCGACACGCCGGGCCACGTCGACTTCACCTATGAGGTCTCCCGCTCGCTCGCCGCGTGTGAGGGCTGCATCCTCCTCGTCGACGCCGCCCAGGGCATCGAGGCCCAGACCCTCGCCAACCTCTACCTGGCGATGGAGCACGACCTCACGATCATTCCCGTCCTCAACAAGATCGACCTGCCGGCCGCGCAGCCCGAGAAGTTCGCCGCGGAGCTGGCCAACCTGGTCGGCTGCGAGCCCGAGGACGTGCTGAAGGTCTCCGCCAAGACCGGCGTCGGCGTGCCCGAGCTGCTGAACAAGGTCGTCCGCGAGGTGCCGGCCCCGGTCGGCGTCAAGGACGCCCCCGCCCGCGCGATGATCTTCGACTCGGTCTACGACGCGTACCGCGGCGTCGTGACGTACGTGAAGGTCGTCGACGGCACGCTCAGCAAGCGCGAGCGGATCAAGATGATGTCCACCGGTGCCGCGCACGAGCTGCTGGAGATCGGCACGAACTCGCCGGAGATGAAGGCGGCCGACGGCCTGTCCGTCGGTGAGGTGGGCTACCTCATCACCGGTGTGAAGGACGTCCGGCAGTCCAAGGTCGGTGACACGATCACCCAGCTCAGCAAGGGTGCCGAGGAGCCGCTGGGCGGCTACAAGGACCCCAAGCCGATGGTGTTCTCCGGGCTGTACCCGCTGGACGGCTCGGACTACCCGGAGCTGCGCGACGCCCTCGACAAGCTCCAGCTCAACGACGCCGCGCTGGTCTACGAGCCGGAGACCTCCGCGGCGCTCGGCTTCGGCTTCCGCGTCGGCTTCCTCGGTCTGCTGCACCTGGAGGTCATCCGCGAGCGTCTGGAGCGCGAGTTCGGCCTCGACCTGATCGCCACCGCCCCCAACGTGGTCTACCGCGTCGACATGGAGGACGGCAGCGAGCACGAGGTCACCAACCCGAGCGAGTTCCCGACCGGCAAGATCGACAAGGTGCACGAGCCGGTCGTCCGGGCCACGATCCTGGCGCCCAGCGAGTTCATCGGCGCGATCATGGAGCTGTGCCAGACCCGCCGCGGCAACCTGCTCGGCATGGACTACCTCTCCGAGGACCGGGTCGAGATCCGCTACACCCTCCCGCTCGCCGAGGTCGTCTTCGACTTCTTCGACCAGCTCAAGTCCAAGACCCGCGGTTACGCCTCGCTGGACTACGAGCCCACCGGCGAGCAGGCCGCCGACCTGGTCAAGGTCGACATCCTGCTGCACGGCGACAAGGTCGACGCGTTCTCCGCGATCACCCACAAGGACAAGGCGTACGCCTACGGCGTCCGGCTGGTCGCGAAGCTGCGCGAGCTGATCCCGCGGCAGAGCTTCGAGGTGCCGATCCAGGCCGCCATCGGCAGCCGGGTCATCGCCCGTGAGACGGTCCGCGCCATCCGCAAGGACGTCCTCGCCAAGTGCTACGGCGGTGACATCTCCCGTAAGCGGAAGCTGCTGGAGAAGCAGAAGGAAGGCAAGAAGCGGATGAAGATGGTCGGCAGCGTGGAGGTTCCGCAGGAAGCCTTCATCGCGGTGCTGTCCTCGGACTCCGACGGCGACGCCAAGAAGAAGTAGACACCGAGGCGAAGCAGGCGAGAAGAAGGCAGGCGCGGCCGCCCTTGTGCGGCCCGGGCGCCGGTTCCCCGCGGGGGCCGGCGCCCTGCTGTTTTTCCGGGCGGTGGCCGGACGGGGACACCCGTAGACCTTCCGGGTGGCCCCCGGCTCCCCGTCGGAATGAATGCGGAGCGTGCCGTTCCGCCGCTTCCCGGCGCCTGTCGCCCGGTGTGGTCCGGTGTGCGGTGATCGGCTCGGCTCACCGGGCGGGCGATGAGGGTGCTACGTACACCTATCGCACTGGTCACATCGTGAACCAGTAGGCCGTAGCCCCTTACGCGTCGGCGCAACGCGCTCTAGTCTGATCACTGCTCAAAGGTTACTCGCGAGTCACCACGCAACGAAGCGGGCCCCGGAGGACGCCGTGACGGACACCCACACGCTGATCGAAAACCGGCCGCCCTCGGTGGCCCACCTCTTCCTGGAGCGGGTGGCGGCCACGCCCGACATCGAGGCATACCGCTACCCCGTGCCGCCGGCCTCGGGTCAGGGACCGGACGACTGGAAGCCGATCAGCTGGGCCGAGGCCGCCGACCGGGTCTACGCCGTGGCCGCCGGGCTGATCGCACTGGGTGTGCGGCCCGAGGAGCGGGTGGCGCTGGCCGCCGGCACCCGCGTGGAGTGGATCCTCGCCGACCTCGGCGTGCTCTGCTCCGGCGCCGCCACCACCACGGTCTACCCCAGCACCAACGCGGAGGAGACGGCGTACATCCTCGCCGACTCCGGCAGCCGGGTGCTGATCGCGGAGGACGCCGGACAGCTCGCCAAGGCGCGTGAGCGGCGCGCGGAGCTGCCCGACCTGGCGCACGTCGTGGTCATCGACGAGGCGGGCGCCGAGCCCGCGGCCGACGACCCCGACGGATGGGTGCTCACCCTGGCCGAGCTGGAGAAGCGCGGCACCGCCTATCTGGAGCAGCACCCCGAGTGCGTCAAGGAGCGGGTCGCCGGGCTGCGCGCCGACCAGCTCGCGACGCTCATCTACACCTCCGGCACCACCGGCCGCCCCAAGGGCGTACGGCTGCCGCACGACTGCTGGTCGTACATGGCCCGCGCGATCCAGTCGACCGGCCTGGTCACCCAGGACGACGTGCAGTACCTGTGGCTGCCGCTGGCGCACGTCTTCGGCAAGGTGCTCACCGCCGGGCAGATCGCGACCGGCCAGGTGATCGCCGTCGACGGCCGGGTCGACAAGATCATCGAGAATCTTCCGGTCGTCCGGCCGACGTATATGGCGGCCGTCCCGCGGATCTTCGAGAAGGTCTACAACGGCGTCGCGGCCAAGGCCCGGGAGGGCGGCGGCGCCAAGTACAAGATCTTCCAGTGGGCGGCCGAGGTGGCCCGCGAGTACGCCAAGGTCTCGCAGGACAACTTCCGGCGCACCGGCAACGCCTCGGTGCCGTTCGCGCTCGCCGCCAAGCACAAGGTCGCCGACGCGCTGGTGTACAGCAAGCTGCGGGACGCCTTCGGCGGCCGGCTGCGCGCCGCGGTCTCCGGTTCGGCCGCGCTCGCCCCGGAGATCGGCTACTTCTTCGCCGGCGCCGGCATCCACATCCTGGAGGGCTACGGCCTGACGGAGTCCAGCGCGGCCAGCTTCGTCAACCCCGGCGAGGCATACCGCACCGGCACGGTCGGCAAGCCGCTGCCCGGCACAGAGGTCCGGATCGCCGAGGACGGCGAGATCCTGCTGCGCGGCCCCGGCATCATGGAGGGCTACCACGGCCTGCCGGACAAGACCGCCGAGGTCCTGGAGGAGGACGGCTGGTTCCACACCGGCGACATCGGCGAGCTGTCCCCGGACGGCTATCTGCGGATCACCGACCGCAAGAAGGACCTGATCAAGACCTCGGGCGGCAAGTACATCGCACCGGCCGAGGTGGAGGGCCAGTTCAAGGCGGTCTGTCCGTTCGTCTCCAACGTCCTGGTGCACGGCGCCAACCGGAACTTCTGCACCGCGCTGATCGCCCTCGACGAGCCGACGATCATGGGCTGGGCCAAGGAGCACGGCCTGGAGGGCCGCACGTACGCCGAGGTCGTCGCGACCGACCAGGTGCGTGAGCTGATCGACGGCTATGTCGAGCGGGTCAACGAAGGGCTCCAGCGCTGGCAGCAGATCCGCAAGTTCCGGCTGCTGCCGCGGGACCTGGACATCGAGCACGGCGAGGTGACCCCCAGCCTCAAGATCAAGCGGCCGGTCGTGGAGCGGGCGTTCAAGGACCTGCTGGAGGACATGTACGCCGGGTCGCGCGAGGCGTAGCGCCCGCGCGCGGGGTGGCGGGGCGGGCCGGCGCGGTCCGCCCCGTACCGCTGTGCGCCAACTCCCGGGGCGCGTCAGCCGAATTGGCGGCGATGACCTCGCACTTCCGTGACTCGGTGCTTATGGGTGCGCTCGTTCTGTCACTCTGTCGGTGGCGCATCCGGCGCTGTAGCGGAGCTGCTCGGGAGTTGCTCAATGAGGACGACCACTTCGTCTCCACGGGACGACGACGTCATGGCGACGCGCACGACGAGGCCGGGCGGGATGCGCGGCGGGGCCCGCGGGCCTGCCGCGGCCGGTTCCGTCACCGGTTCCGCCGGGCCCGCCGTCCGCGCCCGGAGCGTCCGGCTGCCCGGCGACCCGCAGGCCGCGTCCGCCGCCCGGCAGTTCGTCCGGGACTCCTTCGCCGAGTGGACCGCCCAGCGGCTGCCCTGCGCGGAGGGCCTCACCGGCCGGCTCGCTGACGAAACGGTGCTGCTGGTCAGCGAGTTGGTGACCAACGCGGTGGTGCACGCGGGCACCACCGTCGAGCTGCGCTGCCGGCTGGACCCCGCTCCGGGGCGGGAGGCCGAGGCCGACCCCGGTGCCGCCGCGCTCCCCGGCGTCGTCGTCGAGGTCTCCGACCGCCACCCCACCCGTCCTATCCGGGCCCGCGAGCAGGGCGCCCCGGCCGAGGGCGCCGGAGCCGAAGGGGCCGCGGCCGAGAGCGGCGGCCACGGCCTCCGCCTGATCAGCGCGGTCGCCGAGTCCTGGGGCATCACCTACCACCGGACCATGAAGACCGTGTGGTTCCGGCTGCCCGTTGACGTGGACGTGCCCGGCGCCGGTGAGCGGCCGGAGCCGGAGATCCCTTACGACGACCAGTTGCAGCGCGAACTGCGGGCGGCGGAACTCCTCGCCCCCGCGGCGCGCCGGCCCGCCCGCCGCGAGCCCGGCGCCGGCCGGGTCGACAACGGCGCCCTGTCCTTCCTCGCCGAGGCGTCCGACCTGCTCTCCGGCCAGCTCGACGCCGATCAGGTCGCCGCCCTCGCCGCCCAGCTGATCGTGCCGCGGCTCGCCGACTGGTGCGCGGTGTGGCTCCACGACGGGGACGGCGGCGCGCCCGGCCGGGGCATCGCGGCGAGCGGTGAGGAACAGCGGCTGGCCGGCGTCTGGCACGCCAGCGAGAGCCGTACCGACGCGCTGCGCGCCGCGCTGGAGAAACAGCCGCCGGAGGTCCCGGCCGGTGCCTCGCCGGGCAGCGCGCCCGCCGCGGTCCGCTGGCCCTGGCCCGACGAACCGGGTGGCTACGAGCCGGGCGGCCACGAGTCGGGTGGCTACGAGCCGGGCGGTGCGGCGCTGGCCTGCCCGCTGGTCGCCGGCGGCCGCCGGCTCGGCACGCTGCTGCTCGGCCGGGGCGGGCTGCTGGGCTTCCCCGACGACGTGGTCGGCCTGCTGGAGGACCTGGGCCGCCGGGTCGCGCGTGCCGTGGCCACCGCACGCGCGTACAGCCGCCAGGAGCGGATCAGCCAGGTCCTGCAGCGCCGGCTGCTGCCCCGGGGGCGGGCCCAGGTGCCCGGCGTGGAGTCCGCGGTGGTCTACGAGCCGCGGGAGGGCGCCTGGGCGGGCGGCGACTTCTGGGACCTCTTCGAGGCGGGCGACGGCCGCTGGTGCTTCGCGCTGGGCGACGTCTGCGGCAGCGGGCCCGAGGCGGCCGCGGTGACCGGCCTCGCCCGGCCGGTGCTGCGGCTGCTGGCCCGCGACGGCTTCGGGGTGGCCGACGTCCTCGACCGGCTCAACAAGACGATGGCCCGGGAGGCCGCCGACTCCGTCGCGGCGGTCGCGGCGGCGGTCGCGGCGGCCGGCGCCGGGGCCGAGGCGCCGGTCGAGATCCGCGAGGAGGGCGAACAGGCGCGCTTCCTGTCCCTCCTCTACGGCGAGATCGTCCCCCACCCGAGCGGCTCCGGCGGCGCCCGCTGCACCCTCGCCAGCGCCGGCCACCCGCTGCCGCTGGTCCTCGGCACGGACGGCACGGTCCGGGTCGTCGCGGCGCCGCAGATGCTGCTCGGCGTGGTCCAGGACGCCACCTACGTCAGCGAATCGTTCGACCTCTGCCCCGGCGAGACGCTGCTGTGCGTCACCGACGGTGTCACCGAGCGCCGCTCCGGCCGCCGGCTCTTCGACGACGAGGACGGCCTGGCCACCGCCCTCGCGGCGGGCGCCGGCCTCGACGCCACCGCCCTCGCCGACCACCTCCGCAACACCGTCCACGCCTTCGACCCCACCCCACCCGACGACGACCTGGCACTGCTCGTCCTGAAGGCGGCGGGCGGCCCCGCCTGAGGCCGGCCGGGCCCCCGTACCCGGCCCGAACCGGGTGGTCCGCCGATGACGGACAATGGTTCCCATGCCTTCCGCACTGCCTGATGGTGAGCCGATGCCCGACGACGGGGCGCTGCCCCGTCCTGCGCTGGCGGGGGCGGCCGGGCGGCCCCTCGGCTTCTATCTGCACGTGCCGTACTGCGCGACCCGCTGCGGCTACTGCGACTTCAACACCTACACCGCGAGCGAGCTGCGCGGCTCCGGCGGGGCCCTGGCCTCCCGCGACAACTACGCCGACACCCTCGTCGAGGAGATCCGGCTGGCCCGCAAGGTCCTCGGCGACGACCCGCGCCAGGTGGAGACGGTCTTCGTGGGCGGCGGCACCCCGACCCTGCTGCCCGCCGCCGACCTGGGCCGGATGCTGGCGGCGATTCGTGACGAGTTCGGCCTCGCCCAGGACGCCGAGATCACCACCGAGGCCAACCCCGAGTCCGTCGACCCGCGCTACCTCGCCGAACTGCGCGCGGGCGGCTTCAACCGCGTCTCCTTCGGGATGCAGAGCGCGCGGCAGCACGTCCTGAAGATCCTCGACCGTACGCACACCCCCGGGCGCCCCGAGGCGTGTGTCGCCGAGGCCCGCGCCGCCGGCTTCGACCACGTCAATCTGGACCTGATCTACGGCACCCCCGGCGAGACCGACGACGACTGGCGGGCCTCCCTGGACGCCGCCCTCGGCGCCGGCCCGGACCACGTCTCCGCGTACGCCCTGATCGTCGAGGAGGGCACCCAGCTGGCCCGCCGGATCCGCCGCGGCGAGGTCCCGATGACCGACGACGACGTGCACGCCGACCGCTACCTCATCGCCGAGGAACGCCTCGCCGCGGCCGGTTTCCGCTGGTACGAGGTCTCCAACTGGGCCACCACCGACGCCGCCCGCTGCCGCCACAACGAGCTGTACTGGACCGGCGCCGACTGGTGGGGCGCCGGCCCCGGCGCCCACAGCCACGTCGGCGGCGTCCGCTGGTGGAACGTCAAGCACCCCGGCGCCTACGCCCAGGCCCTGACCGAGGGCCGCTCCCCGGGCGCCGGCCGGGAACTCCTCACCGACGAGGACCGCCGCGTCGAGCGCATCCTCCTGGAACTCCGCCTCGCGGACGGCTGCCCGCTGGACCTGCTGGCGCCGGCGGGGACCCGGGCGGCCGAGCGGGCGCTGGCGGACGGCCTGCTGGAGGCGGGACCGTACGGGGAAGGACGGGCCGTCCTGACCCTCCGCGGACGGCTGCTGGCCGACGCGGTGGTGCGGGATCTGGTGGACTGATACCCGAACGAGTGAACCAATGCGATGCGCCTGCACCGCCGCCTAGGCTCTTCTTAGCCTGTGCCGTATACACGGCGACGGGAAACGGAGGCCATGGAGATGACCGCTGTGGATGAACGCCGGATGACGGAGCTCTTCGAGAACCTTGAGGTTCCCGAGGGCATCAAGATTGAGCTCCTCCGGGGGGAAATCGTGATGATGGCGGGGCCGGATCTGGTCCACAACCGCATTGTTCGGTCCGTGGCGCTGCAGGTGCCCAGCGACCGCTGGGAATGGTTGATGACGCAGGACATCGACATCCTCAGCGAACACAGCGAGCCGGTGCCCGATCTCGTGGTGCTGGAACACGGCGCCGGGCCGGATTCCGGCCGGCTGCTGCCGTCCGCAGCCGTCACGATGCTCGTCGAGGTCGTCTCCAGGACCAGCGTCCAGCGCGACTACCTGCTCAAGCGCTCGATCTACGCGGCGGGCCGGGTACCGGTCTACCTGATCATCGATCCCGTCATGGGCCAGTGCGTCCTGCTCACCGAACCCGCCGGCAGCGGTGACGAGGCCGACTACGCGGTGCAGCGGATCACCAAGTTCGGTGACCCGGTGCCGCTGCCGCTCCTCGACGTCGAGCTGGCCACCGGCGAGTTCGGCACCCTCAAGGGCGTCAGGCCGCATCGCCTGCCGTGACGAAGTCGATCAGCTCCTCGACCCGTCCGAGGAGCTGCGGCTCCAGGTCCTTGTAGGACCGTACGCAGGACAGGATCCGCTGCCAGGCCGCGCCCGTGTTCTCCGGCCAGCCCAGCGCCCGGCACACGCCCGTCTTCCAGTCCTGGCCGCGCGGGACGACGGGCCACGCCGGAATGCCGACCGAGGACGGCTTCACCGCCTCCCAGATGTCGATGTACGGATGGCCGACGACGAGCACGTCCGACCCGGTCACCTCGGCCGCGATCCGGGACTCCTTCGAGCCGGGCACCAGGTGGTCGACGAGCACGCCGAGGCGGGCGTCCGGGCCGGGGGAGAAGCCGCGGACGATCGCCGGGAGGTCGTCGACGCCCTCCAGGTACTCCACGACGACGCCCTCGATGCGCAGGTCGTCCCCCCAGACCCGTTCGACCAGTTCGGCGTCGTGCCGGCCCTCCACGTAAATGCGCCCCGCGCGCGCTACCCGGGCGCGGGCGCCGGGCACCGCGAGTGATCCCGATGCCGTACGGGCCGGGCCGCGCGCCGCGGGCCGGTTCTGCGGGCGGACCAGGGTGACGACCTTGCCCTCCAGGAGGAAGCCGCGCGGGGCCATGGGGAAGACGCGGTGCTTGCCGAAGCGGTCCTCCAGGGTGACCGTCGGGCCCTCGGCGGTCTTCTCGCAGCGGATCACCGCGCCGCAGAATCCCGTGCCGACCTCCTCGACGACCAGGTCGGGGTCGGCCGGCACCTCGGGGGCGGGGCGCTGCTTCTTCCACGGCGGGGTGAGGTCGGGGCTGTAGCGCTTGCTCTGCATGGGGCCTGTTTCTGTTTCTGTGCGAAGGACGAAGAAGGACGAGACGGACGAGGCGGCAGGGGCGGCGGTCGGCCGGGGATCAGGAGGTCGGTGTGAGATCAAGGGGCGGGAGCGACGCCGAAGCGGGTGGCCAGGGCCTCGCGCTGGGCGCGGACG
This sequence comes from Streptomyces lydicus, assembly GCF_000717345.1. Classification (GTDB taxonomy): domain Bacteria; phylum Actinomycetota; class Actinomycetes; order Streptomycetales; family Streptomycetaceae; genus Streptomyces; species Streptomyces lydicus. The sequence continues at coordinate 79,325 of NZ_JNZA01000003.1, read as the reverse complement.
AAGGCGGCGTCCACCACGGCGCCGTGGCCGGGGACGTACAGCGCGTCCTCGCCGCCCAGGGCCAGCAGGCGGTCCAGCGCGGCGGGCCACCGCTGCGGCAGGGCGTCCCGGCCCGCCTGCGGCTCGCCGGACTCCTCGACCAGGTCGCCGCAGAAGACGATCTCGCGGGCGCCGTGCCGGCCGGGGGCCAGGACCGCCAGGTCGTGGGCGGTGTGGCCGGGGCCGACGTTCGCCAGCAGCACCTGCCGGTCGCCGAGGTCCACGGTCAGCTGGCCGTGCACGTGGTGGTGCGGGGCGACGAGCAGGTCGGCGGCCTCGGCGGCGGCGTCCGGGTCGACGCCGTGCCGGATCGCGGCGTCCCGCAGCGAGTCCTTGCTGCGGCGCAGCAGATCGCCCAGGCCGGCCGCGCCGAACACCTCGACGCCGGCGAACGCGGCGGTGCCCAGTACGTGATCGAAATGCGGGTGGGTGAGCGCGACATGCGTCACGTCCCGGCCGAGCACGCCGCGTACCGTCCGGCGCAGATCCGCGCCGTCGCGCAGGGTCGCCCCGGTGTCGACGATCATGACGCCGGCCGACCCGGCGATCACGCCGATCGTCTCGTCCCAGCCCGTCATACGGCGTCTGGCGACACCGTCACCGAGCTGTTCCCAACCGGCCTCTTCCCAAGCAGTGCGCATACCGAGACGCTAGCTCCCTCGCGATAGCGTTGCCCGGCAGATCGGCCGAACACGGTCATCGCAGGCGTGCCGCGTGAGGTCGCCCTTGCCGTGCCGGTGCTACCCGGCCGTACACTGGCTCAAGGTCTGGCACTCGGCCCGTGTGAGTGCCAGGGAGTAACGAGACGGCGGACGGCCGGACTGGAGGTGCGCGCCATGCTCAGTGAACGCAGGCTCGAAGTGCTGCGCGCCATCGTCCAGGACTACGTCGGGACGGAGGAGCCGGTCGGCTCCAAGGCGCTCACCGAGCGGCATCAGCTCGGGGTGTCCCCGGCCACGATCCGTAACGACATGGCAGCGCTGGAGGACGAGGGCTACATCGCCCAGCCGCACACGAGTGCCGGGCGGATCCCGACCGACAGGGGCTACCGCCTCTTCGTCGACAAGCTGGCCGGCGTCAAGCCGCTGTCCAGCCCCGAGCGGCGGGCCATCCAGAATTTCCTGGACGGTGCCGTCGACCTCGACGACGTGGTGGGCCGCACGGTCCGGCTGCTGGCGCAGCTGACCCGGCAGGTCGCGGTCGTGCAGTACCCGTCGCTGACCCGGTCCACGGTCCGGCACGTCGAGCTGCTGGCACTCGCCCCGGCCCGCCTGATGCTCGTGCTCATCACCGACACCGGACGGGTCGAGCAGCGGCTCATCGACTGCCAGGCCCCCTTTGCCGAGGCATCCCTGGCGGACCTGCGGGCGCGGCTGAACAGCCGGGTCGTGGGCCGCCGTTTCACGGATGTGCCCCCCTTGGTGCAGGATCTCCCGGAGTCCTTCGAGCAGGACGACCGCGGCACGGTCTCGACAGTGCTGTCGGTGTTGCTGGAGACTTTGGTGGAGGAGACCGAAGAGCGGCTGATGATCGGCGGCACCGCCAATCTCACGCGCTTCGGACACGACTTCCCCCTGACCATCCGTCCGGTGCTCGAGGCGCTTGAGGAGCATGTGGTGATGCTCAAGCTCCTCGGCGAGGCCAAGGACTCGGGAATGACCGTACGCATCGGGCATGAGAATGCCCACGAGGGCCTGACGTCCACATCGGTCGTCACGGTCGGCTACGGTTCGGGCGACGAGGCAGTCGCCAAACTCGGCGTGGTCGGACCGACCCGCATGGACTACCCCGGAACGATGGGAGCGGTACGCGCAGTGGCACGTTACGTCGGACAGATCCTGGCGGAGTCGTAAGTGGCCACGGATTACTACGCGGTCCTGGGCGTTCGGCGCGATGCCTCGCAGGACGAGATCAAGAAGGCGTTCCGGCGGCTGGCGCGCGAGCTGCACCCGGACGTGAACCCGGATCCCAAGACCCAGGAGCGGTTCAAGGAGATCAACGCCGCTTACGAGGTCCTGTCGGATCCGCAGAAGAAGCAGGTCTACGACCTCGGCGGGGACCCGCTCTCGCAGGCGGGCGGCGGCCAGGGCGCGGGCGGCTTCGGCGCGGGCTTCGGCAACTTCTCCGACATCATGGACGCGTTCTTCGGCACCGCGTCGCAGCGCGGGCCGCGCTCGCGCACCCGCCGCGGCCAGGACGCCATGATCCGGCTCGACATCGAGCTGAACGAAGCGGCCTTCGGCACGACCAAGGACATCCAGGTCGACACCGCGGTCGTCTGCACCACCTGCACCGGTGAGGGCGCGGCGCCGGGCACCTCGGCGCAGACCTGCGACATGTGCCGCGGCCGCGGTGAGGTCTCGCAGGTCACCCGGTCCTTCCTCGGCCAGGTCATGACCTCCCGGCCGTGCCCGCAGTGCCAGGGCTTCGGCACGGTCGTGCCGACCCCGTGCCCCGAGTGCGCGGGCGACGGCCGGATCCGCTCCCGCCGCACGCTGACGGTCAAGATCCCGGCCGGTGTCGACAACGGCACCCGCATCCAGCTCGCCGGCGAGGGCGAGGTCGGCCCCGGCGGCGGCCCGGCCGGTGACCTCTACGTCGAGATCCACGAGCTGCCGCACCCGGTCTTCCAGCGACGCGGCGACGATCTGCACTGCACGGTCACCATCCCGATGACGGCGGCGGCGCTGGGCACGAAGTGCCCGCTGGAGACGCTCGACGGGGTGGAGGAGATCGACGTCCGGCCCGGCACCCAGTCCGGCCAGTCGATCCCGCTGCATCAGCGCGGGGTGACCCATCTGCGGGGCGGCGGCCGCGGCGACCTGATCGTCCACGTCGAGGTGCAGACGCCCAGCAAGCTCGACCCCGAGCAGGAGGAGCTGCTGCGCCGGCTCTCCAAGCTCCGCGGCGAGGAACGCCCCACGGGCCAGTTCCAGCCGGGACAGCAGGGGCTGTTCTCGCGGCTGAAGGACGCCTTCAACGGGCGGTAGGCAGGCCCGCCCCGGTTCGGTGCGGTGCGGTGGGCGTGACACGATGTGCGCATGCCCACCGCACCAACCGATCTCTGCCGCTACCCCATCGTGCAGGCCCCGATGGCGGGAGGCGGTTCCGGACCCGAGCTGGCCGCCGCCGTCTGCGGCGCCGGCGGTCTCGGCTTCCTCGCCGGCGGCTACAAGACCGCCGACGGGATGTACCAGGAGATCAAGCAGCTGCGGTCGATGACCGACCGGCCCTTCGGCGTCAATCTCTTCATGCCGCAGCCCTCGCTGGCCGACTCCGCCGCCGTCGACGTCTACCGCGAACAGCTCGCCGGCGAGGCCGCCTGGTACGAGACCGAACTCGGTGACACCGACGGGCCCAGCGACGACAACTACGAGGCCAAGCTCGCGATCCTGCGCGAGGACCCGGTGCCGGTGGTGTCCTTCACCTTCGGCTGCCCGTCGCGCGCGGTGCTCGACGGCTTCGCCAAGGTCGGTACGTACACCGTCGTCACCGCCACCACCGCCGCCGAGGCGCAGGCCGCGCAGTGGTCGGGCGCGGACGCGGTGTGTGTGCAGGGCGTGGAGGCCGGCGGCCACCAGAGCACCCACCGGGACGATCCGCACGCGGACGGCACCGGTGCCGGGCTGGGGCTGCTGGCCCTGCTCGGCCAGGTACGGGAGGCGGTACAGATCCCGGTGATCGCCGCGGGTGGGCTGATGCGCGGGTCGCAGATCGCGGCGGTGCTGGCGGCCGGGGCGTCCATGGCGCAGCTGGGCACCGCCTTCCTCGCCACGCCGGAGTCGGGCGCCAACCCGCTCCACAAGCAGGCGCTGACCAACCCCCTGTTCACGCATACGGAGTTGACCCGGGCGTTCTCCGGGCGGCCGGCCCGCGGGCTGGTGAACCGCTTCCTGCGCGAGCACGGCCCGTACGCCCCGGCCGCCTACCCCGCCGTGCACTACCTCACCTCCACCGTGCGCAAGGCCGCGGCCAAGGCCGGCGACGCGCAGGGGATCAACCTGTGGGCGGGGCAGGGGCACCGGCTGGCCCGGGCGATGCCCGCCGCCCAGCTCGTCGAGGTCCTCGCGGCCGAAATGGACGCCGCGCGCGCCGCGTTGGGCCGGACCGCCGACGGCGGCGCCTCATGACCGCGCCCGTCTTCCTCGTCGATTCGCTCGCGGACGTACGCGCCGGCGCCACGCTGACCGTGGACGGCCCCGAGGGGCGGCACGCGGTGTCGGTGCGCCGGCTGCGGGTCGGCGAGGAGGTCGTGCTGACGGACGGCCGCGGCGCCGGGGCCCACGGCACCGTCGCCGGCGTCGAGGGCAAGGACCGGCTCACCGTCGCGGTCGCGGAGCTGCGCACCGAGGAGCCGCCGAACCCGACGATCACCGTCGTCCAGGCACTCCCCAAGGGCGACCGCGGCGAGCTGGCCGTGGAGACCATGACCGAGACCGGCGTGGACGCCATCGTGCCCTGGCCGGCGGCGCGTTGTGTGACCCAGTGGAAGGGCGAGCGGGCCGCCAAGGCGCTGGGCAAATGGCGCGCCACGGCCCGTGAGGCGGGCAAGCAGTCGCGTCGGCTGACCTTCCCCGAGGTGGCCGACCCCCTGACGACCAAGCAGGTGGCCGCGCTCCTCGCGGACGCCGACTTCGCAGCCGTCCTCCACGAGGAGGGCAGCTCCCCGCTCGCCACCGCGGAACTCCCCGCCACCGGGCGCCTGGTGCTCGTCGTCGGCCCCGAGGGCGGTGTCTCCCCGGAGGAGCTCGCCACCTTCGCCGAGGCGGGCGCCAAGCCGTACCGGCTGGGGACGACCGTGCTGCGCACCTCCACGGCGGGCACCGCGGCCACCGCCCTGCTGCTGGGACGCACCGGGCGCTGGAGCTAGGCCGTGTCTTTCGGATCAGGTCGGAGCAGCCCGCGGCGTCCGGTGCCGTGCATCGCAAGGCCGAGGAGGGAGTCGACGCGGTGGGGGCACCTCCCAGCGGTAGCTGGGGGACGTCGGCGACCGACGAGAACGCCGCGAGGCGCGGTGCCGGGCGTCGCGGGCCCGGCATGATCCGAAAGACACGGCCTAGGCCGAAAGACACGGCCTTGGCCGGCTTCCCCGGTCTCCCCAGGGGCACCCCGCCGGCCTGCCGGACGCGGGCGGGAGGATCATGGGGGCATGGCGAATTCCGCGGGGGCAAAGGCAGTGGTGATCGGGATCGCGGCGCTGGGCGTGGTCGCGGCGCTCGCCGTGTTGTGGATCTTCAGCCTTTTCGCGTGCCTCGTTCTCGGCTGGGCACCACCGCTGCCGTAGCCGGCCTCGGGGCGACGGGCCGCGCAGGGGTGCGCCGACAGCCCCGAAAGCCTGTCGGCGCACCGCCGTTCCGCGCAATGACGGACGGCCGGGTCAGGCCAGCAGCTCGGCCGCCAGCGTGATGTTCTTGACGCCTGCCAGCGCCTGGCTCACCGGGCAGTTCTTCTTGGCGTCCTCGGCCGCGGCCTGGAACTCCTCCTCGGACAGGCCGGGGACGCGGGCCTTGACGGTCAGGGCGATGCCGGTGATGCCCTCACCGGGCTGGAAGGTGACGTCGGCGCGGGTGTCCAGGGCCTCGACGGTGTGGCCCTTGCCCGCCAGGCCGTGCGAGAAGGCCATGGAGTAGCAGGAGGAGTGGGCCGCCGCGATCAGTTCCTCGGGGCTGGTGACGCCGTTGGGCTGCTCCGCGCGGGCGGGCCAGTTCACGTCGTACGTGCCGACGTTGGAGGACTCCAGGGCGACGGTGCCCTTGCCCTGGAGGAGGTTGCCCTCCCAGTGGGTGGTGGCGGTGCGCGTGGTTGCCATGGTGCATAACTCCCGATGGTGGGCGAAAGCGATCACGGTCCAGCTTAGTGATCCCGGGCCCCGCATCCCGGCGGCCCGGCCACCGCGCCGTCGTGCGTCGCCCCGCCGGTGGCGTGCCCCGCGCGGCGTACGGGTGGGGTGGGGCCGCGCCGCGTGCCGCCCGGTAGCATCCGAGGCCGTGCGCACCGTGCGTACGGGATGACCCGGGAGGAGCCACCGGTGGCGGGAGAACCGCAGGCCGACTGCCTGTTCTGCAAGATCGTGGCGGGGGAGGTGCCGGCGACCATCGTCCGGGAGACCGAGACCACCGTCGCGTTCCGCGACATCAACCCCCAGGCGCCGACGCACGTCCTGGTGATCCCCAAGGTGCACTACCCCGACGCGGCGTCCCTCGCCGCCGCCGAGCCGCAGGTCCTCGCCGACATACTGCGCGAGTCGCGCGAGGTCGCCGCCGAGGACAAGGTCGAGGACCGCGGCTACCGGGTCGTCTTCAACACCGGTGCCGGCGCGGGCCAGACCGTCTTCCACGCGCACCTGCACGTGCTCGGCGGCCGCGGCCTGCAGTGGCCGCCCGGGTAACCGACCGTGTCCGTACGTGAATTGGTGGTCCTCGGCACCGCGAGTCAGGTTCCCACGCGGCACCGCAACCACAACGGCTACCTGCTGCGCTGGGACGGCCAGGGGCTGCTGTTCGACCCCGGTGAGGGCACCCAGCGGCAGATGCTGCGCGCCGGGGTCGCCGCCCACGACCTCAACCGGATCTGCATCACGCACTTCCACGGCGACCATTCGCTCGGCCTGGCCGGGGTGATCCAGCGGATCAACCTCGACCGGGTGCCGCACCCGGTCACCGCCCACTACCCGGCCAGCGGGGAGCGCTTCTTCGAGCGGCTGCGCTATGCCACCGCGTACCGGGAGACGGTCCGTCTGGTCCAGCGGCCGGTCGCCGTCGACGGTGAGCTGGAGCGCTCGGCGGCGTACGTCCTGGAGGCGCGCAAGCTCTCGCACCCGGTCGAGTCGTACGGCTACCGCATCGTCGAGCCGGACTCCCGCCGGATGCTGCCGGAGCGGCTGGCGGCGCACGGCATCGCCGGGCCGGACGTCGGGCGGCTGCAGCGGCTCGGCGAGCTGAACGGCGTCACCCTGGAAGAGGTGAGCGAGCAGCGCCCCGGCCAGCGGTTCGCGTTCGTCATGGACACTCGGCTGTGCCCCGGCGTGCACGCCCTTGCGGAGGGGGCGGACATGCTCGTCATCGAGTCGACGTTCCTGGACGAGGACGTCCAACTGGCCGTCGACCACGGTCATCTGACCGCAGGCCAGGCCGCCGAGGTGGCCGCGCAGGCAGGCGTGCGGCATCTGGTGCTGACGCACTTCTCGCAGCGCTACGACGACCCCGCGGAGTTCGAGCGGCAGGCGCGGGCGGCGGGCTTCACGGGCGAGCTGACCATCGCCAGGGACCTGATGCGGGTGCCGGTGCCCAAGCGGCGCTGAGCGCCCGGCGGAGGACGGCCCGCCGGGCGCACGCCCCCCTGCCCTACGGCAGGTAGTACATCGGGTTCGGCAGCTTGAAGGTCCGGTCCCCGGCCCCGCCGCTCAGATCGCTGTACTGGTCGCCGAAGTTGGCGACGATGTTGTAGCCGAGCGACTCGATGTGCTTGCGGGTGCCCGACTTGTACTCGATGGTCGTGCAGGCGGCACCGCAGGGCAGGTACGCCGGCGGGTGCTCCTTGTCCTTCAGGTAGACGTGGCGGCGGTCCAGCGCCACGTCGTAGCCGACGTTCTTGAGGTTGCGGACGCTCCAGTCGCGCTGCGCTTCCTTGCGGCCGGTGAGGAAGAAGACCTCGGCGCCCTTGTCGTGCGCCCAGTTGACGAGCCGGTTCATGCCGAAGACCGGGTCCATGTCGGTGCTCTCCAGGTACTTGTCCTGGCTCTCCGGGGTGAAGTGGAAGCCGACCTGGAGCTCGTAGTTGTACGTGAGCAGGGTGGTGTCGTCGATGTCGAGGACGATGGCCGGCTTGGCCTTCTTGCCGCTCAGGGTGTTTTTGGCGAGGGCCTTGGTCAGGTAGGCGCGGGCCTTGGCCTCGATGCCGTGGACCTGGCGGGCGTAGTTGCTGCGCGGGGAGGCGTAGTGCTCGCCGTCGGCCGTGACCGTGTCGCCGTAGTACGCCTTGATCTTGTCCTGGACCTGGGTGAGGTTCGGGATCTCCTTGTCGGTGCGCGGCACGGAGTGTTCGGCGGTGGCCTGGCCGATACCGAAGACGGCGGTGCCGGCCACGAGGGCGGCGACCGTCGCGGCGCCGAGACGGGCGCGACGGGAGAGGGCGGGACGGAAGCGATCGGGGCGCGGCATGCGCGGCTCCTTCGGGGGTGGCGCGAGTGGTCATCGGTAGGTTTAACAGAGCGTTATATCGCTATCTACGCGCGAAGATTCAATGATTGGCAAAGCCTGGCAGGTGGTCAGGGTGCGCACCGGTGGGGTGGTGCGGCCGGGGCGCTTGACGGCCCGATCGCGCGATCCCTAGGCTCCAACCGCATGCATGAACTCCATACGTATACAGGAACATTGCCGTCCTCGTAGGAGCCTGCGGATGACCGACCGTGAGAACGCCCTCGCCCTCGCCGAGGTCCGGCTCACCCCGGTCCTGGTGGCCGATCCGCCCCTGCTGAACACCCAGGGTGTGCACCAGCCGTACACCCCTCGCCTGATCATCGAGGTGGTCACCGAGCGCGGCGTCACGGGACTCGGTGAGACGTACGGGGACGCCGGGTACCTGGAGTTGGCGAAGCCGTTGGCGGGGTCGCTGATCGGCCGTTCGGTCACGGACCTGAACGGCCTGCCCGCCCTCGCCGCCGAGGTCTGCGGGGACGCGGCCGCCGCGACCGGCCCGGACGCGGTGGACGTCGGCGGGCTGCGCGGCGTCCGGACCGCCGACAAGCTGCGGCTCTCGGTCCTCTCCGGGTTCGAGGTCGCCTGCCTGGACGCCTGGGGCAAGGCCGTCGGCCTGCCCGTCCACGCCCTGCTCGGCGGCAAGGTCCGCGACACGGTGGAGTACAGCGCCTACCTCTTCTACCGCTGGGCCGCGCACCCGGACGGCCGGGGCGAGCGCGACGACTGGGGCGCGGCGCTGGACCCGGCCGGAGTCGTCGCCCAGGCCCGCCGGTTCGCCGACACCTACGGCTTCACGTCCTTCAAGCTCAAGGGCGGGGTGTTCGAGCCGGCGCAGGAGGTCGCGGCGATCAAGGCGCTGGCCGAGGCGTTCCCCGGCCGGCCGCTGCGGCTGGACCCCAACGGCGCCTGGAGCGTGGCGACCGCGCTCGCGGTCGCGGAGGAACTGGGGGACGTCCTGGAGTATCTGGAGGACCCGGTGAGCGGCACGGCCCGCATGGCGGAGGTGGCGGCCGCACTGGGCGGTACGGGTCCCGGCGGCGGGCCGGGCACACCGCCCGGCGGGGCGCGGCTGCCGCTGGCCACCAACATGTGCGTGACCACCTTCGGCGAGATCGCCGAGGCGTTCACCCGGGACGCCGTCCAAATCGTGCTCTCCGACCACCACTACTGGGGCGGGCTGCGCGCGACCCGTGAACTCGCGGCCGTCTGCGCCGCGTTCGGCGTCGGGGTGTCCATGCACTCCAACACCCACCTCGGCATCAGCCTCGCCGCGATGACCCAGGTCGCCGCGACGCTGCCCGGTCTCCGGTACGCCTGCGACAGCCATTACCCCTGGCAGACCGAGGACGTCCTCACCGAGCGGCTCGCCTTCCACGACGGCCGGGTGACGGTCGGCGACGCCCCCGGCCTCGGCGTCGAGCTCGACCGCGACCGGCTCGCCGTGCTGCACCGCCGGTGGCTGGCCGACGACGGCACCCTGCGCGACCGCGACGACGCCGCGGCGATGCGGCGCGCCGACCCCGGCTGGACCGCCCCCGCCGTCCCGCGCTGGTGACCGGCTCGCCCGCCCGCCGGGCCGCCCGCGCGGGCGATCCGGCACCGGGCCCCGGCCGGTGATCACGGACCCGGCCGAGGTCCTGTGCCAGGTCGCCCGGCACGCGTACGGTGAGGCACGGCTCAGTGGCGGTGCGCCACAGTGGTCCCGTACGTGATCTTTGAAAGGGGCTGTTCCGATGGCACAGGAAGTGCGCGGCGTGATCGCGCCGGGGAAGAACGAACCGGTGCGGGTGGAAACGATCCTGGTGCCGGATCCGGGCCCCGGCGAGGCCGTGGTGAAGGTCCAGGCGTGCGGGGTGTGCCACACCGATCTGCACTACAAGCAGGGCGGCATCAACGACGACTTCCCGTTCCTGCTCGGGCACGAGGCGTCCGGCGTCGTGGAGTCGGTCGGTGCGGGGGTCACGGAGATCGCGCCCGGTGACTTCGTCGTCCTCAACTGGCGCGCGGTGTGCGGTCAGTGCCGGGCCTGCCGGCGCGGCCGCCCGCAGTACTGCTTCGACACGCACAACGCCGAGCAGAAGATGACGCTGAAGGACGGCACCGAGCTGACCCCCGCGCTCGGCATCGGCGCCTTCGCCGACAAGACGCTGGTCGCCGCCGGGCAGTGCACCAAGGTCGACCCGGAGGTGTCGCCCGCGGTGGCGGGTCTGCTGGGCTGCGGGGTGATGGCGGGCATCGGCGCCGCCCTCAACACCGGCCGGGTGGGGCGCGGCGACGCGGTCGCGGTGATCGGCTGCGGCGGTGTCGGGGACGCGGCGGTGGTCGGCTCGTACCTGGCCGGCGCTTCCAAGATCATTGCGGTGGACATCGACGACCGCAAGCTGACCACCGCGCGTTCCATGGGTGCCACCCACACCGTCAACTCCCGCACCACCGACCCCGTCGAGGCGATCCGCGAGCTGACCGGCGGCTTCGGCGCGGACGTCGTCATCGACGCGGTCGGCCGGCCCGAGACGTACCGGCAGGCGTTCTACGCCCGCGACCTCGCCGGCACCGTCGTCCTGGTGGGTGTGCCCACCCCCGAGATGACCCTGGAACTTCCCCTGCTGGACGTCTTCGGCCGCGGCGGCGCCCTCAAGTCCTCCTGGTACGGCGACTGTCTGCCGTCCCGCGACTTCCCGATGCTCATCGACCTGCACCAGCAGGGCCGGATCGACCTCGCCGCGTTCGTCACCGAGACCATCGGCATCGACGACGTGGAGAAGGCTTTCGAGCGGATGCACGCCGGTGACGTCCTGCGTTCGGTGGTGACGTTCTGATGGCGGCCCGCATCGACCACCTGGTCACCTCCGGCACCTTCTCCCTCGACGGCGGCACCTGGGACGTCGACAACAACGTCTGGATCGTCGGCAACGACGACGAGGCGATCGTCATCGACGCCGCCCACGACGCCGACGCCATCCTCACGGCCCTCGGCGGCCGGACGCTGCGCGCGATCATCTGCACGCACGCACACAACGACCACATCGACGCCGCCCCGGCGCTGGCCTCCCGCACCGGGGCGCGGATCCATCTGCACCCCGCCGACCTGCCGCTGTGGAAGATGACCCACCCGGACACCGCGCCGGACGCGGAGCTGGCGGACGGCCAGGTGCTGACCATCGCGGGGACCGACCTGCGGGTGCTGCACACGCCCGGCCACGCGCCGGGCGCGGTCTGCCTCCACGCGCCCGAGCTGGGGGCCGTCTTCACCGGCGACACGCTCTTCCAGGGCGGCCCGGGCGCCACCGGACGGTCGTTCTCCGACTTCCCGACGATCGTCGGGTCGATCCGGGAGCGGTTGCTGACGCTGCCGCCCGGTACGCGGGTGCTGACCGGTCACGGTGACCCGACGACGATCGGAGCGGAGGCCCCGCACCTGGACGAGTGGATCGCCCGCGGCCACTGAACGCCCCGGGACGGGCCCCTCACGCCTCCTTGGCCGCCCGCTGAAGGATGCGGGCGGCCACCGCGGGGGAGTCCACCAGCGGATGCAGCGCCAGCGCCCGCAGCGCCGCGCCCCGGTCCTTGAACAGGGCCGCCTCGACGGCCGCCCGCTCCACCGCCTTGACCTGGAGCATCAGCCCCAACTGGTCCTCGCGCAGCGGCGCGCAGGGCAGCGGCCGGGCGCCGCGCGCGGTCACCTCGCACACCGTCTCCACGATCGCGTCCGGCGCCAGCTGCGGCACCGTCGTCCCGTTGCGGACGTTGAGGATCAGCCGGGTCCCGCTGTCGCCCACGATGGCGTGCATCAGCGCCAGCGCCACCCGGTCGTAGCCGCCGCCCTCCAGGTCGTGGCTGTCGCGCTGCCAGCCGCCGCTGGCCTCCCGGCTGTGCGCCATGTACGTCTCCTCGCGCTCCAGCCGGGTCCGCTCCCACAGCGCGTACGCCGCCTCCGGGCCGCCGCCCGCCGCGGCCCGTTCGAAGAAGCCGCCCTGCTGCTGGTCGAGGAACTCGCCGCGGGTCTCCGGGGTGTCGCGCACCGAATCGAGCGTCTCGCGGCGGAAGTAGTAGTAGTGCAGGTACTCGTTGGGGAGCGCGCCGAGGGTGCGCAGCCACTCCGCGCCGAACAGCCGGCCCTCCTCGAAGGAGCCCAGCGCGGTGTCGTCGGCGAGCAGCCGCGGCAGCAGTTCGGTGCCGTCCAGCGTCAACGACCGCAGCCAGCCGAGGTGGTTGAGGCCGACGTAGTCGTAGCCGATCCGGCCGCTCGCGAAGGCCGACGGGTCCGCTCCGGCCGCCCGCGCCGCCCGGCGCACCAGCCCCACGGGGGAGTCGCAGATCCCGATGACGCGGTCGCCGAGCACCTGCGACATCGCCTCGGTGACCATGCCCGCCGGGTTGGTGAAGTTGATGACCCAGGCGTTCGGGGCGAGCCGGGCGACCCGTTCGGCGATGTCCACCGCCACCGGGATCGTCCGCAGGCCGTAGAGGACGCCGCCCGCGCCGACCGTCTCCTGGCCGAGCACGCCCTCGGCGAGCGGGATCCGCTCGTCGCGGATCCGGCCGGCCGTACCGCCCACCCGTATCGCGGAGAAGACGAAGTCGGCGCCGGTCAGCGCCTCGTCCAGACCGTGGGCGACCCGTACCGGCACCGGCGCCCGGTGGCCGTGCGCCAGCCGTGTCAGCACCTCGGCGATCACTCCCACCCGGCGGGCGTCGGTGTCGTGCAGCACCACCTCGGAGACGGATCCCGCCGGGTCGTCCAGCAGCGCGCGGTAGACCAGCGGCACCCGGAAGCCGCCCCCGCCGAGAATCGTGAGCCTCATGGGGCGGAACGTACCGCAGCATCAGGCACACTGGCGGCACGTGCCGATACGAGAGGGGCGTGCACGGTGAGCAGCCGAGGTGATGTCCATCCGCCCACGGGCCCGGCCGCCGTGCCACCGGCCCTCGATCCGCTGGCCGCCGTGCGCGCCGACGGCGATCCGCGCACCGACGTGTACCTCACCGGCACGGTCTTCCTGGACATCATCTTCACCGGCCTGGACTCCGCGCCGGTCCGCGGCACCGAGTCCTGGGCCCGCGGCATGGGCTCCAGCCCGGGCGGCATCGCCAACATGGCCACCGCGCTGGCCCGGCTGGGGCTGCGCACCTCCCTCGCCGCGGCGTTCGGCGACGACAAGTACGGCGAGTACTGCTGGGAGGCGCTCGAACAGGGCGAGGGCATCGACCTGTCCCTCTCCCGCACCGTCCCCGGCTGGCACTCCCCGGTGACCGTCTCCATGGCGTACGAGGGCGAACGCACGATGGTGTCGCACGGCCACGAGGCGCCGCCGCCGGACTTCGTCTTCGACGGCAAGCACGCGCCGGGCTGCCCGCCGCCGTCCCGCGCCTGCGTCGCCTCGCTGGTGCCGGGGCGCCGGGAGGGCTGGCTGGGCTGCGCGGCCGGCCGCGGCAGCCGCCTCTTCGCGGACGTGGGCTGGGACGACAGCGGCCGCTGGGACCCGGCCGACCTCGCCGACCTGGAGCACTGCGAGGCGTTCCTGCCCAACGCCGAGGAGGCGATGCGCTACATGCGGACGGACTGCCCGCGCGCGGCCGCCCGCAAGCTCGCCGACCTGGTACCGCTCGCGGTCGTCACGCTCGGCTCGGAGGGCGCCTACGCGGTGGACGGGCGGACCGGGGAGACCGCCGAGGTGCCCGCCATCGCGGTGCAGGCACTGGACCCGACGGGCGCCGGCGACGTCTTCGTCGCCGGGTTCGTGACCGGCACGCTGGCCGACTGGCCGCTCGCCGAGCGGCTGGCCTTCGCGGGGCTGAGCGCCGCGCTGTCGGTGCAGGAGTTCGGCGGCTCGCTCTCCGCGCCGGGCTGGGCGGAGATCGCGGCCTGGTGGCAGCAGGTGCGGACGTACGAGGCGGGGGCGCCGGGCGCGCTGCGCCGCCAGTACGCCTTCCTGGACGAGGTGCTGCCGGCGGCCTACCGGCCCGCCCCGCTGGCCCGCGCCGTCCCCACGCTCGGCTTCCGCCACCCGGCCTGAGAGCCCTCCGGCCCCCGTTGCGGCCGGCCGGGCCGGGCGGTGCGGAAAAGCCCTCGGGCTTGTCGGTGCACCGTCGTACCCTGGTAGCGCAAGGAGTCAGTGCAGGCAGGCACCTCAGAGGGGCACGTCTTATGAGCGAAGGACGGGGTTGAGCAGGCCACTGGGCCACCCTATGACTCAGACACCCATGCAGCCGCAGGCGAGCGCACAGTTCACCGTCCCGGCCAAGCACCCGATGGTGACGGTCCTGGGTTCCGGGGACTCGCTACTGCGTGTGATCGAAAGAGCCTTCCCGGCGACCGACATCCACGTCCGGGGCAACGAAGTCAGCGCGGTCGGCGACGCCCGGGAAGTCGCCCTCATCCAGCGCCTTTTCGACGAGATGATGCTGGTGCTCCGCACCGGACAACCGATGACGGAGGACGCAGTGGAACGCTCCATCGCCATGCTGCGCGCGGCGGAGGACGGCGAGGGTGCGGTGAGCGAGACGCCCGCCGAGGTGCTCACCCAGAACATCCTGTCCAACCGCGGGCGCACGATCCGGCCCAAGACGCTGAACCAGAAGCGCTATGTCGACGCCATCGACAAGCACACCGTCGTCTTCGGGATCGGCCCGGCGGGTACCGGCAAGACGTACCTGGCGATGGCGAAGGCCGTGCAGGCGCTGCAGGCCAAGCAGGTCAACCGGATCATCCTGACCCGTCCCGCGGTCGAGGCCGGCGAGCGGCTGGGCTTCCTGCCCGGCACCCTCTACGAGAAGATCGACCCGTATCTGCGTCCGCTCTACGACGCGCTGCACGACATGCTCGACCCCGACTCCATCCCGCGCCTGATGGCCGCGGGCACGATCGAGGTCGCGCCGCTGGCGTACATGCGCGGCCGGACGCTCAACGACGCGTTCATCATCCTCGACGAGGCGCAGAACACGAACCCCGAGCAGATGAAGATGTTCCTCACCCGCCTCGGGTTCGAATCCAAGATCGTCGTCACCGGCGACGTCACCCAGGTCGACCTGCCGGGCAGCACGAAGAGCGGTCTGCGCCAGGTCCGGGACATCCTGGACGGCGTCGACGACGTGCACTTCTCACTGCTCACGAGCCAGGACGTGGTCCGCCACAAGCTCGTCGGCCGTATTGTCGACGCCTACGAGAAGTACGACAGCCGCAACGGCCAGTGAGCCCGAGCACCGCGCGATCAAGAAGCGAGAAGCAACTCCCCTCATGTCCATCGACGTGAACAACGAGTCCGGCACGGACGTCGACGAGCAGGCGATCCTCGACGTCGCCCGCTACGCCCTGGCCCGGATGCGTATCCACCCGCTCTCCGAGCTGTCCGTCATCGTCGTGGACGACGAGGCCATGGAGCAGCTCCACCTGCAGTGGATGGACCTGCCGGGTCCGACCGATGTCATGTCCTTCCCGATGGACGAGCTGCGTCCGCCGGCCAAGGACGACGAGGAGCCCCCGCAGGGGCTCCTCGGTGACATCGTGCTGTGCCCGGAGGTCGCCAAGAAGCAGGGCGAGGAGGCGCCGACCGGGCACAGCATGGACGAGGAGCTCCAGCTGCTGACCGTCCACGGTGTGCTCCACCTCCTCGGCTACGACCACGAGGAGCCGGACGAGAAGGCCGAGATGTTCGGGCTCCAGGCGGCGATCGTCGACGGCTGGCGCACGGAGCGGGGCCTGACCGGCCCCTCGCCGGCCCCGACCGTCACCTGACGGGCGCCCGCGATGACCACCCAGCTGATCGCCGTCGCGGTCCTGCTCATCGTGATCGCCTGGCTGGCCGCCTGCGCGGAGGCCGGTCTGGCGCGTACCACGAGCTTCCGGGCCGAGGAGGCGGTCCGCTCCGGGCGCCGGGGCAGCGCCAAGCTCGCCCAGGTCGCCGCCGACCCCACCCGCTACCTCAACGTGGCGCTGCTGGTGCGGGTCGGCTGCGAGATGGCGGCCGGCGCGCTGGTCACCTACGCCTGCCTGCGCTCCTTCGACAAGACCTGGCAGGCGCTGACCGTCGCCATCGCCGTGATGGTGCTGGTCTCCTACGTGGCCGTCGGCGTCTCCCCGCGGACGATCGGCCGCCAGCACCCGCTGAACACCGCCACCGTCGCGGCGTACGTCCTGCTGCCGCTGGCCCGCATCATGGGCCCGATCCCGCAGCTGCTGATCCTCATCGGCAACGCCCTCACGCCCGGCAAGGGCTTCCGCAAGGGCCCGTTCGCCTCCGAGGCGGAGCTGCGTTCGCTGGTCGACCTCGCGGAGCAGGAGTCGCTGATCGAGGACGAGGAGCGCCGGATGGTGCACTCCGTCTTCCAGCTCGGCGACACCCTCGTCCGCGAGGTGATGGTGCCGCGTACGGATCTGGTCGCCGTCGAGCGTTTCAAGACCATCCGCCAGGCGCTGACCCTCGCCCTGCGCTCCGGCTTCTCCCGTATTCCGGTGACCGGCGAGAACGAGGACGACATCGTCGGCGTGGTCTACCTCAAGGACCTCGCCCGCAAGGTGCACATCAGCCGCGACGCCGAGACCGAGCTGGTCTCCACGGCCATGCGGCCCGCCGTCTTCGTGCCCGACACGAAGAATGCCGGTGATCTGCTGCGCGAAATGCAGCAGGACCGCAATCACGTCGCCGTGGTCATCGACGAATACGGCGGCACCGCCGGAATCGTCACCATCGAGGACATCCTCGAAGAGATCGTCGGCGAGATCACCGATGAATACGACCGGGAATTGCCGCCGGTCGAGGATCTCGGTGACGGCCGCTATCGCGTCACCGCCCGCCTCGATATCGGTGACCTGGGAGAGCTGTACGGGCTGGCCGAGCTGGACGACGAGGACGTCGAAACGGTCGGCGGACTGCTGGCCAAGCTGCTGGGCCGGGTGCCGATCGCCGGTGCCACCGCCGAGGTCGATGTCGCCGAGTACGCGGCCGACGCCGGGCTGAAGGCGCTCCGGCTGACCGCCGAGTCCCCGGCCGGCCGCCGGAACAAGATCGTCACGGTGGTGTGCGAGCCGATCCGCTCGGCGGACGCGGGCGAGCCGGCGGAGCTCTCCGCGTAATCCCCGCACACGGCGGAACTCTCCGGGTAATCCCGGCGCACACCGGAACCATCGACCTGCCGCACACCGCGGGAAAACGCCTGCGGTGGTGCGCCGGGCTACTTATCTCCAGTGCACCGGAAATGTTCTGCAAGCCATTTCCGGTGGGACTGGATTCTGCCCGGCGCACCGTGGAAAGATCTTCGGGCGGTTGCCGAAAGGCGGCCGCCGCGCGTGAGAGAAATCGTCCGAGAAATCTTGCCACGCGGGTTGCCCCGGCCACGGGGGACCGGGGCAGCCATCCCACCCGGACACCGGAGACGGTCGCCGGGTGATCCCGCTACGGACGCGGCGGGGGCGGCGCATATGCTCGCCGGTATGACCGATGCCGCACCGCTGGACCCCGAAGACCGCAAGATCGTCACGCTCGCGCGCTCGGCGCGGGCCCGCAACGGCGTGCCCGAGGGTGCGGCCGTCCGCGACGAGACCGGCCGCACCTACGTCGCCGGCACCGTCGCCCTGGAATCGCTGAAGCTCAGCGCGTTGCAGACGGCCGTCGCCATGGCCGTCGCCAGCGGTGCCACCTCGCTGGAGGCCGCGGCCGTGGTCACCGAGGCCGAGGGCGCCGGCGACGCGGACCGCGCGGCCGTCCGGGACCTCGGCGGCCCCGCGACGCCCGTCCTGGTCGCCGGCCTCGACGGCACCGTGCACACCACGGTCCCCGCGGGCGAGGCGTAGGACCGGGGCCCCGTGCGGGGCCCCGACGGCGGGGGCTCGGGGGCGGGCGTCGCCCGGCGTGGTCGGAGCGGCGCCCGGCATCGGGGAGAATGGGCGCCATGAGCGTTCGTACAGAGTCCTCCGCCCCGCACCGCGCCGGCTTCGCATGCTTCGTCGGGCGCCCCAACGCAGGCAAGTCCACCCTGACGAACGCTCTCGTCGGCACGAAGGTGGCGATCACCTCCAACCGCCCGCAGACCACCCGGCACACGGTGCGCGGCATCGTGCACCGCCCCGAGGCCCAGCTGGTCCTCGTCGACACCCCCGGTCTGCACAAGCCGCGCACGCTGCTCGGCGAACGCCTCAACGACATCGTCCGCACCACGTGGTCGGAGGTCGACGTCATCGGCTTCTGTCTGCCCGCCGACCAGAAGATCGGCCCCGGCGACCGCTACATCGCCGCCGAGCTGGCCGACATCAAGAAGACCCCCAAGATCGCCATCATCACCAAGACCGACCTGGTCGACTCCAAGGCGCTGGCCGCCCAGCTGATCGCGATCGACCAGCTCGGCAAGGAGCTGGGCATCGAGTGGGCCGAGATCATCCCGGTCTCGGCGGTCGGTGACGCCCAGGTGTCGCTGCTGGCCGATCTGCTCGTCCCGCTGCTGCCCGAGGGCCCGGCGCTCTACCCGGAGGGCGACCTCACCGACGAGCCCGAGCAGGTCATGGTCGCCGAGCTGATCCGGGAGGCCGCGCTGGAGGGCGTACGCGACGAGCTGCCGCACTCCATCGCCGTGGTGGTCGAGGAGATGCTCCCGCGCGAGGACCGCCCCGCCGACAAGCCGCTGCTGGACATCCACGCCAACGTCTACATCGAGCGGCCCAGCCAGAAGGGCATCATCATCGGCCCGAAGGGCAAGCGGCTCAAGGAGGTCGGCACCAAGTCCCGCAAGCACATCGAGGCACTGCTCGGCACGCCGGTCTTCCTCGATCTGCACGTCAAGGTGGCGAAGGACTGGCAGCGCGACCCCAAGCAGCTGCGGAAGCTGGGCTTCTGAGCCCGGGCGCGGGGCGGCGTCACGCCACCCCGCGGATCCGCCGCACCAGCAACGCCCCCACCAGCCCGATCGCGGCCGCCACGGCGTACAGCACCCGGTAGCCGCCGAGGTGGTGCACGAGCGGCGCGGCCAGCGCCGGGGCGGCCACCTGTGGCAGCGAGTTGGCGATGTTGATGACGCCGAGGTCCTTGGCGCGGTCCGCGGCGGCCGGCAGCACCTCCGTCATCAGCGCCAGGTCGACGGACGTGAAGACCCCGAACCCGACGCCGAGCAGCGCCGCGGCGCACAGCGCGCCCGTCCAGGTCTGCCAGCCGGCCAGCAGCCCGGTGGCCGCCGCCATGATCACGCCGGCGCCCAGGACGAACGGCTTGCGCCGCCCGGTGCGGTCCGACCAGATCCCGCCCACGACGACGGTGCCCAGCAGCGTGACCCCGTTGAGCGCGGTCAGGATCAGCACCCCGCCGCCCGGGTCCGGCCGCCGGAGCACGTCCCGCAGGTAGTAGAGCAGGTACAGCAGCGCCAGCGCGTTGCCCAGGTTGATCAGGAACCGGGTCAGCCAGGCCCAGGCCAGGTCGGGATGGCGACGCGGGCTGATCCACAGCCCGCGCAGCACGGCCACCGGTCCGGCCGCGGGCCGCCGCCCGGCCGGCAGCACCAGGTCCCGGTGCAGCAGCACGTACAGGAGCGCCCCCAGCACCGCGAAGGCGGCGCAGGCCCGGTAGCCGCCGGCCAACCCGCCCCCGGCCGTCGCCAGCCCCGTCCCGGCCACCACGCCCAGGATCTGCGCGGCCCCCAGCCAGCCGCCCACCGCGCCCCGCTGGCCGGGCGGCACCCGGTCCGGCAAGGCCGCGGTGACGGCCGCGAACGCCGCGTTGAGCGTGAGCTGCACGCCGCACCACCCGACCGCCATCGCCGCCACGCTCCGCGCGCCCGCGAGCAGCACGAGGGCCACCGCCCCGCCCGCGACCCCGGCGACGATCCACGGCGTCCGCCGCCCCAGCCGCGAGGTCGTACGGTCCGACAGCGCCCCGAACAACGGATTGGCGACCATCGAGACGGCGGCTCCCGCCCCGGTCACCCACGCCAGCACCGACTCCTTGGCGGTGCCCGCCGGTGCCAGCTCCGCCGCCTGCAGCGCCAGCAGGATCTGGATCGGCCCGTACCACCCGGCCCAGATCGCCCCGTTCACCAGCGACAACGAGGTGGTCCACGCCCGCCCCACCCGCTCCGACGGCTCCGCGAGCGCCGCCGGAGCGGCCGCCCCGGTCATCCCCGGGCCCTGCCGGCCTGCTCCCTCAGCACGTCCCGCAGCCAGCGGTACGAGGACTTCGGGGTGCGCGCCAGGGTCCCGTAGTCCACGTGCACCAGCCCGAACCGCCGGGTGTACCCCTCCGCCCACTCGAAGTTGTCCAGCAGCGACCACACGAAGTACCCGCGCACGTCCACCCCGGCCGTCATGGCCGTGTGCAGCGCCCGCAGGTGCCCGTCCAGGAACGCGATCCGCTCCTGGTCGTCGAGGCCCTCGTACGAGCAGCCGTTCTCGGTGATGACGACGGGCGGCAGCCGCTCCCCGTACCGTTCCCGGAAGCCGGTGAGCAGCTCCGTCAGGGCCCCGGGGACCACCGGCCAGCCGAAGTCGGTCACCGGGTAGCCGTCGATCTCCCGGACGGAGAAGGGGAGTTCGGCGGGCAGCGTCAGTCCGGAGAACGCGCTCTCGGTGCCCTCGGGCGCGCCCACCTTCGTCGGCTGGTAGTAGTTGATGCCGTACCAGTCGAGGGGTTCCGCGATCACCTTCAGGTCGGACTCGACGTCGCCCGGCAGCAGCGCGGCGATGCCGTCCGGGTAGCGGCCCAGCAGCAGCGGGTCGGCGAAGAGGCGGTTGAGGAGGACGTCGTAGAAGTCGGCGGCCTCGACGTCCTCCGGTCTGCCGGACGCCGGCCAGGTCGGGCCGTGCGAGTTGGCGATGCCGATGTCCGTGGCGCCGCCCGCGCGCAGCGCCCGGACCGCCAGGCCGTGCGCCAGGAGCTGGTGGTGGGCCACCGGGAGCGCGTCGAACAGGAGCCTCCGGCCGGGTGCGTGGGCGCCCAGCGCATGGCCCAACAGGGTGTGCTCCGCGGGCTCGTTGAGGGTGATCCAGCGGTCCACACGGTCGCCGAGCCGGTCGGCCACCCGCGCCGCGTGGTCGGCGAACCGGGCCGCGGTGTCCCGCTCCAGCCAGTCCAGGCCCAGCGGCAGATCCCAGTGGAAGAGCGTCGGCACCGGGCGCACGCCCGCCGCGCACAGCTCGTCGACCAGCCGGTCGTAGAAGCCGAGGCCGCCCTCGTGGGTCACCCGGGGCCAGGAGACGGAGAAGCGGTACGCGTCCACGCCCAGGTCACGCAGCAGGGCCACGTCCTCGCGGTAGCGGTGGTAGTGGTCGCACGCCACCTCCGCCGTCGAGCCGTCCTTCACCCGGCCCGGCTCGGCCGTGAACGCGTCCCAGACCGACGGGTCCCGTTTGTCGACGGCCCCCTCGATCTGGTGGGCCGAGGTGGACACGCCCCAGAGAAATCCGGGCGGGAACGCGGGCAGCGGGTTCGTCACCATGGGCGGGAGCTTTGTAACCGCCGGTAACTCTGTCAAGGGGTACGACGCACCCCGGCCTTTCCCCGTGCGGTGCTAGGCCCCTTCCTTCAGCACCTTCGTGATCAAGGTGCGTTGTTCGTCCGTGAGGCGGGGGTCCGAGCAGTAGACGGTCCGGCCGTCGACGGTGATCTGGTAGCTGAAGCCGTCGGGGACACCGACCGGGGGCTCGGTGTGGGCGGTGGCCACGGCCTGCTCGGCCAGCTCCTTCCAGTCGGCGGCGTCGGGACGGTCTGCGGTGTCGACCTCGGCGCGGCGGTCGATGGCGGCGAAGCCGCCGGTGCGATGGACATGAATGCGCATAACGGGCTCCTCCGACGTCCTGCGACGGACTTCTACCCCGGATGGGGGCCCGTATGGACAGGGAGACGGGGCCCCGTACGGACACGGTAGGCACGGGTGGGGCGGGAGCGCCTGCCGGACGCCCCCGCCCCGGTTCTGCCGCCGGACGTCACTTCGGGTTGATGTCGACCTGGCTCCACGCCTTCAACACGGCCTGGTGCTCGGCGCCGGCGCCGAAGCGGGCCTGCGCGGCCTTGACCGTGAGCTTGGCGAAGTCCGCGAACTGGGCGTTCTTGGGAAGCTCGCCGCCGGTCAGCACGTCGTACCAGATCTGGCCGGCGCGCTCCCAGGCTTTGCCGCCGAGGTCGCTCGCGACCAGGTAGAAGGCGTGGTTGGGGATGCCGGAGTTGATGTGCACGCCGCCGTTGTCGTCGGTGGTGCGGACGTAGCCCTTCATCGTGGCGGGCTGCGGGTCCTTGCCGAGGACGTCGTCGTCGTACGCCGTCCCGGGGGCCTTCATGGAGCGCAGGGCGCTGCCGGTGACGTTCGGGCCGAGCAGGTCGGCGCCGATCAGCCAGTCGGCCTGGTCGGCGGTCTGCCCGAGGGCGAACTGCTTGATCAGGCTGCCGAAGACGTCGGAGAGCGACTCGTTGAGGGCTCCGGACTGGTCCTGGTACTCAAGGTTGGCGGTGTACTGGGTGACGCCGTGGGTCAGCTCGTGGCCGATGACGTCGACGGGGATGGTGAAGTCCCGGAAGAGGTCGTTGTCCCCGTCGCCGAAGACCATCCGCTCGCCGTCCCAGAAGGCGTTGTCGTACTTCTCGCCGTAGTGCACGGTCGCGTCGAGCGGCAGGCCGGCGCCGTCGATGGACTTGCGGCCGTACACCTTGAGGTAGAGCGCGAAGGTCGCGCCCAGGCCCGCGTGCGCGCGGTTGACCGACGCGTCCTTGGACGGGCCGTCGGACTCGGCGTGCACCTTCCTGCCGGGCAGGTTCTCCTGATGGCCGGCGTCGTAGATCGTGCGCTTCGGCTTGTCGGCGCCGGCGCCGGGCTCCCCGGGGGTGCGGTCCTCGGCGGCGATCGCACGGCGCTGGGTGCGCCGGGCGTGGTCGTGCTCCAGCGTGCGGCGGGCCGGTCCGTGCCGGGCGGGGTCGTCCGACTGCGCCAGGTTGTCGAGGATGTGCGGCGGGATGATCGTGCAGAAGACCGGGTGGTCGGGAGTGCGGGGGGTGGCGGATTCGCGATCTGCGGCGTTGAGGTCCATGGACAAACGGTGGCACTGTGTAGTGCCGGTGTCACTGCCTGCGGTGGAGATTCCCGAATTTGTGTGGTTCATCGCATTTGACGGCAAATGCCGGTCTCGGTCCCGCATACTGATACGCACCCGCCACTCGGGCCGGACCTCAGCTAGGGTGCTTGCATCATGCGTTTCGGGCTGCTTCTCCTTAGCTGCCGCGGCGAGGGCCTGTAGTCGTAGGCCGACCCCCTCCCCGCGGAGTTCGGTGTTGCGATCCTTCGCCCCGTCGGCCGTGCCTCCCCCGCGGACACACGAGGAGCCCTACGCACCATGACGAATCCGTCGAGCCCCGCTGCCAACGCCGTCGGTCGCCGTACGCCGCTCACCAACGCCACCCAGCTGCAGCGCCCCTCCGGGATGCCGATCCACAAGTACGGCCGCTACGAAGCCGTCGACATCCCCGACCGCACGTGGCCGGACAACCGGATCACGGCGGCGCCCCGCTGGCTGTCCACCGACCTCCGCGACGGCAACCAGGCCCTGATCGACCCCATGTCGCCGGCGCGTAAGCGCGCGATGTTCGACCTGCTGGTACGCATGGGCTACAAGGAGATCGAGGTCGGGTTCCCCTCCTCCGGCGAGACCGACTTCGCCTTCGTCCGCTCCATCATCGAAGAGGGCGCGATCCCGGAGGACGTCACCATCTCGGTGCTGACCCAGGCCCGCGAGGAACTCATCGAGCGGACCGTGGAATCGCTGCGCGGCGCCCACCGCGCCACCGTCCACCTGTACAACGCCACCGCGCCGGTCTTCCGCCGGGTCGTCTTCCGCGGCTCGAAGGAGCAGGTCAAGCAGATCGCGGTGGACGGCACCCGGCTGGTCATGGAGTACGCCGACAAGCTGCTGGGCGACGACACGATCTTCGGCTACCAGTACTCGCCGGAGATCTTCACCGACACCGAGCTGGACTTCGCGCTGGAGGTCTGCGAGGGCGTGATGGACGTCTGGCAGCCGGAGGACGGCCGTGAGATCATCCTCAACCTGCCCGCCACGGTGGAGCGTTCGACGCCGTCGACGCACGCGGACCGCTTCGAGTGGATGAGCCGCAACCTGTCCCGGCGCGAGCACGTCTGCCTGTCCGTCCACCCGCACAACGACCGCGGTACGGCCGTGGCCGCCGCCGAACTGGCGATCATGGCGGGCGCGGACCGCATCGAGGGCTGCCTGTTCGGCCAGGGCGAGCGCACCGGCAACGTCGACCTGGTGACGCTGGGCATGAACCTCTTCTCCCAGGGCGTCGACCCGCAGATCGACTTCTCGCAGATCGACGAGATCCGTCGGACGAGCGAGTACTGCAACCAGATGGAGGTTCACCCGCGCCACCCCTACGCGGGCGACCTGGTCTACACCGCCTTCTCCGGCTCCCACCAGGACGCCATCAAGAAGGGCTTCGACGCCATGCAGGCCGAGGCGACCGCCGCCGGCAAGACCGTCGACGACATCGAGTGGGCGGTGCCGTACCTGCCCATCGACCCCAAGGACGTCGGCCGCTCCTACGAGGCCGTCATCCGCGTCAACTCGCAGTCCGGCAAGGGCGGTATCGCCTACGTCCTGAAGAACGACCACAAGCTGGACCTGCCGCGCCGGATGCAGATCGAGTTCTCCCGGATCATCCAGGAGAAGACCGACGCCGAGGGCGGCGAGGTCACCCCGGCCGCGATCTGGTCCGCCTTCCAGGACGAGTACCTGCCCAACCCGGAGAACCCGTGGGGCCGCATCCAGGTCAAGAACGGGCAGACCACGACGGACCGGGACGGCGTCGACGCGCTCACCGTCGAAGCGGTGGTCGACGGCCAGGACACCGTCCTGACCGGCTCCGGCAACGGCCCGATCTCCGCGTTCTTCGACGCGCTCCAGGGCGTCGGCGTCGACGTCCGCCTGCTGGACTACCAGGAGCACACGATGAGCGAGGGCGCCTCCGCGCAGGCCGCCTCGTACATCGAGTGCGCGATCGACGACAAGGTCCTGTGGGGCATCGGCATCGACGCGAACACCACGCGCGCCTCGCTGAAGGCGGTCGTCTCCGCGGTCAACCGCGCGGGCCGCTGACCCCGCCGTAGTGCGCCTCCGCGCCCCCGTCGCCCACCCCGGGCGGCGGGGGCGCCGGCGTGTGCGCCCCGTCCACCTGAAGGTGGGGTTTGATGTCCGCGCAGATCACTCTGCGTAATTCCCTCAGTACTTTTGGTGAGGAGCGCCCGTGGGACAGGCCGCGGCGCGGACACCAAGGACGTGCAGATGAACAGATTGCACAGGCCCGCCCTCTCCCGGCTGGTGCTGGCCGGGGCCGCCGCCCTGGCGTTGGTCGGCGCCGCCCTCGCACCGGCGTCCGGGGCACCCGCCGCGGCCGTGGACCGCCCCGAGTACGTCGCGCTCGGCGACTCGTACAGCGCCGGGGTGTTCGTCCGCCCCTGGGAGGAGCACGACGGCTGCGGCCGCTCCGGGCGCAACTACCCCCACCAGGTCGCCCAGCAGCTCGGCCTGGCACTGACGGACGTGACGTGCGGGGCGGCCGAGGTCGTCGACGGAGTCCTGGAGCCCCAGCCGTCCGACAAGATCTACGGACCACCGTCGATTCCGCCACCGGGCGGCTGGAGCGACCTCCGCCCGCAGGTCGAGGCGCTGTCCTCCGATACGGACGTGGTGACCGTCGGCATCGGCGGCAACTCCCTCGGCTTCGGTCCCATCATGCTCCAGTGCATCGAGCTGGGCATCACCAAACCCCTGCAGACCGCGCCCTGTACGAAGTACTACACCGAGGGCGGCGGGGGCGAGGACTGGCTGGCGGAGCGGTTCGCGCAACTCGACCGCGACTTCGACCGGATGATGAGCGTGATCCGTGCGCGCGCCCCGCACGCCCGGGTCGCCGTCGTCGGATATCCGGCCATCGTTCCGCACAACTCCGGCTGCACGTTCCTGCACTGGAACCAGCTCGGCAGCGTCAAGAAGGGCGACATGCCCTGGCTGGACCGGCTCGAGCGGCAACTCAACGGCCTGCTCGAACGGCAGGCCGGCCACCACGGCGCTTCCTACGTCGACATCTACGGGCCCAGCGTGGGCCACGGGGTGTGCGAGAGCGGGGACACGAAGTGGATGTACGGGATCAGGGACAACCTCACGGGTGACGGCAACCAGACCGACGAGCCGTCGGAGGAGTGCAAGGAGATTCCCGGTACCGGCGAGGCGTGCACCTTCGTCCACCCCAACGCCCGCGGTCTGGACAACCAGGCGCGGCAGGTGAGCCGGGCGCTGACCTCGGAAGGCTGACCGGGCCCCCGCCCCCGGGCGGCGTCAAGCGGCTCCGCCCTTCTCCCCCCGGGAGGGCGGAGCTCCGGCACGGTCCGGCCAGTTGTCCGATACGAGATGCTGACGCCGCATCACTCATGTGGCTAACATCACGTCCAATGCGGCGACGGGGCCGGAGCGTATGGAGGACTGACGCGATGCACAAGATGTGTGTGATGGGCGTGCGCACGTCCTGGCGTACCGTCGCCGACGGCGAGTTCTTCTGCCCCGACTGCGGCGGCGACCGCAACTACGCCCGCCGCAGCGGCACCCGCCGCCTCACCGTCCTCGGCATCCCGCTGCTCACCCGCGGCATCACCGGCCCGGTCCTGGAATGCTCCGCGTGCCACGGCCACTTCGGCCTGGACGCCCTCGACCACCCCACCACCGTCCGCTTCTCCGCGATGCTGCGGGACGCCGTCCACACCGTCACGCTCGCCCTGCTGGCCGCCGGCGGCACGTCCTCCCGCGCGGTCCGCGACCGCGCCGTCAGCGCGGTGCGCGCGGCCGGCTTCGCGGACTGCTCCGAGGACCAGCTGCTCACCCTGCTCGCCGCGCTCGCCGCCGACACCGGCCGGCTCACCGGCACCTACGACGCGGTCACCGGTGGCCACTGCGGCCACGCCGGGCTCGACCCGTGCGGCACCGCGCTGGCCATAGAGCTCCACGAGTCGCTGGAGCCGCTCGCGCCCCACCTCGCCCCCGCGGGCCGGGAATCACTGCTCCTCCAGGGCGCCCGCATCGCCCTCGCCGACGGCTCCTACCTCCCCGCGGAACGCGAGGTCCTGGCCACGGTCGGCAGCGCGCTGATGCTGCGCCCGGCCGAGACCCAGCGCCTGCTGGCGGCCGCCGCCGGCACGCCGTCCTGAGCGCGGCAGCAGCCGCGGAAGGTCGCCCCGCAAACGCGCGCGGACCCCGCCACCGCGAAGGGTGACGGGGTCCGGTGACGGCCGATCCGTACGCGGCTCAGCCGGCGGGCGTCAGCCGGATCGGCAGGCTGCTCAGGCCGCTGGTGATGAAACCGTTCGACGGCGCCAACTCTTCGA
The DNA here is from genome assembly GCF_000717345.1 of Streptomyces lydicus. Taxonomy (GTDB): domain Bacteria; phylum Actinomycetota; class Actinomycetes; order Streptomycetales; family Streptomycetaceae; genus Streptomyces; species Streptomyces lydicus. The sequence goes on along the minus strand of NZ_JNZA01000003.1, from coordinate 51,732 downwards.
CGGGCACGCCGAGTTGGAGGTCGGGGAAGCGCTCGAAGAGGGCCGGCAGGGCGATCCGGGTCTCCATCCGGGCCAGCGGAGCGCCCAGGCAGTGGTGGACGCCGTGGCCGAAGCTGAGGTGCTCCACGTCGGGGCGCCGGATGTTGAACTCGTCCGCGGTGGGACCGTGCTGGCCGGGGTCGCGGCCGGTCGCGACGAACGACGGCAGGATCGCGTCGCCCTTGCGGATGGTGGGTCCGCCCTCGATCTCGATGTCCTCGACGGCGAAGCGGAGCGGAAGGTTGGCGACGCTGGGGGACCAGCGGAGGGTCTCCTCGATGACGTCGTTCCAGGACGCCTGGCCGGAGCGCACCTGCTTGAACTGCTCCGGGTACGTGAGCAGGTTGTGCACCGCGTTGCCGATGAGGTTGACGGTGGTCTCGTGTCCGGCGACCAGGACGAGCAGCAGCGTGTCGATCAGCTCCTGCTCGCTCATCTTGTGACCCTCGTCGTCCCGCGAGGAGACCAGCAGGCTGGTCAGATCCTCGGCGGGCTGCCGGCGCTTGTGCGCGACCAGGCCGCTCAGCAGCTCCTGGGTGGCCACGAACGTCATCCCGGCCTCTTCCGGGTCGACGCTGGTCATGATGGACTCGGCGAGCCGGGCCAGTTCCGCGCGGGTGTCCTCGCCCGGAATGCCGAACAGCTCGCAGATGACCTGCATGGGCAGCGGGTGCGCGAAGCGCGCGCGCAGGTCGATGACCTCGCCGGCCGGGACCGCCGCGAGGCCGTCGATCAGCGCCGCGGTGATGCGCTCGACGGACGGCTGCATGGCCTCGGTGCGGCGGGCGGTGAAGGCCGGCGCGATGAGCTTGCGCAGCCGCCGGTGGTCCTCGCCGTACGCGGTGAACATGTTGTTGACGCCGACCCACGTCTGCAGCCAGCTGTCGTGGTACTCGCCGCGCTGCCACGCCGGCCAGTGCTCCCGGGGGTTCTTGGAGACGCGTGGGTCGGTCAGCAGCTTCTTGAGAAGGGCGTGGCTGGTGATCGACCAGGCTTCGGGGCCCTCGGGAATCTGGACGCGGGTGGCGGGACCTAGCGCACGGAGGCGCTCGGCCTCTCCGTAGATGTCGGATCCGGACGGGTCGAGGGCGACGAGCTGTTGTCCCACGGCGTGGCTCCTGCCTGGTCGGGGGTGATGGGGGTGAAGCGGGCCGGAAGAGCTGCCAGAGCCCGCTGGAACGCGCCGGGACGCCACCGCAACTCGCTCTTGGGGATGGCGAGTTCGATGTCGGAGAGCCAGGCGGTGAGACGTTCGATGGCGGTGATGGCGATCACCAGCGCGTGCCGCGGTACCGGGCAGGCGTGCGGGCCGGACGCCCAGGTCAGGTGCGCGCCGCTGCCCGAGCCGCTGTCCTGCGTGACCTCGCCGAACTGGGTGTTGGCCGCCGCGTAGGAGACCAGCACCAGCTGGCCCTTGCGCACCCAGGTGCCGTGGAAGAACACGTCGCGGCGGGCGTAGTGCGCGGAGTACTGGCCCATCGGCGGGTCGTTCCACAGCACTTCGTTGATGGCGTCCTGCACGGTGAGCGCACCGCCGGACAGGGTGCTGTAGTAGCGGTCGTCGGAGAGCATCCGGGACAGCGCGTTGGCGACCAGGTTGGCCAGCGGCTCGTTGCCCGCGGCCATCGTCACCACGATCTGCGCGGCGACCTCCTCGTCGGACAGGCCGTTGGGGTGGTCCAGGAACCAGGACGTGAGGTCCGGTCCGCGGGCCGCCTTCTTCCGGCCCACCAGTTCCATGATGTACGCCGTGAACGCCGCGTCGGCGGCGGCCGCCTCCTCCGGCGTGGCACAGTCCATCAGCCCGGTGATCGCCGCGATCAGCTGGTCACCGTACTCGTCGGGCATACCGAAGAGGTTGTTGAACATCAGCAGGGGCAGCTGCTGGGCGTAGGCGGGGACGAGGTCGGCCTCGCCGGTCGCGCCGAACTTCTGGATCAGGGTGTCCGCGGTGTGCCGGACCCGGTTCCGCAGTTCCTGCGGGTCGACGAGCCGGAAACTGTCGGTGATCACCTGGCGGTAGCGCCGGTGCACCTCCCCGTCGTTGAACAGGGCGTTGGGCCGCCAGCCGAGCATCGGCATGACCGCCGTGTCCGGGGGGACCGTCTGCATCCAGGCCCGGGAGTCCTTGGACCAGGTGGTCTCGTCGTTCAGCAGGTCGAGCGCGGCCCGGTAGTCGGTGACCAGCATCGCGGTCACGCCGGCCGCGATCTCCACCGGCGCCAGCGCGCCGTACTGCCGCAGATAGGCGTAGTAGCGGTGCGGGTCGGCCGCGAAGTCCGGTTCGTACAGCTTGACGAGGGCGTGCTGCTCGCCCTGGTCCAGCGACGGGCTGCCGGGCGCGGGGGCGGCCTGTGCGGGCGCCTGTGCCGGCCCGGCGGCCGCGCCGCCCTGGGCATGGGCGGGGCAGCCGGGGGGCGGGGCGGCGCCCGGCTCGTACGGGGAAGTCACGAGGTCTGGTTCTCCTGGGGCGTATGGGCGAGAACGTGCCCGACGAGCGCGATCAGCGCGTCGACGGACTGGTCCCGGTCGCGCGCGTCGCACATCACCAGCGGCGTCTCGGGGTGCAGGTCGAGGGCTTCGCGGAGCTTCTCGGCGTCGTAATGCGGCGCGTCGGGGAAGGTGTTGACCGCGACCGCGTAGCGCAGCCCCGCCTCCTCGATGATGTCCATCACCTCGAAGGAGTCCGCGAGGCGGCGGGTGTCGGCGAGTACGAGCGCGCCCAGCGCGCCGCGCGCGATGTCCTGCCACAGCGGACGGAATCGTTTCTGTCCGGGGGTGCCGAACAGGTACAGCACCAGGTCCCCGGGCAGCGTCAGCCGCCCGAAGTCGATGGCGACGGTGGTCGTGGTCTTCTCCCGCACACCGGCGAGGTCGTCGACGAACGCACCGGACTGCGTCATCACCTCTTCGGTGTGCAGCGGCGGGGTCTCCGAGAGCGCCCGGATGAGCGTGGTCTTCCCGACCCCGAACGGCCCCGCGACCAGGAGCTTGACCAGCGTCTGGTCGGCTCCGGAGAGGTACATGCCGTCGGTGCCGGGACCGTTGCTAGGACTTGAGAGAGCGGAGTCCATCGAGAACCCTCTCCAGGATCTGCCGGTCGAATTGCTCGGCTTCGGGGATGGGGACACGGGCGTGCAGGAGGCCGGCATCGACGAGGTCGGCCACCAGCACCTTCACCACACTGACGGGCAGGTGGAGATGGGCTGCGACCTCGGCCAGAGACAAGGCTCCGGGCTGGAGAAGCTCCAGGATCCGGTGCTCTTCCGGTCGTACCTCACTGGCGATCGGCATCCCCCCGCTGTGCAGCAGCGTGAGCCGGTCCAACGTGTTGCGGCTGGGTTGGGCGCGTCCGCCGGTCGCCAGATAGGCCGGTACGAGGCGCCGGGTACTCTGGCGCGGGGTCATGCCTGGCTGCCGAGGTCCCGCGCCGGGCTGTTCATGACCTTGCTGCCCAGCGTCGTCACCTGGATCTGCATGTGGTGCGCGACGACTCCCATATTGACCTCCGGTCCGGCGAAGACGGCCAGGCAGGTGTTCTCGCCCGCGGGTATGGCGAAGACCCAGCCCTGTTCGGATTCGATGACGGTCTGCCGCAGCCGGGCGTCGTCCCGTTCGGCGAACGCCGCGGTCACCGCGCGTCCGGCGCCCTGGAGCGCGGACATCATGGCGGCGACGCCCTCGGCGGCGTCCCGCTTCAGACCGGGCGACGATCCCTCGATGAAACCGTCACCGGAGATCACGGCTGCGTGGATAACATGCGGCAGCTCCAGGAGGGGGGCCAGCACCCAGGACTTGTCCTCGGTGACGCGGCGGCGAGTGGGGCTGTTCATGGCTGGGCGTTCCCTTCGGGACTGCGAGGGGGTTCTGTGTGGGCTGCGGCACGGCCGGATTCGGTGCCCTGCTGGAGTGCGGCCCAGCGAGAGGCGGCCTCCTCCGGGGACCGTTCGCGGACGGGGTCGGTGCGCGGCAGGCTCTGGTCCTGCTCCTGCTCCGTCACCGGCGTCCGGCGGCGCCTGCGCGGCAGTCCACCGTCGGCGGGAGCCGCGGCGGGGTCGGACTGCGCGGGCATGCCCGATGCCTGCTCCGGAGCGGCCGGAGCAGGGGTGTGCGGTGTGGGGGTGTGGGGTACGGGGGCGGTGGCTCCGGTCGGGAGTACCGCGGGTCGGTCGGACGCACCGGAACGGTGCGGCAGCGGAGCCATCACGGACATGGGCTGGGTGCTCTCGTCGAGGAGGGTGAGAAGGGGGTCACCCGGGATGTAGACCACGGCCCGCACGCCGCCGTACGGCGACGACTCGATGTGCACGCCGAAGCCGTACTGGCGCACCAGCTGGCCGGCCGCCGCGAAGCCGGACCGCGGCGGGTCGCCGAGCTGGGTCAGCAGCAGATCGGTGTTGCTCGCCAGCAGCTCCATCGCGGCCTTGACCTCGTCCTCGTGCATCCCGACGCCGTAGTCGTCGATGATGACCGAGGCGCCGCGGTTGCCCTGCTGGAGGGTCACGGTGACGGGCAGCTCACGGTGCGAGTGGTGCAGCGCGTTGGCGAGCAGCTCGGTGACGGTGATGGCGATCGGCTCGACCGCGCGCGCGACCACCGCGACCGGGTCGCGCAGCTGGTTGCTGACCTGTACGCGCTCGTAGCCGCGCAGCCGCGAGGCGGCGCCGACCACCAGCTCGGCGAGGTAGGAGTCCTCCCGGGTCAGTCCCGGCCAGGCCCCGCACACCACACCGGTGGCCTGGATGCGCCGCAGTGCCTGCTCGTTGAGGAAGTCCGCGTTCAGCAGGTCCTGGGCGACGTTCGGGTCGTCGTAGCGGTGCTGCATCTCCTGAAGGGCGGTCTGCAGCCGGTAGAGCAGCGCCTGAATGGTGGTGGTCGCGCCACGGAGGGTGGACTGTGCCGCCGCGTCGACCCGGGCCCGCTCCTTGGTGATGGCCTCGCTGACCTGCTCCAGTACGGCGTTGAGCGCCTGGTCGGTCTCGGACCCGGCGAACCGGGCGTCCATCAGCCCTCGCACGGGCACGTGCGGGTGGGCGAGGGCGAGGGTGAGGTCGGGGAGCCGGGTCCCGGCCAGGTGCCGGATCTCGGCCTCGGTGGCACGCAGCCGGGCCGACAGCTCCGTATTGCTGTGGAGCGTGGCGCTGTTCTGTTCCTCAGCGGCGGTCAGGCGTCCTCTGAGGGCCTTGCGCTGGCCGCTCGCCCGGATCGAGAGCGCCGCCAGGACCACGGCGGCGGCCGTACCTGCGCTGAGGCACCACAACAGCGCCTCCGGTATGGATGTCATCGAGATCCTCAAGTGGGGTACTGACTGGGTCGGCCGGCCTGCACGGCGTCGTGTTGCCGATCATCACCGGATGCTACCGGGGAGTTGACGTGCCGTGAGGGCCAGATCCCAAGGGGTGACTGAGAAGTACGGAAGGTCACCTTCCGCCCGCGATGACCGGACACTAACGTGATGTGGCCCCGTCATCCAGGTCAGATGGCGGGGCCGGTGTGTGCCTGTTGTGCCGGCACGGTGAAGGTCGGTCAGGCGTCCGTGAACCGCGCGTTCTTGACGGCCCCGATGAAAGCGGACCATGCGGACGCGGGAACGGCGACGACGGGCCCGTCGGCGCCCGCCTTGCTGTCACGGACGGGGACGACGCCGGGGAGATCGTCGGAGACCTCGACGCAGTTGTCGGAAGCACCGCTGCTGTAACTGCTCTTGCGCCATGTGGCGGCGCCGGGGAAGTGGTCGGCGACCTCGATGCAGTTGCCGCCGTTGCCGTCGCTGTAGGTGCTCTTACGCCACCGAGCCGTGCTCAGGTCGTACTCGCGCATCGTGTGAAGTCCTCAGCCGCCGATTTGATCAGGGGGAGGGTCGCCTCCGGGGACAGGGCGGCGGCCCTCAGCTGATCGTAAGCCCCCTGAGCGGACTTCACCACGGCCGGATCGTCCAGCAAATTCCCCGAGTACGCGCCTTCTGTATAGGCCGTTGGCGGTGCGTCGTTGAACTCCATGAGGCGCAGCGATTTGCCCATGGCGGCATGGGCCCCTGCCGTGAACGGTACGACCTGTACGAGGATCTTGCGGTCGTGCGCCAAGGCTGCCAGGCGCATCAGCTGCTCGGCCATGACGGCTGGTCCCCCCACGGGGATACGCAGCACGCTTTCGTGAAGGATTGCCCAATACTCGGGCCGCGTAGTGGCTTTGAGCACGTGGGCCCGCTCCATGCGGGACGTGACCTTCTGCTCGATGACCTCATCGACCGCGAAGGGGTGCGTCGCGACGGTGATGGCCCTGGCGTAAGCCGCCGTCTGCAGCAGTCCCGGAATCACCGTCGGTTCGAACTCACAGATCTTCGTAGCCACCCGCTCCAGCTCCGCCACCGCCGCGAAATAGGACGCGTACGGCGATGCCTCCAGCAGCTTTCGGCACAGCCGCTCGAAGAAGCCGTCGGTTTGCAGGGCCTGGTCGATCTGGATCGCCATGTCCAGCCGCGGCCGGCGCTCCGCCGACTCGAATCTGCTGATCAACGCGTGCGACGCGAAGAGCCGCCGCCCCAGTTCCTCCTGGCTCAGACCGGCGCCCTCCCGCCGGTTCTTGAGTTCGGAGCCCCAGAATTCCCAGCCGACCTGCTGTGACGTGTTGGTCATGAGCCCAGCGTAGTTCCGTAGCGTCACCCTGCGTGTGCGAACGGTGAAGTCGCCCGACCCGCTCCGGCCATGGGCGAGAATGGGCGCCATGAGTCTGTTCCGCGACGACGGCATCGTGCTGCGCACCCAGAAGCTGGGCGAGGCGGACCGGATCATCACGCTGCTCACCCGCGGCCACGGCCGGGTGCGGGCCGTGGCGCGCGGCGTACGGCGCACGAAGTCGAAGTTCGGCGCACGGCTGGAGCCCTTCTCGCACGTCGACGTGCAGTTCTACGCCCGCGGCAGCGAGCTCGTGGGCCGCGGGCTGCCCCTGTGCACGCAGAGCGAGACGATCGCCGCGTACGGCGGCGGGATCGTCACCGACTACGCCCGCTACACGGCCGGCACGGCCATGCTGGAGACCGCCGAGCGGTTCACCGACCACGAGGGCGAGCCCGCGGTGCAGCAGTACCTGCTGCTGGTGGGCGGTCTGCGGACGCTGGCCCGCGGCGAGCACGCCCCGCACCTGGTCCTCGACGCCTTCCTGCTGCGTTCGCTCGCCGTCAACGGCTACGCGCCGAGCTTCGACAGCTGTGCGCGGTGCGGGATGCCCGGCCCGAACCGGTTCTTCTCGGTCGCGTCGGGCGGGGTGATCTGCGGCGACTGCCGGGTGCCCGGGAGCGTCGTACCCTCCTCGGAGGCGATCGGGCTCCTCAGCGCGCTGCTGACCGGCGACTGGGAGTCCGCGGACGCCTGCGAGGCCCGGCACGCCCGCGAGGGCAGCGGGCTGGTCACGGCGTACCTGCACTGGCATCTGGAGCGGGGACTGCGCTCCCTCCGGTACGTCGAGCAATAGCCGTAGCCGTAGCCGTACGCAGAGCAGCACGCACACGCCACACAACCGAACCCCCGAAGCCGACACATAGGAGAAGTGGGCCGCATGGCACGACGCGGGATTCTGGGCCGTAACCGACGCGAGTACGTCACGCCCGAGCCGCACCCCTCCGGCGCGCGGCCGCCGAAGATTCCCGGGGAGCTGGTTCCCAACCATGTGGCCGTGGTCATGGACGGCAACGGCCGGTGGGCCAAGGAGCGCGGACTGCCGCGCACCGAGGGCCACAAGGTCGGCGAGGGCGTCGTCCTGGACGTCCTCAAGGGCTGCATCGAAATGGGCGTGAAGAACCTTTCGCTCTACGCCTTCTCGACGGAGAACTGGAAGCGGTCGCCCGACGAGGTCAAGTTCCTGATGAACTTCAACCGCGACGTGATCCGGCGGCGGCGCGACGAGATGGACGCGCTGGGCATTCGCATCCGGTGGGTCGGGCGGATGCCGAAGCTGTGGAAGTCCGTGGTCCAGGAGCTCCAGATCGCGCAGGAGCAGACCAAGAACAATGACGCGATGACGCTGTATTTCTGCGTGAATTACGGCGGGCGGGCGGAGATCGCGGACGCGGCGGCGGCCATCGCGGCGGACGTACGGGCCGGAAAGCTGGACCCGTCGAAGGTGAACGAGAAGACCGTCGCGAAGTACATGTACTACCCGGACATGCCGGACGTGGACCTCTTCGTCCGGCCGTCCGGTGAGCAGCGGACCTCGAACTACCTGATCTGGCAGAGCGCCTACGCGGAGATGGTGTTCCAGGACATTCTCTGGCCGGACTTCGACCGCCGGAACCTGTGGGACGCGTGCCTGGAGTACGCGAAGCGGGACCGCCGCTTCGGCGCCGCCCCGGAGCCGGACGGGCAGACGGCCAAGTAAGGCGCCCGGAGGCGCCACACGCGCCCGCACGCGCGGAACGGGCCGCCCCGGTCACCGGGGCGGCCCGTTCTCGTACGCGTCGTCGCTACTGCTTCTCGGCGGCCCGGCCGGCGCAGTCGCCGCAGGTCCCGAAGATTTCGATGGTGTGGGCGACGTCCTGGAAGCCGTGCTCGGTGGCGATCTGGTCGGCCCACTTCTCCACCGCGGGGCCCTCGACCTCGACGGCCTTGCCGCAGGCCCGGCACACGAGGTGGTGGTGGTGATCGTCGGTGCTGCACCGGCGGTAGACGGCCTCGCCGTCGCTGGTGCGCAGCACGTCGACCTCGCCGGCGTCGGCGAGCGACTGCAGCGTGCGGTAGACGGTGGTCAGTCCGACCGAGTCGCCGCGGTGCTTGAGCATGTCGTGCAGCTCCTGCGCACTGCGGAACTCGTCGACCTCGTCGAGTGCGGCGGACACCGCGGTCCGCTGCCGCGTCGACCGGCCGCGAACCGGAGATCCCGCGCTCGTCGCCACCGTTGCCTCCCTAGGACGTCAGGACTTCCCCCTGCGCATGCGTCCCGCCATTGTGCCAGGTGATAACCGGATGCCTGGTGAGACGCTTACCCCTACATCTATCTCCCGGCCGGTTCGCCGCCGCTATCCGGCCACGCTCACGTCGTCCGCGGGGGTGCGGCCGCCGGGTACCTCCAGGGTGCACCCGTCCCCGGGCCCGGCGGCAGCCTTGGCGCGCTTTTTCGCGAGCGGCGCGGCGAGCGCGGTGAAGGCCACGAACAGGGCGATGGCGAAGAGCACGATGGTCGCGCCGGACGGGACGTCCACGTAGTACGAGGTGGCGGTGCCCGTAAGGGTGACCACGACACCGATGGCGACGGCCACCGCGAAGGTGACCGCGAAGCTGCGGCTGATCTGCTGGGCGGCCGCGACCGGGATCACCATCAGGGCGCTGACCAGCAGCAGTCCGACGACGCGCATGGCGACGGTGACGGTGACTGCGGCGGTGACCGCGACCAGGAGGTTGAGCAGCCGTACCGGCAGTCCGGTCACCCGGGCGAACTCCTCGTCCTGGCAGACCGCGAAGAGCTGGCGGCGCAGGCCGATCGTGATCGCCAGGACCAGGGCGGCGAGCACGTAGATCGTGGTCATGTCCTGCGGCGAGACGGTGGTGATCGAGCCGAAGAGGTAGGTGCCGAGGTTGGCGTTGGAGCCGGCGTCGGAGAGGTTCATCAGCATCACGCCGCCCGCCATGCCGCCGTAGAACAGCATGGCCAGCGCGAGGTCGCCGCGGGTCTTGCCGTACCAGCGGATCAGTTCCATGACGACGGAGCCGGCGACGGCGACGGCGGTGGCGACCCAGACCGGGCTGGTGTTGAGGAGGAAGCCGAGGCCGACGCCGGTGAGGGCGACATGGCCGATGCCGTCGCCCATCAGGGCCTGACGGCGCTGGACGAGGTAGATGCCGATGGCGGGGGCGGTGATGCCGACGATCAGGGCGGCGATCAGGGCCCGCTGCATGAAGGCGTAGGTGAGGATTTCCATGGGTCGCGCAGCCCCTAGCTCAGCAGGCCGGTGCGGAGCGGCTCCGCGGCGGCGTCGGCGTGCGGGTGGACGTGGTCGTGGCCGGGCAGGGCGTGCTGGCCCACGGCCTCGGGGGGTGGGCCGTCGTGGACGACGCAGCCGTCGCGCAGCACCACCGCGCGGTCGATCAGCGGCTCCAGCGGGCCCAGCTCGTGCAGCACCAGCAGCACGGTGGTGCCCCGGGCGACCTGTTCGCGCAGCGCGGCGGCGAGCACTTCCTGGCTGGCCAGGTCGACGCCGGCCATCGGCTCGTCCATGATCAGCAGTTCCGGTTCGCCGGCCAGCGCCCGGGCTATCAGCACGCGCTGGTGCTGCCCGCCGGACAGCGCGTTGACGGAGTCCTTGGCGCGGTCGGCCATCCCGACGAGTTCCAGCGCGTGGTGCACGGCGGCCCGGTCGGCCTTGCGCAGGATGCCCAGCTTCGTACGGGCCAGCCGGCCGGAGGTGACGACCTCGCGGACGGTGGCGGGGACGCCGCCGGCCGCGGTGGTGCGCTGCGGGACGTAGCCGATGCGGGCCCAGTCCCTGAAGCGGCGGAACTCCGTACCGAAGAGCGAGAGCGTGCCGCCGGTGAGCGGGACCTGGCCGATCACCGACCGTACGGCGGTGGACTTGCCCGATCCGTTGGCGCCCAGCAGGGCGACCACCTCGCCGCCGTGCACGGTGAGGTCGACGCCGCGCAGCACGGGGCGGGCGCCCAGTGCGGCGGTGGCGGCGCGCAGGTCGATGACCGGCTGGTTCATGGGGACCTCCGTTGCGTGCTGCGGGTGTGCGGTGTCCGTCATTTGCTGCCGAGCGCCTTCTGCAGCGCGGCCAGGTTGGCGCGCTGCACGCCGAAGTAGTCCTTGCCGCGGGACGTGCCGGTGATCCCCTCCAGGGGGTCGAGCACGTCGGTCCTCAGATGCAGGTCGCCGGCCAGGGTCTTGGCGGTGGCCGGGTTGGCGATCGTCTCGAAGAAGACCGTGGAGACGTGGTGCTCGGCGGCGAGGGTGTGCAAGTCCCTGATGCGGTGGGCGCTGGGCTCGGACTCGGGGTCGAGGCCGCTGATGGCCTCCTCGGTCAGGCCGTACCGCTCGGCGAGGTAGCCGAACGCGGCGTGCGTGGTGAGGAAGGTGTCCGACGAGCGCTGCTTCAGCCCGTCCCGGAACTCCTTGTCCAGGCCGTTCAGCTTCTTGACCAGGGCGTCGGCGTTCTTCCGGTACTCGGCCCGGTGGCCCGGGTCGGCCTGGGCGAGGGTCTTGCCGACGCCCCGGGCGACCTGGGCGTACCGCACCGGGTCGAGCCAGACGTGCGGGTCCTTGCCGCCCTCGGAATCCGAGTGCGAGTGGTTGTCGCCGGTGGTGTGGTGGTGTCCGTCGACCTCGGTGCCGTGCTTCTCCAGCGGGGTCAGGGCGGCCGCGTCGGCGACGTGCTTGACGCCGGACTGGGCGACCGCGGCGTCCACGGCGGGCTGCAGGCCCTTGAGGTAGACGACCGCGCCGGACTCCCCGAGCTGGGCGGTCTGCTTCGGCGTGAGCTCCAGGTCGTGCGGTTCGACGCCGGGCTTGGTGAGGTCGGTCACCTCGACGTGCTTCCCGCCGATCTGCTCGGCGAGGAATTCCATGGGATAGAAGGACGCTGTCACCCTCAGCTTGCCGTCCTCCGTGCGCCCGTTACTTGTGGGGGCGCAGGCGGAGAGGGCCACGAGGCCGAGCACCGCGGCTCCGGCGACGGCCACGGTGGTGAGATGACGGCGTATGTTCATGACACTCATTTTCAACAAACCTGGAAACGATTGTCAATAAACCTCGGGCCGGTGTGAGCGGGCCGACAGCGGCCCGGAATCGATTTGGTCCGGGGGGCACGCCCGCCGGTACCCTGAACTATTCGCTCATCCGCCTCTCGACCACCACCCCCCGCCGAGGCGTGAGGGCGCTGCCATCCATCGTTCGTCGTCGTAATGAAGAGAGCACCGTGGCCGCCGACAAGATCGATACCATCGTCAGCCTGAGCAAGCGCCGTGGCTTCGTATACCCCTGCAGTGAGATCTACGGCGGCTCTCGGGCTGCCTGGGATTACGGTCCGCTGGGCGTCGAGCTCAAGGAGAACATCAAGCGTCAGTGGTGGCGTGCCATGGTCACCTCGCGCGAGGACGTCGTGGGCATCGACTCGTCGGTGATCCTGGCCCCCGAGGTGTGGCAGGCGTCCGGCCACGTCGCCACCTTCACCGACCCGCTCACCGAGTGCACCTCCTGCCACAAGCGCTTCCGCGCCGACCACCTGGAAGAGGCGTACGAGGCCAAGCACGGCAAGCTGCCCGAGAACGGCCTGGCCGACGTCAACTGCCCGCACTGCGGCAACAAGGGCGGCTTCACCGAGCCCAAGCAGTTCTCCGGCCTGCTCTCCACCCACCTCGGCCCCTCGCAGGACACCGCCTCGGTCGCCTACCTGCGTCCCGAGACCGCGCAGGGCATCTTCACCAACTTCGCCCAGGTCCAGCAGACCTCGCGCAAGAAGCCGCCGTTCGGCATCGCGCAGATGGGCAAGTCCTTCCGGAACGAGATCACTCCGGGCAACTTCATCTTCCGGACCCGCGAGTTCGAGCAGATGGAGATGGAGTTCTTCGTCAAGCCGGGCGAGGACGAGCAGTGGCAGGAGTACTGGATGGAGCAGCGGTGGAACTGGTACCGCGACCTCGGCCTCCGCGAGGAGAACATCCGCTGGTACGAGCACCCCGCCGAGAAGCTCTCGCACTACTCCAAGCGCACCGCTGACATCGAGTACCGCTTCAACTTCGGCGGCACCGAGTTCTCCGAGCTGGAGGGCGTGGCCAACCGCACCGACTACGACCTGTCCGCGCACTCCAAGGCGTCCGGCCAGGACCTGTCGTACTTCGACCAGGAGGCCGGCGAGCGCTGGACTCCGTACGTCATCGAGCCGGCGGCCGGCGTGAACCGCGCGATGCTTGCCTTCATGCTCGACGCCTACATCGAGGACGAGGCGCCGAACGCCAAGGGCAAGATGGAGAAGCGCACGGTCATGCGGCTCGACCCGCGCCTGGCGCCGGTCAAGGTCGCGGTGCTGCCGCTGTCCCGCAACCCGCAGCTCTCCCCGAAGGCCAAGGGCCTCGCGGACGACCTGCGCAAGAACTGGAACATCGAGTTCGACGACGCGGGCGCCATCGGCCGCCGTTACCGCCGCCAGGACGAGATCGGCACGCCGTTCTGCGTCACCGTCGACTTCGACACCCTCGACGACAACGCGGTCACCGTGCGCGAGCGCGACACGATGAAGCAGGAGCGGGTCTCGCTGGACCAGATCCAGGCGTACCTGGGCGGGCGCCTGCTGGGCTGCTGACGTCACGGCCGGGGTGCGGCTGACGCCGTACCGCCGGACAGGAGTGGTGCCGGGTCCCTCGGGGGCCCGGCACCACTGCTTTTTCGGGAATGCCCGCTCCGTCGCGCCGCGTTGAGCGTGCCTTGATCAGTCAGGTCAGGATGATCGGATTGGTGAGTGCGGCGACGGGTCCGTCGGGATGGCGGACCTCGATGCGGACGAACGCCGAGTCCTCCGCCGTTGTGTGCCAGTGCACCACTCCTGCTCCGTCAGCGGGTAGGGATGCGCGGTGGACCTTCCCTCGATCGGTGTGGAAGCTGACGGTCGCCGCCGGCACGCCCTGCACCGCTGCGCGCACTTCAACCTCCCCACCATGAGTTGCGAGCCGTTCTCCCACTCCGGCAACGCGACCCTCCACATCGGCCGTGAATGACACCTCCACGGCTGCCGACTCGGCGATCCAGCTGCGGCCCGAGCGGATTCCGACCAGGATCGCCTCCGTACTCAGCTCCTCGGCGAAGACCACAGTGTGAGGGACGCCGATCTGCCCCTCCAAGTGCGTGTCGCTGTTGCCCATCGCGGGCCGCCACGAGTCCGTCTGGATGTCAGCTGCGAGGCTCCGCCCCCACTCCGCCAAGGCGGCCTCGTTGTCAGCGTTCCAGGGTCGGTCCGAAGTCCACAGTCCGTTCCACACCTCCACCGCATCGAAGCCTCGGAAGGGGTACATGAAGTCGCCCGACGGATAGGGCGCATGCGGGTGCGCCGCCACGCACAGGCCGCCCACTCGATGCACCTGGTCCAGATACTGATCGATTGATCCGTCCCTGACCCCGTAGTTCCCATCGACGACCTGGCCGGGGCTGATGCCGAGCGCGAGCCAGTGCCCGGTCTTCGTGGTCACTTCCTCGCCGAGAACGATCAAGAAGTCATCGGCAGCCAGATGGCCCCATACACCGGGTTCCGCAGCAGATCTGTGCTCTGTCGTCGCGATGAAGTCGAGCCCGACGGCGCGGGCTCCGAGCGCCAACTCTTCGGGAGTGAGTTCTCCACCGACCGAGCGCACGGAATGGACATGGCAGTCACCGCGGTACCAGGCCGCCCCGCGTCCGACCGCGCGCACCGGCGGGAAGCTCAAACTCGACAATGTTCTTCCCCTCCCCTCGAAGACCTGACGAGTCAACGCGCAAGCAGAGCAACCGGTTCCGTCGCGCCGCGTTGTGGCCCCGAAGGGGGGCCGCGCCACCCCTACGGGATCTGTTCGGCCGAGCCTTAGGTGCCCGAACCCGAAACCGACCCCGTACGCGTACCGGCGCCCCAACCCGACCCCGCGCCTGCGCCCGTGCCCTGGGTGGCTCGCGCCGGGTGTGCCGCCAGTGCGGCGCACAGGGCCGCCAGGGGGAGTTCCGCCGCTACGGCCATGGCGACGGCGGTGGCGAACTCCGCACCCGGGGCGGCGGTGGCGAGATCGATGCAGGCGTCGGCGAGCAGCAGGACGGCCGCGGCCGCCGCGGGTGCCCGGTGGCGGGGGTCGGCGCGCAGCAGACGGGTGCCGGCGGCGAGGAGGGCGGCCGCCTCCAGGGCGTCGAGGACGACCCAGGCCGCGGCCTCGGCGGGCGGCAGGGTGGCGGCGAGGTATCCGAGCCAGGGCAGCAGGGCCAGGCCGGCGCCGGTGAGGATCCGGCCGTGCCGACGGCGGGCCGTGCCGAGGTGTACCGGCCCGCGGCGGACCCAGCTGCTCTTCGTCGCGCAACGGCCGTTCCCGGCAGGGGAGTTGAAGGCGATCAGGGTCATGGGGAGGGTCTCTTCCGGTGTCACGAACCCGGCCGTCGGGCTCCTGATCAAGACTCCGGTTCAGGCCGGCCACCGTCAGTAACGCGGCTGTCCGACTTGGGGTGGCACCAGCTACACCCCCGTTCCGGGCAGCAGCTTCATGGCTGCCGTTCCGCGCCCCCGCCTATCGTTCGATCATGACCATTCCACCCCGGTTGCGGCGCACTCTCACCCTCCTGACCCGCGACGTATCCTTCCTCGCCCTCGGGGCGCCGCTGCACCTCTTCACCGGGTTCCTGCTGTTCATGATCTTCGGCCTCGGGTGGGAAATCATCGAGGGGCAGGACAGCAGCGTGCCGGTGGTCCTCGGGTTCGCGCTGCTGCTGGCGGTGTTCTCCGCGCCGGCGCTGACCGCGGCCCAGCGCTGGCGCTTCCGGCGGCTGCTCGGGATCGACATACCCCGCCCGGGGTGGCAGCGGGCGCAGCGGCAGTACGGCTACCACTGCCTGGTCGGCATACTGCTCGGCGGGCTCGAAGTGCTGTTGCTGTCGCTGCTGTTGACCGGCGTGGCCGCCACCACGGTGTACGTGTGGATATGGGGGGTCTCCTGGGAGTGGCGGGCCGACCACCCCGGCTACACCACCCAGGCGTTCTACGTCACCCTCGCCGGACTCGCCGCGCTCGCCGCGGCACCCGCCCTCGCCACGGCCCTGGTGCGCCTGGAGACGTATGTCGGGCCCGGTCTGCTGGGGCCCGACCCGAGCGAGGACCTGGCGCGCCGGGTCGTCGACCTCACCGAGAGCCGCGACGGGATCGTGGACGCCGCGGATGCCGAACGGCGGCGCATCGAGCGGGACCTGCACGACGGGGCGCAGCAGCGGCTGGTGTCGCTGGCGCTGAACCTGGGACTGGCCAAGGCCACGCTGACGGACCTGCCGCCCGAGGCACGTGAGGTGATCGACGCGGCGCACCGCGAGGCGAAGGACGCGATCGAGGAGCTGAGCTCCCTGGTGCGCGGGCTGCATCCGGCCGTCCTGGACGAGCTGGGGCTCGATGCGGCGCTGTCGGGGCTGGCGGCCCGGGCGCCGTTGCCCGTACGGCTGCGGGTGGATCTGCCGCAGGATCCGTCGGAGCGGGTGGCGCCGGCCGTCGAGGCGGTGGCGTACTTCGTGGTCTCCGAGGCGCTGACGAACGTGGCCAAGCATGCGCGGGGGGCGAGCCGGGCGGAGGTGACGGTCACCCGGCTGGGCGGGATACTACGGGTGGTGATCGCCGACGACGGGGCGGGCGGCGCCGACTCGTCCAGGGGGACCGGCCTTACGGGGCTCGCCCAGCGCGTGCGGTCCGTGGACGGAACATTCCGGATGAGCAGCCCTGTGGGGGGACCGACCATGATGAGCGTGGAGCTGCCGTGCCCGAGGTGAGGCGTGCCGTGATCGCCGAGGATTCCGTGCTGTTGCGGATCGGGCTGGTCAAGGTGGTGGAGATGGCCGGCTTCGAGGTGGCGGCCGAGGCGGGGGACGCGCCGGGGCTGCTCGCCGCGGTCGAGGAGCACCGCCCTGACCTCGCGGTGGTGGACGTGCGGATGCCGCCGGGCTTCACCGACGAAGGGGTGCGGGCCGCCCTGGCGATCAGGCAGAAGTGGCCGTCGACCGCCGTTTTGCTGCTCTCGCAGTACGTCGAGGAGCGCTACGCCGCCGATCTGCTCGCGGCCAACACCAGCGGCGTCGGATATCTGCTCAAGCAACGGGTCGCGGACGTCGAGGAGTTCATCGAGGCGCTGCGGAGGGTGGCGGACGGCGGTACCGCGCTCGACCCGCAGGTCGTCGCGCAGTTGCTGGTGCGGCGGTCGAGCGACCCGTTGGAGCGGCTGACGGCCCGTGAGCGGGAGGTGCTCGCCCTGATGGCCGAGGGCCGCTCCAATGCGGGGATCGCCGCCGGTCTGGTGGTCAGCGAGAGCGCGGTCGCCAAGCACATCAACAACATTCTGGCGAAGCTGGACCTGCCGAGGGCGGACGCTGATCACCGCCGGGTGCTGGCGGTGCTGCACTTCCTGGGGGTCGGCGACCAGCCGTAGCGCGGGGTTTCGGGGGGCGGCTGAGCGGTGAGGCGGGGCGTAGTGCATTAGTCCGGTAACAAAGCCGTCCCCGGGCGCATCCATCAGCCCTTCTCACGCGTCTCATGAGCGAGCGGCTTTCTCATATGGGCCGCACTGCAGGGGTATTTGGAGTAGTCAATTTGAAAACCGGCATTAAGGGCATTCGTCGCGTCTCTGCGGTCGCCATCACCGCTGGAGCCGTCCTCACCGCCGGGGCGTTCGCCGCTCCGGCGCAGGCCGCCACGCTCCCGACGCCCACGATCACCGCCGCGGGCGGTTTCGTGATGAACAACGGCACGGGCAAGTCCCTGTTCACCAAGGCGGCGGACACCCGTCGCTCGACCGGCTCCACCACCAAGATCATGACTGCCCGGGTGGTACTCGGGCAGCCGAATCTGAATCTTGACTCCAAGGTCACGGTCCAGAAGGCGTACAGCGACTACATCGTCAACAACAACTGGGCCTCGTCGGCCCGGCTGATCGTCGGCGACAAGGTCTCCGTCCGCCAGCTGCTGTACGGCTTGATGCTGCCGTCCGGCTGCGACGCGGCGTACGCGCTGGCCGACAAGTTCGGCTCCGGGTCCACCCGGGACGCGCGGGTGAAGTCGTTCATCGGCAAGATGAACGCCACCGCCAAGAGCCTCGGCCTGACGAACACGCACTTCGACTCGTTCGACGGCATCGGGCACGGCTCGAACTACTCCACGCCGCGCGACCTGACCAAGCTCGCCAGCAACGCGATGAAGTACTCCACGTTCCGTACGGTCGTGGGCACCAAGTCGACCAAGCAGAAGGTCACCACGAAGAGCGGCGGCTACCGCTACATGACGTGGGACAACACCAACACTCTGCTCGGCAGCTACGCGGGCACCATCGGCGTGAAGACCGGCTCGGGTCCGGAGGCCAAGTACTGCCTGGTCTTCGCCGCCACCCGGAACGGCAAGACCGTCATCGGTGCGGTCCTCGCGTCCTCGTCGGTCCCCAACCGCACGGCCGACGCGAAGAAGCTGCTGGACTACGGCTTCAAGAAGTAACGGGCATACCGGGTGTGGGGCCCGTCCTCGGTCATACGGCCGTGGGCGGGCCCTTCGTCGTGCTGCCGCCGAAAATGCGTTGCCGGCCGGTGGCGTACGGGAGAGGCTGCCCGGCATGACACCTCAGGGAACGAGCGACAGAGCGCAGGGCGTGGCCGCCCTGTTCTCCCGCGGGCGGTTGACGGCGATTCCGCGGAAGGCGGCCCGGCGCGAGCAGTTGCTCGTCCACCTCACGGAGACGCTGTTCGAGCGGGACCGGGAGTACAGCGAGCGCGAGGTCAACGAGGCGCTGCTGACCGTGCACGAAGACTGCTCGGCGCTGCGCCGGTATCTGGTCGTGGCAGGTCTGCTGGCCCGCCCGAAGGACGGCAGCAGCTACCGGCGGGTCCGGTAGCGCACACCGTGCGGGCCGGTGGCGCACGATGAGGGCACTGCAGGCCGCGACTCCGCCCACTATGCAGGGCGAAGAACGGGATCGATCTCTGCCAGAATTTCCTGCAGCTGACGGGCTCCCAGGGCAACGCGCTCGTCGGCGCCCCGTGACATCTCCTCGCACAGCTGTATCGCGTGGTCCCGATCGTCGGAGAAGACGCTGAATACATCGACGATCGCGGTGTGGATCCACTCGCTGTGATGCGAATCGGCGACGGCCAGTGCGGACGCGACTACCGTCAGCCCGACCCTGTCCTTTCGCCGGAGCAAGGCTTCCGCGGTCCGCCGGGTGACGAAGGTGTCATCCGGGTCGAGTACGAGCCCCAGCAGCGGCCCAAGGGCCGTCTGCATCTCGGCGAACCCTGCCAGGCCGTGACCGGCATCCGCCCGGTCGCGGTAGTCGTGACTTCGCCCGAGCTCGCCGAGCGCCATGACAGATGCATGCCGCAGGTCACTGTCCACCTGCTTGCCCGCCCCTCCCGCGATTTCCGGTGAAAGTGCCATCGAGGCGCCCTACGAGGTGATCGCCGGGACACCCTAACCCTCCATGCTTGCGAGTCCGCTTCGGGCCGTTGAGCCTCAACGCCTCGTTGCCAGCGCTCGTCCAGCCCCGAAGCCCCCACCTCAATGTGGCTGTTGCGTCCTGTCAGATAGCGGTAGTCGGCCTGCTCTCATGGCACTCCTCCTTGCGGCGGATCTCCATGGCTGTGCCTCCGCCGCATGGGGGAAGCGGATCATGCGTCGGCCCGATGCCTGTGCGCTGCGGGTCCAGAACAGTGATCCCATGGCAATCAGCGCATACGAATCTTCTGCGACGGGTGCCGGAGTGTCTGTGCGGGCGGTCCATGCGCGGACCGATGTCCGGAACTCCGAGTTCTCCCGGTCCGCGCGTCCGATGAGAACGACGCCGACCCTTCCGCCGATTTCCGGAAGCCAATTGCGTTGCTGGACGATGAGGGGTCATCTGTGACGGTCTGGCTCATGTCGTTCCCGGCCTTGGCGGGGCTGCTGGCCTTGTTCGCCCTGGTGGAGAGCGCGTGGCGAGGGTTCACGGGGCTGGGCTTGATCCCGTGGCTCCGCAGGCGCACGGGGCGGTCGTTGTCGAACACCGCCTTCGATGAATTCACGGCGGTCGTGAACGGAAACAAGACGGTGGAGCTGGAGCAGCGGCGGGTGGAGCTGCTCCGGCGGGACGACGAGAGTGACGGTGCGCCGCCCCGCTCCAGCATCGACCTGATCAAGGGCACCGCGTTCGTCGTGGTGCCGCAGGAAGCGGGCGGCCCGTGCGCTGACCGGCGCGATGCCGGTGAGGGCCGGCGGTGAGGCGCCAACCGGAGCGAACGGGTGCGGAACCGTCCACGCTGTGGGGGCGTATCGCCTGCTCGTGGGCGGCCGCGTTCGCCGGGTTGCACTTCTACTGGGCCGTGGGCGGTGAGGTGGGGCTGAGCATCTCCGCCGGTCCGCTGGCCACCACGCGCCCGCTGTGGTTCGTGGTGGCCGGTTTGTGGGGTGTGGGTGCACTCTGCCTCCTCGGCGCGCTGCTGGCATGGCTGCTTGCCCGGCCCCGGCTCCGGGGCGTTCCCGCTCTGCTGGCCAGGTGGTTGGGATGGGGTGTCAGTGCCCTCCTGCTGGTCCGTGGCATCGGTATCGAGGTGCTGCTGCTGACCAACGCAACGGATCTGAACACCTCCGTGAGTGTGGGGCAGCGCGCTTGGACGCTGGCCCTCTGGAACCCCTGGTTCATCGCCGGAGGACTGGCCTTCGGCCTCGCCACCCTTCGGTCCCGCAGGCATGCCGTCGCGGAACCGCCACCCCCGTACGGACGCTGACCGCTCCGCCGGCCAGCTCACGGCCCCACTGCCCCCACAGCAGGCTCGCTGACCCGTCGGACACGGCCTGGGCACCCCGGGCGCAGGTGCCGGGAGGTCCGGGCCGGTTTCCGGGCACGTCGGGCGGGCTTCCGGGGCGGCCGCGGTGCCGGGACCATTCCTGATCACCGCGGGTGCCGTACCAGGCCCGTAGCTGCGGCTCGTCGGGCTCCCCGTCGTCGTGTCCGCCCGTCAGCCGGGTGGTCACGGCGGCGCGGAACATCGGCATCAGCGCGGGTACGTCCTCCACCGTGACCGGCCGGAGCAGGACCGCTTCTCCGTGCCGGGTGCGAATGTCCGTCCGCAGGACATCAGCCAGTTGACCGGACACCCTGCGCACATGCCCCGTCCGACCGTGCCTCTCCGGCTCCCGATTCGGGCGACCTCCGGAGGTGTCTCAGCCGCGGAGGCCGCGTAGGACCAGATTGCGGACCGCTTCGAAGTCGGCGGTGATTTCCGGGCGGGACCACTCCGCGGCGTAACACGGGTCATGGAAGCGGCCGGTGGCGTCGAAGACGGCGCGCGCGGTGGTGGCCGGTGCGGGCGTGTGGAAGGCGCCCTCGCTGACCCCGGCCTCGATGATCGTCGTGAGCTGCGACTCCAGGTCGGTGACGTGGCGGTCGACCGCTCCGCCGCTCTCGCCGATCAAGGTCATATAGGTGGCGAACAGTTCGGGATCATCACCGGCCTTGTGCCGCTTGGCCTCGAACAGGGTGGTCAGCCAGCGGTCCAGCCGCTCCGGTGCCGGGCCGTCCTCCGTCACGATCGCCGACAGCTTCTGGCTCGTCCGCTCCAGCCAACGCGCCGTGACCGCCTCGCGCAGCGCCGCCTTCGTGCGGAAGTGGCGGTAGACGCTGCCGTGGCTGACGCCCAGGGCGCGCGCCACATCGACGACCGTGGCCTTGGCGGGGCCGTAGCGGCGCAGTACCTCCTCGGTGGCTTCGAGGATGCGCTCGGGGGTCAACGTCTCGGGGGGCATGGGGCGGGCCGGCCTTTCGGGGGAGCGCGCGGGGCGGCGGTGGTGGTACCTACGGACGGTACCTGGCCGTCGCCCTCGCCCGCGCTGCGGTCAGCGCTCGCTGTCGAGGTGGGCCATCTGCGCGGCCGGATAGCGCGCGCCGGCGGCGGCATCGGCCGGGACCGCCCGCTCGATCGCGGCCAGGTCCTCCGCGTCCAGCGTGACGTCCAGGGCGCCGAGTGCCTCGGACAGCCGGTCGCGGCGGCGGGCACCGACCAGCGGGACTATGTCCTCGCCCTGCGCGAGCACCCAGGCGATGGCGATCTGGGCGACCGAGACGCCCTTCTGCTCGGCGATCTTGCGCAGCGCGTCCACCAGGTCGAGGTTGCGCGCGAGGTTCTCGCCCTGGAACCGCGGGCTCATACCGCGGAAGTCGTTCGCGGCGAGCTTGCGGTCGCGGCTGAAGTGGCCGCTGATCAGGCCGCGGGACAGCACGCCGTACGCGGTGATGCCGATGCCCAGTTCGCGGGCGGTCGGCAGGATCGCGTCCTCGATGCCGCGGGAGAGGAGGGAGTACTCGATCTGGAGGTCGGAGATCGGGGCGACGGCCGCGGCCCGGCGCAGGGTCTCCGCGCCCACCTCGGAGAGGCCGATGTGCCGCACATGGCCGGCCTCGACCAGCTCGGCGATGGCGCCGACGGTCTCCTCGACCGGGACGTCCGGGTCGAGCCGGGCGATGCGGTAGATGTCGATGTGGTCCGTGCCCAGGCGCTGGAGGGAGTACGCGGCGAAGTTCTTCACCGCGGCGGGCCGGCCGTCGTAGCCGGTGAAGCCGCCCTCGACGGTGCGCAGGGCGCCGAACTTGACGCTGATCCGGGCGGATTCGCGGGCCGCCGCGGGGGCGGTGCGCAGGGCCTCGTTGATGAGGAGTTCGTTGTGGCCCATGCCGTAGAAGTCGCCGGTGTCGAGCAGGGTGACGCCGGCGTCGAGGGCCGCGTGGACAGTGGCGAGGGACTCGGCGCGGTCGCTGTCGCCGTAGAGGGCGGACATGCCCATGCAGCCGAGGCCGAGGGCGGAAATCTGTGGGCCGGTGGTGCCCAGGGTGCGGGTCTGCACTGTGTGCTCCTGAATGAGAAGGGGAGGTCGGAGGGGATCCGGCGGGTGCCGGAGGGGCCCGCACGGCGGTGGCGGCGCCGGCGGTCAACGGGAGAAACCGTCGGGATCCTTCGTGCATTCAGCATGGCATGACGGCTGACAGATTTCAATATCTGTCAGCCGTCACGTGTGAGCCCAGGTGTCCCCGTGCGCCTTTCCGCAGGTCAGCGCACGGAACGCGGCAGCCGCAGGGCGAGCGCCGTGGTCCCCGCGACGATCGCCAGCTGGGTCAGCAGGGCGGCGAGCAGCGCATCGCGGATGCCGACGCTCGGCAGCAGCGAGAGGAAGAGGGTGCCCAGGGTCGCCACGCCCAGCGCGAGCCCGGACTGCTGGGTGGTGACCATCGCGCCGCCGCCCACGCCCGCCTGCGCCACCGGCAGTTCGCTCAGCACGATGCGCATCAGAACCGGCAGCACCATGCCCTGCCCGAAGCCCAGGACCGCCATGCTCGGCGCGAGACCGGCCACCGAGGTACCGGGCCAGCTCGCGTGCACGGTCAGCGCCAGCGCGATCAGCCCGGCGCCCTGGATCAGCGAACCGGCGATCACCACCCGCCGTCCGAAGCGGCCGACCAGCCGCGGCCCGGCGAGCGAGGCGATGAAGAAGGTCGCGCAGAGCGGCACCAGCGACAGACCGGCCGCGAACGGGCCGTAGCGCAGGCCGTTCTGCAGGGCGACGGCCACCACGAACATGAACCCGCCGAAGCCCACCGAGAACGGGACGATCATGGCCAGCCCGCTGTTCACGGACGGGATGCGCAGGAGCGAGGGCGGCACCAGCGGCGTGCGCCCGGAACGCTCGGCCCGCCGCTCGACCAGGACGAACGCGGTGCCGACGAAGGGGAAGACGGCCAGCAGGAGCCAGGACCACAGGGGCCAGCCGGCCGCCCGCCCCTCGGTCAGCGGCAGCAGCAGCGTGATCAGGGTGGCGGCCAGCAGCGCGGTACCGGGGCCGTCGACGCGGCTCGGGCGCGGCGAGCGGGTCTCGGGCACCGTACGGGCGGCCAGTAGCCAGGCCGCCGCCGCGATCGGCACGTTCACCAAGAAGACCGCACGCCAGCCGGTACCCGCCAGGTCGACGGAGACCAGCAGCCCGCCGAGCACCTGGCCGACGGCGCTGGAGACGCCGGCCGTGCCGCCGTACAGGCTGAGGGCCCGGGCGCGCCGCTTGCCGGAGGTCGTGGCCTGGATGGTGGCCAGCACCTGCGGCAGCAGCAGCGCGGCCGCGGCGCCCTGGGTGACCCGGGCGGCCACCAGCGTGCCGGCGTCCGGGGCGAGACCGCAGGCCAGCGAGGTCAGGCCGAAGGTGGCCAGGCCCCACAGGAACAGCCGGCGGCGGCCGACCATGTCGCCGAGCCGGCCGCCCAGGACGAGGAGCGTGGCGTAGGCGACGCCGTATCCGGCCACCACCATCTCCAGCATCGCGGGGCCCGCGTGCAGGTCGTGGTCGATGGTCGGCAGGGCGACGTTGACGATAAAGAAGTCGATCATGGGCAGGGCGGCGCCCAGCAGGACGGTCAGCAGACCGAGAGGGGTCAGCAGCGCCGGAACGGCGGGCTTCCGCGGCGCGTCGGCCGGTGCTTCGAGAGTGGGGGTCTGTGCTCGGGTATCGCTCACGGTGTCGACGATCGTCTACCGCTCAGAGGGGTACCAGAGTGTCCTTATCCTGGTACCGGTGCTACCTGGCAACCGGCTGAGCGCTGCGGCACCCTGGAAGCATGACCGTTGATGCGACCCTGACGCAGGCTGCCACACGCCCCGCCGCGTCCGCCGCCCCGTCGCCCGGCGCCGGCCCGCGCCCGGGCACGGCAGCCGGCGACGACGCCGTGCGCCGGGCCGAGCTGGCCGCCTTCCTGCGCAGCCGGCGCGAACGCATCACCCCGGAGCAGGTCGGCCTGCCGCGCGGTGCCCGCCGCCGCACGCCCGGGCTGCGCCGCGAGGAGGTCGCGCATCTGGGGGCCGTTGGCGTCACCTGGTACACCTGGCTCGAACAGGCCCGGGACATCCACGTCTCCCCGCAGGTCCTGGACGCGGTCGCCCGCGCGCTGCTGCTCGACCGCGCCGAGCGCAGCCACCTCTTCGCGCTCGCCGGAGCCGTCGATCCGCTGCCGGGCAAGGAGTGCACCGGCGTCTCGCGTGAACTGCGGCAGATGCTCCAGCAGTTGGCGCCGTTCCCCGCGGTCGTCCAGAACAGCCGGTTCGACATCCTCGCCTACAACAGCACCTACGGGCGGCTGATGTGCGACCTCGACGCACTGCCCGAAGAGGACCGCAACTGCATGTGGCTGGCGTTCACCCACCCCGAGTGGCGGGCGTGCGTGGTCGATCTGGACGCCACGATGCGGGTGATGGCCGCCAAGTTCCGCGCCTCGATGGCCGAGCACGTCGCGGAACCCGCCTGGAAGGCGCTGGTCGCGCGGCTGACGGACGCCTCGCCCGAGTTCCGGGAGATCTGGGCGCAGCACGAGGTCATCCGCCCGGTCAGCTCCGTCAAGCTCTTCCGCCACCCCCAGGTGGGCGTCCTCCAGGTGACCGCCACCAGCCTGTGGACGGGCCCCAACCCCGGCCCGAAGCTGCTGTCCTACACCCCCGTGGACGAGACCACCCACGAGCGGCTCCGGCAGCTGGAGAAGCTGGCGCTCGCCGCGGCGTGACGGGCCCGCCGGGCGGGGCAGCCGGCGGTGCGCCGCCCTACGACCGTGCGTCGGCCGGGCGGTGTCCCGGCCGGTCCTCCTCGAAGAGCGCCGCGGTGCGCCGGGCGGTGGCCTTGCCCCAGCGGCCCGTCGTCAGGGCGCCGAGCAGCAGGACGGCCGCGCCGCAGCCGGCGATGATCCACCAGGCCGGCCGGCCCGCCGCGACGAACTGCTGCCCGCCGGCCGCGGCGTACGCCCCGCCCGCCAGTACGGCGCCGATCACCGCGACGCCGAGCGACTGCCCCACCTGCCGGCTGGTGGACGCCACGGCGGCGGCCACCCCGGCCTGGGCGCGTGGCATACCGGAGACCGCGGTATTGGTGATCGGCGCGTTGACCAGGCCGAACCCGATGCCGAAGAGGACATAGCCGGTGAACAGCAGGGTGTTGCTCGCCTGTGCGTCGAAGGCCGCGAAGAGCAGCCCGCTCGCGCCCATCGTCGTACCGGCGAGCAGCAGCGGCAGCCGGGGGCCGCGGCTGCCGACGAGCCGTCCCGACAGCGGTGCGCAGACCAGCGTCATCCCGGCCATGGGCAGCATGTAGAGCCCGGCCTCCAGGGCGGACAGCCCGCGGATGTTCTGCAGGTACAGCGTGTTGACGAAGAGGAAGCCGCCGAGCGCGGCGAAGGCGCACACCGCGATGACCGTGGCGCCGCTGAACGGCGCGCTGTGGAAGAACCGCAGGTCGATCAGGGGTTCCGTACGGCGCCGCTCGTATCCGATCAGCGCCGCCAGCGAGACCAGTGCCACCAGCACGAAGCCCAGGATCTCCGGGGAGGTCCAGCCGGCGCCCGGCGCCTCGATGATCGCGTACGTCAGCGAGCCGAGCAGCGCGATCACCAGCAGCTGGCCCACCGGGTCGACCCGGCGCGGCCTGGGGGCGCGCGACTCGGGGACGTAGCGGAGGGTGAGGAACAGCGCGAGCGCGCCGATCGGGACGTTGATCCAGAAGATCGAGCGCCAGCCGACGCTCTGCACCAGCAGCCCGCCGATCACCGGCCCGGCCGCCATGCTGATGCCGACGACCCCGCCCCACACCCCGATGGCGCGGGCCCGCTCCCGGGGGTCGGTGAAGGTGTTGGTGATGATCGACATCGCGACGGGGTTGAGCATCGAACCGCCGACGGCCTGCACCATCCGGAAGACCACCAGCCACGACAGGCCGGGCGCCAGGCTGCACAGCAGCGAGCCGAGCGCGAAGACCACCAGCCCCACCATGAATATCCGCCGCCGGCCCAGCCGGTCGGCCGTCGAACCGGCCAGCATCAGCAGCGACGCCAGCACCAGGGTGTAGGCGTCGATCGTCCACTGCATCCCGGAGACCGAGGCGTGCAGCTCACGCTGCATCGACGGCAGGGCGACGTTGAGAACGGTGTTGTCCAGACTGACGATCAGCAGGCTCATGCAGCAGATCGCCAGTACCAGGAGTCGACGCCGGCGGCTGAGGTCAGGCATGGTTGAACGCTACAACGATCCGCGTCGTCCCGTGCCCGGCAGGCCCGCCCCCGCGGTCCCGGCAGGGCCACTCCCGCGGTGCGGGACAATAGGAGGTCGCAGCGGCCGGCCGGTCCACCCGTCCGTACGGCTGCGGCCCGCCCGCCCCGCCCCGTCGAAGGAAGCCGAGGAAGACAGCCCCATGACTCCGCTGCAGATCGGTCCGCACACCGTGCAGCCGCCTGTGGTCCTCGCGCCGATGGCCGGGATCACCAACGCCCCGTTCCGGACGCTGTGCCGGGAGTTCTCGGGCGGCAAGGGCCTGTTCGTCAGCGAAATGATCACGACGCGGGCGCTGGTCGAGCGCAACGAGAAGACCATGCAGCTGATCCACTTCGACGAGACCGAGAAGCCCCGCTCGATCCAGCTGTACGGCGTCGACCCGGACACCGTCGGCAAGGCCGTCCGCATGATCGCGGACGAGGACCTCGCCGATCACATCGACCTCAACTTCGGCTGCCCGGTCCCCAAGGTGACCCGTAAGGGCGGCGGCTCGGCGCTCCCGTACAAGCGCAATCTGCTGCGCTCCATCCTGCGCGAGGCGGTGGCGAACGCGGGCGCCCTGCCGGTGACCATGAAGATGCGTAAGGGCATCGACGACGACCACATCACCTACCTGGACGCGGGGCGGATCGCGGCCGAGGAGGGCGTCACCGCCATCGCGCTGCACGGGCGGACCGCGGCTCAGCACTACGGCGGCACCGCCGACTGGGACGCCATCGCGCGCCTGAAGGAGCACGTCCCCGAGATCCCGGTGCTCGGCAACGGGGACATCTGGTCGGCGGACGACGCCCGGCGGATGATGCGCGAGACCGGCTGCGACGGGGTGGTCGTGGGGCGCGGCTGCCTGGGCCGGCCCTGGCTGTTCGGCGACCTGGTCGCCGGCTTCGAGGGGACGGGCACCTACGCCGAGCCCACGCTCAAGGAGGTCGCGGCCGTGATGCTGCGGCACGCCACCCTGCTCGGCGAGTGGATCGGCGACGAGGCGCGCGGCGTGATCGACTTCCGCAAGCACGTCGCCTGGTACACCAAGGGCTTCTCCATCGGCTCCGAGATGCGCCGCAGCCTCGCGGTGACCTCCTCGCTCGACGAGCTGGAGGCGCTGCTGTCGGAGCTGGACCTGGACCAGCCGTGGCCGGCCGGCGCGGACGGCCCGCGCGGCCGCACGTCGGGCCGCAACCGCGTCGTCCTCCCGGACGGCTGGCTGGACGACCCGTACGACTGCGCGGGCGTGGACGCGGACGCGGAGCTGGACACGTCGGGCGGCTGAGCGCGCCGCGCGGCCCCACGGGGACCGCGTTACCGTTTGAGTCCGTACGGGATGCGGGCCGAGGGAGAGCGCGCTGTGGTGAGCGGACACCGGTCCATCGAGGAGACCGAGCAGGCCGTACGCGCCAAGCTCGGTGACCTCCCGCTCCGCCGTGAGCAGATGGCCGCGGTGGCGGCCCTCTACCGCGCCGCGGCCGCCGTGCGCCAGCACGTCGAGAACTCCGTGCTGCGCGCCGCCGAGCTGACCTGGACGTCGTTCGTCGTGCTGTGGGTGGTCTGGATCCGCGGCGAGCCCGAGACCCGGCAGGTCGCCGAGGAAGCCGGCATCTCCAAGGGCACGCTCACCGGCGTCGCCCGCACCCTGCAGGGCCGTGGCCTGTTGGAACGCAAGGAGCACCCGGCCGACGGACGGCTCGCCCTGCTCGCCCTCACGCCCGAGGGCGAGCGGCTGATGGCCCGGATCGTCCCGGAGTTCAACGCCGAAGAGGTCTTCGTGACCGCGGCGTTGAGCGACGACGAGGCGGAGGACCTGGCGGATCTGCTGCGCCGGGTGGTGCTCCAGGTCGAGACCCGCGGCGCGGAACGCCGGCTGGAGCTGCTCGACGGCCAGGACCCGCCGCCCCGGCGCAGCGGACGCCGCCCGCAGCACTGAGCGCCTCCCGCGAGGACCTCGCGCCCCTCCGCCGTGCCGGCACTCCCGTCCAGGCCGTATACGACCTCGGACGCGGAAGCGTGCCTCACCTTGGCCGGGAACCATGGCCTGGCAGTTCTTCCCGGGGCCGCCTCCGGAGTGGCGGGTGGCCGAATTGGGTGCAGATCTGCCTCCCGGGGGGAACCAGGTAGGTGTTCCGGGCGAGGAATTTCCTGATCGAGGAGCACTCAGGGGGTCCAAATGATGGGACCCGCTCACACATGAGCGCGTGATTCTCGCCACCCCTGATAGGGGTTGCGCTCAGATGAGCAATTGGCGCCGGGCTCCATCTCTCCAAGGGTGGCACCCGGTGCCACGCATCATGTGTTCGAGTGATCAAGCTATTCGTCACGCTGTGTATCACACGAGGGCGCCACTGACAGCGTAGTGGAGTGATGCATTCAGGTAGTGAAGGGTCGCCTGAACGCGTGATCACTTTCGATCTGGTGGCGGACGGCTGGTTACGCACGTATGTCGACCAAGTGGACGTACCCATACGCCTTCGATCTGGGTATGTTCCTGGCCGTCAGGGCAGCCCGTCGGCGAGGAGTCAGTGCCGTGCCGGAAACACAAGATCCCCACGTAACCCAGCCTTCGTCCGCGAAGTTCGTCTACGACTTCACCGAGGGCAACAAGGACCTGAAGGACCTGCTAGGCGGCAAGGGCGCGAACCTCGCCGAGATGACCAACCTGGGGCTTCCCGTCCCTCCGGGCTTCACGATCACCACCGAAGCCTGCAAGGTCTACCTCGACAGCGGCACCGAGCCGGCGGCACTGCGTGCCGAGGTCTCCGAGCACCTCGACGCCCTTGAGCAGAAGATGGGCAAGAAGCTCGGCCAGGCCGACGACCCGCTGCTCGTATCGGTGCGTTCCGGGGCGAAGTTCTCCATGCCCGGCATGATGGACACCGTTCTGAACATCGGCCTCTCCGATGCGTCGGTTTCCGGCCTCGCCGCGCAGGCCGGTGACGAGCGGTTCGCGTGGGACTCCTACCGCCGGCTGATCCAGATGTTCGGCAAGACCGTGCTGGGCGTCGACGGCGAACTCTTCGAGGAGGCGCTGGAGGAGGCCAAGCAGGTCAAGGGCGTCCGCGTCGACGTCGACCTCGACGCCAAGGACCTCAAGGGCCTGGTCGCGCACTTCAAGGACATCGTCGCCAAGGAGACCGGCCGCGACTTCCCGCAGGACCCCCGTGAGCAGATGGACCTCGCCGTGCGCGCGGTCTTCGACTCCTGGAACACCGACCGCGCCAAGCTCTACCGCCGCCAGGAGCGCATCCCCGGCGACCTCGGCACGGCCGTCAACGTCTGTTCCATGGTCTTCGGCAACCTGGGCCCCGACTCCGGCACCGGCGTCGCCTTCACCCGCGACCCGGCCAGCGGCCACCAGGGCGTCTACGGCGACTACCTCCAGAACGCACAGGGCGAGGACGTCGTCGCCGGTATCCGCAACACGGTCCCGCTCGCGGACCTGGAGCAGATCGACAAGGCGTCGTACGACCAGCTGATGCAGATCATGGAGACGCTCGAAACGCACTACAAGGACCTGTGCGACATCGAGTTCACCATCGAGCGCGGCAAGCTGTGGATGCTGCAGACCCGGGTCGGCAAGCGAACCGCCGGTGCCGCCTTCCGGATCGCCACCCAGCTCGTCGACCAGGGCCTGATCGACGAGGCCGAGGCCCTCCAGCGGGTCAACGGCGCGCAGCTGGCGCAGCTGATGTTCCCCCGCTTCGACCTGAGCGCGAAGTCCGACCTGATCGGCCGCGGCATCGCCGCCTCCCCGGGTGCGGCGGTCGGCAAGGCCGTCTTCGACTCGTACACCGCGGTCAAGTGGTCGCGCTCCGGCGAGAAGGTCATCCTGATCCGCCGCGAGACCAACCCCGACGACCTCAACGGCATGATCGCCGCCGAGGGCATCCTCACCTCCCGCGGCGGCAAGACCTCGCACGCCGCCGTCGTCGCCCGCGGCATGGGCAAGACCTGTGTCTGCGGCGCCGAGGAGCTGGAGGTCGACACCAAGTCCCGCCGGATGACGACCCAGGACGGGACCGTCATCGAAGAGGGCGACGTCGTCTCCATCGACGGCTCCACCGGCAAGGTCTACCGCGGCGAGGTCCCGGTCGTGCCCTCCCCGGTCGTCGAGTACTTCGAGGGCCGGATGCACGCCGGCGCCGACGACGCGGACGAGCTGGTCAAGGCCGTCCACCGGATCATGGCGTACGCGGACCGGGTACGCCGGCTGCGCGTCCGGGCCAACGCCGACAACGCCGAGGACGCCGCCCGCGCCCGCCGCTTCGGCGCCCAGGGCATCGGCCTGTGCCGCACCGAGCACATGTTCCTCGGTGAGCGGCGCGAGATGGTCGAGCGGCTCATCCTGGCCGACACCGAGAGCGACCGGGAGGCCGCGCTCCACCAGCTGCTGCCGCTTCAGAAGGCCGACTTCATCGAGCTGTTCGAGTCGATGGACGGGCTGCCGGTGACCGTCCGGCTGCTGGACCCGCCGCTGCACGAGTTCCTGCCCGACATCACCGAGCTGTCGGTCCGGGTCGCGCTCGCCGAGGCCCGCAAGGACGCCAACGAGAACGACCTGCGGCTGCTCCAGGCCGTGCACAAGCTGCACGAGCAGAACCCGATGCTGGGTCTGCGCGGCGTGCGCCTCGGCCTGGTCATCCCCGGCCTGTTCGCGATGCAGGTGCGCGCCATCGCCGAGGCGTCCGCCGAGCGCAAGAAGGCCAACGGCGACCCGCGCGCGGAGATCATGATTCCGCTGGTGGGCACCGTTCAGGAGCTGGAGATCGTCCGCGAGGAGGCCGAGCAGGTCATCGCCGAGGTCGAGAAGACCTACGGGGTCGACCTCAAGCTCACCCTCGGCACGATGATCGAGCTGCCCCGCGCCGCCCTCACGGCCGGTCAGATCGCCGAGTCCGCCGACTTCTTCTCCTTCGGCACGAACGACCTCACGCAGACGGTCTGGGGCTTCTCCCGCGACGACGTCGAGGCCAGCTTCTTCACCGCGTACCTGGAGAAGGGCATCTTCGGCGTCAGCCCGTTCGAGACCATCGACAAGGACGGCGTGGGCTCGCTGGTCCGCAACGCCGCCGCGGCCGGCCGGGCCACCCGCCCGGACCTCAAGCTCGGCGTCTGCGGTGAGCACGGCGGCGACCCGGAGTCCGTCCACTTCTTCCACGAGGTGGGCCTGGACTACGTCTCCTGCTCCCCGTTCCGCATCCCGGTCGCACGGCTGGAGGCGGGCCGGGCGGCGGCCGAGTCGAAGGGCAGCGACAGCCGCTGACCCACCGGGCACCGCGGGGCGCGCAACGCGTCCGTGGTGCCCCGCAAAACCTCCGGTGCCGCGGACGGGCCTCCTACCCTCACCCGCCCGGCCGTCGGCACCGGCACCCCAACGAGGGCGGCACCTGTGCGGAGGTGCCGCCCTCGGCGTTGGCGTAGCACTCCTGGCGGGCACACGGTCTCGCCCGGAAGAGTGCGGGAGTTCACCCGGTGGTGCGGGCGGGCGTGGGAGGCACGGCACCGCCGTTCTCCCGGCCGCGGCGCGCCCCGACGAGGGACGCCCGCGCGGGGCACCCGGACGGGGGCGGCACCTGTGCGGAGGTGCCGCCCTCGCTTTCTCCGGACTCCCCCCTCGGGAGCTGCCGCCACCCCGGTCGGCGCGGGAAGGCGGCCTTCGGCGGGGCTGCCGAGCGGCCGGTTATTTGCCCATCACCCCCCACGGGATCGAGCAATCCGGGCCGGTCGCGCCGCCGTCGAATTGAGTACAAGCATTGCCGTCGCCCGCCGGGTCGCGCGAGCCCTTTCAAGTCTGGCCAAAAGGGCATGGTGACCGCGCGTGTTGGCGTGCATACTCAGGCGTGCCGGGGGCCGACTGAGCAAACAGGGGTGGAGGTTCGGTGTTACGCGTCCATTTCAGTGGACTCGATCTGGCCCGTGTGCGCATTGCGGCGCGCCCGGACGCGCTGTGGGAGACGGTGTTGAGCTTTCACCGACTGCGCGACCGGCGGGACGATTCCGCGTTCGGCAAATGGCGATCGGAAACACGTGGAAAGTTGAATGGCGAAGCGCGTCTGCTGGCGCCGCTGGTGCCCACGCGCGGCTATTTCCCCGATTTCCTGACGCCCGCCGAAGGGCTCCTCGGGATGGGGGATGCCCTCGCCGCACTGCGCGAGACACCCGCCGTCCGGCTGCACGACGAGCTCTCCCGGCTGTCCACCGCCACCCGCCCGCTCCCGTCGTGGATACGGGCGATGGCCGAGGGCGACAGCCGCGGCCTCGGCCGGCTCGCCGGGGTCCTCCAGCGCTACTACGAAGTGGCCGTCGCCCCGTACTGGTCGCGCGTCCAGGGCCGCATCGAGGCCGACCGGGCGGCCCGCGGCCGGGCCCTGCTCGACGGCGGCGCGGACCGGCTGCTCGCCTCGCTCCCGCCGATGATGCGCTGGCGCCCGCCGGTCCTGGAGGCCGACTACCCGGTGGACCGCGAACTGCATCTCAACGGCCGGGGGCTGCTCCTGCTGCCCTCGTACTTCTGCCGCCGCACCCCGGTCACGTTCCACAACCCGGACCTGACGCCGGTCCTGGTCTACCCCGTGGAGCACCCGGCGCCGCGGCTCACGCCGCACGTTCCGCAGGAACGTTCCCTCGGACGGCTCGTCGGCCAGACCCGCTCCGCGATACTCCAGGGCATCGGAGTCGGCTGCACCACCAGTGAACTCGCCCGCCGCGCCGACGTCTCGGTGGCCTCCGCCAGCCAGCACGCGACCGTACTGCGGGATGCCGGGCTGCTGAACACGCTGCGGCAGGGCAACGCGGTGCTGCACACCCTCACCCCGCTGGGCGCGGCCCTGCTGCGCGGCGCGCGGCCGGCGGAGGAGGCGGCCTACGGGCGACCGGCCTGAGGGGGAGCGGTGCGCGGGTGCGCGGTGCTTGGGTGAGCGGAGTGCGGGCGGGGCGGGCGTCCTCGGCCGGGTGGTGGGCCAGGCGTCGTCGGCGGGGTGGCGGGCCGGGGAGGCCGCCGCCGGGGCGGGGTGGTGCACCCCGCCCGTACAGGTGGCGAGGCACCCGTCAGTACGGGCGGTCGCCCGCGATGGCGACCCGTTCGGCGACCCGGCGCGCGCTCCCGTAGTCGTTCACCGCGTAGTGCTGGGTGGCGCGGTTGTCCCAGAACGCGAGATCGCCGGCCTGCCAGCGCCACCGCACCTGGAACTCCGGTACGTGCGCCTGCTGGAACAGCAGTCGTAGCATCCGGTCACCGGCCGTCTCGTCCCAGCCCACGATCCGCGTGGTGAAGGACGCGTTGACGAACAGCATCCGCCGCCCGGTCTCCGGGTGCCGGCGCACCACCGGATGCTCGACGGGCGGGAACTGCTCCTGGAATGGCGCGAGTTGTGCGGGGGAGTAGAAGCGAGCGAAGCCCGGGAGATAGTCGTGCACCGCCCGCGCCCCGTCGATCGCGGCCCTGATTTCCGAAGGCAAATTGTCGTACGCCGCGGCCATATCGGCCCACATGGTGTCTCCACCGGTGGGCGGCACCTCGCGCAACTGCAACTGCAACACCGCACCGAGCGCCGGCCGCTCCCGGAACGTGACGTCCGTGTGCCATACGTTCTCGAACGTGGGCACCCCGCCGGCCGTCTTGTCGAACCGCACCACGTCCCGGGAATCACCCTGTGCGAGCAGTGGGTTGGTCTCCAACTCCCCCCAATTGGCGGCGAATTCACGTTGTGACTCGGAAGTAAGGTGCTGGCCGCGGAAGAACAGCACCTTCCACTCCAGCAGCGCCCGGTTCAGCTCCGCGCGCAGCCCCCCGGACAGCGGTCGGGACAGGTCCAGCCCACGGATCTCGGCCCCGATCGTCGCGGCCTGCGGCACGACCTCGAAGCGCTCGTACGGCCGGTCCTCCCAGCCGTCGGGCGTACGGCGCAGCGTCCGCGGTCCCTCGTACAGCCCGTCCGCCGGGATGCGGTGCGAGCGCAGGACGGGAGCGGCGGGGGTGATGGGGGAGGCGGGGGAGGTGGGAGCGACGGAGGCGGCTGAGGTAGCGGAGGCGGCGGGAGCGGCGGGGGTGGTGGCATCGGCGACGGTGGTCAACGGGTCCTCCTGGAGGGGCGGGGAGCGGCGAGGCGGGGAGGCGGGGGCCTACGGGGCGTACGGGGGTGTACGGGACAGGAGTGCAGGGCGTACGGAGGATGAGCCGGGGCGGCGGGGCCTGCCAGGGAGGGCTGGGGCTCACGAGGGCGTGAGCAGCGCCGCGTCAGGGAGGCGGCGGCCACCGGGGCGGACGTAGGCCGGCCGGGCATCAGCCCGGGCGACCGCCGGACGGCTCAGGCGGTACGGCGACAACAGGCCGGGGGAGACCCCACCCGGCCACGGCGGCGCAGAAAGCTCAGGCCGCGGGGCGCGCACGTGCCGTGGGGGCCGCGGTCGCGCGGCGCCACCTCACGGACCTCCAAGTGCGTGCTCATGCCACGCACCGTACCTTCTCGGTGCCGGAGCGCTCAATGCCCCGGTCGCGCCTCGCGCCTCAGTCGTCGATCCCGCTGCGCTCCACTCCCGCGACGATGTACCGCTGGAGCAGCAGGAAGACGACCACCAGCGGGGCGATCGAGACCCCCGCGGCCACGAACAGCTCATGCAGATTGAGGCTCTGCGCGGTGGTGAACGTGGACAGTGCGACCTGCACCGTCCAGGACTCCTGGTCCTGCCCGATCACCAGCGGCCACAGGAAGGCGTTCCAGGCCCCGATGAAGACGATGGTGCCGACGGCGGCGAACACCGGCCGGGAGTTCGGGACCACGATCTTCCAGTACGTCCGCCAGTAGCCGAGGCCGTCGACCCGTGCCGCGTCCTCCAGCTCCTTGGGGAAGCCCAGGAAGTACTGCCGGAAAATGAAGCAGGCGAACGCGCTGAACAGCGTCGGAATGATCAGCCCGCGCAGGGTCGAGATCCATCCCAGCGTCGACACCAGCACGAAGCTCGGCACGAACGTCACGGCCGCCGGCACCATCAGCGTCCCCAGGATCGCGTAGAAGACGACGTTGGCGTGCCGGTACGGGATCCTGGCCAGGCCGTACCCCGCGAGCGAGGCCAGCACGACCGTGCCGGCCGTCGTCGACACCGCGATCAGCGTGGAGTTGAGCAGCGCCCGCCCCAGGGGGAGGTTCGGGTCCCGGAAGACCTCGGTCAGGTTCGACCACTGGAGCGCGTGCGGGAAGAACGTCCAGTCCGGTGCCGTGATGTCCCGTTCGCTGGCGAGCCCGTTGCGCACCAGCAGATAGAACGGGACCAGGAACAGCAGTGCCAGGGCGACCAGCAGCACCACCCGCAGCGCCCGCCCCGCCCTCGTCAGCGCATCCTGCATCGCGCTCAGTCCTCCCCCTTGCGGCCGAGCCCGAACCACCGGGCCTGTACCACCGTCGCCACCGCGATGATCAGCGCCAGGATCACCGCACCTGCGCTGCCCAGCCCGAGGTTCTGATCCTGGCCCAGCGCCGTGTAGTACAGGTAGACCAACGGCGGCCGGGCGTACGGCGGATACCCGCGCGCGTCACTCAGCAGGTTGTAGAACTCGTCGAACGCCTGGAACGCGTTGATCACCAACAGCAGCACCACGGCGACCGACGTGGCCCGCAGCTGCGGAAAGGTGATGTGCCGGAAGGTCTGCCAGCCCGGCCGGGCCCCGTCCACCGCCGCCGCCTCGTACAGCTGCGGTGAGATCCGCTGCAGCCCCGCCAGGAAGAGGATCATGTAGAACCCGGCCTGCAGCCACAGCCGTACGGTCACGATGACCAGCCAGTACCAGGGCGGGTGGGTCGTCGACAGCCAGGCGGTCTGGTCCGCGCCGAACCACCCCAGCACGGTGTTGGCCAGCCCGAACCGCACCCCGTTGAAGATCGACAGCTTCCAGATCAGCGCCGCGACGACGTACGAGCAGGCCGTCGGCAGGAAGAACACCGAGCGGAAGAACGCCTGGGCGACGCGCAGCCGGTTGACCATCAGCGCCAGCGCGAGCGCGAGCACATAGGTCGCCGGCACGATGAACGCCGTGAACAGCACGAACGTCCCCAGGCTGGCCAGGAACGCGCCGTCGCTGAGCATCGCGCCGTAGTTGCCCAGGCCGACGAAGTCCGAGGCGTCCGGGCTCACCGTGTTGTGGGCGTCGAAGAAGCTGAGGTAGAGGCTCCAGACCAGCGGCACGTACGTGAACAGCCCCAGCCCGAGGGCGAACGGCCCGACGAACACCCAGAACCACAGATTCCGCCGCTGTGGCCCCAGCACTCCGGCCCTCACTTCTTCTTGACCCGCTGGAGCTCGGCGCTGACCTTCCGCACCACGCCCTTCAGCTCACCCTCCGGGTGGGCGCCGTCCTTGATGATCCGGCTCAGCGCGTCCTGATACGCCGTGCGGCTCGCCGAGGTCCACAGCAGCGGCTCCGCGTGCCCGTACTCCGTCGCGAACCGCACCGCGTCGGCCGCCGCGCCCTCCCGCAGCTGCTCGGCCTGCTTCGCGAGCGAGATCCGGGCCGGGATGTGGAAGCCGTACGACAGCGCGAAGTCGCGCTGGAAATCGGTCCGCTCCACCCACAGCCACTTGGCGAAGGCTTTCGCCTGCGCGGTGTGCTTGCTCCGCGCGCTCACCGCGGAGCCGTACGCCCCCACCGGAACGGCGGGCTTGCCGCCGCTCCCGTCCGGGGGGAACGGCAGCACCCCGAAGTCGTCCCCCAACGCCTTCTTGATCTGCGGCAGCGCCCACAGCCCCGACCACTGCATCGCGGTCAGCCCCTGGACGAGCGCCGCCGGATCGGACCAGTCCGTCGGGGCTCCGAGCAGCAGCGACTTGTCCGCGTACAGCTGCCGGATCTTCCCCAGCACCCGCGCCGCGGCCGGATCGTCGAACCCGACCTTCCCCTCCTCGCTTATCAGGCTCAGCCCGGCAGCGAACAGCGGCGTACCGCTCAGCACCCCCACCCCGCCGTCGTTCCCCAGGAACAGCCCCTTGGTCTTCTTCTTCGCGCTGACCGCCTTCGCCGCGTCCACCAGCTCGTCGAGCGTCCGCGGCGGCTCCACCCCGGCGTCCTTCAGCGCGCTCTTGCGGTAGTAGAGCATCTGCATGTCGATGACCTGCGGAATGCCCCAGACCTTCCCCTGCCAGATCTTCGGCGCCAGCACGGCCTGGTTGAAGTCGTCCTTCACCGGCTCGATCTCGGCAGTCAGATCGACCACCTGCCCGGCCTGGATCTGGTCCAGCAGTGGCCCGTTGACCTCGAACACATCGGGCCCGGAGTCGGTGAGCAGCGCGGCCGCGGTCTGCCGGTCGTAGTCCCCGAGCCGCCACTGCACGGTGACCTCGGCCTTCTTGTACGCGGCGGCGTACCGCTTCACGGCCTGCTCGGTCCCCGGCTCCCCGTACTGGTGGTACCACTGACGGAGCCCGACCCCCGAACCACCGCCCCCACGGCCGGTGTTGGACCCACAAGCCGTGGCCAGCGCCGCGGCGAGGACCGCCCCACCGCCGCCCGCCATCAACCGTCGCCTGCCGAACGTCCCCGCCATGGCCGTCGCCCCCTGAGCTCGTACCCCGCCAGTAACTTCCGTTTACCGCTCGCTCACCACTGCTTCGGTGCGTCTCCGCCAGTGATCGTCGATCACCACCGCGCGACCGTCCACTCTGCCGCACGACCGTGACGCCCGCATTGCATCTCTACGAAACGGCCGACGCACGCCCAGCCGTCGCAAAGCCCCTTCAGCCCACCACCGCCCCCGCGGCCGCACCACCTATCGCCTCCAACGCCGCCTCCCAGGCAAAGGGATACCCCTCCACATACATCTCCTGGGCAAGCCCCGGCCCCACCGCCACGTCCGGCACCGACACCCGCACCGTCCGCCCGTTCACCGCGAGCAGGTACGTCACCCAGGAATCGCCACTCGCATCCGGATCGGCGTTCACCTCCGCCTCCCCCAGCGGAAGTCCCCGCTCGTTGAGCGCACCCACCAGCCGCTCCACGTTGGCCCAGATGGTCTGCCGAGCCGCGTCGAACGAACAGAGCTCCGCCACCAGATCTGCCCACCCGTACGCGACGCCGTTGTGCAGCAGCGCCCAAGGCCCCTCCGCAGTCCCCTCCTTCAC
Source organism: Streptomyces lydicus (assembly GCF_000717345.1). Lineage (GTDB taxonomy): Bacteria > Actinomycetota > Actinomycetes > Streptomycetales > Streptomycetaceae > Streptomyces > Streptomyces lydicus. The sequence goes on along the minus strand of NZ_JNZA01000003.1, from coordinate 12,831 downwards.
GACCGCGAGCGGCACGCCCGGCATGACGAGATCGCCCTCGTACCCCTGCGGGCACTCGAAGGAGAACTGAAGGCAGCCGGGCCACTCGTCATCCGCCTCCCCGTCGTCGAGAGCCGCCCACGGCTCCACACACCCCCCGTCGACGAGTTCCGCCAGCAGGGCGGCCGTGTTCGCCCTCGCGTGGGCCGCGACCTGGTCGTCGTCGGCGAGGACTTCCCGGATGCTTTCGGCGCTGTCAGTCATGCCGTAATGATGAACCGCCCCACTGACAATCGCCCCCACAGATTCCCCTGCATCGCGACGGAGGCAGCGCCGCCACCGCGCGGATCGTCCGCCAACCATCAACCCGGCACCGGCAGTTCACTCTTTTGTGGGAACTCTCCCGGTCCTACGCGTGTGCGCTTGCCTGCCTGGCAAAGAACCAGGCGACGCCGGGGGCGGACCGGAAGGCCCCCGCGGAGGCCAGGGGGGCTCGCATGACCGACAACGTGACGCTCGCGGCAGGAGCGGTCAGCTTCATCACCGCGAATGAGAACCGTGACTGGGACACCGGCATCAATCTTTCCCTCGCGACACCCGACGCGGTGGAAGTCGCCTCCCTCTCCGTACCGTTCGGAGAATTCAAGGACGGCATGACCTCAGGCCCCTACCCGCTCGCGGTACTGACCGGCATCGAGAAGTCCGACGTGGAAAACGGCACGGCAACCGTCACCATCCACCCGAACGGCGACGACACCTGGCGCTTCGACATGCGCCTGCGACTCCGCTTCTCCGACGACACCCATATCTCCGTCAGCATCACCAACGTCGAACTGAGCGACGACCGCAACAGCTCACAATTCGCCCTGGGGTCCGCGACGCGCTGAGGGCGGCCGGGCATCACTCGTTGTAGAAGAGGTACGACCAGGCGGGAGCCTCGGCGCCGGTGCTGTCGACGGACGCTTGCGCGTGCGCCACGTACTGCGGCAGCAAGACGGCTTCGAGGTCGTTGTGGATCGTCTGCTTGATGCGGAGACCGGTGACCCACAATCCGACCATGGTGAGGAAACGCTCGACGCTGCATGCGGCGGGCAGGCCCGCGAGATGGTCCTCATCGGGTTCTGTGGGAATGCGCAGCACGTGCCCGGTGGGGCCGTCGACGACCAGTTCGCCGCCCATCCAGAAGCCGATCTGGAAAAACGGTCCGGTCTCCTGGACCGGGGGGACGTCGTCGGGCCAGAAGGCTTCGTCCATCACGTCGAAGCGGGAATCCCCGTACGGGTAGAGGCCCATACCGAATTCCCGCATGTCGGGAAGACCGAATTCAAGGAGTGTGCGCCGTGCCGCTTCGTCCGTGAGGTCGTCGGGCACTTCCTCCTCGTCGAGCTCGAAGATCTCCCCTTCGCCGTACAGCGGGATGAGATCTTGCGGGCTGGGCGGCGGGGCGCCCACGGGCGCGGTCGGGCCGACTGCGGCATACGGACCGGACAGCGGCTCGGCAGCGCCGGATCCGAAGCCGGCGAACTCCTCTCCCGCACGTGGCTCGAGCGCGAAGAGGCCGCCCGATCCGCCGAGGATCACCAAATCGCCGACGGGCAGCGGGGGGCTTTCCAGCAAGGTGCGGTGCGCGCTGCGGCCTGCAGGGACGCCGTCGTACAGATCGTGGAACGTCCGGGGCCCCGGGCGTCGGCCGGCTTCGTCCGGGGAGCCGGCGTCGGCCGGGTGCGGCCAGGAGAGAGCGTCCAGATGACCCTCGGGGATGTCGTCTCCCTGCCAGGGCCCGGCGAGCAGCTCACCGGTCTCGGCGTCCCAGATCGCTGCGTCCGGGCGCTTGCGCTCACAGAGACCGGCAACAGCGGGGCGGCCGTCCCAGCGCACTTCGGCCAGCGCGGTCAGCACCATCGGCTGGGTGTAGCTGACGTGGTAGCCACCGGGCGGCCGCCAGTGAGTCCATGCGGTTTTCCACGGCAGCTCGACCCCGGACCCGGCGACCGCGGAGGCGAATGCCGTGTCCTGCCGTGCGGTGGCCATGAGGTGCATCAGGGCCGCCCATTCCGACTGGCTGGCCGGGACCACTCCGTACGACCACAGGTGAATGCCGTCACCGGCGGCTGAATTTCCCGGTACATGACCGCCGAACGCGCAGCACGCGGCATCCATCAAGGCGGTTTGGGGAATATTGGCGAGCACATCGCCGCGGGGGAACAGCTCTTCCAGCGCTCCCGCCTGAACCGCGTGAGCGGCGAGCCCGGCCGCCGCGTACCTGCCTTCGGGGCCGGAACGGTCCCATCCCTCGGAATGCCGGAATTCGTGCGCGGTGCGCTGGAGCCAGTCGACGAGGTGCTGACTGACCCGCGCGATCTCCGCTGGGGGCGTCTCCTTCCGCAGCCACTCCGCCACACCCTCGTCGAGGAAGGCCACGCCGTTCGGGCCCAGCTGGACCAGATCGGAACGGTCGTCGACAAGCTGGGTGAGGGCTGTCTCGGCGACCGGCTCACCGGTCAGGGCGCTCGCCAACTCAGCCCATATCCGCAGGGGAACGTCGCGCGGCTCCGCCAAGGCCAGCGCCCGCAGAAGAGGGGATTCCAGCGCTTCCGAGGGCTCGCTCTCCGACAGCCGAAGGATCACCTCGGACCGGGCGGGGAGGTCGCGGGGAGTGGTATGCGCCAGCACGGTGACATTGCCGCTGTTCAATCCCGGGACGGTGCGGGAGATGAGGCGTTCCGGTTCGTAGGAACGCCGGGTTTGGCCCGCCCTGTGTGTATTGGTGACGAGCGCGAGCCGCCGCTCGGTCAGCTGCCGAACGGAACTCCGCCAGCGACTCCGGCTGCCCGGCGAGAGGTCCACCCCGAGGGCGACGAGGACCTCTTGGTGAACTTCTTCCGAGGTGAGTCCTTGCGCATCAACGAGGACGCTTCCCTCGATGCGCCGGTGGGCTTCCTGGAGGGCCGACGCGCCGTCCGTCCCGGACGGGTCGAGCACATACGCCGGACGGCCACCGGGGGGACACTCCTGCCACCAGTCGCTGATGACGGTTACGGCGTCTTGAAGTCTTGTGGCTGCGTGTTGGTCAGAGCTGTTCACGATCATCCCAGTGGCCGCGGCCCAGGCTTGCCTGCTCGGCCTGGCATCTCGACGCTCTTCCGCCGTCGTGACGTTGCTTGAGCGGGCGAGCCAGTAGTGGCCCGGCACCGTCAGGAATCGGGGAAGACCGCCGGCGAGTTGTTGTTCGTTCTCATTATCGTCGAAGCCCTGGAAGGCCCGTCCCACGGCTCCGTCCAGCAGCAAGTCGCTACGCGTAGAGGAAAGCCTGGCCCTTGTCGCAGAGGTCGGTTGCGGACGTCGAAGGCACCGCCCCGTCACTGCGAGTGGAAGGCATAGGCCCAGGCCGGAGCCTCCGCTCCGATCGGGTCGATGCGCTTGTGGGCGGCGAGTACGTAATCGGGCAGGAGACGTGCCTCGTCATCACCGTCGACAAGTTCCTTGATGAGGTGGCCGGTGACCCACTGACCGACCATGGTGAGGAAGTTCTCCAGGCTGTGCGCCGCCGGTAGGGCCGCGAGGTGTTCCTCTCCGGGCTCTGTGGGAATGCGCAGTACGTGTCCTGTAGGGCTGTCGATGACGAGCTCCCCGCCCATCCAGAAACCGATGTGGAAGAAGGGGCCGGACTCCTCGATGGGGTCGATGTCCGTTGGCCAGGTGACTTCGTCGAAGATGCTCATTCGGTGGTCACCGCGCGGGTAAATACCCATACCGTCTTCATCGCTCATTTCCGGCAGGCCGTATTCCATGAGCACGCGGCGCGTGGCTTCGAGCGTCAGGCCGTCGGGCAGCAACTGTGCCGGGAAGGTGTGGAGGCGATGGGCCCCGTACATCTGGACCAGATCTGCGGGGCTGGGCGGGGAGGCGTCCACGGGAACGGTCGCCGTGGTGAAGGCGTAGCGACCGGAGAAGGGTTCCACGTTCGGTGAGTGGAAACCGGAGAACTCTGCGTCCTCCGGAATTTCGATGGCGAAGAGGCCGCCCGAACCACCGATAGTTATCTGGCCGTTGCGGGAGAGCGGGGGGCCGGCGAGAAGCGTGTCGTGGAGCGCTTCCGCGTCCGACATGGCGTCCTCAAGGTCTTCGACGGTTTCGGGACCCGAACGGTCCTCGTCCGCTTTCGCCTCAGCTCCCGCGTCGTCCGGCTGCGGCCAGGTCAGATCGGCGTGGTGAGCCTCCGGGATCTCCTCGTGCCAGGGGCCGGCGAGGTGTTCGCCGGTGACCGCGTCCCAGATGTCGGCGCGGGACGTCCAGGTGTGGAGGCCGGCAACGGCGGCACGGCCCTGCCAGCACACTGCGGTCAGTCCGTCGACGGGGCCCGGTTCGAGGTACCGCCAGTGGTACCCACCCGGTGGACGCCAATGCGACCACGTCGTCTTCCAGGGCAGCCGCACACCGGAGTCCGCGACGGCCGCGGCGAAGGAGCGGTCCGAACGGGCCATGGCCATCAGGTGCAGCCACGCGGCCCACTCCGGCTGACGGGACGGGATCACGCCGTAGGACCAGAGATGGACCGCGTCGCCGGCGGCGGTACCTCCCGGCAGGTCACCCAGGAACGCGCACCGTGCGGCGTCCATCAGGGTCGTCTGCGGGATGTTGGCCAGTACCCCGCCGTCTTGGAGGAGAGCGCCGAAGGGGGTGGCCGGACCCGGATCCTCGGCCGGTCCCGACGCGACGAGGGTCGTTTGTGCGGCGTGCATGGCCAACCCGAAGGCCGCGTAGCGCCCTTCGGGACTCGCTGCGGCCCATCCCTCGGCATGGCGGAACTCGGGTGAGACCGATGTCAGCCACTCGGTCATGTGCCGGTCGACGCGGTTGATCTCGTCGTCCGTGGCGCTCCGTCGCAGTTCCTCCGCCAGGCCCTCGTCGGCGAAGGACACTCCGTGCGTCCCGGACATCAGGTGGTCGGAGAAGTCCTCCAGTACGGCGTGGAGCACGCCTTCGGCCACCGGTTCCTTGCCGAGCGCGTGCGTGAGTTCGGCCCAGACGCGCACCGGCACCTCCCGGGGCTGGGAGAGCGCCAGCGCACGCAGCGGCGTCGGCCAGGAGCCACCGCCGTCTGCACGGTCACGGAGGGAGAAGACGGCATCGGCGAGCGGCGGCAGCGCCTCGGGAAGCGTGTGGACGAGCACGCCCACGGGGCCCCCGCTGAGGCGGTCGGTCACCTGAGTCACCAGGCGCCGCCCTTCGGACGAGCTACGAGTGCGGCCCGCACGATGTGCATTCACGATGAGGGCGAGCCGCGGCTCTCCCAATCGGTCGAGCTCGGCGCGCCAGTTCCACCGGTTGGCGGGTGACACGTCAATACCGACTCGGTGCAACACCTCGGCCATGACTTCCTCGGCGGTACGCCCCGAGGCATCCACCAGGATGCTGCCCCCGATCTGCTGGTGCAGCTCCCGCAGCACCGCAGCACCGGCAATTCCCGAAGGGTCGGCCAGATGCGCCCAGGGGTCACCGGTGTGCCACTCGTTCCACCAGCGCAGGAGAAGGGGCATCACCTCGTGGGGAGCGACCTCCCCGGACGTCGGCTCGCGCTCGGTCATCCCACTCCCTGCTGCTGCTTCTCGCGATCGAAACGGTCCGTACAGGCGTGGGCCGCCTCGTTCCGTAGTTCGCCCGCCATGGGCAGGCAGGTGGATGTACGCACGGCGGCGGAGGCCATGTGCCGCCGATGCCTGACGAAATCCGACGGGTCCAGCCGTTGTATTGAGCCCCTACCGATCGATGACGGCATTTACCGCGCAACGCCGAGGGTTAGGGGTTGGGGTGGTGGCGCTTGCGATAGAGGCCGATTGCTGATTGCGGGGGGAAGTTGGGGACGTATGTCAGCGCACCGTCGCTCTTGGAGATCACGAGATGGCTGCCGCCGAATGAGCGTGGCTCCGTGGGCGGGAAGGTGGCGTAGATGAGGTAGCCGATGTCGAATTCTTCGACGTGCAGAGGTGCCAGGGTGCCGTCGTGGCAACGGGGCTTGAAGCTTGAACTGGCGATCTCCAGTGCTTCCGCGGGAGTTGCAGGAATCTGGGGTGCCGATTCCGCCGGCGGCTCGGTCTCCGGCATGGAGCCTCTCTCCTCTTCAGCTGGCTCAGGGGCAGGGGCGCGCGACAACGCGTGGGTGTGTGTCAGGGATTGTGGAAGGCGTACGACCAGGCGGGGGCTTCGGCTCCGGTCGGGTCGATGTTCCGGTGGGCGGTGAGGACATGGTGGGGCAGGAGGTATGCCTCGTCGCCGTCGACCAGGTCCCTGGTGAGGTGTGAGGTGGGCGGCCATCCACAGCGCGACCATGGTCAGGAAGTTCCCCTTGCCCTCTCCAGCCTGACCATGCGAGCTTGAGTCTTGGATCGCGGTTCACCCACCGAGTTCTTGAGTGCGCCGCCGGCTTTCTTGTGAGCTTGTTCCGCCTTGGTGACTTCCGCCTTGGCGGTTTGACGGCACTCCGGTGGCTCGCGTTTGCCTTGTCGCCGGCCCTCGCGAGGCTCTATTGGGCCACACTCAACTTCTGCCGTGCGGCATCGGTCAGTCGTTGAGGAAGGCATATGACCACGCAGGAGCTTCCGCGCCTGTTTCGTCGACGAGCAACTGGGCGCTCTGCACGTGCTGCCGCAACAGGTAGAGCTCGTCGTCCTCGATGACGGCCTTGAGGCGGAGGCCAGTGACCCACAGACCGAGCAGCGTCAGGAAGCTCTCCAGACTGCAGGCCGCGGGCAGGGCTGCCAGATGTTCCTCGTCGGGCTCTGTGGGGATGCGGAGTACGTGACCTGAGTGGCCGTCGATGACCAGGTCGCCGCCCATCCAGATCCCGATCTGGAAGAGCGGGCCGGTCTCTTCGAGGGCATCGATGCCCGACGGCCAGGAGACCTGGTCCAGGGCTTCGGGCAGCCGGCCGGCCCACCCCCAGGGGTAGAGCGCCATGCCGCTCTCATCCACGGCGGGAAGGCCGAGGTCGGTGAGAGCGCGCCGGGTTGCCGGGTCGGTGAGTGCGGCGGGGAGGTCCCCATCTCCGAACTTCCGGAACGCGTCGGCGCCGTACAACTCGATCAGATCTGCCGGGCCGGGCGGCGGTGCATCGACGGGTGTCGTTTCGTTTGCCGCCACGTATGGACCGGAGAGGGGACGCACTTCGGAGGAGGTGGTACCGGCGAAAGGTCCCCCTGCCGCAGGTTCGACGGCGAACAGGCCACCGGCACCACCCAGGACGGTCACATCCTCAAGAGCCAGCGGGGGAGCGGCGAGCAGCAGCTCGTGGGCCGCAGGCTCGTCCGGCATGGACTCGAAAAGCTCGTCAAACGTCGTGGGTCCCGCATCCTCCTCCTCATCGGGCCACGACAGGTCGGGAAGATGCTCCTCCGGAATGTCCTCCCCGTACCAGGGCCCGGCCAGCAGCTGGCCGGTGAGGGGGTCCCAGAGAGTCGTGGACTCGTCGGCGTCGTAGAGGCCGGCAACGGCCGGCCGTCCTTGCCATTGCACTTCCGCCATGCCGTCGCAGGCGCGGAATGAGAGGTAGCGATGGTGGTAGGCACCCGGTGGCCGCCACTGCGTCCACTTCACCTTCCACGGGAGGTCCACGCCGGATGCGGCGACGGCGGAGGCGAACGAGTCGTCGCCGCGCGCGGTGGCCATGAGGTACAGCCAGGCGGCCCATTCCCCTTGCGCGGCCGGAATCATGCCGTACAGCCAAAGGTAGGAGGCGTCCGCGGCGGCCGAGTTGCCGGGAAGGGTGCCGAAGCTCGCACAGGCGGCGGCGTCCAGCAGCAAAAGCTGGGGGACGTTCGCCATCGCTTGCCCGTCCTGGAGCAGATCACCGAAGACCCGCGCAGGCCCCTCGTAGTCTGCGGGAAGCCCCTGGTAACAGCCGGCACGTGCGGCATGCATGGCAAGTCCGGTCGCCGCATAGGCGCCTTCGGGGCCGTGCTTGCTCCACCCCTCCGGGTGCTGGAATTCCGGAGAGAGGTCACACAGCCACCGGACCAGATGCCGGTTGACGTTTTCGACCTCCCGCTCGTCCGTACCGCGGCGCAGTTCTTCGGCGAGGCTTTCGTCCATGAACCGGACGCCGCTCTCGTCGGAGGCAAGCGCGTCCGGGAACTCCGTCAGGACTTCCGAAAGGGCGGACTCCGTCGGTCGTTCGCCGGTCAGAGCGGCGGTGAGCTCAGCCCACATGCGCAGGGGCACGACGCGCGGCTCCGACAAAGCCAGGGCACGGACAGACTGCGGCCAGTCGCGATTCGTGGACTCCTGCCCCTCCACCTGCACCGCGATGGGTGCACGTACGGAGCGCCTCACCGGCCCGCTGTGAACGACAAGTCCAGCCTTGCCACCGCTCAATCCCTGAACCGTTCGGGAAAGGAGGCTTTCCGGCTCGTACGAGAAGCGCGTGACTCCCGCCCGGTGAGCATTGATGACGAGGACGAGCCGGGGCTCTTCCAGCCTCCGCAACGACACACGCCAATTCCGGCGGCTGCCTGGAGAGAGGTCAACGCCAAGAATCCCTAGTATTTCGGCGTGCAACTCTTCGGCGGTACGCCCGGTGGCATCGAGCAGAACGCTGCCGGCGATGGTGCGGTGGACCTCGCGCAGCACCTCGGCGCCGTCGCGTCCTGAAGTATCCGCCACATGGGTCCACTTGCCGCCGGGGCGCTCGTCCCCCCACCACTCGGTGATGAGGGAAACGGCATCCTCGTTCGACGTGATGTTCGGTGACCGTTCCTGGTTGCCCATTATGCCTCTACTGACGTCCCCGCTTGGGCTTGGGGCTGCTTCTTACACTGTTATATGTAGGGAAGGTCAAGCCCATGCGGCCCACATGGCGATGAGGGCAAAAGTTATGACCGTCATGCATTCGCGAGAACTCGGGGCCGAGGGTTTCTGGCTGTGCGCTGGTCAGAGCTGTTCACGATCATCCCAATGGCCGCGGAAAATGGCGTCCCAATGTGGGTGTCCAGCAGTGATCGGGTCAATGTCTGCGGCCCAGGCTTGCAGGCTTCGCGTGGCATCCCGGCGCTCTTCCGTAGTCGTGACATTGCTCCAGCGGACGAGCCAGTAGAGGGCAAGCACAGTAAGGAATTGGGGAAGGCTGCTGGCGAGTTGTCGTTCGTTCTCATCACTGTCGGAGCCCTGGAAGACCCGCCCCGTGGCCCCGTCCAGCAGCAAGTCGGAACGCATCCATCGGCCTAGGCGGTAAAAGGTGCCTGCTTCTGATGGGCGAGGCGTATGTGCGGGCCACGAGCCTTCTTGCAGGCCCGTCTCCGAGAGGTCCGAGAGGGCGGCGAAAGGGAGGTCGTCTTCGAGGGCGGGGAGACCGCTACCAGCCAGGAAGGCGCGGCTACGCGTATCCGAGAGGCCGCTGGGCAGTTGCGTGGCATCAAGGAGAACGCAGGGGGCGTCCTCGAAGATTTCCTCCAGCCACCGATGCGTCGGTGCGTCCGGGCGGATTGCGGCCTCCGGCACCGGCCAGCGCGCGGACAGGTTGTGCGTGCTCAGAAGCGGTGCATCGCGCCAGGACGGGCTTTCGACGACTCTGTTCGGATCGGCCACATCGATGACGAAGACGCCACCACCACCGCCGTAGACCCACACACCGTCACCGCCGGCCGCCAGACGTTCGGCGGACTCCGGTGCCCGGGGGGCAGGGCCGCCGTTCTGGTCGAGGGGGATTTCATATTCTTCAAACTCGCGTCCTTCGACGCGCTCGATCTCCCCTGTCACGGCCCAGTACTCCGTGACGATGCGAGTTCCGCTCAAAGGTGTGCCGTCCTGCAGACTCCAGACCTGCTCCTGAGACCAGCCATCGGCGTCGAAATCGCAGTCGTCCGGCAGTTCGTCCTCATCGAGTGCAGTCTGCGTAGCGACGACGGGAGAACCGTGGAGGTTTCCCATGACCAGGTTCTCGGCGGCCGCTTGGTCGCTGGGGGAGGGGCCGAGGACTCCGTACGGTCGCCACCGTGTCCATCGGGTTGTCCATGGCAATGAAGGGGCGGCGCTGGCCAGTTGGGAAGCAAACTCCGTTTCACCGCGATTCATTTCGGCCCAGTGCAGCCAGGAAAGCCACTCCTCTTGGCTGGCGGGCTCGACGCCATCCGCCTCCAAGTAGTGGATGGCGGAAGCCCGCGTGCCGAACGGAACACCGTGTGGATAGGCCAGCGCCAATCCGGTGAAGATCGTGCGGTAATCCGCGTGAACCAGGAACGTGGTCGAATCGAGCAATTCAGGAAGTCGGCCGGCGAGCGCCGCATGCACGGGCAACGCAAACGCCGCGTACTCTGTGAAATGGTCACCGACCTGAGCCCGTTGTGGGTGCTCGGAGTGTGTGACACCGGTCAGCAGGGCGTCAGTGATACGGCCTTGTTCCGCAACCGTTGCACCCTGTTCCGATCGAAAGAGGTGATGTATGCCGTCGGTTCGGAAACCGACTCGTTCCACGCCCGTGGTGTCAATGTGTGAAGTGACGATATCCGACGGCATGGTGAGCAGGGATTCACGCAGGTCCTCGATGGTCCCGGGGACCTCCAGTGCGTCACACAAAGCTTCCCAGACGGGCAGAGCGATCTGCCGAGCCTCTGCTGCCGCGAGTGCTCGAAGGCGCGGGTGTTGTGTGATGAGCCGGGAAACCCGGCCGTATGGCTCATGAGTATCACCATCGTCCAGGAGAATCCCGCCAGCGTCGGCGAGAGGGGGTCGTACCGACGCCTGCTCGGCATCACCTTCCATAATGATGCGTACCGCTCGCCCGCCATAGACCGCGAGTGCCGGCACCAAGGATTCGGCGATGCGCCGAGGTTCCGTCGAAGTGGCGGATCTGCCTGCCCATTGCACGTTTCCGAGGAGAACGACGAGTTCCGTCCGGTTTCTGGACTGTTCCCGGACCGCGTCATCCAGGGGGTTTTTCCGCTTTCGGAGGAACCCGGGCTCGTACCCCCATTCAGCAAGTAGGGCGGCGATAACGCCATCCATGTCCAGGCCACGGCAATCCACGTAGGACGCTGCTGTGGCACGCTCGCGGATTTCCTTGACAAGTCGTGTCTTACCTGCCCCCACAGCCCCTCTGACCGGGAGGATGCAGCTCCCCTCCAGCGGCTCTTCCAGCCAACGAGTAAGGCGAGCGAGTGCTTCGTCGTAGAGCACGGGGTGACGGCTCCGATCGATGTCGACAGTGAAGGGCAGGTAGTGGACTCGACCGTACTACGGCTGCGACGGTGCTGCCGGTGACGGCACCTGGGGCTGCCTGGTCTGTATCGCCTTGTCCCATGCGATCAGAAGCTCTCCGCGTACCTGGTTCATGCCGACACCCCACTTGATCTTGAGGTTCTCCTGTCGTTGCACCGTGGCTTCGTTTTCGCCGAGAGTGTCGGCTTCCACATCGCCGTATCGGTAGGGAATGGCGTACGAAACCTCTACGCCGCTCTTCTCGTCAGGGACATTTTTGATCTGCTGTTCCGTCAAGTCGCTGAACTTGGTGCGTTCCGATCCGGGCCCCTTGGCAGGGCGCTCCAAGTTTTCACTGATGTAGTGAGAGCAGCCCTGCCCGCCCAATTCGCCACTGTTTCCACAGGGTTCGTACTCGGTGTACAGGCCGGTCAGCTTGAACTGCCGGTCAGGATTGGTCGCCTGTGCCCGTCGCAGCGCTTCTCCGCCCAGCGGCTCAGAGTGAGCGGAAACTTCATCTCCCTCTGCGGAGCCGGGTGGAACGGAAGAGTCGATCACGTAATGTATTCGACTGTTTCCGTCCTTGTCGGTTTCAGTGACTTCGAGCGCCATGTAATTTCGGCCGGACATATCGGGGCGGAAGATGTCGTCCGCTGCCTTCTCGACCTCTTGGGTCCACAGGGCTGTGAGGCGCCGCTTCTGTACGTTGATGTCCTTCAGGCGCTTTTCCTTGGCGGCCTTTGAGTCGTCGTCGCTCTTCGGGACGCTCTGTCGTGCTGCGTATTCGCGAGCAAACGCCTTGGGGTCATTCGCCAGCGAGCCACCCTTAATCGAATGTCCGTCGTGGATCCGCACTCCGCCGTTTGGTGCGCCTTCTTCCTTGACGGGGACATTGAGGGGCGAGTATTCGCGGTGCACAGCGTTGCTCAGACGGGCGATGCCGGCGAGCGCGGCCATTCTCTGATGCCGGTCCAGGTCGCGGAATCCCGGGAGAATGGTGTTGAGGTGTTCCACGTCCAGAGCGCCGTGTGCCTTGATCTCACGGACAGCTTGGAGCAGCGGCGCTTCAGTCCCAGGGGTCTTCGGTTCAGCCCACCTGTGTACTGCATCCACGACCGGGCCGATGTCCATCTGGAGCACGTCGTGCGTCTGACGCAGGCGTCGTTGCGCGTCGTCGCCCAACATGCCGTCATGCGTGTCGGTGGCCTCCTGCGCTGTGTTGTATTCGGCGGACCCCTTGTATTCGGAACTGTCGAATCGACGTTCAGAATCAGCTAGGTTTTGCCGCCTCTTCTCGGCGCTGTCCCTCTTGGGCTTCTTCGGTTTGCTCGGGCCCTCACTGCCGTCCGGACTCTCGTTCTCCGCCTTGTGCTTGCCGCCCGCTGGTTCTGCGGGAGGCCGACGGTCCTCGCCGGTCGGCTTCGAAGGCCCTGGGTTCCCTGAGCCGCTCTGCTTGGGCGCGGAACTCGGGATGGGTTGGCGGTTGGGGTTGAGGGGGATGGCGTGGACGCCGTTGGTGCCGTCGTGGAGGGGGGTGTTGCTGCGTTGGCCGGTTTGGGCGTCGATGTAGGTGAGGTTGCCGTTGTGGTTGACGACGTTCCAGGCGTGGGCGCGGCCGTTGTGGTCTTGGGTGATGATGACGGCTTGGGAGCCGTGGCCGGCGTT
>NZ_JNZA01000002.1 GCF_000717345.1 Streptomyces lydicus | reverse complement strand
GCGGAAGGCTTCCCCCCGCCTCCTCCCCCTCCTCCCCCTTCGGGGGAGGGGGCGGGGGGGGGGTTCGGGGGTGGGGGGAGATCAACGATCCGAGCCGACGCGGTCACGCGACCGACCGAGTGATTCCTCGGTCTACGCCTTCCGCGCGAGGAGCTGGACTTCCTGGAACTGCCGTTGGTCCGTGGGCTTCGGCTCGATCACCAGACGGGCCGACTCCGCCAGTCCCTGATCGCGCAGGAGCTCGGCGAGGCGGTCGGGGGACCAGCGGTAGGCCGTCACCACCGCGTGGTCGTAGGACTGCGTCTCGCAGTGGGGGCCGTCAGTGGCAGGGAATTCGATCAACAGGTGCCCGCCGGGAGCCAGGACCCGGGCGATCTCGGCCAAGATGGCGGGCAGGTCCTGCGGCGGGGTGTGGATGACGGACCACCGCGAGAGCACCCCGCCGAGCGCGCCGTCCTCGATGTCCAGCGCGGCCATCGAGCCGACCTCGAACCGCAGCCCGGGGTTGGCTTCGCGAGCGAGCTCGATCATGACGGGGGAGGCGTCGACGCCGAAGGCATGCAGGCCCAGCCCGTGAAGATGAGCGGTGAGGTGGCCCGGTCCGCAGCCGAGGTCCGCGACCGCGCCGCCGCCGTTCGTCCGCACCAGCTCCGCGAAGGCACTCAGGAGGGCGCGTTCCAACGGGCGGTCGCGCACGGAGTCGTGGAACATCTGCGCGTAGGTGGCGGCGATGGCGTCGTATGCCTCGCGGGTGGCGTGCACGGTGTCGAGTTCGGTCACCCGGAGACCGTAGCGGCAGGGGAGGGCCCGCGTTTCAAGAACGTGTGACCGAGCAGCCGTGCGACCGGTCAGGTCGGAACTCCCCACCTCCACAAGGCCCCCGGGCAGCAGAACCGGCCGTCCGCGGCCGCGCCCCGCGCCGGGGAAGGGGGCGGGCTGGATCTTACGGAGCGTCGGGGCCAAGGTGGACGGTGCGGCCACCGGGGCCGCGACGCCGTCGGCTGTGACCCGGCCGGCGGCCCGAGTGGGGGGAAGCAACGGCATGACCAAAGCCCTGATCATCGGAGGCGGCATCGCGGGGGCGGTGACCGCGATGGCCCTGCAGAAGGCGGGCATCACCTCGGAGGTCTTCGAGGCGTACCCGACCGGCGCGGACGACGTCGGCGCCTTCCTCATCGTCTTCGCCAACGGCCTGGAAGCGCTGCGGGTGATCGACGCACACGGCCCCGTCGTCGACAGCTCCTTCCCGGCCCAGCGGGTGGAGTTCCACGGCAACGACGGCGTACGCCTGGGCGAGCGCCCCATCGCGGGCACCGAACAGGGTGACGGCCTCGGCCCGCGCACCCTGCGGCGGGCCACCCTCTACCAGGTGCTGCACGCCGAGGCGGCACGCCGCGGGATACCGGTACGGCACGGGAAGCGGCTGGTCGGAGCGGAAACCGTGGCCACGGCCGGCGGGAAGCGGGTGGTCGCCACCTTCGCCGACGGCAGCAGCGCCGAGGGCGACCTCCTCATCGGCGCGGACGGCCTGCACTCCGTCACCCGTACCCTCATCGACCCCGCCGCGCCGCAGCCTCGCTACACCGGCCAGAACACGGTCTGCGGCTACACCCGGGACGCCGCGGACGTCCCGCTCTCGCCGGACACCTACACCATGATCTTCGGCAAGCGGGCCTTCTTCGGATGCACCCGCGCCCCCGACGGCGAGGTCTGGTGGTTCGCCAACGTCCCCGGCACGGAACTGGACCGCACCGCCCTCCCGGCGACCCCTCCCGACGCCTGGCGCACCCGGGTCGCCGGGCTCTTCGCCGACGACGACACGGTGGCCGCCACTCTCGTCCGCGCCACCGGTGACCGGATCATCGCCTCCAACGCGTACGACATCGCCACCACGCCGACCTGGCACACCGACACCATGGTCGTGCTCGGCGACGCCGCGCACGCCGCCGCGCCCAACGCCGCACAGGGCGCGTCCATGGCCATCGAGGACGGCGTCGTGCTGGCCAAGTGCCTGCGTGACCAGCCCGACCCGCGGAGCGCCTTCAGCGCGTACGAGAAGCTGCGCAGGGACCGGGTGGAGAAGGTCGTCGCGGCCAGCGCCGGCATGGCCAAGCTCACCGCTGCGGGCACCGGCCGTCCCTCCCGCCCGGAGGGTGCCGAGCGCGGCAGCGGCGCGGGCGCCGACAACTGGCTGACGGGCTACCGCATCGACTGGTGAAGCCGCGTTGTCAGACCCCTGTGGTCTGCTGTGTGCAGGGAGAGCGGCGGAGCTCGCCGCTCGCTACGCGGGGGAGCGAAACGATGACGGAGACGGTGACGCCCGGGCTGCCGGGCACGACCGGGGCGACCGGCACCACGGGGGCGACCGGGCCCACGGGGGCGATGGGAAGCCCGGAGGCGAGCGGCACCGGCGGGGCGGCGGCCGAGGACGCACCGCTGGTGCCGGACGCGGCCTGGCTGGCGGCCCGGTTCGGGGCGGACGCCCTGTGGCGGCCGGCCGAGTCCGAGCTGCCCGAGGAGCTGACCCACGCCGAAACACGGGAGTTCCTGACCACCGTCGGATTTCCCGCGGTGATGATCGGCGTCATCGGCTTCGACACCACGCACCTGCGGGCGGACGACGGCGAGGCGCTGCACGCTTTCGACGCCGACGAGTTGTACGGCAACCGCTACCCGGACGACGACTCGCCCCCGGTGAACTTCTGCTTCTCGATCGGCACCTGGGGCGACCAGATGCTGATGCTCGACGCCGGCAGCGGCGGCATCGACCACTACGACCCCAACGGCTGGGACCACGGCTCCGGTTACAAAGGCGCCGCGGCCTGGTCACTGCCGGACCTGGCCGTCCATCTCGGGCTGATAGCCGCGCGGGCGGACGAGCTGGGATCGGACGACGAGGCGGTCGCACACGTCGCCGCGGCGGCGCTGCGTACGCGCATGCGCCGCCACGACGCGACGGTCGATGAATCGCCGTTCTGGGGAATGGTTTTCGAGGAATTCGAAGAATGCGAGGAGTGCTAGACCCGAGGAGTTCCCGGGGGCCGGTCCGGCCGTGCGGCGTCAGGCGTCGTTTTCGCCGCGGCGGGGCCCGGTCGTGCCCGGCAGGTGGACTACCAGCAGCGCGATCCCGGCGAGGGTGAGGTTGCGGGTCGCCGCCTCCAGCCCGTTCCAGGTCTTGGACTGCCACATGGCGAACCACTCGCCACCGATGGCGAGGAAGCCCGCGCCGAAGAGAAGGACGATCATCAGCAGACCGAGGGTACTGAGCAACCGGGCCCGGGCGAGGCGGCCGTTGCGCAGGCCGACGGCCCACAGTGCGGTGCCCGCGAGCAGCAGCAGTGCGGCGAGCGTCTCCCAGGCGATGATCACCAGGTAGGCGGCGTCCTGCAGCCGGTGCGAGGTGATGGCCCGCCACATCAGGTCGGGGTCCTGGAAAGTGGTGTCCATGGCCAGGACGTGGCGGACGAACTGCTGATTGGTGCCGAAGTCGGTGATATTGCCCAAGGCGACAAGGGCGATGATGAGCGCGACGGTTCCCGTGAGCACGGCCGCCGCCAACGTCAGGCCGGTGCGCGGTATCCGGCCGCCGGCGTGCGGGGGCGTGGACGTCTCGGACATGGGTCCTCCTCAAGTCGGTTACGTTGTCCGATCTTTGCCTACGCGCCACCCGTCCTGGAGTGCGGCCACCCACAAGTCCCGTACGCTGCTGCCCGATCGACCGGATGACCGACCGGTCGATCTGGCGTTCGGGTGACTGCCGGGCGGCCGAGGACCTAGGGAAGCGGGGCTCATGAACGGTAAGCGGTGCGTGGGGACGGTGGCCGCCGCGGCGGCAGCGGTGATGGCCGTGAGCGGCCCGGCGGGCGCCCAGCCGGCCCCTCTGACATACGGCACCAGCACGTCCGTGGGTGTCCACAACGCCTACGACAAGGCCAAGTACCCCTACTTCGCGGACGCGCTGGACTCCGGAGCCGCGCTGCTCGAACTCGACCTCTGGTCCAACGGGCTGGGCCGGAGCTGGCGGGTCTCGCACAGCAATCCGCTCGGGAACAACAACAACTGCGAGGGCGCCGCCAACGCGTCCGAGCTGCGGACCAAGGACCGCAACCAGGACTTCGCCGGCTGCCTCGCCGATCTGCGGGCGTGGCACGACGCGCACCCCGGCCACCGGCCCATCCTGCTCAAGGTCGAGATGAAGGACGGCTTCAACGCCAAGGGCGGGCGCGGCCCCGCCGAGTTCGACGCGCTGGTGCGGCAGAAGCTGGGAGACGCGGTCTACGGGCCTGGTGACCTCACGGCCGGGCACGCCACCCCCGACGAGGCGGTGCGGGCCGGCGGCTGGCCCGCACGCGCCGACCTGGCCGGGAAGTTCCTCTTCGAGCTGATACCGGGCACGGTCGAGGAGAGCAACCCGTTCGACAAGCTGTGGACCGACGTCGAGTACGCCACGCACCTGAAGGATCTGGCGGCGCAGGGGAAGCTGGCGCAGTCGACCGCGTTTCCCGCGGTGCACGGCGCGGCGCCCGGCGACCCGCGCGAGCGCTACACGGACCCGGCGCTGCGCCCGTGGTTCGTGGTGTTCGACGGTGATGCCGCGACGTACCTGAACGGCTCCATCGACACCGCCTGGTACGACACCCGCCACTACCTCCTCATCATGACCGACGCGCACAACGTGCCGCCGGTCATCGACGGCACCCGCCCGACCGAGGCGCAGGCGCTGGCCCGGGTCGGTCAACTCGCCGCGGCGCACGCCAGTTTCGCCACGGCGGACTGGTACCCGCTGCCGTCGGTGCTCAGGACCGTGGTTCGGCGCGGGGCCTGACGGCCGGCGTGGGGGCCGGTTCCGCGGTCGCGCGGCGGTAGAGCGCGGCGATGTCCTTGCCGAACCGGCTGCTGTACGAGGTGAGGTCGTCGCCCCCTTCGTCGAGGCCGCCGACCACCCCGATCAGGGTGCCGGTACCGGTGCCCGGGTCGACGTCGGTGAGCATCGGCCCGCCGCTGGTGCCGTTGGGGAACCCGGCGCAGTCGAAGCGCAGTTGGGCCGGCCCCTCGGCGTCCGCGGTGTGCCGGCAGCTGACCGGGGTGTCCTGGTCGGCGGGGTAGCCGGTCAGCAGCGCCGGGCGCCCGGCCGGGGCGTCGAAGCGGATCCGTTCGGAGCCGGTGAGGTCCTCTATCCGGCTGCCGGCCCGGCCGGATCTGCGCACCCGCAGGAAGGCCACGTCGTGATCGGGGTCCCGGTCGCTGATCCACCGCGGATCGACATGGATGCGGGCGGGCACCCACAGGCCGTACGGCGCGATCCGGTCGTGCAGGCCGGGCACGAAGACCAGCCGGGTGCGGAAGCCGCCGTCGTGCACGCAGTGCGCGGCGGTGACGACGAGGTCGCCCGCGGGGGAGTGCACCACGCTCGCGGTGCAGTGGTGGGCCGGATCGCCGTCGTCGCCGGGAGAGAAGAGCGCGCCGATGGCCGGCGAGGGGGCCGCGGGGGCGGCCACCAGGGGCGAGGAGGCCGGCAGGGGGACCGGGGCCGCCCGCCCGCCGCCGCGGCGCGCCGCCACCGGCGGCCCCGGCACCTCCTCGTACGGCCCGGCGAGCACCGCGGCGGCGGCCTGGTCGCCGTCGGCGCGGGTGGTGAGGTACGAGCCGGTGGCGCTGTCCCCGGCGGCCAGGTACGGCTCGCGGGGCGGAGCGCCCAGCGCCAGCACCGTGCTGCCCATGACGACCGTGAGCGCGCCGAGCGCCAGGGTCGCCCGCAGCGGAACGCCGGCCCGGCCGCGCCCGGTGCAGGCCGGTGCGCCGGGGCCGGGGCAGTCGCCCGCCCACGCCCCGGGGGCGTCGGCCGCACCGCCCGCGTTCCCCGCCGTCGCGGTCCCGCGCTCGCTCGTCTCCACCAACAGCCGCCTCGCCGCATCAGCCGGCGGCGCCCCTCGTACGCCGGGACGGCGCCGGAACCAGACATTTCACCCAGTCTGATGCAGGGCGGCGCGTCTTGGTTGGGTCACCCGGGCGGATCAGCGCACGCGAAGCCCGAAGAGCGGTACGGCGGTGGCCTGCCGCGATGCCCGGCAGGCCGGTACGGGACGCCCGCGGGCCGAGCCGCACCGACAGGGCGGGCGGGGGCTGGGCCGATCGGGTGACCTCCCCGGCCGGCCCCGGCCCCCGGTCATGGCGTCAGCCGCACCCGGCTCCCGGTCACGGCGTCAGCCGCATCCGGCTCGCCGCCGCGTTGTGCCGGATCAGCGTCTCCGCCAGCCCGAACTCGTTCGGGAAGTCCATCGGCACGATGCCCAGCCCCGTCCAGGAACTGCCCTCCGAGCCCTCCAGAAGCCCCTTGACCTGGGGGTTGAGGCGGTCGGCGTTGGACCGCGGGGGGAGCAGCGCGGCGGTGCTGACGTAGTTGACGAACAGCTTGCCCGGCTGGCCGACGGCCTTGCGGAACTGGGCCTCGACCTTGGGCCACTTCCCGAACGGCTCCGCCATGTAGTCGTCCTGGATGTCGAACAGCTGCGGATCGCCGTAGCGGACGCCGCCCAGGCCGTCGGAGTCCGCCAGCAGCACGACCTTTCCGCGTGCCTGGCCGAGAGCCGGCAGGCCGCCGTCCAGCCGGAAGAGCGGGCGGTAGCCCTTGTCGTCCAGATAGAGGGTGAAGATCCGGCGGAACTCCTCGGCGCTGACCTCGGAGTACTCCTGCTTGACCCGCATCAGCACGGTCTCGGTGGGGTGCGCCTGCAGGAACGCCCGGCAGGCGTTGAGCACGTCGCCGAACATCAGCTGCTGGTAGAAGGCGCCGTGATGGATGGCGAAGACGTTGTCGACGGCCCGGCAGCGGACGTCCAGGAAGCGGATGCCGGAGGCCAGTTGGGCGTCGACGGCGGTGTTCTGGCAGGCGACCCACGGGCCGCCGATCCGGGCGCCGGAGTCATGGGTGCCGGGGATCGTGAGGCGCTGGACGGGCGTGCTGTCCGGGAGCGCCGACATCCAGTCCTGTACGGAGAGTGTGGCGGGCGCGGAGCGCCGGCGGACCGCGGCGTCCGCCGTGAACGCCCCGCTGCCGAGTCCCGCCAGCACACCGGCGGCCGACAGTCCGGCCGCCCCTCTGAGGAACCCCCGTCGATCCAGCCCCGTTCCCGGCCCCTGTCCCATCCGCTTCCCCTGCCGTCGAGTCTGCGTGCGGCGCACCGGGCATGCCGGTGCGCCGCTGCGGTCGAGGCATGGAACCACACTGGCCGCGGACATGACACCCGGCCGGTGTGCCGAGGGGCACACCGGCCGGAAACGACGCGAGCGGTCAGGCGCGGAAGGACAGCGACAGCGCGAAGCGGTCCGCGCTGTCCGTCCACCAGTTGGTCAACTCCATTCCGGCCGCCGCCAGTTCGGTGCGTACGCCGTCCTCCCGGAACTTCGCCGAGACCTCGGTCCGTACGTCCTCACCGGCCGCGAAGGTCGCCGCCAGATCCACGCCGGGAATCTTGACGGTCAGCTCCTTGCGGGCCCGCAGCCGCATCTCGATCCACTCGTGCTCGGCGTTCCACAGCGCGACGTGGTCGAAGTCCGCGGGGTCGAAGTCGCCGCCCAGCTCACGGTTGATGACCTGCAGCACGTTCTTGTTGAACGCGGCCGTCACCCCCTGCGGATCGTCGTACGCCGCCACCAGCGTGGCCTCGTCCTTGACGAGGTCGGTGCCGAGCAGCAGGGCGTCCCCCGGGGAGAGCGCGGCGTGCACGGCGTGCAGGAAGGCGGCGCGCTCCTCGGGCAGCAGATTTCCCAGGGTGCCGCCGAGGAAGGCGAGCAGCCGGGGACCGGGCGTGTCGGGCAGCGCGAGGCCCTGCTGGAAGTCGGCGACCAGGGCGTGCACGGTGAGCCCGGGGTGCTCGGAGAGCAGCGCCTCGCCGGCCGCGGCCAGCGCGGACTCGCTGACGTCGACGGGCACATAGGTCTGCAGGCCGGTCAGCGCGCCGATGAGGTGGCGGGTCTTGTCGGAGGACCCGGAGCCCAGCTCGATCAGCGTGCGCGCGTTGGTGGCCGCGGCGATGTGGTCGGCGCGGGTGAGCAGGATCTCCCGCTCGGCGCGGGTCGGGTAGTAGTCGGGCAGTTTGGTGATCTCTTCGAACAGTTCGCTGCCGCGGGCGTCGTAGAACCACTTGGGCGGCAGCTGCTTGGGGGTGCGGGACAGGCCCTGGGCGACATCGGCGCGCAGCGCGGCCGCGGTGGCGTCGGCAGGGAGGGTGCGGGTGATGCTGAGGGGGCTCACGTGGCGGGCTCCTTGAGCGGGGTGAGGTGGACATCGGTCCGGGTGGCGCGCAGCAGGGTGCGGTCGGGGACCTCGGTCCAGTGGGGGGAATCGTCGTACGGCTCCGCGGCGACCACCCGGCCGCCGCCGGGAATGGCGAGGTGGAACAGGGTGTCGCCCCAGGTGGTGGCGGTGATGGAGGTGCCGTCGGTCAGCAGCAGGTTGAGCCGGGAGCCGGGTGCGGCCGCGGCGACGGACGTGACCGTTTCGGCCAGCGCCTCGCCGGGCTCGTCGCCGCGCGTCAGCCGGTGCCGGACCAGCGCCCACACGAACGCCGCGTCGCAGCGCGCCTGGAGCCGCAGCAGCTCCTCCGGTGGCAGCTCGGCGGCCAGCGGCGCCAGGGAGTCCGGCCAGCCGGTCACCGCGCCGTTGTGGCTGAAGAGGTAGCGCCCGGCGGCGAACGGCGCGGCGGCCGCCTCCGCGTCGGCCCCGGCCACGGTGGCGTCCCGTACGGCGGCCAGCAGCGCGCCGGTGCGCACCACCCGTGCCAGGTCGGGCAGCTGCTCGTCGGCCCAGATCGGCCCGGCCCGCCGGTAGCGGGCGGGCACCGGGTCACCCGGCGCGTACCAGCCGACGCCGAACCCGTCCGCGTTGACCGTGCCGTACCGCTGGCGGCGCGGCGCCCACGACTGCCGGTACAGGCCGTGCGGGGGGTCCAGCACGATCTGGCCGAAGGGTATCTCCGGCCCCAGATAAGCGATATGACGACACATCAGCTGACCGCCTCCCGGGTCGCGGGCCTCATGCTTCCGCCATCGGGTCGGCGTCCCGGGCGGTACGGAACCCGGAGAAGATCTGCCGCCGGACCGGCAGGTCCCAGTTGCGGAAGGTGCCCCGGCAGGCGACCGGGTCGACCGCGAACGACCCGCCGCGCAGCACCTTGTACTCGTCGCCGAAGAACACTTCCGAGTACTCCCGGTAGGGGAACGCGGCGAAGCCCGGGTAGGGCAGGAAGTCGCTCGCCGTCCACTCCCACACATCGCCGATCAACTGCCGTACGCCAAGCGGCGACTGGCCGTCGGGATAGCTGCCGATCGCGGCCGGCCGCAGATGCCGCTGGCCGAGGTTGGCGTGCGCCGGAGTGGGGTCCTCGTCGCCCCAGGGGTAGCGCATGGCCCGGCCGGTCGCCGGGTCGTGGCGGGCGGCCTTCTCCCACTCGGCCTCGGTCGGCAGCCGCCGGCCCGCCCAGCGGGCGTAGGCGTCCGCCTCGTACCAGCTGACGTGCAGCACCGGCTCGTCCGGCGGCACCGGCTCGGTCACCCCGAACCGCCGGCGCAGCCACTGGCCGCCGTCCCGCTTCCAGAACAGCGGGGCCCGCAGCTTGTGCTCCTGCACCTGTGCCCAGCCCGCCGGCTCCCACCAGCGCGGGTCGTCGTAGCCGCCGGCCTCGATGAACCGCTGGTAGGCGCCGTTGCTGACCGGTGTGGTGTCGATCAGGAAGGCGGGCACCAGGCGGCGGTGCGCGGGCCGTTCGTTGTCCAGCGCCCAGGGCTCGGTGGACGTCCCCATGAGGAACGGCCCGCCGGGGACGAGGACTTCGGCCGGGATGATCTCGTCGGACGGGGGCGGCGGCTCGGGGGCGGTGAGCACGGCCGGCCCGCGGCGCAGCTGGTGCGTGATGAGCATGGTCTCGTCGTGCTGCTGCTCGTGCTGGGCGATCATGCCGAAGGCGAAGCCGGAGTCCAGCAGCGGACCGCCGTGCAGCGGGGCGCTTTCGAGGATGTCCAGTACCCGGCCGCGGACCTCGGCGACATAGCCGTGCGCCTCGTCCGGCGCCAGCAGCGGCAGAGAGGGGCGTGCGGCACGCGGATGCTCGAAGGCGTCGTAGACGGAGTCGATGTCCGGCCGCAGCGCGTCACGGCCGCCGACGGTGCGCAGCAGCCACTGCTCCTCCTGGTTGCCTATGTGCGCCAGGTCCCACACCAGCGGGGACATCAACGGGGAGTGCTGCGCGACGAGATCGGGATGCTCGACGCAGGTGGTCAGCAGGCGGGTGCGGTCGCGGGCGGCGAGCAGTGCCGAGGCCGCCCGCTCACGAAGGAGCTCGGGATCGATGGTCACTGGCTGTCCTTCCCAGGAATGAGGTCGTCGCTCTCCGCGGCGTACAGGGCGTCGAGGTGGTCGTCCGCGGGACAGCGGCCGCGCGCCACATAGCGCTCGGTGAACTCCGCGACTGCCGCACGCACCTCCGGGGAGGCGCCGAGCCGCGGCAGCGCCTCCTCGGCCGCGGCGAAACACGCCACCGCCGCGGCGTGCAGCTCCGGATCGGTCAGCCCCCCGCGGGCGGCCCGCCGCCACAGCGGATTGCGCGGCGCCGGCCGCTGACCCGCCGTCTCGGCCAGCGCCTTGACCGTGCGGTAGGCCCGCTCGGCGGCCTCCGGGTCGTCGAACAGCGCGGCCGTCACGGCCAGCGGCACCACCCACCCGGCGTCGCCCGACTGGGCGTCGATCATGCGCAGCTCCAGATGGCCGCGCGGCCGTACGGGCGGGAAGAGCGTGGTGAGGTGGTAGTCGAGGTCCTCCTGGGTGGGGGGCCGGGGCACGCCGGTACGGACCCAGTCCCGGAAGGTGAGCCCCTCCGGCGCGTCCCAGGACCCGCCGTCGGTGCGGATGCACATCACCGGTGCGTCCAGGACGTAGCGGGCCCAGGCGGTGCGCGGGTCCGGTCCCAGCGGCGGGGCGAGCGTACGGGCCGGGTCGAGCTGGGACCAGATGAGCTGGCGGGTGGTGCGGTAGCCGGTGGGGCAGCCCTCACTGGTCGGAGAATTGGCGAACGCCGCGGCCAGCACCGCGCCCAGCAGATGGGCCAGCAGCCAGCGCCGGCCGTGCCCGAGCGGTCCCGGCTCCTCGTACCCGGCGTCCACGCACACCTGCACGGACGCGGTGGCGCACATCATGGACCGCCCGGCGTCACCCCAGCGGTCGAAGTACGCCTCCATGGCGTTGTAGCGGGGGTCGGTCAGTACCCGGCGTGGTGGGTGCCACGGGTTGTGACCGTGGCCGGCCATTCCCAGGCCCCGCGCCCGCATGGCGGGGCGTACCAGTGCGAGATCGGCCGTCACGGACTCGATGCACTCGGTCAGGGAGGTGGCGGGCTGCGAACTCAGTTCCAGCTGACCGCCGGGTTCGAAGGTCAGCAGGGAGCGGAGCGGCAGTGCGCGCAGCGCGTCGGCAGCTGCGTGCAGCCGGTCGGGTTCGACCGGACATCGGGGGTTGCGCGCGTCGTGGACCAGGAATTCGATCTCGACGCCGATACGGCGCGGTGGGCCCGTCTTGAAGCATATGCCGTGCAGGTGCGCTTCAAGCTCCGCTTCCGTGACTGCAGGCCGTACGGGCATGGAATCCCTCTCCCTCGTGGGGTCGCGGCAGGATTGCCGCCCTCCACCTAATCGGCTGCGCGCCGTGCGCTCAAGGGCGCGTCGGCCGGAGCGAGGGCGCCGGGCGGGCCGCGGCGGGGAGACCGGCCGGTCCGGAGTGAGGGACCTCTCCACGGTACCGCGGCGCCCTCCTGCCGCCAGGACGGCCTTCCTGCACGCCTGTGCGCCCCCTGACCGGACCGGCCGGCGGCGGACGGGGGCGGGGACGGCGTACGGCCGTTGGGGTGAGCCGGCGGGGCTCAGGGGCAGGGGTCGGGGAGCGGGGTGGCGGGCCCTACTGGCGGTAGCCCGCCAGGAAGCGGCCGATCCGGCTGATCGCCGCGTCGAGGTCGTCGGCGTGCGGCAGGGTGAGGATGCGGAAGTGGTCGGGGCGCGGCCAGTTGAAGCCGGTGCCCTGGACGACCTGGATCTTCTCCCGCAGCAGCAGGTCCAGCACGAACTTCTCGTCGTCGTGGATCTTGTGCACGGCGGGGTCGAGGCGCGGGAAGGCGTAGAGCGCGCCCTTGGGCTTGACGCAGGAGACGCCCGGGATCTCGTTGAGCCGCTCCCAGGCCACGTCCCGCTGTTCGCGCAGCCGGCCGCCGGGCAGCACCAGGTCCTTGATGGACTGCCGGCCGCCGAGTGCCGCCTGGATGGCGTACTGCGCGGGCGCGTTCGGGCACAGCCGCATGGAGGCGAGGGTGTCCAGGCCCTCCAGGTAGTCGGCGGCGTGCTGCTTGGGGCCGGAGACCACCAGCCAGCCGGAGCGGAATCCGGCCACGCGGTAGGACTTGGACAGCCCGCTGAAGGTCAGGCACACCAGGTCGGGAGCGAGCACCGCGGCGTGGTGGTGGACCTCGTCGTCGTAGAGGATCCGGTCGTAGATCTCGTCGGCGAAGACCATCAGCTGGTGGCGCCGGGCGAGGTCGAGCATGCCCTCCAGCAGCTCGCGGGGGTAGACGGCGCCGGTGGGGTTGTTGGGGTTGATGATGACCATCGCCCGGGTCCGGTCGGTGATCTTCGAGGCGAGGTCGTCGAGGTCCGGCAGCCAGTCGGCGGACTCGTCGCACAGGTAGTGCACGGCCTTGCCGCCGGCCAGCGTGGTGACCGCCGTCCACAGGGGGAAGTCGGGGGCCGGGATCAGCACCTCGTCGCCGTCGTCGAGGAGCGCCTGCACCGCCATCGAGACGAGTTCCGAGACGCCGTTGCCGAGATAGATGTCGTCGACGCCGACGTCCGGCAGCCCGTTCTGCTGGTAGTGCTGGGCCACCGCGCGGCGGGCCGAGAGGATGCCGCGGGACTCCGTGTAGCCGTGTGCGCGGGAGAGATTGCGCATCACGTCCTGGAGGATCTCCTCGGGGCACTCGAAGCCGAACAGCGCGGGATTGCCGGTGTTCAGCCGCAGCACGCTGTGGCCGGCCTCCTCCAGCGCGTCGGCGTGCTCGATCACCGGCCCGCGGATCTCGTAGCAGACGTCGGCCATCTTGCTGGACTGCTTGAACTGCATGCGGCGGCCTCCCGGTCCCTCGCCCACCGCGCGGCGCGGCAGCACTTCGTCTCACCCTACTTGGTTTTACCAAGTGGCCACTTGGAAAGTCCAACTTCTGTCTATGCTGGTGTCATGCCGCGCCGAAGTTATGACCAGTACTGCGCCGTCGCCCGAGCCCTGGACGCCGTCGGCGACCGCTGGACGCTCCTGATCGTCCGGGAACTGCTGGGCGGCTCCCGGCGCTACACCGACCTGCACGCCGACCTGCCGGGCGTCAGCACGGACATGCTCGCCTCCCGGCTGAAGGACATGGAACGGGACGAGCTGGTCACCCGCCGCCGGCTCGCCCCGCCCGGAGCCGCGTACGTCTACGAACTCACTGCCCGCGGTCGCGCCCTGCTGCCCGCCCTCACCGCGCTCGCCGACTGGGGCGCACCCGCGCTGGACGAGAAGCGGCCGACCGACGCGGTGCGCGCCCACTGGTTCGCGGTGCCGCTCCTCGCGCGGCTCGCCGGGCACTTCCCGGAAGGCGTGGCGGTGGTCGACATCGCCCTGGACGAGGGGGAGTTCCACGTCCGCCTCGACGCCGCCGACCCCGGCTACGCGGAGGGCCCCGCCGCGCACCCCGACGTCCGGCTGCGCCTGGACGCCGCGACCTGCGCGGCCCTCGCGGACGGCCGGCTGTCCCTCGCGGAGGGCATCGCCGCGGGCCGGATCGAGGCCACCGGGCCCGGGGTGCCCGGCGAGGGGCGGCGGCAGAGCGCGCCGGCGGGATGACGCGACGCGGTGGCGTGCCGGGCCGCCGCGCCCCGGTCACCCCTCGGCGGCCGGCCGGTAGGTGCACACCTGCACGCCCGTGCTGCCGGTGACGGCGGAGACCAGCTCCAGGGTGTGCAGCACGCCGTCCTCGGGGAAGATCCGCTTCCCGCCGCCGAGGACCACCGGCATGATCATGAGCAGCAGCTCGTCGACCAGGCCCTCGCGCAGCAGGCTCCGCACGAGGGTGGGGCTCCCCAGGACCGACAGATCGCCGCCCTCGGTTGCGCGCAGCTCCCGGAGTCTGCCGAGGACGGTGCTGCCGGCGATGCGGGTGGTGTTGTTCCAGGTCAGCTCGTCATCGCCCAGGGTGTCGGACACCACGTACTTCGGGATGGCGTTCATCTGGTCGGCGAACGGGTCGCCGGCCCGCCCGGGCCACGCCGCGGCCATCGTCTGCCAGGTGCGGCGCCCGAAGAGCAGCGCCTCGGCCTTGCCCATCGCCTCACCGATGGCCGGCCCCATCACCTCCGGGTCGAAGAACCGGTGCGACCAGCCGCCGTGGGCGAAGCCGCCGTCGGTGTCCTCCGCCGGCCCGCCCGGGGCCTGCACGACGCCGTCCAGGCTCATGAATTCACTGACCACGATGCGCATGGGACTCGCTCCTCATCCTCGATCCGGAGGTTACGGCGCTACAGACTGCCGTATCGCGCCGCACTCGTCGCTCACTCGGTGCCGGCGTCGCGGAGGTCCGCCGGTTTCCGTACGACGACGGGCGGGAGGGGGCGGGTTCCGGGGATGTTGATTTTGATCCGGGTGGTCAGGGTCGTCTCCACCGGTGAGGGATTCCGGGACCGGCTCGGGTCACCGAGCGGGCGGCGCGGCGCGAACCAGTCGGAGGCGGTGGCGTCCCGCGCGGGGCTGCCGGGGGCAGCCGGAGCCGGCGCGGCGGTGCTCCGGGGCGCCAGGGCCATCACCGGGCGGGCGAGACGCCACAGCCAGTCGGCCTCGTGTTCCCTTCTGGTGAGCACGAGCCGGTCGAAGACGGCCTGCACCTCGGCCGGACGCTCCCGGACCAGGCTCTCCAGCACCCACTGGATGTCGTGCTCCTGGGCGAAGGGCCGCGAGACATCGCCCTGACCCCCTTTCAGGGCCGAGAAGACCAGCGGGAATTCCCGCACCGCCCGGTGCCGGCCCACCGCGGTGAGGATCTGGCGGACCTCCGCGTCGCGGCCGGCGGCGCGCAGGGTGTCCAGCACTTCGCGGAACGGCTTGGCGGGACGGGCCCCGCCGACCGCGGCCAGCAGCGGGTACGCGTCCTCCGGGGCGAGCGTCCGTACCAGAGCCAGCACTTGGTCGGCCGACCCGTTCCGGCCGATGGAACGGAAGACGCTGTTCAGCCCCTCCCAATCGCCGGCCCGCACGCGTTCCGACACGAGGGCGGCGACCTCCTGGCCGGCGCCGGGGCGGCCCGGGTCCACTTGTCCGGTCGTGCGCCCGGACAACGCGTCTCCCGCGTCCGCGCCGGAGTTGACCGGACCCGCCGGTACCGGACCGGTGGAGGCCGAGTTGTCCGGGGCGATGTCCGGGCCGTCGTCCCAGGTGGCGGGGATGTCCGGGGCGTGACCGCCGGGCAGCCCGGCCGCCAGCCGCTGGAGGTGGTCGGCCTCGCCGTCCAGGGTCCGCGCGGCCTTGAACAGGGCGCGGTCGATGTCGTCGCCCGCGTCCGGCGGCCCGGCGGACCGGGTGGCGGGCGGCGCCGGCTCCCCGGGCCGGCCGCGCAGGCCGTCGAGTTCCGCCCGCAGGGCCCGTACCTGCTCGGCGGCCCGCTCCGCCAGCCGGTCGGCCTTCTCCCGCTCGGCGCGGGCCCGGGTCAGTTCCGATTCCGCCGTGGACCGCTGGGCCTCGCTGCGCTGGAGGCGCTCCCGGACGCGGAGCAGCTCCTGGTCCTTCCGTGCGGCCCGCACCCGCTCCCGCTCGGCGGTCAGCGTCGCGATGTCGCGCCGCAGCGTGTCGACCATGGCCAGCAGGATCAGCACCATGTGGTTGGCGCTGTTACGGGCCTGCTCCAGCTCGGCGGAGCGCTCCATCGCCCGTAACAGCTTGTCGGAGAGGGCCAGCGCCTGCCGCTGCGCCGCGACCAGCTCCGCGGTCCGGGCCGGGGCCTCGCGCCGCGCCGGCTCCGGTGCGGCCGCCGGGTGGCGGTCGGTGCCCCCGGACGGAGCCGCCGGGGGCAACCGGGCGAGCAGCGCCCGCGCCTCGGCCAGCAGCCGGGCGCACTGCCGGGCGTCGCCGGAGCAGGCGTCCGCCACCGCTTCCACGAAGTCCCACTGCAGGTTCACACCGGCCAGCCGGTCCGACACGGTGGTGCGGGACGGCACGGTCTGACGGACGAAGTGTTCCGGCCGCAGACAGGCCCGCAGGTCGTCGACCTTCAGTCCGGCGGCGTCGAGCCATTCGCGCAGTGTCGTCGCCAGCTGGTTGTCCCGCTCCGACGCACCTCGCAGCGGCCCCCAGGGCCGTGTCCTTCTTCCCCCGCCCATCGCAGCGTGCCCGTCCCTCTCCCGCGGCTGGCTTGTCCGGGCTTGTTCCCGCGCGGGCCCGGACAAGTGGATAGGCCGGGGGGAGCCGGGACACCGTGGTCCCCACGTTGTCGCGGCGCCCCCAGGCGACCGGAGTGCCCGACGATTCCCCTTCCGGCACCGTCAGAAAGCACACCATGTCCCGCCAACTCAACCACCTGCTGTCCGAACTCGCACACGGCCTGCTCACGCAGCTCCCCGCGCAACTCGTGGCGGCGGCGGTGGCCGCCGGTCTGGGCGCCGCACTCCGCTCCCGCCGCCGCCGCCGTCGGCGGGCCAGGGCCCCGGAGGTGTCCGCGGGGACGGATGTCCGCTGAGTGCGCGACGGCCGCCCCGTTCGGACTGTTTGACGGTGCGTCAGTCACCGGCCCGGGTGACGCTCGGGACATGGACCACCCCTCAGGAACCCGGAAGCGCGCCGCCCTCGCGCTTCTGCTGGCCCTCGCGGTGCTCGCCGGGCCGCTCGCCCCGGCCGCCGCGGCCGCCGAGTCACCCAGGGCCCGCGGGCGCACCGTCTCGGCCTGGCTGCCCTACT
Source organism: Streptomyces lydicus (assembly GCF_000717345.1). Lineage (GTDB taxonomy): Bacteria > Actinomycetota > Actinomycetes > Streptomycetales > Streptomycetaceae > Streptomyces > Streptomyces lydicus. The sequence continues at coordinate 304,689 of NZ_JNZA01000002.1, read as the reverse complement.
GGGGTGATGTCGACGCCGCCTATCGCGACGCCCTGCGGCACGCCTCCCAGCTGCACACCGTCAGCCCCTTCTGGTACCAGACCTCGTCCGACGACGTCGTCACGGGCCATCAGGGGGCGGGCCGGCGCGGCATCATCGACGGGCTGCACGACGCCGGGATCGACGTCGTGCCGACGGTGACCGAGACCCTCGGCGCCGAGAAGATGGCCGCCCTGATGCACGACCCCGAGCGACGGCGGCTGCACGTGGACACCCTGCTGGACCTGGTGGCGAGCCGCGCGTACGACGGCCTCGACCTCGACTACGAAGCGATGGCGCTCACCGGGGACAAGGAGGCCCGCGAGCGGGTCCGCACCGGCTACAACGCGCTCGTGAAGCAGCTGTGCGCCCGGCTGCACGCCCGCGACAAGCAGTGTGTGGTCACCGTGCTCGCCCGGGTCCGCGGCTCCGGCACGGCGTTCGACTACGAGAAGCTCGGCCGGTACGCCGACCGGGTCCGGATCATGGGCTACGACCTGCACTGGTCGGGTGGCGAGGCGGGCCCGTTGTCCGCCCGGGACTGGTACGACGAGTTCCTGCGCTACGCCACCGACACCATCCCCCGGCACAAGATCGAGGTGGCCTTCCCGGGCTACGGCTGGGACTGGGTCACCGGGATCAAGGGCCATGCCGCCCACCTGACCTGGAAGGAAGCCGAGGCGCTGCGCGAGCGGGAGGACGCCGAGTACCTCTTCGACGCGGCGTCGGGCACCCCGCACTTCGTCTACGAGAAGGACGGCGTGCCGCACGAGGTCTGGTACCAGGACGCCCGGGGCGTGCGGGCCCAGTTGCCGCTGCTGCGGAAGTACGGGGTGCGGGGGACCGGCCTATGGGCGCTCGGGTTCGAGGACCCGGGGTTCTGGTCCGCGCTCCGCGGCGAGCAGGCGTAGCGCCGCCTCGGACGGCGAGCCCTCCGCGGCGGTGTACATCAGCACGCCCTGCCCGGAGCCGTCCGGCGTCTGCAGCATCTCGAAATCCAGCTCCAGTCCGCCCACCAGCGGATGGTGGAACCGCTTGGTGCCGAAGGTGCAGTTGCTCACCACGTGCCGGGACCACAGGGCGGCGAACTCGGTGGACTTCATCGACAACTCGCCGATCAGCTCGGTGAGCTGAGGATCGTCCGGATGCTGCCCGGCGGTCACCCGCAGGGCGGAGACGGCGCGCCGGACCTCCTGGTCCCGGTCCGGGTACAGCTCCCGGGTGTGCGGGTCGAGGAAGAGCATCCGCTGCGCGTTGGGGCGGTCCAGCGGGCGGTCGGGGCTGTCGACGTCGAGGTGCCCGGCGAGCAGGGCGTGCCCCAGCCGGTTCCACGCGAGGATCTCGAACCGCGGACCGAGCGCGACGGCCGGTACGCCCGCCACGGCGGCGAGCAACTGCCGTACCCCGGGGCGCGCCTTGTCGTGGCGGACGGCCGGGCGGCGGCGGGCCCTGACGGGCCGGGCCAGCGCCCGCAGATGGGCCCGCTCGTCGGCGGACAGTCGCAGCGCGCGGGCCAGGGCGTCCAGCACCCCCTCCGAGGCGTTGTGGCTCTGACCCTGTTCGAGGCGGGTGTAGTACGCGACGCTGACCCCGGCCAGCTGCGCCAGCTCCTCGCGGCGCAGGCCCGGTACCCGGCGCCGCGCCCCGTAGGAGACCACCCCGACGTCCTCGGGCCGGAGCCGGGCGCGGCGGGTGCGCAGAAAGTTCCCCAGCGTGTTGGGGGAGTCCGTGGCGGGTGAGTCCATGCCGGCAGTCTCCGCCATCGGGCGGGCGGGAGCCTGACCCTGTCAGTACCAGGGTCGGGGGGAGCGGTACGGGCGGGCCGGGGGCGGACGAGGTGGCCAAGACTCGACGGAGACGGTTCCGTACGTGATACCGACCGCTTAGTATGTCGCTGGCGAGGGGCCGGTGCGCCCTCCGCCCCACCCGCGTATCCAAGGTCACTGGAGGCACCAGGTGAAGGCATGGCGCGTACACGCGAACGGAGAGCCGCGTGAAGTGATGCGGCTGGAGGAGGTGCCGGACCCCCAGCCGGGGCCGGGGCAACTGCTGCTGCGGGTGCGGGCCGCCAACGTCAACTTCCCGGACGCGCTGCTGTGCCGTGGCCACTACCAGGTCCGGCCGCCGCTGCCCTTCACCCCGGGCGTGGAGATCTGCGGTGAGGTGCTCGCCGCGGGGGACGGCGCGGCCGGCGAGGTGGGCGCACGGGTGCTGGCCCAGCCACCCCTTCCGGACGGCGGTTTCGCCGAGCTCGCGGTCGTCGACGCGGCGACGGTCCGCCCCGCCCCCGAGGCCCTGGACGACGCCGAGGCCGCCGCCCTCCACATCGGCTACCAGACCGGCTGGTTCGGACTGCACCGCAGGGCCCGTCTCCGGGCGGGCGAGACGCTGCTGGTGCACGCCGCGGCCGGGGGCGTCGGCAGCGCCGCCGTACAGCTCGGCAAGGCCGCCGGCGCGCAGGTCATCGGCGTGGTGGGCGGCGCGGACAAGGCCCGCACCGCCCGGGAACTCGGCTGTGACCTGGTCCTGGACCGGCGCTCTGACGACCTCGTCGCCGCCGTCAAGGAGGCCACCGGCGGCCGCGGCGCGGACGTCGTCTACGACCCGGTGGGCGGCGACGCGTACGCCAAGTCCGTCAAGTGCATCGCCTTCGAGGGCCGCATCGTCGTCGTCGGCTTCGCCGGCGGCAGCATCCCCAGCCCGGCGCTCAACCACGCCCTCGTGAAGAACTACGCGATCCTGGGCCTCCACTGGGGCCTGTACAACACCAAGGACCCGGCCGCCGTCGACGCCTGCCACGAGGAGCTGACCAAGCTCGCCGCACAGGGCGTGATCAAGCCGCTGATCGGCGGACGGGTTCCGCTCGCGGAGGCCGCCGAGGCCGTGCAGCGGGTCGCCGACGGCACCTCCGTCGGCCGGCTCGTGGTGGTCCCCGGAGCGGAGGCGACCCGATGACCGACGCCCAGGACCTGCGCCGCCGCACCGCCGAGCTGCTGGCCGCGCACCCGCCCGCCACCACCGACCGGCTGGAGTTCCTCCGCGCCCGCTTCGACGCCGGACTCGCCTGGGTCCACTTCCCGGCCGGCCTCGGCGGGCTGGACGCGCCGCGGTCCCTGCAGGCGGTGGTGGACGCGGAACTGGCGGCCGCCGGCGCCCCCGACAACGACCCCGGCCGGATCGGCATCGGCCTCGGCATGGCCGCGCCCACCGTCCTCCGGTTCGGCACCGACGAGCAGAAGCAGCGCTTCCTGCGCCCCCTGTGGACCGGCGAGGAAGTGTGGTGCCAGCTCTTCAGCGAGCCGGGCGCCGGCTCCGACCTGGCGGCGCTGGCGACCCGCGCGGTACGGGATGACGAGGGAGGCTGGGTCGTCGACGGACAGAAGGTCTGGACGTCCAGCGCACACCTGGCCCGCTGGGCCATCCTGATCGCCCGCACCGACCCCGACGTGCCCAAGCACCGCGGCATCAGTTACTTCATCTGCGACATGACCGACCCCGGCGTCGAGGTGCGGCCGCTGCGGCAGATCACCGGTGAGGCCGAGTTCAACGAGGTCTTCCTGACCGGTGTCCGGATCCCCGACGCCCACCGCCTCGGCGCGGTCGGCGAGGGCTGGAAGGTCGCCCAGACCACGCTGATGAACGAGCGGGTCGCCATCGGCGGCTCCCGCATCCCCCGCGAAGGCGGCATGATCGGCGTCGCCGCCGCCGACTGGCGCGCCCGCCCCGCACTGCGCACCCACGACCTGCACCAGCGGCTGCTGAAGCTGTGGGTGGACGCCGAGGTCGCCCGGCTCACCGGCGAGCGGCTGCGCCAGCAGCTGACCAAGGGCCAGCCCGGCCCCGAGGGCAGCGGCATGAAGCTGGCCTTCGCCCGCCTCGCGCAGGAGATCAGCGGCTGGGAGGTGGAGTTCCTCGCGGAGGACGGACTGACCTACGACGACTGGACGATGCGCCGCCCCGACGGCGTCGACTTCACCGGACGCGAGGCCGGCTACCGCTATCTGCGCGCCAAGGGGAACTCCATCGAAGGAGGCACCTCCGAAGTGCTGCTCAACATCGTCGCCGAACGCGTGCTGGGCCTGCCGCCCGAGCCGCGCACCGACAAGGACGTCGCGTGGAAGGACCTCCCCCGATGACCGCCGAGACCCGCCCGTCGGCCGCCCCGACGCCCGACCCCGACCTCCTCTACTCCGAGGACGAGGACGCGCTGCGCGACGCCGTCCGGTCGCTGCTCGCCGATCGCAGCGACCCGGCCACCGTGCTCGCCGGCCTGGAGTCGGACGTCCCCTACGACACCGGACTGTGGCGGGCGCTCGCCACCGGCATCGGCACCGCGGGCCTGCTGGTGCCGGAAAAGCTCGGCGGGGCGGGCGCGAGCACCCGTGAGGCCGCCGTCGTGATGGAGGAACTGGGCCGCTCGGTCGCGCCCGTCCCGTACCTGACCAGCGCGGTCATCGCGGTGACCGCGCTGCTCGCCCTCGACCACGACCGGGAGGAGGTCGCCACACCGCTCGCCGCGCTCGCCGAGGGCCGCACCGTCGGCGTGCTCGCCCTCCCGCTGCCGACCGCACCGGGCGGGCTGCCGGAGCCGGCCGTACGGGCCGACCCGGCCGGCGTGCTGACCGGCCGGGTGACCTCGGTCGCCGACGTCGCGGCCGCCGAGCTGCTGCTCGTCCTGGCGCAGGGGCCCGACGGTCCGGAGCTGCACGCGGTCGAGGCCGCCGCGGACGGCGTCCGCACCGAGGCCGTCACCCCGCTCGACCTCACCCGCCCCCTGGGCCACCTCACCCTCGACGGCGCCCGGGGCCGCCTCCTCGCCGCCGGGGACCGCGCCCGCGCGGCGGTCGAACGCGCCCTGCTCACCGGCGCCGGGCTGCTCGCCTCCGAACAGCTGGGCGTCGCCGAGTGGTGTCTGACCGAGACCGTGCGGCACACCGCCGAGCGCACCCAGTTCGGCCGCCCCGTCGGTTCGTTCCAGGCGCTCAAGCACCGGATGGCCGCTCTGTGGCTGGAGGTCGCCTCGGCCCGCGCCGCCGCCCGTAACGCCGCGGACGCGCTGGCCACCGGCAGCCCCGACGCCGCGGTGGCGGTGGCGGTCGCCCAGGCGTACTGCGCGCCGGTCGCGGTGCGCGCCGCCGAGGAGTGCGTCCAGCTGCACGGCGGCATCGGGATGACGTGGGAACACCCGGCGCATCTCTTCCTCAAGCGGGCCAAGAGCGACGAGCTCGCGCTGGGGTCGCCGGGCCGCCACCGGGAGGCACTCGCCGGGCTGGTCGGTCTGGACGCGCCGTAGGACACCGGTCATTCGGTGACGGCGAAGGTCCGGCTGAAGCCGCGGACCGCGCCGTCACCGGCCACCACTTCCAGGAAGTAGTGCGGGCCCGGCGGCACCCGGGGCAGCGTCACGATCGCCTCGCCGGTGCGGCCGGCGCCCGCCTTGGTCGCGACCAGGCCCATCCGCTGGGTACGGCCGTGGCCCATGTCCGCGTTCAGCCAGATGTCCACCTGCTGGCCCGTGGTGTTCGTCCAGGCCACGACGGAGCTGCCGTTCGACTTGAAGTTCACCCCGGCCTGCGGCGCGGTCACCTCGATCCGGCCCGCCACGGGCGTGGCGAGCAGCTCGGCCTCGGGGTCCGTGGCACCCGCGCCGAGCGCGGAGGTCGCGGCCCGCGCCGCCGCGCCCGGGTGTCCGGTCGCCGCGGCCAGGGCGCTGCGGGCCGCCGGCTTGACCGGGTCCGGGGCGGGATGCCCGGGGGTGAGTGTGACGACCACCGTGCAGCCGACGGCGGTGGCGGCGACGGCGACGGCCAGATTGGTGGCTATCGAAGCGGCCCTGGACATCGTCTCCTCGTTTCCTCGGGGGAGGGACGAGCCGGAGCATCCCCGGCACTCGGGACGCCAAAAACGACGCGCGGAGCGATCACCTGGATGGTCATTTCCGGCGCGACAGGCCCTCGGTGGCGGGAGAGAATCCCGGCGGCCGGACCGGAAGGATCACCGGACCGGTGATGTCTGGAAAGTGCCGTTCGGGTAGCGTCGAACCCATGAACACCGCAACTCGTCGTGGGCTGATCGGACCGGTCGTGCTGTTGGTCGCCGCGCTGCTGGCGGTGGCCGCCCTGCTGGCGCCCGGCGCCCGGGCCGCGGGCGGCCTCGACGAGGCGGCGACCGCCCTGAAGAAGCGCCCGGTCTACGTCGATCCGCGCGCCTCCGGCCAGCTCTCCGCCGCCCAGGCCGACGCGCTGGCCAAGAAGATCAAGGACGCGGACAAGCCGGTCTTCGTCGCCGTGCTGCCGCGCGCCGCCGAGTACCAGCCCGGCACGCTGCTGCGGGATCTGCGGACCAAGGTCGGCATCAGCGGCGTCTACGCGGTCGAACTCGGCAACGGCTTCAACGCCGGCGCCGACCCCCGGGTGATGCCGCGCAGTTCGGTGCAGAACCTCGTCGGCTCGGTGAAGCGCTCCCAGTACCCGACGGTCGACGAGCGCCTGAACAGCTTCGTCGACTCGGCGACCCGGTCGGCCAACGGCCACGCCCCCGACTCCTGGGGCAGCACCGGTGGCTCCGGCGTCGACACCGGCACGGCGATCGGCCTGGGCGTCCTGCTGGTCGTGGGCGGCGGGGGCGCGTACGCCCTGGTCCGCCGCACCCGCAAGCGGCGGGCCGAGGAGGAGCGGGCCGCGCTGGAGGACCTGCGGGTCGTCGTCGACGAGGACATCACCGCCTTCGGCGAGGAACTGGACCGGCTCGACTTCAACCCCGGTGAGCCCGGCGCGGACGACGCGATGCGCGCGGACTACAGCCATGCGCTGGACGCCTACGAGTCGGCCAAGTCGGCGATGGCGGCGGCCGAGCACCCCGGTGACGTGCAGGGGGTGACCAAGGCGCTGGAGGACGGCCGGTTCTCGCTGGCCACCCTGGCCGCGCGGCGCGAGGGCCGGCCGCTGCCCGAGCGCCGGCTGCCGTGCTTCTTCGACCCGCGGCACGGTCCGTCCGTCGTCGACGTCCAGTGGGCCCCGGCCGGTGGCGCGGCGCGTACCGTTCCGGTCTGCGCGGCGGACAAGAGCCGGCTGGACGACGGCCGGGAGCCGCTGGCCCGTACGGTCCGCACCGAGAGCGGCGACCGCCCGTACTGGGAGGCGGGTCCGGCCTACGGCCCCTGGGCCGGCGGCTACTTCGGCGGCGGTCTGCTGCCCGGCCTCCTGGTCGGCACGCTGCTCGGCAACGTGATGATGTCGTCCCCCGCCTACGGCGCGGACTTCGGCGGTCCCGGGGGCGTCGACGGCGGTGACTACTCCGGCTCCGACTTCAACCCCGATGACTTCGGCGGCGGGTTCGGCGGCGGCTTCGGTGACGGCGGCGGCTTCGACGGGGGCGGTTTCGGCGGGGGCGGCGACGGCGGCTTCTGAGCCCCGGACACGGACCCTCCCGCGCCGCCGGCCCGCGCTCAGTCCGTGCAGCGGCCCGTCGCCTGCCGCACCCGCTTGACCCCCAGCAGCCGCGCATAGCGGGCCCGCGCTGCGAAGTCCGCGTACCGCCACACGGTGGGCCGGCCGACCTCCCGGCACAGGTGCAGCACCTGGTCGGGCCCCAGGTGGACGCCCACGTGGGCGCCGTACCCCTCGGGCCGGCCGCCGGCCGGACCGGCGTCGAACAGCACCAGGTCCAGCGGCCGCGGCTCACCGGCCCGTACGGTCGCCCGCTCGTCCGCCCACAGCTCCGCCGACCGCAACGGCGGGACCGGCAGGCCGAAGTGGCGCAGCACGGCGTAGGCGTAGCGCTGGCAGTTGGCGCCCCGGGCCAGGTCGGCGAGGGCGCCCGCCGCGGCCGGCCCGGCGGCATCGGGCGTCCCGTCCGGCCCGTGTGACGGGCATTCAGGTGTTGCGGCTCCCGGATGGCGGGCACCCGAGTAGGTCACATTGCGCAGCGCCGCCGGCAGCTGCCCGAACGCTACCGGGCCGTGTGCGGTGGGGACTTGGGATCCGGGATCGGGCGTCACGCTCCCATCATGCCGGGGATCTCTCCCCGTGCCGCCCGCCCCGGTGTCGCGCACGCTCGACGGACCGGACCGACGTGCACTCGACACCGCGAGGAGCTCCCCGATGGAACGCCGCAACCGCAAGGCCGCGCTGTGTGGCCTGACCGTCGCCGCCGCCATGGCGGCCGTCGGCCCGCTCAGCCCGGCGCGCGCCGTGCCGCAGCACGAGCCGACGCCCCAGCCCTCGCCCCGCGGCATGCTCGACGCGATGCGCCGGGACCTCGGACTCACCGCCGAGCAGGTGCGCACCAGGCTCGCCCAGGAGGCCGACGCGCACCGGGCCGCGGCCGCGGTACGCCGGGCGCTGGCCGCCCCGCCGGCCGGGATGTGGTTCGACAAGAGGAGCGGCCGGCTCGTCGTCGCGGTCACCGGGCCCGCCGACGCCCAGCGGGTCCGGGCCGCCGGTGCGCTGCCCAAGACCGTCCGGCACAGCCGCGCGGTGCTCAGCGCGCTGGTGCGGCAGATCAACGGCCGGGTCGGCAAGGGCGTTCCCGGGGTCACCGGCTGGGGCGTGGACGAGCGCGCCAACGGTGTGGTGATCCGCATCGACCGCACCCGGCGCACCGCGCGGACCGACGCCTTCGAGAAGACCGTGCGGGCCCTCGGCGGCCGGGCGAAGGTCCCGGTCACCGTGGAGCGCAGCGCCCAGTCGCCGCGCCAGCAGGACGGCACGGTCATCGGTGGGGAACGCTGGATGCCCGGCAGCGAAGGCATCTGCTCCGTCGGCTTCTCGGTGACCGGACCGGGCAACTTCCAGGGCTTCCTGACGGCCGGTCACTGCACCCGCACCCCGGACCAGGCCGCGTACGGGAAGGACGGCAGCCGGCTGGGGACCTCCAACCAGGGCGGGGTGCACAGCGTCAACGGGCGCGAGGGCGACTACGGGCTGGTCACGGTCGACCAGCCGGGCTGGACGCTGAGCCCGGCCGTGGCGGGCCAGGGCGGCGCCCCGGTGCCGGTCACCGGCTCGCAGGAGGGCCTGACCGGCATGTCCATCTGCCACTCCGGCCAGTCCAGCGGCTGGCACTGCGGCGAGATCACCCGGGCCGACCAGACGGTGGACTACGGCACCACCGTCATCGACGGGCTCTCGTACACCAACGCCTGTTCCGCGCCCGGCGATTCGGGCGGTTCGTACGTCACCCAGCCCAACGCCCCGATGGCCATCGGCGTGCACTCCGGAGGCGGCGCCGCGACGTGCGGAAACTTCGGCGGCGACACCATCACCATCTTCCAGCCGGTGGGTGAGGCGCTGGCCAAGTGGAACCTGCGGCTGAAGACGGGCAGCCCCTGAGGACCACCGCCGCCGACCGCTCCACGGCCCCGCCTTACGATGTGAAGCAAGTGGCTGGAGAGGCGCGGGTGGCCGGGCGCGGCCCGTGCTCATGGGGGAGCGGGAGACGACGACGTGACAGATGCGGCAGAAGCAGCAGGAGCCACCTCGGAGGGGGCGACGGAAGCATTCGCGGTCGCCGTCACCGTCCGCGGCTACGAGACGGACACCCAGGGCCATCTCAACCAGAGCGTCTACCTGCAGTACGCCGAGCACGCCCGCTGGTCGCTGCTGCAGGCGAGCGGTATCCGGCAGAGCACCATGGTGGACCGGCGGGTCGGCCCGGTGACCGTCGAGACCACCATCCGCTACCGGCGCGAGCTGCGGGCCGGCGACGAGGTCGAGGTGAGCTGCGCCTTCGTGTGGGGGGAGGGCAAGACCTTCCGGATCGAGCAGACCGTACGGAAGACGGACGGGACGGTCGCCGCCGAGGTGAGCGCGGTGTGCGGGCTGCTGGACCTGACCGAGCGCAAGCTGCTCAAGGACCCGCGGGCGGCCTTCCGCGAGCTGGCCGAGGACCCCTCGCTGCTCGGCCTCACCGGGGACTGACGGGTACGGTGGCTCCGTGGACATGCTGCACCTGCGCTACTTCGTGGCGGTTGCCGAAGAGCTGAACTTCTCCCAGGCGGCACGCAAGTTGCACATGGCGGCCTCTCCGCTGAGCCAGCGCATCAAGGACCTGGAGCGCGAGCTGGGCCAGCCGCTCTTCGAGCGCAGCACCCACCACGTCGCGCTGACCCCGGCCGGTGCCGCCCTGCTGCCGATGGCCCGTGACGTGCTGGAGCGGGTCAACTCCATTCCCTGGCGGCTGCGTGAGGCGGTCCGGCCGCAGCGCGCCACCCTGCTCATAGGGATGCCGTCCGGGGTCCACCCCGCGCTGCGGGCCCGGGTCCGCGACCTGGAGGCGGCCTGCCGGGAGAGCTACGAGCTCAAGCGCTGGCCCGGCCGGTCCACCGGCCTCGCCGAGGCGGTCCGTGACGGCCGGCTGGCGCTCGCCCTGGCCCGGCTGCCGGCCTCGGATCCCGCGCTGGGCGTCATCGAGGTCATGCGGGAGCGGCTCGGTGCGGCGGTGCCCGCCGACCGGTTCGCGGGCCGGGAGTCGGTCACCCTGGACGAGCTGAAGGACCTCCCGTACGTGGCCACCGCCTCCGAGGCGATGCCCGCCGCTTTCGACGAAATCGACACCCGGCTGCATTCGGCGGGTCTGAAGAAGCGTCTTCGCATCAACAGCTCCGACTATTCCGGCGCCTCGGAACTGGTTTCCGGCGGAATGGCCTTCTCGGTGACCATGCTTTCCGCGGAAAGCCCGATGCAGCTTTACCGGCTGGACAATGTGGTGGTGCTGCCGGTGGTGGATTTCCCCGCCGAACTCGCCACCGGACTCCTCTACCGCACGGACCGGGCGGAGCCCGGAGGGGACCTGGAAGAGCTGGTCGCGGCGGCGTACCGCATCTTCGCCGACGAGCTCCGCGCCTGATTCACGCCACCCGGCACAATTACCGGGGCCCTGCGTGCCCTGCTTCACGAAACGGCATGACCACTGTGGTCATGCCCTTCTTCGTTTCTTGATCGTTCTCATTCGGCGGCATCTCCCCTAACGTCGAAGACGGAAACATTCGTAGTACAGCTACTTTCCGTAGGAGCGACAATGGACGCCACGACAGAGAGCGCCACCGGACCGCTGGACGGCGTGCGGGTGATCGATCTGTCCACGGTGGTGATGGGTCCCTACGCCGCCCAGATCATGGGCGACCTCGGCGCCGACGTCATCAAGATCGAGTCGCCGTCGGACACCGTACGGGCCGGCCGGTACCGCACCACCCCCGGCATGACGCCGCTCAGCCTGAACGTCAACCGCAACAAGCGCAGCGTCTCGCTGAACCTCAAGGACGACACCGGGCGCGAGCGCGTCCTGGAACTCATCGCCGGCGCCGACGTACTGATCACCAACATGCGGCCGGGTGCCCTGGCCCGGCTCGGCCTCACCTACGCCGACCTCGCCGAGGCCCACCCCGGCCTGGTCTACGCCCACGCCCAGGGTTTCCGCAGCGACTCCGACCGGGCAGGCCACGCCGCGTACGACGAGACCGTCCAGGCGTCCTCCGGCCTGGTGGACATCGCCCACCGCGCGCTCGGCCGCCCCGTCTACCTGCCGACCATCATCGGCGACAAGGTCGCCGCGCTGACCATCGTCTACGCCGTGCTCGCCGCGCTGGTGAGCCGCGACCGCACCGGCCGGGGCCAGCACATCGAAGTGCCCATGACGGACACCCTGCTCGCCTTCAACCTCGTCGAGCACCTCTCCGGCCACGTCTACGAACCGGCCGAGGGCTCCACCGGTTTCCCGCTGTCGATGAAGCGCGGCCACCGGGCCGTACCCACCGCCGACGGGCTCGCCTGCATCGTCCCGTACCACGCACAGAACTTCCGGGACTTCTTCGCCGCCGCCGGCCGTCCCGACCTCGCCGGGGACCCGCGGGTCGCGGGGACGGTCATCGAGGACGCCGACGTCGACCCGCTGATGGAGCTGGTGGCCGACTGCGCACCCTCGCTGACCACCCAGGAGTGGGAGGAGATCTGCGCCAAGCACAGCATCCCCATGGCACCGGTGCTCGAACTCGACCGCGCCGCCGACGACCCGTACGTCCGGGACGGCCACCTCCTCGACGTCGTCGAGCACCCCAGCGAAGGCCCGATCCGCTCCATCGGCATCCCCGTGCGGTTCTCCGCCACGCCCGCCTCGGTACGACGGCTCGCCCCGCTGCCCGGCCAGGACACCGCCGAGGTCCTTGACGCACTCCCCTCCGCCCGCCGCTGACACCCCCCCAGTACGAAGGACGCCACCCCATGTCCAGCACGCCCCTGCCCGGCACCCCCGGGACCACCGCCGACGTCGTCCGCACCGAGCGGATCGGCACCACGCTGCTCATCACCCTCGACCGGCCCCGCGCCCGGAACGCGGTCGATGCCGCGACCGCCGCACAACTCGCCTGTGCGATGGACGAGTTGGCGAAGGACGACACCCTGCGGGTCGGGGTGCTGACGGGTGCGCAGGGCACCTTCAGCGCCGGAATGGACCTCAAGGCCGCGCTGGCCGGCGAGTCGCCCGAGATCCCGGGCCGGGGCTTCGGCGGCCTCGCCGAGGCCCCGGCCGGCAAGCCGCTGATCGCCGCCGTCGAGGGCTGGGCGATGGGCGGCGGCTTCGAACTCGCCCTGGCCTGCGACCTGATCGTGGCGGCGGAGGACGCCCGGTTCGGCCTGCCCGAGGTCAAGCGCGGCCTCATCGCGGCCGGCGGCGGCGCGATCCGGCTGCCCAAGCGCATCCCGTACCACCTGGCCATGGAGCTGCTGCTGACCGGCGAGCCGATCTCCGGCGAGCGGGCCGGCCGGCTCGGCATCGCCAACCGGGTGGTGCCCGCCGGGCAGACGGTCCGGGCCGCACTGGAGCTGGCCGAAGGGCTCGCGCACAACGCCCCGCTGGCCCTCGCCGCCGTGAAGCGGATCGCCCGCGCCGCCGACGGGGTGCCCGAGCCCGACGCGTTCGCCGCCCAGCGCACGGAGCTGGCCGCGCTGGCCGCCTCGGCCGACGTGCGGGAGGGCATGACCGCCTTCGCCGAACGCCGCAGCCCCGTCTGGCAGGGCAAGTAGTCGCGCGCGGACGCCCAGGAGAACCCACGACCAGGAGAAGAGGAACCGCGCCATGCAGCAGCACGACGTCGTCCGCCAGCACGCCACACCCCTGACCAACCCGGCGTATCCGCCGGTCAACCCGCGCTTCACCAACCGGGAGTACCTCAACATCGTCTACCGCACCGACCGGGACGCGCTGCGCGCCGTGGTGCCCGAGCCGCTGGAGATCGAGGAACCCCTGGTCCGCTTCGAGGTGATGCGGATGGGCGACGTCACCGGATACGGGCCGTACACCGAGGCCGGGCAGGCCATACCGGTCCGTCACGACGGCGAGCGCGGCGAGTACCTGCACGCCATGTACCTGGACAACTTCCCCGCCACCGCGTCCGGCCGGGAGGCGAGCGCCTACCCCAAGACCGTCGGCGCGCCCGCCCTCTACGTCGACCACGGCGCGCTGGTCGGCGTGCTCGACCACGGCACGGTGCGGGTGGCCACCGCGACGATGGGCTACAAGCACCACGAGCTGGACCCCGAAGCGGCGGCCGCGCAGCTCACCGTGCCGACCTTCATGCTCAAGCTGGTGCCCGGCTTCGACGGCGCGCCACGGACCGCGCAGCTGGTCCGCACCCGGATCAGCGACGTGGTGGTCAAGGGTGCCTGGACCGGGCCCGCCCGGCTCCAGCTGTTCCACCACGTCCTCGCCCCGCTGGCCGATCTGCCGGTGCGCGAGATCGTCTCCGCCAGTCACCTCGTCACCGACCTCACCCTCGCGCCGGTCCGGCCGGTGCACGACTACCTCGTGAGCTGACGCCCGCACGACGCGGCACGACACCCCACCTCCGATGAGAAACAAGCGAAAGAAGCAGCCGTCATGAGTACCTCCCACCCCGTCGCGGCGGTGATCGGAGCCGGGACCATCGGACTGTCCTGGACCGCCCTGTTCGCCGCGCACGGCCTCACGGTGCGGGTCAGCGATCCCCGCCCCGACCTGGCCGAAGCCGTCGCCGACGCACTGGCGCAGGCCGCCCCGCAGCTGGCCCGGCAGGGCCTCGACGCGCACGGACTCGCCGGGCGCGTCCACCTGGCCGGCGACGTCCCGGAGGCGGTGCGGGGCGCCGACGTCGTCCAGGAGAACGGCCCCGAGAACACCGACTTCAAGCGGGAACTCTTCGCCACCCTGGTCCGCGAAGCCCCCGCGCACGCCCTCCTGTTGAGCTCGTCCTCCGCCCTTCCCGCCAGCGCCTTCACCGCCGGGCTCGACGACGCCGGGCGGATCCTGATCGGGCATCCCTTCAACCCGCCGCACCTCGTGCCGCTGGTGGAGGTGGTGCCCGGGGAGCGCACGTCCGAGGACGCCGTGGCACGGGCGGTGGAGTTCTACCGCTCGGTCGGCCGGGTCCCGGTGGTGGAGCGCAAGGAGATCCCCGGATTTGTCGGCAACCGGCTGCAGAACGCGCTGAGCCGGGAGGCGATCCACCTCGTGGAGCAGGGCGTGGTCGGCCCGGCCGAACTCGACGCGATCGTGGTGAACTCGCTCGGTCTGCGCTGGTCGACGGTCGGCCCCTTCCTCGGCGCCCACCTGGGCGGCGGACCCGGCGGCTACCGGCACATGGCCGAGCACATCGGCCCCTCCATGCGGCAGATGTGGGACTCCCTCGGCCGCCCCGAGCAGGGTCCCGAGGAGACCGAACGCCTCATCACCGCCGTCGAGGACGCCTACGGCGCCCGCTCGTACGGCGAACTCACCCAGGAACGCGACCGCAGGCAACTCGCCGTCCTCGCGGCACTCGACGACACCACCCCGCACAACGAGGAGACCCGGTCATGACCGCTCCGCACCCCGACACCACCCCCGCCGACCTGCCGGCCGCCGACTTCTACGGCTACGAGGACCTGCTGCCCGAGGACGAGCGCAAACTGCTCCGCAAGGCCCGCGACTTCATGCGCACCGAGGTGAAGCCGCTGGTCAACCCGGCCTGGGCGAAGGGCGAGTTCCCACGCGAACTGATCGACAGGTTCCGCGGGCTGGGCCTCGCCGGAGTCCCGTACGAGGGGTACGGGGACCCGCTGCCCGCCGGCAGCAATCTGCTGGTCGGCATGCTCGCGATGGAGTACACCCGCACCGACGCCTCGTCCGCGACCTTCTTCGGCGTCCACAACGGCCTGGCGATGTACAGCATCCACCGCGGCGGCGACCAGGAGCAGCGGGA
Organism: Streptomyces lydicus; assembly: GCF_000717345.1. GTDB lineage: Bacteria > Actinomycetota > Actinomycetes > Streptomycetales > Streptomycetaceae > Streptomyces > Streptomyces lydicus. Next base: position 289,460 of record NZ_JNZA01000002.1, on the reverse strand, counting down.
CCGCTGGCTGCCGGCGATGGCCGCGCTGGACAAGATCGGCGCGTTCGCCATGACCGAACCGCTGGGCGGCTCCGACGTGGCGGGCGGGATGCGCACCACCGCGCGGCGGGTCGGCGACCACTGGGTGCTCAACGGCGCCAAGCGGTGGATCGGCAACGGCACCTTCGCCGATCTCGTCATCGTCTGGGCCCGCGACGAGGCCGACAACCACGTCAAGGGTTTCGTGGTGGAGAAGGGCACGCCCGGCTTCTCGGCGGCGAAGATCGAGAACAAGACCGCGTTCCGCATCGTCGAGAACGCCGACCTCACCCTCACCGACGTCCGGGTCCCGGAGGCCAACCGCCTCCAGCGCGTGGACTCCTTCCGCGACGTCGCGGAAATCCTGCGGGCCACCCGCAGCGGCGTCGCCTGGCAGGCCCTCGGCGTGATGACCGGCGCCTACGAACTCGCCCTGGACTACGCCAAGGAGCGCCGGCAGTTCGGCCGTCCGATCGCCCGCTTCCAGATGGTGCAGGACCTCCTGGTCAAGAGCCTGGGCAACATCACCGCATCCTGGGGCATGCTGGTCCAGCTGGCCCGCCTCCAGGACGCCGGGGTCTTCCGCGACGAACACTCCTCGCTGGCCAAGGCGTTCGTCACCGCCCGGATGCGCGAAGTGGTGGCCTGGAGCCGGGAGATATTCGGCGGCAACGGCATCGTCCTCGACTACGACGTCGCCCGCTTCTTCGCCGACGCCGAGGCCATCTACTCCTTCGAGGGCACCCGGGAGATGAACACCCTCATCGTCGGCAAGGCCATCACGGGGGAGAGCGCCTTCGTCTGACCGCGGCTGCCGAACACGCGGCGCCCTACGGGCGGCCCGGTACCACCAGCACCTCGGTACCGGCCGCCCGTATCTGTCGCAGGTGTTCCGCCGGCAGGCCGTCGTCGACGATCAGCAGGTCGAAGTCGGTCAGCGGCGCCAGCGCGTACAGGCCGCCCTTGGCGAACTTGGTGTGGTCCGCGACCAGGATGCGCCGCCCGGCGCTCTCCATCATGGCGCGCTTGACCTGCACGGTCTCCGGTGAGGTGTGGTAGCAGCGGCCGTTGGTCACGGCGGTGGTCGACATGAAGAGGACATCGGCGCGGAACGCCCGTACCGCATCGGCGGTGTGCGGGCCCATGAAGGCGTCATAGGCGGGGAAGTAGGCACCCCCCAGGGTGATCAGGGAGATCCCGGGTTCCTTGGCCAGGGTGGTGATGGCCGGCAGCGAGTTGGTGAGCACGGTCAGTGGGGTGTGCTCCGCGGCCTGGTGCGCCAGCAGCAGACAGGTCGTGCTGTCGTCGAGCAGCACCGACTGGCCGGGGACCAGCAGTGTCGCGGCGGCCCGCGCCAGCTGCTGCTTGGTCTGCGCCATGGTCGCCATCCGCTCCGCGACGCTGCCGTGGAACTGCGCCGAGGGCAGTCCGGTCGCGCCGCCGCGGACCTTGCGCAGCCAGCCCTGCGCCTGGAGGGCGTCCAGGTCCCGGTGCGCGGTCATCAGGCTGATGCCGAACTCCTCCGCGAGATCCGCGGTGCGCACGAAACCGCGGGCGATGACGGTCTCGCGCATCCGGCGCCGTCGCTCCTCCTGGGCCTCGACCCGGTCCATCGCTCCGCTCCCTCCGCCGGCGCCGCCCCCGTCCACCCGGTGAATTCGCCGCGTTATGTTCGCACGGATTTAACACTGCGCGCGCGGCCACCGCGGTGTCCACATGCGGTTCCGGTACGACACAACATGGCTGGTCATGGCCCCGGTGCGAAGATTTCACCGGCCATTGACGGCCGATTCTGCGCGGCTGTTCCATCGCTCCGTTCCCACCCCTCACCCCTCCTGCCCCGCCGCCGCAGAAAGGGAGATTCGATGACGAACTCTCCGCCGCGTTCGCTGATCACCCGCCTGGGCATCCCGCCGACCCTCGCCTGGGGATACCTCGGACTCCTCCTCTTCATGATCGGAGACGGGGTCGAGTCCGGCTACCTGTCGCCGTACCTCATCGACCGGGGCGTCCCGGAGTCCCGTGTCGCGTTGCTCTTCACCGTCTACGGCATCGCGGCCGGCCTCGCCGCCTGGCTCTCCGGTGTGCTCTCCGACCTCTGGGGCCCGCGCCGCGTGATGTGGACCGGCCTGGGCATCTGGGCCGCCTTCCAACTGCTCTTCCTGACCGCCGCGATCCCGCTGGCCGGCTACCCGCTGATGATGATCAGCTATGGGCTGCGCGGCCTGGGCTACCCGCTGTTCGCGTACGGCTTCCTGGTCTGGATCGCCGGGGTCGCGCCGCGGGCCCGGCTGGGCACCGCCATGGGGTGGTTCTGGTTCGCCTTCACCGGCGGGCTGCCCACCCTCGGCTCGCTCGTCGCCAGCGGACTCATCCCGCAGATCGGCTCCTACGCCACCCTGTGGGCCGCGCTGGCCCTGGTCGCCGCGGGCGGACTGATCGCCCTGCTGCTGGTCCGCGACGACCACGGGGGCCGGCGGCCGCGCGGCACCGGGGACGGGCCGCTGGCCACACTGGTCGGCAGCGTCACCGTGCTGTGGCGCAACCCCCGGGTCGGGGTGGGCTCCCTCGTCCGCGTCATCAACACGGCCTCGCAGTTCGGCTTCTTCGTGATCATGCCGATCCACTTCACCAGAACGGTCGGCTTCAGCCTCACCCAGTGGCTGCACCTGCTCAGCGCGATGTTCGCCACCAACATCTTCGCCAACCTGCTGTTCGGCGTGGTCGGTGACCGCCTCGGCTGGCGCCGCACCATCGCCTGGTTCGGCGGTGCCGGCTGCACCGTGAGCACCCTGCTGCTCTTCTACGTCCCGCACGCCGTGGGCCCGAACTTCCCGCTCGCTCTCCTCGTCGCCGCCTTCTACGGCGCTACGCTGGCAGGTTATGTACCGCTTTCAGCGCTGGTGCCCACGCTGGAGCCGAAGCACCAGGGGCAGGCGCTGGCCGCCCTCAACCTGGGCGCGGGCGCCAGCACCTTCGTCGGCCCCGCCGTCGTCGCGGTCTTCGTCGGCCCGCTCGGCGTCGAAGGGGTCATCTGGATCTTCGCGGGGATGTACGCGGTGAGCTTCCTGCTCGCCCACTTCCTCAAGCTGCCGGACGAGGCGGGAACGTCCCGTGCCGCCGCGGGCCCCGGCTCCGCGACCGCCCCCGCCTCGGCACCGGCGTGAAAGGCCCGCACTGATGTCCGTACTCACCATCGACGTCGGCACCACGGTGATCAAGTCCGTGGTCTTCGACGACCAGGGCACCGAGATCGCCGTGGCCCGCCGGGCCACCGAGGTGCTGCGCCCGCACCCCGGCTGGGCCGAACAGGACATGGACGCCGTCTGGAACGCCGTCGTGCACACCGTCCGCACGGTGCTGGACGGGCTGACCGACCCGGTCTGGCTGGTGTCCTTCACCGCTCAGGGCGACGGCGCCTGGTTCGTCGACGACCGCGGCCGGCCCACCGGACCCGCCATCCTCTGGTCCGACGGCCGCGCCGGCGACCAGCTGACCGCCTGGCAGCGCGAGGGCGTCCTGGAGGCCGCGTTCCGCCGCAACGGGTCGCTGACCTGCGCCGGGATGCCCAACGCCCTCTTCAGCTGGCTCGCCGCGAACGACCCCGGCCGGCTGGCCCGCTCCGCCACCTCGCTCACCGCCGCCGGCTGGCTCTTCCTGCGGTTCACCGGGGTCCGGGCGACCGATGAGTCGGATGCCTCCGCGCCGTTCCTCGACCACGCCACCGGCGCCTACGACCCCGCCATCCTCGACCTGTTCGGCCTCGGTGCGTACGAACGGCTGCTGCCCACCGTCCTGGGGGAGTCGCAGCGGATCGCCGAGATGACCAGCCGGGCCGCCGCCGAACTGGGCCTGCCCGCCGGGCTCCCGGTGGTGATGGCGCCCTACGACATCGCCTCCACCGCCCGCGGGGTGGGCGTGGTCAACCCCGGCCAGGCGTGCGGCATCCTCGGCACCACGCTGTGCACCGAGATCGTCCGTACGCACATCGACACCGACGGCGAACCGTCCGGCATCCACATCGCCTACCGCGGCCGCGAACGCGTGCTGCGGGCCTTCCCCACCCTCAACGGCGCCGAGGTGCTCGGCTGGGCGGCCCGGCTGCTGCATCTGCCCGGACCGCCCGAGCTGGCACAACTGGCCTTCGAATCGGAGCCCGGCGCGCGCGGCCTGATGTTCCTGCCGTACCTCTCGCCGGCCGGCGAGCGCGCCCCGTTCCTCGACCCGGGGGCCCGCGGTTCCTTCTGGGGCCTGTCCCTGGAGCACACCCCCGCCGACCTGGCCCGCGCCGTCTTCGACGGGCTCTCGCTGGTCCTGCGCGACGCGCTGGCCGCGGCCCGCACGGACGTCGGCGAACTGCGGCTGTGCGGCGGCGGCGCCAACAGCGACGCCTGGTGCGCACTGATCGCGGACGCCACGGGCGTGCCCACCGCCCGCTCCGGTGACACCGAACTCGGCGCCAAGGGCGCCTTCCTCACCGGCCTGGTCCGCACCGGGGCCGAGACCAGCATGCACAGCGCGGCCGCCAAGTACGTCCGGATGCAGCGCAGTTGGCAGCCGGACCCGGAGCGGGCGGAGTTCTACGCCGCGCTCCACGAGGACTTCCTCGGGTGGCGCGGGCTGGCCCGCGAGGCCGGCTGGCGCGGCCGCGCGCGGTGGCCCGAAGCCGCGGCGTCGCGCCCCGGCGACGGCGCCGCCCGCCCGGGGAGCGCCCGCCGGACGGCCGAGGCCACCGGCAACCCCGTCGACCCCGCCGGCACCCCCGGTACCGCCCCTGGAGGCACCCTTGACTGACCCGCACGCCCCCGGCGGCACCCCCGCCACCCCCCTCGACGGCATCTGGCTCGGCCTCGACCTCGGCACCCAGAGCGCACGCTGCGCCGCCGTCGACGGCACCGGCCGGGTCCTCGCCACCGCCGCCCGACCGCTGACCAGCCGGCGCGACGGCAACCGGCACGAGCAGGACCCCGAGGAGTGGTGGGGCGCGCTCGCCGCCGCCTGCCGGGAGGCCCTGACCGGCCTCGACCCCCGGCAGGTCCGCGGGCTGGCCGTGGACGGCACCTCCGGGACGATCCTGCTCGCCGACGCCCACGGCACCCCGCTCACCCCGGGGCTGATGTACGACGACGGGCGCGCCGGCCGCCAGGCCGCGGCCGTGAACGCCGCCGGGGCGGAGGTCTGGCAGGAACTGGGCTACCGCAGCATGCAGCCGTCCTGGGCGCTGCCCAAACTCGTGGCACTGCTGGAGGGCACCGGCCGGCCCCCGGCCGGTGCCCGGCTGCTGCACCAGGTCGACCTGATCACCTGGCGCCTGACGGGGCACCAGGTGCCCGGCGACGCCAGCCACGCCCTCAAGACCGGCTACCACCTCGTGGCGGAATGCTGGCCCGAACGGGTCATGACCCAACTCGGCGTCCCCGTCGGCCTGTTGCCCGACATCGTCCGTCCCGGGAGCGTGCTCGGCACGGTGTGCGCCCGGGCCGCCGCGGCCACCGGCATCCCCGAGGGCACCACCGTCGTCGCCGGGATGACCGACGGCTGCGCCGCGCAGATCGGCGCCGGAGCACTGGCGCCGGGCTCCTGGAACGCGGTGCTCGGCACCACCCTCGTCCTCAAGGGCAGCAGCCCGCACCTGGTCCGCGACCCGGCGGGCGTCGTCTACTGCCACCGCGGACCGGACGACAACTGGCTGCCCGGCGGCGCCTCCAGCAGCGGCGCCGGCATCCTCGCCCAGCGCTTCCCCGGCGCGGACCTGGACGCCCTCACCGCGCGGGCCGCGGCCCTGGACCCGGACGCGGTCGCCTACCCGCTGGTCTCGGCCGGCGGCGAACGCTTCCCCTTCCGCGCCCCGGACGCCGCACCCTTCGTCCTGGGCGACACCCCCACCCGCGCCGCCGAGTTCCACGCCTGCCTCCTCGGCGTCGCCTGCCTCGAACGGCTCTGCTTCGACCACCTCGACCACCTCGGCGCACCCGTCGACGGGCCGCTCACCCTCACCGGCGGCGGCGCCCGCAACACCTACTGGAACCAACTGCGCGCCGACGTCCTCGGCCGCCCCGTACGACTGCCGCACCAGGCCGAGAGCGCCGTCGGCATGGCCGTCCTCGCCGCCACCTCCTCGGGCGCCGGCCTTCAGGACGCGGCCGCGGCCATGGTCCGCATCGACCGGGAGATCGCCCCCCGGCCGGACCGCACCGCCCGCTACGCCCCGGTCCACCTCCGCTTCATCGACGAACTCACCCGCCGCGGCTGGCTCGGCCAGGCAGTGGCCGACCACGCCCGCAGGAGGGCAGCACAGTGACCGACTTCATCCTCGTACGCCACGGCGAGACCGTCTGGCACGCCGAGAACCGCTACGCCGGCCGCACCGACGTGCCGCTCACCGGCCACGGCCGCGAACAGGCCGCCACCCTCGCCACCTGGGCCGCCACCGCCGGCCTCAGCGCCGTCTGGAGCTCCCCGCTCTCCCGCGCCCGGCTCACCGCCGCCCCCGCCGCCGCGGCCTGCGGACTGACCCCGCGCATCGACGAGCGGCTCTACGAGGTGGACTTCGGCCAGGGCGAGGGGCTGACCAGGGACGAGATGCGCGAGCGCTTCCCGGACCGGCTGGCCGCCTTCCTCGCCGACCCCGTCGACCACCATCTGCCCGACGGTGAACACCCCCGGCACGCCGCCGAACGCGCCGCCGGGGCGCTCGCCGACATCGCCCGCGAACAACCCCACGGCCGGGTCCTGGTGGTCGCCCACTCCACCCTCGTACGGGTCCTGCTCTGCCATCTGCTGGGCATCCCGCTCGCCGACTACCGCCGGGTCTTCCCCCGGCTCGACAACGGCGCGCTCACCGAGATCCGCATCGAGCACGGGCAGACCGCGCTGCTCAGCTTCAACGCCCCCGTGCCGACCCGGGCCCCCGCCCTCCGCTGACCACGCCGCCCCTCCGCAACCCCTCAGGAGACCTAGCCCCATGAGCACCACCGTCCTCGCCGCCGGCAACCACTTCATCCGCCCGGCCCTGTTCACCGAGGCCGTGCGCACGGCCGCCGGGGACATTCCGCTGGACGTACGGGAGATCCGGTTCGACTGGCCGCACACCCCCTTCGGCCCGGTCGCCGAGGTGATCGAGGCATCCGGCACCGAGGACGGGATGATCGAGGCCCTCCAGGGCGTCGAGATCTGCGTCACCGAGCACGGCCCGCTCACCGAGCGCATCCTCGCCAACTGCCCCGATCTGAAGCTGTTCTGCACCAGCCGCGGCGGCCCGGTCAACGCCAACCTCGACGCCGCCACCCGGTACGGCGTCCCGGTCTGCCACGCCCCCGGCCGCAACGCCACCGCCACCGCGGAGCACACCCTCACCCTGCTGCTCGCCGCTGCCCGCGGCGTCGGCGACACCCACACCGACCTGCGCCGCGGCGTCTGGCGCGGGGACTACTACGACTACGACAACTGCGGCATCGAGATCGACGGCGCCACCGTCGGCCTGATCGGCTTCGGCGCCATCGGCAGCCGGGTCGCCAGGGTCCTCGCCGCCATGGGCGCCCAGGTCCTCGTCCACGACCCGTACGTCCGCCCCGAGGCGCTGGCGGGCATCGCCGAACAGGTCCCGCTCGACGAGCTGTTGACGCGGTCCCGGATCGTCTCGCTGCACGCCCGGGTCACCGAGGAGACCACCGGCATGATCGGGCGCGAGCAGATCGCCGCGATGCCGCGCGGCTCGGTCCTGGTCAACTGCGCCCGGGGCGCGCTGCTCGACTACGACGCGGTCTGCGACGCCCTGGACGCGGGGCAGCTGGCCGGCGCCGGCTTCGACGTCTTCCCCGAGGAGCCGCTGCCCGCCGGCCACCGGCTGCTGACCGCCCCCGGCGTCGTCCTCACCCCGCACATCGCGGGCGGCAGCCAGCAGGTCGCGCACAAGGCCGCCCGGATCGTCGCCGAGGAGGTCGGCCGCCATCTGCGCGGCGAGCCACTGCTGCACTGCGCCAACCCCGAGGCGCTGCGGGCGGGTTGAGCCGCGTCCGGCGCCGGGCCCCCGGCCGGCGGACGGCAATTCCGCATGCCTCTTTGTTTTGTCCACCGGCTTCGGGGCACCCGGGGAATGTCGCGGTGATCGCCACGGCGAACACTTTTTGCCGGCAGAAAGGACAAGCATGACTGCCAATATCTGGGGATACCTGCCCGACGTCGGACACGAGGCGGGCACCCACCTGGTGGGATACCGCGTCGAAGCGCTGGACGGCCACGTCGGCAAGGTCGACAAGCATTCCGACGAGGTGGACTCCGCGCACCTCGTCGTCGATACGGGCCCGTGGATTCTCGGCAGGCGCGTCGTCCTGCCCGCCGGCACGGTGACCGGAATCGATCAGGAGGAACAGAAAATCTACGTCGGCCGGACCCGGGAGGAGATCAAGAACGCCCCGGCTTTCCAGGACGAGGATTTCGCCTCCAAGGACGCGTACCTGCACCAGGTCGGAATGTATTTCGGCGGCTTCCCCCTCGTGTGACACCCGGGAACCGCCGGGAATGCCCCTCGCGTCCGAGGGCAAACGGAAGGCACCCCGACACCGGGGAGAGGCTTTCTGGAGGCATCGATGGACGCGACAACTCCGATACGTCGCACGGCCCGGCAAGGTGCGCACAGCCCCGCACTCCGGGTCGCGGCGCGCTGCGGCTTCGTGGCACGGGGCGTGATCTACCTCCTCGTCGGCGTACTGGCCCTGCGGATCGCGTTCGGCGACTCCGGGGGCCAGGCCGACCGGGGCGGGGCGCTGGCGGAGGTCGCCACCCAGCCGCTCGGCGCCCCCTCGCTGTGGGCGCTCGGCCTCGGACTGGCGGGCATGGCGCTGTGGCGCCTCTCGGAGGCGCTGTTCGGAGCCTCGGGCCCGGACGGCCACAAGCCCGCGCAGCGGCTGCTCGCCCTCGGCCGCTTCCTCTTCTACGCCTCGGTGTCGTTCTCCGTCCTCGCCTTCGCCGTGGGCAGCAAGGGCGACGGAAGCGGGGCGAGCGACCGGCAGTCCCGGGACGCCACCGCCGCTGCGCTGGAGCTGCCCGGTGGCCCGTGGCTGGTGGCGGTCGCCGGCGCGGTCGTGGCCGCGGTCGGCGTGGGCATCGCGGTACGGGCCCTGCTGCGCACCTTTCACAAGAACCTCCGGCGGGACGCGCTGTCCCGGCGCCGCCGGCAGCTCGTCGATGTGCTCGGGGTGTCCGGCGGGGTGTCCCGCGGCTGCGTGTTCGCGGTAGCCGGTGCCTTCGCCGTCAAGGCCGCGGTCCGGCACGACCCGGGCCGCGCCAAGGGCATGGACGACACGCTCCGGTCCTTCGCCGACACGCCGGCCGGTCCCTGGCTGCTGGCGTTGATCGCGGCGGGCCTCGCCCTCTTCGGTCTGTTCTCCTTCGCGATGGCCCGCTGGCGGAAGATCTGATGCGCGGGACGCGGGGCCCGGCGGCGCCCACGGGGCGCGCCGGGCCCCGCGCACGCCCGGCTCAGCGGAGCCGCAGCGCCACGTGAATGCTCTTGCCCCGGGCGGTCGGCGTCACGGCGACGGAGCTGGCCAGCCGGCGCACCAGGGGCCAGCCGTACCCGCCCACGGATCCCACCGGGCGCTCACCGGGCAGCGTGGGGTGGGCCGGGCTCGCGTCCTCGACGGTGACGTCGAAGTGGTCGTCCGTGACCCGGGCCCAAAAGCCGGTCATCCCGCCACCGTGCCGCTGGGCGTTGGTGACCAGCTCCGAGATGATCAGGAGGGCGTCGGTCAGCGCGACCTCGCCGAAGGGACGGGGACAGGCGGCCATCAGGGCGTGGACGTGATCCCGGGCCTCGGCGGCCGAGGCGGGCATCTCCGCTACCTGTGTCACACGTCACCTCCTCCACACCGTGCGAACCAGCTTCCAAATGCTTCGCGTACCCAGGTCGCGCGGCAATGTGCACCCGATCCCGCACTTCCGCGTACTCACGGGTAGGTCAACGGCGCCCCGGGCCCGGAATCTCCGCCCGCACAACAGCGGTGCGGGCGGACGGCGTCGACGCCACCCACCCGCACCGCTGTGGAACGCTTCAGTCCTTGAACGCGTCCTTGATCTTCTCCTTGGCCTCACGGAGGTCGCCCTTGGACTTACGGCCGGCGCCCTCGGCAGCCGCGCTCTCGTCGTCGACCGCCCGTGCCGCCTCCTTCTTGACCTTTCCGGTCATCTGCTCGGCCTTGGCCTTTGCCTTTTCTCCAGCACTCATGGTGGAACCCTTTCCGTCCGGCAGTTCGGATGATGCACCGCGGCACGGCCCGTAAGGTGCTCAGCCGATGGCCGCGCGGACACTGAACAGCATCATTGTCGAGTTTTGGAAACCTGCAACCGGAGCGTCCCGGCCGGCCGGCATACGACCCGGAGAAATGCGGCCGGAAGATCGGGCGCCGGCTACCAGCGATACCACCGGCCGCGCCGGCCGCCGGCACCGGCCGAACGCATGACGAATCCCAGCGCCCAGAAGACCAGCACCACGACCGCGGCGATCCACAAAGCCTTGAGGGCGAATCCCGCACCGAAAAGCAGCAGGGCCAGAAGAAGAACGAGAAGCAGGGGGACCATAGTTATCAACCTCCACGGCCTCATGTGCCCCCACGCCGATCCGCCATTCATGCGAAGTCCGCGGTTTGTTCCGGCAAATGCGGCAGAATGGAATTCCGCGCCGCGGGGTGCGCCGGGGGAGCGGTCCGGTGCGCGCCCGCGTGCCGCCGGGCCCGGCGACCGTAACCGCCGGTGCGGCGCGGTGCCGCGGAGGTGGGGACGGAGCCGGCCCCGGACGCCGGGCGGTTTCCCGCCGGGGCCGCGGCAGGGATATCTTTGCCACATGGAAACTGTTGGCGCGTGAGCGACCAGTCGCCGGGATCGCACCCGTGCACCCGTCAACAGCCTGGAACCGGTCAAGAGAAGAGCAGGATCAGTGGAAAGAGTCGCTGACGTCGAACGGGCGCTGCGCGCCGCGGCACCCCACACCCTCGTCGACGTCGTCGCCGAGTTCCTGCGCGAGCGCTACGGCGCGGACCGGGTCGTCCTCCGCCTGGCCGACTACGGCATGACCACCCTCCAGGCCGTGGAGCCGTCCGGCTCCGTCACCGAAGGCGTACCGATCAACGGCAGCCCGCAGGGCCGCGCCTTCGGCACCCAGGAACCGTTCGTCGAGGCCGGCCCCCGCCTGCCCGACGCCACGATCCACCTGCCGGTCACCATCCGCGGCGACCGCATGGGGGTGCTCACCGTCACCGTGCCCGCCGACCGCTACACCCAGGCGCTGCTGCCGGAGATGGCCCACCTCTGCGAGGCGCTGGGCCACGAGATCCTGGTGGCGGAGCGCGACACCGACCTCTACGTCCTGGCCCGCCGGGCCTCCCGGCTCACCCTCGCCGCCGAGTTGCAGTGGCAGCTCCTGCCCGGCCGCTCCTGCGCGCGCCCGGAGTTCTCGCTCGGCGCCCACCTGGAACCCGCGTACGCGATCTTCGGCGACAACTTCGACTGGTCGGTCTCCGCCGACCACCTCACTCTGACCGTCACCAACGGCATGGGAGAAGGCATCGAAGCGGCACTGCTGACCAACCTCGTCGTCAACGCGCTGCGCAACGCCCGTCGCGCCGGCCTCGACCTCGTCGACCAGGCATACCTCGCCGACCAGGCCGTCTACGCCCACTACCGCGGCGCCATGTACGCCTCCGTGCTGCTGTTGCGCTTCGACCTGGCCACCGGCGAGGTCGAAGCGGTGGACGCCGGCTCGCCCCGCATGTGGCGCCTGCGCCGACGCGAGGTCGAGGCCGTCCCGTTCGACGCCCAGCTGCCCCTGGGCATGTTCGAGGAGACGGCGTACGTGGCCGAGCGTTTCCAGGTCCTGCCCGGTGACCGGCTCCTCATCGGCAGCGACGGTGTCTACGAGACCGTCTCGTCGACGGGGGAGCACTACGGCGAGCGGGCCCTCGCCCTCTCCCTGGCCGCGAACAGCCTCCTGCCGCCGTCCCAGGTGCCCCGCGCCGTACTGCGCGACCTGTACGACTACCGCGCCGCCGCCCCGCTGGAGGACGACGCCCTGGTCGTCTGCCTGGACTGGCACGGCCGGTAGCCCGCCGGCCCGCGACGCCCGTGGTGCAGCGGCTTCAGGCCGACCGCGTCCAGAGCGAGTGCACCGGCCGGCCGGGGGCGTGGCCACGCCCCTCCGCGGCCTCGGCGAACCCGGCCAGGCCCTCGGCCAGCGCCTCGCGCGCGGACGGCGTCATGGCCGCGATCGTCGTCAGCAGCAGGTTCTCGCGGTGCGCCCGCAGGTCCGCCAGGTAGGTCCGGCCGCGACCGGTCAGCCGCAGTTCGAGCTCCCTGCGGCTGGCGGCACTCGGGTGCCGGTCCACCAGACCGGCCGCCTGCATGCGGTCGCACAGCCTGCTCACCGCGGAGGGAGCCGCGCCCAGCACCTCGCCGAGCATCCTCAGGTTGATGCCCTCGTCCCGGTCCAGGACGTACATCACCCGCAGCTGCGAAGGCGGTACGGAGGAGGGGCCCATGGCATCCCGGCCCCGCTCCCACAGCAGCTCCAGCAATTCGATCAGCCCGGACCCGGCGCGAGCCGCATCCTGCGAGGAGGCAGGGGGTGTGGCCTTACCGCCCATGAGCGCCGCTCCGATCCGCGTTGTCCGACCCACCGCGGCAGCCCGCTCGACGTGATGCCCGGGCTGCCTGCACAGCATGCGGTCGGCACCCGACGGCTTACCGCGGGCCCGTCCAGGGTGCGGACCGAGCATCCTGCGCCGCCAACCCTATCTCTGATGGCCCGGACGGAGTCCCCCCACCGGAACCCGGTCAGGCAGACCCGGGCCCCGGCCCGGTGGCCGCACGGTCCGCGCCGGCGGACGCGCCCCCCTCCGGCTCGGCCGCCGCGTGCGCAGGCGTCCGCTGGATCGCGGCCAGGGCCTCCTCGGGGTCCGCGTGGACCGGCGTGGTCACACTGATCCCCGTCAGGTCCAGCAGACGCCGCAGGGCCGGCGAGAGGGCGGCCAGCCGCACGCTCCCGTCGACCCGCTTGGTGTCGTTGATCGCGCGGATGATGATGCCCAGGCCCGAGGAGTCCATGAAGGGCACCGCCCGCAGGTCCAGCACGAGGTGCCGGCGCCCGTGCACCAGCTGGTTGGCGAGCTGGTGGTGCAGATAGGTGCCGGTGTCCGCGTCCAGATCCCCTTGCACGGCCACCACCGCGACCTCCGGATCGACGACGGTCACCTCGACGTTCAACGCTTGAGCGCTCACGATCTTTTCTCTCCCTCCGTCATTGATCATCGGGCGTCGTGTACCCCCTCGCTCCCGCTTCAGTCAGACCCCTGGCCATGCCTTCACCGAGGTGGCCGGGACCGGTCGTCCGCCGCCGCCGGCCTGCCGCGGCGGAGGAATGAGGCGGGCGGCGCGGGGCACCCGCGAGAAGTCGGAGCGACGGCCGGGAAACCGGAAAACGGGACGGGGCGGACATGAGCCGAGAAGGCGGGCGCCGGACGGACACCACGGCGTCCGGCGAGCGGGACGGGGAGACCAGGAAGACGGTCTGGGTGGCACTCGCCGCCAACCTGGGCATCGCGGTGGCCAAGGCGGTCGGCGGGGCGGTGGCCGGCTCGCCGGCGCTGCTCTCCGAAGCCGCACACTCGGTGGCCGACAGCCTCAACGAGGTCTTCCTGCTGGCCGCCCTCAAACGCAGCGCACGTCCTGCGGACGCGCTCCACCCCTTCGGCTACGGCAAGGAACGCTTCTTCTGGTCCCTGCTCGCGGCCGTCGGGATCTTCGTCACGGGCGGCTGCTTCTCCTTCTTCCAGGGCATCGAGGCATTCGGCGCGGCACAGTCGGAGTCCCAGGAGGGCTACGTCGTCGGCCTGGCCGTCCTGGCCGTCGCCCTGCTCGCCGAGGGCACCTCACTGCTGCGAGCCGTGTCGCAGGTCCGCACCCAGGCGAAGTCCCACCACCGCGGCCTGCTGCGCGAGATACGGGCCAACGACGATCCGACCCTGCGGACCGTGCTGGCCGAGGACAGCACCGCGTGTCTCGGCGTGCTGCTCGCCGTCGGCGGCATGGTGCTCCACATGGTCACCGGTGAGTCCGCCTACGAGGCATGGGCCTCGCTGCTGATCGGCGCGCTGCTGGTGTACGTCGCCTTCGTCCTCGGCAAGAGCGCCCGCGGCCAGCTGATCGGCGAGGCGGCGGCCCCCGAACTGCAACAGCAGGTCATCGACTTCCTGCACGCCCAACCGGAGATCGACACCGTCACGGCGGCCATGACCATGCGGCTCGGCCCCGACTCGGTGATGCTCGCGGCCCGTATCGATCTGGTGCCCGGGCTCGACAGCGAACAGATCGAAGAGGCGCTGGTGCGGACGAAGCAGGAGCTGCGCGCGAAGTGGCCGGAGCTCGATCAGCTCTTCCTCGACGTCACGGACGCGTCGGTAGTCGACCGGGGGCGGGCCCGCCGGGCCCGCCGCGACCTGGACGGCAGGGTGGAGCGGCGCCGGCAGGCGGACGGCGTGTAGCGGGCCCGCCGCGCCGCGTACGACACACGGCAGGGCCGGAACGCGGAGGCGTCCCGGCCCTGCCGTCGCGTGCTGCGGTCCGCCGTCAGCGCCGCCGTACCAGCGGGAACGGCAGCGTTTCGCGGATCGACAGACCGGTCAGGAACATCACCAGCCGGTCCACGCCGATGCCCAGACCACCGGTCGGCGGCATCGCGTATTCGAGGGCCTGCAGGAAGTCCTCGTCCAGCTCCATCGCCTCCGGGTCGCCGCCGGCCGCCAGCAGCGACTGCGCGGTGAGCCGTCGGCGCTGCTCGACCGGGTCGGTCAACTCCGAGTAGGCGGTACCCAGCTCGGTGCCGAAGGCGACCAGGTCCCAGCGCTCGGCGAGCCGCGGGTCGCGCCGGTGCTGGCGGGTCAGCGGCGAGACATCGGTGGGGAAGTCCTTGTAGAACGTGGGGAGCTGGGTCTTCTCCTCCACCAGCCGCTCGTACATCTCCAGCACGATGTCGCCGCGGCCCATCTCCGGCTTCACCGGCACCGACGCGGCGTTGCACAGCCGGCGCAGCCGGTCCGCCTCGGTGTCCGCGTCGACCTCTTCGCCGAGCGCCTCGGAGATCGCCCCGTAGACCGTCTTGACCGGCCAGATTCCCGAGATGTCGTGCTCGACCAGCCGCCCGTTCGCGTCCGCCTTGCGGGCGGTGGCGCTGCCGAACGCGGCGACCGCCGCCCCCTGGATCAGCTCCCGGGTCAGGTCCAGCATCACGTCGTAGTCGGCGAACGCCTGGTACGCCTCCAGCATCGTGAACTCGGGGTTGTGCTTGTACGAGATGCCCTCGTTGCGGAAGGTCCGCCCCATCTCGAAGACCTTCTCCATACCGCCCACGCACAGCCGCTTGAGGTACAGCTCCGGTGCGATGCGCAGGTACAGGTCGAGGTCGTAGGCGTTGATGTGGGTGTGGAACGGGCGGGCGTTGGCGCCGCCGTGGATCTGCTGCAGCATCGGCGTCTCGACCTCGAGGTAACCCCGGTCGATCAGCCCCTGGCGCAGCGCCTGGACGGCCGTGCTGCGCGCCCGTACGTTCTCCCGGGCGTCCGTCGAGACGACCAGGTCCACGTAGCGCTGGCGGACCTTGGCCTCCGGGTCGGACAGGCCGCGCCGCTTGTCGGGCAGCGGCCGCAGGCACTTGGCCGTCAGCCGCCACTTGGTGACGAAGACGGTCAGTTCACCGCGGTCGCTGGCGCCGATCTCGCCCTCGGCCTCGACGTGGTCACCGAGGTCGATGTCCGAGCCGAAGCGGTCCAGCAGCTCCTTGCCGCTGCCGTCCCGGGTCAGCGCGATCTGCAGATCGCCCGACCAGTCCCGCAGCACCGCGAAGAGCACGCCGCCGTGGTCACGGGTGAGCAGCACCCGCCCGGCGACACTGACGGACTTGCCGGTGCGCGCGCCGGGCGTGAGGTCCGGGTACTCCTCGCGGACCTCACCCAGCGTGTGCGTACGCTGCACGCCCACCGGATACGGGTCGGTGCCCGCCTCCCGCAGCCGCTCCAGCTTGCGGTGGCGCACCCGCACCTGCTCGGGCAGCGCGGCCAGTTCCTGCTCGTGCAGCTCCTCCTCGGTGGCCGGCGCCGCCTGCACCAGACCGAGTTCGTCCAGCGACGGCAGACCCGCGGTGCTCGCCGGCGCCAGCACCCGCTTCTTGTGGCCCTTGCCCCACAGCTTGCCCAGGCTCGGTACGGCCACGAAGCCCTCGGCGATGCCGGAGGCCAGACCGATGCGGGCGAGCGCGCCGGCGTCCGCGTAGCACAGGAACCGCGGGTACCACTCGGGGTTGTACTTGGCGTTGGAGCGGTAGAGCGCCTCCAGCTGCCACCACTTGGAGAAGAACAGCAGCAGCCGGCGCCAGAACTTCAGCACCGGACCGGCGCCGATCCGGGCGCCCTCCTCGAAGGCGGAGCGGAACACCGCGAAGTTCAGCGAGATCCGGCGCACGCCGAGCGACCCGGCCTGGGCGCACAGTTGCGCGACCATGAACTCCATGACGCCGTTGGGCGCGCTGCGGTCGCGGCGCATCACGTCCAGGGAGATGCCGTCCTTGCCCCAGGGGACGAAGGACAGCAGCGCGATCATGTTGCCGTCGCCGTCGAACGCCTCGGCCAGCATGCACTCGCCGTCCGCCGGGTCGCCCAGCCGGTCCAGCGCCATCGAGAAGCCGCGCTCGGTCTCGGTGTCCCGCCAGGCGTCCGCCCGGTGGATGACCTCCTGCATCTCCTCGTCGGTCAGCGCGGAGTGACGCCGTACGCGGAAGGTGGCGCCGGCCCGCTCGACGCGGTTCACGGCCTGACGGGTGACCCGCATCTCCCGGCCGTCCAGGTCGAAGTCCTTGACGTGCAGGATCGCTTCGTCGCCGAGTTGCAGCGCGCCCAGTCCGCAGCGGGCGAACGCCTTGGCGCCGCTCTCGCTCGCACCCATGACGGCCGGCTGCCAGCCGTAGCGTCCGGCGACCTCCAGCCACGCCTCGATGGCCTGCGTCCACGCCTCACGGTCACCGACCGGGTCACCGCTGGCCAGGCAGACGCCGGCCTCGACGCGGTAGGTGACGGCGGCCTTGCCGCTGGGGGAGAAGACCACGGCCTTGTCGCGGCGGCTGGCGAAGTAGCCGAGCGAGTCCTGGCTGCCGTAGCGCTCCAGCAGCGCCCGGATCCGGTCCTCCTCGTCGCCGTGCAGCGCGGCCTCCATGCGCTGCGAACGGAACAGCGCGGCGGCGGCGTTCAGCAGCGCCAGCGCACCGAGCAGACCCAGCACGGTGCTGGTCCAGTGCGGCGGACGGCCCTCGACCAGGTGGCCGCCGACCAGCCCGCCGCAGACGCGGTTGGCCGCCCACAGCAGGCGGTTGCCGCCACCGGCCTCCAGCGTGCCGGGAGCCAGCGTCACCAGCCCCCAGCCGATCAGCACCGCCGCCACGAGCCCGCCGATCAGCACCCCGATGGCGCGCAGGAACGCGCCGCGCCGGGTGATCGCGTAGAACTCGTGGTGCGAGACCAGCAGCAGCGCCAGCGCGCCCGCGCACAGCACCAGCGAGAAGGCGAACTCCCAGTAGCCGGCGGCCAGGAACAGCGCGTCGGCCAGGGTGACCAGCACCATGTACGCCACGACGAACCACAGCGCCACGCGCTTGCGTGCGGCCATCGCCGCGCCCAGCAGGAAGAGGAACGCCGCGTAGGCGAAGTTCGGCGCCACCGGGATCGTGAGCGTGTCCAGCCAGTAGATCACCGGGTGGAGTCCGCGCCGGAGCGGGCCGATCAGCGCCGTCAGGGCACAGAAGAGCCCCAGTACGCTGAAGACGATGGCGAAGCCATTGGGGACGCGGCGTCGAAAGCGCCGCCACCCCGTGAGTTGATCCTGGTCCTGCACGGTGCTCATTCCGTCACACTAGGCTCTGAAAGGGGTCAGCTGCTCGACGCGAGGGCGCTGTTCTGCTGCTGGGGGGACCGGCCGCCATTCCAGTCTCCGATCCCGTCGGTTTGATCGTCATTCCCTCGGACGAGGGAGGCGGTGACCACGGTGGGGTCACCCACGTGGACCTTGCCACAAACCCGTGCGGCATCCGAGTCGGTGCAAGTCCGGCCGATGGTGAAGTTCAGGTCATAGTCCTTGGCGAAGTAACGGCCGTCGCCGGAATCCACCCCGTTCAATTCCGCTCGCAACGTGATCCGGCTGCCCGGTTTCGGGGACCGGGCGGGCCGCCAGTCGATCCGGTCCCGGCCGCTGTCGTCCGTGGCCCACCCCCAGGACCCGGCCGCCAGGTCGTTGCTGGTGACGCTCAGCCGACGCTCCACCGCGGCCCGGTCGGTCACCGGGAAGTCGAAGGTGATCGTGAGCGGGTGCTCGGCACCGACCACCCCGCCCTGCCGGCCGGGGTGGACCACCAGCGTGTTGAGTTTGTCCGCCTTCGCCGTGGTCAGTGACTCCTTGGCCGCGGCCTGCCCGCCCTGGGCGTTCCGGGTCCGGGCGACGATGGAGTACTTGGTGTCCGGCGCGGCCTTGGCGCTGGACGTCCAGACCGCGCCGCCGTCCCCCAGCCCGCCGGGCACCGGCCGGCCCTTGGGGTCGGTGACCCGCACCTCGGTCAGCACCCCGCCCTCCGCGGTGAGCTTCAGCTTGTCGCCGGCCCGCACGGTCCGGGTGCCGGTCGCCGCGCCCAGCGTCACCTTCACCGGCTCGCCCCGGAACGCCGACGCCGTGCTGCCTCCGCAGGCGGTGAGCGCGCCGACGCCGATCACCGGGATCAGGCTGAGCGCGAGGCGCGGCGGCAACGGCGGCCGGCGGCGGGGGGAGGGGGTGCGGGGCATAGCGGGCTTTCCGTCTGAGGTGGGGGCCGGGGCGGGGATGTCGGCCGCTAAGACGGTCAATCCGCACGCTCCGTTGCGGAGGGCTATGTGATCCACGTCACGGCCGAATCCCGCGCCCCCTCGTGACCCGCAGTGATCACCCGTTCGGCGTATCGGTCCGCGAACCGGACATACCCCGAAATACGCCAAACTGGCCACCCATTGCCGCCTGTTCGGGCGGCGGTTGAGGAAGGTGTGGGCCCCATGGCTATTTCCATCTCGGTCGTGCTGCTGCTGGTCGTGCTGACCGTGATCTTCCTGCGCAGCGGCAAGCTGAAGATCTCGCACGCCCTGGTGTGCGCGCTGCTCGGCTTCTATCTGGCCAGCAGCAGCCTCGCCCCGGACATCCACCAGGGGCTGGCCGGCGCCGCCGACGTGGTCAGCAGCGTGCGTCCGTGACCTCGGCGGCCTGCCGGGGACCCGGCGGGCCGGGGCCGGGCGGAGCGCTCACCCCAGTGAGAAGACCCCGATCGCATTGGCCACCGGCCGCTCCGCCCCGCCCGACGGATGGTTGCGTACGACGATTCCGGCGCCGTCGTCGTCGGTCACCAGCGTCGAGGACCCGCCACCGTCCAGATCCATCGCTTCCCGGGACCCCAACTCGGCCATCAGCTCGGCGAGTTCGCGCACCGTGAGGCCGGTCTGCCCCTCCCCGTGGGCCCCGTCCAGCGCCATCAGGTACAGCACCCGGCCGCCGTCCGCGATCCCCGCGGAGGTGCGCACCGCCACCGCCACGGTGTCCAGGCCGGCCACCGGCTCGGCGTCCCGCACGATCGGGAAGCCACCCACCGCGAACCGCAGCGGGCCCGGACCCCGGCCGACCAGCCGGTAGCCGACGCCCACCGGCTCACCGAGGTGCAGGGTGCGCAGCTGCCGCGCCCCTTCCTCCCGGCCCAGCAGCACCACGCTTCCCGCGTCCACCCCGCCGGCGCCCGGCAGCTCGTCGAACGCGGTCACCCGGCCGTGCCGCACGGTCACCTCGGCGGTGTCCGTGCTGCACGGCGCCGCCCGGTCGGTGTCCGTGCCGCAGGTGGCGCGCACCCGCGAGGCCGGGCCCCACTGCGCGGTGTACGCGCCGATGCCGTCGACGGGCAGCGCGTACTGGTTCAGCCCGCCCAGCGGCCAGGCGCCCTCCGGGGTCAGCGCCACGCCGT
The DNA here is from genome assembly GCF_000717345.1 of Streptomyces lydicus. Classification (GTDB taxonomy): domain Bacteria; phylum Actinomycetota; class Actinomycetes; order Streptomycetales; family Streptomycetaceae; genus Streptomyces; species Streptomyces lydicus. The sequence continues at coordinate 269,386 of NZ_JNZA01000002.1, read as the reverse complement.
GCAGCGCGAGCCGGTCCAGCCGCGCCCGGCGGTCGTAGCCCACCCCGATGACGTCCTCGGTGCTCGCGCCGGGCGGCATGGCCGGTCCGAAGCGCTGCCCGTCGGGCACCGCGCCCTTCAGCTGGCGGCCGGCGGCCACCGCCGGACCCACCGAGGCGCCGGTTGCCTCCACGCCCGGGTGCTGGCCCTCGCTGATGTTGAAGAAGTCGCCGTTGACGGCCGCCACCGCGCCGCGCGCGCCGGCCAGCTCCGACACCGGCAGCCGGGCGCCGACTGCGCCCGGGTACAGCAGATCCACCGAGACCCGCGGATCGGCCAGGTCGACCGTCAGCAGGTGCCCGTGCACGGTGCCGCGCGGCACCGTCATCCGGAATTCCCCGTACCGCACACCCGGCGCCAGCGTCACGGCGCCGGAGCGGTGGAGGGGGGTGCCCACGGCGCCGGCCGCGGGGCCGCCGGCCAGCGCTCCGCCGGCCAGCACCCCCCAGGCGACCAGCACCGTCAGCACCACGCGAACCCGACCGAAACGCTGCTTCACGAGCCCCCCTGACGTCACGCCAGCTGTCCCAGGTGCCGAAGACGTTCGCTCCGCGCCGCTCACCGCGCCACGTTCACCACGACCTGTTTACTATCGCCCGGAGATGTCGCGAATCTGTACACCCGCGGAACGGCCGTCGTGTCGCCGCACCGCCGGTGTCATCCGGTGTACCGCCAGGAAGCCTCGGTGACCAGCTGCAGGTAGCGCGCCCAGTCCCAGTACTCGCCCGGGTCGGTGTGGTCACTGCTGGGCACCTCGACGTGGCCGATGATGTGCTCGCGGTCCAGGGGGATGCCGTAGCGGGCGCAGACGGCGGCGGTGAGCCGGGCGGACTGCTCGTACAGGGGGTCGGTGAACCAGGTCGGGTCGTCGATCCAGCCCTCGTGCTCGATGCCGATGCTGCGGGTGTTGAAGTCCCAGTTGCCGGCGTGCCAGGCGACGTTGCGCTCGCTGACGCACTGGGCGATGTGCCCGTCGGCCGACCGCACGACGTAGTGCGCGGCTGCCTTGTGGGCCGGGTTCTGGAAGAGTCTGAGGGTGTCCGGGTAGGTCTCCTGGGTCACGTGCACCACGACCATCTCGACCGGGTACTGGCCCGGGCGGTCCGCGGTGGTGTAGTTGGCCGTGCTGGCCGGCACCCACTGGACGGGGGGATAGCCGCTCTCCCCGCGGGAGGTCCGCCGACGCGGGGCGGGGGAGGCGGCGGCGGTCGTGAGGGGGGTGAGCGCCGCGGCTGCGGCGAGGGCCGCCGCACCGGTGAGCAGGCGGCGGCGGGCCGGACGGGCGTGGTCGTGCTCCATGTGAACTCCTGACAAGGGACCGAGGGGGAGGTCGCGTACATGTCACGCACATGCGATGCGTTCATCATGCGCAACAGGACTCGCCCTGCCAAGGGAATGGCCGCGCCGTCAATGGCTCGACCAAAGACGGAACGGCCCAGGTCAGGAGGGGGCGGATACCTGATTGGAGGTCACCCGGGTGCCGCGCCCGCCGCTCTGACGGCGGATCGCGGACGCGGCACCGGGGCCGGTGACGGTGCGGCCGTCAGTGGCCGATCTCGACGTCCTCCAGGATGCCCAGCGCGTCCGGCACCAGCACCGCCGCCGAGTAGTAGGCGCTGACCAGGTAATTGATGACGGCCTGGTCGTTGATGCCCATGAAGCGCACCGACAGTCCGGGCCGGTACTCGTCCGGGATGCCGGTCTGGTGCAGCCCGACCACGCCCTGGTTCTCCTCGCCGACCCGCATGGCGAGGATCGAGCTGGTCTGGTCCGGGTTGATCGGGATCTTGTTGCACGGCAGCAGCGGAATGCCGCGCCAGGCCCGGACCGCCGTGCCCTCGCACTCCACGGTGCTCGGGTAGATGCCGCGGGCGTTCCACTCCCGCCCGATGGCCGCGATCGTCCGCGGGTGCGCCAGCAGGAACTGCGTCTTGCGGCGCCGGGTGATCAGCTCGTCGAGGTCGTCCGGGGTGGGCGGACCGGAGCGGGTGTGGAGGCGCTGCTTGAGGTCGGCGTTGTGCAGCAGTCCGAACTCGCGGTTGTTGACCAGCTCGTGCTCCTGGCGCTCGCGCAGCGCCTCCACGGTCAGCCGCAGCTGCTGGTCCAGCTGGTTCATCGGGTCGTTGTAGAGGTCCGCGACCCGGGAGTGCACCTTCAACACGGTCTGCGCGACGCTGAGTTCGTACTCCCGGGGCGCCATGTCGTAGGCGGCGAAGGTGCCCGGCAGCACCGGCTCGCCGGCGTGGCCCGCGGCGAGCTCGATGGCCGCCTCGCCGTGCTTGTTGTGGGCCGGCACCTCGGCCGTGCGGAACTCCTCGACATGGGAGCGCAGCGACGCCGAATCGGCCACCACCGACTCGAAGTCGCTGCGGTACAGGGTCAGCGCGGTCACCCGGGTGACCGCCCGCACGGAGTGCTCCCACTGCGCGTCCGGGGACAACAGCGCCGCCTCGCCGAGGGCGTCGCCGTCGGCCAGCGTCCCCAGGGACGTCTCCTCGCCGTACTTGCCGGTGCCGATCCGGTCCAGCTTGCCGTGCGCGATCAGGATGACCCGGTCCGTGGGGCCGCCCGCCCGCGCCAGCACGTCACCGGGCGCGAACTCCCGCTGGACGAAGCGGCCGGCCAGGTTCTCCAGTGTCGCGGCGTCGTCGTAGCCGCGCAGCGGCGCCAGCTCACGCAACTCGGCGGGAATCACCCGGACTTCGGTGCCCGTGGAGACGAATTCGATGCGGCCGTCGCCGAGCGTGTGCGTGAGCCGGCGGTTGACGCGGAAGGTACCGCCGGAGACCTGCGTCCAGGGCAGGATGCGCAGCAGCCAGCGGGAGGAGATCCCCTGCATCTGCGGCACGGTCTTGGTCGTGGTCGCCAGCTTGCGGGCGGCCGCGGTGTCCAGGCTGGAACGCTGCTGCTCCGGCTCCGAGGACTGCGGGCCGGACGTCGGGTCCACCGATGTGGTCATGGAGAAGGCTCACCTGTTCTGTGGTGCGGTGCGTGCGTGACGTGCTTGCGGTGCGGCCGGACCGCGGAAGGGCCTGCCGCTGCGCGCGGCTCGGCGCGCGTCGTCTCAGTGGCCGACCTGCACGTCTTCGAGGACGCCGACCGCGTCGGGCACGAGAATGGCCGCCGAATAGTAGGCGCTCACCAGATATTTGAGGACGGCCCGGTCGTCGATGCCCATATAGCGCACCGACAGGCTCGGCTCGTATTCATCGGGAATACCGGTCTGGTGCAGGCCGACCACGCCCTGCTTTTCCTCGCCGGTGCGCAACAGCAAAATCGAGCTGGTCCGCTCCTTCGACACCGGAATTTTGTTGCACGGGAAGATCGGCACCCCACGCCAGGACGGCAGCGAATGCCCCATGAAATCGACCGCCGTCGGATACAGGCCGCGGGCGCTGCATTCCCGGCCGATCGCGGCGATCGTCTGCGGGTGGGCGAGCAGGAAACCCGGGTCCTTCCAGACCGTCGCGAGCAGGTCGTCGAGGTCGTCGGGGGTGGGCGGTCCGGAGCGGGTGTGGATGCGCTGCTTGAGGTCGGCGTTGTGCAGCAGCCCGAACTCGCGGTTGTTGACCAGCTCGTGCTCCTGGCGCTCGCGCAGCGCCTGGATCGTGAGCTTCAGCTGTTCCTCGACCTGGTTCATCGGGTCGCTGTAGAGGTCGCCGACCCGGCTGTGGGCACGCAGCACCGTCTGGGCGACGCTGAGTTCGTACTCCCGGGGCGCCGGGTCGTAGTCGACGAAGGTGCCGGGCAGGGACGGCTCGCCGTGGTGCCCGGAGGTGACCGCGACCGCCGACTCCCCGCTGTCGTTCGTCGGCAGCGCGGCGCCCTCCCCGGCCGACGCCAGGTGCTCGCCCAGCCCGGGGGAGCGCTCGATGACCTCCTGCGCGGCCGACCGGGCCAGTACGAGGACCGTCACCCGGGTCACCGCGCGATAGCTGAACTGCCAGGTCCCGTCGGCGGTGGTGAGCGGCCCGTCGCCGAGGTGGTCGCCCCCGGCCAGCGCCTCCAGCACCGCGCTCTCGCCGTACTTGCCGGTGCCGATGCGGTCCACCCGGCCGTGCGCGATCAGCACCAGCCGGTCGTGCGCGTCGCCCGCTTCGGCGATCAGCTCGCCGGGCCCGTACTCGTGCTGGGTGAAGCGCCGGCCGAGCGCCGCCAGCACCTCGGTGTCGGTGAATTCCCGCAGGGCGGGCAGTTCGCGCAGCTCCTCGGGGATGATCGAGACGTCGGAGCCGTTGATGTCGAAGTCGATACGCCCGTCCCCGAGCGTGTAGGTCAGCCGGCGGTTCACGCGATAGGTGCCACCGGACACCTGCACCCAGGGGAGCAGCCGCAGCAGCCAGCGGGAAGTGATTCCCTGCATCTGCGGTGGTGTTTTGGTGGTGGTCGCCAGATTCCGGGCGGCGGAGGTAGTCAGACTGGAATTCTGGGATTCTTCCGCACTACCGGGCAGCGATTCGTCGGCAATCGTCACAATGCGGCCTATCTCCTTGAAGGGTGCGATGCGGCCGCCTCGGATCCCCCCCTCACGAAAGATCCGCGGCAGCCCGCCGAACCGACGGTAGTGGTGCTGTTTTTATCGGCACAATCGCTCGATGGGGTGGCATGGAAATCCCTTTCCGTGGAAAGGTTTAGCCGATTCAGCTCCGGGGAGAGTGAGCCGGGGTGCAGGAATGCAGCGGGTCGTCGAGCACGGTGCGCAGCGCCGAGTGCGCCGCCCCGAGCAACGGTCCGTCCGCGCCCAGCCGGGACACCGTGACCACCGGTCCGCCGTCCCGGCCGGAATCCGCCGCGACGGCCGTGCGCAGCGCCAACTCCCGCTCCAGGGACGGCAGGATCCAGGGCGCCAGCCCGGCCAGCGCACCCCCGAGCACCACCGCCTGCGGATCGAGCAGATTGACCGCCCCGGCCAGCGCGATGCCGAGCGCCGTCCCGGCCTCCCGCAGGGCCCGTACGGTCGCCGCGTCCCCGTCGGCGGCCCGGCGGGCGAGGAGGGCGATACGGGCCCCCGGCCCCGGATGGGCGGCCGCGGCCCGCTCGGGCGTCAGGCCACCGGCCCGCAGCACCGCCTGCTCGCCCGCGTACTGCTCCAGACAGCCGCGGCCGCCGCAGTCGCAGGCGCGGCCGTCCGGATACACCGGGACGTGCCCCAGCTCACCGGCGAACCCACGCGCCCCGCGCAGCAGTTGACCGTCCACCACGACCGCCGCGCCGATGCCGATCTCCGCCGAGACGTGCACGAAGTCCGGCGGCGGGCCCGGCCGCGTCCCGCCGTCGCCGCCCAGCGCCAGCTCGGCCAGCGCGCCCAGATTCGCCTCGTTCTCCACGGTCAGCGGGATGCCGGGGGAGCCGTCGCCCGGGGCCGTCGCCGGGGCCAGCCCCGGCCCGAGATCGGCCGCCCGCCAGCCGAGGTTGGGCGCGTGCACCACGGTCGTCGAGCCGCGGGCCACCAGACCCGGGACCGCGACCGCCAGCCCGGCCGGGCGCAGCCCCTCCGGGGCGATCCGCGCGGTCACCTCCGCCAGCAGCTCGGACAGCCGCCGCAGCACCGGACCGGGAGCGCTGTGGCGGTTCGCCGCGTCGGCCGCGACCCGGGCCCGTATCCGTCCCCGCAGATCGACCGCGCACACCGCCAGGTGGTCGACGCCTATCTCGGCGCCGATGCCGGCCGGCCCGCGGTCGCTGACTGCCAGTTCGCTGCCCGGCCTGCCCCGCCCGCTCGGCGCCGCCCGCCCCGTCTCGATCAGCAGCCCGGCCCGCAGCAGCTCCTCGACGAGCGGTGCCACCCCCGCGCGGGTCAGGCCGATCCGGGCCGCGACCGCCGGCCGGGAGAGCGGCCCGTGCGTCGCCACGGCCTGCAGCACCCGGGCCAGGTTGCGCCGCCGGATGCCGTGCTGGGTGTCGCCGCCGGGCGCGGTCACAGAGGGCTCCTGAGGGGCATGAGGGACGTGGAGGGGGTGTGGGGCAACGGGCCGGGTACGGCCGGAGCGGGCCGGGCGGCTCACCGCCGCAGCAGCGCCTCGCCGTCGGCCAGCGTCGCGGCCAGTCGCTCCCAGGCGGCCGTGTCCCGCTGCCGTGCCTCGTACCGGGCGCCGTGGCCGGTACCCCAGCGGCGGGCCACCGCCGCCGGATCCTCGCCCAGCAGCAGCCCGGCCGCCTGCGCCGCCGCGCCGAGCGCGACCAGTTCCTGCGCCTCGGGCACCACCACCGGACGCCCGGACAGCCGCCGCACCGTCTCCCGCCAGGCCGCGCCCTTCGCCCCGCCGCCGATCAGCAGCAGCGGCGCGTCCGCCGCGGCGTCCGCGTCCAGCACCCGGTCCAGGGCCTGGAGCAGCGCGAACACCGCGCCGTCGTAGGCGGCCTGCAGCAGCTGACCGGCCGTGGTGTCGTGCCGCAGGCCGTGCACCAGACCCGAGGCGCCGGGCAGGTTGGGCGTCCGCTCGCCGTCGAGGAACGGCAGCACCACCGCACCGCCGCCCGCCTCCACGGCCTCCCGGTCGCGGCCCAGCAGCGCGGCCACCCGGTCCACCGCGAGGGTGCAGTTCAGGGTGCAGGCCAGCGGCAGCCAGTCGCCGCGGGCGTCGGCGAAGCCCGCGACGGTGCCGGTCGGGTCGGCGGGGCGGTGGGTGGAGACCGCGTAGACCGTTCCGGAGGTGCCGAGGCTCAGCACCGGCTGTCCGGGGCGCAGGCCCAGTCCGAGCGCGGCCGCCATGTTGTCGCCGGTGCCGGCGGCCACCAGCGCGCCCTTGGGCAGCGGCAGATCCCCGGCGTGCACGGTGCCGGCCGCCTCGCCCGGGCGCGCCACCCGCGGCAGGAGCCCGGCGTCCAGCCCGACGCGGGCCAGCACCTCCGCGTCGTAGGACTCGGTGGACGACGCCCACCACCCGGTGCCCGACGCGTCGCCGCGGTCGGTGACGGCCTCGCCGGTCAGCCGCTCCGTGAGGTAGTCGTGCGGCAGCCGCACCGCGGCGGTGGCCTCGGCGGCGGCCGGCTCGTTCTCCCGCAGCCAGGCCCATTTCGCCACCGTGAAGGCCGGCCCGGGCACGCTTCCCAGCCGCTCCGCGCACGCCTCGGCGCCGCCCAGCCCGGCGATCAGCCGCTCGCTCTCGGCCGCCGGGCGCACGTCGTTCCACAGCACGGCCGGGCGGACCGGCGCACCGGCCGCGTCCAGCGTGACCAGTCCGTGCTGCTGCCCGCCGACCGACACCGCCGACGCCTGCCGCGCCGCGTCGCCGCACTGCGCCAGCGCCTCGCCCAGCGCCCGCCACCACTGCTGGGGGTCGCTCTCCTTGCCCTCGCCGCCGCTGACGGTGTGCGGTGCCTGGCCGCGGGCGACGACCACACCGGTCTCCGCGTCCACGACCAGCGTCTTGGTCGACTGCGTCGAGCTGTCCACCCCGACGACCAGCGGTCCCGCTGACTGTGCGCCCATCGTGCCTTCTCCTTTGGCGGCGGTGTTCCGACGGCCTGGGCCGAGGGGCTTCCCCGGTGTGCTGCCGCATATTAGTTTGGCCGCGGCGGAATTTGTAAAGCGCGTTGACGAAATGATGTGGGGAGTCCTGATGAGTCAGCAGCCCGTGCCCGAGGACAAGTTCAGTTTCGGCCTGTGGACCGTCGGCTGGCAGGGCCGCGACCCCTTCGGGGACGCCACCCGCGACGCTCTGGACCCGGTGGAGGCGGTGCACCGCCTCGCCGGCCTCGGTGCGTACGGCGTGACCTTCCACGACGACGACCTGATCCCGTTCGGCGCCGACGACATCGAGCGGGAGACCGCCGTCAAGCGCTTCCGCAAGGCCCTGGACGCCACCGGCCTGATCGTCCCCATGGCCACCACCAACCTCTTCACCCACCCCGTCTTCAAGGACGGCGCCTTCACCGCCAACGACCGGTCCGTCCGCCGCTACGCGCTGCGCAAGACGCTCCGCAACATCGACCTCGCGGCCGAGCTGGGCGCCCGTACCTACGTGGCGTGGGGCGGGCGGGAGGGCGCGGAGTCCGGTGCGGCGAAGGACGTCCGGGCCGCCCTGGACCGGATGAAGGAGGCATTCGACCTGCTCGGCCAGTACGTCGTCGAGCAGGGCTACGACCTGCGGTTCGCCATCGAGCCCAAGCCCAACGAGCCCCGCGGTGACATCCTGCTGCCCACCGTCGGCCACGCCCTGGCCTTCATCGAGCGGCTGGAGCGCCCCGAGCTCTACGGCGTCAACCCCGAGGTCGGCCACGAGCAGATGGCCGGCCTCAACTTCCCGCACGGCATCGCCCAGGCGCTCTGGGCGGACAAGCTCTTCCACATCGACCTCAACGGCCAGAGCGGCATCAAGTACGACCAGGACCTGCGCTTCGGCGCGGGCGATCTGCGGGCCGCCTTCTGGCTGGTCGACCTGCTGGAGACGGCCGGCTACGACGGGCCGCGGCACTTCGACTTCAAGCCGCCGCGCACCGAGGACCTGGACGGCGTCTGGGCGTCGGCGGCCGGCTGCATGCGCAACTACCTGCTCCTGAAGGAGCGCGCCGCCGCCTTCCGCGCCGATCCGGCCGTCCAGGACGCCCTGCGCGCCGCCCGCCTCGACGAACTCGGCCGGCCCACCGCCGCGGACGGGCTGGCCGGGCTGCTGGCCGACACCACCGCCTACGAGACCTTCGACGTCGAGGCGGCCGCCGCACGCGGCATGGCCTTCGAGCACCTGGACCAGCTGGCGCTGGACCACCTCCTCGGCGCGATCTGAGACCGGAGGCCGGACGGGGCCGGGCCGCTCCACCCCGCCCGGCCCCGCCGGTCAGCCGAGCACCTTCCGGGCGAAGGCGAGTTCCGCCGCCCGCTGTTCGCCGCCGCCGCCCTCGTGGGCGTTGTAGCGCCACACCGCCAGCTCCTTCTCGCCCGCGTAGTGGTGGTACGCGGCAAAGCCGGTGGACGGCGGCACCACGGCGTCGCGCAGGGCCGTGCCGAACAGCGCCGGGGTGGTGGCGCGGGCCGCGAAGTTGAGGCCGTCGAAGTGGTCCAGGGTGGTCAGCGCGGTGTCGATGTGGCCGCGGGCGCCCGCGAAGTAGCGGGTGAGTTCGCCGTAGGGGCCCTCGTCCGTGACGTCGATCGCGCGCCGGATGTGGGTCAGGAAGGGCACATCGATCAGGGCCCCGGCCAGCCCGGGGACCAGTCCGGTCATCGCCAGCGCCAGACCGCCGCCCTGGCTGTGGCCGGCGACCAGGATCCGTTCGGCGTCCACCGCCTCGTGGCCGCGCGCCGTCTCGACCGCCCGTACCGCGTCGGTGTAGAGCCGCCGGTAGTAGTAGTCCGCCGGATCGAGCAGGCCCTGGGTCAGCTTGCCGGGCACGCCCGGATTGCCGTACCCGGTCGGATCGGGGGTGTCGCCGGGGCGGTTGGGGCCGCTCTGCCCCCGGGTGTCCATGACCAGCGTGGCGTACCCCGCGCACGGCCACAGCAGCCAGTCGTGCGGCAGCAGCCGGCCGCCGCCGTAGCCGAGGTACTGCACGACGCACGGCAACGGGCCGTCCGCCGCGCGGGGAAGGAGGAACCAGGCGCGGATGCGGTGGCCGCCGAAACCGGAGAACTCGGCGTCGTAGCAGCGGAGCAGGGCCAGTCCCGGATCGACCGCGGTGAAGGACGCGGCCAGGTCGTGGGTGCGGGCCTCGGCCAGGGTGCGGTGCCAGAAGGCGTCGAAGCCGGGGGGCTCGGGAAGCGGCGGGCGGTAGGTGCGCAGCTCGTCCAGGGGCAGGTCGGTGAACACGAAAAACCTCCGGGCCGTAGGGTGGCTTGCTGCCTGTCGCCAACGGTGCCCAGGGGCCGGACATTTCAGACCTGAAGTGTTCCAGGTTGGTCACCGTGTCCCTCAAAACCCAGTAAAGAAGCGATCATTTCCGCCATGAGTTTCCCTCCGCCGCCCAACCAGCCGAACCAGCCGCCGTCCCCCAGCACCCCGGGTGGTGGCTTCGGCCCGCCGGCCGGGGGTTACGGCCCCGGTGGCCAGGAGCAGGGCGGCTACGGCCCCGGTGGCTACGGCCCGCCCCAGGGCGGCAACCAGGCCGGGGGCTTCGGACCGCCCGCCGGCGGCTACGGACCGCCGGGACCGGGTGGCCCCGGCGGCTGGCAGCAGCCGCCCGGCCCGCCCGGGGGCGGTGGCGGCAACGGCAAGGTCATCGCGGCGCTCCTTGCCGGCGGTGCGGTCGTGCTGGCCGCCGTCATCACCGTCGTGGTCATGGTCAACAGCGACGACGGCGGCAGCAACCGCGCCCAGCCGACGGCCGGTTCGAGCACCAGCGCGAGCCCTTCCGAGAGCGCGTCCAGCACGCCGACCGGCTACCCCTCGCCGTCGGAGTCGTCCACCGACAGCGGCTTCGAGAAGAGCATGCCCTCGCCGAGCAGCGGCAAGATCCCCTTCTACCTGCTGAAGGTGGGCGACTGCTACGACCTCCCGTCGGACGGCGGCGGCAACAACGACGAGGCGTCCTGCAACGGCCCGCACGACGCCGAAGTCGTCACCACCCACCGCCTGGAGGCCGGTCTGACGACGGAGTCCGAGATCAAGGACAAGGCGTCGTCGCTGTGCCGCAACGAGCTGGAGAGCAAGGCGCGCCGGCAGCCCGCCGGAACCGCCGAGGGCACCTACGTGCAGTACCCCAGCGTCAACGGCTACAAGCTCGGCATCAGGTCCGTCAGCTGCAGCCTGATGGGCAACCGGAGCGGCACCAAGAAGCTCACCGGACCGCTGTCCTGAGCCGGACGGTCACCACCGTCGTCGGCACCCCGCTGTCCACGAGACGGCCCCGATCGTCGAACGCGTCGGGGCCGTCCGTCATGCCGAAGTCGTTGTCGTTGACCAGCGTCAGGGTGCGCCGCCCGCTGACCGCGATGCCCTCGATCTTCTGCGGGACGCCCTTGACCTTGCCCAGGCCGACGACCAGCCGCTTGGGCAGCACCGGGGCCCGGCCGCCGGACAGCTCCAGCGACGGGTCGGTCGCCGGGTCGTCCCAGCGCGAGCCGAGGATGTTCCGGCGGCCGTCCAGCTCGACCCGCTGGAGCCGGGCGGCCCTGTCGGTGCGCTCCTCCACCAGCAGCCGGTCGCGGCCCACCGCCACCACCGAGGAGATCTTCAGCTCGGAGGTGTCGTCCTCGCCGGGGTCGACCTCACCGACCGGGTCGAAGCGGTAGGCGTACTCCGCGGTCACCGCGCCCCGCGCGGGCGAGAAGCGCAGCAGCCGGGCCGTGCGGGAGGATTCGCCGGCGGCGGTGTCCGGGTTGGACAACGGACTCTGCACGGCCGCCACGAGATCACCGTCGGGCAGCAGCGCCAGCCCCTCGAAACCGCGGTTGATCTTGCGCTTGGCCAGGATGCCGGGCAGCGACTCGACGACCGGATAGTCGGTGCCGGTCAGCCGCAGCCCCTTGGGGACATGACGGGCCAGCACCCGGCCGGACGCCGCCACGTGCACCAGCGAGGGGCCGTACTCGTCGGCGAGCCAGAAGCTGCCGTCGGCGGCCCGTACCACGCCCTCGGTGTCCAGCCCGTTGGCGTCGTACGCCAGCGGCCGCTCGGCGTCGTAGGTGTAGGGCGCCTCGTCCCGGCCGGGCAGGTTGGGCAGTCCGGTGACGGGCCGGCCGGAGCGGGTGGTGAGCGGGCGCGCGTCCAGCACGGTGACCCGGTCGCCGGCCACCTTGATCTTCACCAGGGCCGGGTCGAAGCCGGGCACCGGGAACGTGCGCCGCTTGGTGCCGTCCACCTTGATCTGGCCGTTGGGCCCGCGGTCGGTGACCGTCCAGAACTCGCCGGGCCGCCCCGCCGGGAAGATGTCGCTGCCGATACCGCCCAGCTTCACCCCGCGGTCATCCGCCACGGTGCCCGGGAGCAGCGCGTTGCTGAACGCGGCCAGCGGGATCGCCGGCAGTCGCGCGGACCCGGTGACGGCCGCTGCGGGCGGGCCGGCCTGGGCCGTGGTCTGCCCCAGCACCACGGCCGCGGCCACCACCACGGCCATCGGCAGTGCCACCGCCACCGGACGGCGGAGCTTGCGTAGCGACGACATCGAACCTCCAGGACGCACACGGAAACCGGCCCGCCCAGGGTTCCGCCACCGCCCCAACGGAGGGTGAACGGCGGGCGATCACCGGTCGACGCCCGCCTCCGCACGTCAGCGGTCGACGCGCCTGCCCGCCGCGCCGTCGTCGGCGACCTCGCCGACCTCGGCGGCCGCCGGATCCAGCACCCGCGCCAGGAACGTCCGGGTCCGCTCATGGCTCGGGGCGCCCACCACCTGCTCCGGAGTGCCCTGTTCGACGATCACCCCGCCGTCCATGAACACCACCCGGTCGGCGACCTCCCGCGCGAAGCTCATCTCGTGCGTGACCACCAGCATGGTCATCCCGTCCCGCGCCAGCCCGCGCATCACCGCCAGCACATCGCCGACCAGCTCCGGGTCGAGCGCGGAGGTCGGCTCGTCGAAGAGCATCAGCTCCGGGTCCATCGACAGCGCCCGGGCGATCGCCACCCGCTGCTGCTGCCCGCCCGACAACTGCGCCGGATACGCCGTCGCCTTGTCGCCGAGCCCCACCCGCTCCAGATTGGCGCGGCCGATCCGCTCCGCCTCCGGCCGGCCGCGGCGCAGCACCCGCCGCTGGGCGATCGTCAGGTTCTCCAGCGCGGTCAGATGCGGAAAGAGGTTGAAGGACTGGAAGACCATGCCGATCCGCCGCCGGACCCGGTCGATGTCCACGTCCGGGTCGGTGACCTCGGTGCCGGCCACCGTGACCCGGCCCGCGCTCGGCTCCTCCAGCAGATTCACACAGCGCAGCAGCGTCGACTTCCCCGAGCCGGAAGGCCCGATGACGCACACCACTTCACCGCGCCCCACCGAGAAGTCGATCCCGCGCAGCACCTCCAGTTCCCCGAACGCCTTGCGCAGCCCGCGCACATCGATGGCCGGCGCGTCCTCGGCGCCCCCGGCGCCCCTGTCGGTCGTCACATCGCTCACCTGGCCTTCGCGGTACGCGCTTCCAGCCGCCGGACCAGCTGGCCCAGCGGGAGGGTGATCACGAGGTAGAGCAGTCCGGCGATCAGGATCGGGGTCAGGCTCTTGTGCTCGTTCAGCGCGTCCCGGCCGAAGTTGGCCAGCTCGAACTGATTGAGCGCGAGCCCCAGCAGATACACCAGCGAGGAATCCTTGGTCAGCAGGATCAGTTCATTGGTCAGCGGCGGCAGGACGATGCGGAACGCCTGCGGAATGATGATCGAGACCATCGCCCGGCCCTGGGACATCCCCAGCGAACGCGCCGCCTCGGTCTGCCCCTTGGGCACCGCCTGAATGCCGGCCCGGATGGTCTCCGCCATGTACGCCGCGCCCACCAGGCCGAGCGAGAGCATCACCGTGACGTTCATGTCGAGGGCGACCTCGAACGCCAGCGGCACACCGAAGCCCAGCGCGATGAACACCAGCAGCGCCGGAATGCCGCGGAAGAACTCGATGTAGGTGATGGCGATCCAGCGGTAGGGCGGTACGGAAGACAGCCGCATGAGCGCCAGTACCAGGCCGAGCGCCAGCCCGAAGCCGAAACCGAGCAGGGTGTAGAGGATCGTGTTGAGGAGCGCCGTGGTGATGATGTCGGGGAACAGCGCCTTGGCGACCTCGACGTCGAAGAACGCCGTCCGCAGCTGGTGCCAGTCGGCGACCAGGGCGAGGACCACCACGGCGACCACCAGGACGCCGTACTGCACGCCGCGGATGATCCGCGCGCGCCGTCGTCTGGACAGAGGCATCGCGACCCGCCTCAGCTCTGCGGCGTGGTGCCGAACCACTTCTTGTAGATCCGGTCGTAACTCCCGTCGGACCTCGCCTTCTTCAGGACCGCGTTGATCTTCTTGCGCAGGGCGTCATTGCCGGTGCGCACGCCGATGCCGTAGTGCTCACCGGTGTTGAATTCGGCGGTGACCTCGGTGTCCGGATTCTGCTTCACATAGTCGAAGAGCACGCCGTTGTCGTTGATGCCGGCGTCGACCTGCCCGGACTTCACGGCGGTCAGCAGCAGCCCGAGGTCCTCGAACTCCACCAGCTCGACGCCCTTGCCGTGCTCCTTGGCGTAGATGCCGCCGGTGGTGGCCTTCTGGTACCCGAGCTTCTTGCCCTTGAGGTCCTCGACCTTCTTGAAGGGCTTGCCCTTCTTCGTCAACAGCGCCTGGGTGGCGTTGAAGTAGGGGTCGGAGAAGTCCATCACCTTGTCGCGCGCGGCCGTGATGGTCATGCCGGCGGCCGCCAGGTCGCATTTGCGGATGGTGAAGTCCTGGCCGGTCTCGATGCCTTCGAAGGGGGTGTTGACGATCTCCTGCTCGACCCCCAGGTCCTTGGCGACCAGGTCCACCAGATCCACGTCGAATCCGACGACCTTGCCGTCCTTCTTCACCTGGAACGGCGCATACGGAAGGTGGGTACAGGTCTTGAGCGTCCCGGAGGAGACCAACTCCAGGCCACCGGAACCCTTTTTCCCGTCCGTCTTGGTGCTGGAGCACCCGGCCAGGACGGTGAGGGCTGCGGCCACGGCTATGACGGGCAACGCGGAGCGAGCGGACACTGGTCCTCCAGAGACGAAGATCAACCAAGCCGGTGCGTGCTGCGGGTGGCCTGATCCTGCCACCGGCCAGGGGCGCTGACCCCGCTGCTTCGGTTGCGTCTGTGTAACGCCTTCGACCCGGACGCCGGCCCGAACCGACCGGCGATCCCGTTCTCCGGACGGACCGTTCCGCCGGTCAGCGGCCGAGAAGGGCGGCCAGCTCGGCGATGCTCTCCGGGCCCACCCGGCAGCAGCCGCCGATCAGTCGGGCCCCGTCCGCCGCCCAGCCCGTGACCCGGTCCGCGCCGAACGCCGGGCTGCCGCGCCACGCCCGCGCCTCGGCGTCCCAGCTCTCCCCGCTGTTGGGGTAGACCACCACCGGCTTGCCGGTGACCCGCGTGGCCAGCCGCACCGCCTCGTCGGCGTCGTCCGGCGCGCAGCAGTTCACCCCCACCGCGATGATCTCGTCCACGTCCGCCGCCGTCGCGAACGCGGCCTCCAGCGGCTGTCCGGCCCGGGTGCGGCCGCCCGCGACGCTGTACGACAGATAGGCCGGGACCCCGAGCCCGCGCACCGCCCGCACCAGCGCCTGGGCCTCGTCGCTGTCCGGCACCGTCTCCAGCGCCAGCACATCGGGGCCGGCCGCGGCCAGCGCCTCCAGGCGCGGCCGGTGGAACCGCTCCAGCTCCGCCACCGACAGGCCGTAGCGGCCGCGGTATTCGGAGCCGTCCGCCAGCATCGCCCCGTACGGACCCGCCGAGGCGGCCACGTACAGCGGTGCCGCGGCACCGCCCGCGCGCGCCCGGCCGGCCGCCTCACGGGCCAGCTCCACGCTCCGCGCGAGCAGCGCCGCGGCCTCCTCACGTCCGACGCCGCGCCGCGCGAAGCCCTCGAACGTCGCCTGGTAGCTGGAGGTGATCGCGACCTGCGCGCCCGCTTCGTAGTACGTCTGGTGCGCCCGCACCACCGCCTCCGGCTCCTCGGCCAGCAGCCGGGCCGACCACAGCGCGTCGCTGAGGTCGTGCCCGGCGGCCTCCAGTTCGTTGGACAGCCCGCCGTCGAGGACGACCGGGCCCGCGGCGAGGGCGTCGGCGAGCGGCGGGGACGTGCTGACCATGGTGCGGAGCCTTCCGGTACGGCGGGGGAGCACGGGCGTGATCTCCCTTCGGATCGTAACCCCGGCCACCGACAACGCCCCCGGCCGGCGCCTCACGGGCGGGCGCGGCCGCCGCTCAGCGCAGCGACGAGAACACGAACGAGAACCGTGCCGGCGCCACCTCCAGCCGGTGCTGCGGCAGCACCCCAGGCCCGCACGACTGGCTGCCGATGCCGTGCAGCGCATGGTCGAGGTGCAGCCACAGCTCGTCACCCGCCCGCAGGTCCGTGGTGTGCCGGGCCGCGGTCAGCTCCTCGTCGGTCCACCGGCGCGCGCTGAAGAAGAAGTCCGGGTCGCCCTCGATCCGCAGGCCCGAGCCGTCCGTGCGGGTCAGCTGCGCCCAGCGCACCCCGGGCCGGGCGCCGTTCTCCTGCGGCCGGACGTACGGCGTCTGCAGCGCGTCCACCGGCATCGACCAGCGGCCGATGCGCGCGGCGGCCCGGGTGTCCGGGTAGCCCTCGCCGGGCCCGCCGCCGTACCACTCGGCGAACCCGAGGCTGCCGCTCACCGCCATCCGCACCCCGAGCCGCGGCAGCGGCACCGGCCAGTCGCCCTCCGGGGCGACGCCCAACTCCAGCCGCAGCCAGTCCCGTCGGGCCGTCCAGCGGTAGACCGCGCGCAGCGCCAGCGGGGAGCCGGCCGGGGCGACCCGGGTGCGCACCACCAGGGCGCCCGGCCCGGGTTCGACGGACTCGACGCGGTGCCGCATCCGGTGCAGGCCCAGCCGCCGCCACTCGGTGGCCGGCCGCGGCTCCGGCTGCCAGGGCGCCGCCTCGTCGTTGTCGGTGGGTGCCCGCCAGACGTCCAGCCGGGGCCCGCCGACCTGGACGCCGTCCAGATAGCCGAGCGCCCCCGTGGTGGCGTCGAAGGTCCCCGGCCCGAGGACGACCACATTGCCCTCGCCGCGGCGGGGGGTGGCGGTGGCCACTGGGGGAGCGGGGGCCGGGCGCGGCGCGGCCGTCAGCTGGCCCCAGGCGATCTCGTGTCCCGCGGGCGCCCACGCGGAGTCCTCGGCCAGCAGCGCCCGGACCGTCCAGATCGCCTCGCCCCGACGGACCGCCCCGGCCGGCGCCGGCGGCAGCTGCACCACCGCCGACCCGCCGGGGGCGAGCGCCGGCACCTCCAGCCGGCCGTGCCCGCACACCTCGCCCTCCACCTCGTGCCGCCAGCGGAAGTCCAGGTGCCCGAGGTCGGCGAAGTCGTACAGATTGGTGACCCGGACCGTGCCCGCAGCGCCGTCCGCCTCGCCCTCGATCCGCACCGGCTCGACGACCTTCTTGAACTCGCCGAGCCCCGGCGAGGGCACCCGGTCGGGGAAGACCAGCCCGTCGCAGACGAAGTTCCCGTCGTGCAGCTCCTCGCCGAAGTCGCCGCCGTAGGCGTGGAATACCTCGCCCTCCGCCGTCTGCCGCCGGAGTCCGTGATCGATCCACTCCCACACGAACCCGCCCTGGCAGCGCTCATAGGTCTCGAACAGCCGCTGGTACTCGCCGAGCCCGCCCGGCCCGTTGCCCATCGCGTGCGCGTACTCGCAGAGCACGAACGGGAGCCCGCGCCGCCGGGCGTCCAGCTCCGGGTCGGCCAGCGGCTCCTCGGTGCGCCGGCCGATCCGCTCCACCTCGGCGTGGTCGGCGTACATCCGCGAGTACACATCGGTGTCGGCACAGCTGCGGTCGCCCTCGTAGTGCAGCGGGCGGGACGGGTCGCGCTCCCGGATCCAGGAGGCCATCGCCGACAGCCCGCGCCCGGTGCCGCACTCGTTGCCCAGCGACCACAGGACGATGCAGGGATGGTTCTTGTCCCGCTCGACCATCCGGCGGGCCCGGTCCAGCAGCGCCGGCTCCCAGCGCGGATCATCGACCGGGTTGTCCCGCCAGCCCTGCTGGGCGAAGCCGTGCGTCTCCAGGTCGCACTCGTCGACGACCCACAGCCCCAGCTCGTCGCAGAGGTCGAGGAAGGCCGGGTGCGGCGGATAGTGGCTGGTGCGCACCGCATTGACGTTGTGCCGCTTCATCAGCAGCAGATCGCGGCGCATCGTCTCGGGGCCGACGGTGCGCCCGTACTGCGGATGGAACTCATGGCGGTTGACGCCGCGCAGCAGGATCCGGCGGCCGTTGACCTTCAGCAGTCCGTCCTCGACGCGGACGGTACGGAAGCCGATCCGCAGCGGGACCGTCTCCCCGGCCGTGACCA
This sequence comes from Streptomyces lydicus, assembly GCF_000717345.1. Taxonomy (GTDB): domain Bacteria; phylum Actinomycetota; class Actinomycetes; order Streptomycetales; family Streptomycetaceae; genus Streptomyces; species Streptomyces lydicus. The sequence goes on along the minus strand of NZ_JNZA01000002.1, from coordinate 251,447 downwards.
GCTCCCCGTCGTAGAGGTACGGCTGCTCGGCCGTCCAGGGGCGCACCGGCACCGTCGCGCTCTCCCCGGTGGCCAGATCGAGCCCCAGCTCCGGTACGGTCACCCGCCCGGCCGGCGAGCACTCCACGCGCAGCGTGCCCTCGCCGGTGACGTGGTCGAACCCGGCGTGGACGAAGTGGTCGGCGACCGAGCCCTCCGGGCGGCGGTGCAGCGACACGTTCCGGAAGATCCCCGGCAGCCACCACTGGTCCTGGTCCTCCAGATAGCTGCCCGACGACCACTGGTGCACCCGCACCGCCAGCACATTGCGGCGCGGCCGCAGCAGCGTCCCGACCTCGAACTCGTGCGGCAGCCGGCTGCCCTTGAAGTGCCCCAGCTCCTGCCCGTTGAGCCACACCCGGGCGCACGACTCCACCCCGCCGAAGTGCAGCACCGCCGGCCCCTCGCCCCAGCTGTCGGGCAGGTCGAAGACGTGCCGGTGGTCGCCGGTCGGGTTCTCGTCGGGCACCCTCGGCGGATCGACCGGAAAGGGGTAGGCGGTGTTGGTGTACCAGGGCGTGCCGAAACCCTTGAGCACCCAGGTGCCGGGGACCCGCAGCTCCTGCCAGGTGGCGTCGTCGAAGTCCGGCCGGGCGAACGCGTCGTCCTCGGCGCCGGCGGTCGGCGACAGCCGGAACCGCCAGGTGCCGTGCAACGACAGCCGCGCGGCGTCCGAGGCCGGGTACCAGGCGCGCGGCGGCAGCATCCCGCTGCCCGGCGCGCGGTCCTCGTAGTAGGGAGGCCGGCGGCCCAGGGGGCGCGGCGCGTCCTCCGTCCCGTCGGCGGTCCGTTGCGGCTTCCCGTGCGGCATGGGCTGCGGCGCGTGCGGGGAGTTACCGGTCACTGGTCCTCCTGCTGCGGGCGACTTGCCGGGCGGTGGGGGGATGCCGCTCAGCGAATCACGACCGGAGGCACCGCGCAGCCGGATGGCGCGGATCGGGCCGACCGGGCCGGTTCACGCCCGCCCGGCACCGCCGGTCAGCGGCCCACCCCGGCCGCGAACGGCACCTGCGCCGCGGCCCCGGCCGCACCGTCCGCGGCCCCGGGATGCCCCCACAGCCCGGCGTCCCGCAGCAGCGGCAGCACGCCCTCGCCGAACCAGTACGCCTCCTCGACGTGCGGATGCCCGGAGAGCACGAACTCCTCGATACCCAGCCGGTGATACTCCTTGATCCGCTCCGCCACCTCCGCATGACTGCCCACCAGCGCCGTGCCCGCCCCGCCCCGTACGAGCCCGATGCCGGCCCACAGGTTCGGTGCGATCTCCAGCCCGTCCGTGCGGCCGCCGTGCAGCTCCAGCATCCGGCGCTGCCCCTCCGACTCGCTGCGGGCCAGCCCCTCCTGCACGGCCCGGACCACCTCCGGTGAGAAGCCGTCCAGCAGTCGCTGCGCCTCGGCCCAGGCGGCCTCCGCGGTGTCCCGGGTGATCACGTGCAGCCGGATGCCGAACCGCACCCGGCGCCCTTCCCGGCCGGCCAGCTCCCGGATCCAGGCGATCTTCCGCTCCACCTGTGCCGGCGGCTCACCCCAGGTCAGATACGTGTCCGCGGCGCGGGCGGCGACGTCGCCGGCGGCCGGGGAGGAACCACCGAAGTACACCGGCGGCACCGGATCGGGCAGCCGCGCCAGCCGGGCGCCCGCCACCCGCAGGTGCTCACCGGTGAAGTCCACCGTCTCGCCCGCCCACAACCGCCGCACGATGCCGAGGAACTCCCCGGTCCGGGCGTAGCGCGCGTCCTTGTCCAGGAAGTCCCCGTAGGCGCGCTGCTCATGGCTCTCGCCACCGGTGACGACGTTCAACAGCAGCCGTCCGCCGGAGTGCCGCTGGAACGTGGCGGCCATCTGGGCGGCCAGCGTCGGTGCGACGATGCCCGGCCGGAACGCCACCAGGAACTTCAGGCGTTCGGTCTCGCGGGCCAGCATCGCCGTGGTGAGCCAGGCGTCCTCGCACCAGGCGCCGGTGGGGGTGAGCGCCCCTTCGAAGCCGAGGTCCTCGGCGGCGCGGGCGATCTGGGTCAGATAGCCGAGGGTGGCGGGCCGCTCCCCGCCGGCCGCCCCGGCGGGCAGACCGTGGCCGCCGCCGACGACATGACGGCTGTCGCCGTAGGTGGGCAGGAACCAGTGGAAGGTCAGGGGTGACATGGGAACTCCGGGGAGGACGGGGGACGTTGGGGGACCGGGGCAGGGTTCGCGGGCGGGCAGCCGGACGGGGGCGGCGGTCAGAGCAGCCCGTGCCGGGGCGGCCGGGCCCCGTTGAGGACGTAGCGGCCGATGTGCTGCACCTTCCAGCGGACCGGGTCGTGCAGGGTGTGGGTGCGCGCGTCCCGCCAGTGCCGGTGCAGGTTCAGCCCGTCCAGCGCGGACCGGGTACCGGCCACCTCGAACAGCGCGCTGCCGGTCTCCACCGCGGCCTCCGCGGCCACCACCTTGGCTGCGGCCACCGCGATCGACGCCTCGGCGGCCGAGTCGTCGGTCAGCGACCCGGCGGCCGCGTCCACCGTCCCGGCGGCCGACGCCAGCAGCGCCTCCGAGGCCCGCACCCGCACCGCCAGCTCACCGAACCGCTGGATCAGCAGGGGATCCTCGGCGGCGGAGTCCAGGCCGCTCTCGAACCACGGCCGGCTCCTGGTGCGGACGAAGGCGCCGGCCTCGGCCAGCGCGCCCGCCGCGATCCCGGTGTCGATCGCGGCATGCAGCAACTGGGCGACCGCGCCGTGCAGTTGGGGGCCCTGGAAGGTGAGGTGATGGGGGACGACCCGGTCGGCCGGCACCGTCACCTCCGCCAGGTGCACCGTCCCGCTGGCCGTGGTCCGCTGCCCCATCCCGTCCCAGTCGTCGACGATCCGCACCCCCGGCGCGTCCCGCGGTACGTACGCCACCCACAGCGCCTCGTCCCGCCCGCGCGCCAGTACGGGGATCCAGTCGGCGAACAGCGCGCCGGTCGCATAGTGCTTCACCCCGCTCAGCACGTACGAACCGTCCGGTGCCGGCTCCAGACGCGTGCGGAGGTCCTGCACGTGCCGGGTGCCCGCCTCCGACTGCGCGTTGCCCAGCCGCCGCCCGGCCAGCACCTCACCGAAGAAGAACGCCTGCTGCTCCGCGGTGCCCTGACGGCGCAGCACGTTGACGTACACGAAGTGGCTCTGCGGGATCTGGGACAGGCTGGCGTCCGCGGCAGCCAGCCGCCGGAACACCTCCGCCAGCGTCCCGGTGCTCACCTGCGCGCCCCCATGGGAGCGCGGCACGGTGACGGCCAGCAGGCCGCTCGCCGACAGCCGCGCCAGTTCGCGGTGCGGCAGCCGGCGCGCGGCGTCCCGTTCCGCCGCGCCGGTCCGGAACTCCTCGGCGAGTGCGGCCGCGACCGCCAGCGCCTCGGTGTCGTCGCGGATCACATGAGCGGTGGCGGTCCGCTCGGGAGCATGCACGGTGCTGCCTCCAGGAGGAGTCGAAGGGCGGTCGTCGGGGACGGTCAGCTCGCGACCGACAGCAGCGGGCGGTGCCCCAGCGCGCCGGAGAACTGGTCCAGCACGAGGTCGAGCCCCTCCTGCGCCGCGGGGTCGACCGCGAGCGGGTCGCCCTCCCGTACGGTCAGGTGCCGGTCGAGGACGAACCAGCCCTGGACGATGTGCGCGGCCCCCATGGACTGCAGCACCGGGCGCAGCGCGTAGTCGATCGCCAGGACGTGGGCGGTGCTCCCGCCGGTCGCCAGCGGCAGCACCGTCTTGCCGGTCAGCGCGTACTGCGGCAGCAGATCCAGCAGCGCCTTGAGCAGACCGGAGTAGGCGGCCTTGTAGACCGGGGTGCCGATGACGATGCCGTCGGCGCGGGCGAACAGCTCGGTGGCCTCGACGATCGCCGGGTGGCCGAAGTCGGCCCCCAGCAGCGCCTCGGCGGGCAGCGTACGGACGTCCAGCGGAACCACCCGGTGCCCCTCGTCGGCCAGCCGCGCGTCGAGGTGACGCAGCAGACGGGCGGTGCGGGAGGTCGCGGAGGGGCTGCCGGAGACGGACAGGACGGTGGCCAAGGGGATCACCTCGAAGTGCGGAGCGGAAGGGGGGTACGGCGTGCGGGTGCCGTGGACCGCAGCCGGTCAGGAGTACCAGGTCGGCTCGGGGAGGTCGCCGGTGAGCCGGAACCTGCCGACCTCGCGGCGCTTGTACGCCACCGGGTCGTGCAGGGTGTGCGTACGGACGTTGCGCCAGAAGCGGTCCAGGCCCTCGGCGGCGGCGGTGGACCGGGCCCCGGTCACCTCGAAGATCCGGTTGGTCACCTCCAGCGCCACGTCCGTGGCCCGGGCCTTGACCGCGGCCACCCGAACCTCGAACTCCCCGCGGTCCTGCTCGGTCACCGCGTCCGGGTCCTCGTGCAGCCGCTGCCCTGCCTCGGAGACCCGGTCGGCCAGTGCCTCGGCGGCCCAGAGCTTGGCCGTCAGATCGCCGTAGGTGTCGAGGACGTACGGCTCGTCGACCGCCCGCTCATGGCCGCCGTGCAGCCAGGGACGCGCCTTGGTACGGGTGTAGGCCGCGGCCGTCTCCAGGGCACCGGCGGCGATGCCGAGGTAGAAGTGCGCGAAGACCAGCTGGATGGTGGGCACGTTGAGGGTGTTGTAGACCCGTGGCCGGAATTTCTTGTCCACATAGCCGGCCGCCGCCGCCCACGGCGCCTGTACGCCGTCCAGGGTGACGCTGCCGCTCTCGGTGAGCCGCTGCCCGATGTTGTCCCAGTCGTCGTGGAAGGTCAGACCGTCGCTGTTGGACGGCACGATGGCGAAGACGTGCTGGTCGGTGCCCTCAAGGACCCCCTCCAGCACGGTGACGTCAGAGACCCGGCTCCCGGTGGAGAACGACTTGCGGCCGCTGAAGACCAGGGTCTCGCCCTCGTCGCGCACCACCACGTCCTTGTCGCGCGGATTGACCGCGCCGCCGAAGAACCACCGCTGGCGGGCGGCCTCGGCCTCCACCTGCTCCCACTGCTCGCGGGTGCCGACCAGCCGTGCCGCCCAGTTCCACAGGTAGTGATAGCCCAGCAGTTGGCCGATGGACCCGTCGGCCGCGGCGACCTCCCGGATCACCCGGTACGCGGTCGGCCAGTCCTGGCCGGCGCCGCCGTGCGCGGTGGGCCCGAGCAGCGTGACCAGGCCCGAGTCCTTGAGCAGCTGGACCTCGGCGTACGGGGTGGCGCCCGCGCGGTCCCGGGCGACCGCGTCGGTGGCGAGGACGGCGGCCACCTCGGTGGCACGCCCGATCCAGCCGTCCGGGCCCTCGGGCGCGGAACGGGTGGACCAGACGGACGGTGCGACGGTGCTCATGCGGAACCTCCGTGAGTGTGCGGGGTGTCGGGATGACGGGGCGGGCCGGGCATCAGTGCCGGGCGGCGGCCGGGACCCGGCCGGCCGGCGCCGCCGGGTCCGCCTCGCGGGTCTCCTCCTGCGCCTCCAGCTCGCGCACCAGTGGCAGCACCCGCCGGCCGAAGTACTCGACCTCCTCCAGGTAGTGGAGGAACCCGAGCAGGAACAGATCGACGCCCAGCCGCTTGTAGGCCACGATCCGCTCGGCGATCTGCTCCGGCGTACCGATCAGGCCCGTACGGAAGCCGTCGTTGTACTGGACGAGGTCCTCGAACGAGGAGTCCTGCCACATCCCGGTACCGTCGGCCGTGGACCGGCCGGCCTGCTTGACCGCCGCGCCGAAGCCGTGCACCGCCTCGGTGTCCGCCTTGGCGACGATCTCCCGCAGCACCTCCCGGGCCTCGGCCTCGGTGTCCCGCGCGATCAGGAAGCCGTTGAGCCCGAAGCCGGGAGCGGGCCGGCCGGCGGCCGCGGCCGACGCCCGTACGTCCCGCAGCTGCTCGGTGACGCCGTCGAAGTCCTTGCCGTTGCTGAAGTACCAGTCGGACACCCGGCCGGCCATCGCCCGCGCCGCGGTGGAGTTGCCGCCCTGGAAGATCTCCGGGTGCGGGCGTGCGGCGGTGTTCAGCGGCTTCGGCTTGAGCGAGAAGTCCCGGATCCGGTAGAAATCACCGGCCAGTTCGGCGTGGTCCTCGGTCCAGACGGAGTGCAGCGCGCGGATGAACTCCTCCGCCCGACGGTAGCGCTCGTCGTGCTCCAGCCACGGCTCACCGAGCGCCGTGAACTCGTCCTTGAACCATCCGCTGACGACGTTGACGGCGAACCGGCCGCCGGAGAGCTGATCTGCGGTGGCGCCGAACTTCGCCAGCACCCCCGGGTGCCACAGCCCCGGATGGACGGCCGCGATGACCTTCAGCCGCTCGGTGGCGAGCAGCAGCGCCAGGCTGAAACCCGTCGACTCGTGCTGGAACTCGGCGCCGTAGCTGGCCATGTACCGGACCTGGCTCAGCGCGTATTCGAAGCCGTTGTTCTCGGCCAGCACCGCCAGTTCGCGATTGTAGTCGTAACCCCAGTCGGTGCGCTGCTCGATGGTGCTGGTGACGAGGCCGCCACTGACATTGGGGACCCAGTAGGCGAAACGGGCGGGAGGAGGAGCGGGGGATTCGGACATGAGAACTCCGCGAAAGAGAAAGGCAGGGGAAATCAACGCCGGGCGCACGGTCCGGAAAGAACCGGAAAACGGCGCGCGGTGCTGGGGGGGCGGCGGGGGAGCCCGGCGCGGGCGGCGCTGATCAGCGCTCAGAGCACGCGGCGACACAGGGCACTGGAGACCCTGACGAGGTCGACGTGGCGCCGCCGGGTCAAACCGTGGTGCGGCTTCATAAACACGTCACCTCCCTGCAACATTTCTCCTGGAGCGGGCCGGATGAATTCCGGGAACCGCTGTGGCGAGTTTAGCGAGGAAGACCTGCATTGGTCGATTCGGTATCCACGAGGTGGTGATAGGGTCCCCCTTGCAGTGACCCGCGGGAATTACCGGTAATTCGGCCGGAAGTGAGGGAAGCACCGTCATGCGGATCGAGCAGCTCGCATACATAGAGGCGGTCACCCGGCTCGGCTCGCTGCGCCGCGCCGCCGAGGCGCTGCACCTCTCCCAGCCCGCCCTCAGCGAGACCGTCCGCAACCTCGAACGGGAGTTGGGCGTCGACATCCTCGACCGCAAGCGTTCCGGGGCGAAGATCAGCGACGAGGGCCGCGAACTGCTGCCGCACATCATCGGTGTGCTCGACGCGGTCGACAAGCTGCGCAGCGCGGCCGACCAGCAGCACCACATCAGTCGCACGGTGCGCCTGGGCACGGTCAACGCCGCCACGGTCCCGCTGCTGGTCCCCGCGATCCGCGAGTTCCGCGCCGGCCACCCGGTCACCCAGGTCGAGGTGATCGGCGCCCAGCAGGCCGAGATCCACCGCTCCCTGCTGGAGGGCAGCGTCGACCTGGGGCTGGTGAACTACCTGCGCGGCGACGACCGGCCGCCGGACTTCCACACCACCGAACTCCTGCGCGGCCGGCCGGTGGTGTGCGTCCGCCCGGACAGCCCGCTGGCCGCGCTGCACGAGGTCTCGGTGACCGATCTGCTCACCGAGCCGCTGATCGTGATGCGGGCCGGCTATGTCATGCACCGCTTCGTCCACCGGCTCATCGAGGGCCGCGCGCCGTCCTTCTCGTACTCCACCGACGGCGCCGAGATGGGCAAGCTGATGGTGGCCGAGGGGCTGGGTGCCACGGTGCTGCCCGACTTCAGCATCATCGGCGACCCGCTGGAGCGCAGCGGCACCATCACCCACCGCCCGTTGGCGGGCGACCGCACCGACGTCCTCATGGTGATCCAGCGCCGCCGCTCCGGCTCGGTCCCCAAGGCGGCCCGCGACCTGCACGAGATCTTCGTACGACGGGCGGCCGCGCATACGGTGGGCGGGGAGAGCGGGGACCGGCCGGCTCTCCCCGAGGGCTGACCGGCCGCACCGGGGCGCTCCCGCTGGGGGCCGGCGCAGGAACGCGTCGGTCCGTCCGGTGCCCGGCGCTCACCCCTCCGGGGACAGCGCCGCCAGCGCGCCCGCCGGGTCCTCCGAGGCGGGGCCGGCGGGTGCCCACCGGCCGCCCTCCTTCCGGTACGGCCACCAGCGGCCGTCCCGCCCGTAGCGCAGCTGGGCCTCGCCGCCGGTCACCGTCCAGCGGTTGGCGGAGACCCGCAGCCGCGGCCGGGCCTCGCCGTCGTCCCAGGCGGCCGCGAGCCGGCCGGACGCCCGGGCCAGCGCCGCCGGATCCGGTGTCCACTCCTCCTCCAGAACCGCGAGTCCGGCCGCCCCGCCCAGCTCCCAGGCGCGTACGGCCAGCGCCAGCCCGCGCACATCGCGCCCCGAACCGGCCGCCAGCCGCGCCGAGACGGCCTCCCCGGCGCCGGCCGCCGCCAGCCGCACCGCGTCCTGACCGGGTGTCAGCGCGGGCGGCGGCGGAGCGTCCGGGTGCCACGAAGAGAGCGCGTCCGCGAGCAGCCGCTGAGCGCGCACCGCCGCGTCACGGACCAGGAACTCCAGCGCGGCCACCGCCACGCCCGGAGCGGGCGGTGTGCCCCCTCCGAGCACCGGCGCGGCCCCCGGCACGTCGACGGGCGGCGGAGGCGCCGGCAGCGGCGGCAGGATGTCGCGCGCCGCGTACGCCTCGGCGGCCGGCACCCCCGCGCCGGCCCGCTCCGCCCCCGCCTCCCGGCCGGCCGGGGCCCCGGCCCGCGACGCACTGCGCGCCTGGAGCTCCGCCAGCAGCTCCCGCTCGCCCCGCCCGCGCAACAGCAGCAGCACGAACGGATCCTGGTCCAGCAACCGCGCCACCTGGTAGCACAACGCGGACGAGTGCGCGCAGTGGTCCCAGGCGCCGCAGCCGCACTCGGACTCCATGTCGCCGATTCCCGGCAGCAGTTCGATCCCCGCGGCGGCCGCGTCCTCGGCCAGGACCGGCGGCACGTCCCGGTCCAGCAGCGCCGCGAGATGCCCCGCCCGGTCCGCGACCAGGTCCAGGAAGCGGTCCCACTGCGCCCCGGTCAACTGCGGCAGCAGCACATCGGTGCGGTGCCGCGAGTGGTCGCGGTCCCGGACCACCGCGGTGATCCGGCCCGGCCGCACGGACACCGCGCCGACCGCCCCGGCCCGCGCGTGCCGCCGCCCCAGCTTCAGCTGCGCGCCGTCCAGTGCCGAGTCCTCCAGCGCCTTGAGCCATGCCCGCCCCCACCAGGTTTCCGCGAAGCCGCGGCCACCGGCCGGCGGCAGCGCGGCGAACGTCCGCTCGGCCTCCGGGGGGTACGCGTCGTCGTGGTGTCCGGTTATCCGGTCGTGGTCTCCGGTCATCGCTCGCTCCCTCGCAGTGCGACCAGGTCCGCCAGCTCGGCGTCGGTGAGTTCGGTCAGCGCGGCCTCGCCCGAGCCCAGCACCGCGTCGGCCAGCCGCTGCTTACGGGAGAGCATGTCGGCGATCCGGTCCTCGACCGTGCCCTCCGTGATGATCCGGTGGACCTGCACCGGCTGGGTCTGCCCGATGCGGTACGCGCGGTCGGTGGCCTGCGCCTCGACGGCCGGGTTCCACCAGCGGTCGAAGTGCACGACGTGCGAGGCCCGGGTGAGATTCAGCCCCGTCCCGGCCGCCTTCAACGACAGCAGGAACACCGGGGCGGCGCCCTGTTGGAAACGGCGCACCATCTCCTCGCGCCGGGCCACTGGTGTCCCGCCGTGGAGGAACTGCGTGGCGACCCCGCGTGCCGTCAGATGCGCCTCCAGCAGCCGCGCCATCTGTACGTACTGCGTGAAGACCAGCGTGCTCGCGCCCTCCGCGAGGACGGTTTCCAGCAGCTCGTCGAGCAGTTCGACCTTCCCCGAGCGGCCGGGGATGTGCGGGTCCTGCTCCTTCAGATACTGCGCGGGGTGGTTGCAGATCTGTTTGAGGGAGGTGAGCAGCTTGACCACCAGACCGCGCCGCGCGAACCCGTCCGTCCCGGCGATCTCCCGCAGCCCCTCGCGCACCACCGCCTCGTACAGCCCGGCCTGCTCCACGGTGAGCGCCACCGCCCGGTCGGTCTCCGTCTTGGGTGGCAGTTCCGGCGCGATCCCCGGATCGGACTTGCGGCGGCGCAACAGGAACGGCCGCACCAGCCGGGCCAGCCGCTCGGCCGCCGCGACCGCCTCCGGCGTCCCCGTGCCGCCCTCGACGGCCCGCGCGTAGCGGGTACGGAACCGGCCCAGCGGCCCCAGCAATCCGGGCGTCGTCCAGTCCAGGATCGCCCACAGCTCGGACAGGTTGTTCTCCACCGGGGTGCCGGTCAGCGCCACCCGTGCCCTGGCCGGCAGGGTGCGCAACGCCCTGGCCGTCGCCGAGAACGGATTCTTGACGTGCTGCGCCTCGTCCGCGACGACCAGCCCCCAGTCCACCTCCGCCAGCTTTCCGGCGTCCAGCCGCATCGTCCCGTAAGTGGTGAGGACGAACGCGCCGTCGCCCAGCTCCGCCAGGCTGCGCCGCCCGGAGTGGAAGCGGCGGACCGGCGTGCCCGGCGCGAACTTCTCGATCTCCCGCTGCCAGTTGCCCATGAGGGAGGTGGGACAGACGACGAGGGTGGGGCCGGCGGCCCCGGCAACGCCCTGCCGGTGCAGATGCAGGGAGATCAGCGTGATCGTCTTGCCCAGCCCCATGTCGTCGGCGAGCGTGGCGCCGAGCCCCAGCGAGGTCATCCGGTGCAGCCAGCCCAGACCGCGCAGTTGGTAGTCGCGCAGGGTCGCGGTGAGCGCCGCCGGCTGCCGCACGGACTCGCCGCCCTCGGGGTCGGCGAGCAGGTCGCGCAGCCGGGCCGGCCAGCCGGTGGCCTCCACCGTGACCCGGCCGCCGTCCGCGTCCTCGGCGCTCCCGGTGAGCGCGGCGCCCAGCGCGTCGAGCGGCGTGATCTTGCGGTCCTCGCGCGCCCGGGCGGCCCGCACCGCCTCGGGGTCGATCAGCACCCACTCGCCGTGCAGCCGCACCAGCGGCCGTCCGGCCTCGGCCAGCCGGTCCAGCTCCGCCTTGTCGATCTCCTGGTCGCCCACCGCGAACCGCCAGCTGAACGAGAGCAGCGCGTCGGCGGACAAGAGCGACGGCAGCCCCGACTCCGGGCCGTCGGCGGCACCGTCGTCCGGCGGCCCCACCACCGCCCGGCTGGTCAGCCCGCGCACCAGCGCCTTCGGCCAGTGGACCGGCACCCCCGCGGCGGCCAGCGCACGGCCCGCCGGACCCAGCAGCTCGGCGACCTCCTCGTCGGCGAGCTCCAGCGCGTCGGGCACCGCGGCGGACAGCAGCGGGGCGAGCGGCGCCCAGGCATCGGCCGCCCGGCGCAACGTGAGCAGGGTGTCCCGGCGCGCCCGCGGCCCGAATGCCTGCCCCGCCGGTGAGGTACCGGCCCACACCTCGGCGGCATCCGCGACCAGGGTCGGGTCGGTGAGGCCGTGCACCTGGAGGACCGCGGTGAAGGCGTGCGGAGCGTCGTCCTCCGCGCCCGGCCACGCGTCGCCGCCAACGGGCCCCCGCGGCCCCCGCACCGCCGCGTCGTGCCCCGCCGCACCGTGCGCCTGCACCTTGCGCGCCTCGATCCGCAGCGAGATCCGTACGCCCTCGTCGTGGCCCGCGGCCACCTCCGCGGCCCAGGCCCGCTGTTCGGGGATGTGCTGTGCCGCCGCGGCCGCGAACGCCGGTGCGCCGGTGGCCAGCGCCGCGGCGGGGGAGCGCGGCAGTCCGTCCGCCACCGCGTCCAGGAAGGCCCGCACCTGCCGTTCGGGATCCGGCAGTTCCACCGGGTCGCTGCCCGGGAGCGGGGCGGCGTGCGCGTACGGCGGCATCGCGGCGGCGAGGTCACGCAGCCGCCCGACATCCGCCGGATCGAACGGCCCGGCCCGCCAGGCGTCGTATCCGTCGGGGCTCACTCCGGGCAGCAGCCGGCCCCGCGCCGCCAACTGGAGCGCCAGTACGCACGCGGCCCCCCAGAAGGCCGCCGCCGGATGGGTGCCCCGGGCGGTCCGTGCACGGGTCAGCACGGGCACCGCGTCGGCGACGGGCACCACGAGGGCCGGGATCTCGCACACCGTGACCCCGCCGTCGGCGTCCGGCAGGGCGATGTCCAGCCGTTCAGCCGCCCCCACGCCGGCCCAGGCGTCCCCCGAGGATTCCTCCGGGGGCTCACCATCCGGGCGCCAGAAGGCGACCCGCCCGGTGCGGGGCGGGTCCGACGGCAGGAAAACCGCTGCGCAGCGCGACAGCGCCGACAGCTGAGCGGGGGTGACCGCGGGACGGGAGGGCACGGGCGCCAGAACTCCTCAAGTTTGACTACTGGTGTCTGGAGCGCCCGAGGGTACCGGACGGTGCGGCGCCGGAGGGAACCTGTGACGGGAAATCGGCGTTCAATGGGGTACACAGAGCGCGGCCCGGGCCGCGGAAGGGACGTGAGGGATGTCCACACAGGCGAAGGTCGCGATCGGCGGCGTCGCGGTGGGAGTGCTCCTGCTGTGGCTGCTGCCCTTCTGGGCGGCCGTACTGGTCATGGTCGGAGTCCCGGCGGTCGCGTATCTGACCCTGGACTCCTCCCAGCGGCGCCGGCTGCGCCGGGTCAGCCGCAAACAGATCGGCCGCTGAGAGCGGGCCGCCCCGGGCCCGCGCCACCCCGGAGCCGTGCCGGGGCCGGGCCGGGACCGCGGGCGAACGCCGGCCGACCGGATGAGCCGCCGCACGGCCGGGCGGGCGGCCGCCTCGCCGGGAGACCTGCCCCGGGCGCTGTCAGGCCGGCTCGGTCCCGTGTCCGCCAGGCGGCCGGCCGGGCCGCCGTCAGACCGGCCGGGCCGCCAACTCGTCGAGCGATGACAGCAGTCCGGGAAGTTCCGGCCCCCTGCCCACCGGGTGCACCTCGCCCGGTTCCTCGTCCAGCAGCACGAACGCGATGTCGTCGGTGCGGGCGACCATGCTCCAGCCGGGCCCGTCGACCCGCAGCGTGCGCGCCTCACCGGCCGCGAACGACGACCGCACCCGGCCCGGGGGTGGCGGCTGGGCGACATAGCCACGGGCCTCCTTCAGCACCCGCCGCACCCCCTCGTGCGCGTCGTCCCCGGGCTCCGCGAAGGTGACGTCCTCGTCCGCCACCTGATCCCGCCAGGCCGCCCACTGCAGCGCGATCTCGTCGGCGCCGAGCCGTCGTTGGGCCGGCCCCCACTCGGCGGCGTCCGGGGGTGCCAGCGGCGCCGGATCGCCCTCCTGGGGCTCCGGATCGTGCGGCTGCGGCACGCCCGGCGCGGCGACGGCGAGGGCGAGCGGCCACCCCGGGAGCGCCGCGGCGATGCTGTCCGCACCGGGGGAGAGGTCGTACTCCATCCCGCAGTCCCAGGCCGCGATGGCGCAGGCCACCAGCGACACGTCCTCCGTCACCACCGTCCAGCGCGCGCCGGAGCCGTCCTGGCCGAGGACCAGCCCGTACCCCTCCGCGTACGGTGCCAGGCCCAGGCCCGCGCACACCTCGGGGTAGTCGTCGCCGAGCACGCTCGGGAACTGCGCCGGTGTCAGCAGCACTGCCGTCAGCACGAACAACTGGTCGTTGTCGGCGCTCTCGGTCGCGGGCACGCGGACCTCCCCATCCAGTTCATTGCGGAGTACGTCGGCGCACCTTAATTGCCTCGGTGCGGCCTTGTCACCAGCCCTACGCTGCACTTATGCGTTCCTACAGCTGGGCCGGGCGGCCCACGCACCGGTCGCCGGGCCGCCCGCGCCGCCGCAAGCGGCCGGCCCGCGCACGTCAGGCCGCGCGGTCCCGGTGAGGCGCGGCACGCCCCGTTCGGCGCACCCACCGGCCGGGGCGCCGGGCAGCCGCCCGACGCATCCGCTCCCACCGGCGGTTTCCGGCCACCCGTCGCCCGGTCTGGCGCCCGTCGTCATCCTTCAACTGCCGCCCACCGCCCTAACATTGCCCCTGTCGGCGACCGAAGGGACAGGTGTCAGGTGCGGCGCTACGACTGGCTGAAGGAGATCCGGCGGCTCGATCCCGAGCGCGACTTCCTGACGATCTACCGCATCATCGCGACCCACGAATTCCCCTGGGACATCACCAGGGCCCTGGAGCTCGCGCTCTACCGCACATACGCCGTGCCCAGTATCGGCCGCCTGCTCGCCAAGACGGCCGAGCTGACGGACCGCACCCAGAAGCGCTACGACGACACCGCCCTCCTGCTGGACGCCGTCCTGGAGCACGGCTTCGACGGCGAGGACGGCCGCACGGCGATCCGCCGCATCAACCAGATGCACCGCAGCTACGACATCTCCGACGAGGACATGCGCTACGTCCTGTGCACCTTCGTGGTGGTGCCCAAGCGCTGGCTCGACGCGTACGGCTGGCGCCCGCTGAGCGCACACGAACGGGCCGCCGTCGCCGCGTACTACCGCACCCTCGGCCGCCACATGGGTATCACCGAACTCCCGCAGACCTACGAGGACTTCGAACGCTGCCTCGACTCCTACGAGGAGGCGCACTTCGGCTGGGACGAGGACGCCCGGCGGGTGTCGGACGCCACCTTGGACCTGATGGCCGGCTGGTACGGACCGCTCGCCCCGGTGGTGCGCGGTGCGAGCATGGCCCTCCTGGACGACACGCTGCTGGCCGCCTTCCGCTACGACCGGCCCCGGCCCGCGGTCCGCAAGGCGGTACGGGGCGCACTGAAGCTGCGCGCCAGGGCCGTACGGCTGCTGCCGCCCCGCCGCACCCCGCACTACGCCCGCCAGAACCCGGAGATCAAGGGCTACCCGAACGGCTTCCGGGTCGCCGAACTGGGCACCTTCCCGGCCGCCCGCCGCACCGGCGGCTGCCCGGTCCCGCACAAGGAGGACCCGGCGGCGTCCTGACCCACGGGCCCGCAGGGTCCGGCGTCACCCCCGGCGGACCGCCAGCGCCAGATAGCGGTCGTCCTTGTCCTCGTAACGGAGCAGCTCCCAGCCGCTGTCGGCCAGGAGGGGCCGCAGGTTCGGCTCCGCCCGGACGTCGTCGGGGGTGAGCTGACGGCCCTTGCGCGCGGCGAGGGCCGCCCGTCCGAGGGGATGGAAGAGTGCGAGCCGGCCACCGGGGCGCACGACCCTGGCCAGCTCGGCCAGGCCGCCCGTGGGGGCCGCCAGATGGGACAGGAGCCCCGCGGCGAACACCGCGTCCAGCGCGGCACCGGGCAGCGGCAGCCGGGTCACGTCGGCCAGCAGCAGCGCCGCGTGGGTGCCCCGCCCGGCGCGCACGGCGGCCTGCAGCATCTCGGGCGTGAGATCGGCGCCCAGCACCGTCCCCCGCGTCCCCACCGCCCCGCGCAGCGCCGGCAGCGCGCGTCCCGTACCGCAGCCCGCGTCCAGCACCCGGTCGCCGTCCTGGAGGCCCAGTTCGGCGACGCCGGCGGCATAGGCGGGGCCGTCGTCGGGGAACTTGGCGTCCCAGTCGGCGGCGCGCACGGCGAAGAACTCCCGGACCTCGTGCGGCCGGTGTGCGTCGTGGTGGTCGGTCATCGGACTCCTCCTGGGGTGGCGCGGTCGGCGAGGGCGGCGGTGCAGGCGTACAGGGCGCCCGCGACGGCCAGGGCCACCACGACGCCGAGGTTCATGGCGCCCAGCGTGCCCCGGGCGGCGCTGTCGGTGAGCAGGAAACCCACCGCCTTGGCGATGTTGGGGTCGGCCGAGGTGATCAGGCCCAGTCCGACGGCGGTGCCGGCGACGAGCGAGAGCACGGCCGGCCACCCGACGGCCCGCGCGGTCCGCAGGGCGAAGCCGGTGTGCCGCCGGCGCCACTGCTCCACCAGGAACACCGCCGTCCAGGCGGCCATCGCCACCCCGATGACGGACAGGAACGCCTGGAAGGTGGCGAAGAAGCTGGGCGAGACGAACAGCACGTACCAGCCGCCGAACGCCATCAGCACCCCGTCCACCAGCACCGCGAGGTGCCGGCGGAGCGGAATGCCGAGGGCCAGCATCGACATGCCCGAGCTGTAGATGTCCATGATCGCCCCGGAGGCGAAGCCCCCGATGGCGGTGAGGAGATACGGCACCAGGAACCAGGTCGGCAGCTGTGCCGCCAGTGCCCCCACCGGGTCGGCGGCCGCGGCCGCGGCGAGCTTCGGGTCCCCGGCGTTCAACAGCACCCCGAAGACCAGCAGGACCAGCGGGGGCAGCACCCCGCCGAGCGTGGTCCAGCCCGTGACCGCCCGGCCACTGCTGGTACGCGGCAGGTAACGGCTGTAGTCGGCGGCGCAGTTGACCCAGCCCAGCCCCAGCAGCGTCATCGCGAAGACCACCCCGCCGACGGACCTGCCGAGGTCTGCGGGGCCGCCGTCCCCCAGGGCGGACCAGTCGAGACGGTCGGCCATCAGCACCATGTACACGACGGTCAGTGCGGTGATCGCCGCGGTCAGGTACTTCTGCACCCGCATGATCAGCGCATGGCCGTAGATCCCCACGACCACCACGACGACGGCGGTCACCACGAAGCACAGGGCCTGCGCCCCCGTGGTCGGCGTCCGCCCGTCGGGCCGGGCGAAGAGGCCGGGCGCCACCCGCGCCAGCACCGCGGCCCCGCCCAGGGAGGAGAGCGCGACCAGCACGGTCTCCCAGCCGACATTGGAGACGTAACTGAACAACGTGGGCAGCTTGTTGCCCTGCAGGCCGAACGACGCCCGGCCGATGACCATCGTCGGCGCGCCCGTACGCACCCCGGCCACCGACACCAGCCCCACCAGGACGAACGAGAGGACATAGCCGAGGGTTCCCGTGACGATCGCCGGCCAGGGGCTGAGCCCCAGCCCCATCAGGTAGATCCCGTAGGCGACGCTCAGCAGCGACAGCCCGGAGGCCGCCCAGGGCCAGAACAGGGACCTGGGGGTGCCGTGCCGCTCGGACTCCGGCACCGCGTTGATGCCGTTGCGCTCCACGGTGCCCGCCGAGGTGTTCGCCCCGGCCGTCGGCCCGTGCCGCTCCCGCGCCTGCTGCTGCGTCATGCGCACATGATCCCGCACCGATCCCGGACGTGGGGAACACCCGTACGGGTGGCCAATTATCACGAACGGCGTGCTCGGTGAAGCACTTGATCGGAACCCCTAGCGGCTTTGGTAATTCCGGGGAAATCCCGATGATCGGGCGGTACGGTCCTCGCCATGGATTTCGGACGGCGCTCTGCCGCCGAAGGCTCCCCTCGCCGAGCCATGCATCCACACACCTCGTGACGCGCAGGACCCGCATCCTGAAGGAGACGGCCGATGAACGCCGCACCAGGGGCCCCGGACGGTGCAGCCCCGGACCCCGACCCCGAGCTGGCCCTGAAGATCTTAGTCGCGGGCGGCTTCGGCGTGGGCAAGACGACTCTCGTGGGCTCGGTCAGCGAGATCCGCCCGCTGCGCACCGAAGAAGGGCTCACGGAGGTGGGGGAGTCGGTCGACGACACCGGGGGCGTGTCCCGGAAGACCACCACCACGGTGGCGATGGACTTCGGGCGCATCACCATCAGGGACGGGCTCTCCCTGTACCTCTTCGGCACCCCGGGGCAGGACCGCTTCTGGTTCCTGTGGGACGACCTGTCCGAGGGCGCGCTGGGCGCCGTGGTGCTGGCCGACACCCGCCGGCTGGAGGACTGCTTCCCGGCGGTCGACTACTTCGAGCGCCGCGCGATCCCCTTCCTGGTCGCCGTCAACTGCTTCGCGGACGCGCGTTCCTACGGGGCCGACGAAGTGGCCCGCGCACTGGACCTCGACCGGGGCACCCCCGTCGTCCTCTGCGACGCGAGGGACCGCGACTCGGGCAAGGAAGTCCTGGTCCGGCTCGTCGAGTACGCCGGACGCCGGCACTCGGCCCGGATCCTCGACTCGGTGGGCTGAGCGCCGGCGACGCCCGGCTGCCGGACCCGGTGGGCGTGGAGGGGGCCCGGCGCCGGCCGGACGTGACGCGGCCGCGGGACGGCCGCGCCGCGCACCGCTACCCCGCGAGGTCCGCGACGGCGACGGCCTTGTCGATCGTGAGCCGGACCACCACCTCGCCCGGCACGCCGTTGCGGGCGCCGTACTCCTCCGCCCGGTCCTCGCCCATGTAGCGGGCGGCGATCCGCGTCGCCCAGTGCCGCACCTCCGGCAGATCGTCGCTGATCTCCGCCGTCCCCTGGACCACCACGAAGGAGAACGGCGGCCGCTCGTCGTCGACGCACAGCGCCACCCTGCCGTCGCGGGCCAGATTGCGGCCCTTGACCGTCTCCGCCCCGGTGTTGAACACCAGCTGGTCCCCGTCCAGGAGGAACCACACCGGGGCGACGTGCGGCCCGCCGTCGGCACGCACGGTCGCCAGCTTGCCGGTACGGGTGCCCTCGGAAAGGAACCTCTGCCACTCGTCCTTCGTCATCTTGTGTGCCATGCCGACATCCTCTCCGCGCGGCACCGACGAGCGCCGCTGGCACGCCGTGCTGCGGGGCCGCTTGCCGAGAGGGCGGAGGTGGGACAGGCTGGCACGGCGGTCTGGCGGACGGACCGCGGACTGCCGTCCGGCCCGGTGTGCGGACGGAGATACGGGGAGGAAGCGGCAATGGCATTGAGCAGCGGACTCGACTGGCTGCTGGACGACCTGACCAAACGGGTGGAGAAGGTACGGCACGCGCTGGTGCTCTCCAACGACGGGCTGGTGACCGGCGCGAGCGAAGACCTGGGGCGGGAGGACTCCGAACACCTCGCGGCCGTCGCCTCGGGCCTGCACAGCCTCGCCAAGGGATCGGCGCTCCACTTCGGGGTCGGGCGGGTGCGCCAGACCATGATCGAATTCGACGACGGGGTGCTGTTCGTGACCGCGGCGGGCGACGGCAGCTGTCTGTGCGTGCTGGCCGGTGCCGACGCCGACATGGGGCAGATCGCCTACGAAATGACGCTGTTGGTCAACCGCGTGGGGGAGCACCTCGCGGTCGCGGCCCGGCAGCCGGAGAGTTATCCACAGGTCGGAGGCAAGGGTTGACCCACTGTCATTGACCCCCGCTACAGTCGTCACTGTCAGTGATCGACCGAGTGGCGGGGGAACCACCATGACAGTGATGTGCGACGCACGGCAGACGTTCGCGACGGGGCGAGCGGCCCGTGAACTGGAGCTGCGGAGCGGCGAGTTCGAGCTCGCCGTCCAGCTCGGAGAAGTGCGAACGACCCCGGCCGGCACCGACGGCCGGCCGGGCGGCACCGAAGTGCCCGGCCGGCGCCGGGTGCCGGCGGAGGAAATCGCCCGGCTGCAGGCCGAGCCGAGGTTCCCGGACGCCCTCCGCGAGCGCATCCGCACGGTCAGTACGACCGAGGCCGCCGCGCTCATGGGCATCGGACCCGGCCGCGTCCTGCGGCTGACCCGAGCCGGCTGCTTCGGCCCCGTCCGGTTCTACGTCAACCGCTACGGCGCGGTGGTCTGGCTCTACCTCGCGGCCGAGGTCACCGAATTCGCCGACCGCGAACCCGGCCTGATGCGGGGCAACACCCCCACCGCCATGCGGATGATGCTCGACAGCGGCCAGGACTGGCGGGCCCGCCAATGGCGCAGTCGAAGGGTCGCCCAGCTCATGGGGCAGACCGAAGACCCCTGGGAAGCCGCAGCGGTGCTCGCCGCGGTCCTCCCGCCCGAGGAAGTGGCCTCGGTGGCCGGGAACCCGGTGGAACGCTCCCTGCTGCGCCGGCTCCGGCCCACCCTCGCGACGGTGATCACCGCCACCCCGGCCGCCCGGGAATCCTTCGAACGCGTCCTGACCGCCGACGAGTTCGACGAGGTGATGTGGTACCGCGTCAACCTCGCACGGGCCCTCGAAAGGGCCCGCAGGGAGGAACCAGGACGGCTGCGGCCACCGGCCTCCGCCACGTCCGCCGGCCGCCCGGGTCAGCCACCCAGCTTCCTGAACAGGCCCTCCTGGACGACCGAGACCAGCAGCCTGCCCTCACGGTCGTAGATCCGGCCCCGGGCCAGCCCCCGGCCGCCGGTGGCGATCGGCGACTCCTGGTCGTACAGAAACCACTCGTCCGCCCGGAACGGCCGGTGGAACCACATGGCGTGGTCCAGCGAGGCCATGTCGAATCCACGCGGCCCCCAGAGCGGTTCGACCGGGATGCGGACGGCGTCCAGCAGCGTCATGTCGCTGGCGTACGTCAGCGCGCAGGTGTGGATCAGCGGATCGTCGCCCAGCGGCCCCACCGCGCGCATCCACACCGCGCTGCGCGGCTCCGCACCCTCGATCTCCTCCGGCGTCCAGCGCAGCCGGTCGACATACCGGATGTCGAAGGGCTGCCTGCGCGCCATGCGCTCCAACGCCTCGGGCAGCCCGCCCAGATGCTCGCGGATCTCCTCCGTGACCTTCGGCAGATCCTCCGGGTCGGGCACCTCCCGACGCATCGGCAACTGATGCTCGAAGCCGGGCTCCGGCTTGTGAAAGGAAGCGGTCAGATTGAAAATCGTGCGCCCCTCCTGGACGGCGACAACCCGCCGCGTCGTGAAGGAACGCCCGTCACGCACCCGCTCGACCAGATACACGATCGGCACCCCGGGCCGGCCGGGCCGCAGGAAGTACGCATGGAGCGAGTGGACCGGGCGATCACCTTCCGTGGTCCGCCCGGCCGCCACCAGCGCCTGCCCCGCGACCTGTCCGCCGAAGACCCGCTGGAGACTCTCCTGCGGACTGCGGCCCCGGAAGATGTTCTGCTCGATCTGCTCCAGATCCAGCAGATCCACCAGCTTCTCAGCAGGACTCGTCATGACCGCCGGACCTCCGTCGCTTCACTCGACGGCCTCGGGCGAAGCCGTCGCCTCACAATTGCCCCACATCCGTGACCCTCAGCACCGCGCGCCCTTCCTCGTCGGAAGCGGCGAGATCCACCTCTGCCGAGATGCCCCAGTCGTGGTCCCCGTTCGGGTCGGCGAAAGTCTGCCGCACCTTCCACAGTCCGTGCTCGGGGTCCTCCTGAATCTGCAGCAGCTTCGGGCCGCGCGCGTCCGGGCCGGTGCCCAGGTCCTCGTACTCGTCCCAGTAGGCGTCCATCGCCTCGCCCCAGGCATCCGCGTCCCAGCCGGACTCGGCATCCATCTCACCGAGTTCCCCGACCTTGTCCAGCGCCGCCAGCTCCACCCGCCGGAACATCGCATTGCGCACCAGCACCCGGAACGCCCGGGCATTGGCGGTGACCGGCCGCACCTGATCGGCCCGCTCCTGCGCCTGCTCCGCCGTCTCCACCTCGGGGTTGGCCAGCTGCTCCCACTCGTCCAGCAGACTGGAGTCCACCTGCCGCACCATCTCGCCCAGCCAGGCGATGATGTCCTGGAAGTCCTCGGACTTCAGATCGTCCGGCACGGTGTGGTCCAGCGCCTTGAACGCACTCGCCAGGTAACGCAGCACGATGCCCTCGGTGCGCGCCAGCTCGTAGAACGACGTGAACTCCGTGAAGGTCATGGCGCGTTCGTACATGTCGCGGATGACCGACTTCGGCGACAGCGGATGGTCGCCGACCCAGGGGTGGCTCTTGCGGTACAGCCCGTAGGCGTGGAAGAGCAGTTCCTCCAGCGGCTTGGGGTACTCGACGTCCATGAGCCGTTCCATGCGGTCTTCGTACTCGACGCCGTCGGCCTTCATCTGGGCCACCGCCTCGCCCCGGGCCTTGTTCTGCTGCGCCGCCAGGATCTGCCGGGGGTCGTCCAGCGTGGACTCCACGACCGAGACCATGTCCAGCGCATAGGACGGCGACTCGGGGTCCAGCAGATCGAACGCGGCCAGCGCGAACGTCGACAGCGGCTGATTGAGCGCGAAGTCCTGCTGAAGATCCACCGTCAGCCGGACGATCCGGCCCTCGGCGTCCGGCTCGGCCAGCCGCTCCACGATCCCGCCGTCCAGCAGCGACCGGTAGATCGCGATGGCCCGGCGGATGTGCCGAAGCTGGTTCTTCCGCGGTTCGTGGTTGTCCTCGAGCAGCTTGCGCATCGCCTTGAAGGCGTCGCCCGGCCGGGCGATTACGGACAGCAGCATCGCGTGGGTCACCCGGAAACGCGAGGTCAGCGGCTCCGGGTCGGAGGCGATCAGCTTCTCGAAGGTGTTCTCACCCCAGTTGACGAAGCCCTCGGGCGCCTTCTTGCGCACCACCTTCCGGCGCTTCTTCGGATCGTCACCCGCCTTGGCGAGCGCCTTCTCGTTCTCCACGACGTGCTCAGGAGCCTGCGCGACCACAAAACCAGCGGTGTCGAAGCCGGCCCGGCCGGCCCGGCCCGCGATCTGGTGGAACTCCCGGGCCCGCAGCGTCCGCACCCGCGTTCCGTCGTACTTGGTCAGCGCGGTGAACAACACCGTGCGGATGGGAACGTTGACCCCCACGCCCAGCGTGTCCGTACCGCAGATCACCTTCAGCAAGCCGGCCTGCGCCAGCTTCTCCACCAGCCTGCGGTACTTCGGCAGCATGCCGGCGTGGTGCACGCCGATGCCGTGGCGGACATACCGCGACAGGTTCTTGCCGAACTTCGTGGTGAACCGGAAGTTCCCGATCAGCGCGGCGATCTCGTCCTTCTCGGCACGCGTACACATATTGATGCTCATCAGCGCCTGCGCCCGCTCCACGGCGGCGGCCTGGGTGAAGTGCACGATGTAGACCGGAGACTGCCGGGTCTCCAGCAGCTCGGTCAGCGTCTCGGTCAGCGCCGTGGTCCGGTACTCGTACGACAGCGGCACCGGCCGGGTCGCCGAGCGCACCACCGAGGTGGGCTTCCCCGTCCGCCGGGTCAGGTCCTCCTCGAAGCGCGACATGTCACCGAGCGTCGCCGACATCAGCACGAACTGCGCCTGCGGCAGTTCCAGCAGCGGAATCTGCCAGGCCCAGCCGCGGTCCGGCTCGGCGTAGAAATGGAACTCGTCCATCACGACCTGGCCGATGTCGGCGTCCTTGCCGTCCCGCAGCGCTATCGAGGCAAGGACCTCGGCGGTACAGCAGATGACCGGCGCATCGGCGTTGACCGACGCGTCGCCGGTGAGCATGCCGACGTTCTCGGTGCCGAACAGCTTGCACAGATCGAAGAACTTCTCCGACACCAGCGCCTTGATCGGAGCGGTGTAGAAGGTGACCTGGTCATTGGCGAGAGCGGTGAAGTGCGCGCCGGCCGCCACCAGGCTCTTACCGGAGCCGGTGGGGGTGGACAGGATGACGTTCGCTCCCGAGACCACCTCGATCAGCGCCTCCTCCTGGGCAGGGTAGAGCGAGATGCCCTGCTGCTCGGCCCAGCCCGAAAAGGCTTCGAAGAGGGCATCGGGGTCGGCGTTGTTCGGCAGATGATCGATGAGGGTCACGCCCCCATACTGCCTGCCTTCGGCCCGGATCAGGGAACCGGCGGCCCGGACGCATCACCACCGAAGATCAACATCGCACGGATCCCCCCGGCGCGCCCCCACCCCCACCCGGCCATTCGCTGCACGGCACCCCGTGAAGTCCACCCCAAACCCATCCTGACCTGCATAAACCTCATGCGCCGAGCTTGCGGCCCACCATGCCGACGCCGGCCCGCGCCCCGCCGAACCGCGCCGGGCAAGGGCCCACCGCACCCCACCGCGACCGTCACCCACCACAGCACTCGCGGAGGCATCCACCCCATGTCTTCACCTTCCGCACACGACTGTGGACACACCGTCGTCGTCGCTGGTCGCGACGGTGCGTGGAGGCGACCGGTCACGTGTCAGAGATCACCCCCTCGGGGCGGGCGAGGAGGTGACGGGAGGAGGCGAGGCGAAGAGGGACGCATGGCGGAGCGAGCGGCGGCACCCATCGGACGGGCCGTGCGACGGGTTAAGCGGAACCTGCGCCACCAGGGGCTGGTGTGCTCACCCGCGCCTCGGGCGGAGATCATCGGGCGCTACGCTGTGTCGCCGACCGGGCGTCAGAAGCGCGGCGGCGTGCGCACGAGGTAACAGCACCTTGCGGAGCACCAGCACAAGCACCAGCACAAGCACCAGCTCAAGCGGCTCAAGCAGCTCGGCAGGACGAGGCGGAAGCTGAAGAGTTTCGCGAGACAGATGAACAAGGGGTGGGAACGAGCATGATGGGACCGGCGCACTCGCTGTCCGGGGCGGCGGCCTGGCTGGGGGTGGGCGCGGCGGCCGCTGCCGCAGGACATCCGATGCCCTGGCCGGTGCTCGTCTGTGGTGCCTTGATCTGTGCCGGAGCGGCGCTCGCCCCGGACCTCGACCACAAGTCCGCGACGATTTCACGGGCGTTCGGGCCGCTTTCGCGGATGGTGTGCGAAGTCGTCGACAACATCTCGCACGCGGTCTACAAGGCGACGAAGATGCGTGGCGACTCGAACCGTTCGGGCGGGCACCGCACGCTCACCCATACCTGGGTATGGGCCGTGCTGGTCGGTGGCGGGATGGCGCTGCTGGCCATGCGGGGCGGCCGTTGGGCGGTGCTCGGGATCCTCTTCGTGCACATGGTCCTCGCCATCGAGGGCCTCTTGTGGCGGGCGGCACGGGTCTCCAGCGATGTGCTGGTGTGGCTGCTGGGTGCGGCCTCTGCCTGGATCCTGGCCGGCATCCTCGATCAGCCGGGCAACGGCGCGCACTGGCTGTTCACCGAGCCGGACCAGCGGTACCTGTGGTTGGGTCTGCCGATCGTGCTCGGCGCGCTGGTCCATGACATCGGCGACGCGCTGACCGTGTCGGGGTGCCCGATCCTGTGGCCCATCCCGATAGGCCGTAAACGCTGGTACCCGCTCGGCCCGCCCAAGGGCATGCGGTTCAAGGCCGGCAGCTGGGTGGAACTGAAGGTGCTGATGCCGGTGTTCATGCTGGCGGGCGGCATCGGCGGCCTCAGCGCGCTCGGCTATCTCTGACCCCTGGTCACCGGCCGCCCTGTGGCACCCCGTCACAGGTGCCACAGGTGCCACAGGTGCCACAGGTGTCACGGGTGCCACAGGTGTCACCTATGCGATGTCACCTATGCGATGTAACCCGTGCGGTGTCACCCGTGCCAGGACCTCCAGAGGGCCGCGTATGCGCCGTCTGCCGTGACCAGTTCGTCGTGGCTGCCCAGTTCGGTGATGCGGCCGTCCTCGACGACGGCGATCACATCGGCGTCGTGGGCGGTGTGCAGGCGATGGGCGATGGCCACGACCGTGCGGCCGTCCAGCACCCTTCCGAGGGAACGTTCCAGGTGACGGGCCGCCCGGGGGTCGAGCAAGGACGTGGCCTCGTCGAGCACCAGGGTGTGGGGGTCGGCGAGCACCAGCCGGGCCAGGGCGATCTGCTGGGCCTGGGCCGGCGTCAGGGTGTGGCCGCCCGAGCCGACCTCGGTGTCCAGGCCGTCGTCCAGGGCCCGCGCCCAGCCGTCCGCGTCCACCGCGGTGAGCGCCGCCCAGAGCGCGGCATCGACGGCGTCCGTACGGGCGAGCTGGAGGTTGTCGCGGAGCGAGCCCACGAAGACGTGGTGCTCCTGGTTGACCAGCGCGACCTGCTCCCGGACCCGCTCGGCCGGCATGGCGGAGAGCTCGGCCCCGCCCAGGGTGACCGTGCCCGTGCGGGGGCCGTAGATGCCGGCCAGCAGACGGCCCAGTGTCGATTTGCCGGCGCCGGACGGTCCGACCAGCGCCAGCCGGCTGCCGGGCCGGATCCGCAGCGAGATGTCGCGCAGTACGTCGACGTCGGCGTGGTAGCCGAAGGTCACCGCGTCGGCACGGACATCGCGTCCCTCGGGGGACCGTTCGTCGTCGGTGGACTCCGGTTCGATCTCGCGTACGCCGACGAGCCGGGCGATGGAGACCTGGGCCACCTGAAGCTCGTCGTACCAGCGCAGGATCAGGCCGACCGGCTCGATCATCATCTGCGCGAGGAGCGCCCCCGTCGTCAACTGGCCCGGGGTGATCCAGCCTTGGATCACGAACGCGCCGCCGAGCAGCAGAACGGCGCCCAGGAGCACCACATGCGTCAGGTCGACGACGGGGAAGAGGACCGACCGCAGGAAGAGTGTGTAGCGCTCCCACTGGGTCCAGGCGCGGATGCGCTGTTCCGAGAGGGCGATGCGGCGCGGGCCCAGGCGGTGCGCTTCGACGGTGCGGCCAGCGTCGACGGATTCGGTGAGCACGGCGGAGACCGCGGCGTATCCGGCGGCCTCCGAACGGTAGGCGCCCGGAGCCCGCTTGAAGTACCAGCGGCATCCGAGGACCAGCAGGGGCAGCGCGATCAGCACCGACAACGCGAGCGGGGGAGCGGTGACGGTGAGCCCGCCGAGCAGCAGGGCGGCCCACACCACACCGATGGACAGCTGCGGTACGGCCTCGCGCATCGCGCTGGAGAGCCGGTCGATGTCCGTCGTGATCCGGGACAGCAGATCGCCGGTGCCGGCCCGCTCCAGAACGCCCGGCGGCAGCGCGACGGACCGTACGAGGAAGTCCTCGCGCAGATCCGCCAGCATCCGTTCGCCCAGCATCGCGCCGCGGAGCCGGACCATCCGGACGAATACCGTCTGGATGACCAGGGCGACGGTGAACAGGACGAGGGTGCGGCCGAGTTGGACGTCGCGAGAGCCCGTGGCGAGCTTCTCCACGACCCCGCCGAGCAGGTAGGGGCCGGCCATGGAGGCGAGGACCGCGGCGGCGTTCACCGCGATCAGTACCGCGAACTCGCCCCGGTGGCGTCGGATCAGGCCGGCGACATAGCGGCGGACGGTCGCCGGTGAGCCGACCGGGAGGGTGGTGAGGGTCTGCGGGGTGTCCGGATCGTGCTCCGGCGGCGCCAGGCCGATCATGCGGTCTCCTCGATCTGCTGAGCAGCGGTGTGCAGCGTTTTCACGTCGTCGAGCGCCGGGCGGCCCCGCCCGTTCCGCCCGGCCTCGCCGGGCCGCCCGTTCGGCGGTGCCGGCGCGGTGTCCGTCTCGCGCGTGACCACGGCGCGGTAGGCGGGGTCACGGTGCAGCAGTTCGCGGTGGGTGGCTTCGGCGACGACCTTGCCGTCGTGCAGGAACACCACCCGGTCGGCCCGGTCCAGCAGCAGTGGACTGGAGGTGAGCACGACCGTCGTACGGCCCGTTCTGATCCGGCGGAGGCCGTCGGCGATCCGGGCCTCGGTGTGCGCGTCGACGGCGCTCGTCGGTTCGTCGAGCACCAGCACCTCGGGGTCGGTGACCAGGGACCTGGCCAGCGCCAGCCGCTGCCGCTGGCCGCCGGACAGTGACCGGCCGCGCTCGGTGATGTGGGTGCGCAGGGGGTCGCCGGAGTCGTCGACGGAAGCCTGGGCCAGCGCGGTCAGGACGTCGGCACACTGGGCCGCGTCGAGGGCCTCCGTCGCCGGCACGCGCCCGGAGGACGGGACGTCGAGCAGCTCGCCCAGGGTGCCGGAGAGCAGCATCGGGTCCTTGTCCTGGACGAGCACGGCCCGGCGGGCGGTGTCCCGCGGCAGGTCGTCCAACGGGGTGCCGCCCAGGGCCACGGAGAGTGCGACGGCCTCGCCGGCGTCCTTCTCGTCGTCCTGCGGCGGGTGTCCGCCGAGACGTTCGGCGAGCCGGCCGGCGGCGTCGGGGTCGCCGCACACCACCGCGGTCAGCCGGCCGGCCACGGCGGTCAGGCCGCTGTGCGGGTCGTGCAGATCGCCGGCCGGCGCGGTGTCCGGGGCGGTGCCGCGGCCGTCGGCCGGCCGGGTCTGGGCCAGGACGCGGGCGGTGCGTTTCGCCGACGGCCGGGCGAAGGAGAACGCCTGGGCGATCTCCTCGAAGTGGCGCAGCGGGAAGAGGAGGAAGGTGACCGCGCTGTAGATGGTGACGAGTTCACCCACCGCGATCGTGCCGGCCAGGGCGAGCCGGGTGCCGTACCAGACCACCGCGATGAGCAGCAGGCCCGGCAGCACCACCTGGACGGCGGAGATCAGCGACCACATCCGGGCGCTGCGGACGGCTGCCCTGCGTACCTCCTGGGAGGCGCTGCGGTAGCGGCCGAGGAAGAGTTCCTCGCCGCCGATGCCGCGCAGTACGCGGAGTCCGGCGACCGTGTCGGAGGCCAGCTCGGTGGCCCGGCCGGCCATCTCCCGCTGGGCGTCGGCGCGCCGGGTGGCCGGCGGCAACAGGGGGAGGACGGCCAGCGCCAGCACGGGCACGCCGAGCGCGACCAGGACGCCGAGCTGGGGCTGGCGGATGACCAGCGTGACGGACACGGCGGCCGCGGTCACCGCCGCGGCGCCGAACCGGGAGACGCCTTCGACGAACCAGCCGATCTTCTCCAGGTCGCCGGTGCTCACGGTGACGATTTCGCCGGCGGCCACCCGCCTGGTCATGGCCGAGCCCAGTTCGGTGGTCTTCCGCGCGAGCAACTGCTGCATCCGGGCGACGGCGGTGATCCAGTTGGTGACGGCCGCGCGGTGCAGCATGACGCCGCCGAGCGCGATCAGGACGCCCAGCACCGCGAGCAGGCCGCCGGACAGCGCGAGCAGACCACCGTCGCGGTCCACCACTGCCTGGACGGCCAGGCCCACCGGCAGCGGGAAGGAGGCGATGGCGCCGAAGTTCACCAGCCCCCAGAAGAGGGCCTTGAGCTGTCCGCCGGTCTGCGCTCTGCACAGCCACAGCAGGAAGGCGCCGCCCGTGCGGACGTCCGGGACGCCCGGGTCGGGATGAGGAAGGTCGCGAATTTGCATGATGTCCCAGGCGAAGTCGTGGTGAGCGGTCGGCAGCTGCCGTTCCGGGCAGGCGAAATGCCCCTCTCGTCCGTCTCGTCGCCGGCGGAGGTCCTGGAAGGTTGGCCCCCGGCACGGGCTGATTTCAAACGGTTTTTCCGCCGACGCCCCATGATTCGGACACGCGTGGCGGGAGGTTCCCGCGCGGGACGGGTGTGCGGAGGAGCGGCTGCTGAACGGTCGTCAGGCCGGTGGTGCGACCATGGGGGCATGCGAACAGCGGGCGGTGCGGTGCGGATGGCGGCGGTGGCCGCGGCGGGTCTGGTCCTCCTGGCCGGTTGCGGGGGCGGGAACGGCGCGGACGGCGGCAAGAACGACGGTGCGGGCAAGGGGGAGCGCCCCGGTGGCCCGGCCCGCGGCGCGTCCCCCACCACCCGGCTCAGGAACATCCCCGGCGTCGGCACCGCCCTGCGTGCGCGGATCCCCGCCGACTCCCGTCAGGTGGTGGCGGTCTACGGCGAGGGTGCCGACTCCGCCGACGCCACCGTCGTCCTCTACGAGAAGAATGCCAAGGGCTGGGACCGCAAGGGGAGCTGGCCCGCGCACAACGGCCGGCGCGGCTGGACCGTCGACCACCACGAAGGTGACAAGCGCAGCCCCGTGGGGGTGTTCACGCTGACCGATGCCGGCGGGGTGCTCGCCGACCCGGGCGCCAAGCTGCCGTATACGCACTCCTCGGCGTTCACCCCGCCCTCGTACTGGTCCAAGAACACCCGCCATGACTTCGACTACGTCGTCGCGATCAACTACAACCGGGTCACCGGGACCTCGCCGCTCGATCCGACCCGCCCGAAGGGGCAGTCGAAGGGTGGCGGGGTCTGGCTGCACCTGGACCACGGCGGCGGGACCTCGGCCTGTGTGAGCGTCTCGAAGCCCGCGATGCAGACGTTGCTGCGTGCGCTCGACCCGGCGCGGCACCCCGTTGTGGTGATGGGGGACAAGGCTCATCTCGCGGGCTGACGGCGCCAGGGGGCGGCTGCGGGCGAGTAGGGACCGGTGCGGACCGGTGAGGACAAAGTGCATCTGCCGGTCGCGGGCGGACACATGCCCACGGGGTGTGCGCTCCGTCTTGGACCAAGCTCCAAGATTTTCCTGGAAGTTACAGCGCACTCTTTCGTGGTGAACAACAAGCGGCCATAGTGACGGATCGCGGAAGTCCACTTCCGCATAACAGAATCCGTCCATGGAGGAGTGCCCGTGCCGCACGCCACCGGAAGCGTCATCCGCCGCGCAGGGCGCGCCCTGCGTACCAGCCTGTTCACCCAGGTGCTCCTCGCGCTGGTCCTCGGTGTCCTGGTCGGACGCCTGTGGCCGCAGGCGGGGTCGTCGCTGCAACCGCTCGGTGACGGCTTCGTCCGTCTGATCAAGGCCATGATCGCCCCGCTGGTCTTCTGTGTCGTCGTCGCCGGCATCACGAAGGCGGGCGATCTCAGGGCCTTCGGCCGCATCGGCGTGAAGGCGCTGATCTGGTTCGAGGCGGCGACCGGCGTCGCACTCGTCGTCGGTCTCCTGGCGGCGAACGTCTTCGCGCCCGGCGCCGGGATGCACGTCGACCCGGCCTCGCTGGACAAGGGCGCGGTGGACGCCAAGACGGGTGGCGGGCAGCTGCCGTCCGCCGCCCAATTCGTCCTGGAGTCCCTGCCGAACAGCGCGGTCGGCGCGTTCGCCGAGAACTCGCTGCTTCAGGTGCTGGTGCTGGCCTGTCTGGTCGGCGCCGCGCTGCTGCACCTCGGGCAGAAGAAGGTCCCGCAGCTGCTGCCGCTGATTGAGCAGGCCCAGGACGTGGTGTTCACCATCGTCGGCTACGTCATGAAGCTCGCGCCGCTCGCGGTCTTCGGCGCCACCGCCCACCTCGTCGGCGAGTACGGCCTGGGCGCCATGGCGACGTACGGCAAGTTGATCGCGGTCTGTTACGGCGTCGCGCTGGCCTTCCTCGCGCTGCTGGGCCTCGCCCTCAAGGCCGTCACCGGCCTGAGCCTGTGGAAGTTCGTCCGCTACACCCGCGAGGAGCTGCTGCTGGCGCTCGGCACCGGATCCAGCGAGACCGTGATGCCGCGGATGATGCAGAAGCTGCGGGCCGCGGGCTGCCGGGACGACGCGGTGGGCCTGGTCCTGCCGACCGGCTACTCCTTCAACCTGGACGGCGCGTCGATCTACCTGTCCATCGGGACGCTGTTCATCGCGCAGGCCGTCGGCGTCGACCTTTCGCTCGGCCAGCAGATCACCGTCGTCCTGGTGCTGATGCTGACCAGCAAGGGCATGGCCGGGGTGCCCGGTTCGGCCTTCCTCGCGCTGTCCGCGACCGCCTCCGCGCTGGGCGTCATCCCGGCCGCCGCGGTGGCCCTGCTGCTCGGCGTCGACCGGATCATGGACTCGATGCGGGTGGCGACCAATCTGCTCGGCAACTGCGTCGCGGTCTTCGCGGTCTCCCGCTGGGAGGGCGCACTCGACCGGGTGACGGCGACGAAGGTCCTGAACGGCGAGGCCACCGCGCCGCCGGCCACCGCGGTCCCCGCCACCGCGACATCCACCACCGCGGCGCCCGCCCCCGAAGCGGACGCCGCGGGCGCGGCGCAGCCGCTGGAGCCGGGCACCGCGCCCGCCCGGGCCGCCGACGCCTGACGCGCCGGCGCCCCCGTAAGCGGGCCCGGCGGGCGAACCGCCCGCCGGGCCCCGCCGGCCGGGGCCGCGGTCGGGCAGCGGTCTGCCGCTACGCCTCCGCTCCCGGCTCCGCCCTGCCTACGCCGCCATCCCTCCTCCTCCGCGCCTACTCCTCCGGCTTCTGCGAATCCATCCCCGGCCGGGACTTCTTCCACAGTCCGCGGGTGAAGTCGGGAATCTCCTGCGGGGCGCCGTGCGCCCTGAGGGACCGGTCGCTGAGCGGGACCGGTGCCGTCCAGGTCGCCGCGTCATAGACGTCGAAGTCCGGCAGCAGCCCCAGCCGCATGCACTGGATGAGCCGGAAGACCAGCATGTAGTCCATGCCGCCGTGCCCACCGGGCGGGTTGGCGTGCTCCTTCCAGAGCCAGTGGTCCCACTCCGCGTACTTGCCGAAGTCGCCCCACTCGTCGTTGTGCTGGTCCGGCTCCAGATAGATCCGCTCCGGGTAGTCCTCGAAGAGGCCCTTGGTGCCGCCGAGGCTGTTGATCCGGCTGTAGGGGTGCGGGGTGGAGACGTCGTGCTCCAGCCGGATCACCCGCCCCTTCGCGGTCTGCACGAGGCTGATCGTCCGGTCGCTCTCGATGTACGACTCCTTCCAGCTGGGGTCGTTCGCCGGCATGTGCTCCTCGCGGTACGCGGCGAGCCCGAGGGCCGGCGTGCCGACGCTGGAGATGCGCACCGCGCGGTCACCGCGGTTGATGTCCATGTAGTTGGCGACCGGACCGAACCCGTGGTTGGGGTAGAGGTCGCCGCGCAGCCGGGTGTGCCACAGCCGGCGCCACGGGCCCTCGTAGTACTTGGGGTCGAACATCAGGCCGCGCAGATCGTGGATGTAGGCACCCGCACCGTGCAGCAGCTCGCCGAACAGCCCGGCGTGCGCCATCCGCAGCACCCGCATCTCGTTTCTGCCGTAACAGCAGTTCTCCAGCTGCATGCAGTGTCTGCGGGTCCGCTCGGAGAGATCGACCAGCTCCCACAGCTGCTCCAGGCGCAGGGCGATGGGGCACTCGACGCCCACGTGCTTGCCGTTGAGCATGGCCGTCTTCGCCATCTCGAAGTGCCAGTCCCAGGGGGTGGCCACGTAGACGAAGTCGATGTCGCCGCGCTTGCAGAGATTTTCGAAGTCGTGGTCGCCGTTGGTGTAGACGGCGGGCGCGGGCTGACCGGCGGCGGTGACCTTCTTGGCGGCCTTGGCGGTCTTCTCCTTCACCGGGTCGCACAGCGCGACGACGCGGGTGCCCGGTACCGCGAGAAAGAGGTCGATCATGCTGCCACCGCGGTTGCCGAGGCCGATCATGCCGACGCGGACCGTGGAGCGCCGCTCGAACGGCACCCCGATCATGGTCTTGCCCTTTGCCGCGGGGACGGCGTCGGCGGCTGCCGCGGATCCGGCCGTCCCGGGCGCGGCCGCTGCGGCCTGACCCATCGTCAGCCCGCCGAGTCCCAGCCCGGCGCCCGCCGCGCCGGCGGTCCACAGGACCGAACGGCGGCTGGGCCCGGCCTCGTTGGGGTCGTGGTTCTGCGGTTGTGCCTCGTTCATCGGTCCTCCAGGGGAACGGTGGTGCGCCGGGGCATACGTGAACCTCGGTGAGGACCTTGTCGGCCGCGGGCCGGTGGCACAAGAGGGCCGATTGGACTCTCGTGACGGCAGGCTTGGACTCTTCGTCGTCCTTCCTCCCGGCAGCGACGGCACGGTGCGGCAACGCCGTACACCCGCCCGCCAGTACCTTTCGCAAGTCGCTGAAAAGTCTTGCGGAAAGGGTTGACGTGTCCACGAGGTGAACGGCAGGCTCCTACGGAAATCCCCCCATGGCGGCCTGGCGCGTGGCTGCTCTCGTGGGCGCGGTGCGGTGCTCCGCGCCCCATGACGAAGGAGCCGCAAGATGCAGCAACGTTCTCGTGTGCTGGGCGGGACGCTGGCCGGGGTCCTGGCCGCGGCCGGCCTCGCCGCCCTCGCGCCGTGGCCCTCCGAGGCCGCGCCGCCCGGTGAAAAGACCGTCACCGCCACCCTGTTCGAGCGGAAGTACGTGGACGTCGCCAAGGCGTGCACCGATCAGCTGGGGCCGGCCGGCTACGGCTACGTCGAGGTCTCGCCCGCCACCGAGCACATCCAGGGCAGCCAGTGGTGGACCTCCTACCAGCCGGTCAGCTACAAGATCGCCGGACGGTTGGGCAACCGGAACGCGTTCGCCTCGATGGTCAGCGCCTGCCACAGCGCGGGCGTCAAGGTCATCGCCGACGCCGTCATCAACCACATGGCGGCCGGCTCCGGAACCGGCACCGGCGGCACGCAGTACACCAAGTACAACTACCCCGGTTTCTACCAGGACTGGGACTTCCACGGCTGCCGCAAGAGCATCTCCGACTACACCAACCGCGACGACGTCCAGAACTGCGAACTGGTGGGCCTCGCCGACCTCGACACCGGCAGCGACTACGTCCGCACCACGCTCGCCAAGTACCTCGACGACCTGCGGTCGCTGGGCGTGGACGGCTTCCGGATCGACGCCGCCAAGCACATGTCGGCCACCGACGTGGCGGCCGTCAAGGGCAAGATGCGCGACCCCGGCTACTGGGTCCAGGAGGTCATCTACGGCGCCGGCGAGGCGGTCCGGCCGGACGAGTACACCGGTATCGGCGACGTCGACGAGTTCCGCTACGGCAGCCACCTCAAGAACGCGTTCCAGGGCGGCAACATCGCCCAGCTCAAGTCCGTCGCCGACGGCAAGCTAGGCAGCGACAAGGCCCGTACGTTCGTCGACAACTGGGACACCGAGCGCAACGGCTCGACGCTCACCTACAAGGACGGCGCGGCCTACACCCTCGCCAACGTCTTCATGCTCGCCTCGCCCTACGGCTCGCCGAACGTCAACTCCGGGTACACCTGGACCGACAAGGACGCGGGACCGCCGAGCGGCAGCGACGGCTGGACCGACGAGCACGCCAAGCGGGAGATCACCGGGATGGTCGGCTTCCGCAACGCGGTCGGCTCGGCCCCGCTGACCGACTGGTGGGACAACGGGGGCAGCGCGCTCGCCTTCGCCCGGAGCGGCAAGGGTTTCGTCGCCGTCAACAACGGTGACGGCCAGATCAGCCAGACGTTCTCCACCTCGCTACCGGCCGGGACCTACTGCAACGTCGTCAAGGCCGCCCCGGACAACTGCGCCGGCAACACCGTCACCGTCGGGGACGACGGGAAGGCGCAGCTGACCGTCCCCGCGAAGAGCGCCGTGGCGCTGCACGTCGCGCGCTGAGGACGCCGGACCGGCCGGTGCG
The DNA here is from genome assembly GCF_000717345.1 of Streptomyces lydicus. Lineage (GTDB taxonomy): Bacteria > Actinomycetota > Actinomycetes > Streptomycetales > Streptomycetaceae > Streptomyces > Streptomyces lydicus. Next base: position 216,886 of record NZ_JNZA01000002.1, on the reverse strand, counting down.
GACCGGCCGCGTCGTCAAGGAGTGCCCGGAGGGTCGAGGAGCATCCTCGGCCCTCCGTCGCGTGGTCCGTGCCGTTACCCGGCCGGCCGGTTGCCGTCGGACCGGTGCGGCTCTCCCGGCCCGTCGACCAGGGTGGACAGCAGGCCGCCCAGCACCTCGCGCTGTTCGGCGGTCAGCGGAGCCAGGATCTCCTCCGCTGCGGCCCGTCGCGCGCCGCGCAGCGCGCGCAGCGCGGTCCGCCCGGTGTCGGTCAGCTCGATCCGCACCACCCGGCGGTTGGCCGGATCCGGCACCCGGCGCACCGCACCGTGCGCCTCCAGCCCGTCCACCAGCGTCGTCACCGCGCGGGGTACGACCTCCAGCCGCTCGGCGAGGTCGGCCATCCGGGGCGGGGTGCCGCGGTAGTGCGCGACGATCCGCAGCAGCCGCGACTGCGCGGGGGTGAAGGGGATGTCCAGCGGCGCCAGGTGGCGCTTCTGGGCGCGGTGCATCCGGCGGGTCAGCCGTACCAGCTGCTCGGGGAGGTTGGTGCCGGCCGTGGGCTCGGAGGAGGGCATGTCCGGAGAATAGCAGGACCTGGTTCATTGTGAGTATAGGTAACAATGAGCTAGGCTCCGTAAGGTCCCGCTCTCCCTCACCCCTCGTAGGAGCCCATGCGCAGCGACGAACCGAACTGGACCCCACCGCCCAAGGACCCCGATGCGCCGGTCCAGCTGCGGCGGATCCTCGCCCTCTTCCGCCCCTACCGCGCCCGGCTGACCCTGGTCGGCCTGCTCGTCGGCGCCTCCTCGCTGGTCTCGGTCGCCTCGCCCTTCCTGCTCCGCGAGATCCTGGACGTCGCGATCCCCGGCAGACGCACCGGACTGCTCACCCTGCTCGCCCTCGGCATGATCGCCACCGCCGTCACCACCAGCGTCTTCGGTGTGCTGCAGACCCTGGTGTCCACCACCGTCGGCCAGCGCGTGATGCACGACCTGCGCACCGCCGTCTACGCCAAGCTCCAGCGGATGCCGCTGGCGTTCTTCACCCGCACCCGCACCGGCGAGGTCCAGTCCCGGATCGCCAACGACATCGGCGGCATGCAGGCGACCGTCACCTCGACCGCGACGTCCCTGGTCTCCAACCTCACCTCGGTCGTCGCCACGGTCTGCGCCATGGTGGCGCTCGACTGGCGGCTGACCGTCGTCTCGCTCCTGCTGCTGCCGCTCTTCGTCTGGATCAGCCGCCGGGTCGGCAACGAACGCAAGAAGATCACCACCCAGCGGCAGAAGCAGATGGCCGCGATGTCCGCGATGGTCACCGAATCGCTCTCGGTCAGCGGCATCCTGCTCGGCCGCACGATGGGCCGCGCCGACTCCCTCACCAAGAACTTCGCCGACGAGTCCGAGCGCCTGGTCGACCTGGAGGTCCGGGCCAACATGGCCGGCCGCTGGCGGATGGCCACCATCGGCATCGTCATGGCCGCCATGCCCGCCCTCATCTACTGGGCGGCCGGCCTGGTCCTCCAACTGGGCGGTCCGGTCTTCTCCCTCGGTACCCTCGTCGCCTTCGTCTCGCTCCAGCAGGGCCTGCTGCGGCCCACCGTCTCCCTGCTGTCCACCGGCGTGCAGATGCAGACCTCGCTCGCGCTCTTCCAGCGCATCTTCGAATACCTCGACCTGCCGGTCGCCATCACCGAACCCGCCGACCCGGTCCGCCTCACCGCCCCGCGCGGCGAGGTCCGCTTCGAGAACGTGACGTTCCGCTACGACCCCGAGGCGGAGCCCACCCTTGACGGCATCGACCTCACCGTCCCCGCCGGCGGCAGCCTCGCCGTCGTCGGCCCCACCGGCAGCGGCAAGAGCACCCTGAGCTATCTCGTCCCGCGCCTCTACGACGTCACCGAGGGACGGGTCACCCTGGACGGCACCGACGTCCGCGACCTCGACTTCGACACCCTGGCGCGCGCCGTCGGCGTGGTCTCCCAGGAGACCTACCTCTTCCACGCCTCGGTCGCCGACAACCTCCGGTTCGCCAAGCCCGACGCCACCGACGACGAGATCGAACGCGCCGCCAAGGCCGCCCAGATCCACGACCACATCGCGGCCCTGCCCGACGGCTACGACACCCTCGTCGGCGAGCGCGGCTACCGCTTCTCCGGCGGCGAGAAGCAGCGCCTCGCGATAGCCCGCACCATCCTGCGCGACCCGCCGGTACTCGTCCTGGACGAGGCGACCAGCGCGCTCGACACCCACACCGAACACGCTGTCCAGCAAGCCATCGACGCGCTGTCCGAGGGCCGCACCACCCTCACCATCGCGCACCGACTCTCCACGGTCCGGAACGCCGACCAGATCGTCGTGCTGGACGCCGGCCGGATCGCCGAGCGCGGCACCCACGACGAGCTGCTCGCCGCCGACGGCCCCTACGCGGCGCTGGTCCGGCGTGACGCACACCTCACCCCGGCCGGCGATCAGGTGATGACCGCTAAGTAACTCACCGGTAAGGTCGTGTTCGCGGCGGCCAGTTAGCCGGTCGGGGCGGCCGCCGCACCCCTTCCTCGTCCAACCCGGGAGCTCTCCATGGTGGCCGACGGCCGTTCCGCCCGCGCGCTCGCCCGACTGCTGGCAGGCGCCGGAACGCTGCACTTCCTCGCTCCGCAGCCGTTCGACGCGTTGGTGCCCCGCCGGCTGCCGGGCACCCGGCGCGCCTGGACGTACGCCAGCGGCGCCGCCGAACTCGCCGTCGCCGCCGCGCTCGCGCTGCCCCGCACCCGCCGGGCCGGTGCGCTCGCCGCCGCCGGACTGTTCGTCGCCGTCTCCCCGGCCCACCTCAAGATGGCCCGCGACTGGCGCGACCGCCCGGCGCCGCTCAAGGCCCTCGCCTACGCCCGGATCCCGGCCCAGCTCCCGCTGGTCGGCTGGGCGCTGCACGCGGCCCGGCAGGCCAAGGGGTAGCCGCTCCCGCGCGTGCCGCCCCGGTCACAGCGCCGCGAGATCGACCGCGCCGGCCATCACGCGATACCCCTCGTCGTTGGGGTGCTTGTGGTCACCGCTGTCGTACCCGGGCGCCAGCGCGTCCGGATCGGCCGGGTCGGCCAGGACCGCCGCGAAGTCGGCCACCGCGTCGAACGCGCCCGCGGTACGCACCCACGCGTTGACCGCCCGCCGCTTCGCCTCGGCGGCCGGCGTGTGGTACTCGGACCCCTTGAACGGGGTGATGGTGCCTCCTGTGATCCGCACCCCCGCGGCGTGCGCCGCCGCGATCACCTCCCGGTACCCGGCGACCAGCTCCGCGACGGACCGGTCCGGGTTCGGCCGGTACGTGGGCAGATCGACCTCGCTGAACCCGATGTCGTTGAGGCCCACCAGGACGACCACGGAGCGCACCCCGGGCTGTTCGAGCACATCGCGCCGGAAGCGGGCGCCGGCCCGCTCACCGAACCACGCCGAATCGCTCAGCAGCAGATTCCCCCCGATGCCCTGGTTGAGCACCGGCCGCCCGGTGCCCCGTTCGGCCAGCCGTTCGGCCAGCGCGTCCGAGTAGCGGTGGTTGCCGTCCACGGTCGAGGCGAACCCGTCGGTGAGGGAGTCGCCGAAGACCACCACCGTGTCGCGCCGGGCCGGCCCGCCGTCCGCCAGCTCGACGGCGGAGAGGTAGTACCAGGACACCGTCGTCTCGTCGAACACCGCCGGATCGGCGGCGGCGAGCTGGTCGCCCTCGGCGCGGTAGGCCGTCGCGTACGCCTGCGCGTGGAAGGTGGCGGGCCCCGTCGGCCGCGCGAAGTGCAGCGTCACGGTCAGCGACTCGAAGGGCGCCACCCGCACCTCGGCCGCGTCACTGCGGACCTCACCACCCGCCGGGATCCGCACCGCACCGGCACCCCCGAAGGTGAGCCGGCGGACCGTGCCCTCCCGCACCGCCGCGCCCCGGTCCGTCACGGCGAGGGTGGCGCCCGCCACCTCCAGCGGGGCGGTCCCGTACCGGTTGGAGAGCGTGATCCGGGCCGCGGTGCCCGCCCCGGTGACCCGGACCACCTGGCGTACGGTCTGGTCCGCGAAACCGTCCAGCGCCCAGTTCTTGTGGAAGCCCTCACTGGGCCGCTGCACGGCTGCCGACCAACCCGCCTTCCACACAACGGAGTTGCTGTTCCCGGTCATGATGTTGCCGCCTCTCTGCCGATCGCCCGGTGGCGATGACCGAGAGTCTGCTGCGGGACGCGAGGGCCACCCAGCCCTCTGTGCTGCGTAGGCACCGGATGCCTACGCACGTCAGGGTCACCCTCGCGCCGCCCGCACCGGGAGGCGTCAGACGGGCGACAGTCGGTACCCGTAGCTGTACGTCCGGTCCGCGTGCAGCAGGTACTTCTCCAGCGGCGGCGCACCCCACGAGTCGTTGCCGCCCACACCCATCTGCCGGTGGTTGACGCCCAGCCAGGTCTCCCCGTGGCGGGCCAGCTCGTACGGGTGGCGCGGCCCGTCCAGGTCGAAGGGCGTGTGGTGCAGCGCGCTGAGCTCCAGCAGCGGGGCGTCCGGGCCCGGCTCGGCGCAGATCCGCAGCCCGCTGCCGTCCCGCCCGGTCAGCGTCGCGGTACGCACATCGGTGACGTTGCCGGTCTGCTGGGGACGCACGTACGGGCCGTACTGGGCGTCGACGGTACTGCGGTAGCGGCCGACGAACGCCGCGGTGCGCCGGTCCCAGTAGTTCTCCTGCGGGCCCCGGCCGTACCAGTCGAGGGCGGTCAGACCGGCCGGGACGGTCAGCAGCGCACCGACCATCGGCAGATCGGGCAGCGCCGGGCCGGGCCGCAGGGTGTGCCGCACGCGTATCCCGCCGTCGCCGCGCACGGTCAGCACGGTGTCCCAGCGGGAGGCGGCCGGGGAGGTGGGCAGGGTGGCGGTGATCTCGATGACGACCTCGGCGGCGGACGGCTGGGACACCCGGACGCCGGTGACGGTGCGCCCGGCGCCGGCGTCGCGCCAGGTGCGGAGCTTGTTCTGGGCGCCGCGGCCGATGTCGTTGTCGGTCGGGCCGCGCCAGAAGTTGGGCACCGGACCACCGGTGAGCAGGGTGCGGCCGCGGTACCGGTAGGAGGTGAGGGTGCCGCCGGCCTTGTCGAGCACGAGCTCGATGTCCCGGCCGTGGACGGTGACCGAGGCGCCGGTCTCGGTGAGGGTGAGCGGCGGCAGGCCGGTGGGGGAGGGGGCGGCGGGGGCCGGTGTGTGCCAGGGCAGGGCGAACTGCTCGGCGGCGACGCTGTGCCCGGCGTCCGCCCAGCGGGTGGCCCGGCGCAGCACGAACGAGAGGTTCAGCCAGTACGCGGCGCCCGGCTCCGGGTGCGCCGGGCGACGCAGCGGCAGCTCCACCGTCGCCCGCCCGCCGGGGGCCACCTTCGGGGCGGGCAGCGTGCCGTGCTGGACCCGCTCACCGTCGCGGGTGACCTCCCAGTGCAGCTCGTAGGCGTCCAGGCCCAGGAAGAGCTGACGGTTGGTGACCTCGATCCGGCTGACCGTGTCGTCGGCGGCGGCCATCCGCACCGCCTGATAGACCTTCTTCACCTCGTGGATCGCCGGGTGCGGCACCCGGTCGGAGGAGACGATGCCGTTGCAGCAGAAGTTGCCGTCGGTGGGATAGCCGGGCTTCCAGTCGCCTCCGTAGGAGAGGTAGCTGCGCCGCGGATCATCCGGGACCGGGCGGCGGATCGCCTGGTCGACGAAGTCCCAGATGAAGCCGCCGTGCAGGTTGGGGTAGCGCTCGATGACGTCCCAGTACTCCTGGAAGTTGCCGGTGCTGTTGCCCATGGAGTGCGCGTACTCGCACAGGATGAACGGCTTGGGGTTGCCGGACTTCCCGTACGCCTCGACCTCGTCGGGCTTCGCATACATCTCGCTGTGCAGATCGGCGACGTCGTTCATGCCCTCGTAGTGGACCGGCCGGGACGGATCGCGGTGGTGCGTCCAGTCCGCCATCGCCCGGAAGGTGCTGCCCCGGCCCGCCTCGTTGCCCAGCGACCACACCACCACACAGGGATGGTTCTTGTCCCGCTCGACCAGCGAACGCATCCGGTCCAGACAGGCGTCGGTCCACTCCGGCAGGCTCGCCGGCAGCCGGTCGCGGACGCCGTGCGACTCCAGATTGGCCTCACCGATGACGTACAGGCCGTATTCGTCGCACAGGTCCAGCCAGTCCGGGTGGTTGGGGTAGTGGGAGGTGCGGACGGCGTTGATGTTGTGCTGCTTCATGATGCGGATGTCCTGCAGCATCCGCTCCCTGGTGACGGCCTGGCCGTGGTCCGGGTCGGACTCGTGGCGGTTGACGCCGCGGAAGACGATCGGCTCGCCGTTGACGGTGAAGGTGCCGGGCCCGTAGGCGATGCTGCGGAAGCCGAGGCGGGTGCGCTGGATGTCGACCGTACGGCCGGACGGGTCGGTGAGGGTGACGACGAGGGTGTAGAGGTGCGGTGCCTCCGCCGACCACAGCGCCGGGGCCTTGACCGTGGTCCTCGGTGCGACCGTGACGTCCTTGCCGCCGGCGAGGTCGACGGTCGCGGTGAGCGGCTTCGGCAGTACGGGACGGCCGTCGGCGTCATGGAGGGTGGCGGTCAGGCGGTACGCGCCGGAGGCGTGCCGCGCCCCGGGGGTCTGCCGTTCCCCGGCCCGGCGCGCGCCGCCCGCGCCCCGGTCCCGTACGGTCGCGGTCACCGTCAGGCCGGCGTCGCGGCCCGCCCCGTCGACGTCGGTGCGGACCTGGAGGTCCTGGAGGTGCACCGGCGGGATGGAGTAGAGGTAGACGTCCCGGAAGATCCCGGACAGGTCGATCATGTCCTGGTCCTCCAGCCAGCTGCCGTCGGACCAGCGGTAGACCTCGACCGCCAGGGAGTTCGTGCCGGGCTTCAGCCGGTCGGTGATGTCGAACTCCGCGGGGGTGTAGCTGTCCTCGCTGTAGCCGACCCGCTCGCCGTTCACCCAGACGAAGAACGCGGACTTCACGCCCTGGAAGGAGAGCAGGGTGCGGCGGCCGCGCCAGTTCCCGGGGACGGTGAAGGTGCGGCGGTACGAGCCCACCGGGTTGAAGCCGGCCGGCACGTGCGGCGGTTCCGGCGTCTCGTAGCCGACCCACGGATATCTGATGTTGAGGTAGATCGGCTCGGGGTAGCCCTCGATCTCCCAGTTGGCGGGCACCGTGATCCGGCCCCAGGCGCTGTCGTCGTAGCCCGGCCGGTGGAAGTCGCGCGGCCGCTCGTCAGGATTCTTCGACCAGTGGAAGCGCCAACTGCCGTTCAGCGAGCGGAAATAGGGCGTCCGGCCGAGGTCGCCGGCCAGTGCCGCACCGGTGTCCGGGTAGGGGATGAGCCGCGCCCGGGCCGCCTCGCGGTTCACCTGGAAGACCGTCGGCTGCGCGTTCCACTCGCCGCCCTCGGTGCCCGCCGCCGCGGCCTCGGCCGCGAAGGACTGCTTCTGTGCGGAGAAGGCCGCCCAGCCCGCGAGCGCGGTGCCGGCGGCGAGGAGCGACCGGCGACTCACACGGTGTGCGTTCATTCGACAGCTCCGAACGTAAGGCAACAGGAAGCAGCAGGATCGAACATGGCGCGCGCCCAATACAAGCCCCCCGCACGCCACTTCGCCCCCCGCCGTACGGCCGTGACCGGTCCGACCGCAGGGCTCCGCCGGTACGGTGGACGTCCGCCACGGGCCTGCCGCCCGTCCCTTCGGATTGCGAGACGTCCGATGAAACAGCCCACAACCCATCTGCATCTGGCCGCGGCGGTGGTCGTGCACAACGGCCGTGTGCTGATCGTGCGCCGCAGCTTCCGCGAGCGCTTCCTGCCCGGCGCGTGGGGCGTGCCGTGCGGCAAGCTGGACCGCGGGGAAAACGCCGAGAGCGGCGCCCTGCGGGAGCTGAAGGAGGAGACCGGACTCCTCGGCGCCATCGCCGCGCACACCGGCTCCTCCAGCTTCCTCAGCGACTACCAGGGCCGCCGCGTCCACAACCACCAGGAGAACTTCCTCGTCCGCCCGCTGACGCTGGAGGTCGTGCTGCCCAGCGCCGACCAGGTGTTTTGCTGGGCGCGGCCGGGCGAGCTGGCCGGCGCCGGAGTCGACGCCTACAACCTCGACGTGATCCGCCAGGCCCTCGCCGTACGGCCGGCCGCGGCCGGACCGCACGCCCTGACGGCCCGCTTCGGACCCGCCGGCCAGGCCCTCGCACCAGGGTCGGTCCGGGCATCCGGCCAGACCCTGGCATCCGGCCCGTTCAGCAGCCCAACGAGCGGGCCAGAGCGTCCAGTTCGGCGCGATAGACGGCCGTCGACAGCGGAGTCTTGGGCGGCGGAGCCGCGCGCCCGGCGCCGCCGCCCCTGACCGCGCGCCGGCCGCCCGCCGCCCCGTCCCGCACATAGACATCGGTCACCGCGCGCTGCGGCACGGTCTCCAGGAACAGCGTCACCGCCGGCTCCTCGCTCACGACCCGGTGCAGCGTCCGGGCGTCCAGGCCGTAGCTCCGCCCCGGCCCGTACCGCTCGGTCGCGGTCAGCCGCAGCCGCGCCGCGCCGACCCGCCGCAGCCGCCAGGCACCGCCCGGCCCGTCGATGGTCTCCCGGTACGCGGTCGCGGGCACGCCGTCCGCGGCCCGCTCGTAACACTCCATCCGGACCCCGCCACGCACGACGGCCGAGGCGATGGCGCAGCGGTGGTTGTGGATGTCCTCCGGGGCCGGGCCGGCAGCGCCGTGCCAGAAGTGCACCCGCAGCATGAACCACGGCGCCCCGGGCAGCAGCAACAGCTTGTCGAAGCCCAGCACATGGCGGTACGAAAGGCGGGTGCACTCCGCCAGATCGAGATCACCGGCGGATAATCGGCGCACCAGCGGACCGAGCGTCCCGGGCCTGGCCAGGTGGGCGATCACCTCCCGCGCCGTCTCGGGGGACGGGGGCCCCGGCCCGCCGCCCAGCCGGTCCGCCAGCAGCCGCCGGGCTTCCTCGACCTGCATCTCCGCCTCCCGTCCACCGGGAGCGCCGGCCCGCGGCGCACCCCGACCCGGCGCACCCGGCCGGTGCCACGCCGTGTCACGGCCGGTGCGCCATCAGCGCGTACCGCCGCAGCACCGACAGGCCCTGATACGCCATCCACACCGGGTGCCCCATCGGGCCGTCGTCCCACCGCCACACCCCGCCCTGCTGCATCCCCCGCACCCGCGCCACGGCGGCGGACAGCTGTGCCTGCCACACCGCGGTCCCGGCATCCTCCGCGGCGATCTGCCGCGCCCCGTCCGACATCAGCGCCCGGGCCACCCACGCCGCCCCGAAGTGCCGTACCGACAACAGCTCCTGGTGCAGCGGATCCTGCTGGCCCGGCCGGCGCACCTCCTCCTGGCAGTTGTCCAGATCGGACCCGCCGCCGGACGGGGACGCACCCGCCAGCAGCCAGCGCACCCCTTCCTCGCGCACCGCGCGCTGCCGGGCGTCCTCGCCCAGCACCCGCGCGGCCCGGTCCAGCGCCACCACCGCCCGCGCGGTGTGCGCCGCCGACGGCGCCGGATTGCCCAGCCCGGTGGCCAGTGCCGCGCCCCAGCACCGGTGATGGCCGCGCCCCGGGTCCGCGGTCGCGCCGTTGACCAGCACCTCGCGCAGCCGCCCCAGCGCCGGGGAGCCGGGCGACGCGCGCAGCAGCCCGCGCAGCACACTCGTCACGACATACGTATTGGCCAGCCCCGGCACATCGTGCGCGGGGTCCAACAACGCCTCGCAGCACTGGATCTCGGCCTCCAGCAGCCGGGGGTCGGCGCCGGCCCGCGCCAGCGCGCCCAGCACCGTCGCGGTCACCTCGGGACGCGCCCCGCTGCCCTGCGAACGGGCGGCCCACCCACCACCGGGCAGCCGCAGCCGCCACAGCGTCTCGGCCACCTCACCGGCCCGTATCCGGCCGTCGTACGGGGTGAGGTCGAGCAGCAGATGCAGCCCGTACGCCGTACCGAACGCCGTCGGATGCACCGGTGGACGACTCTCGGCGAGGGAGTGCGGCCAGCCCGTCAGCGGACCGCGGCCGGGCACCTCGACCACCGTGAGACCGCGCCGCAGCGCCTCGTACGTGCCGTCCATCAGCTCGGGCAGCGACGCCGAACCGGCCGGCGGAAGCACGGGGCCGGCCGGCGGCGCCGGTGGGAGCGCCGCGGCGCGGGCCCGCAGCAGCGCCGCCGCCAGCCACACCACCGCGCCGACCGCGGCGCCGGCCGTCGCCGCGACGCAGTAGCGCGCCGCCTCGCCCGTCAGCCCCTGCGGCAGGATCCCCAGCAGCGTCTGGAACACCGCGAACGCGGCGGCCGGCACGCCCAGCCGCCCCAGCCAGGTCAGCAGCCGGGACGGAGCGGAGGGCCGGGCCGCGCCGGGCGGTGGCCCGGGAGTCCGCGCGGACGAACGGCCGGCCGGGCCGGAACGCCGTGGTGGTAACGCCTGCCGCAGCATCCTCCGCTCCCTCCCCCCCCGGGCGCGCGCCCCGCACGGCGTGTGCGAAGGACATCCCGATCAGTGTAGGAATCCCCACTGACAACGGGGTCGCACACCTGTCGCAGGCCAGGCCCGGCCACCGGGGTCCGCTCTCAGCCCGGCTCCCCGGACACCGACAGCAGGATCACCTCCAGCGTCCGCGGCCCGTGCACCCCCTCCACCCGGTCGAGTTCGATGTCGCTGGTCGCGGACGGGCCGGAGATCCAGGTCAGCGGCCGGTCCGGCGCCAGCCGCGGCAGCGCCTGCGGCACCGAGCCGACGACCTGGTCAGGGACCCGGACCACACAGACGTGATGGTCCGGCACCAGCGTGATCCGCCGTCTGCCCTGGTCGGGGCCGGCATCCAGGACCAGCGTGCCGGTCTCCGCGATCGCCACCGCACAGCCCGTCACCACACTGTCCACCGCATCGAGTTCGGCCGGTGTGAGGGCGGCCCGGTCCGCGACCCGGGTGAGTCCGGAACCCGCCGCCAGGGCCACGTCCAGCCAGGAGGCCGGCAGCCCCCGCGGCACCACCACGCTCCGCGCCCCGCGCTCCGCCAGCAGGCGGGCGATCAGCGCCGGAAGCCCGGCCGCGTCGCTCCGGTGCACGACGGCCCGGTAGTCCACGAGGTTCTCCGCGAGCAACTCGACGGTCTGCGCCGTCGTGCGGGACCCGTGCACCCGCCGGTAGTCGCGCACCACCGGCGGCTCGTCCCGCCCCGCATCCCGCGGCCCCTCCGCCAGCGCCCGGCGCACCCGCCCCAGCACCACGTCACGGCTGCTCACTCGCCCGCACCCCGCTTCCCCGTCGGCCCGCTCGGCGACTCCCCGCGGGTGCGTCGCCACCAGTCGCGGAACGACTCGGCCGGCACCGTCGGCAGCGCCCGGGTCCGCGACCACGCCCGCCCCGGCCCCGGCAGCCGCCGCGGATGCAGCCGACGGGTCCGGGCCGCCAGCCGCATCCCGCGGCGCAGCACCCCCGGATGATCGAACGTCCAGGCCGCGGCGCGCATCGCGGCCCGTTCCGCGGCGTGCCCCTTGGCCGGTTTGACGACGGTCCGCGTGCCGCCGCGCGTTACGGGCCCGCCCTCCACCACCCGCTCCCGCAGGTGCACCAGTACCTCGGGAATGTCGATGGCGACCGGGCACACCTCGTAGCAGGCCCCGCACAACGACGAGGCATACGGCAGCGACGCCTCCAACGGACCCTGTATCCCGCGCAGTTGGGGCGTGAGGATGGCACCGATCGGCCCGGGGTAGGGCGAGCCGTACGCATGCCCGCCGGCCCGCTCGTACACCGGGCAGACGTTCAGGCACGCCGAGCAGCGGATGCAGCGCAGCGCCTGCCGGCCGACGGTGTCGGCGAGGGTGTCGGTCCGCCCGTTGTCGAGCAGCACGAGGTGGAAGGTCCGCGGCCCGTCCCCGTCCGTCGTGCCCGTCCAGGTGGAGGTGTACGGATTCATCCGCTCGGCCGTCGACGAGCGGGGCAGCAGCTGGAGGAAGATCTCCAGGTCCTGCCAGGTCGGCACCACCTTCTCGATCCCGACGACGGAGATCAGCGTCTCGGGCAGGGTCAGGCACATCCGTCCGTTGCCCTCCGACTCCACGACCACCAGCGTGCCGGTCTCGGCGACCATGAAGTTGGCCCCGGAGATCCCCACCTTGGCGGACAGGAACTTCTCCCGCAGGTGCAGCCGGGCCGCCTCGGCCAGCTCGGCGGGGGAGTCGGACAGCCCCTCCGGCGCCGGCCGCCCCCACCTGCCCATCTCCCGGCGGAAGATGTCACGGATCTCGGCACGGTTGCGGTGGATCGCCGGGACCAGGATGTGCGACGGCAGATCGTCGCCGAGCTGCACGATCAGCTCGGCCAGATCCGTCTCGTAGGCGCGGATACCGGCGTCCTCCAACGCCTGGTTCAGCCCGATCTCCTGCGTCGCCATCGACTTGACCTTGACGACCTCGCGCTCACCGGTCTCCCGCACCAGCGCGGTGACGATCCGGTTGGCCTCCTCGGCGTCCGCCGCCCAGTGGACCTGCCCGCCCGCCGCGGTGACCGCGGCCTCCAACTGCTCCAGATAGTGGTCGAGACGGCGCAGCACCCGGTCCTTGACGGCGGCCCCCGCCGCCCGCAGCTGATCCCAGTCGTCCAGCTCGGCGACCGCCTTGGCCCGCTTGTCGCGGATGGTGTGGGTGGCGTGGGTGAGGTTGGCGCGCAGCTGGGTGTCGCGGGTGGAGACGTCCGCCGCCCGCGGGAAGGCCGGCATGCCCAGATAGGTGCCGCTCACAGCACACTCCCTTCCGTACTGGCCAGGATCTCGGCGATGTGCACCGGGCGGACCGTCGAGCCCTGCCGGGTGAGGGTCCCGCCGATGTGCAGCAGACAGGAGTTGTCGACCGTACAGACCGCCTCCGCGCCCGTGGAGACGATGTGCCGGACCTTGTCCGCGCCCATCGCCGCCGAGACCGCCGCGTTCTTCACCGCGAAGGTGCCGCCGAACCCGCAGCACTCCTCCGCGCCCGGCAACTCCCGCAGTTCGAGCCCCTTGACGTGCTGGAGCAGCCGCCGCGGCCGGTCGCCCAGCCCCAGCACCCGCAGACCGTGGCACGTCGGGTGGTAGGTGACCGTGTGCGGGTAGTAGGCGCCGACGTCCTCCACCTTCAGCACGTCCACCAGGAACTCGGTCAGCTCGTACGTCTTCGGCACCGCGAGCGCTGCCGCGTCGGACAGCTCCCGCCCGCGCCCCTCGGCCGCCGCCTTCGCCCCGATCCGCGGATAGTTGTCCCGCACCATCGCCGCGCACGAACCGGACGGGGTGACCACGTAGTCGTGCTCCCGGAACGCCCGGTCGAAGCGGCGCACCAGCGGCTCCGTCGCCTGCCGGTATCCGGTGTTGAACTGCGGCTGGCCGCAGCAGCTCTGCTCCTCGGGGAACTCGACCGTCACCCCCAGCCGCTCCAGCAGCGCCACCACGGCGCGGCCCGTCCGCGGCTGGAGCAGGTCGTTGATGCAGGTGACGAACAGTGCTACGCGCACGTTGCCATCTCCTTTCGGCCGGCTCGGCCGCCGGGCAGGCCCTAGCGTTCGTCCGCTTCCGCGGTACATGATCACCTGTCGGCTCATCCTGCCCCAGCAGCAGGCCCAGGAGAAGAACCGGGAGCGGAGGACCATGTCGAGTGCCGAATTCATAGCCGAGGACCGGGCGCCTGAGGGGGCCCGCCCACCGTCACGCGTGCGGCAGCTCGCCGCCGCCTCCATCGGCAACGCCGTCGAGTGGTACGACTGGTACGCCTACTCCTTCCTCGCCGTCTACTTCGCCGAGCAGGTCTTCCCGGAGAGCGCCGGCAACTCCCTGGTGCCGCTGCTGTCGACCTTCGCCGTCTTCGCCGTCGGCTTCTTCATGCGGCCGGTCGGCGGACTGCTGATGGGCGCCTTCGCCGACCGGCGCGGCCGCCGCGCCGCGCTGACCCTGACCATCCTCCTCATGGGCGGCGGCAGCCTCCTTGTCGCGCTCACCCCCACCTACGCGGCCACCGGGGTCCTCGGGCCGCTCGTGCTCGTCCTCGCCCGCCTCGTGCAGGGCCTGTCGGTGGGCGGCGAGTTCGCGGCGTCCACGACCTTCCTCGTCGAATCGGCCGGGCCCGGCCGGCGCGGGCTGTTCTCCAGCTTCCAGTACGTGTCCACGACCGTGGGCCAGTTGCTCGCCTCCGGCATCGCGGCGCTGCTCGCCGCACTGCTCACCGAGCAGCAGATGGGGGCCTGGGGCTGGCGGGTGGCATTCCTCGTCGGGGCGCTGCTGAGCCTGCTGGGCCTGTGGATCAGGCGCGGCGCACAGGAGACCCTCCCGCAGGCTCTCGACTCCTCCCGCACGTCCTCGACTCCGCTCGAACAGGGGGGACCCGCCGGGCAGCGGGCCGCCGCCCGCCCCGGCCTCTTCGAGGCGCTGCGCCGCCACCCCCGCCAGTCCCTGCTGATCTGCGGCATCACCGCCGGCGGCACCATCGCGTACTACACCTGGACCACTTACCTGCCGACCTACGCCCAGGTCAACGCGGGCTTCGACAAGGCCGATTCGCTCACCGTCGGCACCCTCTCGCTCGTCTTCTTCGCCCTGCTCCAGCCGCTCGGCGGGATGCTCTCGGACCGCATCGGCCGCAAACCGCTGCTGCTCGGCTTCTCGCTGGGCTTCGCGGTCCTCGCCGTCCCGCTGCTCCACCTCGTCACCGATTCCTTCGTCTCCCTGCTGCTGGTGCAGTGCGCGGGCATGGTGCTGCTCACCGGATACACCGCGATCGCCGCGGCGGTGAACGCCGAGGTGTTCCCCGCGCGGGTGCGGGCCGCCGGCATCGGCTTCCCGTACTCCCTCACCGTCGCCCTCTTCGGAGGCACCGCCCCCTACGTCGGCACCTGGTTCAAGGAGGCCGGCCACGCCGACCTCTTCCCCTGGTACGTGGCCGCGCTGTGCCTCGTGTCGTTCCTCGTCTATCTGACGCTGCCGGAGACCTCCCGGCAGAAGCTGGACAAGTAACCCCGCCGCCGGCCGCGGCCCGCATGCAAAGCGCCGCCCCTCCCGGGACAGGGAGAGGCGGCGCTTCGGTGCGAAGCCCGTCAGACGAGCCAACCCACGAAGTGGACGATGCCTGCAAGCAGGTTGGTGAGGATGTTCATCTGGCTGCTCTCCTTGTGCGGGAACGAGTGTGTGGGACCAACTCTCCGGCCCAGCAGGGGATGTCGACCGGAAGCGCCGTAACGGTCTGCAGCCCGTCGCTTGCGCCCCGTAAGCATCGCCCGAAGCGGACGGACCAGGTGCCACTTTCGGGTTGGACCACCCGTTCGTGTAGATGCTCGCTCTGGAGTGCGCTTCCCGCCGCAAAGCCGTGAACGGCACGCGGAACCGGCCCCTCAGGGCAACGCCCCAGGGTGGTTCCGCCGTCAACCCCGGACACCGGTCCCGTCGCGCTCAGCCGGCCGCGGCCACCGGATCGTGCGCCAGCAGTTGCTGGATCTCCCGCACCGCGGCCCGGCCGGCGCGATGAGCGCCGATGGTGCTCGCCGACGGCCCGTAGCCGACCAGATGCACCCGCGGGTCACGCAGGACACGGGTGCCCGCCATCCGGATGCCGCCGCCCGGCTCGCGGAGTTTCAGCGGGGCGAGGTGGTCGATGGCGGCCCGGAAACCCGTCGCGTAGAGGATCACGTCCGCCTCGGCGGTGCGCCCGTCGGGCCAGACCACCCCCGTGGGCGTGATCCGCTCGAAGAGCGGCAGCCGCTCCAGTACGCCGCTCTCGCGGCCCCGCCGGACCGCCTCCGACATCGGCAGCCCGGTCACACTCACCACGCTCCGCGGCGGCAGCCCCTGCCTGACCCGCTCCTCGACGAGGGCGACCGCCGCCCGGCCCTCCTCCTCACCGAAGGGACCCTCGCGGAAGACGGGCGGCCGGCGCGTCACCCAGACCGTGCCCGCTGCCACCGGAGCGATCTCCAGCAGCTGCTGTACGGCCGAGGTGCCGCCGCCCACCACCACGACCCGGGCGCCGCGGAACCCCTCCGGCCCGGCGTACTGCGAACTGTGCAACTGCCGCCCGCCGAACGTCTCCTGACCGGGAAACCGCGGCCAGAACGGCCGGTCCCAGGTCCCCGTCGCATTGATCACCGCCCGGGCCGCCCAGTCCCCCTCCGAGGTCCCCACCAGCAGCCGGCCGTCCTCGCCCGGGCGGACCGCCAGTACGCTCACCGGCCGGTGCACCCGCAGCCCGAAGGTCTCCTCGTACGCGCCGAAGTACGCGCCGATCACCTCGGACGACGGACGGCCGGGGTCGGCACCGGTCAGCTCCATGCCGGGCAGCGCATGCATCCCGTGCACCTTGCCGTACGTCAGCGTCGGCCACCGGAACTGCCAGGCGCCACCCGGCCGCGGAGAGTGATCGAGCACCACGAAGTCCCGGTCCGGCTCCAGCCCGACCCGCCGCAGATGGAAGGCCGCGGCAAGACCCGCCTGCCCGGCACCGATCACCACGACCTCGACCGCACGCACCCCGGAATGGTTCATGCCTCCACCAACCGAGGAGGGCGGCGCTGTCTTCCCGTCGGCCGGCAGAGCTGGCCGGGGCCGTGAGCGGGGGCGCGTGGAGGACCGCGGGGGCGCCGTGGGGAGAACGGCTGCCCCCTCTCCACGGCGCCCCGTGACAGGTGCCTGCCGCGCCCCGCTCAGCGCCCGCCCGCGACCAGGAGCGGCGCCCCGCCCGGTGCCGACGCCGGCCGGCCGTTGACCGCCGGTACGCCCTCCAGAGGGGACGGCACGGCAGCCAGCAGACCACGGGCGGCGAGCTCGGGCCGTACGCCCTCACCGAACCAGTACGCCTCCTCCAGATGCGGGTAACCGGACAGCACGAAGTGCTCGATGCCCAGCGCGTGGTACTCCTCGATCCGGTCGGCCACCTCGGCATGGCTGCCGACCAGCGCGGTGCCCGCCCCGCCGCGCACCAGGCCGACCCCCGCCCACAGATTGGGTGAGATCTCCAGCTTGTCGCGCGAGCCCCCGTGCAGCGCCAGCATCCGCTGCTGCCCCACCGACTCACTCCTGCCCAGGGCCTGTTGGGCGGCGGCGACGGTCTCCGGATCGAGGTCGTCGAGCAGCCGGCCGGCGGTCGCCCACGCCTCCTTCGACGAGTCCCGGGAAATGGTGTGCAGCCGGATCCCGAACCGGACCGTACGCCCCTCCCGCTCCGCCAGCCCCCGGATCCAGTCGACCTTCTGCTTCACCTGCTCGGGCGGCTCGCCCCAGGTCAGATACACATCCACGTTCCGGGCGGCGACCGGACCCGCGGCCGCCGACGACCCGCCGAAGAAGATCTCCGGCAGCGGATCCGGCGGCAGCGCCGTCAGGCCGCCCTCGACCTGGTAGTGCTCGCCGTGGAAGTCGAACGGCGCACCGCCCCACACACCCCGTACGACCTGGAGGAACTCATCCGTACGGGCATACCGCCGGTCATGGTCGAGATGATCGCCGAACCGCTTCTGCTCGGTCGAGTCACCGCCCGTCACCACGTTCAGCAGCAGCCGCCCCCGCGAGATCCGCTGGTACGTCGCCGCCATCTGCGCCGCCAGCACCGGCGAGATCACCCCGGGTCGGAACGCCACCAGGAACTTCAGCCGCTCGGTCACCTGGGTGAGCGCGGCCGTCGTCAGCCAGGCGTCCTCGCACCACGTCCCGGTGGGCGTGAGCACGGCCTCGAACCCCAGCTGCTCGGCCGCCTTGGCGATCTGCGCCAGATACTCGATGTCCGGGGCGCGCACCCCGCTCACCGGCGTGATGCGGTCACGCCGGATCCCGCCGTCGGTGTACGCGTGCCGGTCCACGAGCGTCCGCCCGTCGCCGCCGGTCGGCAGAAACCAATGCAGGTGTACGGACATCTCAGTGGCCCTTTCCGTAGGTGCGCGGTGACGTGCCCGAAGGCGGCAGGTCACCGTTGAAGCGGGGGTCGACGAACTCCCCGAAGTCGAAGGTGCGCGGGATCAGCTTCAGCTTCGCGAAGGTGTCGACGATCTGCTGCTCGGAAGCGACCGCAGCCTTGTCCACGGCGACCGTCACCGCCGTGCCCCGGGTGCGCTTGACCGCGTCCAGCGCCACCTTCTGCGGCAGTCCGGTCTCCTTGGCCCACGCCTTCGCCCAGGCGTCGGGGTGCTTGAACACCCAGTTCTGCGCCCGCCGCAACCGCGCCGTGTAGTCCTTCAGCGCCGCCGCCTTCTTCTTGTCGTCCAGGGCGGCGGGCGCGGCGACCTGGAAGCTCAGGCCGTTGACGAGCCCCTGCCCGGTGGTCAGCACCCGCGCGTCGGCCTGATCCAGTGCCTGCGAGGTGTACGGGTCCCACACCGCCCAGGCGTCGACCTTCCCCCGGGTGAACGCGGCGAGCGCGTCGGCCGGCTGGAGGTAGTTGAGCGTGACGTCCTTCGGCGTCAGCCCGGCCTTCCTCAGCGAGGCCACGAGCTGGTAGTTGGCCGAACTGCCCTGCGCGACCGCGATCGACTTGCCCTTGAGCTGCGCCGGATTCTTCAGCGGCGAGTCCTTCTTCACCAGAATCGCCTCGCCGTCGGACCGGCTGTGCGCCCCGGCGATCACCTTGATCTTCGACTTCGCCGCGGCGGCGAACACGGGCGGGGTGTTGCCGACCGCGCCGATGTCCACAGCCCCCGCGTTCACGGCCTCCAGCAGCGGCGGCCCCGAGGTGAATGTCGACCACTTGATCTTGTACGGAAGGTCGTCCAGCTCGCCGGCGGCCCGCAACAGAGTCTCCGAACCGCCCTTCTGGTCACCGACGTTGAGCGTCAGCGACCCCTTCCCGTCGGTCCCGCTGCCGGTCCCCCCACCGGCCCCGGCGGCCCGCGACGCACCACCGCACCCGGCCAGCAGAAGAGCGAACGGAAGCAGCAGAGCGGCCGGGGTGATGTGGCGTGGTGGTCTCATGAGGTGATGTCCGTTTCGAGGTACATGGATGGACGGTGAGGAGTGACACTGCGGTGGGTCTGTGCGGACAGGCGCCGGCGTTGCTCGCTCAGCGCCGACGAACGGGATCCGGTTCGAGGGCCGACGTCACGCGGCTTCGGCGGCACGGTCGGTGGAACTGTCGGCGGGGGAGTGGGCAGGGGCGGTGGACTGTGCCCCCGCCACGCCCAGCCGCTCCAGCAGGCGGGCGCGCAGAGCACCGAAGCCCGGGTCGGAGATCTCGCGCGGCCGCGGCAGATCCACCGTGGTCTCGTACGCGATCCGGCCGTCCTCCATCACCAGCGCCCGGTCCGCCAGCAGCAGCGCCTCCTCGACGTCGTGCGTGACCAGCAGCACCGCGCAACCGCGCTCCTGCCACAGCTCGGCGACCAGCTGCTGGGCCTTGATCCGGGTCAGCGCGTCCAGGGCCCCGAACGGCTCGTCGAGCAGCAGCAGGTCGGGTTCGCGCACCAACGCACGGGCCAGGGAAGCCCGTTGGGCCTCTCCCCCCGAGAGGGTCTTGGGCCAGGCGTCCACGCGGTGACCGAGCCCGACCTCCTCCAGCGCCCTTACCGCGGTGTCACGTTCGGGACGCCCCGGCAGCCCCAGCAGCACATTGCGCCACACCCGCTTCCAGGGCATCAGCCGCGGTGCCTGAAACGCCACGGCCTTGCGGCGCGGCACCAGCACCTCACCCTCGATGTCCCGGTCGAGCCCGGCCAGCACCTTCAGCAGCGTCGACTTCCCGCAGCCGCTACGCCCCAGCAGCGCCACGAACTCGCCCGTCTGAATGTCCAGTTGCAGCTCGTCGAGGACCGCGCGGCCACCGAAGGCGCGCACCAGCCCGTCCACCTGCACGGCGGCACCGGACGCAGCCCTCACCGCGCGCTGCTCCTTACGAAGCCCCACCGCGCCGATTTCCTCTTCCTCATCGGTCACTGACCCGTGAACGTCGGTCGCCATTGCAGCAGCAGCCTTTCGAGAGTGCGTACGAGAAAGTCGGCGATGAGCCCGAGGATCGCGTAGACCACCAGGCACACCACGATCACGTCGGTCCGGAAGAATTCCCTGGCCTGATTCATCAGAAAGCCGAGGCCGTCATCGGCGTTGACCTGCTCACCGAAGACCAGAGCAAGCCACGCGGTGGCCAGCGAATAACGCAGCCCGGTCATGGCTCCCGGCAGCGCACCGGGCAGCACCACATGCCGGATCAGACCCCATCGGCTCAGCCCCAGCGACGTGCCGGCCTCGACCAGCTGCGCATCCACCCCGCGAATCCCGGCATAAACGTTCAGATAAAGATGAAAGGCCACACCGAGGGAAATCAGCGCGATTTTCGGTGCTTCCCCGATGCCCAGCCAGATGATGAACAGCGGAATCACACCGACCCACGGAATCGACCGCAGCATCTGCACCGTCGCGTCGACCAGATCCTCACCGAGCCGCGAAAGCCCCGAGACGAGCGCCAAGACGACGCCGGCCACCCCGCCCAACACCAGGCCGACAGCGACCCGTTGCAGCGAAACCAGCATCGCCGACGGCAGCGTCCCGTCGGACACCAAGTCACCGGCGGTGGCGGCAATGGTGCCCGGCGAGGCCAGAATGTCCCCCTCCAGCACCCCGGTCGCACTCAACACCTGCCACAACACCACCAGCGCGACGGGCCCCACCGTCCGCCGCACCCACCGCGGCACCACCCGCCGCCGCCCGGACACCGGAACCACCCGCGCAAGCTCCACGCCGGGCACGGTTTCCGCCGATCCAGCGAGCGGGGCAGGGCCACGCACGACCTGACCGAGACTCATGAAAACCCCACAAACAGAGAAAAGAGGGAGAAAAAAATCGGTAAGTCAAGAACCCGGCCAACCGAAAAAAGGGAAAACCGACCCCGACTCGCGACGACAACACGCAGCTCAACGCACAAGGAAAAAACAAGGGGGAAGAAAGTGCGGCACCCGGCGCCCGGTACCCGGCGCACGCACGCGCCGAAAAGCCCCGACCTAAAGAAGAATCACGATCAGCTTCACCGGCTCAGCGCTTCAGCACGCGACGCCGCGACGACACGCGGCAGACGCCACCCGCACCAGGTCGATGTGACCGCGCGTGGTGAGAAGAGCTGAGGAAGACATGCGGCCGAACGTAGCGGTGCACTCCGAGAGGGGTCAAACGTTGTCTCGACTGCTGGACCTTTGTTACCGGAACATTGAAACAGCATGGCGACCGACCCCCGCGGGCCTGCTGACCTCAACCAACCTGCCGTACGAAGATGGCTACATGAGCACCGCATTCACCACCCGCACCCTGGACATCACCACCGGCACGACGGAGACCGTCGCCGACCTCACCGCCGAGTGCGCCGCCTTCCTCCGCGACGCCGCGGACGGCCGCGACGGCCTGCTGAACCTCTTCGTCCCGCACGCCACGGCCGGCATCGCCATCCTGGAAACCGGCGCCGGCAGCGACGAAGACCTCCTGGCCGCCCTCCATGACCTCCTCCCGGCCGACAACCGCTGGCGCCACCGCCACGGCACCCCCGGCCACGGCCGCGACCACGTCCTCCCCGCCCTCGTCCCACCCCACGCCACCCTCCCCGTCCTGGGCGGCCGCCTGGCCCTCGGCACCTGGCAGTCCATCTGCCTGGTCGACACAAACGTCGACAACCCCACCCGCCAGGTGCGGTTGAGCTTCCTCGGCCAGTGAGCTTTGACCACGACGACTATGGGCGAAGTCGGGGCATGTTCTGGTGATGAGGGCGGTCTCAGCAGCCGATGGCGCAGCCTGATCGGCTGTGGCGACCACTGGGTGCCCGTCGTTTCTCACTTGCGTGCGGGTGAACCACGAACCACGCCCTCGTGTCGGCCGAAGCTGGACGATCGCGCCCGTTATTGTCAGCTCTCGTGCCGTTGAGCTGCGCCTTTGTGAACCTCAAGCCCGGCGTCGGAAAGACGACGAGTACTGTGTGGCTGGGCCATGCGCTTCATGAGTTGGGACTGTCACCCCTGTTGGTCGACGGTGACCCAGCCGCTTCCGCGCTGCGCTGGAGCGAACTTGCCGGTGGCTTTCCGTTTCCGGTGATCGCCCTGCCGGTCGGGGATGTCCACCGTCGCGTGAACGACTTCCTTGGCAACCGGCAGGCCGTTGTGCTCGATGCGCCCCAGCTGGAGGACCATCCCCGGATTGCCCGCAGCATCATGAGGTACGCCGGTGAGTGGATCGTGCCTGTGACTCCCGCCCCCATCGAACTGGACCGGATGGCACCCATCCGCGGCGAGATGGCGGACGTGCAGTCCCTGCGTGCTGAGCCGGCCCGCACGGCGGTCCTGCTCAATCGCACCAACCGTCCCGATGCCACGCGCACCGGGCCCGATGCCGACGCTCGCGAGGCACTCACCGAGCGGGGTTTCGAGGTGCTGGACACCCAGATCGCGCGGCTCGACCTGTACGCCCAATCGTTCGGGAACTCGGTCCAGGCCAAGGGTTCGGCGTATATGGACTTCGCGGAGGAACTGATCAAGCGTCAGGAAGAGGTATGACTCAACGCAGGGAAAACTACCGCGCCGCATTGCGGCGCGAGCAGGACGATGTCCCCGGACCCCGATCCACCAAGGTCACCACGCTGGAGAGCAGGTACCTCCGGGTGACCGTCGAGGTGGATCCCGACCTGCAAGGCGATCTGACGCGATGGGTGGGCCGCCCGGTCTCCTCGGTAGTCCTCGTCGGCACGACCGTCCTGCGTACCCTGGTCGACACCGTCGGCAGGGTCTCCCGGCCCGGACGCTAGGCTGCTTCGCCCCGCCATTGCCTGCGTTGATGACCAGGTGGATCCGGCCGTTGGCTGAGTCAAACCACCAACCCCGGCTCGGGGAGCCGGTGTACCCCCATCACGGGCCGGCCCCGGCCCGCCGTGCCCAGCGCCGCCTGGGGCGAAGGGCTTTTCCATGCTGCTCCCCTGGAAGGCGGGGACCGTACGGAGTAGGTCAGGTCGAAGCGTCCGTCGCCGGGGTGCTCGTGGTTTCTGCCGAAGCAGTCGCGGAACTCCTTCCGTGCCGTCTTGTCGTCGATCCGCAGCCCTTACTGGCCGGCCAGCCGGCCGATCAGGGCCCGGGCTGAGTGTTCGGCATCGGCCTTGGTCTTGACGGGCGGCGGGTCGTCTTTCCCGGAGTTGGACGTGCATCCGCCAGATGCCAGCAGGGCGACGATGGTGAGTGCGGTGATTCGGGTGGGGCGCCGGATGCGGCCGGTCACGACTTGGGCCTCGCCTCGGGCGGGGTGGTGACGGGGTGCATGTGGTCGTTCCCTTCGTTCGGGCGCCTTCTAACGATGCGTCGTTGGGCGAGCCGGCCCAGGCACGGTCGGGGTCCATAATCAGGTCCTTGGCCGGGTCGACTGTCATTCCCGGGCTTTCGGCAACGTCGTCGGCGTCGAGGCCGCCCTCCCACGGGCTGCGGCTCGCGCGGCCCCATGCGTGAAGCTCCCCAGGTCGTCCCCCGCCTGCTCCGCGCGTCCGGTGGGGACCATGCCGTCATCGGCTTCCGGGGCGTCGTACCCGGGTCGGGAATCAGTACCCCACGCCGCGGCGCGCAAGTATGGCCCTTCGGGGGAGCATCCGCCACCGATATGAGAAAGCTACGCCCGTCCCAGTGGTCGAGCTGACGCTGTGCCAACTTCCTTGCGCATATGCCTATACGCTCCCGCAGGTCTTCGGACGATCGTCTATTCCCACAGGTTGAGGGTGCTCATGGTCCAGGAGAAGTCGCCGTCCGGATTGCCGTCCGTGGCGGTGTACGCGTGGCTCATACCGGTGGTTGCGGCCGTGACGGTGGCCGGCTTGGTTGAACCTTCTGTGTTCGCTGCGGCTGTGTGGATCGGTGTGACGGCTGTGGGCGCCGTGGCCGGCGCCGCAGGTGTAGCCGTGGGTCGGCATCGGCAGGTCGCTCAGCTGCGGGAAGAAAGCCGAGGGCAGTCGGCTGCGCTGGCGCGGCAGCAGGAAGCGACCGCGCGGCTGGCCGACAGCCTGGTGCCGGAGATGCTGACGCGCTTGCGCCTGGACGAGGCTCCGGAGGAGGTCCTCAACTGGTTGACTGCACGCTGGTCGGGCTCCTACAGCGGCCTGCCCTCCGAGTTCCAGCAGGCCCACTGGGCGATGTTGCGCACCGTCATGGACGCTGTGGCTGCGGAGGAGGGGCTGAGGGACTCGGCGCAGCGTGCCCTGGTGAACTTGGCCAGACGTATGCAGGCCATCGTCCACCAGCAGGCGCGGGAGCTGCGCGAGATGGAGGACCGGCACGGTCAGGACCCCGCGGTCTTCGGCGACCTCCTGCGGATCGACCACAACACCGCGCTCACCGGCCGGCTCGCCGATTCCATCGCCGTCCTCGGTGGTGCCCGGCCCGGCCGGCAGTGGAACCGGCCGGTGCCGCTGTACAGCGTGCTGCGGGGTGCGATGTCGCGGATCGTCGGCTACGAGCGGGTCGAACTGAGCACCAGCACGGAGTGCGCCGTCGTCGGGCCGGCCGTCGAACCGCTCATCCACGCACTGGCGGAGTTGCTGGACAACGCGACGCGCTACTCGCCGCCCCACACCAAGGTCCATCTCACGGCCGCGGAGGTGCAGTCCGGGGTCGCGGTGGAGATCGAGGACGGGGGTGTCGGCATGAGCGAGCAGGCCCGGCGCCTGGCCGAGCGGCGCCTTGAACAGGCGCAGCAGGGCATCGACTTGGGCGACCTGGGCGAGACTCCGCGGCTCGGCCTGGCGGTGGTGGGGCGCCTGACCCAGGCGTTCGGCCTCCAGGTCTCGCTGCGCACATCCGCCTACGGGGGTGTGCGAGTGGTGCTCGTGGTTCCTCAGCAGTTGATCACCAGTGCGGCTGAGGCGTCGGGTGTGGCGCACGGGATCGGGACGTTCTCCGGTCCGCGGGCAGCGAGCCAACCGGGCCAGGTGGTGTCCCGTCAGACGGCGAAGCCACCGGCGGCGAGGCGGCTTGACGAAGCGCCGCAAGTGGTCGAGCGGACGGCGAACGGACTTCCCCAGCGGCGCCGCAGAGAGCGGGTGGCGGAGGCGCAGGCACCCGCGGCCAACGCCCGGCCTGCGGAGGGAACGCAACGGCCGCCGGGAGAGTGGCTGACCGCCTTCAAGACCGGACTGTCGGCGGAGGGCACCAGTGGTGGCGACGACGCCGCCGCGCCGAGAGGAGAACAGTGAGTCAGCAGGCGGCCAGCTTGGACTGGATGCTCAAGGACCTCGCGGAGAGCGTGCCGCAGACCCGCACGGTCCTCGTACTGTCCTCAGACGGACTGCGTATGGGACACCACGGCGGGACCACCGAGTCGGCCGAGCGGCTGGCCGCTTCCTGCTCCGGTTTGCAGAGCCTCGCCAGTGCGGTCGGCAGCGAGCTCCCGCACCTGGCGGGCAAAATGCAGCTGGTGGTCATCGAGATGGAGGGCGGCTTCTTCTACCTGATGGCCGCCGGCCCGAGGGCCTACCTCGCGGTGCTCGCCGACGACGGTGTGGACGCCGGGCTCATGGGTCAGCGCATGCGCGACCTCATCGCCCGTCTCGGAGCGCACATCACCAGCCCGCCCCGCAGTGACGGGCAGGCCAGGTGAGCGACTCCCCGCAGGACGGCACGGAGGAAGGGCCGGAGCGCCTCTACGTCATCACCAGTGGCCGTTCCTCCGCCTCCAACGGCCTCGACCTGGTCACGCTGATCGTTGCCAGGACCGTTCCCACGGCCGGCATGCAGCCGGAGCACGCAGCGATCCTGAGCCTGTGTCAGGCTCCGCTGTCGGTCGCCGAGATATCCGCCCACATAGGACTGCCGGTGAGTGTCGTCAGCGTCCTGATCAGCGACCTGCTGGACGAGCAACAGGTGCTCACGCGCCCGCCGGTACCGCCAGCGGATCTGCCCGACCTTTCCCTCATCGAAAAGGTGATCCATGGCCTTCAAAAGCTCTGAGCTCGCAGAGCCCCCCAACGAGGAGCGGCTCCCCCACACGGCGTCCGCGGCGGTCAAGGTCGTGATCGTGGGCGGATTCGGGGTCGGCAAGACGACCATGGTCGGTTCGGTGAGCGAGATCCGGCCGCTGACCACCGAAGAGACCATGACCCAGGCCGGCGCCGGCATCGACGACCGCGCCGGCGTGGAACACAAGACGGCCACCACTGTCGCGATGGACTTCGGCCGGATCAGCATCAGCGACGAACTCGTCCTCTACCTCTTCGGCACCCCCGGCCAGCAGCGCTTCTGGTTCCTGTGGAACGGTCTGTTCGAAGGCGCTCTCGGCGCGGTGGTGCTGGTGGACACCCGGCGACTGGAGGACAGCTTCGACGTCATGGGCCGCCTGGAGGAGAGCGGGGTACCCTTCGTCGTCGCGGTGAACTCCTTCGCGGGCGCTCCGGATCACACGCTTCAGGAGCTCCGCAGCGCGCTCGACCTCCCCTCCGACGTACCCCTGATGTCCTGCGATGCGCGGCATCGCGACTCCAGCCGGGACGTCCTGATTTCCCTCATGCACTACCTGCACTCCCTCGTAGCAACGGAGCCCTCATGAGCACGCCTTCCCACCTCCCGCCGCCCGGGTGCCCGGCCCACGGCCTGGGCCAGGACGGACCGCAGCGCCTCTACGGTCCGGCCGCAGAGCACGACCCCATGGCCCTGTACGAGGAGCTGCGCGCCAAGCACGGCGCGGTGGCGCCCGTACTGGTGCATGACGACCAGCCGGCCTGGCTCGTCCTGGGCCACCGGGAGAATCTGGAGGTGGCCCGGACCCCCGGCCGGTTCTCTCGCGACCCCCGCGCATGGGGCGCTGTGCAGGACGGGACGGTGGTCCCCGAGAAGTACGCACTCGCGCCGATGGTGACCTGGTGGCCGGTGATCAATTTCAATGACGGCCCGGACTTCGAACGGCTGAGGGGCGCGGTGCTGGAGTCCCTCCAGCGCTTCGACCGGCGGGGGATGCGCCGGTACGTCACCCGGTTCGCCCACCAACTCATCGATGCCTTCGCCTCCAACGGCGAGGCCGACCTCGTGGCGGAGTTCTCCAGTCAGCTGCCGATGCTGGTGATGACGCAGCTGATCGGTGCTCCGGAGGAACACGGCCCCCGGCTCGTCCGGGCCGTGCCTGACATGCTGGAGGGCACGGAGACCGCCCTCGAAAGCGATGAGTACGTCACGAAGATGCTGTATCAGCTGGTGGAGAGCAAGAAGGCCAGCCGGGGGTACGACCTCACGTCCTGGCTGCTCGACCACCCCGCCGAGCTGACGGACGTCGAGGTTCTGGCGCACGTGCGAGTGGTCCTGGTCGCGGCGTACGCAACCACCGCGAATCTGATCGCGAACACCTTGCGGGTGGTCCTCACCGATCCGCGCTTCCGCGCGAACCTCTCGGGTGGCCGTATGACGCTGCCGGAGGCCCTGGAGCAGGTGCTGTGGGACCAGACGCCCATCAACACAGTGTTGGGGCGCTGGGCCACGGCAGACACCGTGCTGGGCGGTCAGCAGATCAAGCGTGGTGACATGCTCCTGTTGTCCCTCGCTGCCGGCAACGTCGATCCCGCGGTCCGGCCGGACCTGACCGCGCCGGTCCACGGAAACCGTTCCCACCTGGCCTTCAGCGCGGGCCCCCACGAATGCCCGGGCCAGGACATCGGCCGGGCCATCGCCGACACCGGCATCGAGGTCCTGTTGGCGCGCCTGCCCGACATCGAGCTGACCGTGCACGACTTCGAGCTGGAGCGCCGGGGCACGCTGATGTCCCAGCACCTCGTACGGCTGCCGGTGCGCTTCGCACCCAGGTCCGTCGCCGCCACCGCGCCACGGGCCGAGCCGGAACCGCTGCCGCCGCTCGCTCCGTTGAAGGAGGCCGTGCAGGCAGCGACAGGCCGGCCGCGGTCGTCGCGGTGGTCGTGGCTGAGCCGCCTGTTCGGCCGGCGCTGACCCTGCTCTGAGGGCCCGCAGCGCTTCGCTGCGGGCCCTTTGCCATGCCGGGTGCCGGACGGCCAGGTGTGCCGGGCCGGCGCCGGCCGGTCACTGCTCCAGTTGCTGCCACCACCAGTTCAGGGACGGAACGGCGGGCGGCTCGATGCTCGGATCACTCGGGGAGTCGCTCCAGACCACATCGAAGGTCGCCCCCTCCACCGGCCAGGCGTTGCGGTTGCGGGGGCTCGCGTACCGGGGGGCGACGTTCTGCCACGCGATGCTGCCGGCGATGTAGCTCTGGAGCGAGTCGAGGTAGCGCTGAAGCTGCTCGTCCGCGCCCCGGGCGAGCTGTGCGCGCAGACGGAGAAAGAGGGTCATCACCCGGTCCCGCAGGGCGACGGCCTCAGCGACCGCCTCTCCGGGGACGCAGCCTCGCTCGTGGGCCAACACGTTGATCAGGTTCTGCTCCCATGGCTCTTGATCGTCGTCCTTGTTGTAGGAGAAGAGATCGTTGTCGGCGGCGACGATCCATCCCGCTGCGTCGGTCACGGCCTGGACCGGGGGCGCGTAGAGGGTGTTCGGCGGCAGGTCGATCCCGTTCGCGGAGTCGGCCCAAGTCAGGCTGAATCGGGTGCCGTTCGCGAGAGCGCCGAGACCGGCGTAATCACTGAGGCCGGGCATGCGGCCGCGCTCGGCCTGCGCCGTGCGCCAGCCCGCCCCGAGCAACCAGTCCCGCGCTCCCTCTGCGAATCTGCGCAGCTGAAAGGGCGTGAGCAGGTCGTGTGTGCGCTGCACCAGATCATCCAGCGCCGAGGTGAGGGGCCCCGGGGGGAGGAGGGCGCAGCCGGGCATCTCCAGGGCTCGGGCCAGCCGGGCGCCGTGGTCGGTGATCGACGCGGTATCGGTGGCCGCCGGCCCGGAGTCCTGCCAGTCGTCGACGGCGTTCGCCCAGTAATTCCACAACGTGAAAGTCAGTACGTGATCGACGCTGCCGTCCGGGATGATCCTGCAGGAGAAATCAGCACTGTGCGTGGCCAGCCCCCAGGCACGTTCGGTGGCATCGGGATAGATGCCGAACGCGTCGATCCATTCAATGGCGCGCTGCTCGATCTCCGCCGCCTTGGGGTGCCGGGAGGGGGCGAAGGGGCAGAAAAACGGGGGAAGTTGCCAGCCTATGCGTGAAGTGTGGCCGTGTTCGGCGATCACGGTCAGTTGCCTCCGAGCCGGAAATGCAGCAGGCGGGTTTCCACGGCGTGGTCGCGCCAAATGCGGAACAGTTTGCCGTGCGCGAGGGCGCTCTGCTGGAGCCGTTCGCGAGACCACGATGCCTGTTCGCCGCCCTGCTCCAGGCGCGTCAGTTCAGCCGTGTTCCAGGCCATGGACTGGAGCCAGAACTCGCTGACTCCGTCCGTGACGTCCTCGTCCTGTTCCAGCTCGAAGCCGGCGGCCTCAGCGGCGTGGATGTACTCGGTGAGGGTGCCGAGCCGCGTCTTGTAGTAGTCGTCGATCCAGTCCGTCCATTCCGGACGGCAGATGAAGTGCTCCTGGATGCCGAACCACCCCCCGGGCCGCAGGGCCCTCGCCACCACCTGAAACAGCCGCTTGCGGTCCATGTAGCCTGAACTTTCTATGGCGTACGCGGCGTCGTAGCGGCGCTCGTGGGTCATATCGTGGATGTCGCCGACACGAGGGGCGACGCGGCCGGAAACACCCGCCTGCCGGGCGAGCTCTCTGATGACTGGTATGTGGTCGTTCGCGACGGTGAGACCAGTGACGTTCGCGCCATGTTCTTGCGCCCAGTAGAGGCTGCCGCCGCCCAGCCCGCAACCGACGTCGAGCAGGTGTGCAGGGAAGGACTGGCCGACCGCCCAGGTGCGTGCGGCGTGGTCGAGAATCGCTTCCTGGGAGCTGACGATCCGGTTCTTGAGGACCCGCTGGGAGACGGTCGTGTTGAGCTTGACCGCCGGATCGAACAGGCCCACGTGGAAGTGGACCCGGGGCCCTGGACCGTACTTGTGAAGTATGTCCTGGGTCTTGCGTGCGTAGTAACGCGGCACTTCCGTGTCATCGAACGTCGGTTCATGTGCGCGCGACTGAGTGACGGGGTGAGCGTTCATCGGTTCTCCGGATTGTCATCTGATCCACTCGGGGGGCCGGGCCACACTGCCCGCGACTGGCCGGAATGATGCCATCGCGCAGCGTACATCCGGACGTTGGTATTCAGTTGTGATCAGCAACGATCCTCCCCATGCTCCGGTCACGCCACATCGCTGACGGATCTGACGCGACGAGGGAGTCGCGTGGAGGGATCACCGCGGACGGCGGGCGGCGGAGGGTCTTTCATGCATGCGGATCACACAACGGAGCGCCGGCCGCGGTGTGTTGGGGCGGCCGGCGCTCGCAAGGGTCTGGGCATCAAGGGCTCCGATGCCGTGATCACACCCTCATCGGTGTTCGGGGTTTTCGTAGTCGTGGCGGCAGCCGGCGTCCCATGCGGTGCGCTGGTTGCCGTAGGCGGGGATGCCGCCGGCGTCCTTGAGTGTTCTGGCCACGTGCAGCAGGTTCCAGGTCATGAAGGTGGTGTTGCGGTTGGTGAAGTCGTTGTCCGGGCCGCCCGAGCCGGGGTCGAGGTAGGAGGGGCCCGGGCCCGCCTCGCCGATCCAGCCGGCGTCGGCCTGAGGGGGGATGGTGTAGCCGAGGTGCTGGAGGCTGTAGAGGACGTTCATGGCGCAGTGCTTGACGCCGTCCTCGTTGCCGGTGATCAGACACCCGCCGACCCGCCCGTAGTAGGCGTACTGTCCCGACTCGTTGAGGAGGCTGGAGCAGGCGTAGAGACGTTCAATGACCCGCTTCGTCACCGAGCTGTTGTCGCCCAGCCAGATGGGGCCGGCCAGCACGAGGATGTCGGCTGCCATGACCTGTTCGTACAGCCCCGGCCAGGCGTCGGTCTGCCAGCCGTGTTCGGTCATGTCCGGCCAGACGCCGGTGGCGATGTCATGGTCGACGGCCCGTACGACATCGACGTGGACACCCTGCGCTTCCATGATGCCCACGCTGCGGTCGATGAGCCCTTGGGTGTTGCTCCGCTCCGGTGACCGTTTGAGCGTGCAGTTGAACACGAGGGCCCGCAGGTCGTCGTAGCGCGCCGGAGGCAGGTCGGTGGAAGGCGACTGGGCGGCGGACACGGTGCACTCCCGGGGGTCCCGCCACCGTGCGGTTCACGGCGGCACAGAGCTGCCCATCGTGCTGGTCCGGCCGCCGCTCCAGCTACCGCGGCACGGCCCGTTCGCCGACGACCACCCCGACAGTCGAATGCCGGGCGCCCCTGGTCCGTGCGCCGTTTGTGCGGGACGGCCCGGCGGTGTCACCGCCGGGCCGCGTGGGTCATTCGTCAGGCTGTCGTGCGGGGCGGAGGGCGGTGTGCCGGAGGCGTGGTCGTCGGCCCCGGCGCCGCAGCGCAGGCGCCGGCCGCGCAGGTGGTGAGCCAGGCGTCGAAGTCGGCGTCGTAGCGGGTGCCGATATCGGTGCTGTAGACGGCGTAGCCGCCGGCGTAGTCGCCGGTACGGAAGTGCCCGAGCATGGTGGCGACGTCCGAGGGGTGCTTCTCGACCATGTAGCGGGCCGCGAGGTAGCCCCAGGGGTAGGTGCGGGTGACGTCGCTGTTGTCGTAGGTGCTCTGGAACAGCGTGCTCAGCGCGTATGTGTGCTTGCCTGCCTCGGTGACCGCCTCGGCGTCGGTGACGTGGCGGTAGCTGTACGAGACGTACTCGGCGAGGCCCTCGATCCACCAGATGTCCGGGACCGACGTCTGCCGGCCGAAGTCGCCCTTCATGTCGTCACGGGCGTCGAGGTAGTGCGTGTACTCGTGGTTGAGGTTCCAGATGCGGGCCGGGAAGCCGTCGTCGGAGTCCTTCTGGTACATGATGGACAGGGGCTGGTTGTCGGGTTTGGCCGGGTCCCCGACCAGGGTGATGCCGCCGTTGTCGGTGTCGACGCCGAAGATGGCCCCGGCGTAGGTCCGGTAGTCGTTGCGACTGCCGAAGACGACGAGCTGGACGGTGGATTCGTACTGGCCGGGTATCGGGCCGTCGTCCTTCACCAGGTCGTGGAAGTACGGGCCTTGGGCCAGGATGCTGGCGCAGGTCGCATCGAGTTCCTCGGGGGTCAGCGACTGCGCCCGGACGGTGTGCGTCGCATCGCAGGCGCGGGTGATCGGCAGTGCCGCCTCGGTCAGCCGGCCGGGCAGGTCGCAGGCGCCGTAGTACGAGCAGTTGGCCTTGTCGTAGGCGTCGGCCTGGGAAGCGACGGTGACCCAGAGTGGTGCGGTCGGGCCGGTGATCTTCGAGGCGTCCAGCAGACCCTTCATGAGCGGCCGGACCCTGTCCTGGAGGGCGGGGTGCTCGACGTACCGCGCGACGTTCATCCCCGCGTTGGAGTCGAGGTAGGAATTGCCGGTGCCCAGCAGGTCCAGGTGGTCGAGCGCGAAGGAGTGGAGGGTGTCGATGATGCTCGGGTCGGCGGTCACCGCGCTGACGTAGTCGGGGTTCCAGTTCCCGCGCCAGAGAGGCGTGTAGACGTCGTTGACGGCCGCCAGCATGCTGGGGATGGTGTCGTAGGAGCTGTTGTACCCGCCGAGCACCTGCTTGTAGGTGCTCAGATAGCGGGCCTGTTCGTCGGCGCTGTCCGTGAGGATGAGGACCTCGCCCAGGACGTCACCGTTGCCCGAAGTGACGTCCCGTGAATGCGAGTTGGCGAAGAAGGCGTCCAGGCCGCTCCGGGTGGCCGCGGCCAGGGTCGGGCCGTAGGTCCCGACATCGTCCGGATGGTTGGACTGCACGTAATAGCCGGCGCGCAGGAAGAGCACGAGCTGCCACACGTTGTCAGAGTTGTCACCGGGGTACGTCGTCGCCCCGCTCTGAAAGGCGTTGGCGAGGGTGACCATCTGGTCCTCGCGGAAAACGTCGTGCGCGTCTTTGCCGGTGACGCTGAACAGGGTGTTGACGCAGTCCGTGGTCGCGGCTTTGACGAACGTGACCAGTTCGGATCCGGTCCGGCTGCCGAAATCGGACGGACTGCAGGAGGCTGTGGGGTGGTGCTTTCCGCCCTTGTGCCGTGCCGCCGCAGTCGAAGAAATGGGGGGATTCTTCGCGCTGAGCGGGCGGAGTCGGGCGACGCCGAGCGGTCGGCCCTGCAGTGCGGGCCTTTCGTTCGTGTCTGTTGCCGGGCCGGTCGGGGGCACGGCGTGGGGGACGGGCGGGGACGCGGTTACGGGCCGGACGGTGGCCGCGTGCGGGGCCGCCTGTGCGGGCGCGGCCTGTGCGGGCGCAGCCAGCAGGCCGGCCGTGGCGACGCAGGCGGCCAGGCCGCCGGTCAGAGATCTGGGCAGGGGGAGGCGGTAGCGCATCCGTGCTCCTTTGTGGGCAGATGCGCCTCGAGGTCGATCTGAGGCGTGTGTGGCACCTTCTCAGCGCATGCGACGGGCAACAATAAGGTGTGACATAGCACTTGAGCTGAACGCGCCATAACATCCGGGTGGCGGAGGCGGTAGTCCGGCCAGCCCTGCTCCCGCGGCTGCTCGGCGGTGGCAGAGGGCGTCGACGGAGAGGATGTCGACGGAGGGGGCGTCGACGGAGAGGACGTCGATGCGGGAACGTCGAGTCCTCACTCCATGGCTCCGGCGCTGATACCGCAACGCCGCCGGAGCGCTCAGCTAGCGCCGGGCCACGCTCCAGGTCCGTGCGGCCCACGTGCGGAAGTGCGGCGACTGCGCGATGAGAGCGCGGTATGCCGCCGCGGCGGAGGCGAAAAGCGTGTCCCCCACCTCGTCGTCGAGGCTCTCGCGTCGCCAGGCCAGCACGTAGCGGCACCACAGGGGAGTGCCGATCAGCGGTCTGACGAGGACGCCGGGGATCGGCCGGAGCGTCGCTTGCACGATGGAGACCCCGATGCCTTCGCCGATCATGTTCTGCAACTGCTGCTGATCGCCCAGGAATTCATGGACCGCCGCCGGGGTGAAACCGGCCGCGCGGCAGGCGGCGTAGAACACTCCCGGCCAGCCCGCCCCGTCGTCCGGGGTCAGGAACCACGCGTCGTCGGCCAGGTCGGCCAGTGCCACCTCCCGGCAGTGCCGGAGCCGGTGCCCGGCCGGCAGGGCGACGAAGGACGGCTCGGTGACGATCCCGCGGTGCGCCACGGCGGCCGAGTGCCGCAGTTCGAGCCCGGGGTAGTCCGCGGCGACCGCGGCGTCCAGCTCACCCTGCTCCAGGAGTTCGACGATCTCCGAGGACGGATACACACTGCTCACCGTGAGCGCCAGGTCGGGCAGCCGGCTGCGGAGCCGGATGAGCATGCCGGCGAGAACCGGGGTGTTGGTCGCGGCCAGCCGCAGGGGGCGGGGCGTTCTCGCGCCGTCTGCGGCCGGCCGGCGCCCGATCGCGGCCGCGCGGGCCAGGACGTCACGGGCCTGGGCGAGGACTTCTGTGCCGTACCGCGTCAGCTCCACGCCCGAGGAGTTCCGCTCGAACAGCGTGTGGCCGAAGTACTGCTCGATGCGCTGGAGTTGGGTGCTCATGGCTGGCTGCGAGTACCCCAGGTCCGACGCGGCCCGGCCCACACTCCCGGCATCGGCGATCGCACACAGCACCCTCAGATGCCGAAGCTCCAGCTCCATGCCCACGCTCCTCCCGTCCACGCCGCCGTGCCCGAACCGCCCGGAGCCACGGAGTGACGTGCCGACCCCGGTTACGCGACCCTCGTCCTACCGTTCGACAGGGAAGCGCACTCATCATGCCCACGCCATCCTTCTCGCGGTGGGCGCGGTGGCCCGGAACGTTCTCCTGGGCTGCCGTATCAGGGCTTCGGCGTAGTCGTGCGAGGTGCGTTTTGTGATCACGTAGTGCGTCGCCGTCGACGCTGGCCAGCGGTCGGCGCACCGTCGATTCCGCCGGCACCAGCCGCCCAGGCAGCAGCGGATCACGACGGATACCGAGGCGTTCGAGCACGCAGGTCGGGGCGTCGGCGATTCACTCCATGCCTGGATCCGCACCTAGCCGAGTGCCGGAGGGTGCTCGGCTGGACGGCGTCCCCAGGCCGAGATCAGCGGCGCGAGTGTCAGGTCGAGTTCGCCCGCGTGGATGGCGGCCAGGTGTGCGTCGATCTCGGCGTCGTCGGCCAGGCCGGCCGCGAGCAGCTCGCCGCGCACGTGCCTGATGGTCGCCGCCTCCAGCCGGTCGCAGGCCGGCCCGCCGACCGGGAAAGAGCCCCTCGCGGCGACATCTACCAAGCCGGCCGCACGCAATGCCCGCGGCAGTGTCCGGCCGTAGCGCAGGTCCGCGCCGCGGCGCGACAGCAGCTCCCGGACCGCGTCGCGCAGCCGGTTGGCCCGCCGCTGCGCAGGGCCGCTGTCGTCCAGGCATGCCAGTGGCTGCAGAGCGGTATCGGCGTCCTCGACCAGCAGCCAGCCGCCGGGCCGTAGCGCTGCCACCATCGTGGCCAACGCCCGGGCCCGGTCGGGTACATGGACCAGCACGAGCCGGGCGTGCACCAGATCGAACGTCCCCGGCTCCGGGGGCGGATCAGCGGCGACGTCGTGCCGGCGCACCTCGTACCCGTCGCCTGCCTTCAGCCACGACGGATCGATGTCCGTGGCCAGCACGTGCCCGGTCGGACCGACGGCCGCCGCGAGCGCCTCCGGGATACCGGGGCCACCGGCCCCCACTTCCCAGCAGCGCGAGCCAGCCCTGACCCCCAGTCGATCGAAGTGCCCGCGCGTCACACCATCGAACAGCTCGGCCAGCCAAACGAATCGCTCGCCCGCCTCGGCGCGCGCGTTGTCCAGCAGGTACCCGCGAGCGGGAGCGGACTCTCCACCGAGCGCGGGAGTCCCGTTTATCGGATCCGGTCGGCTACCGACGTGCGGCGGGCGGGGCGAGGAGGTCATGACTACATGGTCAACCTTCCCGGGCCACCAGCGCCATGACGACGGGAGCGGGATGTCTCACACAGCCAGTGAACCCCGCACGTACAGCGCGGTTTCTGCACCGTGGCGTGCTTTCTGAGCCTCGGTTACCACCCAGACCTCCATTCCAGAGCTCGGAATATGCGGATGGGGGGCCGAGGGAAATATGCGTTCCTGGCGTTTCTGTCTGAATGAATTGCCCTCCAGAGCATTAACCGTTACCGGCTTCTGGTCACACCCTGGCCGATGCGGAGATTGAAGAGGCGTGTCGGAGGGCTGGCGACGGGTTTACCTCTGTGGCGTGGCGACGGAGCGGCGCGCGGAAAGAGCGGCATGATGCCGGCTGGGCGTGATGCTTTTCGAACTCGACGACGACACCGTGGAGAGAGCTATGGGCCAGGCCGTCACCAGTGAAGATGCCTCGACACAGGCGGAAACTTCTACACCGTATATCTTCACCGATTGGCTGCCGTGGTACCAAGGGATCGATCGCGCGGTGGGCACGTCCGATCTCGCCTTCGATACCGCTCTGCCGGTCGCGCGCAAGCAGAACGTCAATGTGCTGCGCGTCGACCTGCAGAACTCGGGTGTCTCCTTCTGCACCACCCCGGCGGGCGGGATGTACCAGACAATCGGCGACACGGTTACCGGGTTTCTGAGCGCGAACCCGACCGTGATGGTCGCGATCAACGCGAACTTCTCCTGGTACGACACGGATGCCGTCGGCGGAAATTTCGCGCTGATGGGGCTGGCCATCTCGCAGGGGAATGTCGTGTGCGATCCCAGGGTCCCGGCGCCGCAGCCCACTCCGAAGCAGACTGCCGACGTGCCGAACGACACCTACGCCGGTGCGATGGCGATGCTGATCTCGCGGGAGAACGGGGTGACGTTCCAACTCGTCACGCAAGCCGATCCGAACTGGCCGTCGGACACGTACACGGCGATCGCGGGCAGCCCGAACCCGGGCGAAGGCTGGCCGCCTCAGCCGTACGTGCCGGGGCAGCCGCTTCTTCTGGTCGACAACGGGGTCAACCAGGCGACACCCGAGGCGTGTCCCACCGAGAGGATCGCCGGGCGCACCGCTGTCGGCGCGAGCGCCGACGGGCAGTACCTGTACCTCGTCACGCTCGATGGCTGTGAGAACGCCGCGTGGCCCAACGGAGGGGCCTTCTACGACATCGCGCAGTGGCTGATCATCGCCGGCGCGTCCACCGGGCTCAATCTCGACGGCGGTGGCTCCACCGCGATGGCATGCCGCGACGGCAACAACAATCCGATCCTGATGAACGTCCCGTACGGCGCCGAGTCGTTCCCGGGCGTCCAGCGCGCCGTCGGGAATTTCTTCGGCGTGATCACGCAGCCGCTGTCGTAGTCGTGCCGAGTGACCGAACTCGTTGCGCCAGGGCTTCCGCGAACGCGGGTGGCGTACGCGAAGGGCCCGTGCCGGTCGCGCCCCCGGCACGGGCCCCTCGTGTTGCGGTAGGTCAGGCGGGCGTAGGCAATTCCGCTGCCTGGCCCGGGTGCGGAGCGTGCGGTCGTAGGGCCCGCTCGGCGAGGAAGCCGAAGATCACGCCGAAGGCGGTCCACAGCAGTGCCTGAATGCCGAGCGAGGCGAGACGGAACTGCCACAGCACGGTGGCCGGGAAGTCCTTGGGCGTTTCGTTGACCGCGGGAAGGAACGCCATGGCCAGCGCGATGACCGCGAGGAAACCCGCAGCCGAGGCGAGGGTGGCGTTCCAGTTGCCGAACCGTCCGGCCAGGCGGCGGCCGACAATCACCGCGCCGACGCCGACCAGCACGGTCAACGCGATCATCCCGAAGTACAGCGCGGTGCGCTTGCCGATGGTGTCGGGCTCGTTGGACCCCGGTGGATTGGCCGGGTACTTCAAGAACGGCACCAGGTAGACGGTGACGAAGGCGCTGACGGCGATGAGGGCGGCGGTCGCCCGTGCCCCGAATCGGCCGATGCGCCCCAGGGCGCAGCAGAACGCCAGCGCGGCGATCCCGCCCACCGCGGTGCCGAACACCAGCACCGCGGTGGCCAGGCCACCAGTGGACTGCACCGCACGGCTGACGAGTTCCATCTCGTGCTCGTGGGTGTGGGCGTCCTCGTAGGCGATGCCCGCGTTCACTCCCGGCTCGCCGATGAGGTAGGCCAGCCCGAAGGCCAGCAGACCCGCGGCCAGGCCGGCCAGCATGCCGCGGACCAGCAGCGTACGGACGGTGGCGGAATTCATGGGTCTGTCCCGCCCGTCGTCAGTGGCAGGGGAATCCGAGCAGGTGCCGGCCATCGTGCACCCACTCGTGGACGCCCGCGCCGGAGAGAAGGGAGGTGGCGCCCTGCTCGGCGCCGACGAAGTACAGCAGGACCAGCATCAGCAGGCCGAAGAACGCCGCCCAGGGCAGAATCGCCCGGATGGGCAGCTTCGTCACGGCCGGCGAGGACAGGGGGGCAGGGGCGGCTGCGGTGTGAGCCACGGCGGTACCTCCTCGGGAACACGCGTCCCGTTCGTTGGAGCACGCGACGACGGCGCCGGGTCTGACTCACTGAACAACTCCTCGTGGTGCGAGGGTCGTACAGCACACAGTGGCGCGACCGTGCCGGGTTTGCACCGGACTTCCGTTCGCACCGTCGTCCTATCGCATCAGACGGTACCGGCAGCGACCCATACAAGCCAAGATGGCCTGCCTCTCTTCCTGCTGCCCCCGAGCCCCACCCTCGGGGCAGGGCCTAGCCTTCCGCCCATGACGATCAGGCTGACCTTGCTCACCCCGGCCCCCGGGCCCGCCTTGCGCGAGGCGCGGGTGGATGACGACGGCCCGTTGGACGAGCGCGGCCGGCAGCAGGCCCGCGCGATCGCCGGTGACCTGCCGCCGGCCGACCGCCACCTCTCCGGCCCGAGCCGGCGCTGCCGGGAAACCGCCGCCGCCCTCGGCGTGGACCCCGCGGTCGACTCCGCGCTGCGCGACCTCGACCTGGGCACCTGGCGCGGCCGCACCCTCGACGAACTGGCCACCACCGATCCGGCCGCGATGGCAGCCTGGACCACCGACCCCGCCGCCGCGCCCCACGGCGGCGAATCCATCGACCAGTTGTGCCGGCGCATCGCCGACTGGATGGAGCAGCTGCCCGCCGACACCGGCCGCGTCCTGGCCCTCGCGGACCCCTCCGTGGCCCGCGCCGCCGTCGTCCACGCGCTGACGGCGCCCCCGTACGCGTTCTGGCGCATCGACCTGCGGCCGCTCACCCCCGTCCACCTCACGGGCCGGGCCGACCGCTGGAACCTCCGACTCGGGTGAGGGTGCTCGTCCCCGGCGGGGGCCAGGTGTCCCGCGGATACGGGGTAGGGGTATCGTCCTCCCTTGTTGTCATCCCTAGTCGTCGTCCTCGCGCGCTGCGGCGTCGGCGCGCACAGAGATCAGAGAAGGGCCGCCTCGTGGACCGCCCGATGGACCGCACCGGAACGCCGAGCAGGCCGTCCGTGGCCCGGCTCATGGCGGTGTGCGTCGTCCTCGTGGGGCTGTTCCTGATGCATGGGTCGCCGGCTTCGGCTGCCGGCGGGTGCCACGGGGCGATGGCCGGAGCCATGCCCGGGGCACACGGGGCACACGGGGCGCCCGCTGCGAGCGGCTCGCACGCGGAAGCGCTGCCGACAGGGCACCGCACCGACAGCTCCCCTCTGGCCTCGTCCGGCCCCACCGGCACACTGTGCGTCTCAACCCCCGCACAGCAATCCCTGCCACTGCCGGCACTCGGCGCGCTGGCTGCCGGCGGCCTCGGGGTGTGGGACTCCCTCGGCCGACGGCTGACCGCTGCGGTCACGCGGTGGAGAGGGCCGCCCAGAGGCGGGCGAGGAGTGCTGCTGCGCGTGTGCGTCACGCGGACGTGACAGGTGCCTGACGGACCCGGACTCCTCCCGG
Organism: Streptomyces lydicus; assembly: GCF_000717345.1. Classification (GTDB taxonomy): domain Bacteria; phylum Actinomycetota; class Actinomycetes; order Streptomycetales; family Streptomycetaceae; genus Streptomyces; species Streptomyces lydicus. The sequence goes on along the minus strand of NZ_JNZA01000002.1, from coordinate 177,149 downwards.
GCCCGCTACGGCGTCCTGTTCACCCGCGCACCCCCCAGCGTGGTGCGCTTCCCTCGAAAGTCTCTCGCGATGTCCCTCGTTTCCCGCTCGTCCGCACGCCGCCGCCGCATCACGGTCGCTGCCTCCCTCGGCGGCGCCCTCGCGCTGGCATTGACCGCGTGCGGCTCCCCCACCTCGCACGACTCGTCGATGCCGGGAAGGGATACGCCGTCCTCCGTGGCGTCCACGGCCCAGGGCACCCACCACGGTGACTCCGCCATGCCCGGCATGACCATGAACACCGGGGACGGCCTGGTCACCAAGAAGGACGGCTACACGCTGGCCGCGAAGGCCGCCACGCTGCCCACCGGAAAAGCAACCAGCTACCGGTTCGCCATCACCGGCCCGGACACCAGGCCGGTCACCGACTTCGCCGTCGAGCAGACCAAGCGCCTGCACTTCTACGCCATCCGCTCCGACCTTACGGGCTTCCAGCACGTCCACCCCACCATGGCCGACGACGGCACCTGGACCGCCGGCCTCGGCGCGCTCCGGCCCGGCTCCTGGCGGCTGTTCGCCCAGTTCACGCCGCGGACCGGCGCGGGCAAGGGGCAGGACTTCGTGCTCAGCCGCACCGTCACCGTGCCCGGCTCGGCAGCCACCACCGTCCTGCCGAAGGCATCCACGACCGCCACCGTCGACGGCTACACCGTCACCGTGCAGGGTGAGCTGATGGCCGGTATGGCCCACCCCCTGACCGTGACCGTCAGCAAGGACGGCAAGCCGGTCACCGACCTTCAGCCGTACCTGGGCACCTATGCGCACCTGACCGCCTTCCACGAAGGTGATCAAGCCTTTGCCCACCTCCACCCGGAGAACAAGGTGGAGGGGCGCCGCGGAGGGCCCAGCCTGTCCTTCCACGCCGAGCTGGCCAAGTCCGGCAACTGGCGGCTGTTCCTGCAGTTCCGGACCGCGGGCACGCTCCACACCGCCGCCCTCACCCTGCGTGTGAGCTGAATCCGTCCGCGGAGGCGCCGCTGTTCCGTCGGCGTCTCCGCGGGCCCGCTCTCCGGTCAATATTCATGTGAAGCGGGCGAGTTGGGCCGGTAGGCTCGTTCGGCCTCGCACCCTGACTCGTCCGTGCAGCGGTGCTTCATCCGAATCGTTCACGTTGAAAAAAATGAACCTGAAGGTCGAAAGCGCAGCTGAAGATCCGCCCGACGCGGTCGGCAGTCCCTTTGGGCTGCCGGCGTTCCGATGGTTCTTCGCGGGACGGCTCGTCTCGCTGCTGGGTAGTGCGATGACACCGGTGGCGTTGTCCCTTTCGGTGCTCAATGCGTCGAACAGTGCCCGTGACATGGGGGCGGTGCTGACCGCCAACACCGTCCCGCTCATCGTTTTCACCCTGGCCGGCGGCGTTGTCGGTGACCGGTTCTCGCGACGCCTGGTGCTCCTCGTCTCCCACCTCGGTGCCGCGGTGACGCAAGCGGCCGTCGCATTCCTGCTGCTCTCCGGGAACTACGACCTCGGATCCTTGATCCTGCTGGAGGCCCTCAACGGAACGACGGCGGCCTTCACGAATCCGGCCCTGCGCGGCATCGTGCCGGACCTCGTCCCCACGTCCGGGATTCAGCGGGCGAATTCCGCTCTCGGATCGGCGAAGAACGCCGCGAAAGTGCTGGGGCCGACCGTTGCGGCCACCATCGTCACCACCGGAGGCGGTGGCTGGGCCATTTCCCTCGATGCCGCCACCTACTTCGTCGCGGCGCTCTGCATGGCCCGGCTGAAGGTGACCGGTAATGCGCCGCCCCGCAAGGCCGGTATCTTGCTGTCCCTGCGTGAGGGCTGGACGGAATTCAGGTCGAGAACCTGGGTGTGGACGATCGTCGCGACCTTCGGCATGGCGAACTGCATTCAGGTCGGCATCTGGACCGTGCTCGGCCCGCTGATCGCCAAGGAGCGCATCGGCGAGACCTCCTGGGGGCTCGTCCTCAGCGTCAGAGCGGCCGGCGTGCTGCTCATGGCCGTACTGATGTACCGGATCACCTTGAAACGCCTGCTCCCCGTGGCGCAGACCTGCGCGGCGCTGATCGGCCTTCCGCTGATCGCGCTGGGACTGGTGACGAACGTGTACTGGCTCGCCGCCGCCACCTTTGTCGCGGGGCTGAGTTCCGGCTTTTACAGCGTTGCCTGGGACAGCACACTGCAGGAGCAGATCCCGAGGAATGTCATCGCCCGGATCTCGTCGTACGACAATCTCGGTTCCTTCATCGCCATCCCCCTGGGACAACTCTCCGCCGCCCCCCTGGCGAACGCGTTCGGGGCTCCCTCTGTGGCACTGCTCGGCGGCTTCTTGTGGATCACCCTCACCCTCTGCCCCCTCGCGGTCCCTTCGGTACGGGGAATGCGGTCGCGGTCCTCGTAGCGCACACGGGGTGCTACCACTTCTTCTCGTCGAGCCCGGCCCGCCGAGCGCGGGCCGGCTCGTCCGCACCGGCCTTGGCCCTCCGTCCTTCCAGGCCCTTCCGCTGGGGGCTTCATGAGCGAGGCGCCTCAGAAGCGACGGGCTGACTCCTCCGCGTGGGCCATGCGCCGCAGGCTCAGCAGTACCGGTTCGTAGAGCACCGTCAGCGCGACGGCCGCCTCGATCTGCCCGGACGGGGCCGGCTGCTCCTCGACCATGTCCAGGGTGACCGCCAGTTGCGCTGCCAGCCGCCCGTACGGCAGCAATTGCTCGGTGTCGCAGGGGTAGCCGAGCCGGACCAGCGCGGCGACGGAGTCGATGAGCCGCCGGTGGGCGGGATTGAGCATGTCCAGGCCACGACCGGAGGACCAGCCCAGCCGCTCCAGCAGCGCCTCCACCGAGCGGCGGGCGGTCCGCACCGCCGGGTCGTCCTCGGCCGGCGCCTCGGCGCAGGGCAGCGCCCGGGTTGCCGCGCCCAGCCGCAGGTGGTGGTCCAGCGACTCGTCCTCCGCGGCGGCGATCACCTCGCGCGCGGCGGCCACCGGAACCCCCGCCGATCTGGATCAGCGCCCGCACCAGGCGCAGCCGCCGCAGATGGTCCTCCCCGTACTCGGCCTGACGGCGGTGGGCTGGAGGCATCCCTCGTCGTCATCGCCATCGGCGCGGGGTCGCTCGGTCTGAACTACGTCAACCACGCCGGATTCTGGCTGGTGAAGGAGTCCTTCGGGATGGACCTGGTGGTCAGCAGCCGGCCGGCTCCCGGGTGAGCACGGGGCGGACCTTGGTGAGCATGAGGTCGAGGAACTGGTCGGGGTGGCGGAAGGACGCGAAGTGGCCGGCGTCCCGGATGAGGGTGAAGTCCTTGACGGGCGCGGTGATGTCGTCGAGGAACCGCCGGGCCGGCTCGGGCGGGGTGAGGACGTCCTGGTCGCCCTGGAAGACGAAGACCGGGAGGCGGAATGAGGTGCCTTCGGTGCGCTCGTCGATGGACAGGGCCTGCGGTCCGAGCTGTTCGGCGAAGGTCATGCCCTTCAGGTAGGTGGGCAGCTCGCGGAGAGTGTGGAGCGGGGAGAACCACAGGGAGCGGATCACCACGGTCTTCATGGTGTCGTAGGTCAGCGGGTCGGTGGTGACGACGATCTTGTTGTACTGCGACCATTGCTGGGCACTCCAGGTGGTGGCGTCCGGATCCATGGCGGTGACGGTGGCGAGTTCCTTGCGCTTGCCCGCCGCGCGCAGTCGCTCGCACAGGGCGTGGTGGGTTCCCCGGTCGCGCCCGCCCGCGACGATGTTCTGGTCGGTCCCGACGTAGGCCGAGTAGAGCTCGGGGTGGCTGCGGGCCAGGCGGAGCCCGATGACGGTGCCGAAGGAATTGGCGACCAGGATCACCTTGCTGACGCCGAGCCGGGCGCGTACGTGCTCGGTCACCTCCACGGCGTCGCGCTCCAGCCGGGCCAGGCTCATCTCGCCCTGCCCGGCCGGGCCGCCGCGGCCGAAGGTCTTACCGGCGCCGGGCATGTCCCACCGCACGACGGTGAAGTGCTTCTCCCAGGACCGCGTACGCGGCGCGAAGATGAGGTTGGAGGCCCCGGGGCCGCCGTGGACCTCCAGGATCACGGGGTTGCGGCGGTCCTCGCCGCGGAGGGACACGTACTGGTCGATGCCGCCGATCCGGACGAAGCCGGATTCGTTGATGCCCTCGGGAGACGAGATGCGCAGGTGTCGCGTGTGGGCGGCGCGCTTGAGCTGCCGGTAACCCAGCAGGCCGGCGGCGGGACCGGCGACGACGGCGGTGGCGGAAGCGGTGATGATGGTGCCAAGCATGGCGTTCCCCCTAAACTGTTTACTGCATCAGCAATTGAATTTACGGTATATACAGTGAGCGTGGATGTCAACGCGTCTGCCGCTGAACGCCGTTGAGAAGGAGAACCGACATGGCCAGGAACCAAAAGGCCAAGGAGACGCGGGATGCGGGTGCGAGCATCGCGCTGCTGTGGGGTGAGCAGGATCAGCCCACCCGGGGGCCCAAGCCCAGCCTCACGCCCGCCCGTATCGCGCAGGCCGCCGTGGCGCTGGCCGACGCCGAGGGCCTGGACGCCGTCTCCATGAACAAGGTCGCCGCCACCTTCGACGTCTCGGCGATGGCGCTGTACCGCTATGTCCCCGGCAAGGGCGAACTCGTCGACCTCATGATCGAGTCCATCCTCGCCGGGCGGCCCGACCTGTCGGTGGCGGGGGAGGACTGGCGGGCTCAGGTGACGGAGTGGGCCCGCCAGTGTTTGCGCGTCTACCAGGGCCACTCCTGGCTGCTCGCGGCCACCGCGATGCGCCGCCAGGCGATGGGCCCCCAGCAGCTCGGCTGGCTGGACGCCGCGCTCGCGGCACTGGAGCCGACCGGGCTGACCGCGGCCCAGCGGCACCACGTCTTCCTTCTCGTCGTCGGCCTGGTCCGCAACCTCGCTCAGCAGTCACTCGACTTCGACGCGGAGCGGGACCGGGAGTGGAACCGCCTCACCGGCGAGTTGCTGGAGCGGCACGCCGACCGTTTTCCCGCCCTCACCAAGGCCCTCGCCGACGGTGGCTTCGTGCCCGATACCGACCCGCTCGCCTTCGGTGTGGACTGCATTCTGGACGGCGTGCAGGCCCTCATCGACCGTTCCGGGGCTACGTCGTCCTGAGGGGCTGATGACCTGATGTTTTGAAGGCGTGACGTACCCAGGGGTCTTCTAGCTGGTGCTCAGCCCGGCGTCACCGGGGCCTCGCGGATCGTCTGCACGGCGGCGTGGGCCACCCGGCCGATCGTCTCGTCGAGGTCGGCGGGGCGGGCGTGGAGGTCCCGCGCCGTGGCGAAGACGGCCAGCGCGTACCGGTGGCCGTCCGGGTACCGGACCACGCCCGCCTCCATGTGCACGCCGGGCAGCGTGCCCGATTTGGCGGCCACGGTCACCGGTGGCGGGAAGCCGGAGGCCAGCCGGGTGGACGACAACTGCCGGGTCATCAGGCGGCGGACGGCGGCGCAGGCGTCGGCCGGGCCGGCCCGGTCGTGCCAGATCAGACCGAGCAGCCGGGTCATGTCGCGGGCGGTGCTGGAGGTGGTGCGCCGCGGGTCGAAGACGCTCAGCGAGCGACGTCGTTCGGTAGGGGACAGGGCGCGGTAGCGGGCGGCGAACTCCCGGTCGTCGCGCGCCCCGAGGTCGGCGTACATGCTGCGCAGCAGATGCCGCGGACCACCGAGGAACCTTGTCCGGTCCAGGCCGAGTTCCGCGACGAGCATCCCGACCGCGTCCCCGCCCACCCGGCGGACGATCGCGTCGGCGGCGGTGTTGTCGCTCAGCGACATGGCGAAGTAGGCGCAGTCGCGGAGGGAGATTTCCACGTCGTCGGCACAGCCCGCGATTCCCCAGCCGCCGAGCCGGTCCTCGGAGCGGATGGTGAGGTGCGCTCCCGGGTCGAGCTGGCCGGAGGCCGCCTGCCTGGCGAACTCCAGGACGATGAGGATCTTCGCGACGGACGCGATGACCACCTGCTGGTCGGCCGCGACGGCCACGTCACCGCCGGTGTCGAGGTCTACGGCGTGGAGCTGTATGTCGGCGTCCGCCCGCGCCAGTTCGGCGCCGAGCCGGCCGGGGATCAGGAGGTGGTCTGACACGCCGCCACGCTAGCGTGAGGGCCGTGGATCTTCAGCGGCACCTTCGTCACTTCCTCGCGGTGGCAGACGCGTTGCACTTCGGCCGGGCGGCCGAGGAGCTGGGGATGGCGCAGCCGCCGCTGAGTCAGTCGATCCGGCGGCTGGAGCGCGAGCTGGAGGTGGAGCTGTTCGACCGCTCGGGTCGGCGGGTGGCCCTGACGGCCGCCGGGCAGGCGCTGGTGCCGGAGGCACGCGCGATGCTGGCGGCCGACCGGCGGCTGCGGGCGAGGATGGCCGAGGTCCGCGCGGCCGCCGCCCGGCCTCCGTTGCGGGTGGGGCTGGTGCCGGAAACGCCGGCGTCCGTGGTGCGTGAATTGCTGGTCGGCCTCACGGAGCAGGCGCCGGACGGGGAGGTGGAACTGCGGGAGATCCCCGGCGCGGAGCAGCTGCGGATGCTGCTGGACGGGCGCCTGGACGTGGGGCTTCTCCGCCATCCGGTGGCCGAGCCGGAACTGCGGACCGTTCCGGTGGCCGAGGAACGGCTCGGGGTGGTGCTGCCCCGTCTCTCCGCGCTGGCCCGGCAACCACAGGTGGCGCTGGGCGAGTTGGCCGGACACGACCTGGTCCTCTTCCCGCGCCGGACGTCCCCGGAGTGGCACGACGAGGTGCTGGCGCGGTGCGGGCAGGGCGGTTACGTCCCGGAGCGGGTGCGTGCGGCGGAGAGCGCGGAGGTGCTGCTGGCGCTGGTGGTGGCCGGACGCGGGGTGGGCCTCCTGGCCGAGGAAGCCGCACGGCACGAGCCGCGAGTGGTCTGGCGGCGGCTGGCCGGGGAACCGTTGCAGGGCCGGGTCTTCGCGGTCCGGCCGACGCGTTCGGCGCATCCCCTGGCCGCGCGTTTCGCGGAGGTGGTGGCCCGGGCGCAGTCGGACAGCGGCAGCGGCAGTGGCAGCGGCCGGCCGGGGACGGTCGGGAACCTCCCGGGGCTGGCCGGTATCGGGGACTCCACGGGGCCTTGGGCGGTCGTCTACGACGCGTAGCTGGGGGCTCGGGCGAGCGTCCACGAGGCGTGGCGGGGGGCTCGGGCGAGCGTCCATGAGGCGTGGCCGGGGCCTCCGGCCGGTTCGACCGGCGTCAGTCCGTATGCGTCAGTCCCTGTGCGTCAGTTCGCCCTCGCGGCCGCGGTGACCTGCGCTGATATGCGTTCGCCTATCGGTCGGGCGGCTGCTGCGTCTTGGACAGCGGGCCTGGCCGGCTGCTGAGGTGAGGCCGTCAGAGATCGTCCCCCTGGACGGCGGCGCCTCGCCCACTGACCGCTGCCCGCCGGTCCGGGGCCCGGCGGCCCCAAGTCGCCGCGTGCGGGGGCGAACTACCCGCCCATCCCGCGCACTTCACCCACCCCAAGGAGCCCTCCATGTGTCTGACGTGTGCCACGCCGACCGGGACCGTGACCCGGCGGAGCATCTTCAGGACGGCCGCCGGAGCTGCCGGAGCGGCCGCGTTCACGTCCGGCGCCGCCCCGGCCTCAGATGCCCGCGCCACCGGGGCGGTGCCGCGGCGAGGGGCCGGGGTCCGATTGCGGTGGCTGGGGGTCGCGGGCTGGGAGATGACGTTCGGCGGGCACCGCTTGCTCGTTGACCCGTATCTGACCCGCCAGCCCTACCAAGATGCGCAGGGCAAGATGGACCTGGCCAAAACGCTCCAGGTGAACGCACGGATCATCGACTGGGTGCTGGAGCGCTACCTGACCGCCGCCCCCGAGTTCGTTCTCGTCACCCACGGCCACTTCGACCATCTTGCCGACGTCGCACCCCTGTTGAACCATCCGAAGTGGCGGCACGAGCAGGTCCGAGTGCTCGGTGGTGAGACGCATCTCAACCTGCTCAGAGCGCTCGGCGTGCCGGCGTCGCGGACGGACGACCTCCTCCTCGTCACGGGCGGCGAGCACCTCCGCCACCCCCTGCGGAGCGCCGAATCCCCCCGACCCGCCTACACGATCGAGGTCTTCCGCAGCCTGCACAGCCAGGTGGGCGGCTACGGCTTCGCGCCCACCGGCACGCTGACGCAACCACCCGCCGCCCCGAGCACGATCGGCGATCTGGTGGAGGGCGGCTCGCTCGGCTACCAGATCACCGTGGGCAGCGGGCCGCGGGTGATGTTCCTCAGCGGCACCGCCAACTTCGTCGAACGCGAGGTCGCGGGGGCCCGGCCCGACGTGCTCGTCCTGGGCGCCAGTGGCAACGCGGCGGTGTACGACTACTTCGAGCGCGTGCTGAAGGCGCTCGGCTGGCCGCGTGTCGTCGTCCCCAGCCACCATGACGACATGGTCACGCCGTTGGACGATCCGCGGGTGCACGACGGCGTCAACCGGCAGGTCGTCGACACGCTCCAGGACGTCCTGGGGGACCGGGGGCGGGTGCTCGACCCCCGTCACCTGGAGGTGCTGGAACTGCCGGGGTGAGACCGGCCGGCACGTAGGCACGGTCTGCCCGTTCAGGAGGCGAGCGTGACCTCGACCAGTTGAGGCCAGCCGGTCCGCGTGCCCTCCCGCGCCGCCTCGGCGAACCGGGCGTCGCCGAGGCGGCACCGCGCGGCCTGCTCGATCCGGGCCACGTCCGGGTGGGAGTGGTCCTGGAGGCCGCGCACGCCCGTGCTCGCCGCGAGCAGCCGCGCGGCCTGCTCGTGGTCGTCGCGGCGCAGTGCCAGGTCCGCTACCCCGACGAGCACCTGCGCGATCAGCGGCGCGTGTCCCGCCTCGGACGCCGCCGCGCAGGCCGCCGCGCGGTGCGCCCGGGCCTCGTCGAGGTCGTCGTCGAGGTAGCCGAGCAGGTCGTGCGTCACCGCGCGGATGTGCGGCCGCTCCGCCTCGTCGCCCAGCAGGGCCGTTGCGGCGTCGAGTTGCTTGTGTGCCTCCTCGGCGTCGCCGCCCCACCGGGCGAGTCCCGCCTTCGAGAGGGCCAGCAGGGCCAGCGCGCCCGGCCAGGTGGCCCGCTCCGCGTACCGCTGCGCCTCGGCGAGGGCGGCCGCGCTGGCGTCCTCGTCGCCCATCAGCCAGTACAGCTGCGCCTGCTGCGACCGCATCCGGATGACGTCCTCGGCGGCGCCGAGCTCGGTGACGACCGCGATGGCCTCCTCGTAGTGCTCGCACGCACCGGCGAACTCGCCGCGCACGGCGATCCGGTCCGCCAGCTCGGTCAGCGCGAACGAGATCCCGAACCGCTCGCCGAGCGCCCGGAACTCGGCGAGCGCCCGCTCCAGGTAAGCGTCTGCGTTCGCGCCATCCTGACCGTCCGGCCCGTCCTGGCCGAGCACGATCCGCATCTTGCCCAGATGCAGCCGGGCCAGCGCACGCGCCCAGGGGTCCTCGTCGTCGAGCAGCGAGGCGAACGCGGGCAGGAACGCGTCGGGCGTTCGGAGCATGCGTTCCAGCGGGGTGACGAACCCCATCAGCGGGTGCCGGGACCGACTGTGCAGGCTGCGCCGGCTGAACTCGTACGCCTTGTGGATCCACTCCGCGGCGTGGTGTTCGTCGCCCGGCCCGGAGGTCACGAAATTCACCATCAGCGCGTACACGACGGCCCGGACCTCGTCGGTCACCTCGCCGGGCACCTCGGTGGCCGCGGTGAGGTGCTCCATGCCCTCGGTCTTGTGCCCGCTGAGCCACCAGTACCAGCCGGCGCCCGCCGCGAGCCGCATCGCCGCCTGCGCCTCGCCGGCGGCGAGCGCGCCATGCATGGCAGCACCGATGTTGTCGTGCTCGGCCCCGAGCGTGGCCAGCCAGTCCAGCTGCTCGGCGCGACGAAGATACGGTTCCGCGGTCTCGGCGAGCTCGGTGAAGTAGGCGAGATGCGCGTGGCGCGCCAGGTCCGATTCGCCCGCCTCCGCGAGCCGCTGCCCGGCGTACTCCTTGATCGTGCCGAGCATGCGGAAGCGCGAGGCGCCGTCCCCTTCGGCGAGCAGCAGCGACTTCTCGGTCAGCGCGGTGAGCAGTTCGAGCACCTGCTCCCGGTCGATCGCGTCGCCCGCGCAGACGCGTTCGGCCGCTTCCAGGCTCGCCCCGCCGGAGAATACCGAGAGTCTCCGCAGGACCATCCGTTCGGCGTCGGTGAGCAGCTCCCAGCTCCAGTCGACCACCGCGCGCAGCGTCTTGTGCCGTGGCAGCGCGGTGCGGCTGCCGCTGGTCAGCAGGCGGAACCGGTCGTCGAGACGGTGGGCGAGCTGGTCGATGGACATGGTGCGCAGTCTGGCCGCGGCCAGTTCGATCGCCAGCGGCATCCCGTCCAGCGCCCGGCAGACGCGCACCATCGTCGCCAGGGTGGGGGCGTCGACCGTGAGATCCCGGCGCACCGCCCCGGCCCGGTCCCGCAGCAGCTGGACAGCGGGTGAGGACTCGATCTCGCCCGGGCCTGCGTCCCCCTCCGGCAGGGCCAGCGGCTCGACCGGCCACAGCGCCTCCCCGGTGATGCCGAGCGGTTCCCGGCTCGTCGCCAGGATCCGCAGCCGCCGGCACTCCCCGAGCAACCGGTGGGCGAACACCGCCGCGGACTCGATCACGTGCTCGCAGTTGTCCAGGATCAGCAGCGCCTCCCGCTCGCGGATCGCGGCGACGATCCGGTCCGTCAGCTCCGCGTGCGGGGCCTCGCCGAGCAGGGTGTCCCGGAGGCCGAGCCCGGCGAGCGTCGACTGCGCGACGTCACCGTCCGCGCCGAGGGCGGCGAGCTCCACCAGCCAGGCCCCGTCCGGCAGCTCGCCGAGCAGAGTGCGGGCGGTCTCCGTGGCCAGCCTGGTCTTGCCCGAGCCGCCCGGCCCGATCAGGGTGGTGAGCCGGTGTTCGGCGATGAGCTCGCGGACCGCGGCGACATCGGCGTCCTTGCCGACGAAACTGGTGAGTTCGGCACGCAGGTTGGTCTTGCGGCTCTCCTCGCGCCGCCCCAACTCCCCCCGCAGCAGGGCTACGTGCACCGCGGACAGCTCGGGCGAGGGGTCGGCGCCCAGCGTGTCGGCCAGGGCCTCCCTCGCGCGCTGGTACACCAGCAGCGCCTCGCTGTCGCGACCGGCCGCGACGAGGGCGCGCATCAGGGTGGCGACGAGCCGTTCCCGCACCGGGTGCGCGGCCACCAGGTCGGTCAGCTCCGTGACCACCTCCGCGCCGCGCCCGAGAGCGACGTCCGCGTCGGCCCGCTCCTCCGTGGCCGTCAGGCGCAACCCCTCGAGCCGGCCGACCGCGGCGTCGAACGCGGCGCTGTCCTGCAGACCGACGTCCTGGAGGGCCGCACCGCGCCACAGCCCGAGGGCCTCCCGCAGCAGCCGCACCCGCCGGGAACCGTCCTCGGTACGGGCCTGGCCGGCGACGACCAGGCGTTCGAACCGCACGGCGTCGACGGCGTCGGGCTCCACCGTCAACCGGTACCCGTCCGGCTGCCCCTCGACCACCCCGTCCGGCAGCACCTTCCGCAGCCGGGACACCAGGCGCTGGAGGGCGTTCGTCGCATCGGCGGGCGGGTGCCCTCCCCAGATCCAGTCGATGAGCGACGCCTTCGGGACCACGTGACCGGGCTTGAGCGCGAGGGCGATCAGCAGTCCGCGCAACCGCGCGCCCGGCACGTCGGCCAAGCCGCCGTCGTCCGCGCGAACCTCCAGTGGACCCAGCATCCCGATCTGCACCCGCTGATTTTGCCACGGGTGTTCGGCGGGCCTCTGAAGATCAACGACCAAGTTCCGGGCCCGCGGCCTCAGTCGGGATTCGCCGCGTGTGACGCCGGGGGCAGGGGAGTGCCCCGGGCGGAGGGTTACCGGGCGGGAACCTCAGAAGTAGCGCAATTATTACGAGCAGGCGTTGCTGCGCCGGTCACCGCCTGTCAGGGTTTCGGCAATCTCAGCTCTCCCGAGATACCCGGAGGCGCCGTGCCTGTCCGTCGTACCGTGGTCGCCGCCGCATCCGCCGCGGCGATCGCAGTCCCCCTCGTCCTCGCCGTCAATGCCGGCGCCCAGCCGAGCACCGGCTCCTCGTCCCCCGCCGCATCCGCGGCCGGCCTCAAGCCGCCCGCCAAGGAGGCCGTCGCCACCGGCAGCGGCGGCGCGGTCGCCAGCGTCAACCCCTACGCCTCCCGGGCCGGCATGGAGGTGCTGCGGCACGGTGGCAACGCCGTCGACGCCGCGGTCGCCACCGCCGCGGCGCTGGGCGTCGTCGAGCCGTACTCGGCGGGCATCGGGGGCGGCGGCTACTTCACGTACTACAACGCCCGTACCGGCAAGGTCAGCACCATCGACGGGCGGGAGACCGCTCCGGCCCGGATGAAGTCGGACGCCTTCCTCGATCCCGCTACCGGCAAGCCGATCCCGTTCCCCGACGCCGTCAACTCCGGTCTTTCCGTGGGCGTACCGGGCTCTCCGGCGACCTGGCAGAAGGCCCTCCGTGACTGGGGGACGATCTCGACGGCCAAGGCGCTGCGGCCCGCGACCCGGCTCGCCGCGGACGGCTTCGTCGTCAACGACGAGTTCCGCGCCCAGACCGAGATGAACGAGAAGCGCTTCCGGAACATCTCCTCCACCGCGAAGCTCTTCCTGCCGCACGGTGAACTCCCCGTCGTGGGCTCGCGGTTCCGCAATCCGGACCTCGCGCGCACCTACCGGCAGCTCGGCCGCGACGGGATGGACGCGCTCTACCGCGGCGCCATCGGACGCGATGTGGTCAGGACCGTGCAGCACCCGCCCGTCGCGCCGGGCTCCGACGCCAAGGTGCGTCCCGGTCTGATGGCGGCAGGCGACCTCGCCAAGTACACCGCGCTGCGCCGCGATCCGACCCACACCACCTACCGCGGCCTCGACGTGTACTCCATGGCGCCCTCCTCTTCCGGTGGCAGCACCGTCGGTGAGGCGCTCAACATCCTGGAGAACTTCCGCCTGTCGGCGGCCGACCGGGTGCAGGCGCTCCACCACTACCTCGAAGCCAGCCGGATCGCGTTCGCCGACCGCAACCGGTGGGTGGGCGACCCGGCGTTCTCCGACGTGCCCACCAAGGAGCTGATGGCCAAGAAGTTCGCCAAGGACCGCGCCTGCCTGATCAGCCCCACGGCCACCCTGACCAGCCCGGTCGCGCCCGGGGACCCGCGCCGGCCGGGCGCCGGGTGCAAGAAGGGGACCGGTACCACCGACCCGTACGAGGGCCCCTCGACCACGCATCTGGTGGCCTCCGACCGCTGGGGCAACGTGGTCTCGTACACCCTCACGATCGAGCAGACCGGCGGCTCCGCGATCACCGTGCCCGGACGCGGCTTCCTGCTCAACAACGAGCTGACCGACTTCGACTTCGCGCCGCTCGCCAAGGACGTGCCCGACCCGAACCTGCCCGGTCCGGGCAAGCGGCCGCGCAGCAGCATGTCCCCGACGATCGTCCTGAAGCACGGCCGGCCGCTCCTCGCCGTCGGCTCACCCGGAGGCGCCACGATCATCACGACCGTGCTGCAGACCCTGGTCAACCGCGTGGACCTGGGCATGACGCTGCCCGAGGCGGTCGCGGCACCCCGGATCTCCCAGCGCAACCGTACGGACACCGAGGCCGAACCGGCGTTCCTCAAGTCCCCTGAGCGGGCCGCGCTGGACCGGCTCGGCCAGCACTTCGTCGAGGCCCCGAAGGCATTCACCCCGTCGCCGGAGATCGGCGCGGTGGCCGCCCTGGAGTTCCTCTCCGACGGCCGGACCCAGGCGGTGGCCGAGCCGAAGCGGCGTGGTGGTGGGTCCGCGATGGTGCTGCACGAGACCCGCGCCGCGGGAGGCCGGCACTAGGCACCCGTAAGGCACCGCAGCAGGAGCGCGCACGGCGTCCCCGCCCTCTGGGCAGGGACGCCGTGCGCGTGCCGTCAGCACATCTTGTAGTCGGTCCGCGTGGAGTTGTAGGAGCAGCTGTCGGCCGTGCTGCCGCTCGCCCTCCTCAGCGTGGCCGTGTCGCGGTCGTTGTTCCACACGTACGCGGCGCGGCCCTGGTAGCGGTGCGCCGCGGTGTTCGTGCCCCTGCCGGTGTGGACGGTGACCGTCCTGCCCGCGCCGAGCGAGTAGGAGCCGAAGGTGTACTTGTGCCGGGAGGCGTCCGTCAGCGTCCACCCGGTGAGGCTGACGGCCCTGCTGGTGGAGTTCTTGATCTGTACGTACTCGGCGTTGAGGCTCGCGGTGGAGCGGGTGTCCGAGCCGGGGCTGTCGTAGTAGATCTTGTAGAGGTGGACGGAGCCGGCGGCCTGCGCGGGCGCGGGCAGCAAGGCGGCGCCGGCAGCGGCCATGACGGCAGCGGCAGCGAGGGCACGCAAACGAAGCATGAGAGTCCTTGGGTTCGGGCCGGGCACCCCCCACTGCGGGCCCGGCGGACGCTCAGATTAAGGACCGAGTGCGGGAAAGCGTGCTGACGTTACCCAGTCGCGACATAGCAAGACACAACGGATTCGCTCAAAGTTCAACAACTTGCCTGCGGGGTGCGGTGGTTGGCCGTCCGCACGGCCCCGGAAGGGCCGGTGACCTCAGCTTCCGTACATGCTCCGGCACAGCCTCACCAGGTCCTTCCGGACGTGGCGGGTGGCCATCCGGCATACCACGCCGGGGTCGACCGTGGCCCGCGGACGGGCCGGCTTCCGCGCCGTGGGCGGGGCGGCGCGGTGCTGGTGCGCCGGGCGGGCCCCGGCCGGGCGCGGCCGCGGTGCGGCGACCCGGGGCGGGCGAGGCGTCCGCCGCTCCCGCGACACCGTTTCCGCGTGGGCCGCGGCCCGGTGAGCGGGAGGCCGGTGCCGGTGTCGGTGGCCGGTGCGTGGCCCCGACGGCTGCTTCCCGCCGGGGCGGGCTTCGGCGACCGCCATCCGCTCCCGGGGCCGGCCCGGGGTGGGCAGGCGCAGCGGTGCGGGCCGGTCCGGAGCCAGGGTCCGCCCGTCGTGTGCGGGGAGCGGATCCGGCCCGGACCGGCTGTCCGACACGGAGACGCAGCCGGCGGTCGCCACGAGGAGGGCCGCTGCGGTGACGAGGTGAAGAAGAGAAGGGCGCACGGGCCCTCACGGTGTCGGATGGCGGGGGACTGTCCAAACGACACTCCGGTGCGTCACCCGGACGAAGGCGGCAGCGACGCCGGCACCGCGTGTGAGGCGTCGATGCGCCGAGGGGGCCGGTTCTGACGCAGTGTCAAGGTTGGGCCGGGGCCGCCGACTCCGGGAGGGGGTCAGGCCGTGGCCGTCTCCGGAGCCGCGGGCGGCGGTGCTACTTGGCGACTTCCGCGGGCGGGCTCATCCAGATCGTGTCCTCGCAGACGTCCAGCAGGGTGCGCCGGCCCGCCTCGTCGCGGGCGACTATCGGCCGGCGGCCGCCCTCGTAGTCGTGCGGCGCGGCGACGATGGCCTCGTCGTTGCTGACGATGCAGCCGGGGGACGCGGCCGTGGAGGCCGGGCGGGTGGCGCTGTCGGAGTCCTTGTAACGCAGCGCCGTGGTCACCGTGCCCCCGCCCCGCAGATCGATCGGCGAGGGCGTGCCCCGGCCCGCCCCGTCGGCCTCCGGCCCCTTGCCGACGTGGACCTCGAAGAGCGGGTAGCCGCCGAAGACGCAGGGCCGCGCGCTCTTGTTGACCACGGACAGCCGGGCGTCACGATGCGTGCTGTGCGGCGCCTTGTGGAGGACCGTGAGTTTCCACTTCAGGCCCTTCGTCGTGCAGTTGGCGTGCAACGTCGCCATCCGCGGCGAACCGCAGCCCACCAGGCCCAGCCCGGCGATGACGGTCAGTGCCAGCGCGGCGGTGGCCGCGCCGAGAAGTGAACGCCGCAGCACGGCTTCCCCCGTTCCTCACGTAGGTGTCCCTGCGGGTAAGGAGGCGATTCCGGCGCTCGGGGTTGCCTGACGTGATCGTGGCCGGGGAGAAGATCGTCCGGCGGGGGCCGTGGACCGCTTCTCCGGTGCGCCGGGCGTGGGCTGAGCCGACATGCCGATGTCACTCGAACGGCGTAGCGTGAGAAGGGAGAAGGGCCAGGTCCGAAGCGTCGCCCGTCAGTGCCCTCCGGACCGGTCCACATCCCGAGTCACCGATGTGTGCGGTACGCCGTGCGCACCGGTGCGATGGGCTCCTACACGCCTACGAGCGATGCACCCACGGTCGGCCGGGCCGGTCCGGAACATGGCGTCCGGCACTGCGCCGCTTCGTGAGCGCCGCTGTGACGCGAGACATGCCATGAACGGATTCGCCGACCGGCTGATGCTCCGGTACATGGAACCGGCGCAGGTGGCGAGTCTGCTGGTGCCCCCGGACGATCCCGACCGGCACCGGGTGCGGTCACTGCTCGCCGCGGTCTATGAGCCGAGCCTGCTCGAAGTCCGGTTCGTGGACGCGGTCCGGGTCACCGCCACCCAGTTCCAGGTGCCGGTGAGCCCGCCCGTCACGGTCCGCGGCAGCTGGGAGAAGCTGCTGCCGGACGCCGCGCACGCCCGGGCCACCCTCGACATCCCGGCGGTCGCACCGCCGTACTGGATAGACCTGGGACTGGACACCGTGGTGACGGCCCGGGTGGTACTGACCTCCGGTGCGCTCGACGCCCTCGGCTCCGAGGACCTCTCCGGGCTCACCGAGGAGGAGTTCGCCGCACGGTTCGACTTCCTGGACCTCACCGAGCTGATGCGCCGGGCCGGCGTCGCCGACTACGCGGAGCTGCAGGCCCAGTTCCCCCGGCTCTACCGCCTGCACTACGCGGAACCGCCGCCCTTCGACCCGGGCGCGCCCGGCCGTACCTACCGGCTGCGCGTCTCGGTGCTGTTCTTTCCCGACCTGGATCTCGGCGCCGCGCTGCGCAGGCTGGTCCAGTGCCGACAGGCGCTGGACGACACGCGCCCGCGGCCCGACGAGTACGACGGCGGGGCTCTGCTCGCCGCCAGTGCGTGGCTGGCGGTGTTCCCCGCCGCCACGCTCGCATCCGACACCGCCCCGGGGACCGAGAAGCAGGTGTCCGACCTGCTGGCCGCCGCGGGCTTCGTGGCCGCGTTCGAGGACGTCGCATGAGCACGCGCAGCCGCACCGGTTCAGGGCCCGGGGCCGGGCCCCACCCGGCGCGACGTCCGGCCGGGCGGGCGTCACGCCTCACGTAAGGAGCGGTCGATGGCGGTCAAGTACATCGATGTCACCGCCAGCAGCAATCTTTTCGCGCCCGCCGTCCGGGCGTTCGGGGACATCGCCATCATCGGCAGGGGCGGGATCGGCACCGCCGAGTCCCCGCCCATGGACTTCACCTCGCCGTCGGCCGCGGCCGACGCCTACACGGGCGGGTCGACCACACTGGCCGCCGACGCCGCCGAAGGGGCGACCAGCGTCACCGCCGCGGTCAGCGTCCCGGCCGCCACCGCCGTGCGGATCGGCACCGGCACGGCCTCGGAGGTCCGTACGGTGACCAACGCGACGTCCGCCGCGACGGGCTTCACGCTCACCCTGGACGCGGCCCTGGCGCACGCCCATGCCAGCGGGGACGCGGTGACGCAGGAGAGCGCGAACGACCTCGTGCGGGCGATCGGTGCCGCGTTCAACCAGTCGCCGCCGCCGACCAGGGTGTGGGGCGTCCAGGTGGACTCCACCGGACCCGACTGGGACGCGGCGCTGGCCAGGACGGGCAAGCTGGACGTGCAGATCGTGGTGCTCGCGAACACGCCGCTCAACTCGGCGAACGCGCAGACGGTCGGCAAGCTGGCGACCCATGTCTCGACCATCGAGGGCGACGGCAAGGAGCGCATCGGCGTGGCCATGCTGGACGGCGCCCTGACCGCCGACGACGCGATCGCCCTGAACACCGGGGCGGTGCAGAAGGAGCGCATGGTGCTCGTCGCGCACCGGTCGCCCGACGACGTGGCGGCCGCCACCGCCGGCGTCATCGCCGGGTACCGGCCGCACATCTCCCTGCTGCTCAAACCGATCAGCATCGCGATGACGCAGCGGTTCTCCGAATCGGAGATCGACAAGTACGACACCCACCTCATCAACTGGATCACCAGCCCGGTGCTGCTGCCCGGCCAGGCGCTCTACCTCGGTGAGGGCTACACGGCCGACTCCAGCCACAACAAGAAGTACATCGACATCGTGCGGACCCTCGACGACGTCAACTTCCGGATCAAGGCGGCGCTGATCCAGGCGATCGGGAACCTGCGGATCAGCCGGGTCGGCCTGCGCTCCGTCGCCACGCTGGTGGAGTCGGTGCTCGCGCCGCTGGTGTCGCAGGAGGTGATCGAACGCTTCACGGTCGTGATCCCGCTGCTGACCCTGCTGGACAAGGACCCGGCCGACCTGACGGCGGCGGAGGCGAAGGAGATCAAGGACGCCCGCAGCGCCCGCCGGGCCGACATGACCATCGAGGTCGTCTACGCCGGCGCCATCCACCGGCTCGCCGTCCAACTGGTCTTCACCGGCTGACGGGGCCCGGCCGGCGGCAACGAGGGAATCCGAGGAAGTGAGAGACCATGCCCGACACCCTGAAATGGGACACCCGGCTGGCAGTGTCGGTGGATGCCAAACCGGTGACCCCCATCGACTCCTTCAACCCGACCTTCAACGTCCCGGTCCAGCCGCTGCACTCGCTGGAGGCCGACAACGTCGCGCACATCGTCCAGCCGCAGGCGTTCACCTTCACCATGGCGGTCAAGGCGATCGGCACGTCCGTGGCGACGCTCACCGGCCTCGCGATGGCGAACACCGCCTTCAGCGTCGTGGTGCAGCAGGGGAAGGGCAGCGACTGGACGTTCAAGAGCATCGCGTTGAACGACTGTTACATCACGTCCGTCGCCAGCACCATCGTGATCGACGGCGTGCCCACCACCACCTTCAACTGCATCAGCCTGCAGGCCGTCCCCACCGGCGCCTAGCCGGCGGACGATGCCCGGCGGGCGGACGGAGAGCCCCATGTCGGACCCGAACCAGGACCCGGTCCCGGACCAGGAACATGCCCAGGCCGTCGAGCGCCCCGGGCTGATCGAGGTGCACCAGGGCGACAAGGTCGTTCCCGCGCCGGGCTCGGAGGCGGCGGTGTCCGCCCGCTCGGCCACCGAGGTCCACTACTACTTCCCGGTCCATGTGGTGATGGCGGGAGACGTCACGGAGGAGGCCGGCAGCGCCGTCGAGACCAGGATCTGGAACGCGCTGTACCAGGCGCTGAGTTGAACCCGAGGAGCCCGGGATGCCACGGTTGTCGTGTCACTTCCCGATCACCGTGACGGTCGTCGGAGAGCCCTCACCGGCGGCGGTCGAGAAGCTCGGCCGCGTCGTCGAGGAGGCGCTCGCCGCCCGGCTCAGGCTCGCCCGCCGCCACCTGGAGACGGTCACCGGCCGGACACCGGCCGCCCCCGTCCAGGCCGGCGAAACGCTCGACCGGGGCAGGATCGGCGCCACCGGGCAGGTCTACCGGGTGCCCGCGTACGACGGCGGCGGCGCCCTCCAGTCCGTGCGGCTGGAGACCGCGCAGCCCCGGCAGCGCGACCCCGCGACGCTCTCCGACACCGACCTGGAAGCCGAGTACGGGCACGCACGGAGCTGGCTCCTCGGCCACCAGCGGGTGGACGCCGGCTACGCCGCCACCAAGGCGTACCTGGAAGCCCTGGAAGCGGAGCTGCTCCGCCGTACTCCCGCGGCATCCACCGCGACCGCCGGCGGCCCACCCGCGGCCGCTCCAGGACCGAGGATCGGCGCCACCGGCCCGCCGCCCCGCACGCCGGTCGCCCCGCCGCCCGCCATGATGTCGGGCGGGCACGCGGTGCCCCACGACGAGGAGATCGCGGTGACCGGCGCCCACGCCGGCGGAGCCTACGGCGAGCACGACCTGCCGTTCGCACTGGGACAGCGCGGGATCCGCCTCGTCATCACCTCGTCCGGTCCGGGCGCGCACCCGCTGACCGGCCACGGCTTCGACGCCGTCGGAGTGGACCCGAAGAGCGGCGAGCTCCTGCTGTACGACAACAAGGGCTCCGGCAGCCTCGGCAAGGCCGAGGGCAAGAAGGCCACCGCACTCGGCAAGAACCTCCGGAACAGCCTGGAGGAGGCGATCGCGAAGATCCGCGCGATGCCGGACTTCCCCGAGAAGGCGGACGTGCTGCACCGGCTCGACGCCTCGCTGTCCGCCGTCAAGGCCGGCAAGCCCATCCCGCCCGAACTCAAGGTGCGGCTGAAGCTGACGAACGCCGGCGGATACGCCCACGGTGCGCGCAACCTGCCGCCCGGCGTGGAGTACGAAGACGTCGTCGGCCCGGAGGTCCGGGAGGCGCGCAGGAAGAACATCGCCGACGCCGAGAAGGACAAGGTCAGCACCAGCCGTCCGCGCTCCCACGCGGACACCGAGGCCATGCGCGTCCGGGTCGGCGGGGCGATGTCCCGGCAGCCGGTGAGGGTGCCGCTCGGGGTCCGGATCAGGAGCCAGGTGCGGAGCGCCGGGCTCGGCCTGGCCAGGATCGGCGCGATGGTGCTCTGGAACGCCGTCATGTCCAAGGTCGACCAGGCGATCGAGAACTGGTTCCTGACCCGGTGGGCCGAGCCGAGGCTGAAGGCGTTCGAACCGGAGATCCAGGCCCGGCTCGACGACCGGCTCGCAGAACTGGTGGACCTCCAGCTGCGCCGCCCCGGACAGCCGCTGTACGCCGTCGTCTCCCTCCTGACCACCCTCGAACGGGGCGGCGAGGACGACACGGAACTGGAGAGCTGCGAGATCCAGTTGGTCTCCGTCTCGGTCGCGGCCGAACGGGTCGAGCACAGCACGGTCGAGTACGTGCGCACCCACCCCTGGCACGGGATCCGGGTGGTACGTGACCTGGTCAGGACCAGCTACTCGGTCGAGCTGGAGCCACTGGGCACGGCGGAGCTGGCGGCCGTGCTCCGGGCGGAGATCGCGGCGGAGGAGGCGGCGGCGGGCGCCCGGTCCGCCGCGCCCGAGCAGGAACGCGCCTCCCAGCGGCGACGCGACGAACTGGCCGCACAACTGGCCCGGTTGGAGCCGGCGCCATGACCCCCGGAGGCGGCACGCTGACGATCCGGCTGCACCTGCCGGAGTCGGTGACGTTCGACGGTGAACCGGCGCCGGACCGGCAGCGGGCGTGCGAGCAGGTGCTGCTGCGCGCGGTCGCCAGGGCCGCGGACGGGCTGCGGGAGTCCGGCCTGCGGGTCGCCGGCGCACCGCCACCGGCGGGCGAGGCGCCCGTGACGCCGCCCGCCACGGCGGCCGCGGTCGCGGGGGCCGTGGCGGCCGAAACGGCCGGCGGAACGACGCCCGGCGGCGTCCACCTGGCCTTCGCGGTGCCAGCCGACCTGGGGGAGGACGTGACGGACCGGGCGGCCGGCCCCGGGGCGCCGGAACCCGTTCCGGCGGCACCCCCGGGCGGGCCGGCCACCCGTACCGCTGCCCCCGCCGCCGCGTCCCCGGCTCCGGCGGCGCCTCCGCCGCCCGCCCCGGCCGGCACCCACCCCGCCGGCCCCGCGCCGTCCGAGAGCGGCCGGGACGCGGGGGACGCCGTGGTCGAGGGGCTCAGCGGACTGGAGGGCCGGGCGGTGATCATCCTGCCCGGCGCGCGGATCGTGACCCTGGGTGGAGCCACCCGGTACGTCCGGGCGAGCAATCTGAGCCGGGCCGTCCAGCTCGGCCGCGCCGTCTTCGGCACCACGTCGTTCGCGCTGCTGGAGGGCCCGGTGGGAGCACCGGACAGCAGGCTGTGG
The DNA here is from genome assembly GCF_000717345.1 of Streptomyces lydicus. Classification (GTDB taxonomy): domain Bacteria; phylum Actinomycetota; class Actinomycetes; order Streptomycetales; family Streptomycetaceae; genus Streptomyces; species Streptomyces lydicus. The sequence goes on along the minus strand of NZ_JNZA01000002.1, from coordinate 155,396 downwards.
GTGGTGGCGACCACCCCGGTCGTCTCCAACCAGGACCTGGAGGTCGCCGGGGGCCGGCCGCCCACGGGGCAGCGGATGGCGGCCGTCCTGCGCAGCAAGCTCCTGCGGAGCGTGGAGGACCCCGCCGGGCACCGCTACGACGTGCTCACGGTGGTGTCGAAGGAGCGCAACCCGCTGACCGCGGACCGCGAGGCCGGCCGTCGGCTGCAGGCGCGGCTGGCGGAGGGCGGACCGGAGCTGCCGGAGGAGGAGGCCCGCCGGCTGGTGTTCGAGGACCTCGACCGGCTGGTCGACCAGGTGCTCGGCGGGGACGAGAGCCGGCTCCAGGAAGCCGCCGAACGGCTGGCCGCGCTGGACGCCGTGGCGTTCGGCCTCGTCGACCTGTCGACCAAGTCCCGCTATCTGCGGGTCCTGATCACGGCATGGACGTGGGAGAGCCAGGAGCGGGCGATCGTCGAGATCATGCGCTCGCTCCGCAGCGTCACGGAGCTGGAGTCCGTCCGGGAGATGCTGGTCGCGGCCGGGGTGGCGAACCAGCTGTTCGACGACCTCGGGGACACCCTGTGGGACCTGCTGGTCACCGTTGGCGGGCGGTTCGGGAAGAAGGAGCCGTTCACGGTCGCCGTCGTGGGGCGGCTGGTAGATGAGGCGTTCCAACTGTCCCCCGAGGTACGGGAGTCGATCCGGAACAACGTGGTGGCGGGCGAAGCCGTCCAGCTGACACGGTCGGCGTGGATCGAGGTCGACGCCGCCGTCGGCGCCGTCGTGGGCCTGCTGCGCGGGATGATCGAGGGGCTGGCGATGCTGGTCACCCGGCCCGCGCAGCTGCTCGAAGGGCTCGGCCAACTGGCCCGGATGGCCGTGATGTTCCAGCTGGCCGGATACGGCTACGCACCGGCCCGGGCCGAGTGCGCGCTGGTGGTCCAGCAGATCGGCCCGAAGCTGGCGGACGGCTTCCGGGGGGCGGCCGTGCTGCACGTCGGCGAGAACGTGACGGCCAGGATCAAATGGGCGGTGATCGTGGAGGTCGCGTCCTGGTTCGTCGGGATCGGGGAACTCAAGGCGGTGGCCGAGGCCGTCGGCCTGAGCGAGAAGCTGGCGCTGGTCGCGCGGTTCCTGGGCCTCGTCGGCAAGGTGGCGGAGTCGGTCGAGGGACAGCGGCTCGCGGTCAGGCTGAGCCGGGTGGCCCGCGCGATGCACGCGGGCAGCACCGTGTTGCGGGACGTCGAGGGCGAGCGCGAGGTCCTGCGACTGCTCGACCACCTCCCGGTGGAGGACAGGAGCCGGCTCGCCGCGCTGCTCGAACGGTTCGACGTCACCGAGGGCAGCACCCTCGCGGAGCTGACCGCCCATGCCGAACTCGGGGCCGCCGTACGGAACTCGCTGGGCAAGGCGGAGTCCCTCCAGACGCTGGCCGCCAAGTCGGGCGGGCTGAGCGAGGAGCTGGGGACGGCGTTCCGGCACCTGGCCGGCCCGGGCGGCTTCACGGAAGCGGAACTGGCCTCCCTCGCCACGGCGTTGAAGCCCGGTGAGGGCAGGACGTTCCTGGCCGCCATGGAGCAGATCGGGCTCGCCCGGATCGGGCCGGCGGCGGAGGTCGGCATCGACTTCCTCACCGTGCTGGCCGCGGACACCCGCCGGATGGACGCCGTACGGGAGGTCGGCTGGCGGGTGGTGCAGGTGGCCCTGGACCAGGCCGGGGGCGAGGTGGCGGCCTGGGACGCCATCCTGCTGGAGCTGGTACGGCTGCAGGACGACGCCCGCCGGACGAAGCGGTTCACGGCCTACCACACGATGCTGCAACAGCTGGAGCGCGGTGACGCGGAGGCGTGGCGCGTGGTCGCCGGCGCCCGCGCCGTGGTCCCGCAGGTCGAGCACGCCGCCGTGCTGGCCAGGATCAGGTCGATCCGGGTCCGGTACCGGGGCCGGGCGGTGGCCCGCGCCGCGATGGAGCGGCGGCTGGAAGCCCTGCGGAGGCTGTCCAAGAAGGACGCCCGCATGGCGATGGAGATCATCGAGGCGTTCGAGGAGCGCCGCCTGGACCGGGCCGGCCGCTTCGCCGACGCGGAGGACCTCGCCGCGGCGTGGGACGACGCCGCCACGTGGGCGAGCCACGACCAGCAGGCCCTGCTGCACGAGGCGGGGGAGGTGCCGCCGGAGGCGCCCACGCTCTCCGACACCCCCAACAAGCCGGTCACCACGGGCGGACGGCCCTCGGACGCGCTGGAGCGCAACATGGCCGAGGCCGGCGACCCGCGCCCGCCCGGCCACGAGACCCACCACATCGTGCCGGAGGGCGATCCGCGGGCCGAGATCGCCCGCCGCATCCTGGAGGACGCCGAGATCGACGTGCGGCAGGGCGCGGAGAACGGCATCCACCTGCCGCGTACCTCGACCGATCCGCGCACCGTCGCGGAGGCGGCGACCCGGCACCCCACCCTGCACACCAACGCGTACTACAAGGAACTGACGCTCCGTCTGATCGAGGCCAAGCGTTCGCACACCGTCCGGGAAACGCTGGCGGTGCTCAAAGGGGAGCTCAAGAACGGGCGGTTCTTCCACGTCGAGGACGGCGCGACCCGCGGAGAGCGGTTCGCCGACTGGCTGATGCAGCACGAGAAGGACTTCGACTGGCTGACGGCGGACGAACTCGAGGAGATCGTCGAGGCCACCCGCCGCCGGTCCCGCGCCACCCCCACGCCCGCACCCCTCGCGTCGCCCCCCGCTCCTCCCGCACCCGCACCGCCCGCCGAGCAGCGGGAACCGGGCGACGAGGACCAGGAGAGGTAGGGCCGTGCCATGGCCGCCGGCGTGAACGTCCCCGTCCTGATCGGTGCGGTGCCGCTGCTCACCGTCACCAGCCTCACCCTCAACGAGGGCTACCAGGTGGCCCGGATCGCGGGCAGCCGGCTCGCCCAGCTGGTGTCACCGACCGCCAGGACGATCACGGTGGAGGCGGTGCTGGTCGGGCGGACCCGGCTGCTCATCAAGAAGAGCCTGGAGGCGATGGCGCTGACCTCCCGGGCGCTGGCACCGGCCACCGCCCCCGCGATGAACCTGGCCGGGCTCCCCGTGGTCTGCGGCATGACCATCAGCCTCGACATGCAGATCACCAGCCTGCGCTTCACCCAGTCCAATCAGAAGCGTGACGCCCTCGACGTGAGCGTCACGCTGGAACAGGTACCGCGCTCCAGCCTGACGGCCGTCCTCGGCGAGGCGCTGGACCTGGCCCTGGCCGCCGGTATGGCCGCCGTACCCACCGTCAGCGACATGGTGCCGGCACGGCGCCAGCTCGGAGGTCTGGTATGAACCCGTCCGACACCGTGACCGCCTCCGGCGCGGCGTACCCGTACGGCACCGAGGACACGCTCGACTTCCATCAGCTGCCCGTCGATCCGGACGAGGGCCTGCCGCAGGCATTCACCTGCCCGATCGGTGACACGGCGTACGACTTCGGCCTCTACGCCAACCTGGAGACGGGCGACGACGACCCGCCGGGGACGCTCTACGACCTGGCCGCGCCGAGCCGGATCAAGGTCCCGGAGCCGCCTCCCGGCTATCTGGTGCTGCGGGTGGTGCGGCTGGGCGCGGAGGGGCCGCGGGTGGAGTTCCTGTGCAAGCTGGTCGCCGAGCCCCCACTCGTCCACCGCACCGAGCGGCTGGCGATCCGCCTGCTGGAGGCCAAGGTGGCCCGCGGCAACCTCAACGGGCGCGGCCACTACGGCAGCAGCATCGTGATCGGGGTGGCGCAGCGATGGGCGTGATCCTCTGGTACCGCGTGGCGTTCCCGCGGCTGCACCTCACGGTGTCCAACGACGTCTCCGGAGGCACGATCCTCAGCGACGCCGACATCACCGTCGAGTACGGCTTCGGGCAGCCCGGAAAGTTCGACATCCACCTCGCCGCCCTGCCGCTGTCGGCGCACCGGACGCTCGCCGGTGCGCTCACCGGCGAGCGGGGCACCGACGGCGGCGTCGAGGTGGAGATCACCCTCGGCTACCTGGAGTCGCCGGGCTCGCGCAAGCCCGTCCTGACCGGCCGGGTGGACGGCATGACGGTCTCGGAGCGTTTCCCGCCGCTGGGCGTGAAGCTCACCGGCTACGAGGAGGCCGCGTTCAAACTGCTGACCACCCGCAACATCCTCGGCAAGGACGGCAAACCCCGGGCGGCCCAGCTGTCCGCGGTGAACGTGACGCCCGCCCAAGCCGCCGACGCGATCGTCACGCTGGCGCACGCGACGCTGGCCGACGGGGCGACCCCGAAGGAACCGCGGCGGCCCGGCATCAACCTGGACGGGCGCAACGCCTTCGACCTGCTGGAACAGCTCGCGGGCCAGTACGACGCCGAAGTCCTGGTGCAGGAGGGCGTGGTGCAGTTCGGTACCGCCGTCACCCACCCCGCGACCACCGGCCCGGCCCTGCCGCCCGACCCGACCGCCGTACTCGCGCTGCTCAACGGTGAGGACAGCCTGATCGTGCCCGGCAGCAAGGCCACCGCCCGGCTCGCCGAGTTCGAACCGGTCCAGGCCGGCGCGACGGGCAAACACCGGGTGGTCACCGACCTCCCGGCGCAGACCTCCGTGCCGGCCTTCGACTTCACCGTCCTGGGCCTGCCGGAGCTACGGGCCGGCCAGCGGGTCGCGGCCAGCGTGCAGGGCTACCAGAACCCGTTCCAGGGCTTCCGGCTCCTCCAGGTCACACACTCCTTCTCGCCCCGCACCGGCTACGTCTGCACCGGGCGCGCCGCCGTCTTCAAGGACGGCGCGGAGAACCGGCGCAACACGGAGGCCGCCCGGCTGGGCAGCCCGATGGCGGTCGCCGACGCGATCGCCGGCCGGATCCGTGACGCGCAGACCGTCTCCCCCTCCGTCGACGCGGGCCAGGTCCGCTCGGCCAAGCCCGACAAGCGGGTGGCCGACCTGGCCTACGGGCAGGGCGGCGCCGCGGCCGCCGTCTCGCCGAGCGTCGACCTGCCGGTCGAGGACAGCGGCTCAGTGCTCCGCGACAAGCCGCTGGCCGCCCCGTTCGCCTGGCACAAGGTCGGCCTGTCGGTGCCGGTGTACGAGGGCATGCGGGCGTTGCTCAACGAGGTCCGCGGCTCCCGGGAGGACTCCGTGGTCACCGGGTTCCTGTGGGCCAACGAGGAGCCGATGGACCGCCCGAAGGCGCAGGCCGGCGACTGGTGGCTGTGTCTGCCGACCAAGCTGTCCGCCGGCAGCCCGCCGCGGCCCGAGGGCAAGGGCGTCAGCGACCTCACCGCGGCGGACGGCCGCCGGGTGGTGGAAGCGGTCGGGCTCAAGCTGACGGTCGGCACGTCCGGCTGCTCCGACGTCGGGGAACGGCCTGCCGAGGGCCCGGCGGAGGAATTCGTGGTGAGCCACAGCTCGGGCGCCGAGGTGCGCATCGACAAAGACGGCAACGTCACGGTCTCGGCCGGCGCCGGGAAGGACGTCACGGTCTCCGCGAGCGGCGGCAAGGTGGCACTCAGCGCCGGCGGAGCGACCCTGACGGTCGGCGAGGGAAAGGTGGCGATCAGCTGATGCCACGGGTACTCACGGAGGGCGCCGTCCTCCAGTGTTCGCACGGCGGACAGACCCGGCTCACCGCCGGGGAACCGACGCTCACCGTGCAGGGGCACGGGGTCGTCACCGCGGGCGCGGAAGTCGGCTTCCGGTTCGGGGCCGCCGACCTGCCCGTGCCGGGCATGCTCACCCCCTGCCCGGTCAGGACGCCTGACGGCAGCTCCCCGCTGCCGTGCACCATCGCGGCGCCCGCGACACCGGCGGGCCTGTCGACGAAGCTCACGGCCGGCGGCAAGCCGGTACTGCTCGACACCGCCACCGGAATCACCGTCAGCAGCCCGGCACCGGGCAGCTGGAGTGTCGCCGATGCCGGGCAGTCCACCCTGGAGGCGATCTGATGACGGACATCGGCACCGGCACGCCCGGCGACCCCGGGCCCCTCGGTCCCGTCCCCGGCACACCGGGCCTCGGCCTGCCGGGCGCCACCGCCCCCGACGGCGGCGCGCCCAGCCTCGGCCGCAGCCTCCGGGCCGACGCCGGCGACCTCGTCATCGACGACCGGACCGGCCGGCTCACGACGGTCGAGGGCCTGGACGCCCTGGCCCAGGCCCTGGTGCTGACCGTCGAGACCCAGCTGGGCAGCGACCGCCTCAACACCGGCTTCGGCTTCGACCGCCTCGCCGTCGGCCGGTACGCCCTCGGCGTCCACGCGCGCAAGGAGTACATCAAGATGGAGCTGGTCCGCTGCCTCAGCGCGGACCGTCGCGTCACCGACGTCCGCGAGGTGTTCTTCCAGGACGATCCGCGCTTCTTCGAACTCCGGCCGGGCCTCGACGAAGCGGCCCGGGAGCGGATCGCCGAAGCGGCCCGGACCGGCCGTACGTACACGGTCTTCGCGCTCGTCGACACCGTCGCCGGCGACACGCTGACGCTTCAGTCAGGGGGACGCCTTGAATGACCTCGACCAGTTCGGCGTGACCGCGGACGGCTTCGTGGTCAAGGGCATCGACCGCATCATCGCCGACCAGCAGGCCCGCGCCCGCGCCATGTTCGGCAGCGACGTCGACCTCACCTCGGGCAGCGCGCTGCGCAAGGTCCTGGACGCCGCCGCCGTGCACGTGCAGGAGTTGTGGCGCGGCCTGGAGGCCCAGTACTACGCCAACTTCGCCACCACCGCGCAGGGGCCCGCCCTGGACCTCCTCGGCACCGACCTCGGCCTGCCCAGACAGCCCCTCCAGGCCACCGGCGAGATCACCCTGACCCTCGCCGGTGCCGAACCGGAGCGCCGGTTCGTCCTGCCGCAGGGCACCGTGATCGAGACCGTCGACCCGCCCAGGAAACGCCTGCGCACCACCGCGCCGGTCCGGCTGTCCGCCGGTGCGCCCGCGGTCACCGTGGGCGTCCGGTCCGTCGAACGCGGCCCGGACGGCAACCTGCCGGCCGGCCGGCCGCTGCGACTGGAGCCCACCTGGGCCCAACTGCACCTCAACCTGGGCCCCGCCACCGTCACCCCCGCCAACCCCGCGCCTGTCCTCGGCGGCGAACTGGTCGAACCCGACGACGTCTACCGGGCCCGGCTGCTCGGCGTGCCCCGCACGCTGTGGACCCAGGACGCCGTGCTGGCACGCATCCTGGACGTGCCGGGGGTACGGGACGCGGCGATCTTCGACCCGCACGGCGGGGTGGACGCCTCCCACAGCCGGTTCAACACCTACCTCTTCGGCCAGCGTCCCTTCTCCGCACAGCGCCAGACCGGCTCGCCGTACTACTTCGACGTGGTCGTGGCGGTCGAACCCGGCTGGCCCTGGCTCCCGTCGGACGGCGCCGTCCCCGCCGTGCACGACGCCGTCCTCGACATCGTCCGGCAGTGGCGGCCGGTGTCGATCTTCCCCAACATCAATCCGGCGAACCAGGTCGACGTCGGCATCCGGGCCACCCTGCTGATCCAGGCCGGACACGACCCGGACGCCATCAAGGGCGAGATCCTCACGGCCGTCCAGGCCGGCGTGGATCGGCTCCGCCTCGGCCGCGGCGTCCTGCACTCCGACATCGTGCTCGCCGCGCGCGCGACAGCCGGAGTGGTGGACGTCCAGAACCTCCGGCTGCGCCGCTGCGCCCCGGCCTTCGGCGACGTCACCCTCTCCGGCGCGGTGTTCGGCAACGCGCAGGAGCTGTCCGTCGGCGAGAACCTCGTGCTCGCCCCCGACGAGATCGCCCGCTTCGCGCTCGACAGCCCGCTCATCGACCTCCAGGTACTGAGCCAATGACCACCGACTTCCTCGACGTGCTGCGCGGGGGGCTCACCCCGGCGTACGACCGGGGCATGGAGCGGCGCACCGTCCAGCTCCTGCCGCACGACGACGGGACCCTGCACGCCCGCTACGACTTCCGGGCCTACCTGGACCGCTACGGGCGGCTGCCGGACGCACCCCGGTACCTGCTCACGCCCCGGCGGCAGAGCACCGAACCGCTCGTCGTCCGCGTCTGGTTCACCCGCACCCCGGGGCAGGACGAGGAAGCCGTCGACGTGCCGATCCCCGCGGGCTGGCCGGCCGGCCGGAGCCTGGCGGTGGAACTGCCCGGCCGCGCAGCCGAACTGAGCCACCTGGTGACGCTGACCCGCGTCCAACCGCTCGCCCCCGCCCCCGGCGCGGCAGCCGACTGGCAGGTCACCGCACTGCTCGGCAACCTCGCCAAGCTGCTCTGGGTGATCGGCCGCGACTACGAGGAACTCACCGGGCGGCTCGGGGAGGTGGCCGCCCAGCGCTTCGCGCACAGCGCCCGCGGCGCCAGCCTGGACCTGCTCGGCGAGGACCTCGGCGCGCCCCGCTTCCCGCCCCGGCCCTACGGCTGGGACGACCTGACGGTGGCGCTCTACCACCTGGACGACCGGCCGCCGGCCCCCGCGACGGAGGCACCCGGTGCGGAGCCGGAGGTGGTGCACGTCGCCGACGCCGGCGCGCAGTTCGGCGCCGCCGACCACCCGGGCACCAACGCGGGGGCGCACAGCGGGCGCACCGGACGGTTCTCGGCGGCCTTCGAGTTCGCCGGCCCGGGCCGCGTCACCGTCGACCCCGGCCCCGACTTCGCCGTCGGGCCGGACACCTCGTGCACCGTCGAGGCGGTCGTACGGCCGGACCCCGCGGCCACCGGGACCGGAGCCGTCCTCGCCAAGTGCGCGCTGCTCAGTTCCGCAGCCGCCCCGGGCTGGTCGCTGACCGTCGGACGCTTCCGCGGACTCGACCGGAACCTGCGGCTGTCGGTCTCCGACGGCAGCACGCTGGTGGAACTCTTCGCCGACCGGGACCTCGGCGACGGCGTCTTCCACCACGTGGCCGGGGTGGTGGAGCGCCTTCCCCGGCCTCCCGGTTCCGGCGCGCGGCCGACTGCGGTGCGGCTCCACCTCGACGGGGTGCCCGTGGCCCGGGAGCGCCGGGACCTGCTGGGCGCACTGTCCAACGACGAGCCGGTCGTGTTCGGCCAGGGCCGGGAGTCACCGGCCGCCACGACCGCCGACGCGCAGTACGCGGGCCTGCTCCAGGAGGTACGGATCTCGCGGACCGCCCGGACCTCCTTCGAGCCGGTGACCGGGGAGGGCGACGACCACTACCGGATGCGCCTCCGGCTGTTCCAGCGCTGGTTGTTGCCCACGCCGGACGCCCTCCGCGCGGCGCTCAACGAGGCGGGCCCGATCGCCGGGCACGACGAGCCCTTCGACGTCGTCGAGGCGACCGACCGGCCGGTGACCGGCTCCGTCACCCTGCGCGTGCTCCCGGCCGCGCTCACCCAGGGGCAGAGCATCGCGGCCGACGGCGACCAGCGGGCCGCCGAGGACGCAGCGGTCGGCACCCCGGAGGACGAACCCGACTTCGACCCGGGCTGGCTCTGCCGCCACGACGACCACGCCGGACTCGACCTCGGCGCGGACGAGGGCCAACGCCTGATGCAGCTCGGCGTCCTGCTGACGCTGGACACCCTGCTGGAGCGGCTCGCCGGGCAGCGCGGGACGCTGAGCGTCCTGCGGGCCTACGACCCGGCCGCCACCGACCTGCACCGGATCGGCCGGGCCCTGCTCCTGCGCCACGACACCCTCCCGCCCGACGACCTCGGCGTGCACGCCCACGCCGCCGGCTTCGGCTGGGTCCAGCACACCCGCGACGGCCTGATCCACGTCGCCCAGCCGCCCGCCCCCGCCTTCCGCATCCTCACCACCCCGCCGACCTCGCGCGTCCGGGCCGGCGACGAGCTGACCCTCACACCGGATCCGGACCCCGCCCGGCTCGCGGGCGCCGGGGTCCGCTGGTCGGTCACCCGCTGCGGGCCCGGCGACGCCGAGGTGCGGCCCGGCAACCCGACGGTGCTGCACACCAAGGCGCCCGGCGAGGTCACGGTCCAGGTGGAGGTCACCCACGCCGGCCACACCCGCGGCGGCAGCCGGGTCGTGCACATCGGCCTGCCCGCCGGCGGGCTCGGCACCGGCGAGTCGGTCAGCCGCACCGGAGTGCCCGCCGTCACCGAGGCGCAGGCGGCCGGGCCGCCCACCGACGACTTCGACGAGCGCTTCCTGCTCCTGCGCACCGACGACCTGACCGACACGCACCGCGGCGTCGACTACGGGCCGGACCTGGCCAACCGGCGCATGCAGCGCGTCACCGCTCTCGCCCTGGACCGGCTGCTCGACCGGCTCCACGGCGAGGACGGCCAACTCCTGGTGACCGGCGCCCACGACCCGTCCCTGACCGGCCTGCGCGCCCAGGGCCGGGCCCTGGTGCTGCGGCACTCCGAGCTGTCCGCGGGCGAGCTGTCCGCGCGCGCCTTCGACGCCGGATTCGACTTCGTCGAGGTACCCCCGGACGGGGTGCCGACGGCCGCCGGCCCACCGCACGTCGAGGTGGCGGTGGCCGCCGGCGAACAGGTCGGTGTGCTGGGGCCGTTCGAGCTGGTCACCGGAGAGACCACCACGGTCATCGCCGTACCGCACCCGGCGCCCGCCGACGCCTGCTTCGCCCCCGACGGCGCCCGGGCCTACCTCTCGCTCACGGGCAGCCACCGGATCACCTCCTTCACCGCGGCTGCCGCCACCCGGAACGACCTCCCGCGGCTGGCCCTCGACCGCTCCGTCCCGGTGGCGCCCTTCCCCGGCGCGCTCTGCTTCGCCGGCGGCCGGGTGTACGTGGCGCACACCCGGGTGGGCGCGGTCTCGGTACTCGATCCGGCCGGCCTGACGCCCGCCGCCCCCGCCCTCACCGGCCCGAGCCCGGTCGCCCTGGGCACCGACGGCGGCCGTCTCTTCGTCGCGTACGCCGGCGACCGCACCCTGCGCGCGTACGACCCGCAGACCCAGCAGCAGACCCGCAGCGTGACGCTGCCCGGGGTGCCCCGTGCGCTCGCCGTGAGTTCCCGCAGCCCGGTGCTGGCCGTGCTGCTCGACGGCGGCCGGTTCTGCCTGGCCGACCGGGCCACGCTCGCCCTCCAGGGCTCCGCGGTCGGTACCGGCCCCGGCGCCGAGGTCCGCACCGCGGCCTTCACACCGGACGGGGCGAAGCTGTACGTGACGCTGGAGCCCGCGAACCACGCCGCCTCGATCCAGGTCTACCCGCGCGGTTCCACCACCGCGAGCGCCACCGTCGACGGCTTTCCGGCGGACACCGGGCCGCTGGCACTGGGCGCCGACCCGGACGGCAGGCACCTGTACGTCGCCACGGCCGGAGCCGGAGCGACGGCCGGCCGGGTGCACGTCATCGACACCGCCACCGACGTCCTGCTGCCCCAGGCGCTGACCCCCGGCGGCGACTGCCGTGCCCTGGCGGTCAGCCCCGCCGCGGCGCCCTACCGCCGCTGTCTGCTGGCCGCCCCCGAGGGCGCGGCGAGCGTACTGCTGGCCGACCCGGCCCCGCTCGGCCAGTCCCCGCCGCTGCCACCGCAGTTGGTCTCCCGACGGCCGCTGGGGCCCGGGGGAGACCAGGAACTCACCTGGTCGGTGGACCCGTCGGGACACGGCAGGGTGGCGGCCGCCTCGCTGGTCAACCCCGTCAACCGGGTCGAGGGCCGGGCGCCGGGCACCGTTCCGGTGCGGGCCGGCTACCTCGCGAGCGGCGGGCTGACCCCCTACCAGTGCGAGGTCCGGCTCAACCGGGAACTCGACGCCGCCGGGGCCGAGATCGGCAAGGAACGCTACGACCTCGTGCTGAACATCCTCAACTGGTTCCACCCCCTCGGCGTGGAGTTCCGCACCGAAGGGCTGCGCGCCCACGTGCGGGAGCTGTCCGGCACCGCCGCCGACCTGCTGCCGGCCTACACCTTCCCGACGTACCACACCGCCGACCAGCGCCCCGCACGATTCCGCCGATCCGACAAGGATGACCAGCGATGATCCCGTTCTACGTACCGAAGTTCTCGCACACCGACTGGATCGACAACGAGGACCGCGTCCAGGCCGGCGGCGAGAACGGCTTCAACATCCGCTTCCACAACCTGGAATCCGAGTTCGCGGTCCTGGCGAGGGAACACCTCAACCCGGTGATCCGCTCGCTGACCAATGTGGAGACCTGTCTCTCCCTGGTGCCGATACTGGCCCCGAGCAAGCAGATCGAGCAGCCCGCGAACCCGCCGCTGACCCCGTCGCCGGGCCAGCCGCTGCCGCAGCCCCCGCCGCCGGTGCACTGGGAACTGGTCAACGACATCGCGCAGAAGCCCGCCACGGCCACCGAGGCGCACGGCATCATGAACATCACGCTCCCGGACGGCGTCGAGATCAAGGCGCTGCTGGTGACCGGCACCCGGCAGCCGCCCGACGGCGTCATGCCGACGGTCGTGCTGCGCCGCCGCGTGGTCGCGGGCAACGAAGGCGCGGAGGAGATCGTCCGGGTCGGCCAGTTCGGCACGCCGGCCGTCCCGGCGGCGCAGGCCGTGGTGAACAACCGGAGCCACCGCCACTTCCTTCAGGTGGACCTTCCGACGGTGCCGGTCGGGGACACCGTCAAGCTGTTCTGCTTCCAGATCACCTACCAATGACCGCAAGGAGGAGAGAACGATGTCACCCATCGGACCACCTCAGGCACAGGACGGCCCCAGCGGCTTCGACCCGGGACTGGAGGACCCACCGGTCAAGTTCGGCGTGTGGGGCGACAGTTCGGTCGGGTCGGGTGTCGTCGGCAGCAGCGGCCGGCCGGGCACCACCGGCCCGAGCGGCACGACCCCCGGCGGGGCGGGCACCCTCGGCATCAACCAGGAGAGCCAGGGCGTCGGCGTGCTCGGCCGTGCCGACGCCAGCACCGGGACGGCCGTCCTCGGCACCAGCGGGCAGGGCACCGGCGTAGCGGGCCGAAGCAAAGGCGCCAACCCCGGAGTCGCCGGCGTCAGCAAGGACGGTGACGGGGTCACCGGCACCAGCACGGCGGGGAACGGGGTGTCGGGCACCAGCACGGCGGGGAACGGGGTGTCGGGCATCAGCGCGGCAGGCGGGACCGGCGTGGTCGCCGGCAGCCAGAGCGGCAAGGGACTCAAGGCCGACAGCGTCACGGGCACCGGGATCGAGAGTGACAGCTTCGACGGCATCGGCATCCTCGGCCAGTGCGGCCACAGCGACTCGGGCGGCTTCGGCTTCGGCTTCAGTCCCAACAACGCCCCCGGCGTCATGGGCACCAGCTTCAACGGTTCCGGTGTACACGGGTTCTCCTTGAGAAGCGAGGGCATGTCGGCCTTCGGCCAGGTGGGGATCGTCGCCGAAGGGGAGCCGCTGGCAGGCGATTTCCGCGGCGACGTCCACGTGAGCGGCGCCCTGACCCAGGGCGGCGGCGGTATCCACATCGACCACCCGCTCGACCCCGAGAACCGCTTCCTGGACCACACCTTCGTGCAGTCGCCGGAGATGAAGAACGTCTACGACGGCACCGCCACCCTCGACGACCGGGGCACCGCGACGGTCCAACTGCCGGACTGGTTCGACGCGTTGAACGAGAACGTGCAGTACCAGCTCACGGCGATCGGCGGGCCGGCGCCCAGCCTGCACATCAGCAGGCCGGTCGAGGAGAACCGGTTCGCGATCGCGGGGGGCGACCCGGGGCAGCAGGTGTGCTGGCAGGTCACCGGAGCCCGCCGGGACGCCTGGGCGCGCACCCACCCGGTCGTCGCGGACGGCAAGAAGGAACCCGAGGAGCGCGGGTACTACCTGCACCCGGAGGCCCACGGCCAGCCGGCCGAGCGGGCGATCGGAAGGCTCCGGCATCCGGAGACCGTGACGCGGGAGAGCCGCGTCGAGGAAGCGGAGCGGGTCTGACCGGCACCCGGTCACCCGCACCCGGAAGGAGGTGCCACGACGCGCATCGGGGGCGAAGGCCGGCCCCGCCACGCGGTGCCGTCCGGGTGGATCCGTTCCAGCGCCGGACGGTCGCAACACCGCAAGGGAAGCCGGGTGGAAGAGAGCGCAGGTGCCGAGAGCGCCTGCCCGCACGCACCGAGGTGAATGATGAACGCCAGCCCGTCCGAGTCCCCCCGCCGGACGAAGAAGACCACCGGCCGCAAGGCCACCCCTGCCCGCAAACCGGCAGCCGCCCGGGGCGCACGAGAGAGCAAGGCCGCGGCAGGCGGCGGAGGCGAGTACCGGTCAGGTCCGATCTGCGGCACCGCGCTGCTGGACGGGGCCACGTTCCGGGCGAAGGGCGTCCAGTACGCCGACGTCAACGGAATGGCCGTCGTCGAGGGCGACATCGTGATCGGCACCGTGAAGGAGGTGCAGAAGGCCGCGGCCGAAGGCGGCAACGCCATGCTGTTCCACTCCGTCGGCATCACGGGACAGCAGTTCCGCTGGCCGAACGCCGTGGTCCCGTTCGAGATCGACCCGGCCCTTCCCGACCCGGACCGGGTGTTCGACGCGCTCGCCCACTGGAGGTCCCGCACCCGGATCCAGTTCGAGTCCCGGACCGCCGACAGCGCGCCACTCTTCCCCGACTTCGTCCGCTTCGTCCCCGGGGACGGCTGCTCCTCCTCGGTCGGCCGGCAGGGCGGCATGCAACTCATCACGCTGGGCGACGGCTGCTCCGCCGGCAACGCCATCCACGAGATCGGCCACACCGTGGGCCTGTGGCACGAGCAGAGCCGGGAGGACCGCGACCGCTTCGTCACCATCGTGTTCAGCAACATCGACCCGAACCAGCAGCACAACTTCCTGCAGCAGATCTCCGACGGTGACGACATCGGGCCGTACGACTACGGCTCGATCATGCACTACTCACCCGGGGCCTTCGCGATCGACCCGAACCAGCCGACCATCGTCGCCAAGCAGCCGCTCCCGCCCGGCGTGGTGATGGGCCAGCGGACCGGGCTGTCCCAGGGCGATCTGGCCGGCGTCCAGACCCTGTACCCCAACGCCCTGCCCACGGCGAAGGAGTTCGCCAAGGATCCGGTCGCCGACTTCACTCTCAAGGAACAGGCCAAGGACCCGGTGCACGACGCGCCCCCCAAGCCGCCACCGCCCCTGGAACTGCAGAGCCCGGCCGGCAGCAGCCCCTTCGTGCTGGCCACACCCCATCAGGCGCCCGCCCTGACCGGATCGCCCGACGGACTGGGTGAGCAGGTGCACCGGCTCACCCAGCTGCTCGGCTCCCTCCAGCAGGACCTCGCGGCCGTGTCCGCGAGCCACCACAGCCTGCTGGCCCAGGTCGGTCCGCTGCTCGCCGGCCGGGGCAGCACCGGGCAGCTGTCATGATTCTCGTCGTCTCCTACGACGAGGACCACACCCTGGACGTGGTGCGCCGGCTGGAGCGCGCCGGCCGCGAGGTGGTCCGGGTCGACCTGGCGGACTTCCCCGCCCACGCGGTGATCAACCTCGCCTACGCGGACGGGGAGCGGCCGGACTGCGGCCTGACCACCCGCACGGGATACGCGTCCCTGGGCGGCTGCCGGGCCGCCTGGTGGCGCCGGGTGCGCCCCTTCACCGTCGATCAGCTACTGCGCACCGCCCGGGACCAGGGCTTCGCGGCCAGTGAGACCAGCCAGTCCCTGCACGGCCTGTTCCACTCGCTGCCCTGCACCTGGGTCAACCCGCCGACCCTGGATGCCCTCGCGCACCACAAGCCCTACCAGTGGGAGACGGCCCGCCGGGCCGGCCTGACGCTGCCGCGCACGCTGGTCACCAACCAGCCGGAGCGGGCCCGCCGGTTCATCCAGGACATCGGCGTCGGACGCACCGTCTTCAAGGCGTTCCTGGCCCACACGGAGGCATGGCGGGAAACCAGACTGGTGCGGCCCGAGGACCTGGCGCAGCTCGACGCGGTCCGCTACGCGCCGGTGATCTTCCAGGAGTTCGTCCCCGGGGCCGATCTGCGCGTCACGGTGGTCGGCGAACGCGTCTTCGCCGCCGAGATCGACGCCTCCGGGACCAGCTACCCCGTCGACATGAGGACGGTGGTCGACCAGGCTCCGGTGCGGCCGGTGACGCTTCCGCGGCCTCTCACCGACGCCCTGCAGCAGTTGATGAGCAGCCTCGGCCTGGTGTACGGCGCCATCGACCTGCGCCGCCGCCCGGACGGGCAGTATGTGTTCTTCGAGGTCAACCCGGCGGGGCAATGGCTCTTCGTGGAGCACCGCACCGGTCTGCCGATCTCCGCGGCGGTCGCCGCGCTCCTGGCTCGGCTCGACGACCGGGAGCCGGAACGCACGGCGGCACCGCCGCCCCTGGCCGGCAGTGCCGCATGACGCGCCTCGTCCGCGGCGTCGTGGCCCTGCCCGCCGAAGCGCCCGCCACCCCGGCCGCCCGCGTCCTGGTGGAGGTCCGGGACGTCTCGCTGGCCGACGCCCCCTCCACGGTGGTGGCCGCCCAGGTGCTGACGGACGTGCCGCTGGCCCCGCACGGCCGGTTCCCCTTCAGCGTGGAGGTGCCGGACCTCGACCCCGCCGGCACCTACGGCCTCCGCGTCCACATCGACCTCGCCGGAACGGGCTCCGTCGAGTCGGGAGACCTGATCAACACCGAGGCGATCGCCGTTCCCCCGGAGCCCACCGCGGAGCTGACCGCGCCGGTCAATACGGTCTGAACGCCGCGCCGCTGCCGCTCAGTCCGTCCCCTGCGAGGCGAACAGCGCGGTGAGTCCCAGCCCGCCGGCGATGCCCAGCATGGCCAGGCCGCGGGCGCCGAGCGGGAGGTCCGGCGCGGGCGCGCGGACGAGTTGGGTGAAGAGGCGGGTCACCAGGACCGCGCCGGAGGCACCGAAGGGATGGCCGAGGGCGAGGGCACCGCCGTCGAGGTTGATCCACTCCTCGGCGATGCCCAGCGCGTCGAGCGAGGCCAGGACCTGGGCGGCGAACGCCTCGTTGAACTCGATGCGTTCGGCGGTGGCGAGGTCCGGGCACCGGGCGAGCAGGCGCCGGGTCGACGCGATCGGGCCGATGCCCAGCAGATTGGGGTCCACACCGGCCGCGCTCGCCTCGACGAAGCCGAGGACGCGACGGTGGCCCAGCGCGCGGGCCCGCGACCGGCTGGTGACCACGACCATGGCCGCGCCGTCGTTCAGCGGACAGGAGTTGCCCGCGGTGACCGTGCCCTCGCCGGGGGCGGCGAAGAGCGGCCGCAGCGCGGACAGCGCGGCCAGGGAGGTGTCGGGACGCGGGCACTCGTCGACGGTGACCGTGCCACGGGCCGTGCGCACCGGGGTGATCTCGGCGGTGAAACGGCCGTCCTTCTGGGCCTCGACGGCGCGCCGGTGGCTGCGCAGGGCGAACTCGTCCTGCCGGCGGCGGCCGATGCCGTAACGGGTGGCGACGTTCTCCGCGGCCACGCCCATCTCGGGGTCGCCCACCGACTCCGGGGCGAAGCGGGCGCGGGCGTAGAACTCGGGGAGCCCGCCCGGGCGGGACGGCTGCCGCACCCGCCAGGGGGCGGTGCTGACGCTCTCGCCGCCGCCCGCGAGACAGACCTCGCCGGCCCCGGCGGCCACCATGCGGCAGGCGAGGACGATCGCCTCCAGCCCGGAGCCGCACTGCCGGTCCACGGTGACGCCGGGCACCTCCGTCGGCAGTCCCGCCTCCAGCGCGGCCAGCCGCGCGAGGTTGCCGCCCCCGCCGGCCGCGTTCCCGACGATGACCTCACTGACCTCCGCCGCGTCGGCGCGCGCGTCGGCCAGCACGTCCCCGATCACGGTCGCGAGCAGCTGCGACGCCTCGACGCCGGCCAGCGCGCCGCCGGCCCGGCCGATCGGGGTCCGGCGGGCGGCGACCACCACCGGTTGCCGGTCGTCGGGGAGGTCGTACCCGGTGGCGTCAGTCACCGGACGCGTCCGGGAGCGGGACGAGCCGTGCGTCGTCATGGGCGATCCACTCCTCGACCCGGCCCCGTGCGATCTTGCCGCTCGACGTCAGCGGCCACGAGTCCAGGGTGTAGAAACGGCGGGGGACCTGGTAGCGGGGGAGGGCGGCGGCGCACAGGTCGCGCACCGCGGCCTGGCTCAGCCCCTGCGTGCCCGCTCCGGAGACGACGGCGACCAGGGCCCGGCCCAGATAGCTGTCGGGCACCGACGTCACCAGCGCGGTGTCTATCTGCTCCAGCCGGATCAGCGCGTTCTCCACCTCGGAGGGGTAGACGTTCAGCCCGCCGGTGATCACCATGCCGCCGCGGCCGAGGAGATGGAGGTGCCCGTCCGGCGTGAGCCGGCCGGTGTCCCCGACCGTGGCCCAGCCCCCTTCGGTGCGGAAGCTGCCCTCGCCCCACACATAGCCGTCGCAGACCAGCGGACTGCGTACGTGCACCACGCCGGGCGAACCGGGCGGTACGGGGGCGCCCTCGCGGTCGCGGAGTTCGAGGGTGACGGAGGGGAAGGGCGTGCCGACGTCCTGGTCGGCCGCTTCGGGGCCGGGCGAGCCCACGGTGACGAAGCCGAGTTCGGAGGCGCCGTAGTACTCCCGCACCTGCGCCTTGGGCAACAACGCGGCGACGGGGCCGAGCAGTTGCGGAGGGAGTTTGGCACCTCCGCTGACCACCGTCTCGACGGCGGCGAACCGCTGCCCGGGCGCGTCCGGTGTCCCGGCGGCGGCCGTGCACAGCGCGCGGAGCATGGTCGGCACCACGATCAGCCGGCGTACCGGGGCCCGTTCGAGCTCCCGGAGCACCGCCGCGGCGTCGAACCTGCCGAGCCCGTGGAAGGCCGCCCCGCTCTCCAGGCACTCGGCGAGCGCGTAGAGGCTCAGACCGTGGGCGAGCGGCCCCGGCGCGAGCGTGTGCCGGCCCGCGTCCATGCCCCAGACCTTCCGGCCCTCGGTGAGGCTGATCCGCCAGGAGCCGCGGGACCGGAGGAACGCCTGCGGGAGGCCGGTGCTCCCGGACGTGAACCCGACCAGGAAGGGAGTGGAGTCGTCGCCGGCCCGCAGCTGCTCCGACGGGTCGGCGCCGAGCCCCGCGGCGAGCCACTCCTCGTAGGAGCCGGGGGCGCCGGCGCCCCCGGCGAGCAGCGTGCGGATGCCGAGCCGCTCCGCGACATCGTGCAGCGCGGTCTGTCCGGCCGACAGCACCAGGAGGTCGGGGCGGAGCCGTTCCAGTACCGCGCGGGTCTGCTCCGTGCCCCACTGCGGGTCGAGGACGGCGCAGACGCCGTCACCCGCGGTGGCGCCGGTGAACAGCTCGGCGAAGGCGGGGTGGTTGCCCGTGCCGAGAGCGAGGAGCGGGGCGCCGGACGGCAGCCACGGCCGGTCCGGCGGCCGTAACGCCCGCAGACCCGCGGCCACCGCCGCGGCGCGCTCGGTCAACTGACGATGGGTGAGGGAGTGCCCGTCCAGGATGAAGGCCGGCTCCTCGCGGCGCGGCCCCGTCCCCGTCCGCGCAACCCGCTGTGCCAACGGCATCCGTGCTCACCTCGGTTCGATCGGGTAGGAGCGGCGTACGTTGTGCGCCACGGCCGCCGCGGCCGCCGCCTTCAGCGTGTCGCCGACCGCGAAGTACAGGGCGCCGACCGCGGCCTTGCCCATGCCGAGACCGGTGCTGACCGCCGTCCAGGGGATGCCGATCGCATAGACGACGACCAGCCCGCCCGCGACGCAGGCCGCGAAGTAGGCGGCGAGCTGCGGGCCGCGGCGGCTCACCCGCAGCGCGAACGTCTTCACCAGCAGCCCGGTGACGTACGCACCGGGGATCCAGCCCAGCAGATAGCCGCCGGTCGGCCCGGGTATCACGCCCAGTCCGCCGCGGCCGCCGGCCAGCACCGGCAGCCCGAGCACCGTCAGGAGCACCACCAGCGCGCAGGCGCACGCGCCGCGGACCGGACCCAGTACCGCTCCGGCGAGCATCACCCCGAGCGTCTGCAGGGTGATCGGTACCGGCACGATGGCGATGTTGACCGGGGGGATCAGCCCCAGGGCGACGATGATCGCGCAGAACAGGGCGATCAGCACGATGTCCTGGGTGGACATCAAAGGACGGGTGCGTGCGGTCATCCGGGTGCCTTTCCGCTGAGCCGTTCATGACGGTCGAGGTCGCCGGTACGGGCCGGCGGGTAGCAGCGCGCGTCGATCGCGGCCGCGATGTCCTCCGCCGACCGCAGCACCCGGATCACCAGCGGCACGACGAGCGCGAGCGGGCTGCCCCGCAGACCGCGCGCCGCCTGTGCCTCCCGGATCTCCTGGAACTGCCGGAACACCTCCGGGATGAAGCGCAGCGCCAGCGACACCGCCAGCGCGACGGCGGAGGCGTTCACCAGCCCCGCCCGGTCCAGCGGCCGCAGCACCAGCTCCAGCACGTCCTGAAGCTCCGAGGTCCGGGTGGTGAGGGTGACGCTCAGCGCGGACAGCAGCAGCACGACCAGCCGCAGCCCCACCACGAGCGCCGCGTGCACCGACTCGGTGAGCGCGGCCACCGCCACCACGGCGGCCAGGACCAGGAGCGGCCCGCGGAGTTGCCGGACGAGCTGTTCCCGGGGTGCGCGTACGGACAGCAGCAGGGCCAGGGCGACGGCGGCGGCCGGGCCGAGGACGGCCACGGAGGTGGTGAGGAAGACGGCCACGCCGCACAGCAGCAGTGCCGCCAGCTTCCACCGGGCCCCGGCCCGGTGCAGCGGGGAGGTGCCGGGGACGTACAGCGACATCCTCATGAGCAGCGTTCCACGTACCAGGGCACGGCGGTCCGCGGTGGGCCGTCGTGCACCACACGGCCCCGGTCGAGGACCAGGACCCGGTCGAAGCCGGTCAGCAGGTCGAGGTCGTGGGTGAGGACGACGGCCTGCTGGGGCAGGGCGGCGACGGTGTCCCGGATCAGATTGCGGTTGCGCAGGTCCAGCAGGGTGGTCGGCTCGTCGAACACCACCGTCTCCGGCCGCATGACCAGCACCGCGGCCAGTGCGACGAGTTGCTTCTCGCCACCGCTGAGGGCGTGGCTGGGCCGGTCGGCGAGGGCCGTGATGCCGAGGTGCGCCAGCTGTTCGCGGACCCGGCCCGGTATCTCCTTGCGGGGCACACCGGTGTTCCGCAGGCCGAAGGCCATGTCCTCCTCGACGAGGGGCAGCACGATCTGGTTGTCGGGGTTCTGGAAGACGAACCCGACCTGCCGGCGGATCCGCCGGACGTCCTTCGCGGTGTCGTGGCCGCCGACCAGAACCGTTCCCTCGGCGGGCAGGACGAGGCCGTTGAGCAGCCGGGCGAATGTGCTCTTCCCGGAGCCGTTGGCGCCGATCACCCCGATCCGCTGCTCGGTCAGCTCGATGTCCAGCGCGTCCAGCACCGTGCGGGTGCCGAACCGCACGGTGACGCCGTGCAGAGTGATGCGCACGTCACCGGCCCTCGGTCGCGGCAGGCGCCGGGGCGTCCGCGGCGGCCAGCGCCTCGCGGGTCGGCGCGGGGACGGGACGGGACCGGCCGGTGGCCCGGTCGACGCAGACCCAGACGACCTCGGCGCGCGCGACCGGCGCGCGGTCCCCGGCGTGCACCATGGTGGCGGAGAACGTCAGGCTGCTGGAGCCGATCCGCTGGACGCCCGCGGTGATGTCCAGGACGTCGTCGAAGCCCGCCGAACCGTCGTAGCAGAGCTCGACCTTCTTCACGTGGTACACGACGCCGTGGGAGTCGGCGCGGGGGTCGAAGCGCTCGGACAGCCCCGCCTCGCGGAGGAACTCGTTGATCGCGGTCTCCGCGTAGGAGCAGTACACGCCGTTGTGCACATGACCGTGCATGTCGACGTCCGAGAACGGAACTCGCTGCCGCACGAACCCCCGCAATCCGTGTAGGGTCACCAGCTGTCTGTGACTGTGCCTGCGCACAGCACGGTACCCAGACCGCCGCCCAACTGTCACCACCGTATGAGGACTTCGCCGATGTCCCGCCTCAGAAGCATCGTCAGGACATTCGGCCCGGCCGCGGAGGTGGTCGGCACCGAGGAGTACCGGCCGGCCCGGCCAGGGCCCGGCGAGGTGGCCGTCCGCATGCTGCTGGCCGCCGTCAACCCGTCCGACCTGGTGACCATTTCCGGCGCGTACGCCTCCCGCACCGTGCTGCCGTTCGTGCCCGGCTTCGAAGGCGTCGGGGTGGTGGAGGAGACCGGCCCGGACGTGCGGGACCTCCAGCCCGGGCAGCGGGTGCTCCCGCTCGGCAGCGCGGGTGCCTGGCAGCAGACGAAGATCACCGACGGCCGGTGGTGCCTCCCGGTCCGCCCCGAACTCAACGACGAGCAGGCCGCCACCGCGTACATCAACCCGCTCACCGCGCACTTGATGGTCCGTCAGTACGTGCTGACGGCCGGGGCGGAGGTGGTCGTGGTCAACGCCGCCGCCTCCGCCATCGGCCGGATGCTGATCCGGATGCTGAACCGCGCGGGGATCCGGCCGGTCGCCGTCGTCCGGCACCCCCGCGGCCTGGCGCGGCTGGCCGGGACCGAACTGACCGCCGCGGTGTGCACCGCCGACCGTGCCGCGGGCGAGGCCGTGCGCGAACTCACCGGCGGCCGCGGGGCCGGCGTGGTGCTGGACGCGGTCGGCGGGGCCGAGGGCGCGGAGCTGGGCCGCGTCCTCGCCACCGGCGGCACCCTGGTGCACTACGGCCTGCTCTCCGGACGCCCGCTGCCGGCGGAACTGCCCGCCGCGCGGCCCGACGTACGTCTCGTCCTGTTCCGGCTCCGGGACTGGGTGCACCATGTGCACACCACGGATCCGGACCGTCTCACGGAAGCCCTCGCGGAGGTCTACGAGCTGGTCCTGGACGGCACCGCCGCCTCGCAGGTGGCGGGCGTGTACCCGCTGTCCGCCGTGCGCGGGGCACTGCGGCGGGACGCCGAACCGGGCCGGCCGGGCAAGGTGCTGCTGCGCCTCACCGGCTGACCGGCCGGCTCCCGAGGCGCCATTCCGCGCGCCGCGCGACGCGCCTATGCTCTCGGCCGTGACGCCTGAGGACTTACTCGCGTTCGACCGCCACCACGTCTGGCACCCCTACGCGCCGCTGCCCGGCGCGCCGCCCCCGCTGGTCGTGGAGTCCGGACACGGCGTACGGCTGCGGCTGGCGACGCCGTTCGAGGGCCGTACGGAGCTGATCGACGGGATGTCGTCCTGGTGGGCGGCGATCCACGGGTACGCGCACCCCGCGCTGGACGCGGCGGTGCGGGAGCAGCTCGGGCGGATCAGCCACGTGATGTTCGGCGGGCTCACCCATGCGCCGGCGGTGGAGCTGGCGGCCCGGCTGGTCGCGCTGACCCCGGACGGCCTGGACCACGTCTTCCTGGCCGACTCCGGCTCGGTGTCGGTCGAGGTGGCGCTCAAGATGTGCCTGCAGTACTGGCGTTCACGCGGCCGGCCGGAACGGCACCGGGTGCTGACCTGGCGCGGCGGCTACCACGGCGACACCCTGCACGCCATGTCGGTGTGCGATCCCGACGGCGGGATGCACGGCATGTGGCGGGACGTACTGCCGCCGCAGGTCTTCGCCGACGCGCCACCGGGCGGCTTCGACACCCCGGTGGATCCCGGCTACGCCGACCACCTGGCCGCGACGGTGGCCCGGCACGCGCCGGAACTGGCCGCCGTCATCGTCGAACCGGTGGTGCAGGGAGCCGGCGGCATGCGCTTCCACCACCCCGGCTACCTGCGCGTACTGCGCGAGGCCACCCGGGAGCACGGGGTGCTGCTGGTGCTCGACGAGATCGCCACCGGATTCGGCCGCACCGGACGGCTCTTCGCCGCCGAACACGCCGGCGTACGGCCGGATGTGCTGTGCGTGGGCAAGGCCCTCACCGGCGGGTATCTCACCCTGGCGGCCACCTTGTGCACGACCGAGGTGGCCCGCGGGATCTCCGAGGGCGAGGTCCCCGTCCTGGCGCACGGGCCCACGTTCATGGGCAATCCGCTGGCCTGCGCGGTCGCCGGCGCCTCCCTGGACCTGCTGGCGGACGGCGGCTGGCGACAGGACGTGGCACGCGTCGAGGCCGGCCTGCGGGACGGACTGGCCGAGACGGTGAAACTGCCGGGCGTCACGGACGTACGGGTGCTGGGTGCCATCGGGGTGGTCCAGCTGGACCACCCGGTGGACGTGGCCGCGGCGACCGCGGCGGCCGCCCGCCACGGCGTGTGGCTGCGGCCGTTCCGCGACCTCGTCTACACCATGCCGCCCTACCTCTGTTCGGCGGACGACGTGGCGAGGATCGCGGCGGCAGTCGTGGCCGCCGCACGGGCCGGCTGACGGCAACGGGCACGAAGCGACGCGGGCATCGGGCCGAGACGAGGGAGAGACATGGCGCTGCTGGCCGTCACCGGGACCGGCACGGAGGTCGGGAAGACCGTCACCACGGCTGCCGTGGCGGCACTCGCACACACCGCGGGACAACGCGTCGCCGTGGTGAAACCGGCACAGACCGGACTGGCGTCCCACCAGGACGGCGACCTCGCCGAGGTGGTGCGGCTGGCCGGCCCGGTGGACACGCGGGAACTCGCGCGCTACCCCGAGCCGCTGGCGCCCGCCACCGCCGCCCGCCGCGCGGGACTGCCGGGACTGCCGAAGGAGGCCGTGGCCGAGGCGGTGCGGGCGCTGGACACGGACCACGACCTCGTGCTGATCGAGGGGGCGGGCGGGCTGCTGGCGCGGTTCGACGACGAGGGATGGACGCTCGCCGACCTCGCGGCGGAGCTGGCGGCACCGGTCCTCATGGTCGCCACCGCCGGCCTCGGCACCCTCAACTCGGCCGCGCTGACCGCCGAGGCGCTGGCACGCCGCGGCGCGCACCTCACCGGAGTGGTCATCGGCAGCTGGCCCGCACAGCCGGATCTGGCCATGCGCTGCAACCTCACCGACCTCCCCGACATGACCGCGGCACCGCTGATCGGAGCCCTGCCGCCCGGCATGGCGGCGCTGGACCGCGACGCCTTCGCCGCAGCTGCCCGGGCCGGCCTGGGCGCGCCGCTGGGCGGGGACTTCAAGGCCGCGGACCTCGTCGCACGGTGGCACTCCTGAGCGGAAGCCCCCGCACACCGCTGGCCGGACTGCGTCCTTTCCCGGCACGGCGGCCCGGAGAATACTCGGCCCCGGGACAGCCGTACCGAGAACGGCTCGCACACGTCCGTACGGGAAGGGAAAACCCGTGGAACTCACTCCCACCGACGCCCACGCCCACACCACCCACCACGAGCTGATCGGCACACTCGTCGACAAGGCGCTGCGCCGCGAATTACCCACCCCCGCCGAGGCCCTGGCCCTCCTCAAGACCCCCGACGAGGTCGTCCTCGACGTGGTCGCCGGAGCCTCCCGGGTGCGCCACCACTACTTCGGCCGCCGGGTGAAGCTCAACTTCCTGGTGAACCTCAAGAGCGGCCTCTGCCCGGAGGACTGCTCCTACTGCTCGCAGCGGCTCGGTTCGAAGGCCGAGATCCTCAAGTACACCTGGCTCAAGCCCGAGGAGGCCGCCGAGGCCGCCCGGCAGGGCGTCGCCGCGGGCGCCAAGCGGGTCTGTCTGGTGGCCAGCGGACGCGGCCCGACGGACCGCGACATCGGACGGGTGGCGGACACCATCGCCGCCATCCGTGAGGACAGCCCCGGAGTCGAGGTCTGCGCCTGCCTCGGCCTGCTCTCCGAGGGCCAGGCCGAGCAGCTCACCGAGGCCGGCGCGGACGCGTACAACCACAACCTCAACACCGCGGGCGACCGGTACGCGGACATCTGCACCACACACACCTACACCGACCGGGTCGACACCGTCGAACAGGCCAAGGCGGCCGGACTGTCGGCCTGTTCGGGGCTGATAGCCGGGATGGGCGAGGGCCCGGAGGAACTGGTCGAGGTGGCGTTCTCGCTGCGCGCCCTGGACCCCGACTCGGTGCCGGTGAACTTCCTGATGCCCTTCAAGGGCACGCCCCTGGCCACCGAGTGGGCCCTCACCCCGCAGCACTGCCTGCGCATTCTGGCCATGGTCCGGTTCGTCTGCCCCGACGTCGAGGTCCGGCTGGCCGGCGGGCGGGAGATCCACCTGCGCGGCATGCAGCCGCTGGCCCTGCACATCGCCAACTCGATCTTCCTCGGCGACTATCTGACCAGTGAGGGCCAGCCCGGCGCCGCCGACCTGGAGATGATCCGGGACGCCGGCTTCGTCGTCGAGGGCATGTCGGAGACCACCATGCCCGAGCACCGGGACGACGTGGTCAAGGTCCGCCGGCGCGGTACGGGCACCGAGCTGCCGCCCAACGCCCTGCCCCGCACCCCCGAGCAGCAGGCCGAGAGGTGACCTCCGGCCACCCCTGCCCGGCGGTGGACCTGTTCGCGCCGGAGTTCCTGCACGATCCCTACCCCGTGTACGCGACGCTGCGGGAGACCAGGCCGGTCCACCACGACCCGGGGACCGGTCTCTGGCTCGTCAGCACCCACCGTGACGTGCGACGGGTGCTGCTCGACCCGGAGCTGTACCGTCCGGACAACGCGCTCGACGCGGTGGTCCCGCTGTCCGTGCCCGCGTTGCGCTGCCTGGCGGCGGCCGGATTCACGCTGCCGCCGACGCTCGCCAACAACGGCACGGACACCCACGCCGGCCTGCGCCGGCTGATCACCGGGATGCTCCGCCGGGACCGGGTGACCGCCGCCGTACCGCTGGTCCACGAGCTGATGGCGCCGCGTCTGGACCGCATCGAGAAGGAGCTGGCGGAGCGGGGGAGCTGCGACCTGGTGGTCACCCTCACCCGGGACCTGCCGTTCGAGGTGATGCTCCGGGTACTGGGGCTGGCCGGCGACGTCGATGTGGACATCGATCTGCTCGCCCGCTGGAACGACGCCTCACTGGAGCTGTTCTGGGGCGTCCCGCCCCGGGAGCGCCAACTGCCGCTGGCCCGGCTGGCCGCCGAGTTCCACCAGTGGCTCGACGGCCTCACCGAGCGGGCGGCGCCCGGCGGCACCGGCCTGCTCGCCCGGCTCGCCGCACACCGGAAGCCGGACGGTACGCCGCTGAGCCGCCAGGAGATCGTCGCCGTCTGCTACTTCATGGTCATCGCCGGGCAGACCACCACCGGACAGATGCTCGCCACGATGCTGCTGCGCGCCCTGGCCGACCCCGGGCTGTGGCCGCGGCTGGGCCGGGAACCGGCCCTGGCCGCCGCCTGGGCCGAGGAGATGCTGCGCCGCGAACCGCCGCTGACCACCTGGCGGAGGGTGACGGCACGGCCGGCCCGCCTCGGCGGCGTCGAACTGCCGCAGGGCGCCAAGCTGTTGCTGATGCTCGCCGCCACCGGGTCCGACCCGGCCGTGTTCGAGGCCCCCGAGCAGCTCCGCCCGAACCGGCCGCACGGCCGGGAGCATCTGTCCTTCGGCCTGGGCCGGCACCGCTGCCCGGGCGCCGCGCTGGCCCGTATGGAGGCGGAGACCGTGCTGCGGGCGGTCTCCGCGCGGCTGCCCGATCTGCGGCTCGCCGGTCCCGCGCGCACGGTCCCGATGCGCGGGCTGCTGTCGTTCCGTGCCCCGCCGGCCGTGCCGGTCCGCAGGGCCGCGACGGTCAGCCGGGACGGCAGTCCGTGATCACCTGCACCGCCCGGTCGACCTGATCATCGGTCAGGTCCGCCCGGGCGGTGAGCCGCAGCCGGGAGAACCGGTCCGGCACCGACGGCGGACGGAAACACCCCACCTCGACGCCCGCCGCCCGGCAGGCGTCCCGCCAGGCGACGGCACCGTGCGCGGACCCGGCCCGTACGGACACCACGGCGGACTGCGCGGGGGCCACCGGCAGCCCGGCGGCGGCCAGCCCGGCGTGCAGCCGGGCGGCCACCGCGCGGACCCGGGCCACCCGCCCGGGCTCCCGCACCAGGACGCGCAGCCCGGCCAGGGCGCCGGCGGCGCAGGCCGGGGCGAGGCCGGTGTCGAACAGGAAACCGCGGGCGCTGTTGAGCACGTGCTCGATCACCCGGCGCGGGCCCAGCACCGCGCCGCCCTGTGCCCCGAGCGACTTGGACAGCGTGACCGTGGCGACCGTGTCCGGGCTCCCGGCCAGCCCGGCCGCGCCCAGCGCGCCCTGGCCGCGCTCCCCGATCACACCGAGCGCATGCGCCTCGTCCACCAGCAGCCCGGCGCCGTGCCGGCGGCAGACGGCGGCGAGCTCGTCCAGCGCCGTGAGGTCGCCGTCCACCGAGAAGACGGATTCGGTGACCACCAGCGCACGGGGCTGCCGCCGGTCCGCGAGCACCTTCTCCAGCGCGGTGGCGTCGTGGTGCGGGAGGTCCACCACCTCCGCGCCCGAGAGCCGGCAGCCGTCGATCAGCGAGGCGTGGTTGGTCGCGTCCGCCGCCACCAGACTGCCGGGCCGGCACAGGGAGGTGAGCGCCCCGAGGTTGGCCAGGTAGCCGGACGAGAAGACCAGGGCGGCCTCGGTGCCGCAGAACGCGGCAAGTTCCCGTTCCAGCTCCTCGTGCAGCCGGGTGGTCCCGGTCACCAGCCGGGCCGCGCCCGCGCCGGCTCCCCAGACCGTGGCGGCCCCGGCCGCCGCGGCGGTGACCTCGGGGTGCGTGGCGAGGCCGAGGTAGTCGTTCCCGGCGAGGTTGATCCCCGGGTCGGTGGCGTCCCGGACCCGCAGGTGACGGCGCAGCCCGGCGCGCTCCCGGCGCCGGGCGCTGTCGTCCAGCCAGCCGAACACGGCCTCGGGGGACGGCTGACGGGCGTGCTCCGGACGGTCCATGCAACAGCTCCCTCGGTTCTTCCGGCGCGCTGCCGCGCCCGTGATCACGCCCCGGCCGGCCCCAGCACCAGGCACCCGTTGTGGCCGCCGAAGCCGAACGAACTGGACAGCACCGGCCCCGGCGTCCACGGGCGCGGCTTCCCCCGCACCAGGTCGAGCCCCGGGGCGAGCTCGGGATCCGGATCCGTCAGGCCCTGGACGGGCGGGATCAGACGGTGGGTCATGGACAGCACCACGGCCACCGCCTCCAGCGCGCCACTGGCCCCGAAGACGTGGCCGGTGGCGCCCTTGGCGGAGGTGACCGGCGGCCCGTCGCCGCCGAAGATCCGCTGCACGGCCCGTGATTCGGCGAGGTCGCCCTGGAGCGTGCCGGTCCCGTGCGCGTTGATCTGCGCCACGTCGGACGGGGCGAGCGCCGCGTCCCGCAGGGCCAGGTCCATGCACCGGGCGGCGCCGGAGCCGTCCGGCAGCGGCATGGTCACGTCGTAGGCGTCGGCGGTGCTCGCGGCGCCGAGCACCTCGGCCAGGATCCTGGCGCCGCGTGCCTGCGCGGTGTCCTCCGCCTCCAGCACCAGCGCCGCCGCGCCCTCGGCGACCGTGAAGCCGTCCCGGCCGCTGTCGAAGGGGCGGGTGCGGCCGGTGCCGGACAGCGCCCGCATGTTCCTGAACCCGGCGAGGACGGTGCCGTACGCGGCGGCTTCGGTGCCGCCGGTGAGCACGGTGTCGCAGATGCCGTACGCGATCAGCCGGGCCGCCGCGGCGATGGCGTGCGTCCCCGAGGAGCACGCGGTGGTGAGGGTCTCGCAGGGCCCCTGCCAGTTGAACCGCTGGGACACGGCGGCGGCCGCCGCGTTGGGCATGATCATCGGTACCACGAACGGCGAGACGCGTTTGTCGCCGCGCGCCTCGCGCACCAGCGACTGCCGTTCCATGGTGGTCACCCCGGCCAGTGCGGTGCCGAGGACAACACCCGCGTGCTCCGGCCGGCCGCTCGCGGTCAGCGTCTTCGCGCCCCCTGCGTCGGAGACCGCCAACTCGGCCGCCGCCACCGCTAATTGGGTGCAGCGGTCGGTGTGCCGGATTGCGGCCCGATCCATCCAGGGCGTGGCGTCCCAGCCGTCCACCGGGCGGTGCCCCGGCGACGGGGGCGCCAGCAGGTCCGCCCACAGGGCGTCGCGGCCGGCGCCGGCGGCGGTGACGCTGCCCAGGCCCGTGACGACCACCCGCCGGTCGCCCCTCATATCCGCGCGCGCACTAACTCGCAGGCGTCGCGGACGGTCCGTACGGACTCGACGCCGTCATCGGGCAGATCGACGGAACAGGCTTCCTCGATCGCCATGACCAGCTCCACGAGGGTCAGGCTGGTGGCCCCCAGGTGATCCGTGAAGTCCGCCTCCATGGTCACTTCTTCCGGCGCGACCTGCAGCACTTCCACCGCGCACGACCGGACTGTCTCGAACACTGCATCGCTCATCCGCTACGGCCTCCCCATGAACGAACGTCCAGGCACGCGCCGACCGGAGTTTACCGCTCGACGGGGTGCCTGTCTGTGCCGCTCCGACCTGCGCTTTTTCGCGCGTGCGGCGCGTCGGGACCGGGCCGGCGGGCCCGGTGGCGGCCCGTGGGGGAGTACCGGGCCGGGCGGTGCCGTGGCTGCGACCACCGCCCGGCCCGGAGCGTGTCAGCGCCGCGCCACCGGCTCGGGGTGCTCGTGTGCGCAGGACGCGTCGGGCCCGTAGGCGTCCCAGGCGGGGAACGGGTCGCCGGCGGGCCGCTCCCCGTCGGCCAGCAGGCAGTCGGTCAGGGCCGCCCGCAGCTCCTCGGCGCGCAACCCGGTGCCGATGAAGACCAGTTCCTGGCCCTGACCGTCCCCCGCGGCGCCGGCGCCGGCGGGCTCGAAGCGGGCGACCGCGCCGGCCTGCGACCACAGCCCGGTGACCCGCGGTCGACCGGCCAGCCGGAAGAAGCCCTTGGAGCGCAGGATCCGGCCGTACGCGCCGCTGTCGAGGCCCTCGGTGACGAAGTCCCACAGCCGGCCGGGGTGGAACGGCGCGTCGGCGCGGAAGACCGTGCTGGAGATGCCGTACTCCTCGGTCTCCGGTACGTGGTCGCCGTTGAGTTCGCGCACCCAGCCGGGCGCCTGCTGGGCCTTCTCCAGGTCGAACAGCCCGGTGCCGAGGAGTTCGACGGCCGGCACCCGGCCGTGCCGCGCGGGCACGATGCGGGCGGCCGGGTTGAGCCGGGCGAGCGCGGCCCGCAGCCGCTCGGCGCTCTCCGCGTCGACCAGGTCGGTCTTGTTGAGGACGAGGACGTCGGCGAACTCGACCTGGTCCATCAGCAGGTCGCTGACGGTGCGTTCGTCCTCCTCGTACGGGGCCAGCCCCCGCTCGGCCAGCCCGTC
Organism: Streptomyces lydicus; assembly: GCF_000717345.1. Lineage (GTDB taxonomy): Bacteria > Actinomycetota > Actinomycetes > Streptomycetales > Streptomycetaceae > Streptomyces > Streptomyces lydicus. The sequence goes on along the minus strand of NZ_JNZA01000002.1, from coordinate 124,379 downwards.
GCCGGCCTCCAGCTCGGGCAGGAACCCGGCGGCGTCGACCACGGTCACCATGGTGTCGAGCCGCGCGAGGTCCCCGAGGGTCGCTCCGTCGTCGTGCGGGACGGCGAAGGTGGCGGCGACCGGCATCGGTTCCGAGATGCCGCTGGACTCGATGAGGAGGTAGTCGAAGCGGTCCTCGCGGGCCAGTCGCCCGACCTCTTCGAGGAGATCGTCGCGCAATGTGCAGCAGATGCACCCGTTGGTCATCTCGACCAGGCGTTCCTCGGTCCGCGAGAGCGCGGCCGCACCGCCGCGCACCAGCGCCGCATCGATGTTGATCTCGCTCATGTCGTTGACGATGACCGCGACGCGCAGGCCCTCGCGGTTGCCCAGAACGTGGTTGAGCAGCGTGGTCTTCCCGGCGCCGAGAAAGCCGGAGAGGACCGTCACGGGCAGTCGGTCGTGCGCCACCGGCTCAGCTCTCCGGGCGCAGCAGGCCGCGCGCGTACGCCTTGGCCAGGCGCTGCGGTACCAGGTGGGAGGAGCCGTCGACGGTGACGGGCACGAGCTGGGGAGTCGTGGCCTTCCACTGGGCGCGGCGGTGACGGGTGTTGCTGCGGGACATCTTCCGCTTGGGCACGGCCATGCTCTGACCTCCTGTTGACGGGCGGGTCGGAGCACCCAAGTTAACTGAAAATGGATCCCATTTCCAAATGGGGGTCCTCCGCTGCCCGGGTGGGTGCACGGCACCCAGGAACGGCCCGGCCTGGCCCGCCCGCCGGCGGCGGCAGAACCTGGTCGCAGTCAACGGCCCGAAGGAGCAGATGTGAACGGCAATCCCAAGACCGTGGTGATCACCGGCGCCAGCAGCGGTATCGGCGAGGCGACCGCGCGCCGGCTGGCCGCCGACGGGCACCGCGTCTTCCTCGGCGCACGCCGCACCGACCGCCTCGCGGCACTGACCGGCCAGCTCGTCGGCGCCGGAGGTACGGCCGCGTACCGGCGCGTGGACGTCACCGACGCCGACGACGTGTGCGCTTTCGTCGACGCGGCCCGCGCCGCGTTCGGACGGGTGGACGTCATGGTCAACAACGCCGGGGTGATGCCCCTTTCGCCGCTGGAGGCGCTGCGTGTCGCCGACTGGGACCGGATGCTCGATGTGAACGTGCGCGGCGTGCTCCACGGCATCGCCGCCGCATTGCCCGTGATGCGCTCGCAGGGCGGCGGACACTTCGTCAACATCGCCTCCGTCGGGGCGTACGAGGTGTCGCCGACGGCCGCCGTCTACTGCGCGACCAAGTTCGCGGTGCGCGCGCTCTCCGAGGGGCTCCGTCAGGAGTCCGGCGGCGACATCCGGGTCACCGTCGTCTCTCCCGGCGTCACGGAATCCGAGCTCGCCGACTCCCTCACGGACCCGCAGGCCCGGCAGGCCATGGAGACGTACCGCTCCGCCGCGCTGCCCGCCGTCGCGGTCGCGGACGCCATCGCCTACGCCGTCGCCCAGCCCCCGCAGGTCGATGTGAACGAGCTCGTGGTGCGCCCGGCCGCGGCCGCGCAGTAGGGCCGGCGGGAGGCGGGGCGCCTCGTTCAGCGGCTGGGGGCGCCGGCGCGGAGGCCGTCCATGACCAGGTCGAGGAGGCGGCCCGCGCGTTGCTGCCAGTCGCTGTGCGGATCGATCTGCCAGAGGCCGGCGATGGCGAGCACGAAGTCGTCGGGGGTCACCCCGGGGCGGATGGTGCCGGCCTCTTCGTTGGCCTCCAGCAGGAGGGTGACGGCCGAGGTCACCGCGCCGTGTCCCAGGCTGGTCAGGGTGCCGCGGGCGGTGGTGGCCTTGCGCATCGCGTCGGCCAGGCCGGCCTTGGCCATGGCGTACTGGGCGAGGCGGTCCATCCACTCCCGCAGGGCCCGGTCGGGTGCGCGGGTCTCCAGCAGCTGGGCGGCGGCGTCGGCGACCTGCTGGACCTCGTAGCGGTAGACCTCCAGGACGAGCGACTCACGGTTGGGGAAGTGGCGGTAGAAGGTGCCCTGTCCGACGCCGGCCTTCTTCGCGATGGCGCTCAGCGGGGCGTCGGCCGAGCGGGTCAGCTCGGCGAGTGCGACCTCCAGGATGCGCTCGCGGTTCCGTTGCGCGTCCGAGCGCAGGGGCGCGTCCTTCTTCTGCTGCACGCGTCCTCCTTCCGGCTTCCGGAATTTGCGGAGCCGCCGGCCTTGCTAACCGGACAGGTGTCCGGTAGATTTTCACGTAGCGGACAGCTGTCCGGTTAGCTCCACCATAGCGGCAGATGCGGCCGGCGTGGACGGTCGGGCGCTGCCGCGGCCGGTCTGTCACTCCTCCGTACCCCTCGCATCCGCCCCACACCCCCTCGGCGCCCGAGCCGACGCACCGTACAGCGCCATCTCTCAAGGACCTGTCCACCGGGACCGTCCCCTGCGCCACGTCGCTCCCGTGGGTCAGTGCCTCTTGCTCACGCGTTCCCGCTCGACCCCGCTCGACCACGCCGGCGTCAGGCTCGCGCCCGATGCCCGCCGCGCCTCTCATACGCGAAAGAAGGCTGCTCATGGCCCTATCGACGTCCAGCGCCATCACCCTGAACATCAACGGCGAAAAGCACGCGCTGCCCGTCGACCACCGCACCACCCTGCTCGACGCCCTGCGGGAACGCCTCGATCTGACGGGCACCAAAAAGGGCTGCGACCAAGGCCAGTGCGGTGCCTGCACGGTGCTGCTCGACGGCCGCCGGACCGTTTCCTGCCTCCAGCTCGCGGTGGCCGCCGAGGGGCGGGAGATCACCACCATCGAGGGTGTGGCGGACGGTGAGCGGCTGCATCCGGTGCAGCAGGCATTCCTCGATCTGGACGGCTACCAGTGCGGCTACTGCACACCGGGGCAGATCTGTTCGGCCATCGCGGTGATCGAGGAGCACGCGGCGGGCTGGCCGAGCGCCGCGACCGCCGACGTGCGGCCCGGGCCCGAGGTGCCGCCGCTGACCGCCGAGGAGATACGGGAGCGGATGAGCGGCAACCTGTGCCGTTGCGGTGCGTACGTCTCGATCGTCCAGGCGGTCGCACGGGCGGCCGGGGCCGAGGTCACCGGCGACGCGGAGGTGACGGCATGAGGGAATTCGGCTATCAGCGGGCCCATGACGTGCCCGGCGCGCTCGCCGTACTGGGCGCCGACCCCGAGGCGCGCGCCCTGGGCGGCGGCACCAACCTCGTCGACCTGATGAAGGCCGGCGTGGAGCGGCCCGCCCTCCTCGTCGACCTGCGTGACCTCCCCCTTGACCGGATCGAGGCCACCGACGACGGCGGGCTGCGCATCGGCGCCACGGTCAGCAACAGCGACCTCGCCGCACACCCCGAAGTCCGCCGCAGGTACCCGGCGTTGACGCAGGCCGTACTGGCCGGCGCCTCCGGGCAACTGCGCAACATGGCCACGGTCGGCGGAAACCTCCTGCAGCGCACCCGCTGCGGCTACTTCACCGACCTGTCCAAGCCGTGCAACAAGCGCACCCCGGGCAGCGGCTGCCCCGCCGTCGAGGGCGAGCACCGCAACCACGCGATCCTCGGTGCCTCCGCGCACTGCGTGGCCGTGCACCCCTCGGACATGGGAGTGGCACTGGCGGCCTTCGACGCCGTCGTCTCGTACGAGACCGCGGACGGCCCGGGCGAGGTGCCGCTCGCGGAGTTCTATCTGCCGGTGGGCGACACCCCGCACCAGGAGACCGCGCTGCCGCCCGGCGCGCTGATCACCGCGGTGACCCTCCCGCCGGCGCCGGTGGCCGCCCTCTCCCGCTACCGCAAGGTGCGCGAGCGCGCCTCCTACGCCTTCGCGATCGGCTCGGCCGCGGCCGCCCTCGACGTCCGCGACGGCGTCGTCCATGACGTGCGGCTCGCCTTCGGGGCGGTGGCGTCCCGGCCGTGGCGGGCCCGAGAGGCCGAGCGGGTGCTCATCGGCGGGCCGGCGAGCGCCGAGGCGTTCGGCACCGCCGCGGACGCCGAACTGGCAGCCGCCCAGGCGCTGCCCGACAACGGATACAAGGTGACACTGATGCGCAATCTCGTCGTCGCCCTGCTGACCGAGCTCGCCGAGGAGGCCGGCCGATGACCACGACGACGACGGGAAGCAGCGCGCTGACGGGAGCCGTGGGCACCGCCCACACCCGGGTGGAGGGCCTGGCCAAGGTCACCGGCGCGGCCCGCTACGCCGGCGAGATACCGTTCGCCGAACTGGCCCACGGCTGGCTCGTGTTGTCCACCGTCGCCCGTGGCCGGATCCGGTCCGTGGCGGCCGATCCCGTCCTCGCGATGCCCGGCGTCCTCACCGTGCTGCACCACGGCAACGCCCCACGCGTCGAAGGCGACTACATGGGACCGCTGGGGCCGCCCGACCCGGTCCTCCAGCTCTTCCAGCACGACCGGGTGCCGTACGTCGGCTGGCCGGTGGCCCTGGTCGTCGCGGAAACCTCCGAGCAGGCCCGGGAGGCGGCCGAGGCCCTCACGGTCGAGTACGACACCGAACCGCACGACGTCGCGTTCTCCGCGGGCCGGTCCGGCATGCACACGCCGGAGGGCTCGGCGGCGGGCAAGGGCGACCTGGCGGCCGCACTCGCCGCGTCCGCCGTCGTCGTGGAGGCGGAGTACACCACACCGGAAGAGCACCACAGCCCGATGGAGCCGCACGGGGCGACGGCCCACTGGGACGGCGGCCGGCTGGAGGTCATCGACTCCAACCAGGGCAGCAGGTTCGTCGCGGACGAGCTCGCGAAGCTGTTCTCGCTCGACGCGGACGCGGTGCGGGTGCGCTCCGAACACATCGGCGGCGCCTTTGGGTCCAAGGGGACCCGCGTGCACGCGGTGGGAGCGGCGATGGCGGCGACCGTCCTGCACCGCCCGGTCCGGGTCGTGATGACCCGTCGGCAGATGTTCACGCTCACCGGCTACCGCAGCCCCACGGCCCAACGCGTCAGGCTCGGCGCCGACCCCGACGGGCGGCTGCGGGTCCTCGACCACCAGGCGGACTGCCAGACGTCGACGGTGTACGAATTCATGGAGCGCAGCGCCGACTTCGGGCGCCCGCTCTACGACGCGGACGCGCACCACACCGTCAACCGCGTCGTCCCGCTCGACGTCCCCACCCCGACCTACATGCGCGCACCGGGTGAGGCGCCGGGCTCCTTCGCACTGGAATCCGCGCTCGACGAACTGGCCGAGAAGTGCGGCGTCGACCCGATCGCGCTGCGCGTGCGCAACGAACCGGTCGTGGGGCCGCTGTCCGGACTGCCGTTCAGCAGCCGCAACCTCGTCGCCTGCTACGAGGAAGGCGCCCGCAGATTCGGCTGGGCGGACCGTGACCCACGACCCGGCATCCGCCGCGACGGGCGCTGGCTGCTCGGCACGGGCATGGCCGCCGCCACGTTCCCCATGCTGTCGGCGCCCTCCACCGCCGTCGTGACGGCGGAGGCGGACGGCACCTTCACGGTACGGATCGCCGCCAGCGACGTCGGTACCGGCGCCCGGACCGCGCTGACCCAGGTCGCCGCCGACGCGCTGGAGGTGTCGCCCGAGCGCATCCGGATGCGGATCGCGGACAGCTCCTTCGGGCCGGCGATCCTCGCGGGCGGCTCGATGGGCACCCGCTCGTGGGCCTGGGCGATCATCACTGCGGCGGGCGAACTACGGGAGCGGCTGGCGCTGGGCGGCGCCGTCCCGCCCGAGGGCATCACCGTAAGGTCCGACACCTCCGCGGCCGTGGGCGCGCTGGCGCAGACGCAGAAGGAGCGCTACACCTTCGGGTCGCAGTTCGCCGAGGTCGCGGTGGACGTCAGCACCGGCGAGGTGCGGGTCAGGCGGATGCTCGGGATCTTCGCCGCGGGCCGGATCGTCAACCCCCTCACCGCGCGCAGCCAGTTCATCGGCGGCATGACCTGGGGCCTGTCCATGGCACTCCACGAAGAGGCCACCAGGGACCAGGCGTCCGGCGGCCACGTGGGCGCCGACCTCGCGGGCTACCACTTCGCCGCGAACGCCGATGTACCGCACATCGAGGCCGACTGGGTGGACGACCCCGACCCGGACGACCCGGTCGGCATCAAGGGCATCGGCGAGATCGGGATCGTGGGAGCCGCGGCGGCGATCGCCAACGCGGTCTGGCACGCCACCGGCGCACGTCAGCGGCACCTGCCGATCAGGCCGGACCGCGTCCTGCGGGCGGCCGGGGGAGCACCGGGTGCTTGACATCGCCGGCGAGCTGCACCGATGGGCGGAGGAGGGACGGGAGTTCGCCGTCGCCACCGTCGTCGCCGTCGGCGGCAGCGCACCGCGCCGGCCGGGCGCCGCGCTGGCCGTCGACGGCCGGGGCACGGCCGTCGGCTCGGTCTCCGGCGGCTGTGTGGAAGGGGCCGTCTACGACAGCTGCGTGCAGGCGCTGGAGGACGGCGGCACGGTCCTGGAGCGGTTCGGCTACAGCGACGAGGACGCCTTCGCCGTCGGCCTGACCTGCGGCGGGACCATCGAAGTCCTGGTCACGCCGGTGAGCGGGCCCGACCGGGCGGTGTACGCGGCCGCGCTGTCGGCCGCCGCGCGCGGCGAGGCCGCGGCGCTGGTCCGGGTGGCCCGGGGCCCGGCCGAACTCCTGGGCCGGGCCCTGCTCGTACGGCCCGACGGTACGTACGAGGGAGGTCTCGGCGGGCAGGCGGAGCTGGACCGTACGGCGGTGGCGGAGGCCCGCGCGCTGCTGGCGGCCGGCCGCACCGGCAGCGTCGAGCTCTCGGAGAGCGGCTCGCGCTGCGGGGTCCCCGTGACGCTGTTCGTCGAGTCGAGTGTGCCGCCGCCCCGCATGATCGTCTTCGGTGCGATCGACTTCGCCGCGGCACTGGTGCGCACGGGCAAGTTCCTCGGCTACCACGTGACGGTGTGCGACGCCCGCCCGGTCTTCACCACCCGGGACCGCTTTCCGGAGGCCGACGACATCGTCGTCGACTGGCCGCACCGCTACCTCCGGCGCACCGAGACCGACCAGCGCACGGTGCTGTGCGTCCTCACCCACGACGCCAAGTTCGACGTCCCCCTGCTGGAGGTGGCGCTGCGGCTGCCGGTCGCGTTCGTCGGCGCGATGGGATCGCGCCGCACCCACGAGGACCGCACCGCACGCCTCCGCGAGGCCGGCGTCGGCGAAGCCCAACTGGCCCGGCTGCGTTCCCCGATCGGCCTGGATCTGGGCGCGCGGACCCCCGAGGAGACCGCGCTGTCCATCGCCGCGGAGATCGTCGCGGTCCGGCAGGGCGGTACGGGCCTGCCGCTGACCGGGTCGCGGACACCGATCCACCAGGACCGGCCGCCGATGCCCCGCGCGGCCGGTGTCAGGCGGCGCTCGGGTGCGGCGGCTTCCAGCCCCACGCGGTGAGCATCCCGGGGGCGAGCGCGGCGGAATCCGGCGACTCCAGGGCCTGCCGGGCCTGTTCGAGCTGCGCCTCGTCCACCTGGCCGGTCGCCAGGAGCGCCTCCCGGGTGCGGTCCCAGGTGTCGGCCCAGAACCGGCTGACCGGGCTGCCGGGGAGCAGCGGGGGCACATGGATCTCGCCGGCCACGGAGCGCAGCCCCTCCTCCAGCAGCAGGGAAGGGCAGTCGGGGACCCAGGAGACGTCCGTGCCGATGGTCTCCCGCAGGGCCCGCCACATCGCGCGCATCACCAGGGTGTACGGGGTGGCCGGTGCGGCGGCGGTCGTCAGGTCGACGGCGTCGCTGAGCACCAGCACCCCGCCCGGGACGAGCAGGGTGCTCAGCTTGGCGATCATGCGGCGCCAGGAGCGCAGGTGCATCAGTACGAAGCGGGCGTGCACGAGGTGGAAGAAGCCGGGGTCGAAGCCGGGCGCGGTGATGTCGGCGGCCTGCACCACCAGCCCCGGGGGCCGGTCGGTGAGGAACCGGGTGTCGCGGTCCACCGCCAGGACGGAGGTGACCCCGGCCGACGTGAGCAGCCACCGGGCGACGGTGCCGGTTCCGGCGCCCACGTCCAGGCAGTGCCAGCCGGGGCCGGCGCCCAGCGCCGCCAGCCGGGCGGTGGTCACCCCGTCGTAGGCGAGCGCGCCCAGATCGATGCGGTCGGCCTCGCCGGTCTCCTCCGGGCGGAAGACGTCCTCGCCGTAGCGCCCGGTATCCGTACGCCGCATCCCTCCAGTATGACCGCGGGACTCATGCCCTTCCTGTCGTGCCGGCCGGGGCCGGTGGCGGGGCCGGCAGCGCTTCCGCGCAGGGGGCCGGGGGCAGGGTGTCCTCGGGGAGCGGTCCAGGGGCCCCGCGGGACGGCGGCCGCCGCCCGGCGGCGCCACGGTGCCGGCGCAGCAGCAGGTGCAGGACGGTCAGCAGGACGGCGGTGGCCAGCGCGCTGTGCCACAGCAGGGTGTCCAGGCGGCCCGCCGAGAGGTAGGCACCCGCGGCGACGGCCGCCAGCGCGCACACCCCCCGGTCGACGATGCTCTCGACGGACAGCAGGGTGGCGCGCGGGGCGCCCGCCGGCACGGCGTCGTTCACCAGCTTGCGCTGGAGCGGATAGGCGAAGCCGGTGACGGCGGCGAACAGACACAGCAGCGCGATGACCGTCCAGGGCCCGCCGAGCGTGATGCCCGCCAGGGCCGCCGCCAGCGCCAGGCTGAGCAGCGACACCCAGGCGACCGGGGAGAGCCGCGTGCTGAGCCACTGCGGCCGGGCCGACGCCACCGCCTCGGCAACGGTCATGGCGGCGAGCACACTGCCGTGCGAGCCCTCGCCGATGCCGTGGTCCAGCAGCACCGGCTGGAACAGGTTGACCTGGCAGATGCGGGAGAGGGTGAACACGGCGACGCCCTGCACCACGACCAGCGCGAGCCACGGCGTGGTGCACACGCAGCGCACCGCGGCGACCGCCTCGCGCAGGAACCCGGGCCCGCGCCGGCCCGCTCCGGTGGAGCCGCTTCCGGCGGGCCGGTGCGCCACCTGGCGCGGCAGCAGGAGGGCACAGAGGAAGGAGCCGCCCGCGCTCGCGGCGCTCAGCACGTACGGGGCGGGGTGCGCCAGGGCCATGAGCGGGCCCAGCAACGGCCAGCAGATCACCTTCGCGGCCAGGCCCAGCGCGCGGGCCTGGCCCTCGGCCTTCAGATAGTGGGCGTCCGCGCCCTCGGCCCGCAGGCCGTCGTAGAGGTAGGCACTGGCCGCGCCGGAGGTCAGCGAGCGGCCGGCGGCGATGAGCAGGAAGTGGACGAGGAAGCCGGTGTAGCTGGGGGTGAAGACCGGGGCGAGGTTCGCCACGGTCATCACGACCGCCCCGGCCCGCAGGCAGTTGCGGGTGCCGATGCGGTCGGCCACCAGGCCGGTGGGGATCTCGAAGAGGCAGAACGCGAGGTAGTAGATGCTCTGGATGCCGAAGATCTCGCCGTCGGACAGCCCCGCCTGCCGCTGGTAGGCGTAGAACACCGGCATCCACCACAACAGGTTGAACAGCAGCTGGAAGCCGTTGTTCAGCCGGATGATGCGGCGGGCCCGCGGGGTCAGCGGCGCGCCCTTCGTACGGGGCGCGCGGGCGGTGCCGCCACCGGTCAGCCGGCCGCTCACCGTGCGTAGGGGCGGATCTGGACCAGGTGGAAGGCGCCCTGATCGGTCATCAGCCATTCGATGTCCAGCGGCTGGTCCACGTCGGTGTCGCTGAAGTGGGACTGCAGCAGCCGCCCGGTCAGGGCCAGCTGCGCCAGCCGCTGCCGGGTGCCGGCCGGCAGGTCCTCGGCGGACGAGCCCAGCGCGACGGTGCGGCCGCCGCCCTCCACGGTGTTGTAGAGGTACTGGAGCGGCAGCGCGGTGCCGTCGACGACGGTTTCGGGTGAGCCGGGGGAGCAGTTGAGGTAGACGTTGCGGAAGTCCACCCGCCGGGTCGGGTTGCAGGTCACCAGGACGCCGCCGAGGTCCGCGGGCTGGTAGCGCTGGATGATCACGCCCATGTAGGTGTCGTCGAGCGAGATGCCCGCCTGGTGGCGCAGCCGGACGCTGCGCGCCGACAGCAGGGACGCCCACACCTGGCGTACCGCGTCGAGCAGCTCCTCGGTGCCGTGCACCGTGGTGATCGAGTCGTACACCCCGGCCGCGGAGAACCCGGGCAGGTCCTCGGCGTTGGAGGAGGACCGCACCACGAGACGGCCGGCGGCGGCCGCGCCGCCGGGCAGCGCCCCGGTGATGCTGCGGATCACCTCGTCGGGCATCGGGGCCTGCCGGATCAGCTGCTGCAACTGCAGACAGAGCGGGTCCACCGCGTCGACGGCGTCGAGCTCCAGGGCCATCTTCAGCTTGCCGATGCCCTGTTGCACGGCGGGGGAGGAGATCAGGAAGCGGTGCTGCAGGGCGAAGGGGAGGGCGATGCCGTCGGGGGCGGAGACCGTGCTGCGGGTGAAGTCGCGGGCGGCGGCGCGGAGTTCCGCTCCCCGGGTGGCGGGCGGTACGCCCAGCCGGGCCGCGAGATGGGGGTAGAGGTCCACGCGCGGCGGCCGCGGGTGGCCGTGGAACGCGGTCAGGTCGACGGTGTGGCTGTCGAGGACGTGGTGCAGCTCCCCGAGGTTGGCCGCCTTGGTGCCGTAGCGGTCCTGGTCGGTGCGGCGCAGCCGGTGCAGCGGCAGCGCCGGTACGTCCACCAGCAGCGGGGTGCGCAGCCGGATCCGGTGCTGGTGCCAGACGGGGGCCTCGGACGTCGGCGCCTGGGCGAGCCGTTCGAGGGTGATGTCGTCGTCGTGCACCGTGTAGCGGACCCAGGCGCCGTCCAGGCCGTCCGCCGCGACGATCCGCTCCAGGTCGCGGACGATCGCGTTGGGTATGCCCCAGCCGGAGGCGAGGACGTTGGTGTGCGAGAGCGGGGTGGTGGGCGCCGTGTTGATGAAGCCGGCGACCCGCGGTACGTCGTCCGGCAGGCACGGCATGGCGACGATGTCGGACCAGCCGAGCGTGCCGGCGGCGGCCGCGTACTCCTCGCCGGTCCGGAAGTGGCGCAGCCGGCCGACCGCCTCGCCCGGGTTGAGCGGGGTCCGGGTGCGGTTGCCGAAGAGCTCGTGGCTGAGGATCCGCGGCACCCGGACGTCGCTGATCGCGGCGAGTTCGTGTTCCTGTCCGTGGTTCGCCGGCTTCAGCAGCAGCGGCAGCCGCCCGTCGAGCCGGTGGCGGACGAAGGTGTAGAACTCCTCCAGCAGCGGGCCGGTCATGGTGTCGGCCTCGGTCGTCTCCAGGACGAGGAAGGGCCGCTCCCGTCCTTCGGGGTCCTCGTCGGTGTGCAGGGAGAGCACACCGAGCAGAAACCGGCGCTCGGGGTCCGTGTAGACCGAGGCGTTGAAGGAGTCCAGGCAGGAGTCGAGTTCTGCCAGTTCCATGCCGAGCACGCGGGTGGCGATGTAGTCGACGTGGAAGGGGTGGACGGCGGTGTCGAGCAGGTGCCAGGTGTGCTCGGCGCGGTCCACCACGACCTTGAGGTACGGGTGGCCGGCCAGCGTGCCGGAGAGGGCGCGGAAGAGGGGCAGGGAGAGGTGCTCGCCGACCGTCGTACGGTCGCAGACGGGGCGCGGCCCGGCGGACGGTTGGGCCGCGGTGGTCACGGTGCTCATGAGCGCGCCTCCATGGGGTCGTCCTGGGGGAGGACGCGCGGGAGGGCGTCCACCAGGGTGCGGAAGTCGTGCAGAACGGTTTCGGGCGCGTCGGCGGACAGCAGGCACAGCGCCGCCATCGTGTTGGCGCCGGCGGCGGGGTCGTACACCGGGACCGGCGCCCCGTCGGGCAGCGAGTTCTCGGCCACGACCGACAGCCGGCTGCCGGGGCTGAGCGGCACGGCGTCCCGTACGGCCGGGAAGTCCCAGCGCCGCCGGTCCGGCCAGGCGTCACCGGCGCCGTCCACGGCCAGCACGACGAAGGAGCCCGCCGCGCCGCGCGCCTCCTCGGGGGTACGGGCCTCCTCGGGCCAGGTCACCGGGCGCCCCAGCAGATGGTCGACGAGCATGCCGATGAGGTCCAGACCGAAGACCTCCTCGATCTGCGGGACGGTCATCGCCCCGCCGAACCGGGCGGCGGTCTCGATCACCCACATCCGGCCGTCGGCACCGAGCTTGATCTCGGTGTGCGTACCGCAGTTCGCCAGGCCCAGCGCGTCGACCGCCTCGCGCGCGAGGGCCACCACGCGCCGCTGGTCGTCGGCGGGCAGCGCGGCGGGGGTGATGCCGGCGCGTTCGGTGAACGGCTCCACCGTCGGCATCCGGCCACTGAGGCAGACCGGGTGGAAGACGCCGTCGGCGACGACGCCCTCGACGCTGACGTAGTCGCCCCAGCCCGGCTGGTCGAACCAGCCCTCCGCGGTGCCCGGCACGATCTCCTCGACCAGGAAGTCGGCCCCCGCGTCGGCCACGTGCAGCTCGGCGTAGCCCAGTTCGGCGGATTCGGCCATCACCTCGCCCGCTCGCTGCCAGGCCGCCGGCACCTCGTCGGCGGAGCGGATGATCCGGTGGGCGGTGGAGCCGGCGCTCCAGGCGGCCTTGAGCAGCAGGGGGAGGCGCAGCGCGGCGGCCGCGTCGCGCAGCTCCCGCTCGTCGGCGACCGGGCGGAACCGGGGCTGGGAGATGCCCCGTTCACTCCAGACGCGGCGCATCAGCCGCTTGTCGCGGGCCAGCGCGCAGTTGCTGCCGGCGCCGGGGAGGCCGAGCTTCTCGGACGCCTCGGCGACCGCGACGACGGCGTACTCGGAGAAGGTGACCACCGCGTCGGCGCCGACCTCCCGGGCCCGGGAGACGATCAGGGACACCAGATCGCCGCGCTCCGGCCCGGCGGCGGTCGTCACGGACTCGCAGGCGCGCCCGGCGGAAGCGGCGACGGCGGGCGGCAGCGTGCTGAGCGCCAGCAGGTGCACTGCCGACCGCGCGGCGACCCGTGACAGGGCATACCCCAAGGGCGGCCCGCCCTTGGCATGCACAAACAGCACCGTGCTCACTGGAATTCGACTCCTCTGCAGATGAAGGAAGGTCTGGCGAAAGGCTGTTGACGCCCGCCCCCGGTGTCCGGGCGCCTCCTTCCAGAGAACCAGCCGGGCGACCCCCGGTTTGCCACCGCGGACGCCGGGCGCTCAGGCAAATGCCAGAGTTGTGGAGTTCGTCGGTCCGCCGGTGAAGGTTCCGTGATGCCGTATGGGACGACGGCCGGCTCCGCCGGATCGGCCGAGAACCGGGCATACGCCGAAGTGGCGGGGGATACGCATGGCGGTGGCGAGCGCCGCGCATCCGTTGAACTCTTCACCACAGAGGGGCCGTCGTGGACGAGACCGGTCTGAAATCGCTGCTGCAACACCTTCCGGTGTCCTGGTGGGAGGCCGACCATGAGTTACGGGTGATCGACAGCGGCGGGGGCGCCTTCGACGACACCCGGACCGCTCAGCGCTTCCTCGATACCGTCTGCCGGGAGCTGCCCGCCCCGGCCGGCGACGGGAAGCGGCACTGGCAGGCGTTCGACGGCCGGGTCTTCGAGGTGAACTGGCCCCTCGACCCGCCCCGGCAGGACCGCATGCGCGGGGTGGCGGTGGAGGTCGGCCCGGCCCCGTCCGGTCCCCGCCGCTACGACGCCTTCGCCGACCTCGCCCCCGCCGCGGCCTTCATCCGGGACGCCGGCGGCCGCTACCTGTGGGCGAACCACGCCTACGCGCACCTGTACGGCACCACCCCGGAGCACGTCATCGGCAAGCATGTGCACGAGGTCGACGCCCCCGCCGACGCCGCGCAGGTCCTCGCCCTGGACCAGGACGTTCTCGGCCGCGGCAGGCCGGTGCGGCACACCCTCACGTATCACCGCGCGGACGGCACCAGCGGGTACGCGGCCGGCCACCGCTTCCCGGTCCGCGAGGGCACCGAGATGTGCGTGGCGGGGATCTACCTCGACATCAGCGACTACACCCGCGCGCTCGACCAGCGGCGGGAGGCCGAGGAGAGCCTGTGCGCGCTGCGCGACCACAGCGGGCTGCCCTGCGCCCTGCTTTCCGTGGGCGGGCGGGTCCTGCAGGCCGGCGCGGCGGCTGCCGAGCTGCTGCAGACCCGCCTCTCGGACCTCGTCGGCCGTAGGGGGCACACCCTGCTCGCGCCCGTCCCGGAGCTGGCCGGGCTCCGGCGGAGCTGGCAGGACCTGATAGCCCGCCGCAGCCGGCGGATCCAGACCTCCGCCGTCCTCGTCGACGGCCGCGGCCGGCAGCGTCGGGTCCGGCTGCACCTCACGCCCGTGGGCCGCGGCCCGTCGCGCGTCGAGAGCGTCTGGGCGGTGATCACTCACCAGAGCCTCGCCCACGACGCGCATCCCCCGCTGACGGCCAGTCAGGTCCGGATCCTGTCCCTGCTGGCCGCCGGCCGCAGCAACGGCGAGATCGCCGCCTCGCTGCACCTGTCGCGGCAGACCGTCGACTACCACCTCAGCCGTCTGCGGGACCTGCTGGACGCCCCGACCCGCTGCGCCCTGGTCGCGCGCGCCTACGTCCTGGGCATCCTCGCGCCCCAGACCTGGCCGCCGCGTTCGGCGACCGCCGGCCATCCGCACAGCGCCACCTGACGGCCGCCGTGCGACGGTGCGCGCGGCAGCATGGGTGACGGAGCGACAAAAGCGCGCAGCGACACGTGTGATGCCCGTCTCAGCCTCCGGACAGCACACCCTGTGCAATTACGACTGGTGATCAATTCTGGCTATAGTGCAACCAGTTGAGCGCGTCGGAGTTGCGATTCCGACGCAATTCAGCTCATGGCTTTGTTGCCGCCTTGAGTGGGTGAGGTAAGCCCGACACTGTCGTTCCTGCCGTGCCGCATCCCACCGTGCTTCCGTAGCCCCCCATGATTGAGGATGCTGATGGTTGGTACTGCGTCGTCGCCCGGAAGCGCACATTCCGGCTTTGCCGCGGCGTGGTCGGCACCCCCTGCCGCGGCGGCCGTGGCAACGGCGGTCACCGCCGTACTGGTGCCGGCCGCCGCCACCGGCGCGGTCGTCTGGTGCGGCGTGGTCGCCACCGGGATCATCGCCTTGGTGTCGGCCGCCGCCGCACGGCGCGGCCGCGCGCTGGCTGAACTCCGTGCCGTCTCCGCCGAGCGCGAGGCACTGCTCCTGTCGCATCTCCAGCAGCAGGAAGCGGCCACCGTCCGACTGGCCGAGCAGCAGCTTCCGGCGGCGGTCGGCAAGCTCCAGGAGGGCGAGTTCGCCGAGGACGTGCTGCTGTCACTGGCCGCCACGGACAATGGACTCAGCCCCCAGTTCCGCGCGGCGCACGAGGCCCTGCTGCGGTCCGTGGTCGAGGCCGTCCAGGCCGAGGAGACCATGCGCGACTCCGCGCAGCGCGGTGTGGTCAACGTCGCCCGCCGCGTCCAGGCCCTCGTGCACCAGCAGGCGACGGACCTGCGCGCCATGGAGGACCGGCACGGCCAGGAGCCGGCGTTCTTCGCCGACCTGCTCCGGCTCGACCACGGCACGGCCCTCATCGGCCGGCTCGCGGACAGCATCGCCGTCCTCAGTGGCGCGCGGCCGGGCCGCCAGTGGAGCAAGCCGGTGCCCCTCTACAGCGTGCTGCGCGGCGCCATGTCCCGGATCCTCGACTACCAGCGCGTGGAACTGCACTCGGTCGCCGAGGTCGCCGTCGTCGGACCCGCCGTCGAGCCCCTCATCCACGCGCTCGCCGAGCTGCTGGACAACGCCACGCGCTACTCGCCGCCCAAGACCCGCGTCCATCTGACGGCGGTGGAGGTGCACATGGGCATCGCCATCGAGATCGAGGACGGCGGCATCGGCCTCAGCGAGGAGGCCCGGGCCCGCGCCGAGCGGATGCTGACCGAGGCCCGGGCCGGTATCGACCTCAAGGACCTCGGTGAGTCGCCCCGTCTGGGCCTCGCCGTGGTCGGCCGGCTGGCGCGCGCCTACGACTTCCAGGTGTCGCTGCCGCCCTCGGCCTACGGAGGCGTGCGCGCGGTGCTGACCGTGCCGAAGGGCTCGATCACCACTGCCCCCGCTCCCGGCCTGGCGCACGGCATCGGCGCCGCCTCCGGCCCGCGGCCGGAAACCCGTCGCTCCGCGCGGCCCGCCCCGTCGACCGCCGCCCCGGCGCCGCGGGAGCGTGCCGCCGCGCGGGCCGTCACCGAGGACACCGGTGCGTTCGCGGTGTCCCGTACGGACCGCACCGAGGAGCAGTCCGTCGCCCCCGAGGTCACCGCCAGCGGGCTGCCGCAGCGGCGGCGGCGCGCCCCGGACCCGGCCCGCAAGACGGCCCGCACGACGTTCCCCACCGGACCGGGCCCGGCGGCGGTCGCACACGAGGAACCGGCGCCCGGCGTCTGGATGGCCGAGCTGCACAGTGGCCTCTCCGGTGAGAGGCCGCCGTCGGCACCCGCCCGGACCAGCAACGACACGTCAGACAAGGGTGAGTAACCGATGTATCAGCGCGCGGACATGGACTGGATGCTCAAGGACCTCGCGGAGAGCGTCCCCCAGACCCGTCACATCGTGGTGTTGTCGTCGGACGGCCTGTGCATGGCCCGCTACGACACCAGCCCGGACACCGCCGACCGGATCGCCGCCATCGGCTCCGGCCTGCAGAGCCTTTCCGGAGCGGTCGCCTCCGAATTCCCGCAGAGCGACGGCCGGATGCGGATGGTCGTCATCGAGGTCAGCGGCGGATTCATGTACCTGATGGCCGCCGGTGCCGGTGCCCACCTGGCGGTGCTCGCCGACGAGGGTGTGGACGCGGGGCTGGTCGGCTCCTGCATGCGCGACCTGGTGGCCCGGATCGGCGCCCACCTCACCAGCCCGCCGCGCGCCGACGGGCGGACGGCGTGAGCGAATCCGACCAGGACTGGGACAAGGGTGGTCCTGAGCGGTTGTACGTGATCACCGGGGGTCGCGCCGGGGCGGAGGAACAGGCCGAACTCGACCTGGTCACACTGATCGTCTCCCTGGAGGACTCGCAACCGGGCATGCAGCCCGAGCACGCCGCCATCCTCCGGGTCTGCCGGTCGCCGCTGTCCGTGGCCGAGATCTCGGCGCATTTAGCGCTGCCCGCGAGTGTGATCGGCGTACTGCTCACCGATCTCCTGGCCGACGGGCGGGTGGAGGCCCGCGCGCCGGCCGCCAACCTCCCCGACATAGCACTGATAGAGGCGGTTATCGATGGTCTCCAGAAGCTCTGACACGGTCATGGAGCCGGCGCGCGAGGACCAGTTGCCGTCCTCCGCCTCCTCTGCCGTCAAGATCGTGATCGTCGGCGGGTTCGGCGTCGGCAAGACCACACTCGTCCGCTCGGTGAGTGAGATCAGGCCGCTCACCACCGAGGAGACGATGACCGAGGCCAGTACCGACGTCGACGACGTCTCCGGCGTGGAGCGCAAGACGGCGACCACGGTGGCCATGGACTTCGGCCGGATCAGCCTGAACGAGGAGCTGGTGCTCTACCTGTTCGGGACGCCCGGACAGCAACGGTTCTGGTTCCTGTGGAACGGCCTCTTCGAAGGCGCCCTCGGCGCCATCGTCCTGGTCGACACCCGGCGTCTGGAAGTCAGCTTCGACGTGATCGGCCGGCTGGAAGAGGCCGACGTGCCCTTCGTGATCGCCGTCAACGCCTTCCCCGATGCCTCCTCGTACCCCACCGAGGAACTGCGCAGCGCACTGGACCTGCCCGAGCAGGTGCCGATCGTGGTGTGTGACGCCCGTCAGCGGGCGTCGAGCCGGGACGTCCTGATCACCCTGATGCGCTATCTGCGCGACGTCATCCAGACCCCGGAGCCCTCGTGACCGTCAACCACTCCGACCACCTCGGCACCGACCAGCTGACTCCGCCGCCGGGGTGCCCGGCCCACGGCCGCGGCACCGATGCCCTCTACCGGCTGCACGACGCCGGGGTGCAGGCCGACCTCGTCGGCGTGTACGAGAAGCTGCGCGCGGAGTACGGCCCCGTCGCCCCGGTCCTCGTCCACGGCGACCTCCCGGCCTGGCTGGTCCTCGGCCACCGCGAGAACCTGGAGATCCTGCGCACCCCGAGCGTCTTCTCCCGCGACTCACGCCACTGGCGGGACATGGCCGAAGGCCGGGTGCCGGCCGACCACCCGCTCGCGCCGATCACCACCTGGCAGCCGCTGTGCGTCTTCGTCGACGGCGAGGACCACAAGCGGCTGCGCGGCGCGGTCACCGACAGCCTCGGGCGCTTCGAATCCCGCGGCATCCGGCGCCACGTCACCCGCTTCACCGACCAACTGGTCGACGAGTTCGCCGCGACGGGCCGGGCCGACCTGGTGAGCCAGTTCGCCGCGCGGCTCCCGCTGCGCGTGATGACCCAGCTCTTCGGCATGCCGGACGAGTACGGGCCGAGCCTGACCGCCGCCGTCGAGGACGTGCTCAACGGCACCGAGACCGCGGTCGCCAGCAACGCCTACCTCACCGAGACCCTCCAGCAACTGGTCGAGCGCAAGCGCGCCCACCCGGGCCACGACTTCCCGTCCAAGCTGATCGACCACCCGGCCGGGCTCAGCGACGACGAGGTCCGTGAACACCTCCGGCTCATCCTCACCGCGGCGAACGAGACGACGGTCAACCTCATCGCGAACGCGCTGCGCACGGTGCTCACCGACCCGCGCTTCCGGGCGCACCTCACCGGCGGCCACATGACCCTGCCCGACGCGCTGGAGCAGGTCATGTGGGACGAGCCGCCGATGATGACGCTGCTGGGCCGGTGGGCCACCAGCGACACCCGGCTCGGCGAACAGGCCATCAGGGCGGGGGACATGCTGCTGCTCGGACTGCGGGCGGCCAACGCGGATCCCGCGATCCGGCCCGATCTGTCCGCGCCCGTCCACGGCAACCGCTCCCATCTGGCGTTCAGCGGCGGTCCGCACGAGTGCCCGGGCCAGCACATCGGCCGGGCGATCGCCGACACGGCCGTCGACACCCTGCTCACCCGGCTCCCCGACCTCCAACTGGCGGTTCCGGAGTCGGAACTTCAGTGGTCCACCTCGCTGATGTACCGCCACCTCGTCGCGCTGCCGGTGCAGTTCACCCCGGCCCGCCCGTAGGCACCACGTCTCACGGCCCCAGGTGCCGGCCCGGAGTCCACACGGGCGGGCCGGCACCCGCCGGAGGACCGGCGGACCGTGACCAAGACGACAGCACGGAGCCACGGCAGGGCGTCGGCCCTGTCTTAAAGTGATGCTGACGTGGGCAGTGATGCGGGGGAGCAGCAATGGGGCGTGTGAGCAAGGACAGCTCGCCGCGGCTCCCGTAGAGGAAGGCATCACGTGCCCTTGTCGGACGAAGAGCACCTGGACCCCGCCTGCGAGCACGTTCCGGTGTCGCCCTCGACGCCTCCTCCCGGGTTAGGGACCGCGGACGCGGCGCGCCGCGCCGACGGTCCCGTACGCCGGCCCCGACGGTGTCGCGCAAGAGTGCGCTGACCCCTGTCGCCGGCCCGGAGCAGAGCCGAACCCCCCAACCGGCTCCCGGCCAGGCCCCGCCCCCGGCGGATCCCCCGACGCGCCTGCCAGCACGCCTCCGGTGCCCCAAGGGCCGCACCCCGGCGCTCTGCTGCCCGTCCGCCTCACCCCCTTCCCCCGTGTGGAGCCCTGATGAACACCAGCACGCCCGTCGCCGACTCCTGGAACCTCCCCGCCGTCTCCGCCCCGCCGGGCACTTCGCTCCCCGGCCTGCTCGCCCGCCGGACGGCTCGTACCCCGATGAGCCCGGCCGTCCAGGACGGGCACCGCAGTTACTGCTACCGGGAACTCGACGACTGGTCGCAGTCCGTGGCAAGGGCGTTGCGCGACCGCGGCATACGCAGAGGGGAGGCCGTCGCCGTCCTGGGAGTGCGGTCCTGGGAGGCGACGGTCACCATGGCCGGCATCCTGAAGGCTGGCGCGGTGTGCGTCCCCGTGGACGCCCACCACCCCTCGGCCCGGGCGGCCGAGATGCTCGCGGACGCCCGGGTGCGCCTGGCCGTGGTCCTGCCGGGACACCGCGCGGTGGTGCCCGAGGGCAGCGGGCAGGTCGAATGGGCCGCGTTCGACGCCTTGATGGCGGCGGACCCGGGCCCTTTCGACGGCAGCCCGGCCCACACCGAGCGCGGCGCCGACGACAGCGCGTACATCCTGTTCACCTCCGGCACCACCGGGCGCCCCAAGCCGGTGGTCTTCCCGCACCGCGCGGTGACCCGGCTCGCGGCCGGGGCGAAGCCCTGGTGCGCCGGCCCGGGCAAGCGCGTCCTGCAGACCTTCGGGCTCTCCTTCGACGGCTCCCTCTTCGAGACCTGGGCCACCCTGATCAACGGCGGATGCCTGGTCGTCGCCGACCGCGAGGCGCTGCTCGACCCGGACCGGCTGCGGTCGCTGCTCCGTACGCAGCGCATCACCCACGCGTTCCTGACCACCAGCCTGTTCCACCACGCCGTCCGCAGTCACCCCGGCGTCTTCGGGGCCCTGGACATGGTGCTGATCGGCGGTGAGGCGATGGACCCGGACCTGACGGCGGCGGTGTGCGCGGCCGGACGTCCGCGCCACCTCATCAACGGCTACGGGCCGACCGAGGGCGGCATCATGGTCACCGCCCACGACGTGGACCACGTGCCACGGGGCGCCTCCGCCATCCCCATAGGACGGCCGGTGGCGGAGAGCAGCTGCCTGCTGCTGCGGGCCGACGGCAGCCCGGCCGCCACCGGCGAGGAGGGCGAGATCTACATAGGCGGGGCGGGCCTGGCACGGGAGTACCTCGACCGGCCCGCCGAAACCGCCCGGGCCTTCGTCACCCGGAAGACCGCCGCGGGCGAGGCGCTCCGCTTCTACCGCAGCGGCGACCTGGGGCGCCGCCGCCCCGACGGCCTGCTGGAATTCCTCGGCCGGACCGACCGGCAGGTCAAGATCCGCGGCTTTCGCATCGAACTGGAGGCGGTGGAAAGCCTGTTGCGCGGCCACCCCGGTGTCGCCGAGGCCGCGGTGCTCGTCAGGAGCAACGACGGGATAGGGAAGGCGATCTGCGCCTTCGTCACCCCGGCGGACCCCGCCGCCGCGCCCGACCCCGCGGAGCTGCGCGGCCACCTCGCGGGCCGGCTGCCCGCGCACGCGCTGCCCGCCCCCATCGCCGTCCTGGACCGGCTGCCCCTCACGGCCAACGGCAAGACGGACCATGCGGCGCTGCGCGCACTGGCGGAGTCCGGCGCCTCCGCGGGCACCGCCGGGCAGGGCACCGCCCACCGGCCCGGCGACGCCCTCGCGGACATCTGGGCCGACGTGCTCGGCGGGCCGGTGTCCGACGCCACCGACTTCTTCGCCGCGGGCGGCAACTCCCTGCTCGCTGCCCACGCGGTCACCCGGGCCCTGGCTGCCCTCGGCCTCCCCGCCGGACGCTTCACGCCGCTGCTCCAGGGCCTGCTCGTCGCCCCCACGCTCGCCGCGTTCCGCGCGGCGACCCGCTGCGCGCCGGCCGTTCCGGAGGACCGTACGGCGCCGGACTTCGAGGCGGACGCCCGGCCGGCGCCGCTCCCGCCCGTGAGCCGGGCCGCCGCGCCACGGCCGACCGCCCCGCGCCACATCCTGCTCACCGGGGCGACCGGATTCGTCGGGGCCTTCCTGCTCGAAAGGCTGCTGAGGGACACCGAC
Source organism: Streptomyces lydicus (assembly GCF_000717345.1). Taxonomy (GTDB): domain Bacteria; phylum Actinomycetota; class Actinomycetes; order Streptomycetales; family Streptomycetaceae; genus Streptomyces; species Streptomyces lydicus. The sequence continues at coordinate 102,771 of NZ_JNZA01000002.1, read as the reverse complement.
GCCACCGTGCACTGCCCGGTACGCGCGACCGACCGGGCCGGGGCGATGCGGCGGATCCACGAGGCGATGGCCCGCTACGGCCTCCGGCTCACCGAACCCGGCCGCGTCCGCCCGGTCCCCGCCGAACTGGCCCGCCCCGGACTGGGCATGCCCCGAGCCACGTTCGACCGGCTGGCGAGGACCGTCGACCTGATCCTGCACAACGCGGCGCACGTCAACTTCCTCTACCCCTACCGCCAGTTGCGGGAGGCGAACGTGGAGGCCGTCCGGACGCTCATCGGGCTCGCCGGCCCGCGCCGTGTCCCGCTGCACTACGTCTCGACCACGGCCGTACTCGCCGGAAGCGGTGTCGGCGGCGTACGGCACGTCGACGAGAGCACCCCGCTCAGCCATCCCGAACTGCTCAGCATGGGCTACCCGGAGACGAAGTGGGTGGCCGAGCGCATGCTGGGCCACGCCGCCGACGCCGGGCTGCCGGTCACCGTCCACCGCCCCTACGAGATCACCGGCCACAGCCGGACCGGCGCGTGGAACACCTCCAGCGCCATCTGCGCGGTCTTCGACGCGATCGTCAGGATGGGCGTGGCACCGGCGGTCCCGCTGCCGCTCGACCTGGTTCCGGTGGACGCCGTCACCGACGCGATCGTCGGGATCGCCACGCACCTCCCGCACCTGGGCGGTGTGGTCCACCTGACCAACCCCCGGCCGGCCGTGCTCGGCGACATGGTCGCGCGCATGCGGTCCGCCGGACACCGCATCGACGAGGTGAGCTACCAGGAGTGGACCGACGCGCTCGTCGGCCATGTGCACGCCCACCCCACGTCGCCGATCGCCCCGTTCACCCCGCTCTTCCTCACCCCGGCCAACCAGGCCGACTTCACCGTCAAGGAGATGTACTTCGACACGGTCTTCCCCGAGGTGCGGCGCACCCGCACCGACCAGGTCTGGCCGTCGTGGCGTACGTCCTGCCCGCCGGTGGACGACGCCCTGCTGGACGGCTACGTCACCTGCCTCAAGCGCGCCGGCCTGCTCCTCGGCCGCGACTGACCCCCGTCACCGTCCGCCCCTGGCGTCCGGGACCGGTCCCTGGCAGGAACGGCCGGTCCCGGCGCCGGAATTGACGAGGGTGACGACACTGATGAGGCATCAATTCCGGTCGCCCCCGGCGGCGCAGCCCCGCAGCATGTAAGCGATGACGTCGCCGAGTCCGGCTTCCGTCTCCTCGGGGGAGAGCATGCTGCTCACCGCGAGGCCGGCGAAGCCGTGCAGGGTGGTGAAGACCGGCATGCTGACCCGGTCCACCGGCCCCGGCCGCACCTCGCCCGTGCGCTGGCCCTCCGCGATCAGCTCCTCGGCCAGCGCGACCGCCCGGTGCACCGCCTCCAGCAGCGCCCGCGACGCCGCCGGGTCGTGCTTGACGGCGTACATGAGGTCGAGCAGCTCGGCGTTGGCGGTGGCGAAGCCCACGTAGGCGCGGGCCAGCGCCCCCAGGCGCTCGGTGAAGGAGGAGCCCTCGTCCCGGGCCGCGGTCAGCACCTCCAGCATCCGGTCGAACCCGACGAGTGCCAGCGCGTCCAGCAGGGCCTGCTTGTCCTTGAAATGCCGGCTCGGCGCGGCATGGCTGACGCCGAGGTCGCGGGCCAGTTCCCGCAACGACAGCGCGCCCGACCCCCGCTCCCGCAGCGTCTGCTCGGCACGACTCAGCAGGGCGGCGCGGAGGTCTCCGTGGTGGTAACGACGAGTCTGCATGTCCCCCACCCTAGCGTCGATGTAATCACCAGCTACATTGTTGTCATTGACAGCATTGTTGTCGACGCCTACATTGAACATATGGCTCACACTTCCAAGGCGCGCAGCTGGACTGCCGCCGACCTTCCCGACCAGACCGGCCGCACCGCCGTCGTGACCGGCGCGAACAGCGGGCTCGGCATCGCCACCGTCGAGGCCCTCGCCCGGGCCGGCGCCCATGTCGTCCTCGCCGTCCGGGACGTCCGGCGCGGCGAGGAGGCGGCCGCCACCGTCAGCACCGCCAGGGGCAGCCTGGAGGTGCGCCGCCTCGACCTCGCCGACCTCGCCTCGGTGCGTGCGTTCGCCGCGGCCTGGCAGGGCGATCTGGACCTGCTGATCAACAACGCCGGAGTGATGGCCGTCCCCGAGTCCCGGACCAAGGACGGCTTCGAGACGCAGTTCGGCACCAATCACCTCGGCCACTTCGCGCTGACCAACCTGCTGCTGCCGCACGTCACCGACCGCGTGGTCACCGTGGCGTCCGCGGCGCACAAGACGCCCCCCGGCACCCGCATCCACTTCGACAACCTGAACCTCACCGGCGCGTACACGCCCTACCGCGCGTACTCCCAGTCCAAGCTGGCCAACCTGCTGTTCACCCTGGAGCTGCAGCGCCGCCTCACCGCGGCCGGCTCCCCGGTACGGGCCCTCGCCGCGCACCCCGGCTACGCCGCCACCAACCTGCAGAGCCACGACGCCAGCGCCGTCCGACGGGCCGTCATGCGGGTGACCAACCGCGTGCTCGCCCAGGACAGCCGGGCCGGTGCCCTGCCGACGCTGTACGCCGCCACCCAGGACCTGCCCGGCGCCGCCTATCTCGGCCCGGACGGCCTCGGCGAGGCGCGCGGCGGACCGGCGATGGTGGGCCGCTCGGCCGCGGCCAGCGACCCGGAGAGCGCCAAGCGCCTGTGGACCGCGTCCGAGGAGCTGACCGGGGTCGCCTTCCCGCCGCTGCCCTGACGCGCCTCCGCAGCCCGTCACCGTTCGGCGGAACACCGCAGCGGAAGCCGCGGCACGACGGGTCATAGTGGCGGTAGCCGCACTGGCAGCGGGCCGTCGGAGCACAGGAGTGCGCGGGATGCCGAAGTATCTGGTTCAGGCGAGCTATACGGCCGAGGGGGCGAAGGGGCTGCTCGCCGAGGGCGGGAGCGGCCGCCGCGCCGCCGTCGAGCAGGTCGTCAGGTCCCGCGGCGGCTCACTGGAGGCGATCTACTTCGCCTACGGGGACACCGACCTGTACTGCATCCTCGACTTCCCCGACCCGCTGTCGATGGCCGCCGTGGCGATGACCGTCCGCGCTTCCGGGGCGCTGCAGTCCACGACGGTGCCCCTGCTGTCGGTCGAGGAGATCGACGAGGCGGCCCGGCAGGGCGTCGACTTCCGCGCGCCCGGCGCCGGCTGACCTTCCCCGGCCAGGGGACGCCCCCACGCCGCGGTGCCCGCCGCCGGTACGGGACCGGGGCGGGCTGCCCGGGCCCTAGGACACGACGTCCCGCAGCGGCTTGTCCGCCAGGTGGTCGGCGACGTTCTGGACGGCGGCCAGCGCGATGCGGACCAGGGTTTCCCGGGTGACGCCCGCGACGTGCGGGGAGAGGACCACGTTCGGCGCCTTGAGCAGGCGCAGCGCCGCCGTCGGCGGTTCCGGGTCGAAGACGTCGAGACCGGCGCCGGCGAGCGCGCCGGCGGCCAGCGCGTCCGCGAGGGCGTCCTGGTCGATGAGGGCGCCGCGGGCCGTGTTGATGACGAAGGCGGTGGGCTTGAGCAGCGCCAGCCGCTCCGCGTCGAGCAGATGCCGGGTCCCGTCGGTGAGCGGGGCGTGCAGGCTGACGTAGTCGGAGGTGCGCAGCAGGTCGTCGAGGCTCAGATGACGGGCGCCGCCGAGGCGCGCCGCGGTCTCGGGAGCCACCGGCCGCGGTCCGGCGTAGACGACCGTCATGTCGAACGCGACCGCGCGGCGCGCCACTTCCTCACCGATGTGCCCCAGGCCGACGATGCCCAGGGTCTTGCCGGACAGCTCGGTGATGGACTGCTGGAGGCGCGGCAGTGCCCAGTCGGCCTCGACCAGCGCGGTGTGGGCCGGGACCAGCTGCTTGGCGAGGGCGAGCATCAGGGCGAAGGTCTGCTCGGCCACGTTCTGCTTCTCGGCACCGCTGGAGCCGATGTTGCAGACCGGGATCCCGCGCTCCCGGGCGGCGTCCAGGTCCACGTAGTCGAAGCCGTGGCTGGCGCACTGCACCAGCTCCAGGTGCGGGGCCGCGGCCAGGTGCGCCGCGGTGACCGTGCCCAGGCCGGTGATGATCACGTGGGCCTCGCGCAGCGCCGCGGGGTCCTCGTCGGCCGCTTCGACCACCGTGACCCTGGCCTGTTCGGGGAAGACGGTGGCGAGCGCGGCACCGGCGGTCCGGCCGCCCACGTGCGGCGAGACGACGGCGAGGATGTTCTTCATGGGTGACCTCTCGGGGTACGGGCCGGCGAACGGGCCCGGATGCGGGGCGGGGCGCGTCGTGCCGGACGCCGGGGCGTCGCGGCGCGGCGGGGGTCAGACGGGCCGGGTGACCAGGTCGTCGACGGTCAGGGTGGCCGGCCGGGAGTGGCCGGACAGGGCCAGGGTGAGGTCGAGTTCGGCGAGCAGGCAGCGGATGACGTGCTCGACGCCCGCCTGGCCGTCCAGCCCGAGCCCGTAGGCGTACGGGCGTCCGACCAGCACCGACCTCGCGCCCAGCGCCAGCGCCTTGACGATGTCGTCGCCGCTGCGGATGCCGCTGTCGAAGAGGACGGTGAGCCGGTCGCCGGCCGCCTCGACCACACCGGGCAGCGCGTCCGCGGCCGCGATCGATCCCGCGACCTGGCGGCCGCCGTGGTTGGACACCACCACGCCGTCCACGCCGGCCTCCGCGGCGCGCAGCGCGTCGTCCGGGTGCAGGATGCCCTTCAGCACGATCGGGCCGTCCCAGTTCTCGCGCAGGAACGCCAGGTCGGGCCAGGTCTTCGCGGGGTCGGCGAACATCCCCACGAAGTGCCGCACGGCCGCGTTCGGGTCCTCGTGGACCGGCTTGGCCAGCCCCGCCCGGAACGCGGGGTCGGTGAAGTAGTTGGCGGTGCCCACGCCGTGCAGGAACGGCAGGTACGCCTGGTCGAGATCGCGCGGGCGCCAGGCGAGCAGCGGGGTGTCGAGCGTGACGAACAGCGCGCTGTAGCCCGCCGCCTTCGCCCGGTCCAGGAAGCTCCGGGTGACCTCGCGGTCCTTCGCCCAGTACAGCTGGAACCACCGCTCGCCGTCGCCCATCGCCGCGGCGACCTCCTCCATCGGCGTGCTGGAGGCGGACGACAGGATGTACGGGACGCCCTGCGCCGCGGCGGCCCGGGCGGCGGCCGGCTCCGCCTCCGGATGCATGATCGACAGCACGCCGACCGGCGCGAGCGCGAGCGGCGCGGGCAGCGAACGGCCCAGCACCTCGACGGAGAGGTCGCGTTGCTGCACGTCGCGGAGCATCCGCGGGACGATCCGCAGGCGGTCCAGCGCGGCCCGGTTGGCGTCGGCGGTGCTGCCGGTGCCCGCGCTGCCCGCCACATAGCCGACCGGGCCGGGGCCCAGGCGCTGCTCGGTGAGCTGTTCCAGCCGGGTCAGATCGGTCGGCAGCCGGGGCACCGCGCCGGTCATGCCGTTCAGATAGATCTCGTACTGGAAGTCCGCCCAGTGCTTCGCCATCCGTACGTCCCGCCTCTCGTCGTGAGACCGCCTGTTCCACCGCGATCCTGGCGACAGTGACAAGTTCCGTCCACCGCGCTGCGCACAACCGGCGGGTGGAATCATCACCCTGTGATGAAGGAACGGGAAGGCGGCCGGGAGGGGCGGGAGCGCATCCGCCAGGAGCTGATCGCCGCCCCGAGGGTCGTCGCGGCGCTGGTCGCCGCCGTCCGCACCCAGGTTCCGGCCTACGCCGCGCTCGACGACGAGCGGCTGCGCGAGGTGCGCGCCATCGCCTCCTGGGCGTTGGAGCGGATGCTGCACCTGTGGGCCACCGACGGCGCGCTCACCCCCGCGGACCTCCGGCGGCTGCGCGGCATCGCGGCGGCCCGGGCCGCGGACGGCCGGCCGGTGCAGGCGGTCCTGCGGGCCTACCGGGTCGCGGTGACGGCCCTCACGGACGAGGTCGCGGCCTGTACGCCGCCCCCGGACGCGGCGGACGCCTTCGCCCTCGCACGGATGGCGCTGACCACCCTCGACACCCTCTCCGAGGAGATGGCCGCCGCCTACACCGTCACCAGTGAGGACCTCGCGGCGGACCGGGACCGGGCGCTGCGGCTGCTGCTCGACGACCTGATCGCCGGGCGGCACGCCTCCGTCGGCGCGCTGACCGACCGCGCCACCCGGCTGGGCGCCCAACTCCCCGATCCCTACTGTCTGTTGGTCGCCGAGTCGACGGAGCCGGACGGCGGTTCCGGCGTGACCCAGGAGACGGCCACCGAACTGCTCACCACGCTCACCGCGCGCGCCGACGACGCCCAGGTCACCTCGACGGCGACGGTACGCGGCTCACGCCTCGTGCTGATGCTGCCCGCCGCGGTCGGCCGCACCGCCCCGGAGGCACTGCGCGAACGCGCCCTGCGCGGCTGTGCCGTCTCCGACGAGCCCCTGGACCGGATCGCCGTGGCGCACCGTCTCGCCGCCGACGCCCTGGACACCGCACCCAGGCACGCGCACCACCCCGGGAGGGTGCTGACCGACGGCGACGCCCACGTCCTGGCGCTGCTCGCCGGCCGCCCGGCCACCACCCCCGACCGGATCAGCCGTCTGCTGCTCGGCCCCCTGGTCCACCCGGGCCGCCGGCACCTGCTGGAGGCGCTCACCAGCTACCTCGACACCGGCTCCGCGACCGCCGCCGCCCGCACGCTCGGCCTGCACCCCCAGTCCCTGCGCTACCGCCTCCGCCGCATCGCCGAACTCACCCACCGCGACCCGCGCGACCCGTGGCAGCGGCTGACGCTGGACATCGCGCGGACGATCGGGCCCTAGGCAGTGACGCGGCACCCCGGGCAAGTGCGCAGGAGTGGTCGAACGGGGCATCCGTGGCGAGAAAGGCCAATTCGCCGATAAAGCGAACGATCCGGTAAGCCCGGTGGATGAACGTCGTTCAGAGACTCAACTTGCGGCTCGCTTTCGTATCGTTATTGCTTCGATTCTTGACGATCAGGCGGAACGTGACGTTCACTGCGACAGTTCTGGGCCGGGTCAGGCGGCCCCATGGGAGGTACCGAAAAAATGAATGCAATAATGCGGCGCGCGCTCGTGAGCGCAATGGCGCTTTCGCTCGCAGCACCCTTGGCGGCCTGTGGGAAAGATCAACAGGAAGCCGGTGCCGGCAAGGACGCCATAGGTCTGCTTCTCCCGGAGAACAAAGCGGCCCGCTACGAGAAGTTCGACCACCGCATCATTTCCTCGCGGATAGCCTCGCTGTGCCTCGAATGCAAGGTCGATTACGGCAATGCCGCGCAGCAAGTCGATACGCAGAAAAGACAGTTCGACGCCCTCGTGAAGAAGGGTGTAAAGGTCATCATTCTTGACCCGGTGGACGCGCAGGCGGCCAAGAGCTGGGTGGACTCGGCCGCCAAGAAGGGCGTCCAGGTCGTCGCGTACGACCGGCTCGCCGAGGGCGATGTCGCGGCGTACGTCTCCTACGACAACGAGAAGATCGGCCGGCTCCAGGGCCAGGGCCTGCTCGACGCGCTCGGCTCCCGGGCGGCCACCGCCGATGTCGTCATGATGAACGGCTCGCCGACCGACCCGAATGCGCCGTCCTACAAGAAGGGCGCCCACGACGTCCTGGACGGCAAGGTCCATAAGGTCGTCTACGAGAAGGACATCCCCGACTGGGATGCGGCGATCGCCAAGAAGAAGATGACGGACGTCATCAACTCCCGTGGCCCGCAAGGATTTGACGCGGTGTACTCCGCCAACGACGGCATGGCCGGCGGTATCGCCGAGGCGCTGAAGGCGGCCGGCCTCAAGAATGTGCCGCTCGGTGGCCAGGATGCCGAACTCCCCGCGCTGCAGCGGGTGGTCGCCGGTACCCAGTCCTTCACCATTTACAAGGAAGTCCGGCCGGAGGCCGAAACCGCCGCCGAAATCGCCTTCCGGCTGCTGCGCGGGAAGAGCATCAGCGGGCTGACCGCGACTACCGCCGGTAACAGCAGTAAGTCCGGTATCCCCGCCCGGCTGTTCAAGGCGCAGATCGTCACCAAGAAGAATCTGAACGACACCGTCGTCCGCGACGGCGTGGTCCGCACCGACCTCCTCTGCGCCGGCGACCTCGCCACCGCCTGCGCGTCCCTCGGCCTGAAGTGACGGCCGCCGCCACCCGGCTCCGGGTGGCGGCCGGGCCGATGACCGCCCCGGCGGTCATCGGCCCCGTGACGCGCCCTCAGGACCCCACCGGCCGCCCGAGCCACGCGTACGCGGCCCGGGCAGTGAACTCCCGCTGGCCGTCCCTGAACAGCAGCCCGGCGTGCGCGAACGCCGGGTCCTCGGCGGTGCCGGCCACATACGGCACGGCGATGCACCGCATGCCCGCCCGGTGCGCCGCGAGCGCCCCGGGCGCCGCGTCCTCCAGCACCACACAGGTGGCGGGGTCGGCGCCCAGCCGCCGCGCCGCCTCCAGGAACACGTCCGGCGCCGGCTTGCCGTGCGCCACCTCCTCGGCCGAGACCACGGTCGTCAGCAGCGCGTCCAGCCCCGTACCGGCCAGCACCGCCTCGATCGCGGCCCGCGAGGACCCCGACGCCACCGCCATCGGATGCCCGGCCGCCGCAAGGTGCTCCACCAGGGTCCGCATCTCGGGGAAGACCTCGGTGTGCGCCCGGGCCAGCTCCAGATAGACCCGGTTCTTCCCGGCCAGCAGCTCCTCGACCGGCGCGTCGAGGCCGAACTCGCGGCGCAGGACCTCCAGGGTCTCCCGGGTGCCGATGCCGATGAAGCGGGTGTGGTGCTCCCAGCTGAAGTCGGCCACGCCGTAGCCGGCCAGCAGCCGGCGGCCCGCCTCGTAGTAGTTCGGCTCGCTGTCCACCAGCGTGCCGTCGAGATCGAAGATCACCGGGGTGGGCGGGTCCTGGGAGGTGGGGGAGGCGTTCATGCCGTCCAGCATGCCAAGCCGCGCTCCGGTACGACTCCCCGGCGGCCCGCCCCGCTCAGCGTGGCTTCGCCGCCCCGCCCACCGCCTCCACCAGCGGCAGCATCCGGTGCGGCACCCGCTCGCGCAGCGCCATCTCCGTTCGCGTACGGACCACGCCGGGCAGGCTGATCAGCCGCTGGATCACGTCCTCCAGATGCGCCGGGTCCCGGGCCACCACCCGGGTCAGCAGATCCCCGCCGCCGGTCGTCGAGAACGCCTCGATGATCTGCGGCACCTCCGCCAGCGCGTCGGCCACCTCCTCCAGATGGCCCTGGGTCACCTCGATGTGCACGAAGGCGAGCACGGGGTGGCCGAGCGCGGCGGGGGAGAGCAGCGGACTGTACGCGGTGATCACGCCGTCCCGTTCGAGCCGGTCCAGCCGCGCCTGGACGGTGCCCCGGGCGACCCCGAGCACCCGCGCGTACTCCCGCACGCTGGTGCGCGGCTGCTCCAGCAGCAGTCGGAGGATCTTGGCGTCCAGGGCGTCCACTGGCATCGTCGCGTGCCCTTACGGTCGGCGAAGTCGGTCCCCGACTGTACCAATGGCCCAGTGAACCCCGCGCTCGGTGAGCCGGTTGCCCCGCGGTTCGGCGCCGCTGTCAGTCCGGGTCGGCCGGTTCGCTGCGCGGCCGGTCGGCGCCGGTCGCGGTGGGTACCGGCGAACCGCCGGCCGCGGCGAGCACGCCGAGGATCGCCAGGACGAGGAGGACGATGCCGAGGACGAGCGCCACCGACCCCGCAGTGGGGTAGTTCCACAGGATCAGGGCCAGCGCGCCGCCGGCGATGACGACGCCGGTGGTCCAGCCGCGGTGGGTCTCCAGCCACCGGCCCATGGTGCCGGTGCGCATTCCCCGGCGGGCCGCCGCCCGGCCGATGGAACCGGTGCCCCGGCTCGCTCCGGAGCGCACCGAGCGGGCGGCACGGCTCGGGCCGTACAGGGCAGCCGTCAACGCCACGATCACCGCGACGACGAGGAGCGTCCAGGCGCTCTGCCGCAGGAAGCGGACCAGCGTGTCGAAGACGGCGGCGGCCGCGTTCTCCGGCAGCGCGCTGGGCGGCACGGAGTCCAGGTAGACGCCGCGCAGCACGGCGAGCGCGATGAGCAGCACGGCCATCATCACCCCGGTACCGATCGCGGTGGCCAGCAGCGCCACCCGGTGCGCGGGCGCCACCCAGATGCCGAGGGCGGCGCACACCAGCGCCACGACGGACAGCCAGACGCCGAGGACGTCGAGCAGCCGCATCAGTGTCTGCGCCTGCTGGAGCTTGTCGGTCTTCAGCAGCGTGATCGTCCGATCGGGCTGCGGGATCGCCGACGCCTTCTTGAATCCCGCGTCCACCAGGCGCTGTTTGACGTTGTCGACGACGGTGCCGATGTCCAGGACGACGGTGTTGCCCCGGGCCTGGACCGCGCTGTTCCCCTCCCCGGTGAGGACCTTCACCACCGCGGCGTGCGCCTGGCGGTTGGCGACGTCCCACAGCTGGGAGAACTGGTCGCTGGTCACCACCTTCGACACCACTTTGTGCACGGTCTTGGTGAGCGCGTCCTTCAGGGGACCGGCCAGCTCCGGGGTGTGCTCGACCACCAGGGGCGGGGCGCCGGCCTTCTGGAGGGTGGCGGCGAGTGAGTTGGTGATCGCCTGGACATCGACCTGGCCGACCACCCGGTTGGTCAGCCGGTCGGTCACCGCGTTCTGCACGGAGGGCTCGGTGGCCAGCGGCGCGACGGTCTGCACATACCTGCCGGAGTCGGAGATCTGACTGCTCACCCAGGTCGCGACGGTGGCGAGCGGGGCCAGGAGCACAGCCAGTACCAGCAGCACGGTCGCGCCCGTGTAGCGCAGGGGGCGGGGCGAACTCATGGCATGTCTCCTCACTCCGGAAGGCGGCGCATCTCCTCGATGGACAGGCCGAGGTCCTGGAACCGGGTCAGCAGCCCGAACAGGTGCGCCTCGTCCGTCACCGCGCCGCGGAACAGCGTCTGCTGCGGTACGGGCTCCCGCTCCAGCTCCGGGAACGCCTCGGCCAGGGCGGGGGAGACGAGGCCGGTCACACGGAACTCGTAACGCATGCCCACACCGCCCCTCGCGCCGCTGGAAACCGTCCTCTCGCATGCTGTCCGCGGCCCGGCGGAACGGCATCACCCGCGGGGGATGACCCGACGGGGCCGGGGACCGAGGCGGGTCACAGCAGGTGCAGCTCGCGGCCGCGTTCGACGGCCTCCCGGCGGCGGGACGTGCCGAGTTTGCGGTAGACGCTGCGCAGGTGCGTCTTGACGGTGTTGACCGACAGGTGCAGCGCGGCGGCGATCTCCTCGTTGGACATCATCCGGGCCGCGTACGCCAGGACCTCCCGCTCCCGGCCGCTCAGCGCCTCCACGAGGACCGGGCCGGCCGGGCGGCCCGGGGGCCCGGCCGTCAACCACCGTGCCGCGGGCGGCGGGACGTCCCGGAGCAGGTGCCGCAGCCAGGGCCCGGCCTCGGCGAACGGCCGGCGCAGCTGCTCGGGGGCGGCCGCGTCCAGTGCCTCACCCAGCAGGGCACGGGCGGCCGGCCGGTCCCCGGCCAGTGCCGCGGCGCGGGCCCGCAGCAGGCCGATGCGTACGCGGTCGGGCAGATCCGGCGCCGGGCAGGCGTCGGCCGCCGCGACGAGCCGGAGGGCGCGGGCGGGGCGGCCCGCGGCGAGGTGGGCGAGCGCCAGCGCCACGGTCCGCGAGGCGTCCCCGGGCACGGCGGCCCGCCCGGCGCCCGGGGGGCCGGGCCGGTGCAGGGCGGAGAGCGCCGCGGCGGGGTCGCCGCGGGCCAGCGCGACAGCCGAACGCGCCACGGCCAGCCGCCCGGCGGGCCACCCCGGCACCTGCGGCTCGGCCTCGTCCAGGACCGCCGACGCCGCCGCCCACCGGCCGTGCGCCAGCTCCACCCGGGACCGTACGACGGCCCGTTCGGCCCGCAGCACCGGGTCGGCGGCGGTGTCGGTGAACTCGGCGGCCAGGGCCAGGTGGTGCCGCGCCGTCGGGAAGTCGCAGCGTTCGCACGCCACGGTGGCCAGGGCCAGCTGACCGGCCCCCGACCGCCGGTCCTCGGGTATGCCCTGCCGCTCGGCCACGTCGAGCGCGCGGGCGGCGTGGTCCGCGGCCGCGGTGAGCTCACCGCGGACGGCCTCGGCCAGCGCGAGCCGCCCCCACGCCGCATGCCGTACGAGGTGGGTCGCCTCGCCCGTGCAGGCCCGCACCGTCTCCTCGAAGGCGGCCCGGGTCTCGTCCGGCCGCCCGGCAGCCAGCAGTGCGCAGGCCCGGCCGTGGCACCGCAGCGCCTCGATCTCGGGGTGTTCCTTGAGCCGGTACGCGGGCACCTCCGCCATCAGCTCCGCGGTCCGCCGGGCCGCCGCGCCCGCCCCGCTCCCGGTGCCGTGCGGCGCCAGCAGCAGCCGCAGCAGCGCCAGGGTGAGCCGCACCTCGGGCCCGGCCCCGGCCGCGGCCTCGCGGTGCCGCACCCGGCGCTCGGCCCGCAGCACCCAGCGGCGGGCCGCCGCGGCGTCGTGCCGGGCCAGCAGCCGGGCCGCCGTCACCAGGGCCGCTTCGGCTCCCGGGACGTCGGCCGGCATACCGGAGAAGAGCGCGTCGATCCGCCCCTCGTCGAGACCGGCGAGCAGGCGCCCGGCCAGCAGATGCCGGACGGCCTCGCCGGCCGCGTACGGCCAGTCCCCGGCGGCGGCCGCGTGCACCAGCGTCTCGGTGAGCTGCCCGGAGGCGGCGAACCAGCGTGCCGCCCGGCGGTGCAGCACCGGTTCGAGGCCCGGCCACCGGCTGCGCAGCCGCGCGTGCAGCACCCCGGCGAACAGCGGGTGCACGCGGAACCACCGGGTGCCGGCGACCGGCTGGACGAAGCAGTTGTCCCGCACCAGCCGGTCCAGGATCCGCTCGGCGTCCGCCCGCCCGGTCAGTGCGTCGGCGAGTTCGGGGTGCACCCGGTCCAGGACGCTGGTGCGCGCCAGCAGCTCCTGGGCCGCCGCGGGCTGCGCGTCGAGGACCTCGGCCAGCAGATAGTCGGCGACCGCCTGCTCGGAGGCGAGGTACGACGTGGCGAAGCCGGCCGGGTCACCGGACCGCTGGACGGCCAGGGCACACAGCCGCAGGCCGGCGGCCCAGCCCTCGGTGCGGCGGGTGAGCCCGGCGACGACCTCCCCACCGGGCGCCAGGCCGTGCCCGCGCAGCAGGGCCGCCGCCTCCCGAGGGGTGAACGCCAGCTCGGCGCCCCGGAGTTCACACAGCCGGCCCTCCGCCCGGTAGCGGTGCAGCGGCAGCAGCGGGTCCACCCGGCTGGTCAGCAGCAGCCGCAGCCCCGGGCCGGCGTGGTCCACCAGGAACTCCAGACCGGCGGCCACCTCCCGGCCGGGCGCCTTGTCGAGACCGTCGACGACGAGCACCACCGGCTCGGCAAGCCCTTCCAGGGCCGCGGCGAACCGCACCAGCAGCGCGCGGCCGGCGCTGTCACCCGCGCGCGGCAGGCCGGCGCCGCCGTCCGGCAGGAGCAGGCGGCGCCGGAACGCCTCCAGGACGTGGGCCCAGAAGACCCGCGGGGAGTCCTCGCGGTCCGGCGTCACCCACACGACGGGCCCGGGAGCGGTGCCATGGTGCGCCCAGGAGGCGACGGCGGTGGTCTTCCCGGCGCCGGCCGGGCCCGTGACCAGCGTCAGCGGTCCGTTCGTCCCCTCGGTGAGCCGGTCCAGCAGCCGCCGGCGGCTGACCAGGCCGCGCAGGACGGGTGGCACCGACAACTTCGCGGCGAGCAGCGGGTCCCCGGACGGGGTCGGCGAGGCTGCGGTCATGGGCACCACCCGGTAGCTGCGAGGGCCGGCGGGCGCCCGTCCGGCGTCCGGTGTCCGGCCCGTCCGCCTCCGCCTGCGCGGGACCGCGACCGGCCCCTTCATGGTCACCCGGCCGGCCGTCGCCCGCATCGGGTGATGCGCCGGCCCGGGCCGCGCCGGTGGAATCGGCACGGGCACAGGAGGGAGGACGGGCGTGGACGGACGCTGGACCGCACGCGTGGCACTGACCGCGGGGGCGGCGGCGCTGCTGGTCCTGCTGGTGTTCGCGGGGCTCCGCAGCGTCGTCCTGCTCGGGCTGGGGGCGGCCGGGCTGGCCGTCGCGGCGGCCGGGGTGTGGTGGGTGCTCTCCCGCCGGGGCCCGGCGCGGGCGTTCGCCCTCCTCCTGGTGGTGCTGGCGCCGCTCGCCGTGCTGGTGCTGTACGTGGCCGCCGGGCTGTTCTGGGTCGTCCTCGTCGCCCTCGGGCTGTGGACCCTGGCGCTGTCCACCGGCAGGGCCGCGCTGACGGTGGGGAAGGGCCGCGCGGACGCACCGGGCACCGCCGTCGCCCCTCCCGCCCGGCCCTTCCTGATCATGAACCCGCGCTCCGGCGGCGGAAAGGTCGGCGCGGGCAAGCTGGTCGAGAAGGCCGAGGCGCTGGGCGCCCGGGTCGCCGTGCTCGACCCGGCGCAGCCGCAGGACGTCGCCGCGCTCGCCCGGCAGGCCGTAGACGACGGCGCCGACCTGCTCGGCGTCGCCGGGGGTGACGGAACCCAGGCCCTGGTCGCGGGCGTCGCGGCGGAGCACGGAGTGCCCTTCATGGTCATCCCGGCCGGCACCCGCAACCACTTCGCCATGGACCTCGGCCTCGACCGCGCGGACCCGGCGAGCGCGCTGGCGGCCCTCACCGACGGCGTCGAGCTCCGCGTCGACCTGGGCTTCATCGGGGTGGCGGCGCCCGAGGCCGAGGGCCGGGAGCGGGTCTTCGTCAACAACGCCTCCTTCGGCGCCTACGCGGCGGTCGTGCAGAGCCCCGCGTACCGCGACGACAAGGCCCGTACGACCCTGCGCATGCTCCCGGACCTGCTCACCCACCACGCCGGCCCCCGGCTGGCCGTCCGCGCGCAGGACCTGACCCTCGACGCGCCGCAGGCGGTGCTGGTCAGCAACAACCCCTACGGGGTGGGCGACCCGGCGGGTCTCGGACGGCGCGAACGGCTGGACACCGGCGTCCTGGGGGTGCTCGGCGTCACCGTCGACAGCGCGGCCCAGGCGGCCTGGATGCTGCGCGGCCGCCGCGGACCCGGACTGGTCGCACGCACCGCCCCGGAGGTGGTGGTCGACGCGGACACCCCGGCCGTCGAGGCCGGCGTCGACGGCGAGGCCCTCATGCTGCCCACGCCGGTCCGCTGCCGGATCGCACCGGGTGCCTTGCGCGTACGGCTGCCCCGCCACCGCCCCGGCGTCCGGCCCACCGCCCCGCCGATGGACTGGCGACGTGTGCGGCGGCTGGCCCTGACGCGGGGGCGGGCCGGATGACCGACCACACCCGGGACGCGCACCCGAAGCCGCCGCACCGGGCCGAGCCCGCCCGGGTCGACTACAGCGGCGCGGTCTACGGCTCGCTGCTCGCCGCGTCCGTGGTGGTCGGTGCCGGAGCGCTCGGCCCCTCCCCGTGGCTCCAGCTCGCTCTCCTGCTGCTGTGCACCGGCGCGGTGTTCTGGGCCGCGCACGTCTTCGCGCGGCTCTTCGGGGCCCGGGTCGTCGGACAGGACCTGAACCGGGCGGAGATCCGGCGGGTGTGCGCCGACGAGCGGCCGATCGTCGAGGCCGCGGTCCCGCCGGCCGCCGCCGCGGCTCTCGCCGGGCAGCTCGGACTGGACTACGAACGGGCCGCGTGGCTGGCCCTCGCGGTCGCGCTCGCCGGGCAGGTCGGCTGGGCGATGGCCGCCACGCTGCGCGCCGGCGCCTCCCGCCGGCTGATGCTGGCCGCGGGCGCCGCCAACATGCTGCTCGGCCTGCTCATCGTGGTCCTCAAGGCCGCGCTCCAGCACTGACGGCGAGCAGCGAGCCGCCCGCGCTCAGTCCCGGTCCGCCGCCGGCGGGGCGGCCCGGCGCAGCGCGGAGCGCAGGGCGAAGGCCACCGCCAGTTCCAGCGCGCCGAGCACGACGAGCCACAGGCCCAGCAGCCGCGCCAGCGCCACCGCGGACTGCACCGGGAAGCCGAGGACGACGATCCCCGCCACCACGCCGAGCGCGCCGGCGGCGAAGGTCAGGCCCCGGTGGACGAGGTCGCGGTCCGCGATCGCCACGAACGCGGTCAGCAGGCCCCCCATCACCCAGTAGACGCCGACGATCAGCGAGAGCACGGCGATCGTCTGCAGCGGATGACGCAGGCACAGCACGCCCGCCAGGACGGCCACCAGCGCGATCAGCACCCCGGCCAGCCTGCCGCCCTGCCGGGCGTCCCGGGAGAAGGCCCGTACGAAGCTGAAGACGCCGGCCAGCAGCAGCTGCAGTCCGATGATGACGGCCAGCACCCGGAGCGTCTCGTCCGGCCAGACCAGGACCAGGATGCCGGGGATCAGGGTCGCGAGGGCGAAGCCGAGGGCCCAGTGCCAGGAGCCGCCCAGGGCGCCCAGGACGTCCTGGGCGTCGGTGGGGCCGTGCCGCGGTGGGATATCAGTGGGTGTGGACATGACGCCTCCTTGACTGCGAATGTCCAGCGGACGGCGGGCCCGCGGATCCCCCGTTCCGGGTGACCCGGGCCCCGCTGCCGGGCGGCGCTCCCGGGCGCCGCGACGCCCCGCGGACCGTCGCCCCCGTGGCGGACGGCCGCCCCGCCCCCGCCCGGAACCTCTGCCATTGGCTCGCTTTTGGCACCGCCGTAGCCCCGCCGACTGTGCCATTGGCCCAGCACATCCCACCTGTGTTGAGCCATCAGTCCGGAAGGTGCTGTCATGGTGCCGTCGATGGCGCTGCGGACCCCGCGGCGCCTTTGTCATGCCGGCACCCGGACGGGACCTGCCGGCCCATGGATCGAAAGGGGCGGGAAGCTGTGCTGAAGAGGATGTTCGTGGCTCCGGACCCGGGCCGGCTGCGGTTGCGCAGCGCCACCCGGGCCGTCCTCGGCATCGGTCTGGCGGTGGCCGTCACCGGTCTCGCCGGCCACTCGCTCGTCGCGGCCGTCACCGGCGGGCTCGCCGCCCTTCTCGCGTTGTTCACCGTCACCGACGCCACGGTCCGCGGCCAGGCGCTCACCACGGCCCTGCTGCCCGCCGTCGGGTTCCCGGTGCTGGCCCTCGCGACGCTGCTGCACGACCACCCGGCGGCCCGCGACGCGGCGTTCCTCGCGGTCATGGGACTGGGCGTCTACGCCCGGCGCTGGGGCCCCCGCGGCCACGCCCTCGGGGTGTTCGCGTTCATGACCTTCTTCGCCACGCAGTTCCTGCACGCGGTGCCCCGGCAGCTGCCCGAACTGTGCGCCGCCGTCACCCTCTCCCTGCTCGCCGCCTCGACCGTCCGCTTCGGACTCTGGTGCTACGAGCGGCGGCTGCCGCCCCCCGCCCCGCCCGTCACGCTGCACGGCACCGGCCTGGCCCGGACGACCACCCGCCAGGCCGTCCAGGCCACGCTGGGCGGCGGCTTCGCCCTGCTGGCCGGGCAGCTGCTGTCCGACCAGCGCTGGTACTGGGCGGTGGGCGCCACCTGGTGGATCTTCGTGAACACCGCCTCCCGGGGCGAGACGCTCGTACGCGGCTTCCGGCGGATCCTCGGCACGGTACTGGGCATCGCCGCCGGCGCCGTCGTGGTGCTCCCGCTGCACGGCGCCGCCGTCCCGTCCGTGGCCCTGGTCGCGGTGAGCGTCTTCGGGATCTTCTACACCGCGGCGGTCTCCTACACCTGGATGATGTTCGCGGTGACGGTGATGGCCGGGGTGCTCTACGGACTCCTCGGCGTCCTGGACTCCGGCCTGCTCGCCCTCCGGCTGGCCGAGACGGGCGTCGGCGCGCTCGGCGCTGCCCTCGCCGTCCTCCTGGTACTGCCGGTGACCACCCACGCCACCACGGACGCCTGGATCCAGCGCGCACTGCGCTGCGTCCACGCCTGTGCCGCCGAGGCGGCGGCCCGCCTCGCCGGCTCGGAGACCGCCGACCCCGGCCCCCGGGTGGCGGAACTGGAACTGCTGCTGGGCCGGGTCCGGCTCTCCCTCGCGCCGCTCGTGCACCCGCTCAGCCCGCTGCGCACCCGTAAGGACAAGGCCCGGCGGGTCCTCGCGCTGCTCGACGACTGCGCCCGCGAGGTCCGCGGGCTGGCGTCCGTCGCCGCCGACCCGGAGGCGTCGCACGACGACCGCCTCGCCGCCGCCTGCTGGCGGGTGGAGGCCGCCGTGGAGGCCCTCACCACACCGGGCGCCACCCGCCGCGCACCGGGCGCCGACGCGGTCCTTCCGCACGCACCGGTGCCCGAGACCGCGCTCGCCCATCTGCACGGCCTGGAGCGGACACTGGCCGAACTGGCGGCGCCGCTGCACAGCAGCCGGCCCTCGCCGCTGGTCGGGGCCTGACCGCCCGCCGGGCCCGCGCCCGCGGCCGACGGGGACCGGCCGAAGCCGCCGAACGGCCGGTCCCCGGCTGTTAGCGTCGCGGGAGCAGGCACCCGGGCGACAGCGGACGAAGGGCGGACCAGTGACGACGAACGACGGCGGCCGGCGGGCGTACATCGGATCCTTCACCACGGCCGGCGGCCTCGGCATCACCACCGCGGCCGTGGACCCGACGTCCGGAGCGCTCACCCCGCTGCACTCCACCGACGCCGTCCCCAACCCCTCCTACCTGGCGCCGAGCCCCGACGGGCGGTACCTCTACGCGGTCAGCGAGACCCCGGACGGTGCCGCGGCCGCCTTCGCGCTCACGCCCGAGGGGCCCCGGCCGCTCGGCCCCGCCGTCCCCGTCGGCGGCGCCGACCCCACCCATCTGACCCTCTTCGACGGTCACCTCGTCACCGCCAACTACAGCTCGGGCAGCGTCAGTTCGCTCCCCGTACGGGCCGACGGCTCGCTCGGCGGCCCGGCCCGCGTGCTCACCCACGAGGGCAGCGGCCCGCAGACGGACCGCCAGGAAGGCCCGCACGCGCACGCGGTGCTGCCCGATCCCGCCGGGCACCGGCTGCTCAGCGTCGATCTGGGCACCGACTCGGTACGGGTGTGCACCCTCGGCGCCGACGGCACGCCGGCCCTGTGCGACGAGGTGCGGCTGCGGCCCGGGAGCGGACCGCGGCACCTCGCTTTCCACCCCCGCGGCGACCGCGCCTACGTCATCAACGAACTCGATCCGACGGTGACCGTCTGCCGGTGGGACGCCGGGCGGGGCGCGCTGACACCGCGGGGGGAGACCCGGCTCCTGCCGGACGGAGTGGTGCCCACGGCCACCTTCCCGTCCGAACTTGTCGTCTCCCCGGACGGCCGGTTCGCCTGGGCCGCCAACCGGGGCCACGACAGCCTCTCGGTGCTCGCCCTCGACGCGACCGGCGACCCCGTGCGCCTGGTCACCACCGTTCCGTGCGGCGGCCACTGGCCGCGCGACCTGACGCTGCACCCCGACGGCCGGCACCTGTACGCCGCCAACGAGCGTTCCGGCGACGTCACCTGGTTCGCCGTCGACCCGGAGACCGGCATCCCGGTCCGGGGCGGTGCGATCGAGGCACCGGCCGCGTCCTGCGTCGTGTTCGCCTGAGCCGTCCCGGGCGGCTCAGCCCGACGGGAAGCGGCCGCCGAAGTACACCTGGATCTCGGCGATCCGGCAGTCGCGCACCGTCTGCACCTCGACGTTGCGGTGCCGTTCACCGGTCGTCAGCTCGTACTCGTAGCGGACGTACACCTGGTGGTCGTCCAGGGCCACCGCCTCGAGGATCTCCTGATGGCGCAGGCGGTCCGCGGTGGGGAAGCAGACCTCCAGGAAGGCGGCCTTGCCGATGTGGTCGTCCTGAGGGCTGGTGAAGACGAAGTCGTCGGCGAGCAGCCGATCGATGGCCTCGCGGTCCTGCGCGAGGTAGGCGGTGAAGGCGGCGCGGACGACGTCGACGTTCGTCATGAACATCCTCCCGAAGGCGCTGTGCGGTTCTCTCGCGAGCGTACGGCCCTCGGCCGCCCCGTGGCCGCACCCGGGTCCTCCCAGGCCGTCTGACGGCCGTTCCGCGCCCCTCGGTACGACAGAGGGCCGCCCTGCGCGCGGCGCGGGGCGGCCCTCCGGTGCGATGCCTGACCTGGGAAGCGTCCTAGCGGACCGGTACTCCCTGGGCCTGCGTCGGCAGGGTGATGCCCACCGACGCCGCGTAGTTCGACAGGACCAGCCGGCCCACCGCGCCGTACGCGCCCAGCGCCTCGGCCGAGGCGCACCCGGCCTCCGCCGCGGCCGCCCCCACCAGGCCGTCGGCGATCTCCGGGCCGATCAGGTACGGCGCCAGCGCCAGCGCCTGCGAACCGGACCCGCGCAGCTGCTCGGCGGTACGGGAGATGGCGCCCTCCTCGTCCAGCGCGGCGGCCAGCACCGGCACCGCGAGCCGTGCGGAGAGCAGCATGCCGGTGATGCCGGCGGCCTGCACGGCCTCGTCGCCGCCCACGGTGGCCAGAATGATGCCGTCGGCCGCCGTGGCGACCGTGAACAGCCGGGCGCGGTCGGCGCGCGCCAGGCCGGCCTCGGACAGCCGGACGTGCAGCGCCTCGGCGAGCAGCGGGTGCGGCCCCAGGACGTCGGTCAGTTCGGCGCCGGAGCCGCTGTTCATCATGGCCTGGCGTATCCGGCGCAGCAGGGCGCTGTCCGGTCCGGCCAGCAGTGGCACGACCACCGCGGCGGGGCCGGGATCGGGGCGTCCGTCGACGTCCTCGCGGGCCTTCTGCTCGGCGGCGGCGCGCGTCAGCACGGCCTCCAGGGACGGGAACTCGTCGTCACCGCCGTCGACGTAGCCGATCCGGGCGTCGAGGCCCGGGAGTTCGGAGCGGGCGATGCTGGAGACCTCCTCCGCCAGGCTGCGCGAGGCGGAGGTCGGGGTGCCGGGCACGGCCAGCACCAGGGCGGGGGCGCCCTCGGGTGCGGCGAGCGGCTCCGGCCTGCGGTGGCGGCCGGACTGCCGCGCGCGCGGCATTCGTACAGGCAGGCCGGGTGCGGCTCCCGGGCTCGGGGATGCGGCGTCGAAATCGGGCGAGCCAGGTGCGGGCCCAGTGGGGGAACTCATGGCGCCGCATGCTAACGCCTCGGACCACCCCCGCGCGGAGGGAGGGTTCGCTGCTGAGGTATCCGTCCCGATTTATCCCGCGCGTCTTCGCCGTTACCCCCGCGCAGGCCGTGTGATCTGCAACAACTTGGGATCCGGGGGCAGCCGCAGGCGGTCGCCGGCCAGTGCCGCGGCGATCGTCAGAGCCCCCTCCAGAGGGCTCTTCGCGGCGGCGGCCGGACGGGCCCCCGGCAGCCGCTCGGCGAGCGCCCGGCGCAGCGGGCCGAGCAGCGGTTCGCCGATGCCGAACAGGCCGCCGGTCCAGGCCACCGCGGTCCCTTCGCCCGGTGGGCAGACCGCGGCCGCGGCGTCGGCGATGTGCTCCGCGGCGGCGCGCAGGATGCCGAGCGCCACCGCGTCCTCGCCGGCGGCGCGGCGGCCGACCTCCGGGGCGAACGAGGCCAGTACGGCGGGCCGGTCGGCGCGCGGGTAGAGGAAGCCGGGCACCCCGGTGACCGGCCCGAACACCGCCTCCGCCGACGCCAGCAGGGCCGCCGAGCCGCCGGGCCGCCCGTCGTACGCGCGCAGCGCGGCCTCCAGTCCGGCGCGGCCGATCCAGGCGCCGCCGCCGCAGTCGCCCAGCAGATGGCCCCAGCCGTCCGCACGGCGCCAACCGCCGGCCGGGGTCAGGTCGGTACCCAGGGCGATCATGCCGGTGCCCGCGGCGACCACCGCCCCGGGCCGCTGGCCCAGCGCACCGGCGTACGCGGTCACCGCGTCACCCGCGAGAGCGAGCCGGCGCACCCCGAGGGCGGCGGTCAGCGCGCCGGGCAGCCGGGCGCGCAGTTCGTCACCCAGCGAGGCCATGCCGGCCGCGCCCACGCACACCGCGGTGAACCCGTCCGCACCGACCTCGCGCGCCAACTCCTCGGCAGCGGGCAGGAGTTGGGCGAGCAGATGTTCCGCGTCGATCCCGCCCGGGCCGGTGCGCACCGGCCCGGCCGAGGCGGCGGAGGCGAGCGGGCGTGCTTCGGCGTCGTCGGCGCGCGCCACGGCGATCCGCAGCCCCGAACCGCCGGAGTCGACCCCGAGCACATGGCCGCCGGCAGCGCCGCGGCCGGCGGGCTCACCCAAAGCCGCGGGCGTCCTGCTTGAGGGCGGTGTCGACGGTCAGGGCCGTGGCGACGACCAGGCTCAGCAACGGGTCGGGCAGCTGGTGGTGGATCTGGAGGACGTAGTTGTCCGCGGTCGTGAACATCGTCTTGGCGAGGCCCTCCCAGGTCTTGGTGATCCGGGCGATCTCGGTGTCGGCGTGGTCGACGATCGCGAAGTTCCAGGCCCGCCAGTTCTCGGCCTTGATGGCGCCGATCTGCTGGCCGTTGACCATCATCGCGAAGTTGATCTTCCCGATGGCGTTCTGCTGCACGATCTCGCCGACCGGCGAGCCGTCCGGGCGCTGCACGATCACCTTGGACTTGATGATCTTCGCGGGCCGGGTGAGCACCAGCTGCGGCTGGCCGTACGCGTCCCGGATCTCCAGCTTGTGGGTCATGTACTGGTCGAGGCTGGACACGACCCGCAGCACCTTCTTGGCCGTGCTCTGGCCCACCTGGACGACCGCGCCGAGGGCGTTGCCGTGCTGGTCGCAGACGCCGTACTCGTTGGTGACCTCGATGAGCTTGGCCTTCTGGCTGACCACCAGCACCGGCTCGGTGAAGAGCGTGCCGCCACCGGGACCGCCGGGGGCCACCCCCGCCTGCTGCTGGACCTGGTGCCCCACCGCGGCCGGGTGCGCGCCCGGCTGTCCCGGCATCGGCTGCCCGGCGTACGGCTGCTGCGCCGGCCCGCCCTGCTGGGGGTGGCCGGGGCCCGGCTGCCCGTACGCGACGCCGCCCTGCTGCTGCCCCGGGTACGGGGCCTGCGCCGGGGCCGGCTGCTGCGGCGCGAACTGCTGCGGCATCGGCTGCTGCGCAGGCTGCTGGGCGGCGGGCCGGGCCGCCTGGGCCTGCTCGGGCGCCGCGGCGCCCCGGTCGGCCGCACCGCCGGCGACGTGCGCCGCCTGCTGCTGTCCCGGGTGGGTGTGCGCCGTCCACTGGGACCCGTCCCACCAGCGCAGTTGGTGGGGGGTGCCCTGCGGATCGGCATACCAGCCCGCAGGGATGTTCGCATTCGTCATGCCAGGCACACTATCGCCCGGCGTCAGGGCAGCCTCCAGTCGACCGGCTGCGCGCCCTGTCGCGCCAGCAGGTCGTTCACCCGGCTGAAGGGACGCGAGCCGAAGAAGCCCCGGTCGGCGGACATGGGGGAGGGGTGCGCGGACTCCACGGCCGGCAGATCGCCGAGCAGCGGCCGCAGATTGCGCGCGTCGCGCCCCCACAGCACCGACACCAGCGGACGCCCGCGGGCCACCAGCGCCCGGATGGCCTGCTCGGTGACCTCCTCCCAGCCCTTGCCGCGGTGCGCGGCCGGCTTGCGGGGCGCGGTCGTCAGCGCCCTGTTCAGCAGCAGGACGCCCTGGCGCGTCCACGGCGTCAGATCGCCGTTCGACGGCCGGGGCAGCCCGAGGTCGGAGTGCAGCTCGCGGAAGATGTTCTCCAGGCTTCCGGGCAGCGGGCGGACGTCCGGCGCCACCGAGAAACTGAGCCCGACCGCGTGCCCCGGTGTGGGGTACGGGTCCTGCCCGACGATGAGCACCCGCACCTCGTCGAAGGGCTGTTGGAAGGCGCGCAGCACATTGCTGCCGGCCGGCAGGTACGTACGTCCCGCGGCGATCTCCGCCCGCAGGAAGTCGCCCATCGCGGCGATCCGGTCGGCAACGGGCTCAAGTGCCTTGGCCCAGCCTGGTTCGACAATGTCTTGGAGAGGTCGTGCAGCCACGGGATCACCCTACTGGCCGAGGCCCGCCGGGCTTCAACCCATGGCCCGCGCACGCGCCCGCGCTCCGCGACGTCCCGCGACGCCCCGGGGCGGCCAACGGCCCCGCCACGCCGCCGCGTTGTCCGTTCACCCCATGGCGGCCGCCCGTACGCACAGCACATCGGGGAGGTGGGAGGCCAGCTGCCGCCAGCTGTCGCCGTCGTCGGCGCTGGCGTACACCTCGCCGTTGCGGTTGCCGAAGTACACCCCCGCGGGATCGGTGTCGTCCACGCAGAGCGCGTCCCGGAGCACCGTGCCGTAGTGGTCCTCCTCCGGAAGGCCGTGGCTGAGCGCCTCCCAGCTCTCGCCGGCGTCGCTGGTGCGGTAGACGCGGCAGCGGTGCCCGGCGGGCACCCGGTCGATGTCCGCGGTGATCGGGAAGAGGTAGGCGACGTCGCCCCGGTGCGGATGCGCCGCCGTCGCGAAGCCGAAGTCCGAGGGGAGCCCGGCGCCGATGTCCGTCCACGTCACGCCCGCGTCGTCGCTGCGGTAGACGCCCCAGTGGTTCTGCAGATACAGCCGGTCGCGGTCGACCGGATCCTGCGCGATCTTGTGGACGCACTGGCCGAACTCCGGATGCTGGTCCGGCAGGAAGACCACCTTGACGCCCTTGTTGGACGGGGCCCAGCTGGCACCGCCGTCGCGACTGCGGAAGACCCCGGCGGCGGAGACCGCGACCGTGACCGCGTCGGCGTCCCGCGGGTCGGTGACCACCGTGTGCACGGCCAGCCCGCCGCCGCCCGGCACCCACTTCTCCCGGCTCGGGTGGTCCCACAGCGCCCGCACCAGCTCGAAGGTCTCGCCGCGGTCCTCGGACCGGAACAGCCCGCCGGGCTCGGTGCCCGCGTACACCACATCGGGCGCGGCCGGGCCCGCGGGGTGCAGCTGCCACACCCGCTCCAGCGAAGTGCCGGTGTATTCCGGATACTTGACCGCCGGGCGGGCGGGCTCGTGCCAGCTCTCGCCCAGGTCGTCGGAGTGGAACACCGACGGACCCCAGTGGGCGCTGTCGGCGCCGGCGAGCAGCCGGGGGGTCGCACGGCGGGTGTCGATCCCGAGGGAGTACACCGCCTGCGCGGGGAAGTGCGGGCCGCTGAACTCCCAGTCCCCGTGCCGTCGCCGGCCGAGGAAGAGCCCTTTGCGGGTCCCCACCGCGAGCAGTACGTCAGTCATTTCCGGACACCTCCGGGACGCCGTTGTCTCAGACAGTGGCCAGTCTGCACCCGGCCACTGACAACGGCGTCCCGGAGCGCATCCGTGCAGGTCGGACGGTGCGGTGCGGCGCGGGCCGCACCGCCTGCCGCAGCCTCAGACCGCCCGGTGGTACGGCTCGGGCACCCGGATCGACGCGCCCAGCTCCCGCGCCGCGTGCTGCGCGAAGCTGGGGGAGCGGAGGAGCTCGCGGCCGAGCAGCACGGCGTCGGCCTGACCGTCCGCGATGATCTTCTCGGCCTGCCGCGCCTCGGTGATCAGCCCGACCGCGCCCACCGCGAGCCCGGCCTCCTTCTTGACCCGCTCGGCGAACGGCACCTGGTAGCCGGGACCCGCCGTGATCCGCGCGTCCGGGGCGTTGCCGCCCGTGGAGGTGTCCAGCAGGTCGATGCCGCGCCCGGCGAGGTCACGGGCGAAGCGCACGGTGTCGTCGGCCGTCCAGCCCTCGCGGTCGTCGCTCTCGTCCTCGGTGAGCCAGTCGGTCGCCGAGATGCGGAAGAAGACCGGCAGGTCCTCGGGCCACACCGCCCGAACGGCGTCCACGATCTCCAGCGCGAACCGGGTCCGGTTCTCGTACGAGCCGCCGTACCCGTCGGTGCGGTGGTTGGTGTACGGGGAGAGGAACTGGTTGATCAGGTAGCCGTGCGCACCATGGATCTCCGCCACCTCGAAGCCGGCCGCCAGCGCCCGGCGCGCGGTCGCCGCGAACTGCTCGACGATCTCCCCGATCCGCTCCACGGACAGCTCCGCCGGCGTCGCGAACCCCTCGCCGAACGGCAGCGGGCTCGGGCCGACCGGCTCCCATCCGTACCGCTGGCCGGGCAGCAGCGGTGCGCCGCGATCGACCCAGGTCCGCTCGGTGGACG
The DNA here is from genome assembly GCF_000717345.1 of Streptomyces lydicus. Classification (GTDB taxonomy): domain Bacteria; phylum Actinomycetota; class Actinomycetes; order Streptomycetales; family Streptomycetaceae; genus Streptomyces; species Streptomyces lydicus. Next base: position 76,804 of record NZ_JNZA01000002.1, on the reverse strand, counting down.
CCTTGCGCCCGGCATGGGCGATCTGGATGCCGGGGACCGTCCCCTGCGCCTTGAGGAAGCCGGTGATCCGCCGGAACGCCTCGGTCTGGGTGTCGTTCCACAGCCCCAGGTCGTACGGGCTGATCCGGCCCTCGGGGCTGATCGCGGTCGCCTCGGTGAGGATCAGGCCGGTGCCGCCCGTCGCCCGCGCGGCCAGGTGCTGGAAGTGCCAGTCGCCGGGCGCGCCCTCCGCCGGGCCGTCGGGGGCCGCGGAGTACTGGCACATGGGCGCCATCCAGAGGCGGTTCGGGACGGTCAGCGAGCGAAGGGTGATGGGCTCGAACAGTGCGCTCACGGCGGGCTCCTGTACCTGGCGAGGAACGGGTTCCGGTTGAACCCAGGCTCGTACGATAGGCGCCGTACTACGGTGGATGTCAAACTACGACGGTTCTCGTACAATGAGCGGGCGGACAGGGCGGCCCCGCGGGCCGGACGCCCCGGGACCGTGCCCCGCAGACCGACCCAGGAGCCGTCATGCCGACCGATACGCCCTCAGCGGCCGCCCCGTCAGGCTCCAGGTCGCTGGAGCACCCGCCCCGTGAGGACATCCGGCTGGCCGACGTGCTGCACGCCCTCGCCGACCCCATGCGGCTGTGCATCGTCCGTACGCTCGCCGCCGCCGAGGGCGAGCTGAACTGCGCGGACATCGAGCTGCCGGTCAGCAAGTCCACCTGCACCCACCACTTCCGGGTGCTGCGCGAACACGGCGTCATCCAGCAGCTCTACCGGGGCACCGCCAAGATGAACCGGCTGCGCACGGCCGACCTCGAAGAGCTCTTCCCCGGCCTGATCGACGGCGTGCTGCGCGCGGCCGACCTCCAGGCCCGCCGCCTCGAAGCGGAGTAGCCGCCGACGGCCGTACCCGCCGGCGGGATCACCGGGTCGCGCCCGCCGAGCGCGCCGCCTCCAACAGCCCCGCCCAGTCCGGCAGCTTGACGGTGCCCCGCCCCAGCCCGTGCCCGAACGCGGCCTCCGCGGCCTCGATGGCCAGCCAGCCCGGCCACGCGACCGGCTGCTGCCCGGCCCGGGTCAGCGCGGCCACCGGGTCCTCGGCCGTCGTGCGCCCCGCGAGCGTGCCGGCGTCCGCCAGCAGGGACTGCGCGGTCTCCTTCGCGCACGGCCGGTTGGTACCGATCACGCCCGTGGGCCCGCGCTTGATCCAGCCCGCCACGTACACCCCGGGCAGCGGCGTCCCCTCCCGCAGCACCCGCCCCGCCTGATGCGGCACCGTCCCGGTCGTCTCGTCGAACGGCAGCCCCGGCTGCGGCGTCCCGCGGTAGCCGACCGAGCGCAGCACCAACTGCCCCTCGATCTCCTCGAATTCACCGGTCCCCGCGACACCGCCCCGCCCGTCGGGCGTGGTCCGCTCGAACCGCACCGCGCGCACCCCGCCGGCCGCGTCCCCCAGCATCTCCACCGGCCGCAGGTAGAACCGCAGATGGATCCGGCGCCGGCGCGCCACCGGGGTGGTCGCTCCGGTCGGGCGCTCCGCCCAGCCGCGCAGCACCTCGACGTTCCGCCGCCCCACCGCCGGCAGCCCGGCCGGGTCCCGGTACGCCGGATCCAGCGCCAGCTCGGCCGGCCGCACATGCACCTCCGTGCCCGGCAGCGAGCCCAGTTCCCGCAGCTCCTTGGTGGTGAACTTGGCCTGCGAGGGCCCACGCCTGCCGACCATCCAGACGTCCTCGACGCGGCTCTCCGCCAGCGTCCCGAGCGGCAGCTGCGGCATGTCGGTCAGGGCCAGTTCGGCCGCGCCGCGGGAGAGCATCCGCGCCACGTCCACCGCCACGTTCCCCACCCCGATCACGATCGCGGACCGCGCGGCGAGCGCGAAACGGGTCGAGGCCGCGTCCGGATGCGCGCTGTACCAGGCGACGAACTCGGTCGCGGCATGGCTGCCCGGCAGGTCCTCGCCGGGGATGCCCAGATGGCGGTCGGTGGCGGCCCCCACGCAGAAGACCACCGCGTCGAAGATCTCCCGCAGCTCCCGCACGCCCAGCCCGGGGCCCACCTCCACATTCCCCAGGAAGTGCACCCGGGGGTGCTCCAGCACCGCCCGCAGATTGTTCTGCAGCGACTTGATCTTCTCGTGGTCGGGGGCGACGCCGTAGCGCACCAGGCCGTACGGGCAGGGCAGCCGGTCCAGGACGTACACCTCGATGTCCGGTACGGTCTGCTGCTCGATCAGGGACTGGGCGGTGTACACGCCACTGGGCCCGGAACCGATCACTGCGACACGAAGCACGAGTGGCCCCTTCCGCGGGTTACCCCCAGCATCCCACCGGCGGGCAGGCGGCGGGAGATGCGCTATCGGGGTTGCTCCCGGTGGGATGAGCGTGCCGCGCTACTGGGCCGGGTGAGCTGGAGGCTAGGTTTTCAATGTGTCGGAAAGTGACTTTTATACCGTTAATCACCGATATGAAGCCCAGGGCGCGCCACGGGAGTGGCCCACGTGGGAGCTGCGGGCGCACGGTTCGGCCGCGCCCGCAGCCGGGCCCGCCGCCCCGGGCGGGGCGGCCGGCTCCGACGGCCGCGGGGGCCCGCTGCCCCGGCTCGATCCGCTGGGGTCCTGGTGCAGCGCCCGGCTGACCTTCGCCGACGGCGCACGCATCGACGTGCTCGTGACGGTCTCCGACGACCACATCACCGTCGAGGACGTCCGCGCCGACCCGCCGCTGCCCCTGGACGGCCTCGCCGACCTGGCCCGCTGGATCGAGGGCCCGCTGGACGACGCCTTCCGCGCGGCCACCGGCCGGCCCCGCAAGGCCCGCCCCGCGCCCCGCCAGCCGGGCCCGGCGGCGGTGTCACCGGAGCGGGAGGGCGGACCGATGGCCGGCCCGCCCCGCAAACCCATGGCCGGTCCGGCATCCGACGCGGTGCCGGCGAGCGCACCGGAACCGGTGACCCGCCCGGCAGCCGGTACGGCGGCCGAGGGCGCGTCCGCCTCGGAGACATGTGGGACGGCTGAGTTGTCGGCGGGCAGGGCCCCGGAGCCGCCACTGTCCGTGCCCCCGGAGCCGCAGGGCGGTGCGGTCGCGGCGCCCGCGGTGGAGTCGACGGCGGCGCCGGCGATCGCCGAACCGGCAGTGGATCCGGCAGCGGATGGGGCCGTGGATCCGGCGGACACCGGGTCGAAGCCGGCGGCGGGGGAGGCGGACACGGCGGGGACGGACGCGGCGGGGAAGGGTGCGGCAAACGGAGCGGATGCGTCGGTGGCGGCACCCGCGAAGACCGCGGCGTCCGCGCCGGGGAAGGCGGCGGAGGAGCGTGCCCGCTCCGCCCTGCTCGCCCGGTCGCGGGCCGCCGAGCGCCGTAAGCTCGCCGCGGAGGCGTACCGCCAGGCCCAGCGGGAGGGGCGCGATCCGGTGCTCGCGGTCATGCTGGCCACCGGCCGCAACCGACGCCGGTCCCTGCGCCTGATCGCCGGCGCCCGCGACGAGGGACTCCTGACGCCACGCCACAACAAGCGCTGACGACGCAACTTCCTTACGCATCAAGCCCCTTGGGCGAGGCGCTCCGGGGGCTGACGGTTGACGTCTGACGGTCGACGGCTGCCGCGCCGGGCCACCGCTACCGAGGCGCCCGCAGCCGCTCCATCCGCCCGATCTCGGCGCTCTGCTGCGCGATGACGTCGTTCGCCATCTCCGACACGAGCGTGTCACGGCCCCCGGAGAGCGCATCGGTGGCCATCGAGACCGCGCCCCGGTGGTGCGCGATCATCAAGCGCAGAAACAGCGCGTCGAACCCCGCACCGCGCGCCGCCCGAAGACGAGCGAGCTCGGCGGCGGTGGCCATGCCCGGCATCGCGCCGTGAGGGTGGTGGCCCTCCTCGGCGTGCGGCCCGCCATGACGGCTCAACCACCCTTCCATCGCCCCGATTTCGGGCCCCTGGGCGGCGGCGATCCGCTCCGCCAGCCGCTTCACCGGCGCGGCGTCCGCACGGCGCGCGGCCAGCGCCGTCATCACCAGCGCCTGCTGGTGGTGCGGAATCATCATCTGGACGTAGCCGAAATCGGCGGAGTTGGGGACGTCGTCGCCGCGGGCCTTACCGGCCTTCCTGGCCTTCGCGACGTCCTCCGCGGTGAGGGTTTTCGCCCGCTCGCCCGGCCTGCCCGGTGCGATCACGTCCGGCCCGGCGGCCCGGTCCGGGGTTCCGGCGCCCCTGGAGTCGCCGTCGGGCGAACAGCCGCCCACCGCAAGGGAGATGGTGAGGGCCAGGCCGGCGGCGGCGGCGCGGGCCGCGGCTCTCCTGGGGTGCCGTCTCCGGGTACGCGTCACCGCACACACTCCTGTCCGTCGGGACCAGTGATCGGTTCGTGCTGCCGTGCCCTTGCCGGGGCGTTACCCACCCTGCTCGAACGTTACCGCTTCATTGCCATCTATTGATATGTACATGAGGAGCGCGATACTACCGGGGCCAAGCACCGTTCACACCGGAACGGACTCCAAGGGAGGACCCTGTGACGTCGTTGCACAGACCCCGCGCGCGGAACGGACCCCGTCTGCGGCGCAGATCCCTCGGCGCGGCGGCCGCGGCACTCGGGCTGGTGGCCGCCCTCTTCGCGTCCGGCCCCGCGGCCGCGACCCCCGACCCCGGCGACCACCCCTCGGCGACCGGGAAAATGAGCCTCGGCCAGGCAGCGGACACCCGGGCCGCGATCAAGAACGGCGAGATACCCGGCGTCGACGAAGTCGTGCACAGCGACAACGTCCGCCCGCTCGCCCACCTCCCCAAACAGGCCCTCCAAGGCACCAATTCGGATCTCGCCTTCCAGGGGAAGTACGCCTTCGCCGGCAACTACGACGGCTTCGTCATCTACGACATCTCCCGCCCCGAGGCCCCCAGGACCGTCAGTCAGGTGCTCTGCCCCGGCTCGCAGAACGACGTCTCGGTCTCCGGGAACCTGCTCTTCCTCTCCACGGACTCCTCGCGCACCGACAACTCCTGCAGCAGCACCCCGCAGCCCGCGACCGAGAAGTCCTCCTGGGAGGGCATCAAGGTCTTCGACATCAGCGACAAGGAGCACCCCGAGTACGTCGCCGCCGTCGAAACCGCCTGCGGCTCCCACACCCACACCCTGCTTCCCGAGCGCCGCGACGTCTACCTCTACGTCTCGTCGTACTCGCCCAGCGACGCCTTCCCCGACTGCCGGCCGCCGCACGACGGCATCTCCGTCATCAAGGTGCCGCGCTCCGCCCCCGAGCAGGCCGCCGTGATCGACTTTCCGGTGCTCTTCCCGGACGGCGGCAACCCCGGCGGACCCACCAACCCGGGCGTCACACAGACCACCGGCTGCCACGACATCACCACCTTCCCCACGCTGAAACTGGCCGCGGGTGCCTGCATGGGCGACGGCATCCTCATGGACGTCTCGAACCCGGCCGCACCCAAGGTCATCGACCGGGTCCAGGACAACGTCAACTTCGCGTTCTGGCACTCGGCGACCTTCAACGAGCGCGGCACCAAAGTGGTGTTCACCGACGAACTGGGCGGCGGCGGCGCGGCCACCTGCAACGAGAAGGTCGGCCCGCACCGCGGCGCCGACGGCATCTACGACATCGTCGGCAAGGGCACCCACCGCAAGCTCGTCTTCCGGAGCTACTACAAGATCCCGCGCCACCAGGCCGACACCGAGAACTGCGTCGCGCACAACGGCTCCCTGATCCCCGCCAGGAACCGCGACATCATGGTCCAGGCGTGGTACCAGGGCGGGGTCTCCATCTGGGACTTCACCAACTCCGCGGAGCCGAAGGAGATCGGCTATTTCGAGCGCGGCCCGCTCTCCGCCGACTCACTCGTCACCGGCGGCGCCTGGTCCGCGTACTACTACAACGGCCACATCTACTCCAACGACATCGCCAAGGGCTTCGACGTCCTGAAGATCACCGACCGTCGTACGGACAGCGCCACCACGGTCCGGATGCGCGAACTCAACGTCCAGACCCAGCCCGACTACCGCTGACCGGCCACACCTGGAGCGCTGCACCACCCGCCGGGCGGCTCAGTCGTCCGGCGGGTCCCCCGACTCCCAGTCCAGCCCGTACCGCTGGAACAGCTCGGCCCGCAGCCGGACCCGCGGCATCGGCGCGCCCGGCAGCAGCATCGCCACCACCGTCCCCATCAGCAGCGCCCGCAACAGCGGATAGTCGGCATCGGGGTCCGGCGATCCGTACGCCACGACCGTGTCGCGCAGCAACTGGGCCAGCCGCTGCTGCTCGGGGCACTGGATGAACCCCTCGGCGGTCAGGATCCCGGCCATGTGCGTGCGCATCAGCAGCGGACGGTCGTGCGCCAGCCCCAGGATCGCGTCGACGGCGCGCGCCAGCAGCTCCCGCCCGGCCTCCGGCCCCGTCGGTCGCGGCTCACGCTCCAGCGCCGCCTGCAGGGTGAGGTGCATCAACCGGTGCACGGCCGACTGCAGCAGCTGCCGCTTGCCCGGGAAGTAGTACGAGATCAGCCCGCGCGCCGTGCCCGCCTGCTGCGCGATGTCCCCGAGCGTGGTCGCCTCGTACCCGCGCTCGCCCACCAGATCGACCGTCGCCTGCAACAGCCGCTCGCGGGAGCGCCGCCGCAATTCTTCATTGACCGATGCGCTGCGGGGGGCCATCCTGTAACTCCTGCGTTGACTGGCTGAAAGCCAATATACTCAGTACGACTCCGGATGTCCGTCCCCCGGACGGGATCCGGCCGGACCGCCTGATTCGGGCGACGCGGGGGATCGCCCGAATCGGGTGCGGGCCGGCTTCCGCACCTCGCGGTCAGGGCTGCAATTCTTGGCCGACGGGACCACCAGCCGCAGGTTCGGTCCCCGGCGCGCTGCGCCGGCATGCGGCGTGGAGGGTCGGGTCGAGCCGGGCCTTCTCGATCGAACCGGCAGCGAGCAACTGGTCTACCGTCAACCCCCGGGCCCGGCGAAGGTCGGCTCCGGTCAGATCAGCGCCGGTCAGGTCGGCGTTGGTGAGGTCGGCGTGCCGCAGCTTCGCCCCGATGAGGCTGGCGTTCCGCAACACGGCGTTGTTGAGGCGCGCTTGCTCGAGGTAGCTCTTGTCGAGGTGCACCGGCTCCTCCTCCGCTGTAACGCCGGTCAGGTCCGCATCCGTCAGGTCGGTGCTCACCAGGTGCGCACCTGACAACTTCGCCCCGCGTAAGGTTGCTTGCTGCAGATCGGACCGGGACAGTACGGCATGGCGCAGGTCCGCGCCGGTGAGGTCGCAGGCCACCATGTCCGCCTTGATGAAGAACGCCTCACGCAGATCGGCGCCCGTCATCTGCGCCTTGTTGCACCGGGACTTCGTTGCCCACACCCGGCGAAGGTCGCATTCTTCGAGGCTGGCCCGTCCCAGCGCGGCACGGGCCAGGGCGGCGTCGGTCAGCACTGCTCCGCTCAGCTGCGCCCTCGCCAAGCCATGGCGGAACATATGGGCGCCGGCGAGGTGATATCCGCTGAGGTCGATGCGGGACGAATGCAGCTTGGCATGTCTGGTGTTGAGTGCGGTCAGCGCTGCCTGGACATCGGCCGCCGGCCTCTCCGGGCCCGGGGCCGGGCAACCCTGTGGCAGGAGCAGGCCCGAGGGTGCTGCGTGCACGCCCAGCGGCGTGCTCTGTGCTGCCTTCGGCGCCTGGCGGCGGATGAAGGTGCGGACGATGTGCGTGACATGCTCGGCCTGTGCCGGCGCGTCGTGGATGATCTGCTGCAGCGCGATGACGCCGCCGAGGCGTACGAACTCTTCTTGGGACTCCAGGCGCTCCAGGGCCTTGGAGAGCCGATCAGTCACCTGGCCGTGGCGAATGAGCCGGTAGTTACGTGCGGTGTAGAGCAACGCGATCACACCGCCGGCAGCGGCGCATGCCTGAACGACGGCGAGCCGGTACTGCCCGACTGCCTGTGCGCGCTCCGCGGGTTTCAGACCCTCGTAGTGCGGCAGCACTGTCGAAGAGATCGCCTCCCACAGGTGCTGTCCCCACAGCCAGATTGCGGCTGCTGCCACCAGAGTGATCAGGAGGCCGATCTGGCGGTCACGCCGGAACCGCAGCCAGAAGATGAGAGAGACGGTGACGGTGGCGGCCAGGCTCTGGACCGCCAGCACCCCAGCAGCGACCTTGCTGCCCTTCAGAATCGTCTCGACGAGCGACATGTACATCACGATGACGAACGCAGTGCCGGGTACCGCGATGACTGTACTGAGCACGGCACGAACGGTGCGTACGTTTCTCTTGTATGCCACCGGCTCATTCCAGCCGACATGCACGCCTTGCGCGGCCGTTTGAGAGGTTCTTGGCCTGGCCGGTCCTCTTCGGGTGCAGGCGGCCGACAGGGCAACCGCTCGACCTGCGAGCCGGGCCGTTCGCCGGGAGGCGTCAGACGGTGAGCGTCGGGGGCGGGGGTGTCCAGCGGCGGGTGCGTGGCACTGCTGAGGAGAGGCCGTAGTCCTTCTTGAGTTGTTCGGGGATCGCGTAGTGCATGACCCGGCCGCGGGTGAGGGAGGAGAGCTCGAAGAGGGTGGTGAGGTGGCCGAGACGGTCCAGGGCCCAGGCGCCGAGGGGTGAGCGGTCCTCGATGGTCTCCAGGACGTGCAGCAGCGCGGGGGCGGCCTTGACGGCCGTGTCCCAGGGGGTGCGGGGCACCTGAAGCCAGTCGGCGCAGGTGTCGCCGATCAGATGGCGGATCAGGGCGGAGACGACGGGGTCGAAGAGCGTGCCGGGGACGACGTCCTCGTACAGGTCGATCAACTGCCGGGTGAGGTCGGCGCCTTCCTGGCTGGGGCCCATGTGGCGGGTCATGTACAGGTCGGAGAACTGACGGGCCTCCTCCAGGTTCTTCGGCACCTGGTTCTGGTCGACCCCGAGCATGGCGCCCACCACGCGCCAGGCGTAGTAGTAGGACTCCGCGCCGTCGACGCTCATGTGGATGCCGAGCCGGTGCAGGGCGTCCAGGACCTGGAGGGAGAACATCATCTGCCCGCCGATCATGTCCTCCTGGCAGATCGGCGTCCCCAGGGCCTCGACGTCCCAGCGTTCCTCGCGCCGGAGATGGTGGCGGATGGATGCGTGCAGCAGGCGCACCTTCTGGGCCGCGGGAAGGAAGCGGCTGCCTGCTTCGAAGGCGTCGGGCTGCATGAGGAGGACGGTGAATTGCCCCGTCTCGGCCATGCGCTTGGCCGGATACTTCAGCCCGTGCGTCGCCGACAGCAGCTTCGCGACATGCGGGACGAGGTAGCAGGCCGGCATGGACGCGAAGGACAGGGCGGTGGCGATGTGCACGTTGTTGTCGATGAAGAACAGCCGTGCTTTCTCCATCTCACTCCAGTCCACCCAGGCCGGTGGGGAGCTGGTCTGGTGCAGATAGTCGCGGGCCACCGCCGGCAGCCCGTCCGGCAACTCCTGGCCGGCGGTGGAGACGTAGCGCATCAGGGAGTTGAACTTCCCCACCTCCCCGCGCTCGAAGAGCGTGGCGACCGTGGCATCGGCCAGTTCGTCGCCGGCCCGGCGCAGGGCGTTCAGGGACTGCTCGGTGTAGGTCATGCGCAACTCCTTCGACAGGGGGCGAGCGGGAGACACGGCGGGGCCGAGGGCGGCGCCGGCAGGCGGCCGGAGTGGTCGTCGGTCAGTCCTGACGGGCGGTCGCCGCGCTGGCCAGGTGCGTCAGGGCCTGGTGGGCGGGGCGGGGCAGGCCCACGCCCCGCAGTGCGGAGGTGGCGAGGGTGACCCGCTCGGTGATCATGTCCTCGACGCGGGTGTGCGCGCCGGTGCGCTGCACGATGGCGCGAACGCGTGCCAGTTGGTCGGGAGTCAGTGTGCTGCGGCCGAGCAAGCCCATCAGCGCGCGGTGCTCGGCGGGGGTGGCCGACTGCCGGGCGAGGGCGATCAGCGCGGTGGGCCGGGCGCCGGTGACGTCGTCGGTGTTCGCCTTGCCCGTGGTGGCCGGCTCGCCGAACAGGCCGAGGAGGTCGTCACGCAGCTGGAACGCCTCGCCCAGCGGCAGTCCGTAGTCGCTGAACACGTCACGAAGTTCCAGCCCGGCGCCGGCGAGCGCGGCACCGAGGTGCAGCGGGTGCTCCACGGTGTACTTGGCCGTCTTGTAGCGGATCACCTTCAGTGACTGCCGTACGTCCGGCTCGGTGGCGGTGTGCAGGATCTCCAGGGCCTCCCCGGCGATCAGTTCACGGGCCAGTACCCGCCACAGGTCGTTGGCCTGCGCCAGGTAGGCCGCCGGCAGGCCGCAGCCGGTGAACAACTGGCCGGCCCACGACATCAGGAGGTCGCCGGCCAGCATCGCCAGCGAGCGCGCCCGCGCGGTGCGGCGCGGTCCGTCGGCGAAGACCTCGCGCAGTGCGACGTGAGCGGTCGGCCGGCCGTGCCGCAGGCTGCTGTCGTCGATGAGGTCGTCGTGGACCACCGCGGCCGCATGGACCAGCTCCATGCTCGCGGCTGCACGCACCAACGCGTCGCTGTCCGGCTGCCCCGCTGCCCGCCAGCCCCAGTAACAAAAGGCGGACCGCAGCCGTTTCCCGCGCGCGGTGACCGCCCGCAGTACGTCTGCGAGCGGAGCCAAGTCCTCGTCCACCGAGAGCAGTGCCTCGACCTCCGCTTCGATGAACCGCTCCAGCTCCCGCTCCACCCGGGCCTTGAGCGCGGCCTGCTCCAACGGCTCAGGCACCGGCCCCGCCGCCACCCTGGGAGCGTGCGTGGCGTGCCAGCGCCTCCATGTGCGCTTCGCTGCCCGCACCCATGCGGTCCAGCGCCAGCCGGCCGCGCGCCTGGAGGTCCTGCTGTCCCTGCGTTGCCAACTCGCCGAGGTCCGAGCGGGCCAACAGGCCGCGCACCGCCTTCAGCGCCGTTCCGCACGTGCTCAGAGCCAGGTCCGCCAGCCCTGCCACCAGTAATACGGCCTGCCCGTCCTCGCCCCGATCGGCATCCTGCGGCACACCCACCACCCCACCTCTCCCACCCACGCCCCGGCACCGGCGATACCGAGCTCCGGACAGCAGAGTGCCCAGTCGCCAACCTCCAGGCGCACCGAAGCCCCTATTAAGTGACTATTCGCCCGTATGTGCGGACATGGCTCGTCGGCGCCGATCGCGGCCTGCTCGGCCGCGCCCGTGGCCCTTCCGTGGCTGCGCTAGCATGTAATGCATGACTGCGCAGAATGACCCTTACGAGCTGTGTGTGGGTGTTCCGTCCGTCGAGGTATTCCGTCGCCTTCGTACCGACGCGGGACTCTCCGACAAAGCCCCCGAGGCAGTCGCGCTCGCGCTGCCCAACACCTGGTACGGCGTGGTCCTCCAGCACGAGGACGAGCCCATCGGGATGGGGCGGATCATCGGGGACGGCGGCACCGCGTTCCAAGTCGTCGACATCTGCGTGCACCCCGCCCACCAGGGGCGAGGGCTCGGCAAGCGCATCATGGCCGCGCTCGCCGACGAGCTGGAACGCCGGGCGCCCGCGACCGCGTACGTCTCACTGATCGCGGACGGCCCTGCGCGGTTCCTGTACGAGAAGTTCGGGTTCGCCGCCACCACGACGCACGACTCGATCGGTATGTACCGCTTGATGGGCACCGGTTCCGGCTGACGGTCCGGTGTACGGGCGCCGGGCCCCCGGTGGGGCCGGTGGCCGGTGCGGCACGGCTCAGGCTTGTCCTTCCGGCGCGGGGGTGCGACCGGCGGGCTCGGGCCCGGCGGTGGGGAGGAAGTTGCCGATGAGGAACGTGTAGATGCCGGCTCCCAGGACGCCGCCGATCAACGGTCCGACGATGGGCACCCAGAAATAAAGGTTGCCCCATTGGTCCCGCCAGGCGCCGCCATAGCCGGTGAGGAAACTGGCCAGTCTGGGGCCGAGGTCGCGGGCCGGATTGATCGCGTAGCCGGCATTCGTGCCGAAGGCCATACCGATGGCGACCACGACCAAGCCGATGATCAAAGGGGCCATATTGGCGCCGGGCGGCGTGTTCAGCAGGTCGGTGATGGCGAAGATGAGGAGCAGCAGGAGGGCGGTGCCGATCACTTGATCGCGGAATGCGCCCCATTCGTGGACTCCGGCCGTGGTCGAACCGTTGCCCGGCAGCGTGGAAAAGACAAACTGCGTCTTGATGGTGTGCGTCGGATCGGCCCTCGCCAATACTTCGGTGTAGTTCCAGCGCACCAGCAGCGCCGCAACGAAAGCTCCGGCGGTCTGGGCGAGGGCGTACGGAACCACCTTGGGCCAGGGAAAGTCTTTGAAGGTGGCCAGGGAGAGCGTCACCGCGGGATTGAGGTGCGCGCCGCTGAGGCGGGCGGCGACGTAGACGCCGAGGGTGACGCCCAAGCCCCAGGCCCAGGCGATGCTGTCGTGGTTTCCGAGTCCGCCCTTCGGGTTCGTCAGAGCCCCGCCGGCCACCACCTGTGCCACCACGCCGCACCCGAACAGAATGAGCACCATGGTGCCCACGAATTCCGCAGAGAGTTCGCGGAAAAGCTGTGGCTTGGGAACTGGTTCGCTCATCGTTATCGGCGTCTCCTCAGCGGATCAGGGAAGCGTGCGGGCATCGGGTCTTCAGCCTCCTGATCATCAGGGTGCCGAAGACGCTCATGCCGCCCGGAACCCGACTGGCGAGGGGTAATCACTCGGTCGGGGTGGTGTGGTTGCGCTGACTGAGTTGCGCCGTTGAGGAAATGCGATGTACCGACCGCGACTTGTCGGTGTTGCCCAACCGGTCGGGGTAAATGCGGCGGCGGTGTCGGCGTGCGCTGGGTAAGGGACGGAACGGCTGGACGCGCCCGCGGCCGGGGCGCCCGCTCCGTGTGGGGGAGGGCGCTCCGGCCGGGACGGCTGGGGGAGGGGGCGGCTCAGAAGTCGTCGGCGCCGTTGCGCAGTTCGTAGGTCCAGTAGCCGGTCGCCCACTTCGCCGGGTCGACCGCCAGGCCGGCGCCGGGTGCGTTCACGGTGGCCAGGCCGTCGCTGCCCTGGAGCATGACGGAGAACGCCGTGACGGGTTCGGTGTTCTCGTCCACGCCGCCGTTCGACAGCCTCACCAGGGCGTAGGCAGGGGTGCCCGGGGTGAGCACGACGGGGGCGGCCGGCTTGCTCTTGGCGACCGCCGGCACGTTCTCCCGGTGGCTTTCGAGGAACTGGATCTCCGGGTAGCCCTTCAGTCTGCAGCTGTGGCCCGAGGTGTTCTTCGCCGTCAGCACGATGTGGGTGTACGGCGGCCCGTCGTGGTAGGCGGCGCGGAGGGAGACGTCCTTGGTGGTGCAGTCGGGGGCGGACGCGGAGCCGGAGGTCTTCGCGGTGCCGGGGCCCTTGGCGCCGGTGCGGTGGGAGCCACCGGTGTTCTGCACGGCGCCGGTCCCCTTCGCGGTGTCGGCCTGCTCCGCGGTGCGCCCCGAAGCGGCGGCAGGCGCCGGGGCGTTCGCCGCCGAGCCGGCGGCCTCGGTTCCGGAGCCGTTCCCGCCGCAGGCCGTGAGCGCCAGGGCGAGTACGGCGGTGGACGCGGCGGCGAGGAGGGTGGTGCGCTGACGGAACGTACTCATCGGAATTCCCCCGTGGGTGAGGTGCGGCGACGCCTGGTCCTCGGCGTGCCGTTGCTGACCTGCTGACATGCCTGAGTGTGGGGTCCGGCGCTCACGTTCCGCTGGTGTCCCGCTGACGTCGTGCTGACGTCCGGTGCGGTGTGCCCGCGACGGGGTGCGGGCGGGCGTCATCCACCGTCGGTGAGCCGACAAACCGCCTGCTCGTGCCGCCTGCGGTACTCCGGCCGCCCGGTCACCCGCAGCAGCGCCTCCAGGGCCCGTACGGCGCCCTCGTCGTAACCGACGCGTTCCGCGTCCCCGGCCGCCCGGTCCAGGAGCCGGATGCCCTCGCTCTCGTCGCCGAGCGCCACACGGGCCTCGCCGCTGATGGTCAGCAGCAGGACCCGGCGTGCGACCTCCTCGGGCTCCGGCCCCAGGTCGAGCGCCTGCCGGACGGAGTCGAGGGCCTCCTGCGGCCGGTTCGCGGTGAGCTGCATCCGGGCGAGGTGCTGCAGGGCGAGCATCTCGGTGTGCGCGTCGTGTTCCGCGCGGGCCAGACCGCGCGCCCGTGTGCAGCCCGCCAGCGCGGCACCGAATTCACCCTGCTCGGCTTGGACGACGGCCAGGTTGATCAGTGCGGTCGCCTCGCCGAGCCGGTCACCGGCCCGCCGGGCGAGCCCGGGGGACCGCTCCAGCAGGGCGACGGCCTCGTCGACCCTGCCCTCCTCGCTCAGCACCCAGCCGAGCAGATTGAGCACCCTCGACTCGGCATAGGGATCCTTCTGGGCGCGGGCGGAGTCCAGCGCCAGTTCCAGCAGCGGCACCCAGCTGTCCCGCACGCGCCAGACCACCTGCGGCCACTGCAGCAGGATGATCCGCCAGGCCCGGTCGTCGAGACCGGCGGCCCGGGCGGCCACGGCGGCCAGCGCCAGATCGTCGCGCTCGGTGGCCAGCCAGCGCATCGCCGCCGCCCGGTCGGTGAAGTCCCGGACGGCGGTGGGGCGGCGGTAGTCGTCCGGCAGGGCGAAGCAGGGCTCGCCACCGGGCTCGGCGGTGTCGGCGGCGGTGAGTGCGGTGGCGATGTAGTGGTCGAGGACCCCGAGGAGCGCCTCGGGTCCGGATGCCGGGTCGAGGCCACGGGCGTAGAGGCGCACCAGATCGTGCAGCTGCCAGGTGCCGGGGACCGTCTCGGTGACGAGGTGGGCGGCGGCGAGCCGCTCCAGCGCCGCCGCGGCGACGACCGGGTCGGTGCCGGCGAGGGCGGCGGCCGTGTACCGGTCGAAGTGGGAGCCGGGATGGTGGCCGAGCCGGGTCAACTGGTGCACGGCGTCCGGCGGCAGATGCTGCACGGTCAGCCGCAGCGCGGCGGAGACTCCGGTGTCGTCCACGTCGAGGTAGGTCAGCCGGCTGCGCTCGTCGGCCAGTTCGTCGGCCAGGCCGGCGAGGGTCCACTGCGGACGCCCGGCCAACCGAGCCGCAGTGACGCGCAGGGCCAGCGGCAGCCCTCCGCAGAGTTCGGCGAGCCTGCGGGCGGCCACCGGTTCGGCGCGGACCCGTTCCTCACCGAGCACACCGGCCAGCAGGGCCGTGCCGTCCCGCGGTTCGAGCGAGTCGAGCGGGACGGGACGCGCCGCGTCCGAGGCGATGAGCCCTTCCAGCCGGTGCCGGCTGGTGACCACCGTGACGCAGTCCCTGCCACCGGGCAGGAGGGGCCGGACCGTGGCGGAGTCCCGGGCGTTGTCGAGGATCACGAGGAGCCGGCGCCGGTCGGTCAGGGACCGGAAGAGCGCGGCCGCGGCCGGCACGGACTCGGGGACCCGGCGCGGCGCGAGACCGAGCGCCAGCAGGAACTCTCGCAGGACCTCGCTCAGGGTGGGCTCGCCGGTGTCGCTGAACCCGCGCAGATCGACGAAGAGCCGGCCGTCCGGGAAGGCGTCGGCGTTGCGGTGCGCCCACTGCAGGGCCAGTGCGGTCTTTCCCACCCCGGCGGGCCCGGTGACCAGGCAGACGGGGGCCTCGCCCGCCGCCGCCCGGGTGAGCGCGGCCAGTTCGGTGACCCGCCCGTGGAAACCCCGGGGTGCGCGGGGCAGCAGATCGGCGTCCGGTGCGTCGGTCCGCGGAGCCGGCGCGGTCCCGCTGCCGCTCCCGAGGGCGCTGTTCGGGTTGTCACTGCCGTGTACGGTGCCGTGGCCCGGGCGGGCGGGGCCACGCCGTGCCGTCGCTGGGCCGGCGGGGGCGTTCCGGGCGCCGTCCCGCCCGCCTGCCGGCTCCTCGTGCGGCGGGGGGTCGTCCCGCAGGATCAGCGCGTACGCGTCGGCGAGTTCA
Source organism: Streptomyces lydicus (assembly GCF_000717345.1). GTDB lineage: Bacteria > Actinomycetota > Actinomycetes > Streptomycetales > Streptomycetaceae > Streptomyces > Streptomyces lydicus. Next base: position 60,952 of record NZ_JNZA01000002.1, on the reverse strand, counting down.
CGCCCCGGGTCGACGCCCAGCTCATCGGCGAGCAGCCGCCGCGTGCGGTGGAACCACTCCAGCGCCTCCGACTGCCGCCCCGCCCGGTACAGCGCCGTCATCAGCGCCGCGGCCAGCGCCTCCCGCATCGGGTGCGCGACCGCTTCCGTACGCAGCAGGGCCGCGGCCCGGTTGTGCTCGCCCAACAGCGCGTAGCCGCGGGCCAGTTCCTCGACCGCCGCCAGCCGGGACTCCTCCAGCTCGTGCGCGGCCGCCTGGAGCGGCGGGCCGGTGAACGCGCCGGTGAGCGCCGGGCCCTGCCACAGCGACAGCGCCTCCCGGAGCATCAGCACGGCGTCGGCCGGGTCGCCCTGCTCCCGCGCCAGCAGCAGCAGTTCCTCGAACCGCTCGAAGTCCAGCAGGGTCTCCGGTACCCGCAGCAGATACGCCTCGCCGAGGGTGACCAGCTCCACCCCGTACGTCGCCGCGTCGGCGCCCACCAGGAGGGCGCGCAGCCGGGAGACGTGCCCTTGTATGACGTTGCGGGCGTGCAGCGGCGGGGTCTCGTCCCACAGGGATTCCGTCAACCGGGCAAGGGAGACGGGGGTGTTGGCGGAGAGCAGCAGCGCGGCGAGCAGGCTGCGGCGTTTGGCGGGGCCGAGCGGCAGGGGTCCGGAGAACGTGTCGACCGAGACGGTGCCGAGCAGCCGGAACTCCACGGGCGGCTTTCCTTCGGGACGGGATGCACCCGGTGTCGGGCACGAGAGAAGTCCCAGGATATCGGGGGTTTCGCGGGGTCGAGGAAGGGCCCTTCCGGCCCCGTCCCGGACGCGTACGGGAGACGGTCCCGGCCCGCAGCGACGTACTGCGGCCCCGCACCCGCGGCCGCGTGCCCGTCCGGCAGCCCGGCCGTCAGTGGCTACGGAGAGTGTGTACAGCCTTGCCCGTCGTAATACCACGTGTACTGGCCCGTCACCCACGCGTCCGCGGTGAGCGTGAAGGTGCCGCGCGGCGGCGGGCAGTGGAACGTCGTCGTGATGCCGTGGCCGGGCGCGGGGGCCGGCGCCGCGGGGGTCGCCGAAGCGATGCCGGCGCCGCCGGCGCTGAACAGGGCGAGGGCGAACGCGGTCGCGATGAGTTTCTTCATGGCTTCTCCCAGTACCGACGCGTGCGTGGTCTGTCTGTGAGGCCCTGGGTGTTCGTTCCCTCTACGGGCCAGGACCGTCTCCGCGCGAAGACACACAGGGGACCCTACAAGCAACTGGCTCAAATCGGAACAATGGCAAAAATTCTCCTTTTACTGCCACGAGAGGCGGCTTCATCCGACGCGACCTAGCGTGAGGAGACGGGCCAACGTTTCCCCCCAATGGAGTGAAGAGGTGGTGCGCGATGACCGAGCCGGTACAGCGCGGGGCGCGGGACACGGGGAACCTCGGGCGGACCACGATCGCCGACGGAGTGGTGGCGAAGATCGCCTATCTCACGGCCAGGGACGTGCCGGGGGTACACGCCCTGGGCAGTGGATTTTCCAGATCGGTGGGTGAGCTGCGCCGACGGGTACCCGGAGGCGGTACGGCGACCGTCCACGGCGTCAAGGTCGAGGTCGGCGAGCGGCAGGCGGCGGTCGATCTGGACGTCGTCGTCGAGTACGGCGAGATCATCCCCGAGGTGGGCCGATCGGTACGCGAGGACGTGATCGCCGCGGTCGAGCGGATGACCGGTCTGGAAGTCGTCGAGGTCAACATCGCGGTGAGCGATGTGAAGCTTCCCGAGGAGGAGGAGGAGCAAGCGGAGCGGGTCCGGTAGCGCTCCCAGGGGCGCTCTGCCGCGGCTGATCGGCCCCCGGTCACGCCGTCACGACGGCCGGGGACTGTCACCCGCCGCCTCCCGCGGCCCTGGCGGCGCGCAGGTCGCAGGCCCGGGCTGCTGTCACCTCGGGCGCGACGATCCGCCCGGGCGGGACCCCTGGGCGTGCCGCCGTCCCAGCGGGCCGCCGGGTGGCCGCTCGGTACGAGGCCATCTGGGCCAGCTCGGCGAACCGGCCCCGCCGGTCGCCCCCTCGGCTAGCGGGGTGGCGAAGAGTCATGCGTGCCCTTGCCCTTCAGCTCGTGCGGGCTCAGCCGGTGCTCCGTCCGGGGGAGTTCGTCGGGCTCCCGGTGCTCGACGACGTCGCCGACCGGCCCGCCCTCCGGCAGCCGCGGCTGCTCCCCGGGCCGCGGCGGGGCGGGCTCGCGGGTCTTGGCGCGGCGTCCCCAGACGAAGGCGGCGAGCAGCACGGCGACGATCACCACTCCCACGAGGAGGAGCAGGGCGCCGCTCATGCCGTGGGAAGCAGCCAGCGGTCCGGTCAGGGGCAGGTGCGAGGCAGCCATGTCGTGAGTCTCCATCCGGGCCGGTTACCCGACGAGCCGAGGACTACGCGGTCAGGGGCGGGCCGTGGCGGCCCGTCAGGTGGACCCGCCCGAGCCGCGCGGCAGCCGGGCCACTTCGGGTGAGGCGGTGTCCAGCGGCACCGACCAGGGGCTGACCAGGCCGAGGTGGACGCCCTGGCGGGGCAGTACGGCGTCCAGGAGCCAGTCGGCGGCCACCCGGACGCGGTTCCCGGGCATCGCCATCAGGTGGTAGCCGCGGGTGAGGGCACCGGCGAGCGGGCCGGAGAGCGGGACGTGCAGCGGGTTCGCGGCGGCCTGGACGCCGCCGAGGTCGACCATGAAGCCCAGGTCCCGGTGCTCGTACGCACGGGGGCTGCCGTGGCCGCAGGACGCGGCCACGTTGTGCGCCGCGACCTTGCCCTGCCGCTGGGCGTGCTGCGCGGTCATCGGCGTCACCTCGCCGGGGCGGGTCAGGTCGGGTACCGCCGCGGCGTCACCGCAGGCGAACACCTCGGGGTGTCCCGGCACCGTCAGGTACGCGTCGACGCACAGCCGTCCCTTGTCGGTGGGCAGCCCCAGCCCGTCCACCAGCGGGTCGGGCCGGACGCCCACGCACCAGATGAGCGAGCGGCTGGCGATGAACTCGCCGTCGTCGAGCAGCACCCCCTCCGACGTCGCCTCCTTGACCGACGTACCGGTACGGATGTCCACCCCGCGGCCCCGCAAGACCCGGTCGGCGGTGCGCGACAGCCGCTCGTCGAGCCCGGGCAGCAGCCGGTCGGCGACGTCCACCAGCAGCCAGCGGGGCCGCGGCCCGTCCTGCAGTCCGGCGTTCTCGCGGGCCAGCGACTCGGTGAACAGCACGCCGTGGGCGGCGACTTCGGTACCGGTGTAGCCGGCGCCGACGACCACGAAGGTGGTCCGCGCGGCCCGCTCCGCCGGGTCGTCGGTCGCACCGGCCAGCTCGACCTGACGGACCATGTGGTCGCGCAGGTACAGCGCCTCGGGCATCCCGCGGAAGCCGTGGGCGTGCTCGGTGACACCGGGAATGGGCAGCAGCTTGTTGACGCTGCCGACGGTCAGCACCAGCCGGTCGTACGTCAGCGACCCCTCCCGTTCCTCGGGGTCGGTGTACGTCACCCGGCGGGCGTCGAGGTCGATGTCGTGGGCATGGCCGAGGACCAGCCGGACGCCCGGCAGGGTGCCGGTGAGGGACACCGCGACCCGGCGGGGTTCGAGGATGGCGGCCGCGACCTCCGGCAGCAGCGGCACGTACAGGAAGTAGTCGAGCGGGTTGAGCAGCACGATCTCGGCGGCTCCCTTGGCCTGCCGGGAGAGCGCGCGGGCACAGTTGTAGCCGGCGAAACCGGCTCCGACGATCACGATCCGAGGACGACGTCGATTCACGAGTACTCCTGCGGTCGGGGAAGTTTCCCTATTCCGATGGTGGGGCCGTGGCCCCCTTGGCCGTGCGTTGGGGGACGACCGTGTACGCGGGGTCCTCCGCGGAGGCGATACCGGCCGCGAAGATGCCGAAGCGGGTGCAGGCCGAGCCGGCGAGCAGCGCCAGACCGGCGGCGACGGCCGCCGGGCGGTGGCGGCGGCCCATGAGCGCCGCGGTCGCCGCGGCTCCGCCGGTCAGCACCTCGGCGCAGCGCAGCAGCCGTCCCGCCCGCCCCTCGCGGTAGGTCTCCGCCACCATGCCCAGGCGCCGCTTCGCCGCCCGGGTCGCCACCGCGTCGGCCGCGGCGGCCAGGACGGCGGCGCAGCGGGCCGGGGTGTTCTCGGGTGCGGGCGCCAGCACCAGCGCCATGCCGGCGGCCGCGGCGGTCGCGGAGGCGGCGAAGAGGTAGGGCAGCTCGCGGTGCGCGCCGTGCCAGGCCGGTACGGCGGTGTCCGCCGCGAGGACGGCGGTGTACGTGGCCACGGCCGGCCCCAGTAGCGCGGCGGTCGCGGTGGCGGCGGCGCCCGCCCGGGGCAGCCGTCCGGTGACCGCGCTGAGCGCCGCCGCCCCGGCCGCCGGCCCGTACCCGCTGAGCAGCCACGAGCCGACGCTCATCGGCGAGGTCGGCTTCAGCACCCGCAGCATGTTGGCGAACCGGCTCGGGCGGCCGAGGTCGTTGATGAGCGCGGCGGCGGAGAGCGACACCGCCGCGAGCGAGGACACCTTCATCCCGGTCGCCAGGGTGGGCCGGCCGGTCAGCTGGGCGCCCGCGGCGAGCACCGAGCCGGCACCGGCCAGCCCGCCGAGGAAGAAGTACCCGGCGATGTCCCTGGCCGACCAGGACGGGGCCTTGATGACGGGGCGGCCGTAGTAGGAGGCGAACTCCGCGCGCGGAACCATGAGTTCCTCGCCCCTACGGGACCGTCGTGCGCGTCCTGCGCGCGTGCTGCCGGGCCGGGTCATCGCCGTACCTTTCCCCGGGTGAGCGCGGGCAGCGCGAAGGACAGCGCGACACCGCCCGCCAGCGACAGCGCGGCCGCTGCCGCGTGCTTCCACATGGCCGGCAGGTCCCGGGTGGTGACCACCGGGTCCGGCGGCAGCCCGTACACCTCCGGCTCGTCCAGCAGCAGGAAGAACGCCCCGTCGCCGCCGACGCCGTCCGTGGGGTCGTGGCCGTACAGCCGCGCCTCGGGGACCCCCGCGGCATGCAGCTGGTCCACCCGCAGCGCCGCCCGCTCGCGCAGCTCGTCCAGCGGGCCGAACTGGATCGACTCGGTCGGGCACGCCTTGGCGCAGGCCGGCTCCTGTCCGGCGCCGAGCCGGTCGTAGCACAGCGTGCACTTGAACGCCCGCCCGTCGGAGGGGCGTTGCTCGATGACGCCGTAGGGGCAGGCGGGCACGCAGTAGCCGCAGCCGTTGCAGATGTCCTCCTGCACGACGACGGTGCCGAACTCGGTGCGGAACAGCGAGCCGGTCGGGCAGACGTCGAGGCAGGCCGCGTGGGTGCAGTGCTTGCAGACGTCGGAGGACATCAGCCAGCGGAACTCGCCGTCGGCCGACTGCGCGGCGTCCTGGGCCAGCGGGAGTTCCCGGCGGCCCTCGGGGGCTGGCACCGGCGGCGCCGACTGCTCGATGAACGCCACGTGCCGCCAGGTCGAGGCGCCGAGGCCGGCGGTGTTGTCGTACGACATGCCGGTGAGCGTGAACCCGTCCTCCGGGAGGGCGTTCCACTCCTTGCACGCCACCTCGCACGCCTTGCAGCCGATGCAGACGGAGGTGTCGGTGAAGAACCCCACGCGGGGTGGGGGATCGGCATGCCCGGCGTCGCCGGCCGGGTCCGGCTCCGGGCCGCTGAGCTGGCTGTGGGTCATGGCCGTGGGTCCTTCCCGGTGTGCGCGGTGATGCCCGCCCGCCGGCGGTAGTCGGCCACCAGGCGGGAGAGGGCGGGGCCGCGCGGCCGGCGGCCCGGGCGGATGTCGGCGGTGAGCGCCTTGTCCTCCTGGATGTGGGAGTTGGGGTCCAGCGAGATGGCGACCAGCTCGTTGGCCGCGTCGCCGGTGACGACCCCGTTGGGGCCCCAGTGGAAGGGCAGGCCGATCTGGTGCACCTCGCGGCCGTGCACGGTCAGCGTTCTGATCCGGTCGGTGACCGCCACCCGCGCCTCGATGGCGTTGCGCGCGGTGATGAGGGTGGCCCACCCGTTGTGCTCCAGTCCGCGCTCGGCGGCGAGCTTCGGTGACACCTCGCAGAAGAGCTCGGGCTGGAGCTCGGACAGATGGGACGACCAGCGGCTCATCCCGCCGGCCGTGAAGTGCTCGGTGAGGCGGTGGGTGGTGAGCACGTACGGGTAGACCTCGGCGCCCGGTTCGTCGCCGCTGGGGTGGTAGCGGTTGCCCTCGCGGAAGTAGAGCTGCTTGGTGGGGGAGCGCGGGTGGTCGGGGTGGAGGGCGTTGGGGAACGGGGAGTCCTGCGGCTCGTAGTGGGTGGGCAGCGGCCCGTCGAGCAGCCCGGACGGTGCGTAGAGCCAGCCCTTGCCGTCCGCCTGCATGATGAACGGGTCGTCGCCGCGCAGCGCGTCCGCCCCGGTGGCCTCGGGCGGCGGCACATGGTCCGGGGCGCGGTCGGGGACGAAGTCCGGAACGTCGTGGCCGGTCCAGCGGCCGGCGTCGGCGTCCCACCACAGATACGCCTTCCGCGGGCTCCAGGGCGTGCCGTCGGGGGCGGCCGAGGCGCGGTTGTAGAGGATGCGGCGGTTCGCCGGCCAGGCCCACGCCCATTCGGCGGCGACCCAGTCCTGCTCGGTGTGGGGCTTGCGGCGGGCGGCATGGTTGACGCCGTCCGCGAAGACCCCGCAGTAGATCCAGCAGCCGCAGCGGGTCGAACCGTCGTCCTTGAGCTGGGTGTAGGCACTCAGCGGCGCACCGTCCGGGCCGTGCCCGTTGATCTCGGCCAGCACGGCCGCGGCGACCGGCTCCCGCAGCGGCCCCTCTTCCGGATAGTCCCAGGTCAGGTCCTGGATCATGGTGTCCATCGGGTCGCGCGAGGCGGCCAGCTTCTCCTTGATGCGCCGGCCCAGGTGGTACGTGAACCACAGGTCGCTGCGGGCGTCACCCTGCGGCTCGACGGCGGCGTGGTGCCACTGGAGCCAGCGGTTGGTGTTGGTGAAGGAGCCGGACTTCTCGGTGTGCGAGGCGGCGGGCAGGAAGAAGACCTCCGTCCCGATGTCCTCGGTACGCAGCTCACCGGTCTCGATCTCGGGGCCGTCCTTCCACCACGTCGCCGACTCGATGAGCGAGAAGTCGCGCACCACCAGCCAGTCCAGCTTCGCCATTCCCAGGCGCTGGAGACGGGTGTTGGCGGACCCGACGGCGGGGTTCTCGCCCATGAGGAAGTAGCCCCGGCAGGCGCCGTCCAGCTGTGCCATGACGGTGTCGTAGGTGCTGTGCGACCCCGTCAGCCGCGGCAGGTGGTCGAAGCAGAAGTCGTTCTCCGGGGTCGCGGCATCGCCGTAGTACGCCTTGAGCAGGCTGACGAAGTACGCCCGCATGTCGCCCCAGAAGCCCTTTTCGGTACGGCTCGCCGCGACGAACGATTCGAGGTCCTCGTGGGCGTGCGCATGCGGCATCGGGAGGTAGCCCGGCAGCAGGTTGAAGAGCGTGGGGATGTCACTGGAGCCCTGGATGGAGGCGTGGCCGCGCAGCGCCTGGATGCCGCCCCCGGGGCGGCCGATGTTGCCGAGCAGCAGCTGGAGGATGCTCGCCGCCCGGATGTACTGCGAGCCGACCGAGTGCTGGGTCCAGCCCACCGCGTAGGCGAACGCGCTGGTGCGCTCGCGCCCGGAGTTCTCGGTCAGCGCGTCGCACACCTGCCGGAAGGTCTCGCGCGGCACTCCGCAGATCCGCTCGACCGCCTCGGGGGTGTAGCGGGCGAAGTGCCGCTTGAGGATCTGGTAGACGCAGCGGGGGTGTTGCAGGGACGGGTCGCGCGGGGCCCGGGGGTGCGCCTGTGCGCCGCCCGAGCCGTGCGCCTCGGCGGACCCCGGTACCGCGTGGGGCGCGTCCCGGACGTCGCGCAGCTTCCGGTCGTGCAGCTGCTCGACGTCGCCGGCCGGGGCCTGCACGTCGGTGCCCTCGTACTGCCAGCTCGCCGGGTCGTAGTGGCGGCCCTCCTCGTCCAGGCCGGAGAAGACGCCGCCGAGGTCCTCGGTGTCGCGGAAGTCCTCGCTGACGAGGGAGGCGGCGTTGGTGTAGGCGAGGACGTACTCGCGGAAGTCCTTCTCCTCGGTGAGGACGTGGTTGATGATCCCGCCCAGGAAGGCGATGTCGGTGCCGGCCCGGATCGGCACGTGCAGATCGGCCAGCGCGCTGGTGCGGGTGAAGCGCGGGTCGACGTGGATGATCCGCGCGCCCCTGGCCTTGGCCTCCATCACCCACTGGAAGCCCACCGGGTGCGCCTCGGCGAAGTTGGAGCCCTCGATGACGATGCAGTCGGCGTGCTGGAGGTCCTGCATGAAGGTGGTCGCGCCGCCCCGGCCGAACGAGGTGCCCAGGCCGGCGACCGTGGAGCTGTGGCAGACCCGGGCCTGGTTCTCCACCTGGATCACGCCGAGCCCGGTCATCAGCTTCTTGATCAGGTAGTTCTCCTCGTTGTCGAGGGTCGCGCCGCCCAGGCTGGCGATGCCGAGGGTCCGGGCGACCCGCCGGCCGTCCTCCTCCCACTGCCAGGTGTCGCGGCGCAGCTCGATCACCCGCTCGGCAATCATGTCCATGGCGGTGTCGAGGTCCAGCTGCTCCCACTGCGTGCCGTAGGGCCGCCGGTAGAGCACCTGGTGGCGCCGTGACTCCCCGGTCGTCAGCTGAAGCGTCGCCGACCCCTTGGGGCACAGCCGCCCCCGGCTGATCGGCGAGTCGGGGTCGCCCTCGATCTGCACCACCTTGTCGTCCTTGACGTACACCTGCTGCCCGCAGCCGACCGCGCAGTACGGGCAGACCGACTGCACCACCCGGTCCGCGGTGCCGGTCCGCGGCCGCAGCGCCTCGGTGGGCCCGGACATCGCGGCGCGCCCGCGGCCCAGCAGGTCACCGCCGGTGAGCTGCCGGTACACGGGCCAGCTGCGCAGCAGCCTCCGCACGCCCACGGTGCCTCCCACGTCGATTCCGGTGTGCTGTTTCCAAGCTCGCCTCTGCGGGCTGCGCGTGCCCGTTGGTGGGCGTGTTACTCACCCAACCGGGCAGTCGCGAGGCCGTGGCACCGTCCGCTGCGCACATGCGGGGCGGGCCGCCGCGCGCCACAGTGAGAGGTGCGGCCCTCGTCGAGGAGGCAGGCGACCGACGTGAGTAGCAGGAACGGACTGACGGCCTACCGGGGCAAGCGGCACTTCGACCGGACCCGCGAGCCGAAGGGCGAGCAGACGCCCTCCGGGGACGAGCCGTGCTTCGTCGTGCAGATCCACGACGCCAGCACCCTGCACTTCGACTTCCGGCTGGAGGTCGACGGGGTGCTGAAGTCCTGGTCGGTGCCCAAGGGCCCGTCCACCGACCCGCACGACAAGCGGCTGGCGATGCCCACCGAGGACCATCCGCTGGAGTACCGGGAATTCGAGGGCGTCATCCCGGCGGGGGAGTACGGCGCGGGCACCGTGATCGTCTGGGACGAGGGCAGCTACCACCCGCTGACCAGCCACAAGAAGGGCCGCGCCGGCTCGTTCAGCGAGTCCCTGGAGGCGGGCCACGCCTCCTTCTGGCTCGACGGCAGCAAGCTGCACGGGGGCTACGCGCTCACCCGGTTCCGCTCCGGCGAAGGCCCCGGCAAACGGGAGTCCTGGCTGCTGGTGAAGGAGAACGACGACCGGGCCGGGCGGGGCGGCACCCCCGACGCCCGGCGCGCCCGGTCCGTGCGCAGCGGCCGCACCCTCAAGCGGGTGACCGCCGACGAGGCCGGGGGAGCGGCCGATGGGTGAGACCCGCTCGCTCCTCGACACGCTGCCGCCCGCCCGGCGTGAGCCGCCGGCCGACGCGCCGGCGGGAGTTCCCCGACGACCGGGTGTGCCAACCCGAGCTCGACGGGAGCCGGACGCCGGGCGTGCGCGACCACGACCGCACCCGGCTGGACGGAGGCACACCCGATGTCACGGACCGCCCTGATCGTCATCGACATGCTCAACTCCTACGAACACGAGGACGCGGAGCTGCTCCTGCCGTCGGTCCGCGAGGCGCTGCCGCGGATCACCGCACTCCTGGACCGGGCCAGGGACAGCGGCGTCGAGGTCATCTACGTCAACGACAACTTCGGGCTGTGGCGTTCGCACCACGACGAACTCCTCGACGCGGTGCTCAGCAGCCCGCACGCCGACCTGGTGGAGCCGGTCCGGCCGGACGAGAAGTCCCTGTTCGTGGTGAAGGTGCGGCACTCGATCTTCTATCAGACCCCGCTGGAATACCTGCTGCGCCAGCGCGGTATCGAGACCGTCGTGCTCTGCGGTCAGGTCACCGAGCAGTGCGTGCTCTATTCCGCGCTCGACGCCCATATCCGGCACTTCTCCGTCACCGTCGTCGAGGACGCCTGCGCCCCAATTCACCAGGATCTCGCCGAGGCCGCGCTGCGCATGATGGAGCGCAATATGCAGGCGCATATCCTGCGGGCCGGTGACGAGGAAGTCTTCACCCGCTGACGGGAATTCCGCGGCCGTGTCGCGTTCCCTGCCCGGCCGGCCGGATCAGCTTTCCAACCGGCCGGATCAGGTTTCCAACTCGCCGTCCCCCGCATTGTCGTGGACGATGTGCACCGCCGCCTCCTCCGCCGACGCGGCACCGCCGTCGATGCCCACGTCCCGGGCGGAGACGTCGTTGCTGCCGCCGCGCCAGAACCCCTCGTCGGAGCCCACCAGCCGGCCGGCCCGCTCGTCGCCGCACTGGAGGTCCACCGGTTCACCCACTCCGCCCGGCAGGTCGCCGATGCCGTCGCCGTCGGGCGGACTGACGTCGGGCAGCTCCACCGACAGCCGGTGGTCGAGCCGCTCGCGGTCGTGCAGCTCCCGTGCCGTGGTCCCGTCGTGGTTCACCACGAACGGCCGCTCCGGAGGCGAGTAGCCGGTATCGAGCGTCTCGTCGAGACCGGGCTCGTCGAGGGCGTCCTCCATGTCCAGGTCGTTGGGGTTGTCCTGGGGATCGGAGCTGGGCGGCTGATAGACCTCGTCGCCCATCGCGTCATCGGACATCTCCACCCACCTTCTTCCCCTCCGTCCGCCCCACCGCGGGCTGCGGCGGGTGCCGGTAGCTCCAATTGTCCGCCTCCTGCCGCCGCCCGGCAGCGCCAGGCGGTCCCACCTGCGCCGACCTCACGCGCGGTGGTGCTCGGTGTGGATCCCCACGGCCTCGGCGATGCTCTGCACATTGGCGAAACGCTCGTGAGCGGGCAGGCGCTCGGCCATGCCGACCAGCCGGTCCGGGGCGTTGTTGCGCCGCAGGGTCTCGATGATCGTGTTCTTGTCGGCCGGGTAGAGGCTCCGGCCGAGGTGCTGGGCGAGCTCGGAACGCAGCCCCACATCCTGCTCGGTCATCCCGCTCGGGGTGCCGCCCCGGAAGGTGCTCTCGGGCGACCAGGCGGCCACCGGCTGGTCCTCGCCGGCCGGCTGGAGCTCGTACTCCTCGCTGGTGCGCAGCGAGCGCTCCGCGGTCAACTGTCCGCGCAGCTGCCGCTTCATCATGTCGTCGCGGGCGGGGCCGGTCTTGTCCGTTCCGTGTTCCATGGGTGCCTCCGGCTCTACGAGTCGCACAGACCCGACGCGTTTCTCCCAGTTTCCCTGGTCCCTCTGCCCTAACAACCCGACAGCGTCGTTTCAAGTCCGCGCACGCAAATCGTCCGGACGTGTACGGAACGTGATCGACGTGTCTCAGTAGATGCATATGCCCGTCATGCATACGCCTTTGCGGAACGGGAATTCGTAGGAGAGCCAACCGCTTACCGGGGAGAATCCGCGGAATCCGAGGAATCCAAGGAGGCAGCGCCATGCGACTCTCGCTCCTTCGACCGGTCATCGATCGACCAGGGCCCTGGGCGACCGTCTATGCCGGTCTGTCACCCGCCACCGAGGACGCGGAGGAACAACAGGAGTTGACCGCGAGCGCCATCAGCGCGCAGCTGTTCGCGCAGGGGGCGGACGAAGCCACCTGCGGGGCGGTGCACGAGGCCCTGGTCGCGCGGCGCGAGGGCGAACCGACCGGCGACGCCGGGCACGTGCTGTTCGCCGCCCACGGCGTCGTGGTGCTCGATACGCCCCTCCCGGGGCGTCCCGCCACGCCTTTCGCGGCCTGGGGGCCCGTTCCGCGGGTCACCCCGCTGCTGGCCGCGCTCGGGGACGATCCGGTGTGTCTCGTGGTCCGCCTGGACCGCAGGGGGGCCGACCTGTCCGTCGTCGGCGAACGGGGCTCCGAGGGCGCCGGCCAGGTCAGCGGCGCCGACCGGCCGCTGCACCGCACCGCCTCGGGCGACTGGTCCGAACGGCACTTCCAGGCCAAGGTGGAGAACACCTGGGAGCACAACGCCGCCGAGATCGCCGACGCGGTGCGCGACGCGTACGACAGCTGCGGCGCCGAGGCCGTCGTGCTGATCGGCGACGCCCGCGAGCGGCACCTCGTGCACGACAAGCTCCCCGAACAGCTCCGCGCCGTCACCTACGAGAGCGAGCACGGCGGACGCGCGCCGGGCTCCGAGACCGCCCTGGTCGAACGGGACATCGCGCAGATCAGGGCCGTGCAGGAACGCGAGCACGTCGCGGCGGTGACGGACCGGTTCCGTACCGGCGAGGGCCCCGGCGGCAAGAGCGCCCCGCACGCCGCGGCCGGCATCCCCGCCCTGATCGAGGCGGCGCGGGAACACCGCATCGACACGCTGCTGGTCGGCGCGCACGGCTCGGACCTCGCACGGCAGGTCTGGGTGGGCGAAGACGTCGATCAACTGGCCGTGCGTGGCACGGAGTTGAAGTACCTCGGGGAGGAGCATCCGGCCGCGGCCCGCGCCGACGACGCCCTGGTGCGGTCCGTCGCCGCGAGCGGCGCCCGGGTCGTGGTCGTCCGCGACCCCGAGCAGGCACCGGCCGGCGGGCTGGGCGCCATCCTGCGCTGGGAGCAGGAGACGCCGCCGGAGTGACGGCCGGCCCGCCGCCGGACCGCAAGCACCGAGCACCAGGGAGGACCAACATGCTGAAGGCGATCGCAGATGTGCTGAGCCAGATCGGCGGTGCCATCGCCACCGTCGTCACCCTGCCGTTCCGGGCCGTGGCCCGGCTCTTCGGCGGCGCGTCGGCCAGCGCACGCGGACATCACTGACGACGGACCACCCCCCGGCCACGACCTCGCAACGGGGCCGCCCGCCGCCCGGAAACATCCGGTCGGCGGGCGGCCCCTGTCGCGTGCGGTGCCCGCGTCAGTCCTGCGCCTCGGCCGCCACCGGCTTCGGGATCAGGAACGACGTGGCGATGGCCGCGGCCAGGATGACCACGCCCGCGATCATGCCGGCGGTGTAGCCGCCGGCCGACGACGGGTCGGCCGGCTGGACCGCGGTCTTGACGGCGTAGAGCACCGCGAAGCTCAGCCCGGCGCCGAGGTTGAACGCGCCCGCGTTCAGGCCCGGCAGGAAGCCCGGGTTGTCGCGCGGGGAGAGCACGATGCCCAGCCCGTTGAGCACGATGTTCGCCACCCCCGCGTAGGCGACGCCGACGAGAAGGGAGGTCACCAGCAGCAGGACGTGCGAGTGGCTGTGCATCGTCAGCAGCATCAGCACGACCGTGGCGACCGAGCCGACCAGGCCCAGCCGCAGCACGCGGCCGTAGCCGAAGGTGGCGGCCAGCCGGCCGGCCAGCGGCCCCATGGCCAGCCCGGCGAGCGCGTACGGGGACAGCGTCCACCAGGCCGACTGCTCGGCGCTCATCCCGAGGCCCGCCTGGGCGTCCTGGGCGAACGCCGGGATCAGGCCGTTCATGACGGCGAACACGCCGGTCATGGTGAGCACGGTGGTCAGCAGGGTCGCCCACGTGGCGCGCTGCTTGAGGTGCCGGGTCGCGACCAGCGGGTGGCCGCTGCGGTCCTCGGTGCGCCAGAACAGCGCGAAGGCGACCGCGGACACCACGACCAGGACGGCGATCAGCGGCCAGTCGGCGGCGGCGAGCTTGCCCGCCTCGTTGAGCGCGGTCAGCAGCGAGCCGACCGAGACCACCAGCAGCGCGACGCCCGGCCAGTCCATCCGGGCGGCGCCCGGCGTCCCGGCCCCGGCGTCCGCGTCCGCGACCGGGGCCCGGGACTCGGGAGTCAGGGTGGCGACCAGCACGCAGGCGAGGGCCGCGACGACCGCCATCGCCCAGAAGACCGAGCCGAAGCCGTGGTTGTCGGCGAGGTAGCCGCCGGCGAGCGAGTCGACGCCGGCGATGCCGCCGTTGACCGCGGTGATCACGCCGAGCAGGGTGCCGTACCGCTTCGGTTCCCGCACCTCCACCCGCAGCATGATCAGACACAGCGGGACGACCGGCCCGCTGACGCCCTGGACGACGCGGCCGGCGAAGAGCATCGGCACGCTGGTCGCCAGCGCCGCGATGACGCAGCCGACGACCATCAGGCCGAGCATGCCCGCCAGCACCCGCCGCCGCCCGATGACGTCGCCCAGCCGCGGCAGGAACAGGGAGAACAGCGCCGCCGAGGTGAAGAACGCGGTCTGGGTGAGGCCGATCTCGGCGGAGCTGGCGCCGAGGGTGTCCTCGATGTTCTTCAGCGCGGGGCTGAGCATGCTGGCGTTGAGCTGGAACGCGAAGCACGCCGCGAGCAGCGCGGTGACCAGCACGCCTATGCGGACGCCGGAACCGTTGCCGCCCGTCGCCGCTACGGGCCGCTGGGCGGTGGGGGAGTTCGTACCGGTGGAGACGTTCATGCGGCGACGTCACCGATCCGTTCGAGCGCGTCCACGACGAGGTTCCAGAACCGCTCGTGGTCGAGCTTGACCGCGACCTGGGTGGTGCAGTCGTCGGGGGCGGGCGCGCGGAAGTCCGTGACGGTCATGCCGACCGTCAGCGCACCGCGCAGCTCGATGTCTACCGGCGCCTTGCGCACCGTCATGACGTCCGGGTCGATCACGTACGCGACCGCGCACGGGTCGTGCACCGGCGGGAATTCGAAGCCCTGGTTCTCCCGGTACGCCTCGCGGAAGAAGTCCAGCAGCTCCAGGACGAAGGTGGCGGGACGGGTCCCGACCGCGGCGATCTTCTCCTCGACCGCGGGGGTGGCCAGCGCCTGGTGCGTGAGGTCCAGGCCGACCATCGTGACCGGCCACTTCTCGTTGAAGACGATGTGCGCGGCCTCGGGGTCGATGATGATGTTGAACTCGGCGACCGCGCTCCAGTTGCCCTCGTGGTAGCCGCCGCCCATCAGCACGACCTCGCGGACCCGCTCGACGATCCGCGGCTCCTTGCGCGCGGCAAGCGCGATGTTCGTCAGACCCGCGGTCGGCACGATGGTGATCTCACCCGGCTCGTGCGCCATCACGGTGTCGATGATCAGGTCCACCGCGTGCCGGCGGTCCAGCTCGAAGGCCGGCTCGGGCAGCTCCGGACCGTCCAGCCCGGTGTCGCCGTGGATCTCCGGCGCCGTCTCGATGTCCCGTACGAGCGGACGCGGGCAGCCGGCGGCGAAGGGGACGCCGGTGATGCCGGCGATTCGGGCCACGGACAGGGCGTTGCGGGTCACCTTCTCGACCGACGCGTTCCCCACGACGGTCGTCACGGCGACCAGTTCGACCTCGGGATTGCCGTGCGCGAGGAGCATGGCGATCGCGTCGTCGTGCCCCGGGTCGCAGTCGAGGATGATCTTTCTGGCCAACGGAAGAGCCCCTTTGCTCTGCGGAACGGTGGTGCGGGGGGTGCGGTGAAGTCTCTGAGCGCCGCAGGAGGCTGCTGCCGCTGGAAAACGTTCTCCGAGAATTTGGCTCACGACGCCGACCGATGTCAACGGAATGTGAGCCATACGACCGGTTGATCCTCGTCACGGATACGGTGCGTGAGCGGTGATAACGTTTGCCGCCCTCATCCGGCTCGGCTTGACAAAAGGGGCCCACCACCGTGGCCGAAGTCACCTTGAAGGACGTCGCGCTGGCGTCCGGCTGCTCCATCGCCACGGTCTCCCGCGTG
The DNA here is from genome assembly GCF_000717345.1 of Streptomyces lydicus. Lineage (GTDB taxonomy): Bacteria > Actinomycetota > Actinomycetes > Streptomycetales > Streptomycetaceae > Streptomyces > Streptomyces lydicus. Next base: position 44,988 of record NZ_JNZA01000002.1, on the reverse strand, counting down.
CTGGCCGGCACCCGCCCGGTCGGAGCCGAGACCGCGCGGACCGTCCGTGCGGCGGCCGAGGCGCTCGGCTACCGGCCCAACCACGTGGCCCGCGCCCTGCGCAGCCGCAGCACCGGCACCGTCGGCCTGGTGCTGCCGCAGATCACCAACCCCTTCTTCCCGTCCCTCGTCCGCGAGCTGGAGCACGCCCTGCACGCCGCGGACCGGGCCGTGCTCCTCGCCGACTGCGACGACGACCCGGTGACCGAGGCGGCCCGGATCAACGCGCTGCTGGCCCGGCGGGTCGACGCGCTGCTGCTGATACCGGTCGACGAGCGGCGCAGCCGGGAGGCGGTGGCGACCGCGGCCGCCCGGGTGCCGCTGGTCCTGCTCGACCGCGGCTGCGGGCCGGGCGTCGCCGACTCCGTCGCCGTCGACAACGTGGCCGGAATGGCCCTGGTCCTGGACCATCTGGCCGCCACCGGCCGCCGCCGCCCGTGCTTCATCGGGGCGGCCGGCACAGCGTCGGCGGCGGCCGAGCGGCGCGCCGCGTACGAGGCGGGAGCCGCCGCCCTCGACCCCGGCGCCCCCGGCCGCGTCGCTCTGGGGGACTTCTCGGTGGAGTGGGGCCGGGCCGCCGTCGACCGCCTCTGGCCGTCCCGCCCCGACGCGGTGGTCTGCGCCAACGACCTGATCGCGGCCGGCGCCCTGCAACGGCTGCGGCAACTGGGTGCGGACGTCCCCGGTGAGGTCGCCGTCACCGGCTTCGACGACATCCCGCTCGCGGGTCTGGCCGACCCGGCGCTGACCACGGTCCGCCAGCCGCTCGCCGAACTGGCCGCCGAGGCCGCCCGGTTGCTCGCCCGGAGCCCGGCCGCCGGCCCGCCGGCCGCCCGTCGCGCGGTCCGCCTCGCCCCGGAACTCGTCGTACGGGCCTCCAGTGCGGGCCCCGGTGCCCGTGCGGGCGAAGCCTCCTGACGCAACGTCAGTTCTGCGTGCCGTGCAAGGGGCCGGCTCCCGCGGGCAATCGGCTCCCGACCTCTTGACCGTACGCGGTCAGCGAGTAAAGTCTAGACCAATTCCCCTCACCCTCGCGCCATTCACCCCCCTCGCGAAAGGGTTGACATGAACAGGAAGAGAAGGCTGGCCGTTGCCCTCGGTGCGGGCATCGCCCCGCTCCTCGTCGTCACCATGCCGGCCGGCCCGGCCAGTGCGCACGGTTATGTGTCCTCCCCGCCCAGTCGGCAGGCCCAGTGTGCGGCCGGCACCGTCCCGTGCGGTGAGATCAAGTGGGAGCCGCAGAGCGTCGAAGGCCCCAAGGGGCTGACCAGTTGCAGCGGCGGCAACAGCCGGTTCGCCGAACTCGACAATGACGCCAAGGGCTGGAAGGTCACCCCGATCGGCCACTCGCAGGCGTTCAACTGGCGGCTGACCGCCCGTCACCGCACCAGCACCTGGCAGTACTTCATCGGCGGCAAGAAGGTCGCCGAGTTCAACGACAACGGCGCACAGCCCCCGGAGACGGTGACGCACACCGTCAACTTCGGCAGTATCACCGGCAAGCAGAAGATCCTGGCGGTCTGGAACATCGCCGACACCGCGAACGCCTTCTACGCCTGCATCGACGTCAACATCGGCGGCTGACACCCCCGGGCCGCCCACCTCTCCGGACCCGCACCCCCCTCCCGTCCCCGCCGCCCCGCCCCCCCCTCGGCCGGTCACCGTGGTGAGCCGGCGTCAGCAGGGCGGCGGGTGCGGTGGGTACACCCGTTACGATCGGCCCATTCGAGGCCGATGCGCGTGGCCGCTGCCGGGAGGAAAGAGATGGGCCTGTTCCGCCGAGGACCGAAGCGGGATTCCCGCGAAGTGGCACGCGACGGGGAGTTCACCTTCTTCTCCGAGCGTGAGGGCGGCGTCTTCAGATCGCAGGTCCGGCAGGCTTTCGCGGAGCAGGGCCTGGAGGTCACCGCGTACGCGGGGGTGGTCACCGACTCCGCGGGCCGGCAGTTCGGCCTCGGCAACCTCGCCGCGGTGTGCCACCGCGACCGGCGCGGCGAGCGCAGCTGGCCCGTGCTCATCCGGGACCACGTCGGCAAGGTGCTCCGCACGATGGACGGTCCGCAGCCTCTGGAGATCCTCACCGAGGACGAGATCCGCGCCTGCCTCTATCCCCGCGTCGTCGCCCAGGAGACGCTGCCCGCCTCGGACTCCTTCCGCTACGGGCGGGAGCCGGCGCCCGGCCTGCGGGAGGTGCTCGCGCTGGACCTGCCCGAGGCGGTGCAGATGCTGAGCGCGGACTCGCTGACCGACCTCGGTGACGTGGCCGAGCTGCGGATCCGGGCCATGAACAATCTGCGCGCCCTGCCCGTCGAGGGGCACGAGACGGTGCGGCGCGGCGACGGCTCGGCCTTCGAGGTGCTGCTCGGGGACTCGTTCTTCACCGCGAGCCGGGTGCTGGTGCTCGACGAGCTGGTGCGGCGCATCATGGGCACCGGGCTCACCCCGGACGGGGCGCTGGTCGCCCTGCCCTTCCGCCACCAGCTGGCCTTCCACCGCATCCACGACGCCCAGGTCATCCCGGCGTTGCAGGCCATGGTGCAGTTCGCGGCGGCCGGCCACGAAGAGGCGGCGGGCGCCATCAGCCCCAGGGTGTTCTGGTGGCGCGGCGGCGTGATGACCCCGCTGAGCGAGCGGGACGGTGACGGGCTGCGGGTGGTGGTCGACGGGGAGTTCCAGCGGCTGCTGGAACGGCTGGTGCAGGACGAGAAATGAGCCGTGTGCGGGGTGTTCCGACGCGGTCCGGCACCTCGCGCAAGATTTTTCGCGGAATCCGCACGGAATGGGAACCGACGCCCCTTCCCACCCGTTTTCCTGAGTGAGGCCCCGCGCTCTCCCCCGTGCGTGGGGCCTCACTGCTGCCCGGATGAGCCGCGCCGGGTGCTCAGTCCCCGAGCCGGTCCCGTTCCTCCTCGGTCAGCAGCCGGGAGCGGATCAGGAAGCGCACGCCCTCGGGTGCCTCCAGCGAGAAGCCGCTGCCCCGGCCCGGCACGACGTCCACCGTCAGATGGGTGTGCCGCCAGCGCGCGAACTGGTCCGCCGCCATCCAGAACCCCACCGGTTCCGGCACGCCCACCACGCTCAGCCGGCCCAGCAGCACGTCCGACGACCCCGTACGGAACTCCCCGGCCGGGTAGCACATGGGAGTGCTGCCGTCACAGCAGCCGCCGGACTGGTGGAACATCAGCGGGCCGTGCTGATCGCGCAGCAGGCGCAGCAGTTCGGTCGCCGCCGCGGTGAGCGCGATGCGCGCGGTCCCCTCCGGCACGGCGGCGCCCGCACAGGGCGCCTCCCACCCGTCGCCGGCGGCCATCAGCGACGGCTCCGCCGCGTCCCGGAGCGGCTGGGCGGCCGAGTCCCGGTCTCCACGTGGTGCATGCGCTGACCCCTTCCTGAGCGGCGACGACGGATGCCGGGCGCTCGGAACATCGGCGCGGCGGCCCGGAGCTGGTCCGGGCGCGCTCCGGCGGGCCGGCACGGCGGCAGGGTCCGATCCAACCCGCCACAGGGTTGCACGATGGTTGCACGCGGGGACGGAGCGTGCGCGGCCCCGCCGTCGGCGTACCTTCCGGGCGGGTGAGCCGTGTCTCACCGGGCCGGTGCCCCTTGTTTATGCAACGAGTTGCATAGAAGGATCGGGGCATGGCGCTCGACCATGCGATCCTCGTCTCCCTGCTGGAGCAGCCGGGCTCCGGCTATGAGCTGTCCCGGCGGTTCGAGCGGTCCATCGGCTACTTCTGGACCGCCACCCACCAGCAGATCTACCGCGTCCTCAAACGCATGGAGAGCGACGGCTGGATCCAGGTCCGCGAGGTGTCGCAGCAGGCCAGGCCGGACAAGAAGGAGTACTCCGTCGCCGCGCCCGGCCGGGCCGCGCTCTCCCGGTGGCTCCACGAGCCGATCGAACCCGAGAGCGTCCGGCACGACCTCGCCGTGAAGATCCGCGGCGCGGCCTTCGACGACCCCGCCGCGCTGATCCGCGAGGTCGAGCGGCACCGCCAGGCGCACACCGACCGGCTCGCGCACTACCTCGCGGGGGAGCGGCGCGACTTCACCGGCCCCGGCGCCCCCGCGGCGCCCGATGCCGGACAGCAGCTCCAGCACGTGGTGCTGCGCGGCGGCATCGCGTACGAGCGGATGACCCTGGACTGGCTCGACGACGTCCTCGCCACCCTCCGCCGGCTCGGCCCCGCGCGCTGAACCGGCGCCGGCGACCTCCCCGTCGGGCGCCAGTGCACCACCCACCCTCAACCACCGAGCCGGAAAGGCGACTTCACCCATGGCCGACCAGCTTCTGTTCAACCCGCGCACCTACGACCCGGCGCACTTCGACCCGGAGACCCGCAGGCTGCTGCGGGCCACCGTCGACTGGTTCGAGGACCGCGGCAAGCGCAGGCTGATCGAGGACTACCGCTCCCGCGCCTGGCTGGCGGACTTCCTCGCCTTCGCCGCCAAGGAAGGGCTGTTCGCCACCTTCCTCACCCCCGCCTCCGCCGCCGACGGTCACCAGGACAAGCGCTGGGACACCGCCCGGATCGCCGCCCTCAACGAGATCTTCGGCTTCTACGGCCTCGACTACTGGTACGCCTGGCAGGTCACCGTCCTCGGCCTCGGCCCGGTCTGGCAGAGCGACAACGAAACCGCTCGCGCCCGCGCGGCCGAACTCCTCTCCCAGGGCGAGGTGTTCGCCTTCGGCCTGTCCGAGAAGGCACACGGCGCCGACATCTACTCCACCGACATGCTGCTCGAACCCGACGGCGACGGCGGCTTCCGCGCCACCGGGTCGAAGTACTACATCGGCAACGGCAACGCGGCCGGGCTCGTGTCCGTCTTCGGCCGCCGCACCGACGTCGAGGGCCCCGACGGCTACGTCTTCTTCGCCGCCGACAGCCGCCACCCGGCCTACCACCTGGTGAAGAACGTCGTCGACTCCTCCAAGTACGTCAGCGAGTTCCGCCTGGAGGACTACCCCGTCGCGGCCGAGGACGTCCTGCACACCGGCCGGGCCGCCTTCGACGCCGCCCTGAACACCGTCAACGTCGGCAAGTTCAACCTCTGCACCGCCTCGATCGGCATCTGCGAGCACGCGATGTACGAGGCCGTCACCCACGCGCAGAACCGCATCCTCTACGGCCGCCCCGTCACCGCCTTCCCGCACGTGCGCCGCGAACTGACCGACGCCTACGTCCGCCTGGTCGGCATGAAGCTGTTCAGCGACCGCGCCGTCGACTACTTCCGCTCGGCCGGCCCCGACGACCGTCGCTACCTGCTCTTCAACCCGATGACGAAGATGAAGGTGACCACCGAGGGCGAGAAGGTCATCGACCTGATGTGGGACGTCATCGCCGCCAAGGGCTTCGAGAAGGACACCTACTTCGCGCAGGCCGCCACCGAGATCCGGGGGCTGCCCAAGCTGGAGGGCACCGTCCACGTCAACCTCGCGCTGATCCTCAAGTTCATGGGCAACCACCTGCTGAACCCGGCCGAGTACGCGCCGGTGCCGACCCGCCGCGACGCGGCCGACGACGCGTTCCTCTTCCGGCAGGGACCGGCCCGCGGCCTGGGCGCCATCCGCTTCCACGACTGGCGCGCCGCCTACGACGCCTTCGGCCACCTCCCCAACGTGGCCCGCCTCCGCGAACAGGCCGACGCGCTCTGCGAGTTCGTCACCACCGCCGCGCCCGACGAGGAGCAGAGCCGCGACCTCGATCTGCTGCTCGCCGTCGGCCAGCTGTTCGCGCTGGTCGTCCACGGCCAGCTGATCCTGGAGCAGGCCGGCCTGACCTCCCTCGACGAGGACGTGCTCGACGAGCTCTTCGCCGTCCTCGTCCGCGACTACTCCGCGCACGCCGTCGAACTGCACGGCAAGGACTCCGCCACCGCGGACCAGCAGCGCTGGGCGCTGTCCGCGGTCCGCCGCCCGGTCATCGACACGGACCGTTCGGCCCGCGTCTGGCAGCGCGTCGAGGCGCTCGCCGGGGCGTACGAGATGGCGCCGTAACGCCGCTCCGGAAGCACCCGGAGCCAGCGGTACGGAACGGGGCCGGCCCGGCCGACGACATCGGCCGGGCCGGCCCCTCGCGCTAGCGGCGGACTCCTTCCGACGGGGCGCCGCCGGGCGGCGGACACTTCTCGGCGATCTTGTACTTGAGGGCCTCGGGATAGTCGTGCCGGTCGAACCGCACCCGCACCACGACGGGTCCGTCGTTGATCGCGTCAGTCGGCTCGGCGATCCGCCCCAGCAGGGCGGCGAGCTCGTCGTGGGTGCGGACGGCGACGCCGTTCATCGGCTGCTTGTCCGTGCCGAAGACCTCCGCGAGCTTCTCGTACCGCCACGGGTGCAGCTCGTTGTAGAAGTCGGCGCCGTCCGACGCCGGCGCCCCGTCGCGGTAGTAGCAGGGATTCACCAGCATCTGCTCGATGCCGTAGAAGCCCTCGTTGTCCAGGACGAACACGATCGGGCGCAGACCCTGCCGCACATGGGTCGACATCTCCTGGCACGTCTCCTGGAAGGAGCCGTCGCCGACGAACACCATCGGGCGCTTTCCCGCAGCCTGCCGCCCGAGCGCCACCCCGGTGGCCGCGCCGACCGAGTAGCCGATGGACAGCCAGCTGTTCTGCGCCACGTACGAGGCGCGTTCCGCCATCCGCAGGTTCATCGACGCGATCAGCGCGAACGCGGCGTCGCACACCACCGTGTACGGGCTGGTGCGCGCGCCCCCGCCGTCCCCGGACACCAGGAAGTCGTTGACGTGCCGGAAGAAGCTGTCGTACGTCACGTTCTCCGGGTACGGCCCACCGGACCGGGCGGCCAGGAAGGCGTCGGTGCTCTCCGGGACGTCGAGGCCCTCCTCGTGCGCGAGGGCGAAGTAGTCCGCCTCGAAGGTGCCGGTGCCGAAGTCCGCGATCAGCCGCTCGCGCAGCGCCGGGATGAATTCGGCGAGCTGGACGTCGGGGAAGTACGAGGCGCCGACGTGCACCCCTTCGTGGGCGGCGACCGCCCAGTCGTCCCCGATCGACTGCACGCCGCCGAGGTTCTTCGACGTCGCCCATGAGCCCAGCCCGATCCGGCAGCCCGCGTTGTTGAAGACCTTGGCCACGTCCTCGTGGCTGGCCTTGCCGTTGTAGACGCCGGAGAACCCGGGGGTGTACTCGGAGACCACGGACTTGGCCCCGACCGTGGTGCAGAACGGGATGCCGGTGTCGCGCACCAGCCGCTCGAATTCGTCGGACAGCCGGAACCGGTCGATCTCCTCACCGGCCCACAGGATCGGGTTGCGGTAGTGCCGGATGAGTTCCGAGCAGGCGGTGACCGCCCGGTCGAGCATCTTCCGGTTCTGCGCGGTGACCGGCCGCTCCCGCCGCGTCAGCCGGCCGCTCGGGGCGGGACACCGCGCCCCCCAGACGTCCTCCATGACCTCCAGGTAGACCGGCCGGCGGTGGGTGAGGCACGCGGTGATCGCGCTGTCGATCTGGGTGGGGGCCAGACCCGGGTGGGAGATGGCCTGCGCGTCCACGGTCACCTGGCGGTAGACGTCCAGGTTGCTGGTCGGACGCTGGGACATGTGCGAGGTGAGCAGGCCGATCGCCTGCTGGTTGAGCCACTGCTCATAGGTGGGGGCGGCGTTGATCGCGATCAGCGGCACGTACTCGGCGAAACCGCCGCCGATCGCGTTGAGCAGATTGAACGCGCCCACGCTGTACGTCACCGCGACCGCGCCGACGCCCTGCTCGCCGAGGGGCACCTGCGCGTCGGCGACCTTCACCCGCGCGTACCCGTCCGCGGCCTGGCCCGCGCCGCCCTCGGTGGGCGTGCCCACCCAGCGGACGCCGGTCTTCTCGTGCAGGGTCGACAGGAACGGGCCCAGGTGGTCGCCGGGCACGCCGAACAGATGGGTGATGCCGAGCTGTTCCAGCCTCAGGGCCAGGTACTCGGCCACGGTGCAGGTCTCGGAGCCGGTCATGACGTCACCGCCTTCTCGCGCGTACGGGTCGCCGACGCGGCACCGGCGCGCCGCTCGCGGGGCGCCTCGGCCCGCGCGGCCGCGGTGTCGTACGGCACGGGAGCCTCGTTGACCGCGATGGCGGCGCGGACGGCCGTCTCCACCGCGCCCTCGATCCACGCGTGCTTGAGCGAGACGTGCTCACCGGCGAAGTACACCGGCCCCTCGGGCCGCACCACATCGAGGTGGAAGCTGGTCATCTGGTGCGGGGTGTAGACGGCCGCCTCACCGCAGGCGTACGGGTCGCGCAGCCAGCTCTGCGTCTGGCCGGCACCGGTGTAGAAGACCTCGATGCGCCGGCCGTGCACCGACTGGAGGTTCTCCAGGGCGTAGCCGTAGCGCTCGGCATCGTCGAACGAGTCCCAGCGCGCCGCGTCGTCCGACCACGAGTAGGCGGCCAGCACCACGCCGCCCTTGCTGCCGGGCACCGCATGGGAGGGGTAGTACATGAACCGGTTGGGGTTGTCGGTGGTGGAACCGCCGCCGTGGACCTGGGTGGCCGGCCGCACGCCGCCGCGCAGCGTGGAGTTGCGGAGGTACTCCACCTGCTCGTCGTCGATGAGCTGCTCGTCCACGCTCGGATGCGCGCCGAGCAGCCCGGTGGGCAGGTTCCGCACGCTCTCGGGCACGGCCAGCGCCGCCTCGGCGTCGTCCTCGCCCCAGCGCTGGTAGTACTCGTACAGACCGGGCGCGATGGCGTCCAGCTCCCGCTTCCAGTCCTCCTCGGTGAACTCCCACCAGCGGCGCGAAAACTCCAGCAGCACCTTGGTGGCCTGGTCGTAGTGCGTCTCGATGACCGCGCGGCGCTTCTTGTACGAGAACGGCGGCGTCACCGCCACGAAGCGCAGGCTGGAGAACGGGACGGTGACGATCGCCAGGTCAGCGGTCCAGGTCTGGGGCTCGGCGGACGGCTCGTTCTCGGGCACGGTCTCGATGGCGACGGCCGGGCCGCTCGGTCCGGCGAGTCCGCCCTGGTGGCCGTCGCGGCCCGGGTCGTAGTACTCCAGCCGCACCATCCGCTGGCCCATCACGATCTGGTCCCGCAGGTCCTTGGCGAGGGCCTCCGGAAGCTGCCGGCTGCCGCCCTCGATCTCCCAGTACGTGGCCGACGGGTCGATGTCGCTGCGGCCCAGGAAGCTGTGGAAGAACGCCAGGTGCAGCCGCGACGTCATGTTCTCGATCGTCCCGATCGCCTCGATGGCCTCGTCGCTGAACCCGGCGTACTCGCGCAGGAAGCGGCCCATCGAGAAGCCGTCGAAGTCCCGGATGACTCCGGCCCAGCCGTCCAGCCACTCCTTGAAGGGCTTGTTGACGCGCCTGCCGTCGCTCTGCAGGACGGAGTAGTAGTCGCGGACCGGCTCCAGCGCCTGGTTGACCATGTCGGAGACGGTCAGCCGCGATTCGCAGCCGGTGAGGTGGAAGCCCTCGTTGATCGCCGACGGGTCCTTGACGTACTGCGCGCGCCGCACCTGCGTCCGGTTGGTGCGGATCCAGGTGTGGTTGCGCTTGTCCGGCTCCCGGAACTCGGGGCTGGGCTTGCCGTACGTCCAGGTCTTGCCGTCCTTGAACGACTTGTAGACCACCGGCGGTAAAGCGGCGCCCTGGTTGCCGGTCTTCGGATCGATGTCGACGTTGAAGAACAGCCGCCGCTTCAGGCCGAGTTTGTCGATCAGCGCCAGCGTCAGCGGGTGGAAGCTGGGCAGCCGCATCGCCCCGGCCTCCGCGTACTGCGCGGGGTCGGTGAACGGTGCCGGCTCGCCCTTCTTGGCGTGGAAGGTCTTGATCCGGCCGCCGACGCGGTTGGCGTTGGCCTCCAGGATCGTCACGTCGTGCCCGGCGCGGGTCAGCAGATGACCGGCGACCAGGCCGGCGATGCCCGCTCCGACGATCAGGATGCGCTTGCGGTCGACCGGGGGCTCCAGCCCGTTGTCGATCAGCACGTCGAGGTACCGCAGTTTGAGGTCCTCGTTGGCCGGCTCGGGGCCGACCAGCAGGAGTTCGCGGGCGAGCTGCTGATACGTCTTGTCATCGGCGCGCTGGACGCCGGTGTGCTCACCGCGGATGCCGTTCCCGTTGTCGTTCATGTCGGTCAGCCCTCCTCGTGCAGGGACTCGTTCGCGGCGAGCCGCCGCAGGGTGGTGGTGGATGGGGTGAACGCGTACACCGCACCGGTCGTCCGCACGAACCGGTCCATCGTCACGGTGCTCTCGTGGCCGTCGGCCAGCACGATGTGGGCGTCCGGGCTGCCGGAGCCGCCCTCCCGGAGGGTGCCGATCACCTTGTCGATGCCGTTGGGCGCGCCGGCGTCGCCGGGCACGAAATCGGGGTTGTTGCACCAGGCGCGCTGGACGAACTCGAACTGCCGCTCCAGCGAGGTGCCGTAGCAGACGAACATCAGGCCGCGGTCCGTCTGGTCGTCACCCGCCGTGTACGCGGGACCGTACGGAATGCCCCGGCGCATGAGGCGGTGCTTCTGGGTGGGGGTGAAGTGGCGCGGATGCGACCTGCGGATGTGCGCGGCGCACGGGGTCTGCTTCCCCGCCCCGTCGTTCTCGTAGGTGAAGTCGTTGCCGTCGGGCCCCACCCCGGTCAGCGGGTTCTCGCCCTGTGCGAGGGGCGTGCCGTCCTTCTTGCGGCCCACCAGGCACGCGCCCAGCAGATCGGGGGAAATGCCCTCCGGCCGGAAGGTGGCCGCCTCGCGCACCACGGCCTTGTTCCAGCCGGCGACGTCCTGCCGCAGCCGGCGCACCACCTGGAGCGAGCCGTTGTCCATCCATGCCGGGGCCTCGGGCGCGCTGCCGCTCTCGCTCTTGTGGCCGAAGACGAATTCGCCCGGCTCGACGAGTACGGACCCCGGGCGGTGCTCCCGGGACCCGGGATCGTCGCGGTCCGCGCGGTGGAAATCCTTCACCCCCGGCTGGGAGATCCCGTCCTTGTAGCCGAAGTGCTCGTGCCCGCGCAGCTCTCCGGTCAGGGTGCGTCCGTCGTCCTGGTGGACCACCGTCACACCGTGCGCCGAGTCCGCGGCCGAGAGGTTCCGGAGCTTTTCGTTCAGCGCCTCCTCGGTGTCCGAGGCGACGATCAGCACGGCGTGCGCACCGGTGCCGTCCGAGCCGAACAGCCAGTTCTCCGGCGCGTCCGGCCCGTGGTCACCGAGGTCCGCGGCCCGCGCGGCGGCCCCCTGGGTGAACGAGGTGAAGGCGGCCAGGTCCTGCTTGACCCGGTCGGGCTCCCGCGCGACCCGCAGCAGGCCCTCGTACGTCAGGGACACCCCGACCCAGGTGGCGGTCAGGGACGGATCCTCGCCGTAGGCCCGGCGGGACAGTGAGAACTCCTCGTTGAAGTCCTCGACCGTCGCGGTCACCGCCACCGTGTTCAGCATGACCGAGAGCCAGCCGCGGCCGCCCACGCCCTGATCGTCGGGGAAGCGCAGGTAGCGGAACGCCATGTAGTCCTTGTTGAACGCGGCCAGGATGTTTCCCTGGATCTCCCTCGATCTGCGCAACGGTGGTTCCGGAAGTTGCTCTATGTCCGGTGCGGCCATGGGGCGCGCTGAGATGGTGGTCACTTCTCTCCTTCGCTGGGACTTCGCCCGCACTTCGGCAGCTCCGGAGCGACGGGCGCTCGCGCACGCGGACGCCGGCGCACACAGGCGCGAGCGTCTCCGGGGAGGCTGAAGTGGGAATCGACGTGGACAAGGCGCAAGGGCACACCGAGGACAGCCGGTGCACGGGCTTGTGCCGCCAGCCCAACATCGAACTCCCCGCCCCGCAGAAGCACCGGCGCCAAGCGGAGCACTGGGTCACTCGTATCGGTGACCTCGGGGGAGACAGGCATGCGAAGGAGGAACGGGGTACTGACGCTGCCGCTCGCGGAAGGGCGTCAGTCCCCGGATACGCCCCTGCGGCGCTCAAGGGGTGAGTCCCCGGGTACCGCCTCCGCGGGGTTCAAGTGGCCTTTTCCGTACCGCAGTTGGCGGGAGAAGCGCCGCCGGCGGCGGCAACGGGGGCGGGCGCCGCGACCACCCGGTCGCCGCGCGACGGTGCCCCGCCGGGCGGTCAGCCGGCCGCGGCGGGACTGCCGATCTCGTCGAGATGCGCCTCGACCCAGTGCCGCACGGCCGCGAGCGGTTGTGCGACGCTGCGGCCGAGGTCGGTCAGGGCGTACTCGACGTGCAGCGGCACGGCGGGGATGACCGTCCGGTCGACGAAGCCGCCGGTCTCCAGGCGCCGCAGGGTCTGCGTCAGCACCTTCGGGCTGACGCCCTGGAGCCGGCGCTGCAGGGCCCCGAAACGCTGCGGCCCCTCTTCCATGGCGCCGATCGCGAGCGCGGTCCACTTGTTGGCCAGCAGGTCGAACACCTCGCGCCCGGGGCACTGGGCGGCGTAGACATCGTGCTGGTCATGGCTTCCCGTGCGGCAGGTCGTGGTCACCGCAACTCTCCTCACCTCGATACTTCCCAAGAGATAGTAGGCACCCTTGCGGGTTACTGCTCCCCGGGGGGTAGCTTCCGGATGCGGACGCAGCGACCTGCGCCGCACCACCGCGTCACGGGTGCACACCTGAGTCACCCGGCGCGTCCGACATCCGCTTTCCCAGGAGTGAGACCCCCATGACCAGCCCGAACCCTGCCGCGCCGACCATGCGCGCCCTCGTCCAGGACACCTTCGGCGGGCCCGAGGTGCTGCGCACCGCGCAGGTCGCCCGACCGGTGCCGCTGCCGACCGAGGTGCTGGTGCGGGTCCGTTCCGCCGGGGTCAACCCGGTCGACTGGAAGACCCGGACCGGGGGAGGGATGGCCGGTGTGCTCGGCGACCCGCCGTTCACCCTGGGCTGGGACGTCTCCGGAGTCGTCGAGGAGGTCGGCTTCGGGGTCCACACCCTTGAGGTGGGGGACGAGGTCTTCGGCATGCCCTGGTTCCCCCGCGCCGCGTCGGCGTACGCCGAGTACGTGACCGCGCCGGCCCGGCAGTTCGTCCGCAAGCCCGCCGCGCTGAGCCACGAGCAGGCGGCGGCGGTCCCGCTGGCCGCGCTCACCGCCTGGCAGATCCTGGTCGACGCGGCGGAGGTACGGCCGGGGCAGCGGGTGCTGGTGCACGCCGCCGCCGGCGGGGTCGGCCACTTCGCCGTGCAGATCGCCCGGCACCTGGGGGCCCAGGTGATCGGGACCGCCCGCGCGGGCCGGCACGAGTGGCTCCGCGAGCTGGGCGCCGACGAGCTGATCGACTACACCGCCGTCCGCTTCGAGGAGGCGGTCAAGGACGTCGACGTGGTGGTGGACCTCGTCGGTGACGAGGCGGACGCCACGAGCACCCGCTCCCTCGACGTCCTGGCCCCCGGCGGACTGCTGGTCGCCGTACCGTCCGGGGTGGCGCCCGAGCTGGCCGCACGGGCTGCGGACCGGGGCCTGCGGACCAGCCCGTTCCTGGTCGAGCCGGACGGTGCGGCGCTCGCCCGGATCGCCCAGCTGCTCTCGGAGGGCGCCCTCACCGTGGAGCTCGCCGACGTCTTCCCCCTGGAGCAGGCCGCCGAGGCGCACCGCCTCGGGGAGACCGGACGCACCCGCGGCAAGATCGTGCTGAACGTCGCGGGCTGAGGCCCGCCGCGCCGCCCGGGCCGCCGGCGGTCACCGGCTGGGCCGGCGGGCCGGGCAGTGCGCACACTGGAGACATGGGCGCGGTGACCGTTGGCGAGACGGCGGAGCGCGAGGACCTGCTGACAGTCGCCCTCGGCAAGGCGGTCCAGGGCGCGGGCGCGTACTCCGGAAGCGTCTTTCTGCGCTCCCGCGACCGCCGCGCGCTCGTGCTCGCCGCGACCTGTGGGATGCCGCCGTCCCTGCTGGGCGGCTGGCGGCTCATTCCGGTGAGCAGCCCGATTCCGGTCGCCGTGGCCTTCAGCACCGGGCGCACGGTCCACCTGGCCGACGCCGACGAGACGGTGCGCCGGTACCCCCAGCTCGCGGTGGCGTTGCCGTACGCCTTCGGCTCCTGCTCGGTGCCGGTCGGCGCGGGCGGGGAGACCTTCGGGGCGCTGGCGGTCGTCTGGGCGGCGCCACCGGGCAGCGCGGGGCTCTCCAAGAGCCGGCGCCGTCATCTGCGGGCGCTCGCCGGCCGGCTGGGCTCCTCCCTGGCGGCCCTGCGCGCCCGTACCGGCGATCCCGTCGAGTGCGATCCGCAGGCGCTGCCCGTCGAGATGCCCGCCCCCGGTGCACCCGCCGTGCGGGCCGGCCTGTTCGACTGGGACCTGCGCACCGGCGCCCTCCTCGCGGACGACGAACTCTGCGCCCTCTTCGGCCTCGACCCCCGCGCCTTCGACGGGCGGGCGGACACCCTCGCCGCGCGGGTCCACCCCGGCGACCGTGCCGCCTTCCGCGCCGCGGCCCGGGCAGCGGTCGCCGAGGGCAGGCTCGTCTCGCGGTCCCTGCGCGTCCGCGAGGACGAGGGGGAGGGGGCGGGCGGCGAGCGGTACCGCACCGTCGACATCTGGGGCCGGGTGCCGGAGGTGCGCGACGAGCGGGCGCGCAGCCACCTGGTGGGCGTGGTCATCGACCCGCGAGCCGGCCGCGCGGCCACCGCGGCCGTCGAGCGGCTGCGGGACGGACTGTTCTCGCTCACCCCGGACGGGCGGGTGAGCTACGCCAACCGCAGCCTCGCGGAACTGCTGGACGTGCGCGGCGAGGTGCTGCTCGGGCAGTGCCTGTGGGACGCCCTGCCGTGGCTGTCCGACCCCGCCTTCGAGTTCCGGCACCGGTCGGTGATGATCTCGCAGGCGCCGTCCTCGTTCGTCGCCTGCCGCCCGCCCGACTGCTGGCTCGCCTTCTCCCTGCACCCGGACGCGGACGGCGTGACCGGCCGGGTGGTCGCCGTCGGCCGGCCGCCCTCGGCCGAGGAGGCGCCCGCGGAGCCGCCGCCCCCGGCCGCGGCTCCCGCACGCCTGGGCGTGATGTACCACGTGCTGCAGCTGGGCAGCGCGCTGACCGAGGCGGTCACCGTCCGCGAGGTCTGCCAGGTCGTCGCGGACCAGCTCCTCCCGGCGTTCGGCGGCCAGCAGCTCGCCCTGTACGTGGTCCGGGACGGCACCATGCACCTGAGCTTCCACACCGGCCACCACGAAAGCTTCCTCGACTGGCTGGAGGGCATGCCGCTGCACGCCCGGCTGCCCGGCACCGAGACGCTGACGTCCGGCATCCCGCTCTTCATCGAGACGCGGCGGGTGCTCGCCGAGGGCTACCCCGACATCCCCACCGGCGAGGTGAACTCCTGGGCGTATCTGCCGCTGATCGCCTCCGGTCGTCCCGTCGGCACCTGTGTGCTCGGGTTCGACGAGGTCCATCACTTCACGACCAAGGACCGCGGCGTGCTGACCGCGCTCGCCGGGCTGATCGCCCAGGCCCTGGAACGCGCACGGCTCTACGATGCCGAGTTCGCCCTCGCCCGTGGCCTCCAGCGGGGCCTGCTGCCGCACCGGCTGCCCGAACTCCCCTACGTCCGCACGGCCGCCCGCTACCTGCCCTGCACCAGCGGGATGGACATCGGCGGCGACTGGTACGACGTCATCCCCACCGCCGGGGGCGTGGCCCTGGTCATCGGGGACGTCGAGGGCCACAGCATCGCCGCCGCCGCGACCATGGCCCAACTGCGCAGTGCCGTACGGGCCTTCGCCGCGGTCGGGCACGCGCCCGGCGAGGTGCTGGCCGGCGTCAACCGCACCCTCCTCGACCTCGACTCCGGTCTGCTCGCCAGCTGCTGTTACCTCGCCCTCGACCCCGGCAGCCACCGCGTCCACGCCGTCCGCGCGGGCCATCCGCCGCCCCTGCTACGGCATCCCGACGGGACCGCTGAGGTCCTGAACCCGGAGACCGGCCCGCTGCTCGGCGTCGACCCCGCCAGCGACTATCCGCAGACCCCCATCGACCTGGCGCCCGGCTCCATCCTGGCCCTCTACACCGACGGCCTGTCCGAGGAGCGCGGCACCGACATCGACGTGGGCATCGACCGGCTGCGGGCGGCCCTGGCCCACGCCCCCGCCGGTTCCCTGGACGAACTCGCCGACCGCCTCCTCCAGCACGCCCGCCACTCCTCCTACCGGGCCGACGACATCGCCCTCCTCCTGACCGAGTACCGCCCGGTCACACCGCCACACTGACGCCGGGGACCCGGCGCGCGAGGCGACGCCGCAGCGCCGGGGAGGCCGGACCGGGCCCGGCCTCCCCGGCGAACCCGCGGGAGGGGACGGCGCGCCTACCTGGGGGCGTACGGCAGCAGTGCCATCTCGCGTGCGTTCTTGACGGCGCGGGCGAGCCGGCGCTGCTGCTGCGCGGTGACCCGGGTGACCCGGCGGCTGCGGATCTTGCCGCGGTCGGAGAGGAACTTCCGCAGCAGATCGGTGTCCTTGTAGTCGATGGAGGTGATGCCGGCCTGGTCCAGCGGGTTCGGGCGGGCCTTGAGGGGCTTGCGGGGGTCGGAGCGACGGGGCATGGGAATTCCTTCTCTCGGTGGTGCGGGAGGGGTGAACGGTGTCTCGTGGGTGTTCAGGAGACGGGATCGAGCAGCGCGTCGAACGAGGCCGGGAGGCGCCGCCACGCCTCCCGCCCGCCGGCGAACTCGGCGTCGGTCAGCAGGCAGGAGTCCAGCAGCCGCGCCAGGCCGGTGCGGTCGAGGCCGGGTGCGGTGAAGACCAAGTGCTGGCCGCAGTCGCCGAGTTCGGGATGCCAGTCGAGGGCGGCCGCCGCCCGGCGCGCGGGCGGCACCATGTCCCAGGCGGCGTCCGGGAGCGACGCCAGCCACGGGCCGGTGTTCTCCACGCACAGCGCGCCACCCGCGGCGTCCCAGGACAGCAGGGTGTCGGGCCGGTCGGCGAGCCAGAAGCGGCCCCGGCTGCGGGCCGCCGCACATGCCAGGTCTTCCAGCGCCTGGTAGAGCCGCTCCGGATGGAACGGCCGCCGGCGCCGCCACACGAAAGTGCCGACTCCCGACTCCTCGGCGTCCTGCGGCAGCAGCGCGCAGGCCGGGTGCTGGGCGGCCGCGGCCGCCTCCACATCGAACCCGGCGGACCCGGCAGTCCCGGCGAACGCCACCTCGGCGAGCTGCCGGGACGCGACGGGCACCTGCCGTGCGGTCGGGTGCAGCTGGGCGAGCAGCGCACGGTCCTCGTCGTCCGCGGCCCCGGTGTCGACGAGCGCGAGCACCGCGGCGTACTCCAGCTGGCGCGCCCAGGTGTCCCCGACGGTCCGTCGATCGGTGGCCGCCGCCGCGAGACCCGCCTCCGCCAGATCGTCTCCGTTGGAGAGGTACGGCAGGACGAGCGCGGGATCGACGGCGGTCATCACCGTGGAGAGCGTCAGCGTCTCGCCGCCGTGCGCCGCGATGACCTCGGCCATCGCCCGCGGCTCGACGGAATCCCACAGTTCGACCACCGCCAGCCGGTGCCGGCCGCCGGCGGCCAGCCGCTGGAGTTCGGGGACCACGTCCGCGCGCAGCGCGCAGCAGGCACAGTCGTTGACCAGCGGCGCCTCGCCCGAGGACAGCTCGCCCGAGGCGTCGCGCACGGTGCGCCGTACGGTGCCCGCCGCCGCCGTGGAGAGGTCGTGGTGCAGCGCCACACTGCCGCGCACGGTGTGCAGCAGCCGCCGCACCACCTCCGCGCGGGCGTCGGAGTGCAGCCCGCCGATGAGGACGACGGGGAAGGGATGGGCCGGGCGTGAGAGGTTGCGTGCCATGGGCGCTACTATATGGGAATGGTTTCCATTTCCGATAACGTGAACGACGAAAGGGAGGCAGCGCCATGTCCGCCCACTGCCAACTGACCGGCGCCCGGCCGGGATTCGGCAACACCGTCTCCCACTCGCACCGGCGGACCTCCCGCCGGTTCGACCCGAACATCCAGCGCAAGCGCTACTGGCTGGCGAGCGAGGGGCGCCATGTGCGGCTCACGCTCAGTGCCCGGGCGATCAAGACGGTCGACGCGATCGGCGTCGAGGCCGCGGTGGCGCGCATCCGCGCGCGAGGGGAGAAGGTCTGATGGCGAAGCAGAGCAAGATCGCGAAGAACGAGCGGCGCAAGGAGATCGTCGAGCGGTACGCGGCCCGGCGTGCGGAGCTGAAGGAGATCATCCGGCGGCCCTCCTCGACCGAGGCCGAACGGACCGCCGCCCAGGCCGAGTTGCGACGCCAGCCGCGCGACGCCAGCGCGACCCGGGTGCGCAACCGGGACAGTGTGGACGGCCGGCCCCGCGGCTATCTGCGCACCTTCGGCCTCTCCCGCCTGCGGACGCGCGAACAGGCGCACGCCGGGTTCCTCCCCGGCGTCACCAAGTCGTCCTGGTGACGACCTGCCGCTGAGGCCCTCCGCGGTGCGCCCGGCGCCGTCCGGGCAGGCGCGCGCGGCCGGCGAAGCGAGCCGTGGGGGCCGGGGTGACGCCGCGGCCCCCACGCACCGGGCCGCGGCGTCCTCCCCGGGCAGCGAGGGGGAGCGGCCCGCCGCCGGTTGCCCCGCATCCGGCGCAATTTCGGCTGCCGGGGCATGAGCGGCCGGACGAGTCGGGAATCCGTTGCTCTGGCGCACCCGTGACCCCTGCGCCCCAGCAATGACCGGAGGGCAAGGCGGATCATGGAGCACGTTGCGGACGTCATCGAGGAGCTGACCGGCGATCACCGAGAGGTGGACGAACTCTTCGAGCAGTTCGAGAGCCGGGCCCCCGGGTGCATCGAGCGCAAGCTGTTCCTGGACGCCCTGACCATCGAGCTGATCCGCCACTCCGTCGCCGAGGAGATGCACCTCTACCCCGCCGTACGCGAACACCTGGAGAACGGCGACCTGCTGGCGGACAGCGAGATCGCCGACCACCAGCGCGTCGAGCGGCTGCTCAAGGAACTGGAGGGGCGCGACGCCGAGGACGCCGACTTCGACCGGCTGGTGCGCGAGCTGCGCACCGAGGTCACCGCCCACGTCCGGGACGAGGAGGACAACCTCTTCCCGCAGCTGCGCGACGGGGTGCACCCGTTCGTTCTGGAGAGCCTCGGGCGAAAGGTCCGGGAGGCGAAGGAGCAGGCCCCCACGCGGCCGCACCCGCAAGCGCCCAGCACCCCGCCGGCCAACAAATTGCTGGCCCCCGGCCTCGGACTCGTCGACCGCGTGCGCGACTACGTCACCGGCCGCGGCCGGCGCCCGGAACCTCCCGGGACGCGCTGACCGGTCCGGGGCCGGGGTCCCGCCGGCCGGGACCGGTCAGCCGGCCGCGCCTGCGGGCGGTGCCTCGTCCAAGAGGTGGGGGCCGTTGTTGCGGACGTTGTTCACGGCGGTGGTGACCGCGCGGGCGTCCAGGCGGCCGTCGGCGGGCGTGTCGAGCAGCGCGCGCAGCTCGTCGGAGTCCTGGTGCGCGGGGTCGAGCCATGCCTCGTGGTGGGACGGGGCGACGGTCAGCGGCATCCGCGGGTGGATCCGGCCGGCCGCGTCCGTGGCCTCGGTGGTGATGATCGTGCAGGTCGCCCACCACGCCGCCGGATCGTCGTCCGCCGCCACCTCCGGGTCCCGCCAGAACTCGTACAGACCCGCCATCGCCATCAGCTCGCCGTCCTCGGGGCTGATGAAGTACGGCTGCTTGCGGGGCTTCGCGCCGCCCTCGGCGGGCAGCTGCTGCCACTCGTAGAAACCGTCCGCCGGCAGCAGGCAGCGCCGTTTGGCGAAGGCGCGGCGGTAGGCGGGCTTCTCGTGCACCGTCTCCACCCGCGCGTTGATCATTTTCGACCCGACCGTGAGGCTCTTCGCCCAGGACGGTACGAGCCCCCAGCGCAGCGGCCGCAGCTGCCGCTCCACCTCTCCGGTCCCGCGGTCGGCGCGCTCCAGCACCGCCCACACCTCGTCCGTGGGCGCGACGTTCCAGCTCGGCGCCAGCAGCGTCTCCGGGTTCCACCGGCTGACGTGGAAGAGCCCGGCCAGGTCCTGCGGACTCCGGGTGGCAACGTATCGACCGCACATACCCCCACCCTGCCACGCCGCACACCGCGGCGGGCGGGAAAGCCGCGAGCCCGGCTCTCGCCGGCCGCACCGCAGGTCAGGCAGGGTGTGGCGGCCCGCCCGGAGCCCGGTCAGCCGGCCGCGGGCCCGAACCGGCGCCGGTACGCCAACGGGCTGATGCCGATCTCGCGGTGCATCAGCGCACGCAGATTGGCGGCGGTGCCCAGCCCGCTGCTCCGGGCGACCACCTCGAACCGGGATTCGCCGCGCTCGATCAAGCGGCAGGCCAGCGCGAGCCGTTCCGCGGTGAGCCAGCCCAACGGAGTGGTGTCCAGTTGGGCCCGGAACCGGCGATGCAGGGTCGCCGCACTGACCGCCGCCCGGGCGGCGAGGTCTGCCACCGTGAGCGGGGCGTCCAGCCGTTCCTGGGCCCAGGCGAGAAGCGGGGCCAGGGACTCGTCCGGCAGGTCGGGCATCGGCCGCTCGACGAACTGCCGCTGTCCGCCGTCCCGGTGGGCCGCGAAGACCAGGCGCCGGCTGACGGCGTTGGCGACCTCCGCGCCGTGATCACGACGGACCACGTGCAGCCCGAGGTCGAGTGCGGCGGCGCTGCCCGCCGCGGTGAGGATGTCGCCGTCATCCACGAACAGCACGTCCGGTTCGAGCCGGACGGCCGGGAAGCGGGCCCGGAAGGAATCCGCCCACTGCCAGTGCGCGGTGGCCCGGCGGCCGTCGAGGACCCCGGCCTCGGCCAGCGTGAAGGCGCCGCTGCAGTAGCCGATCAGACGCGCCCCGCGGGCGTGCGCCCGCCGCACGGCATCGAGCACGGCCGGGCGCCGCGGCACCTCGACGTCGGGACGGTTGGGGACGATCAGGGTGTCCGCCGTCTCGGCCGCCGCCAGGTCCCCGACGCCGGAAAGCGTGAAGAAGCCGTCCCGCATCAGCGTGCGGGGCTCCGCGGAGCACAACGTGAAGTCGTAGAGCTCGCGGCCGAGTTCGGGTCGTCGAAGGCCGAAGATCTCAATGGCGCAGCTGAGTTCGAAGGGGTTGGAGTTCTCGTCCACGATCACCACGACGCGGTGCGGGCCGGCCCGGCGGCCCGCGTGCGAGGATTCTTTCGCCATATGCGATTTCTAGCACTCCCGCCGGCACGGGGGGACGGCGGAGGATGAGCCCATGAGCAACGAACCGCTTCTCCTCGGCGAGGCGCTGGCCTCCTTCGACGCCCTGTGGAGCCCCCGCATCGCCGCCCGCGTCAACGACTACGACGTCCGCATCGCCAAGGTCGAGGGCGAACACGTCTGGCACGTCCACGAGGACACCGACGAGTTCTTCCTCGTGCTCGACGGCGAACTGCACCTCTCGTTGCGGGAGCCGGCGGGCGAGCGCACGGTCCGCCTCCCACGGGGCGCCGTCTTCACCGTCCCCCGGGGCACCGAGCACAAGCCGTCCGCGCCGTCCCGCACCGCGATCCTGATGTTCGAACCCACCGGGACCCTGACGGTGGGCGACCGCCACGACGAGGTCCCGGCCCATGTGGACGCGACCACCGGGCACACGCTGACGAACTGATCAGCCGTCAGGTAGCTGCCCCCCCCGCGCACGCTCCACCGCCCCCTTCGCCCACGGAGCCGCACCGCCGCCGAACACCGGCAGGACCTCCCCTGTCGGTGTTCGGCGACGGCGCGGTCGTCGGCCCGTCGGGGCCGTCGCGCCTACTCCGCGAGCAGACGGTGGAAGAAGGACCGGTAGTGGCGCAGGGCCAGCCGCAGGCCCTCGGTGTCCACCTGCTCGCCGCGGTTCCACTGCCCCTCCAGGGACTGCTTGTGGTCGGCGAACGTCGTGGCGAGCGTCTGCATCACCTCGGCGACCAGCGCGTCGGCACCGTGCACGGCTTCGCGCGGATCGTCCACGAACCTGTTCTGGATCTCCTGCCAGCGGTCGCGGAACCCGTCGGCGTCCTTGTCGGAGAGGAGCTGCGGGGCCTCCTCGTCGGAGGTGCCCCGGCCGGCGGCGCCCTGGGCCGCAGTACGCCCGCCCTCGGCCTCCGCGCCCATGTCCGGCTCCGGCTCCGGCTGCGCGGATCCGGTCCGCGTGGCGGTGGCCTCTCCGGGGAGCGTGGGCGCGTCGAGTGGCGGCTGCGGGCCTTCGTCCGGGGGACCGGTGGGCTGGGCCAGGTCTTCGGTGGTCAGACCCCTCTGACCGGAGCCGGGCTCGGGTGCGGCGTGGCGTTCCATAGGTTCATCCTTCGGTTCCGTGGAGGGCGGTGGGAGTTCAGGCCCGGGCGTGCCGCGCCCCTCCGCCGCCGTCGGCGAGCAGTTCGTCGAACAGGGCGCGGTAGTGCACCATGGCGCCCCGCAGCTGCTCGGTGGTCGCCCGGTGCGCGGTGCCGAGAGCGTCGACCTCGTGGGCGGCGCGGTAGTGCTCCATCGTGCGGCTGTGCTCGACGGACAGGTCCCTGAGCTGCTGCTCGAAGTTCTCGGTCGGATAGCCCCGCTCGTGCATCAGCGACGTCACCAGGCGGTCGGCGTCGTGCACGGCCTCTTCCGGACGGTCGACGAACTCGTCCTGCACGCCGGCCCAGTCCCGGCTGTACCGCTCACGGCTGCTGCTGGGCAGCGGCTTGATGTCCAGCGCGTCATGACGCTTCTCGCGAGATCTCAGCTCGCGCTCACCGGCCAGCTGGCTGTCGGCTCCCTCGACGGTGCGTTCGTACTCCGGGCCGAAGCGTTCCTGGAGATGGCGACGCCGGTTGACGAAGAGCGTGATCGCGACGGCCAGCAGAGCAACCACCACCACGACGGGGATGATGATCGCCAGAAGGGTCCCTGTTGACATCGGGCAAACCTCCTTAAACTACGCATTGTTCTCAGTCTAGGGCCGCGGCATGTGGTTGACCGGTCAACCACATGCCGCGGCCCCAGCCGCCGGGAAGCGATGCTCTCCCGGGCCTCTCACCGTCGATGCCGAACGGCCGTGCCGCACGCGCTTCCCCGGTTCCCCACATGTCGGCGCGGCGGCCGGGTAACCGCGAGAGAAGGACGGGGGATCCGCAACCGGCGGGAGCCAGAGGATGAGCGAGAGCGCCACGACGGCGGCCACCGCGGCCTTCCCGACGTCAGCGAGGGTGTGTGCCGTCCCGGCCCCGACGGCGGCCGCGCGGCCCGAGCGGATGGCGCCGGCCGACGCCCGTCAGCTGTCCAAGACCTTTCTGCTGCGGCTGCGGGCGCTGGACGAGGGCACCGATGAATACCAGTACGTGCGCAACACCCTCATCGAGATGAACCTGAGCCTGGTGCGCTACGCCGCCCGCCGGTTCACCCGGCGCGGTCAGCCGGTCGACGACATCCTTCAGGTCGGCACGATCGGGCTGATCAAGGCCATCGACCGCTGGCGGCCCAGCCGCAACGTGGAGTTCACCACCCTGGCCGTTCCCTACATCCAGGGCGAGATCAAACGCTTCTTCCGCGACACCACCTGGGCGGTGCGGGTGCCGCGCCGCCTGCAGGAGATGCGCATCGAGATCGCCCGCGCCCGCGAGCAACTGGAGGCCGACGGCGTACAGGAGCCGTCAGCCGCGCAGTTGGCCGGCCGTATCGGAGCCGACGAGGGCGAGGTGACGGAGGGCTTGGTGGCGTGCAACGGCTACGACAGCGATTCCCTCGACCGCCCCCTCCAGGCGGGCGGCCCTTCCGAGCGCACCGGATTCATCACCGAACTCCTCGGCTCCGACGACCCGGCCCTCGCGCTCGCCGAGAACGTGCAGGCCCTCAAACCGCACCTGGCCAAACTGAACGACCGCGAACGCACCTTGCTCCGGCTGCGCTACGGAGCGGAGATGACCCAGTCCGAAATCGGCAAAGAGCTGGGCCTTTCCCAAATGCATGTCTCCCGCCTGCTGGCCCGCCTGTGCGGCAGCCTGCGCGAACAACTTCTCGCCGAGGCGTAGCGGGAATTCCGCTGGGGATACCTCCGCCCGTGGCCCTGCAGTAAGCTCAACAGGCTTGCCGCATACGGGGGTTGGGGTGGCTGACGGTGTCTGTACGTGAGGACCTGCGCGAAGTGCCGGCGGAACGCGGCACCGCCTCGTGAGGCTCTTCACCGCGCTCAGGAGCGCCACCGGGACCGGGCCCCGCTTCGTGCTGCTGATGGCCCTTGTGACGGTGTCGAGCATCCCCCTGTTCGACGGGCTCTTCGGCGTCGTGGCGGAGACCGACAATCCCCGGCGCGGCTTCGACGGCGCGGTGGGCTGCCTGTACGCCGCCGGCTACGACCCCTCCACCACCGACCTGAACAATCTGGTGGCGACCCTGCGCCGCCCCGAGGCCCTGGTCAAGTGCCTCGGCGAGCAGCCGGAGTCGTACCGGGGCACGCTCGCGACCCTCGTACTGCTCGCCGTCGCGGGACTCGTGTACTGGTGGCTGCCGAAGGTACGTGACCGGCGGCGCACGACGCTGCCGGTCGAGGACGTGGACGCCGACGGCACGCTGGGCGCCGAGCTGGCCGCACTGCGCGAGCGCACCGGGGTCCGCTCCGATCTGCGGTTCCGCGTCGATCCGCGCCGGCTGACCTCCGGCGCCAGCGTCTACGGCCGCACCGGTGACTACACCGTGTGCCTGCACGCGGGCCTGCTGGCCCGGCGCGGCACCGACCCCGAGGGGTTCCGCGCCGTCGTCCTGCACGAACTCGCCCACGTGCACCACCGCGACGTGGACTACGCCTACGCCAGTACGGCGCTGTGGCGGGTCTTCGTCCTCCTCGCCCTGCTGCCGGAATTCGTCCTGGTCGGCTGGATCATCGCCCTGGCCCTGTCCGGCACCGATTCCCCGTGGTGGCCCGGGGCCCTGCCCGAGATGCTGTCCACCGTCTTCGCCTGCCTCCTCCTGGCCGGACTGGTGCACCTGGCCCGCGCCGACCTGCTGCGCCGGCGGGAGTTCCATGCCGACCTCCAGGCGGTGGCGTGGGGCGCCCACCCCGCCACCTGGGACCGGTCCGAGCCGCCCGGCGTGGTGCCGCCCCTGCTGCGCCGGCTCACCACGCTGCTGCGCACCCACCCCGACTGGGCGGAGCGCCGACGGGTCCTCGCCGACGCCGGCCGGCTCCTCCGGGTCAGCCCGCTGGAGATGTTCCTGACGGGCGCTTCGGCCTCGCTCCTGTACGCGTCGCTGGGCACGCTGCCCTTCCTGTCAGGCGGCCGGCCGAACGCCCTCTGGCCCACGCTCGCGCTGATCACCCCGGTCCTCTGCTGCGCCCTGGGCCTCCCGGTCGTGCGGGCCGCGCGGGCGGACGGGCCTACGGACTCCGGCGCGACCGCGGGCCTCTGGCTCGGCTGCGGCCTGCTGGTGGGGGAGTTCGTGGCCAGCGGCCAGTACCGGCTCGACTGGCTGCCGCAGCAGCCCCAGCTGCTGCTCGTCTTCCTGTTCATCGGCGCCGTACCCGCGGTGTGGTGGACCCAGTCCCTGCGCCTCGTCCTCGGTCTGCCGAAGCGGGGGGTGCGCTGGGCGGTGGCGGGGCTCTGCGCGCTGGTCACCATGACGGTGCTGTGGGCGGGCCTGCTGTGGTGGCGGTGGGGCGGTGAGCGCATCGCCCTGGGCGCCGGTGATCCGGGCGAGGGACTGGCCAAGCAGTACCGCGAGATGGTGCCGGGCCGCTGGCAGGACTACGGCTTCGACCTGTCGACCCTCTCCGCCGGCATGTCCCTGCTGACACCGCTGCACGGCGACGCGCTGGTCGCTGCCGCGGCGCTCCTGTTGTGGCTCGTCCCGCTGGTCCTTCTGCTGCTGCAGCGCGCCGGCCCCGGGCTGCGGGTGCGGCGGACCCTCGGCGCCGGTCTCGCGGGTGGTCTGCTGTCCTGGGCGGGCCTGGCCACGGCCCAGATCGCGTTGTACGTCCAGCGCCCGGCCACTCCGAAGGCGCGGACCGGCCCGTTCCTCGTCGTCCACGCGTGGTGGATGATCGTCGGGTTGATGGCGGCCTGCCTGCTGACGGCCGCCCTCGTCGCGGCCTTCTCCCGGCGGCACTGGCTGCTGCGCGCGCTGATCGCCGCACAGGTGGTCCAACTGGCGTCGTACGGCGGGGTGTTCCTGCTCTACTCCGCCGACGGCTGTCTGGGACCGCTGAACACCGTCTTCGACCGCTGCCAGTGGCACGCGCACAACGGCCTGGTCGTCGACCGCGGGGTCACCCTCCTCACCCTCCCCAACGCCGTCCTCGGCTCGGGCTGCGCGGCCCTGGTGGGGGCCGGCGTGGCCTGGTCCGTACGGCGGTTGCGCGGCCGCCCGAGGCCGGACGTCCCCGCGCTGCCGGCGTCGACGGCGCCCGTACGCCGCCGCTTGCGGTTCCTGAAGACGGCCACGGTCCTCGCCCTCGGCGTGCCCGCTCTGCTGCTGGCCGTCGTGATCAACACCCTGCCCTCCGCCTCGCCCGTCGCGGGCCAGTTGTCGCAGCAGACGGATGCGGCCGCACCGCACCGCGCGCCGGCTCCGGCCGAACCGAACAAGAAGAAGCCGGAGCCCACCCCGCCGGGGCGGAAGTCCAAGCTCCACACGTGGCAGGTCTGGTCGTGGCTGAACAACGGCGGAGCCCGGTACGCCCGGCAGATCGCGACCGCCTCGCTGGCGTTGAACTCCGAGATCCTGAAGGTCGCGGCCCAGCCGCGGAACAAGAACGGGAAGGTGTCGGTGGACGAGAAGCCGTTCCACCGTCTCTGCGGTGCCCTGGGCACGCGGGTCGAAGAGGCCCAGAACTACCTTCCGGTGCCCGACCAGGGCCTCCAGGACGCATGGTCGGACGCGCTGGCGCGGGTGCGCAGCGGGACCCGGGTCTGCCAGGCGGCGCTGATCCCGCCCAAGGGCGCCCCGCACCGGTCGGAGGCGGAGCGTGCGCAGCTCTTCGCCACCTCCCTCAACGGGATCGTCGTGGGCGTGCGCGGCCTCACCGGCACCGTCAAGGACATCACGAAGGCCGCCACATGGGCGGCCAAATAGGGGTGGGCCTGGGCCCGGCCGTCTGCTCCGGTGGGAAGGGAAGGGCTGTTGGTGCAGACGGCCCGGCCCAGGGCCTGGTGGTGCGGGTGTTCAGCGGCCGTCCCGGACGGCGTCGAGGTCGACGGCGCCTCCCGGGACAGTGGCCGCGTTACGCCAGGCCGCCGCCACCGGTGTGCACGCCACCGGACGGCTCGTGGTGCCTCCTGTGGTGCTTCTTCTTGAAGGTCCTGTGGTGGTGGTGGAACTGACGGTGCTCTTCGTGGCGGATGAACAGCCGGCGCTCCGTGTTGCCGTTGAAGCAGGTGTTGCCGAAGGCCGGGTTCAGCAGCCCCACGACGTTGATGGTGTTGCCGCAGATGTTCAGCGGAATGTGGATCGGGATCTGGATCACATTGCCCGACAGCACTCCCGGTGACCCGACCGCGCCGGCCGCCGCGTCACTGTCTGCAAACGCTGGCGACATGCCGCCCAGCGCCGCGCTGGCCGCAAGGGCGGCAACAGCAGTCACTCGCGTGAAGCGTGACATAACAAATCTCCCGGTCGATTCCAGCGGCTCGCTGCCGCCTCCTGTTATCTGTTTTCGGCGTATATGCAGCCGCTGTAAAGGCTTTGCGAATTTTTCAGCCTTTTGGCCCTATTGCGGTGAATTGTCGCTGCGTCGGCGGTCTGCCCTCCGCCAATTCAGCGAGCGGCACCGGCCGGCTCACGCGAACGGACCCTCTCCCGCGACGGCCGTCGTCCGTGGCGAAATCGCCGCGTGAGCAGCCACGGAGTCAACGCCCTCGGTTCAACTCCGGTCGGCGTCACCCTCTCGGCGGGTAGCGAACGTCGAGCGGAACGCGCTCCGCTGACCGGGTGACGTAGTGTCAATCACGTTGTCTTCACGGTCCCCCGAATGGGTACTGGGTCGCAATCCAATCCGGTGGGCCGCCCATTCCTCTCCGGGGAGTGTCAGCCGGCCTGCCCTGTTCTGCCCGACGCTGTGAGTGGGGTGCGGCCTGCGGTGGGGCCCTGGCACCTCGGGTGCCGCCTTCCCCGGGAGAGGACGTTCACCAGCCTGCGTCGTAGGCCGGCGCAGGCTGGTACGGCGGCTCGCGCCACCTCTCTCCCGGGGGCGTCATGCGATGCGTACGTACCTTGTGTTCCCTTGTCGGTGCCGGTGTCCTGACGGTGGGTCTCACCGCCTTCCCGGCCACGGCGCAGGCCCAGACCCCGGTGCTGTGCAGCGAAAGCTCGCTGGTGGACGCCATCGCCACGGCGAACGCGGCCGGCGGGGACACCTTGCTGCTGCCGTTCTGTACGTACCGGCTCACCAGTGCCCACGGCAGGGGCCCGGCCGGGCCGGTGGGGCTGCCGCCGATCACCTCGCCGATCACCTTGCTGGGCATGGGTTCCACCATCACGCGTGACCCGAGCGCGCCGGCCTTCCGGGTCATGGAGGTCGAG
Source organism: Streptomyces lydicus (assembly GCF_000717345.1). Lineage (GTDB taxonomy): Bacteria > Actinomycetota > Actinomycetes > Streptomycetales > Streptomycetaceae > Streptomyces > Streptomyces lydicus. The sequence goes on along the minus strand of NZ_JNZA01000002.1, from coordinate 16,563 downwards.
GGTGCCGCCAACGTCCCCGCCATCAAAGGCCAGTTGAGCATGGTGGGGGTGACCGTGAGCGGGGGGAGCGCGGTGTCGCCCTATCCGGGAGGCGGGATCTCGAACTTCTACGTCAACGCCCCGGTCCTCGCCGCCCTCGCCCCGGTCTCCGGACCTCTCTCGGGAGGCAATACGGTCACGCTCACCGGCACCCACCTCGTCGAGGCCACCGCCGTGCGCTTCGCGAACACCGCGGCCACCTCCTTCACCGTGGTCTCCGACACCCGGATCACCGCGGTGGCCCCGGCAGGGCCCGCCGGGCCGGTCGAGGTCACCGTCAGCACGGCCGGCGGCACCCGCAACGCCGTCTCCTACGCCTATGTGCCGGCCCCCGCCCTCGCCGCGCTCAGCCCCGGCCAGGGCCCCGCCTCCGGCGGAAACAGCGTGACCCTCACCGGAACCGGCCTTGGCCCGACCACCCGGGTGCTCTTCGGTACGACGCCCGCGACGTTCACCGTTGTCTCCGACACCCATGTCGTCGCCGAAGCGCCACCCGGAGCCGTCGGGCCGGTGGACGTCACGGTCGTCACCCCTGGCGGAACCAGCGCGCCGGCCGGGTACACCCGGGTCGGCCCCCCAGCCGTCTGAGGGCCCGGCACGATCCGGAAGACACCGCCTAGTGGTGCCAGGCGTGCCCGCCCGTGTTGTGGATGAATCGCTGGAGCACCTTGACCGTGGTCAGGTACTCCTCGTCGGATATGCCGGCGTGCCGTTCCGCCCACAGCTCGCCCTGGAGAGCCGCGGCCCTGTCGTAGAACGTCCTGCCGTCCGCCGTGAGGCGGAGACGCCCCTCGGCGTCCTCGGTGAGCCAGCCCTGTGCGAGGGTCTCGTCGATCTCCGAGTCCATGGCTTCCGGGCCGGTGTCGAGGTAGCCCCTGAGGACCCGCGACACCTCGTCGCGGGTCGTGGCGGTGTCGGCGCGGGCGACCTGCGCGAGGACCCACCACTGCGGCTGCGTGGTGCCGATCCCGGCGAGGGCGGCCCGGGTGCGGGTGACGACGGCCTTGTAGGCCGCCCAACTCCAGTAGCCGATGGGCTGCTGTATCAACTCGGCATCGCTGTGCGAGTACTGCATGACCGGTCCCTCCGCCATTTCCTGCTCCCGTTCGACGACATCGACCGTAGAACGTCAACTTAACTTGAGGTCAAGGTCATTCGATCAAGGGGACGCCTCCGGGGTGGGGGTTCCGCTGCCGGCCGCTGTGTGAAGAGCGACGTTTCAGATAGTGGTTGCTATTGACATAGTGAGCACTATCTCTAACGTGGAAGGTATGAGCGCGGATGCCGACCACACCCCGAATCGCCGGCCGACCCGGGCGGAGGCCAAGGCCCGTACCCGGCGGCTGCTGCTGGACGCCGCGGCGCGGACCTACGCACGCAAGGGGTTCGCCGGAGCCTCCGTGGAGGAGATCGCCGAGGCGGCGGGGTTCTCCATCGGCGCGGTCTACTCGAACTTCGGCAGCAAGGACCGACTGTTCGTGGAGCTGCTGAAGGAACGCGCGAGCGAGCAGGTGTCGCGGGCGACGAAGATCGTGGCCGATGCGCAGACCGGTGATGACCCGGTGCCCGCACTCGGCCGGCTGCTGGCGAACGCCGCCGACAAGGATCCGGATTTCGCTCCGCTCCAGGCCGAGTTCTGGCTCTACGCGGTGCGCAACCCCCCGCTGATGGAGACGCTGGCGGAGGAGTTGCGCGCCCCCCGCGCCGAGCTGGCGAGCCTCATGGGCAAGGCGCTGGATCACATCGGCGCGCCTCCGGCCGTATCGGCCGACGCGGTAGCCACCATCGCGATGGCGCTCTTCCAGGGGCTGCTGCGCCAGCGCCGGATCGACCCGGCCAGCGTGCCGGACGAGCTGCTGGGCCAGGCGATGCGGTGGCTGTTCGCCGGCATCGCCGCCAACGGCACCGCGGCCGACGCCCAGGGCACCGAGGTCCTGGACGGCACCGCGCCTCACCGCCGGAGCACCGAGGTCCCGGACGACACCACCACCGTCGAACCGCCCGAGGAGAAACGATGACCCCCGCCGACGCGACGGCCACCCTGCCCTCGCTTCAGGACCTGCTCGACCCGCGGAACCAGGCCGATCCCTACCCGCTCTACTCCCGCTGGCGCTCGCAGGCGCCGCTCGCGCGCCTCGACGAGCAGCTGATGGTGCTCACCCGGTACGAGGACTGCGCCGCGGTACTGCGCGACGGCCGGTTCGGGCACGCGGAGAGCGACGACCCCCGGTTCACCGGCCGGGCCCGCCCTGCCCTCGAGGTCCTGGTCGACGACGACGGCCGCCCCGTGCGCGGCTTCCTCGGACTCAATCCGCCCAGTCACACGCGGCTGCGCGCCCTGGTCTCCCAGGCATTCACCCGGCGACGGGTGGAGCGTCTCGCGCCGCGGATCGAAGAGCTCACCGACGAGTTGTTCACCGCCATGGAGGGCGCACCCGGGCCGGTCGACCTCATCGAGGGCCTGGCCACGCCCCTGCCGGTAGCGGTGATCAGCGAACTGCTCGGTGTGCCCACCGCCGACCGCCACCGGATGCTGACGTGGTCGCACGCGGTCGCACGCGCCCTCGTCCCCGACTTCCTCCTGCCTCCCGGCGCTGCGGAGCAGGAGGCCCGGGCCCGCCAGGAATTCACCGACTACCTCCGGGAACTGGTCGTCGAGCGTCGTCGCGCGCCCGGTGACGACCTGCTCTCGGCGCTGGTCGGCGTGCACGACGACGGCGACACCCTCACCGAGAACGAACTGCTGGCCACCTGCACCCTGCTGCTGATCGCCGGCCACGAAACCACCGTCAATCTGATCGGCAACGGCACCCTCGCCCTGCTGCGCCACCCCGACCAGCTGGCGCGGCTGCGCAGCGCCCCGGACCTGACCGACAACGCGGTCGAGGAGCTGCTGCGCTATGACTCGCCGGTGCAGCTCACCGTCCGGTTCGCCCTGGAGGACGCGGAGGTCGCCGGCGTCCCGGTCCCGGCGGGCAGCACGCTGTTGCTGCTGATCGGCGCCGCGAACCGCGACCCCGCGGCGTACCAGCACCCCGAGCGGCTGGACATCGGCCGCACGCCCGTGCGGCACCTCGCGTTCGGCCAGGGCATCCACTTCTGTCTGGGCGCTCCGCTCGCCCGCCTCGAAACGCAGATCGCCCTGCGGATGCTGCTGGCACGCGCGCCACGGCTCTCGCTGGCCGGCGAGCCCGAGTGGAAGGACCACATCACCCTCCGGGGCCTGCGCCGTCTTCCGCTCTCGCTCGGCTGACCGCAGCGCTTCCGGAGGCAGCCATGCCCACCCCTACGCGCGACCGTCCGCCCGCCCCCGTGCGCCCGGGTCCGGTCCGCCGAGCCCCAGGTCCGGGCGGCGCACAGCTCGTCAAGCCCTACCTGGTCGCCGGGCTCGTCATGGGCGGCATCTGGGCCCTGAACCAGGGCGAGCCGCTGTGGGAGCACGCCGTGAAGCTGCTGGTCCTGCTGTTCGTCGCCGCCCCGCTGCTGCACCTCGCCCGGCGGCGCCGGACGGCCCGGCACCCGGAACACCGGCACCGGCTGTCGTTCGTACGGCTGGCCGTCGCCAAGGTCGCCCTGATCGCCCTGGCACTCGGCGCCGGCTGGCTGCTGGACGGTGCGATGGACCACCCCGACCTGGCCGTCGCGGCAGGACTGACCACCGTCGTCAGCCTCGTCGGACCGCTCCTCCACCGCCTCCTGCTGGTGCGTGCCCCGGAGGATGACCGCCCTTAGGACGGGCCGGGGAAGGTCTGGGGACCGACGACGGCGGCCATGGCTCCGGAGTCCCACAGTTCGGCGAACCGCTCGCTGTGCGCGCGCAGTTCCGCGATCAGACGCCGCAGTCGCCGGTCCGCCGGATACCGGCTCGCCGTCGCCCGCAGCTCTGCGACGTGTGTGGCGTCGAGCGCGCGCCGGTCCTGCGGGGTGTACCGGACGCACGCCGACGGCCCGCCGTGGGCGGGGTGGGGCGGACGAGAACCCGGGCCTCCGTCCGCCCCCACCGACGCCGTGATCAGGGTGCCGGGTGCGACATATCTGTCAGGGACCCGTCATGCGTACGTGTAGAACGCGCTGTGGTCCAGCAGGTCCGCCGGCGTGACGTCGTTCCATGGCTTCATCGTGTCGTGCAGGTCGATGACGTCGGGTGTGTCGCCGGTCGGCAGGTAGCCCGAACTCGGGTGCAGCGCCTGCCAGTCGGCCCAGAGCTTGTCGATGAAGCAGTGGTGCAGCCAGAAGACCGGATCGTTGGGCGACGCCCCGGTGGTCATCTGCCCGCCGACCCAGACGTGCACCCGGTTGTGCAGATTCGGCCCGCGCCAGCCCTCGAGGTGGTTGCGGAAGCTGTCCGAGGAGCTGTTCCAGGGGGCGGCGTCGTAGACGCTCATGGCGAGCACCCGGTCGACCTCGGCCCGGGTCGGCAGTTCGCGGACCCCGGTGCCGAGCGAGCGGCGCAGGAACGTCCTGCCGTCGACCCGTACGTTCATCGGCCACTTGCCGCCGCTGAAGGCGAACGGACCCGAGGTCACCCGTCCGTCACCGCTCCGCCCGTCACCGCCGAGGAAGTCGTCGGCCCACAGCGAACTGCGGGGGCTGCGGTCGACGGTCCAGTCCCAGTACGGGAGCGTGACCGACGGCGTGATGCTCTGCAGGGCTCGTTCGAACTGCAGCAGGAACCTGCGGTGCCAGGGGAGGAACGACGGCGACCGGTGGCCGGTCCGCTCCCCGTCGTCGGTGTCGCCGATGATGAAGGCGTTGTGTGTGCTGATGAACTCGTCGTAGCGGCCGCTGCGCTTGAGCTCCAGCACCGCGTCGACGAAGTTCCGCTTCTCGGTGGCGGTGAGGTCCGCCTGGTTCTTCCGGACTGCCATGTCGAGGACTCCTCGGTGGGGGGACGGGCCGGTACGGGGCTCAGCCGGTGACGACGGGGACCAGGTCGGCGCCCTTGAGTTCGCGAACGGCGGCGCGCGCCAACGCGCGGGGCGTACCGAACGTCTCGTAGTGGTTCACCAGGCTCACCCAGGTGCCGTCCGCGTTCCGCATCACATGGAGGTCGTCGTTGTCGATGCGGACGACGAAGTCCATTCCCTCGTGCGGTCCGGCCGGTCCGGCGCGGTGCTCCCCGCCGCCACCGGGGCCTCGACGTCCTCCGTCGTGCGAGCCCTCGTCGTCAGCCGGCCACCCCTCTATGTGGCGGCCCTCGTATATCTCGTCGAACGGATCCGGCATCTCGTGACCTGCGGTGCGCCCGGCTCCTGCCGAGTCGCGGTGGCCGTCCACGGGGCGGGCGGCAGCGGTTCCGGGGAACGCGACCGGTGCGGCGAGCACCGCCCCGGCGAGGGCCGCGGCGCTGCCGTGCAGCACCTGGCGTCGGGTGGGACGTGACATGGTCCACTCCTCTGTTCGTCTCGGCTCCGGGCTCCTCCTCCGGGCGAGGGCCGTGGCGGAGGGCGGAAGCCGGCGCGCCGACGGTCGGCCCGCGCCGCCACATGCTGTCAGGGACGAACGGATCATCAAGTCGCACCCGTGCAGCAGGCAACGAACGAGACAACACCCGGGCGGAGGTGCAGAATTCAACGGCGCTGATCGTCCTCATGCCCGGCTGCACGTCGCTGCGGAACCGGATATTCCGCGATGCCGGCCGTCCTCCACCGCAGATCCTTTCCTCTCGCCCCCGAAGCCGCGAGGGGCCGCCCACCCGCAACTCGGCGCGAATGCACGGGCTTCGGGCGCACGGGGTTTGAGAACCGCGCACCGCTACGTGCCGGCCGGCCGCCTCAGGGAGGCGACCGACGACCGCACAGGGCCGCAGCCACAGCGCGCCGGATCCGGGACCGGCACTGAATCGCCGTAGCGACCCGCTGGGGAAGGAGCCGCGCGGGGCAGATTGGGTCCGTCGATAAATACCTCGACATCGGTCGCGGTGATCGGGGACGCTCGCGCGATGACCAGAATCGACGACACGCCGCCCTCGTGGGACGAACGCACCCAGCTCACCACGTTTCTCGACTACGCACGGGACACCGCCCGCGCCAAGTGCGCCGGCGTATCCGCGGAGAACGCACGCAAGGCGCTCCTGCCGGGCTCACCGCTGATGACCATGAGCGGAGTGATCAACCACCTCCGCTGGGTCGAGTACTACTGGTTCCGCGTGGTCTTCCTCGGCGAGGAGGACCGGGGCCCTTGGACCGAGGAGGACCCCGACCGCGAGATGCGTATCGCCGTCGACTTCCCGCTCACCCAGTTGCTCGACGAATACGCCGAACAGAGCGCCCACCACCGCGAACTGGTCGCCGGGAGCAGCCTGGACCAGCAGGCCCAGCGCGCCGTCCGCAACGGCCTCCACGTCGACCTGCGCTGGATCCTCCTCCACCTCACCGAGGAGACGGCCCGCCACAACGGCCACCTGGACATCCTGCGCGAGATGCTCGACGGCACGACCGGCGACTAGGGGGAGACACCCCCTAGATCCGCCGGAGATCACGGAGGCGGAGCCGCCGACGCCGACGCGGAGGCGTCCGGCTCCGCCGGCCGGTGTGCCCCCTCGGGTCCACGACAGGCGGAAACACCACCCCCGCTCCGGTCTGTGCGCAGGTCGCGACGGATGGCAGGGTCGGTGGACGACGGTCCCGACGCGTCTGGAGCGGAAACGTGCGAGTCCCTTTGACAGCAGGTCAATTGGAGATCTGGATCTCCCAGATCCTGGAGCCGGTGGGCACGGCCTACAACGTGGGTGACTACTACGAGATCACCGGCGCGCTCGACGCGGCCCTGCTGCAGCAGGCGACGCGCACCGCCGTGGACGAGGCCGGATCGCTGGGCGCACGGTTCGTCACGGAGGCCGACGGGACGCCGGTGCAGGAACTCGGGCCCGCGCAGTGGGACTTCGCCGTGCTGGACCTGAGCGCCGCCGCCGATCCGTACGCGCAGGCCGTGGCCTGGATGCACGCCGACCTCGCCCGGCCCGTCGACCTCACCACCGGACCGCTGATCGGCGCCGCCCTGATCAAGGTGTCGGCCGACCGCCACCTGTGGTACCGCCGCGTCCACCACATCGTCGCGGACGGCCACGGCCTGGCCGCGCTCGCCCGCCGGACGGCCGGCCTCTACAACGCGCTGCACAGCGGGACCTGCCCGGAGCCGTCCCCCTTCGAACCCGTCACCGTCGCCGTCGAGCACGACCGGACCTACACCGCCGGGCGGACGTACCGTTCCGACCAGGAGTTCTGGGCGAAGGAGGCGGCGGCCTGGCCGGCCACTGGACGGCTCCGGGAGGACGCGCCGCCCGCCTCCGCGGCCCGTCAGGGCCGCCACCACCTGCCGGCGCCGGCGGTCGCGGCGATCCAGGAGCAGAGCGAGCGGCTGGCGGTACCGCCGGCGCACTTCCTGATCGCGGCCACCGCCCTGTACCTGCGGCAGGTCGCCGGAGCGGACGAGGTGACCTTCGGCTGCTCCGTGGGCGGGCGTTCCACCCGCGCGCTGCGCGGGGTCGTCGCGCCGCTGGCGAACATCCTGCCGCTGCGGGTGCCCGTGCCGCCGGATGCGTCGGTACGGGACGCCTTCGCGCAGGTGGACGGCCGGATCCGGCAGGCGATGCGCCACCACCGGTACCGCTACGAGGAGTTCCGGCGGGCGCTGGCCACCGTCGCGGGCCCGGGGGAGCCGCCGGGCGTGGGGCCGCTGGTGAACGTCGTGAACTTTGACCGCGACCTGCGCCTGGGCGAGGCCCGGGGCTCGGTCCGCACGCTGACCACCGGCCCCGTCCCGGACCTCAGTCTGTTCTTCGACGTGCGGTCGCCGAGCGAGGGGACGACCGTGAGCGTGGAGGCCAACCCCGCCACGTACTCGGTGGAAGAGACCGACGGCCACGCCGAGGGCCTCGGCCGCCTCGTGGTGGAACTGGCCGCGGCCGAGCCCGGGGCGCCCCTGCCCGCCCCGGCCCGACGACCGGGATGAGGCACCGGCCGGGCCCGCGGGGCCGTGGCCGTCACTCCCGGCGGGCGGGCAGCGAGGGGCCCGGGAGCGCGAAGGGCTCGGTGCCGGACGGTGCCCCGCCCGCGGGGCGGGCCCGGGACTGGCCGATGAGGAAGCCGGCCTGGAAACGGCTCTTGGCGCCGAGCACTTTCATGACCTCCGCGACATGACGCTGACAGCTGCGGACCGACATGCCCAGCCGCCGCGCCATGGACTTGTCCTCCAGCCCTTCGGAGAGCATGGCGACGATCGCCTCCTGGATCTCGCCGGAGATCCGGACGGCCGATGTCGCGTCGAAACTGAGCGGGAACGGCGAGGCGCCGCGCCAGGCCCAGTCGAAGAAGACCCGCATGCTGTGGATGAGCCGCGGCTCGCGGACGAGCAGGGCCGCCTGCGGGTCGTCCGGTACGCCGAGCAGCGCCGCGTGATGGTCGAACACCAGCATGCGGCAGAGGCCCTCGGACTGGGTGCGCACCTCCGCCCCCAGGCTCGTCATCCGCTGCACATGGTCGATCGTCGGCTGGTGGTAGCGGGCGGGATGCTGGTACAGGGTGCGCATGGCGACGCCGCGCGCGAGCATCCGGCGGTCACGTTCCAGCGCCGCCCGCAGCGACTCGGGCGAACGCGCCCCGCCGGGCTGCGCGGTGAGGACCTCCGTACGGCAGTTCAGGGTCAGTTCCTCGATGAGCTCCTCGACCAGACGCAGGTCGTCGACCATCTCGACGTGTGCCGCGTCGGTGTCCCGCGCCCGGCCCGATTCATAGGCGGGAAGCAGCGTTTCGAACATCCAGCGGAACCGCTCGATCTCGTCCTGCTGGTGCCGGACCTCGCGCTCCATCGGGCGCAGCAGCCGGTTGGCGGCGATCCTCGGCGGCACGACGGCGAGGCGCCCGGGGGTCCCCTCGGGACAGGACAGCAGCCGCAGGCCGGCGAGTTCCTTGACGGCCCGTTCCGCTTCATCGGCATCGAGCCCGACGGCCACGAGGTCTTCGATGCCGAATACGGTGCGGTCCGCCGCGAATTCGAAGACGGCCAAGGCTTCCTGGCTCATCTTGATTTCACTGACTGAGCGTGAGGTATTCATGGCCCACCCCTGCCGTACCAGAGACTTCCCCCGATCGGAGGGCAGCCTAGACATGCCCGGTCAACAACCGGTCAACGATGAGCAGACGGGAATGCCCGCATGGCGGTGAGAGAGCGGGACGACCCGGAAGAGGAAGTGGCCGACCGCGACCGGAAAGGCGCCGGGCGGCGAATAGCGGAGCGGCCCGCGGGCGGCGGATTGCTGCGCCGGAATGCGGACTTCCGGAAGTTGTGGTGCGGCGAGAGCGCGGGGAAATTCGGCGCGGCGGTCACCAGCGTGGTGCTGCCGCTGGTCGCCGTCTCCGTCCTGCACGCCACCACCTTCGAGGTCAGCCTGCTCAATGCCGCGACCTGGGTGCCCTGGCTGGTGATCGGCCTGCCGGCCGGCGTCTGGGTGGACCGGTGGCGGCGCCGAACGGTGCTGCTCGTCAGTGACGCCGTCTCCTGTGTGCTGTTCGTCTGTGTGCCGCTGGCCTACTGGCTCGGCGCCCTCGATATGGGCCGGCTGCTGCTGGTCGCCCTGCTCGCCGGTACCGCCGCGGTCTTCTTCCAGACCGCGTACACCGCCTATCTCCCCGCCATCGTCGGCCCCGGGGACCAGGCCGAGGGCAACGCCAAGCTGCACGGCAGCGCCTCCGCCGCACAGATCGCCGGGACCGGCGCGGGCGGTCTGATCGCCCAGGTCGCCGGCTCGGTCAACGGCATGCTGACGAACGCGGCGACCTTCCTCATCTCCTTCGCGTGCGTGGCCCGGATCCGGCACCGGGAGCCGTCGGCGCCCCCCGTCGAACGGGCGCGGGGCGCGCTGTTCCGGGAGGTCGGCGAGGGCGTACGGCTGGTGGCACGCGATCCGTATCTGCGCAGCCTGACGCTCTTCGGCGCCGCCTCCAACCTGTTCCTGGCCGGATACCAGTCGCTGCTCGTGGTGTTCCTGGTCCGCGACGTCGGTCTGACCGACAGCGGGGTGGGCGTGCTGGTGGCGATCGGCGGCGCGGGCGGTGTGGTGGGCGCACTCGTGGTGCGCCGCGGTGTGACCCGGTTCGGGACGGCCCGGGCGCTGCTGCTGTTCGAACTCGGTGTGCCGGCACTCGCCCCGCTGATGGCGCTCACCACCCGGGGCACCGCCGGGCTGGCCCTCTTCGTCGTCGGCTACGCCTCGGTCTCGGTCGGGGTGGTGGCCGGCAATGTCATCAAGGCGGGCTTCCAGCAGGGCTATTGCCCGGCCGACGTGCTCGGCCGGGTCTCCGCGTGCTCGTCGTTCCTCAACTGCGGCACCCTGCCGCTGGGGGCGCTGCTCGCCGGGGCGCTGGGGACCTGGCTCGGGGTGCGCCCGACGCTGTGGCTGATGATCGCGGGCATCCCGCTGAGCGCGCTGATCCTGCTCTGTTCGCCCATCAGGAACCGCCGTGACCTGCCGACGCGGGCGGGCGCGACGGCCTGAGGCAGGCACCGCACCGCTGCCTCGTATGCACCTTTTGCTCCCTCTCGTCTATGCGACAGGCGTGAATATCAGCCCTCGGTCGCCCTGGTGAACGGCCTGCTCCGATGACAGCGTGAAGGGCGTCGACCTGCGACCGAATCCGGTGACCGACGCCCCGTGAGGCGGTCGGAAAAGGTCCCTCCCGAGGAAGTAGGAGAAACCCCCCATGCATTTACGCCCCTTCTCCCCGGCCGTGCCCAGCGAACTGACCGACGAGCACGACACCGGATGGGGATGACCCACCGGAGCGATCGGCGTACCAGGAAATCAGTAAGAATCGACACGACAGGACGCGCATCACGATGAGTGATTCCCTTTTCTGGACCATCGAGACCGGAAAGCCCGCCACCACGCAGACCCCGCAGTTCGCGGACGCCACCGAGGCGTGTGCCTGGCTCGCCTCGGTCCACTCCGAGCTCCGCGTGGCGCTGCACCGGCACGGCGCGCTGTACCTCCGCGGCCTGCCCGTCCGTGACGTCGACGACTTCGCCAAGGTACGGGACGTCCTCGTCCCGCAGCGCACGCCCTACCGCGAGAAGGCCACCCCGCGCAGCAGCTACGGCAACGAGGTGTACTCCTCCACCGACCTGCCGCCCAACCAGGCGATCCGCATGCACAACGAGAACAGTTACACCCTGACCTTCCCCGGTCTGCTGCTGTTCGGCTGCCTGACCGCCCCCGAGGAGGGCGGCGCGACGCCGGTCGCCGACTGCCGTGAGGTGCTGCGCCTGCTCCCCGCCGACCTGGTCGAGCGGATGCGCACCGCGGGCTGGCTGCTGACCCGCAACTACTCGGAGCACATCTCTCTGGACTGGCGCACCGCGTTCGCCACCGAGCACCGCGAGGACGTCGAAAAATACTGCGAGGACAACCTCCTCTCCTGTGAATGGAGCGACTCCGGCGCGCTCCGCACCCGGCAGCTGCGCCCCGGCATCATCCACCACCCCGAGACGGGGGAGGGCGTCTGGTTCAACCACATGGCCTTCTGGAACGCGTGGTCGCTGGACGAGGAGGTCCGGGAGACGCTGCAGGACGAATTCGGCGTGGGCGGGCTGCCGTTCGAGACCGCCCTCGGCGACGGCAAACCCCTGACCCGCGAGGACATCGAGACGATCAACGCCGCCTACGAGGCCGCGACGCTGCGACGGAACTGGCAGCCGGGCGACATCCTGCTCGTCGACAACATCCTGTCCACCCACGGCCGCGACCCCTTCCGCGGTGACCGGCGCATCGTCGTCGCCATGGGCGACCCGGTCGCACTGGAGGAATGCCGGCCCACCGTGGCCGCCGCCGCCCGAGAGGAGCAGGCCGCGTGACCGGCGTACTGGAAGGCCCGCACGGCCTCGACGCGACCGCCGCCCCCGGCCGGCCCGTCGACCTCATGTCCCGCCTCCTGCAGGCCGTCGCGGCCGGCCCGGACCGGATCGCCGTCCGCGACCGGGACGACAGCCTCAGCTTTGCGCAACTCGACGCGGCGACAGCCGACTTGGCGGACATGCTGACGGGTTCCGGCGTCCTGCCCGGCGACCGGGTAGCGGTCAGCCTCCCCCGGGGCGCGGACCTCGTGGTCGCGCTGCTGGCGGTCTGGCGGGCGGGTGCCGCGTACGTGCCGATCGATCCCGCGTACCCCGGCGAGCGGCGGCACGCGATGGTGCGCGACGCCGGGGCCCGGGTGCTGGTGACCACGGCCGTCGCAGGGGAGTGGCCGTCGGGCGTGCGCCTCCTCACCGTCGGCCGGCCCGGCGCAGCGGTGGACCGGCGCCCGGACCCGCCCTTCCCGGTCGCCGCCCACGCACCGGCCTACGTGATCTACACCTCGGGTTCCACCGGCACCCCCAAGGGCGTCGAGACCACCCGCGGCGGCGTGGCCGCCCTCGTGGCGGCGCTGGAGGAGGCGGGTATGTACGCCCCGGAGCCGCGCGTCGTGGCCTGGAACGCCAGCGTCTCCTTCGACGCATCGGTCCAGCAGTGGGCCCGGGTGTGCCGCGGCGACACCCTCGTCGTGCTCGACGAGGACGAGCGCACCGACCCGGCCCGGCTGACCGCGGCCCTGGACACGTACGGCGTGCAGGACCTCGACCTGACCCCTTCGCACTGGCCCCTGCTCCGCGACGAACTGCTCGCCCGCGCCACCGAGGGACGCGCCCTGCGCCTGTTCATGGGCGGCGAACCGGTCCCCGAGGGCACCTGGCGGGAGCTGGCGGCCGAACGCACCGCCGGCAGGCTCGAAGCGCTGAACCTGTACGGCCCCACCGAGTGCACCGTGGACACCGCCGCCACCTGGATCGACGGCGACACCCCGCACCTCGGCCCCGCGCTGCCGGGTGTCCAGGCCCACGTCCTGGACGTCGACCTGCGCCCGGTGGCCGACGGCGTGGAGGGAGAGCTCTACCTCGCCGGCGCCCAGGTGGCCCTGGGGTACGTCAACCGGCCCGCGCTGACCGCGACGCGCTTCGTCGCCGACCCCTTCGCCGCCGACGGCACCCGGATGTACCGCACCGGCGACAAGGTGCGCCGCCGCGCGGACGGGGCCATGGAGTACCTGGGGCGCATCGACCGGCAGATAAAGATCCGGGGCTACCGCGTCGAACTCGGCGAGATCGAGGCCGCGCTGACCCGCCACCCGGCCGTCTCCGCCGCCGCGGTCACGCTGCATCACAGCGCGGTCTCCGGCGAACAACTCGTCGCCTACTTCGTGGCGTCGGCGGACCCGGTGGACGGGCCCCCGACCGCTGAGGCGCTGCGCGATCAACTGGCCACGCAGCTGCCGCAGTTCATGCTTCCGACGGTGTACACCCGCCTCGAAGCCCTGCCGCTGACGGTCAACGGGAAGGTGGACCTCGCCGCCCTGCCCGCCCCCGAGGAGAACCCGGCCGCGGACGCGGAGGCGGCCGCGGACCGCGAGCACGCACCCGAGGGCGAGGTCGAGACGCTGATCGCGGCCGTGTGGTCCGAGGTGCTCGGCCGTGAGCGCGTCCGCGCCGACGACGATTTCTTCGCCATGGGCGGCCACTCGCTGATCGCGCTGCGCGTCGTTGCCCGGCTCAAGAAGCAGTTCGGGATCGCCATGTCGACCCGCGAGGTCTACCGGCACCCGCAGCTCCGGGACCTCGCCCGGCACGTCGAGACGCTGCGCGCCGCAGGCTGACCGCCGCCCCCGAGCCCAGCGGGGCACGGGCCGGCCGGTCACCGCCGCAGCCGCCGGGGCGGCACCGCCCCGGCCCCCCATTCGCACGAGAGGAAGAGGAAGCGAGCCATCATGGCCGGACACATCCACGGTAGACAGGACACCACTGTCATCCAGATCAAGGAGCGGACCGAGCAGACCTCGCGCACGCTCATCTGCCTGGGGTTCTGCGGCGGCGGTACCGGGCCGTACCACGTCTGGGGCGACTGCCTCCCGGCGGACGTGGCCCTCTCCGCCGTCTGCTACCCCGGCCGCGAGGGACGGTTCCTGGAGCCCTGCGCGACGGACTGGGACGAACTCGCGGCCGACACCACCGCCGCCGTGCTCTCCGCCGTCCAGGGACCGTACGTCCTCTTCGGCCACAGCATGGGTGGCTGGATGGCGTTCGACGTGGCGGCCCGTATCGAGCGCGACGGCGGACCGCTGCCCGAGACGCTGGTCGTCTCCTCGTGCAACGCGCCCGACCGCGGCCTCACGCCCCGCGACATGTTCCCCGCCCGCCAGGACACGGACACCTCGCTGCTGGACTGGATGCGTACCAACGGCCTGATGCCGGCGCACGTCCTGGAGGACCCCGATCTCCAGGAGATGGCGGTGGAACTCATGCGGGCGGACATCCAGGTCCGCGACACCTTCCGCTACACGCCGGGAGCCAGCGTGAGCGTCCCGGTGCAGATGCTCTCGGCGACCGACGACGACGTCATCGAGCAGGACGCCGGAAACCAGTGGCGCCGGGTCGCGCTCGGCTCCTACCGCCACGACACCCTGCCCGGGGGGCACTTCTACACCCCCGAGATCTGGCGCCGGCTGCCGCTCCACATCCCCGCACTCACCACCACACCGACCGGCGCCTCCGCCTGAGCACGCCCCGCCCCACCCGAGCCACCGGGCTCCGCCCCCTCCCTCCCACACCCCGCTCCGCCTGAAAGGACACCCACGCGGTGACGAACCCCTTCGAAGACGCCGACGGCACCTACCTGGTCCTGACCAACGACGCCCACCAGCACTCCCTGTGGCCGGCGCGCCTGGCACCCCCCATGGGCTGGACCGTGGCGCACGGTGCGACCGGCTACCAGGCGTGCCTCGACTACGTCGACGCGCACTGGACCGACCTGACACCGAAGCCGGCCCTCGGCCACTGAATCCAGTCCGGATCTTCAAGGGAGCGTCATGAGTCAGTCGCAGAATCCGCGGTCGGTGCAGGAGGAGCTGCTGTGCGGCCTGTTCGCGCAGGTGCTCGGGGTACCGAGCGTGGGCCCGGACGACAACTTCTTCGCCCTGGGCGGCCATTCGCTCAAGGCCGCCAACGCGCCGTTCGCGTTCCGTGTGCGGGGTGCGGTGGATGTGGCGGCGCTGCGGCTGGCGGTCAATGATGTGGTGGCGCGCCATGAGTCGCTGCGGACGGTCTACCCCGCCGTCGAGGGAGAGCCCTTCCAGCGGATCCTGCCCCCGGCTCAGGCCGTGGTGGACCTCACCGTCGTGCAGTGCGCCGCCGAGGAGGTCACCCGGCGGTTCCACGAGGAAGCCTTCCGGCCCTTCGCGTTGTCGACCGAGCTGCCGCTGAGGGTGACGCTGTTCTCCACCGCCGCCGATCAGCATGTGCTGTTGCTGACGCTGCATCACATCACGAGCGACGGATGGTCCGAGGCCCCGCTGCTGCGGGATCTCTCGATCGCTTACGGGGCACGGCTGGCGGGAGGCGTCCCCCGGTGGGCGGCTTTGCCGGTGCAGTACGCCGACTACACCCTCTGGCAGCGTGAGGTGCTGGCGGAGGTGGCGGAGGAGCAGACGGCATTTTGGGCCCGTACCCTCTCCGACCTGCCGCAGGAGCTGGCGCTGCCCACCGACCGGCCGCGCCCCGACCACCCCACCCACGAGGGCGGCCTCCTGCACTTCGACATTCCTGCCGATCTCCATCACCGGCTGGAGTCGTTGGTCCGCGGGCAGGGAGTGACGACGTTCATGGCGCTGCAGGCGGCGTTGGGAGTGTTGTTGTCGCGGCTCGGTGCCGGAACCGATGTGCCGCTGGGAACTGCCACGGCCGGCCGGTCGGATCAGGCTCTCGATGACTTGGTGGGCTTCTTCGTCAATACGTTGGTGCTGCGTACCGATACCTCGGGCAACCCGACGTTCGCCGAACTGCTTCAGCGGGTGCGGGAGGCGGACCTGGCGGCCTTTGCGCACGAGGACCTGCCGTTCGACCGGATCGTGGAGGAACTGAACCCCGACCGGACCACCGCCCGGCACCCCCTGTTCCAGACCATGCTCGTCCTCCAGAACAACGCTCTGGCCGGCCTGGACCTCCCCGACACCCTCATCACCGCGCAGCCGCTCGACGCCGCGCCCTCCAAGTTCGATCTGGGCTGGAGCTTCTCCGAGCGGCGGGACGCCCACGAGAACCCGGCAGGGATCTCGGGGATGCTCCAGTACGCCACCGATCTCTTCAATGCCGATACGGCCGAGGTGTTGCACCGGCTGTTCGTGCGGGTGGTGGCGGCGGTGACTGCGGAACCGGATACCGGTGTGGAGGGGGTGGCGGTCTTCGAGTCTGCGGAGCAGGAGCGGGCGTTGCTGCGGCGTAGCGAAGAGCGGCGCAGCGAACTGCGGCGCAGGGCGGAGCGTCGTTCCGCTGTGGACGCTTCCGGGGCCGAGGGCGGTGTGGGTCGTGGGCCACGTTCGGTGCGGGAGGAGTTGCTGTGCGGCCTGTTCGCCCAGGTGCTGGAGGTGCCCAGTGTCGGGGTGGACGACAACTTCTTCGCTCTGGGTGGGCATTCGCTCAAGGCGACGCGGTTGATCAGTCGGA
>NZ_JNZA01000001.1 GCF_000717345.1 Streptomyces lydicus | reverse complement strand
GTACTGGCAGGTGCGGGACGGGCTGGCCTGCTCAGAAGAGGTGCAGCAGGTGGCGAAGTCATGGCGTGAGGCAGGGAGACCAGAGCTGACGACGCGAACCGTGGAGCAGCGGCTGAATGCCTATGTCACCGCCCTGATGGACGTGCTGTCCTGAGCCAAAGCAGCCCAGGACACGGGCCCGGCGACGAGCGCCGGGCCCGGCCGCCACGTCCGGCGGCGGAGCCGATCGCACCCCCGCACCGCGACACCCCCGAATACGGGCTGGCTCCCGGCCGACAACTCTGCGGCGCCTCGGAATCGAACGGCAATATCCGACTTGTCTGGTGCCAGGTCTTTGGTTGGTCGCGAGTCTCCGTTCCGGTACCGGACCACCACCGGGCAGTACCTGCAAACCGCGAAGCAGTACGCGAGGGTCCCGGTGAAGCAAGCCGTGGTCGCCCCGTCCATGATGAGCCTGCTGTGCCCGCCGCCCGGCATCGCCGGATACGCACGTGAGGTGGTCGTCCAAGACGTGCTGGACGAGGCGGAGAAGGACATCCGCAGCTGTGGACGTCGGCGCACACAAGGTCGAGCTGGACTTCGAAGAGGCCCGCCTCTCGCTCAAGCTGGACCCCAGGGGCGGAGTCCTGAAGGGGTTCGTTGACCTCAACAACCAGCTACTGCAACGCCTCACCCGGATCGGCGTCTACTGCGGCCCGGGCGCCGACCAGAATTCCACGCACAGCCTCGACGTCGACTACGGGGACCTGCTGCCGCAGCTGTTCCGCCTCCAGGCCGGCAGCCTCAGCCTGTCCCTGGCCAGCGAGTCAGACCCGGAACACGCTCTGAAGATGACGGCCGACCAGCTGCGGCCGGACATCCGCGTGTTCGTCGGTGTCACCGACCCTTGCGACCCGCGCGTGGAAACTGCGGAGGAAGTCCGCGACCGCGTCCTTCGCGCGGCCCGCAACATCCCCGGCCGACCAGCTGGGCACCTGCGACGACGCCGACTTCTCCCCCTTCGCAAACGACCAGTCCACCAGCCGCCAGAATGCGTTCGCCAAGGTACGGGCCCGCGTCGAAGGCACCAAGCAGGCGGCGGAAGCCCTCGCAGGGACCTGACGAAGCCAGCCACGCGACCTCGGCGCCGTCATGGCCGGCCTCACACAACCATGGAACTCAGGTGTCGTCGAAGCACGTCAAGGCGTGGGGCCCACGTGGATGTACCGAGGTAACGATCACTTCGCTGATCCAGGGTTTTTGCGCTGGTTGGCATTGAAGCGTGCTTTCTTCTGACGATTCCCGCACGTGTTCATGTCACACCATTTGCGGGTGCGACTTTGGCTGGTGTCGAAGAAGGCGGCTTGGCAGGTTGGTGATGCACACAAGGCCAATTTTCCGTCTCGTTCGCCCGCGATGATGCTGATCGCGTCGGCGGCGATCACACTGAGGGCATCTTCCACACAGGAAGCCGAGCTGAGCCGCCATCGCCGCTTACCCTCGGGCGTCAGGATGGCCGCGGCCCGACCCTGAGCGCTGCAGTCATTGATGACTTGGACAGCAGATGCAGGGAGAGCGTCCCGGATCGCGGCCGCTGTCGCGGCGGCGTGAATCGACTCCCTCAGTTCCCGAGCGAGGTCGAGCTGGGCAGTGGTGCAGGAGTCCACGGCGAGGCCGCTCACTGCCAGCCAGTCGACGAGTCGCTGCGGCGTGGGAATGCGCTCCACAGGGTTGCCGCGACGCTCCGACAGAGTCCCCGTGAAGCTGGTCGCCAGCACATTACCGAGGCGGAAGTCAGGGAACTCAGCACGCATGGAACCACCTTAGCCGGTTGCAGCGTGGCTCGGGGAACTGCTAGAACCGTCTTAGCCGGTTCACGACAGGTCGTAGCCGGTTCCGCGATGGCCAGGAGGTCTCATGCCCCGTCCGACCAGCGACGTGCAAGCATTTGAAGCCCACGCAACTGACGCTGACCTCGACGATCTGCGCGCGCGACTGGATGCGGCGCGGCTGCCGGAGGTTGAGACGGTCCACGGCGCCGCGCCCGGCCCTCGCCGATGGGGGCAGGGCGTTCCTCTCGCCGACCTCGTCGACGTCGTGAACTACTGGCGCACGGGGTACAACTGGCGGGCGTTCGAAGCGCGCCTCAACCGGATCGGCCAGTTCCGCACGACGATCGATGATCTGGGAATCCACTTCCTGCACCGCCGATCCGCGCGCGCAGATGCCACTCCTCTGATCTTGACGCACGGGTGGCCGGGCAGCATTGCCGAGTTCATCGACGTAGTGGACGAGCTGGCAGATCCGAACGATGCCGATGCGCCGGCGTTCCACGTCGTGGCCCCGTCGCTGCCCGGCTTCGGTTACAGCGACAAACCGGCCACCACCGGGTGGGGGACCGAAAAGATCGCGGCCGCATGGGTGGAACTGATGGGAAGGCTCGGCTACAGCAAATTCGTCGCCCACGGCGGCGACTGGGGAGGCAATATCACCACGGTTCTCGGCGGCAGGTTCCCGGCGCAGGTCCTCGGCATCCACACAACGTTCGCGGAGGGACCGCCCGGGTTGACGACGGACGGGCTCACGGCGGTCGAGCGCAAGTGGGCCGAGGAAACCCGCCATTTCTGGCGCCACCGCGCGGCGTACGCGAAGCAGCAGGCGACCCGACCGCAGACCATCGGCTACTCGCTCGTCGACTCACCGGTCGGGCTTCTTGCCTGGATCCTTGACAAGTTCGCCGAGTGGTCAGACACCGAAGACAGCCCGTTCGAGACGATTTCCATGGACAGGGTTCTTGATGACGTCACCCTGTATTGGCTGACGCGGACCGGCGCATCGGCAGCCCGCATCTACTACGAAAGCCACAACTCGCTCGATCCCGAACTTCGGGTCGACGTCCCGTCAGCAATCAGTATGTATCCCCGCGACATCGAGAAGTGTCCGCGCCCCTGGGCACAGGAACGGTACCGGCAAATCGTCCGATGGAGGTCGCCGGAAATCGGGGGGCATTTCCCGTCGCTGGAGGTTCCCGAGTATTTCGTCAAGGATCTACAAGAGGGCCTCGCGGCAGTGCTGGCCGCAAATCGGTGAACGCGGCTCTGGGTGCCGGCACTCGATCATCGCCTGATCCGGCTCAAGGCGTTGCCCGACGGCTTCCAGAGCGAGTTCATCCAGACGACAGAACGTGCAGTGCCTACGTCTTTCATGGCACTGCGGTCGTCGCAGCCGCCACGCTACGGCTCCGGGGCTGAGCGGACCAGCCGTCTCAGTCCCCGACGAACCACAGATACAGGTGTTGTCCGTCGAGAACCTTCTGCCCCAGCTCCAGAAGCTCGCTCGCGAACTCATCGGTGACCACACCCGGCGGCAGTCGCGGTACTTCCCCCAGCAAGCTGGACACCTGCCGACTGTTGAAAGCGGTGTCCGCGTACGGCAACAGGTGCCCCAACATCGGAAACACCGAGTGGTCGAGCCTTGCCAGCTCCGGCCCCCAGACCACACCGTGCTCGGCACGAGCCTGGATCGCGCCGCTCTCACTACGGACCTGGAGATTAATCACCGTCAGAGCCTACGGCCCCAAGCTCCGCCGGACAGTCCCTGGAGCGCGGTTGCGCCAGAGGTCCAGCTAGGGCGCGTATCGAGCCGTGATCAGTGGACAGCTTGGGTGAGGTCTTTGATCCAGATCATCGAGGCGTGAAGGTGGGGGCCGGCGAGGTAGCTCGCGGGGGTCTTGTCGTACTCGTGTCACGCACAGCGGTCTACCGGATCATGCCTCGAAACGCAGGCAATCCCACAGAGCGATCGCGACGCGATACGCGCCTTAGCGCACGGCTGCGGCCGCGCGTACTTCGGCGAGCGCTTGCCGTGCCAGTGGGCCGAAGTCCTCGCTGTTGTTGGTGTCAATCCACTGATCAAAGGCGATCTCCCAGACGAGCGTGCCCAGTTTCGCGGCCACGCGCGCGGTCAGGCTCGGGACTCCGCGGCGGTTGAGGGCCTCGCCCATTGAGGCGGTGAGGTCGACCCTTTTCAGGGCTTCGCGTTCACGCAGTTCCGTATTGGCGTTCAGTACGGCTTGGCGCCGGCCGCTGAACTCGCGGCGGTCGGCGGTGAAGAACGTCCGGCCGAGCGCATCGAGGGCGTCCGCCACCGCATCGAGCGGGTCGGCCACCGACGGCGCCGAGGCGATCCCTTCGACGAGCAGGCCGGTCACCGTGCCCGCGCCGAAGAGCACCTCGCGCTTGTCCGGGAAGTACCGGAAGAACGTGCTCTTTGTGAGCCCCGCGCGCTCCGCGATCTCGATCACGGTCGTGTTCTCGTAGCCGTGCTCCTCGAAGAGGTCGAGGGCGGCGGCGGCGAGTCGTTCTGGTGCGTCGGGTTGCCAGCGAGCCATGGGAGCAGTGTACGGGACTTGGTCCCATCACTGCTGTAGGGTCGATGAGACCAAGTCCCATCACTGGCCAGGAGAGGGCACCGATGAGTAAAGCTGTCCGTTACCGGCGATTTGGCGGCCCCGAAGTACTCGAACTGCAGGAGATACCCGAGCCGCACGCCGCACCGGACGAGGTTCGCGTCCGGGTCACGGCCGCCGGGCTGAATCCGATGGATTGGCAGATCACCACGCAGCCCGACATGGCGGCGCGGTTCGGCATCACCTTGCCGGCCGGGTTCGGCAGCGACTTCGCCGGAGTGGTGGACGAGGTGGGCGCCGACGCCACCGGATTCGCGACCGGCGACCGGGTGTACGGGGCTGCGATCGGCCGGTCAGTCGCCGATTTCGTGCTGGTCAAGACGCCTGCGACAACGTTATGGCCCACTCCGGAGGGTATCGGCGACGAGGTGGCGGGCACGCTTCCGGTGTCCGGTCTGACGGCCTCCGCCGCGCTCGCCGCGATCGGGCTCCGCACCGGGGACACCGTCCTGATCGGTGGGGCGGCGGGCGGCGTGGGTATCTTCGCCGTGCAGCTGGCGAAGCTTGCGGGCGCCCGGGTGCTCGGCACCGCCTCCGAGGGCACGTTCGGATTCCTGCGCGCTCTCGGCGCCGAACCCGTGGCGTACGGCCCCGGCCTGGCGGACCGGGTGCGGGCCCTGGCGCCCGAGGGGATCACCGCCGCAACCGACCTGTTCGGAAGGGAGGCGGCCGAGACCGCACTCGCGCTCGGCGTGGCACCCGAGCGGATCTCCGTCGTGGCCGACGGCCCCGCCCCGCCGCCCGGTGTGCGCAAGACGGGCGCCCTCGATGCGGGTCCGGGCGCCCTGGAACGGATCGCCGACGCGATCCATTCTGGCGAGATCACGGTGCCGATCGCGGCGACCTTCCCGGTCGAGCAGATTTGGGAAGCCGTGACGACCCAGGCCGAGAGGCATGTTCACGGAAAAATCGTGGTCGCACTGTGAACCGGGCAGAAGGTGGACTCAGCGACCAGGATGAGGGCGCGTATCGCGTTGTGATTCGTTCTGGGGGTTTGCCTGCGCTCCGATGCCTGATCCGTTAGACCGCTGTGCGTGACGCGAGTACAGCTGACCGACGATGAGTGGGAGTTCATCGGGCCGCACCTGCCGATCGGCGAGTACGGCCCGTATCCCGAGCGCCTGCGGCAGCAGTTCGACGGCGCGATCTGGCGGTTCAAGTCCGGCGGGCAGTGGCGGGAGATGCCGCAGGAGTTCGGTGCCTGGTCGACCGGCTCCAACTGCTTCCGGCGGTGGCGTGATGCCGGCGTGTTCGAGGCGCTGTTGGAGGGGCTGATCGCGCAAGCCGCGAAGCGGCGTGAGGTGGATCTGTCGCTGGTCAGCATCGACTCCACCACCGCGCGCGCTCACCATGACGCCGCCGGGATGCACATGGGGCGAGGACGTGCTCACTGCCCTGGAGAAGGCTGCTCCTGTGGAGGAGAAGGTCAGGTCACGAGGGCGACTCTGAAGAACCAAGTGGACCTGACGCTGGCGAAGCGGGCCCCGGACGCGAAGAGCGACGACGCGTCCGCCGGCGTCGAAAGCTCCGGCTGAAGGCCGCCCTCCTGGGGCGCTCGCGAGGTGGACAGACCAGCAAGGTTCACCTCGCTGCCGACTGCAAGTGCCGCCCGCTGGCGCTCGTCCTGGCCGCCGGACAGGCAGCCGGCAGCCCGCAGTTCACCCCCGTGCTCGGGAAGATCAGGGTCCGCGGGCCCGTCGGCCGTCCCCGCACCCGGCCCGACGCCGTCGCCGTCGCCGTCGCCGGGGACAATGCCTATTCTTCCCGCGGTAACCGTGCCTACCTGCGCGGACGCGGCATCAAGGCGGCCATCCCGGAGAAGAGGGACCAGGCCGCGAACCGGAAGAAGAAGGGCAACAGAGGCGGCAGGCCCGTCAGCCGCGACGCCGAGCTCTACAAGGAGCGGAACACCGTCGAGCGCCTGATCAACAAGCTCAAGGTATGGAGCGGCATCGCCACGCGGTACGACAAGACCCCCGCGAGCTACCTCGCCGGCCTCCACCTTCGCGCCTCGATGATCTGGATCAAAGACCTCACCCGGAGCTGTCCACTGATCACGCCTCGATACGCGCCCTAGTGCGCCGCGAGCCTCTCCACCAGCCCGATCCCCCGCGCCAGCAACTCCCGCTCCTCGCCCGTCAATTCCGCCTCAATCGCCCGCGCGAGCCAATCCGCCCTGCGCCCCCGCTCCTCCTCCAGCAGTGCCTGCCCCGCAGCGGAGAGCTCGACCAGGCTCTTGCGGCCGTCGGTCGGATGCGCCCGGCGCGTGATCAGCCCCTGCTCCATGAGGAGTCCAACCGCTCGGGCCATGGACTGCGGGCGCACCCGCTGATCGGCCGCCAGTTCGCTGGTCGTCATCGCGCCGCTGCGGTCCAGCGCACCGAGGACGGCCACCTGGCCGTGCGGCATCTGGTCCTCGAGTTTCACGCGCCGCGTGAGCTTTCCCATCGCGGTGCGCAGTTCGGCCGCGACAGCGGCGGATTCCGGAAGGGGCATACCGAATTTTAACGCAGCGTAGCTGCACAGCGGGACTGCGCAGCAGAACTGAACAGCCAAACTGAACAGTTCAACTGCACAGCATTGCTGTAGAGTCTCCTGTGCCGGGTCCAGCGCCACCGTCGCCGCAGCCGAACCCCGGCACGCATGCGACAACGGGAAGGGCTCCCATGACCGCCATCACTTCCGTCACCGGCCGCCGCGTCCTCGACAGCAGGGGTAACCCCACCGTCGAAGTGGACGTGGAACTGGCGGACGGATCCATCGGCCGGGCCGCAGTCCCCTCCGGCGCTTCGACCGGTGCCCGCGAGGCCGTCGAACTCCGCGACGGCGACCCGACCCGCTGGCACGGCAAGGGCGTCGACCACGCGGTACGCCACGTCAACACCGAACTCGCAGCCGCCGCCACCGGTCGCGAGGCCGAGGACCAGGCGGGCCTCGACGCCGCCCTCGTCGCCACGGACGGCACCCCCACCAAGTCCAGGCTCGGCGCCAACGCGATCCTCGGGGTCTCCCTGGCCACCGCCAAGGCCGCAGCCGCCGCCCATCGCCTGCCGCTCTACCGCTACCTCGGCGGCTCCGACGCCCGGCTGCTTCCCGTACCGATGATGAACATCGTCAACGGGGGCGCGCACGCCGACAACCCCCTGGACTTCCAGGAGTTCATGATCGCCCCGATCGGTGCGGAGACCTTCGCCGAGGCCGTGCGGATGGGTTCCGAGATCTTCCACACCCTGCGCCGCGACCTCCTCGCCGCCGGGCACTCCACGGGCGTGGGTGACGAGGGTGGCTTCGCACCCGCCCTACGCACCGCCGAGGAGGCCCTCGACTTCGTGGTGACCGCCGTCGAGCGCACGGGTTACCGGCCGGGCACGGACATCGGCCTGGTCATGGACCCGGCGTCGTCCGAGTTCTTCCGCGACGGCGTCTACGACTACGCCGGGGAAGGAGTACGGCGCACCCCCGCCGAACACGCCGACTACCTCGTCAAGTTGATCGACGCCTACCCCATCGTGTCGATCGAGGACCCGATGGCCGAGGACGACCTGACGGGGTGGCGGGACCTGACCGCACGGGTCGGTGCGCGCTGCCAGCTCACCGGTGACGACGTGTTCTGTACGAACGAGACTCTTCTGCGCGAGGGCATCGGCTCGGGCGTCGCCAACTCGGTCCTGGTGAAGGTCAACCAGATCGGCACCCTGACGGAGTCCCTGGCCACCGTCAACGCCGCCCACCGGGCGGGCTACACCGTCGTCATGTCGCACCGCTCGGGAGAGACGGAGGACACGACGATCGCGGATCTGGCGGTTGCCACGGGCTGCGGTCAGATCAAGACCGGATCGCTGTCCCGCTCCGACCGCACCGCCAAGTACAACCAACTCATCCGAATCGAGGAGCAGTTGGGCGACAGCGCCCAGTACGCAGGCGCGGAAGCGCTGCGCCGCTAGGGCCCGTCCGGCGGATCACGCCTGGGCCGGGGGGCTGGCACGCCCCTCTGCGGCGTCGTCCTCCATCTTCCCCCAACCCCACTCGGGCTCGGGCCACCCGCACTCCACCTCGCCGAGCTGCAGCAGCGCTCCGCCCGGCACGAGGCCGACCTCCGGCCGCGGAACGCCGTCGACGGGTACACCGGCTGAAAGTAGTGGGACGCGTTCCGGGCGCTGCTCGGCCTATGAATGGTCACGTCCGGGCCGAGTCACGCGCGGTCACTGACCAGTCTTCACACTCGGACGGTGGGTGAAGGCGCTCCGGTAGGCGGCCGGGGTCATGCCGATCTGGCGGCTCAGGTGCTGGCGGAGCGACTCACCGGAGCCGAGGCCGCTGCGGCTGGCCACATGGTCGACGGTGAGATCGGTGGTCTCCAGCAGTTCGCGAGCCCGCAGCAGCCGCTGCTGGAGCAGCCATTGGAACGGGGTCACACCGGTCTCGGTGGTGAAGCGGCGGGTCAGGGTCCGCACGCTGACCTTGGCCTGACCGGCCAGGTCGCGCAGGGAGATCGGCTGGTCCAAATGTTGCAGTGCCCAGATGCGGGCCGCGTCCAATGAGGAGTCGGTCTTGGTCGGCAGTGGGGTCTGCACGAACTGCGCTTGCCCACCGTGGCGCACCGGGGTGACGACGGCGGCGCGGGCCGCCGCGTTGGCCGCGGCCGCGCCGTAGTCGGAGCTGATCAGGTGCAGGCACAGGTCGATCCCGGCGGCCGAGCCGGCACCGGTGACGATCCGTCCGTCCTCGGCGAACAGCCGGCCGGCGTCCACGCGCACCGCGGGGAAGGCGCGCTGCAGTTCCTCGGCCAGGGCCCAGTGGGTGGTGGCAGCACGACCGTCGAGGAGCCCGGCCTGGGCGAGGACGAAGGCGCCGCTGCAGATCGAGGCAACGCGCTTGCCCGCGGCGGCTGCCTCTCGCAAGGCGTCCAGCACGGCTGGCTCCGCGTCGTGCCGACTGGCGGTTGAGGGGACGATCACCGTGTCCGCCGCCGCGACCGCCTGAAGGCCGTGCCGGATCACCACCTCGATGCCACCGGAGGCGGCGAGCGTACCGGGCGTGGCGGTGCACACCGTCACCTCATAGCCGGGGCGTCCGCCGAGTTCGACGGCCCCGAGCAGCACCGACGGCATGGACAGGTCGAAGGGCTTGACCGCGGGAACGGCCAGGACGGCAACACGATGCATGGCTAGATCCTTGGGTCTCGTGGCTTTCAGGCCACTGACCCTACTCTGCGGCCGGACGGCAGAGTTGGGCGAGCGGTCGGGCCCCCGCGAACCACGTTTCTCTTCAGGGAAACGTTCCATCTTCGAGAAAAACGGAGACAACGTCATGGCTGCATCAGTCGTCATCGGGGCAGGCGCGACCGGGGTCGCTACTGCCAGGCAACTGGCCGACAGCGGCAAGCACGTCCGCCTCATCACCCGCAGTGGCAGTGGCCCCGACCACCCCTGCATCGAACGGATCGCCCTGGACGCGGGCCGCACCGACGAACTGGCCGAGGCACTGGCCGGAGCGACCACGGTCTTCAACGCTGCCATGACCACCTACCAGACCTGGCCGGAGACCATGCCGCCGTTGTTCGCCTCGATCCTCGCCGCGACCGAGCGGGCCGGGGCCGATTACGTGATGCTCGGCAACCACTACGGCTATCAGCAGACCACCGGGCCGATCACCGAGCGCACCCCGATGACCCCGCACACCCGAAAGGGCCGGGTGAGGGCCGAGCTGTGGCGGCAGGCCAAGAATGCCCATGACGAAGGACGGCTGCGGGCCACCGAAGTGCGAGCCGGCCAGTACCTGGGCCCAGGCGCAGTCTCAGGGTTCACGCTGCTGGTCGCGCCCCGGGTCCGCGAGGGTGAACTGGCGCTCGTCCATGGCGACCCCGATGCGGCGCATTCGTTTTCGTACACCGAGGATGTCGCCTCGGCGCTGGTGGCGGTCAGCGGCGACGAGCGGGCATGGGGACGGGCCTGGCACGCCCCGGTCATCACCACGACCCTGCGCCAGGCCGCAACCGACCTCGCCGAACTCCACGGAGCGCCCAAACCGCGGTTGGAGCCGCTCACCGAACGGGATCTGACGCTGCTGTCCTTCACCGATCCGCTGTGGCGGGAGTTCGCCGAGATGAGCTACATGTCCGAGCGTCCGTTCCTCGTGGACGACAGGGATATCCGCGACACCTTCGGCCTCAAGCCCTCAACGCTCCGCGAAGCGCTGGCGACCTGATGCCGCGGCGGGCGGGCCGGAGCTCCCGGCCCGCCGACGGCTGGACATGAGGTCCTAGTAACGGGCAATCATCTCAAGGCGGTGGCTCCGCCGTCCGTGCGAACGCCCGAGTAGTTCCGAGGGCAGCAGAGCGAAGACCGGGGCTTGTCCCTTCGTGCCAGTCCGCTCCGGATAATGGCCGCCCGTTATCTGCAGCTATGAGGGCGCGCGCTCGCAGTCCGGCACCAGACGCAACACACCGTCACTCATCGTCGCCGGAGCCGGGCGTGAATGTCGTGCCGAGGTCGTACTGCGCGATTCCGAAAGGTTGAAAATCGGCATCGGCAAGGACGCGGTAGAGGAACTCAGAGGTGGACATGTCGTACCGGTGCCATCCGCCGACGTCGTGGGCCCGCGCGAGGACGGGGTAATCGCCCGGCCGCTCGGCATCGATCAGCCAGCAGTACTCGTCGGCCCATTCGGTGGAGCCCCACTCCACCAGCCCTTTGCCGCCCGGCGCGTAGACCGCATAGGGATCGACGGCGGAGACGTCTCCGAACTTGCTGTCCTGGTCGACCGACAGGGAGACCCGCCACTGTGTCAGGAAGTCGAACGAGACGCCCTCGTCGCGCCCCAGATAGTAGACGGAATCACTGAAGACGCCGCCACCGAACACCTCGTAGAGCTCCTTGTAGTCCGCCGGCAGCGGAACCCCCAGCTCCCTCGATCGCCGCCCAGTCGACGGAGATCCCGAGCGGCTCCCACCCGGTCAGTTCGATCATTCGCTGAACCCACATAAACAATCTTTTAGCACCGGCCTTCGTTCCGATGGCCCCCACCCCTCTCGTCACTCACGTCAAGATCGCCAGCTATCGCACACCGAAGCATGAGTCGGCGCGTCACTGCTCATCGAGGGATGGCTGTCGGGCGAGGAACTCCGCGAACGCCGCCTTCTGTTTCGGATCCATGAAGCCTTGACGGACATTGCGGGCCCGCTCCTGGAGCCAGTGGGCCTCGTCGGGGTCCAGGAGCTCGGCGACCACCACGCCTCCGCGAGCGACCGCCGTACGTCCTGCCACGCGACGACGACCGCGTCGACCTGCTTGAGGTGTTCTCCAGGACCGGTGCCGACCAGGCGGCCACCTGGGTCACCTGCGGCGAGGCAAGGCTCAAGGACCTGCACCTCACCATCGCCACGCTGCTGGTCGCCCACGCGTGCAACGTCGATTACGCATGCGCCACGGGCCTGTTGCTCCTGGTGGGTACGCGGCGGGATGGTCGCGCCTGGCGGGCCCGTCGGGTGCGGGAGTCCGCGGTCAGTCGGTGATGCGCAGCAGTAGCTTGCCCGTAGAAGTGCGTCCGCCGAGGAGCTGGTGTGCGGCGGCCACGTCCGACAGGGGGAACTCGGCGGTGACGGGAAGGACGACCGTTCCGTCGCAAACCGATCGAAGGGCGCGTTCGGTAAGCACACGCAGGGCGTCGGGTGCGGACTGGGCGAGGGCGAGAACGGAGAAGCCCGCGACGGAGCGGCCCTGCGCGTACAGCTCGCCCTGACCGGCCCGCCAGGGCTCCGCGCCGCTGGCGTTGCCGAAAGACACCAGGCGCCCGAAAACGGCCAGTGCCTCCAGGCCGCGGCGCAGCGTGTCACCACCCACCGGGTCCAGGACCAGGTCGACGCCCCTGCCGCCGGTCGCCGCGCGGACGTCCGTCTCGAAGGTGTCGGGTCGGAACACCTCGTCGTAGCCGTGCTTGCGTGCGTAGTCGGCCTTGGTGTCGCTGGAAGCCACCCCGTACACCGCACCGGCCCCCGCTGCCCGGGCCAGTTGCCCGACCGCCGTGCCGATGCCTCCCGCCGCGCCGTGCACCAGCACGCTCTCCCCGGCCCGCAGCCGCCCCACCTCGTGGATCAAGGCGTGCGCGGTCGGCAGCACGGTCGGCAGCGTGGCCGCAGTCCGCAGGTCCAGCCCGTCGGGCAACGGGAAGACCCTCGCGGCCTCCGCGAGCACGACCTCGGCGTAGCCGCCGCCGTCGACGAGCGCGGCGACCTCCTGCCCCACCCGCAGACCCTCGACGCCCTCCCCGACCGCCCGGATGCGCCCGGAGACCTCCAGTCCCGGACGGTAGGGCAGCGACGCCACCCGGTACCCCTCGGCACGCGCCTTCACGTCCGCGAAGTTCACCCCCGCCCAGACGGCCTCGACGGCCACCTGGCCAGGGCCCGGCTCGGGTGCCGCGGTCTGCACTATCCGCAGCACCTCGGGACCGCCGTACTCCTGGAACTCGACCGCACGCATACGCACATCACCCTCCCATGAGTGTTCAACCAGAAGCGAACACTAGCACTGTACGATGGCCATCGAACACTGAGTGGAGGAGGACATCAAAATGACAGACCAGGTTGAAGGCGCAAGTCACCGTCCGCCGCCCGTGCACACGCACCCCGACGACGTCCCGCTTCTCACCGCCCTGTCCGCGCTCGCGGATCCCGTGCGCATTCAGCTGATTCGCGACCTGGCCAGCCGCCCCGACTGGGCACTCAGCTGCAGCAACTTCGATGTACCGGTCGGCCGGGCCGCGAAGAGCCACCACTTCTCGGTCCTGCGCGACGCCGGCCTGGTCGAACAGCGCGACCAGGGCGCCAAACGGCTCAACCGGCTGCGCCGCGAGGAGTTCGACGCCCGTTTCCCCGGCCTCCTCGACCTGACCCTCCGCCCCGACGTCACCGAGTAACAGCGGCTGGCTCCTCGTCGCGTGGCCGGCCGCCACCGGGGCCGGCCTCACCGTCTGCTGCCGCCGGGCGCCAGCAGACTCGCAACCTTGGCGCTCGCCTCCACCGAGGGATGGAGGGAGCGCCTCATGTTCTCCGGCGCCCTGCGCCGCGAGTTCGTTATGAGCATCGGCAGGCTCGCACCGGCCTCGCCGAGGTGGGTGAGCCCTGGAATGCCGCCACTCGTGCACATCCCAGCCCGTGCCCTCCAGTACCCCGCCGACAGTGACGGTGCTGCGCCGTGAACGATGTACGGCCGCAGCTGGATGAACTGTTGTTCTCCTCTATGGAGGGCGTTGTCCCTTTCGTGGAGGGCGTGGTCCGTGGAATCGGTCGAGGTGACCGATACCGTCGTCCGGGTCGAGGCTCGGACGACTGCCAGCTGGGCGGCCTGCCGGGATGCGGGTGCTGGCCGAGCCGAATACACGGCTCCTACCTGCG
The DNA here is from genome assembly GCF_000717345.1 of Streptomyces lydicus. Classification (GTDB taxonomy): domain Bacteria; phylum Actinomycetota; class Actinomycetes; order Streptomycetales; family Streptomycetaceae; genus Streptomyces; species Streptomyces lydicus. Next base: position 311,696 of record NZ_JNZA01000001.1, on the reverse strand, counting down.
GTCTCCCCGTGACCTGCCAGCGGTCGGCAAGTTCGCGTGGTGTCGTTGAGGTTGGGTTGCGTCGGTTGTTCGTGCAGAGACTTCCTGCCCGCGGAAGACCTCTGCCGAGCAAGTGTCCGGGCTTACCCGCCGGTTCGGCCGGCGGACCGAGCGGCTGCGATCGACTCTGGTCTCGGTCGGCCTCGCGCTCGCGGGCCAGCCGGATCCCGGATGTCGGACGTCTTCGGGACTCCGGTCAGCCGGAAGACCCTGCCGCGGCTGATCGCCTCGCTGCCGGATCCTCGGATGTCGGTCAGCCGAGGTAGCTCGCGCGTCCCTCGTCGTCGAGCTCGAAGGGTCCCTCGGGGAGGATGCAGAACTCATTGCCCTCGGGGTCGGCCATGACCAGGAACCCGCCGTCGGCGTACTGCTCCAGCCTGCGCCCGCCGAGCGCCTCGACCCTCTGCTGCTCGGCGGCCGGCTCGGCCGAGGTAATGTCGAAGTGCATGCGGTTCTTGCCTGACTTGGGTTCGGCGGTCTGCTGGAAGCCCAGGCCCAGGCCGTTCTCGCGCCGCAGCCATACGTAGGGTCCGGTACGACCCACGACTGGCCTGCCGAGCAGCTCGGACCAGAACGCGGCAAGCCCCTCGGGGTCGGTGGCATCGATGATGAGGGCATTGATGCGCATAGGTGAGGCCGTCATGGCCTGATCCTCTCAGAGTCAAGGCCGTGAACGGCTGAAGACCAGCGGACGCAGGTTCACAGGTGGCCCCAGGAAGATGCGCACCTGAGGATTCACGGGCTCCACCTCGAAGCACCTTCGCCAACGCTGGGCGATCCGAGCCGCCCCGAGGGCATCGCACTGCGCTGGGTGCCCGACGAGAAGCAGGGCCCACGGCCTTCCGCTGGCTGAGGCGAGACGAGCAGGCGGTCGCCCAAGCGTGGGCCATTGTCCAATCGATAAGCGCGGGGACGCTCTTGGCGGGCCAGGCCGCCGACGCAATTCAGCGGCCCGTCGCCGTCCATACCACCGAGCGGGCCGTGGGCGCACCGACCATCGGCCGCGCTCAGTGCGGTAGCGATCTGGGCCTGGCTCTGACCGGCGGCCTCGCGCAGCCTTTTTCGCTCTGCAGGCGGCGGCAGAGCGTCTTGGTCGACGTGCTCCAGTAGCGCGTCGACCGCGGTGGACAGCTGGTCTTGAGGGGGCCAAGGGGGCACCTTCATCCAGCCCTGTCCCCATCCCGCGGTGGATAGCTTCATGAAACGTTCGCGGCGCTCAGATCCCGTGTGGGCCGTGCGCAGCGGTGGGGACAACGGCCTCCAGTGATCCCTCAAGGTGAAGATTGAGCGTTTCTCAGCGAAGGCCGGTGACCGGGGTGTCCTGTCCCAGTCCCCGGCGGATCGCGATCTCCACGGGTGAGTACGCGCCGTCGGCCCGCTCCAGTTCGTACGGCGCGGCCGGCATCAGCGGCGGCTGGGCCATGAAGCGCGGTCGCATCCCATGGTGCGGTTGCGCCGCGTGCACCAGGAACGGATGGCACAGGAAGACGTCGCCCGGGGACCCGGTGGCGAGGGCGAGTGGCCGGTGGTCGGACGCCGCCACCAGATCGGGCGCAAGGGCCAGCCCGCTCGCCCCGTCTTCCCCGTACTTCTCCAGCACCTTCGGCACGTCGAGGTGTGAGCCGACCCGGATCCGGGTCGGGGCGTCCTCCTCACCGACCTCGCTGAACAGGAACAGCATCAGCAGCGCCCGGCCCCGGGAGCGCAGATTTGTGAAGTACCAGCTCTCGCCCTGCGGAAGATAGCTCCCCTCGATGTGCCAGCCCGCGTCGTCCGGCTCTTCCTCGTGCGGGAAGCGCAGCGGGAACGTGCCCAGCGAGTAGCGCGGCTCCCAGCGTCCCGCGTCGACGAGCAGGTCGTACGCGCGCTGCAGGGACGGGGAGTTGGGTGCGGCGGCGAACGGCCCCTGCGCCATGCCGGCCACCCAGTGCACGGGTTGCGTCCACGTCGCTGGATCGTCCGGGTCGCAGCCCGTCTCTCGCCACAGCAACCGCGCGCAGTCCGCGGCCACGCGCGGCGCGACGGCGCCCTCCAACTTCACGAAGCCGTCGCGGAGGAAGCGGGATACCAAGGTCGTGTCATCCATGCCCCCATCGTGCGGCGGCACCGGTCCCGGTCACCCGACAATCTCCGCACCACCTTTGTCGGGTGTTCACCGCGCCCCTCTTGGCCCTTCGGAGACGGCAACCTTCAGTGAGAATCGCTCAAACTTCACTGCGCGAGGTCATCCACGACGGGCCAGCGTGATGTCGTGCCGAGTGTCCCGTGTCAGCCGATCTGGTCCCTGTCTCAGGTGATCTGGTCCGATCCGTTGGCCGTCTCAGGCGAGGGGCCCGTTGGTGGCCGTCCCGCTTGGGGCGTGTCGGCCAGCTCGGTGGTCGGCAAATTGGTGTGTGGGTGTGTGGGCTGGCCACGTACGGTGGTTGCGTGATTTCGCGTGAGTGGGCGATCGAGCTGGTGGAGCGGCACCTGCTCGGCGAAGAGGCCGAGCGGTCCCTGCCGCCGATGGTGGTCATCAGCGTGGAGCGGCACGCGTTGGGATGGCTGATCATCTGCCAGTCGCCGCAGTTCGCGCGGACTCGCGACCTGCGCGACGCTTTGGTCGGCCACGGCCCGTTCCTCGTCGACGCTCTGGACGGCAGCCTGCACATGGTGCACCGCCAGTTCTGCAGCGACGGTCTGGAATGGGAGCACCAGTACCGGGAGAAGGTCCGGGGCGAGATCCCGCCACGAGAGCTCGATGTTGAAGTGCGGCGTCTGATAGGTCTTGGGCGCCGTCTCGACGCGTTCAAGGCGGTGCGCCACGCTGGGGGCGGGCTGAGCCCCGCCGATGCCTTGCGCTTCGTCGACGCGATCGGCTCTGGAGTTGAACCGCCTGCTGACCTGATGTCCCGACTGCCGCAGCCGGACACGCGGTACCTAGCCATAACCACGTACAGCAGACCCAATCCTGAACCGGCGAACTGGTCACGCGCACAGGACACCTCCTCCGGCTGAGCACCTCGTGCACCTGCAGCGACACCCCAGCCCGACCGTCTCGGGCATCAGTGCTGGCTCTGTCGACGTCGAAGAGCAGCGTTTCTCGACGAGTTCCGAAGGCGCTACGACTGCCGGCCTCGGCCGCTGACGGACAGCAGCACCGAACAGGTCGGAGGCACTGCCCGGCGCCGGGCCCGGACCAGATCAACTGAGAGATCCGCCGGTCCAGCGTCTCAAATCATCCGGTCGCCGCAGGTCACAGCCATAACCATGGACCAAATCATTTGAGATGGGACACCGAGCAATGCAGGGTCCCGGGAGGCTCCTGCCGAGGTTTGGTCCGCGGTGCGCGGCCGCCATCCATCCGAACGTCGCCGCGACGTTCCCGCCGCTCACACGTGTCCTGGGCGCGCCGGGACAGCCCGCCCCCGACGCGGACGCCGACATCCTCCTCGTGCCGGCCAAATCCGCAGACGAGGGAGACCTGGCCGCCAGCCCGGCCGCCGCCGCATGCCCGGTGCCGCTGCCGCTCGGCGTGTGGCTGTAACTGGCCTCCCCCGAGCCGTACCTGCCCGTCCCCGCGGCGGGCGGCATGCCGCGGCGGCGGCCAGGGTTCCCGGTCCCCGCCCCGCGCCTGGAGTGCCAACCGTCCAGTCGGCGGACGGCTGGACAGCCCCGGCCTGAACGGCCGCCCGCCTCTCCCCGCTCCAGTCTGACCACATCAACTTCCTTGGCCGTACTCCTACACCGCACCGGCCTCCGGCAGCCGCGCGATCCGACCACCTCGGACTCGTGATCCGGCGCGTCAGGGGATCCGGGCCTCGATGTCGGCGAGTTGGGCCGCGAGGATCTCCTCGAGCGCGGCGCGGCGGTCTGCGCCGAGGGGGCGGATGTCGCGGGCGAAGTGAGCCAGGGCGGGAAAGCGTTCGGGGTCGGCGCCGAGCACCGCGACACGGAACTGCTCCATGCCCTGTTCGTACTCCTCGGGCGCGAGGGTGCTGATGCCGGCCTCGGAGGAGATCAGCGCGGCGAGGAGGACCACTATCCGGTGGTAGCACCCCGGGATCTCCTGGTCGGGCAGGCCGGCAGCCCGCAGGGCCTGTAGCACCTCTTCCATGACCAGCCGGGATCCGGTGCCGCCGGACCCATAGCGTCCCCAGATCGCAGAGAGTTGGGGTTGCTCGCCGAAAGCCTCGCGCAGGCGCAGGGCCAGGGCGGTGATGCGCTGCTTCCAGTCGCCCTCGGGGCGGTAGCCGTCCATGGCGGCCAGCAGGATCTGGTCGGCGACCGCGCGCAGCAGTTCGGTCTTGTTACGGAAGTGCCTGTAGAGGCTGGAGGAGTCGGTCCCGAGCGCTGCGGCGAGTTTGCGCACGCTGAACGACTCGGCGTCGCCCGTGCGCAGCAATTCCGCCGCCGTGTCCAGGATCTCCTCGGTCGACCATCGCCTTCGGCCAGTCATCTCGCCCCTCTCGTCCGGACTCAGCCTAACCGATGCACTTGGGGATGCACTTGCCGCTGCACGCAGTGCGTGCATAATCAGGGCAACCCACTGTCCGACCGCAACGACACACCCGGCATCCGGCCGGGAGGGGAGACGGAGACATGAGCGAGACCACTACGGCCACGCGGCCGCCGGAGCCGGACTTCTCGGCGATCACGACCGAGCAACTGATCGCCTACCGCGACGCGGAGAACCGCTTCCGGGCCTCCAGTACGGCGCGGGCGATCCTCGGAGAGCCGGACCCCGGCGCCGCGATCGACTGGCAGGAGATCGCGCTGCCCGGCCGCGACCTCCCGGTCCGGGTGTACCGGCCGGCACCGACGGGAGACGACGAAGCCGCAGCCCGGACCGACCTGCCACTCGTGGTCCATGTCCACGGAGGCGGCTTCGTGGGCACCGCGGTGCAGTGCGACTGGACCAACAGCCACCTCGCCGCGGCGCTGCCCGCGCTCGTCATCTCGGTCGAGCACCGCCTCCTCGCCCCGGACAGCCCGCTCGCGAACGCCGCCGACGACGGCTGGGACGTGCTCGACCATGTGGTGCGGCACGCCGCGCAGTGGGGTGCCGACCCGGCGCGCGCGGCCGTATTCGGCGAGAGCTGCGGCGCGCTGATCAGCGCCCTGACGGCCATCCGGGCCCGGGAGGCCGGCCTGGAGCTCAAGGCGCAGGTGCTGGTCAACCCCGCGGTCGACGTGAGCGAGACGATGTTCGACCACGCTTCGATGGCCGAGTACGCCCACAGCCCGACCCTGGCCCTGCCGCAACTGCGGCTCGTCCAGCGGCTCGCCGTCCCGCCGGGAACCGACGCCCGCGCATTGTCGCCGCTGCACGCGGACGATCTGAGCGGGCTGGCGCCGGCGCTCGTGGTGGTGCCCACCCAGGACCCGGTCGCCGACCACGGTCGCCGCTACGCCGAGCGGCTGCGCGAGGCAGGAACGCCCGTGCGGCTTTCCGCATACCCGGGCGCGAAGCACGCGTTCCTCACCCTGCCCGGCGTGGAACCACAGGCCGAGGCGGCCCAGGCGGAGATCCTCCAGTTTCTCCGCGCGGCCCTGGCAAAGTGACGGAGGAGCGAGGAACGCACCCCACCCTTGGACCCGGCGGCCCGGTCGTCGTCTGCTCGTTGGACGGTCGCGCGAATCCGTCCGTCAGCCTTCCCGGATGAAGCCCTCCCGCACCAGCCAGTCCTTCGCCACCTCGTGCGGGTCCTCCCCGTCCACGTCCACCCGCGCGTTCAGCCGCTGGGCCTCCGCCCCCGTCAGCCGCTTGGTGATCGGGGCGAGGAGGTCGGCGATGGCGGGGTACTTCCTCATTGTGGCGCTGTTCATCTCGGGTGCCGCGTTGTAGTTGGGGAAGAAGTGCCGGTCGTCCTCCAGCACCTTCAGCTTGAGTTCGGGAATGCGGCCGTCGGTGGTGGCCGCCACGCCGAGGGCGCAGGCCGCGCCCTCGGCGACCTGGGTGTAGACGACGCCGTCGTCCATCTTTTTGAAGTTCCCGCTCCGGAGGGCGAATCCGTACGTCTTTGCCACGCCCGGCAGGCCGTCCTCGCGCACCGAGAACTCGCTTCCGCCGCAGATCGTCGCCGCGCCCGGGTCTTTCTTCGTCAGACGTGCCACGTCGGAGAGTGTGCGCAGCCGGTACTTCTGCGCATTCGCCTGGTTCGCGACCAGCGCGTAGGTGTTGTTGAGCGGGGCGGCGGTCAGCCAGGTGATGCCGTTGCGGCGGTCCTCCTCGCGTACGGCCTCCCACTGCTCGTGCGGGTCGACGACCCGCTTGGTGTGACCGAGGTAGGTGATCCAGGCCGTGCCGGTGTACTCGTACATCCCGTCCGCCGCACCGGACTTGACCGCTTCGCGGGCACCGATCGAGCCCTGGATGTTCGTCCGGTCCAGGACTTCCGCGCCGGCCGCTTTGAAGACCAGCCCCATGATCTGACCCAGGATGATTTGCTCGGTGAACTCCTTTGAGGTCACGGTCAGTTGGGCGCCCTCCAGCGGTCTCCCCTTCCCGATGGAGCCGGGCTGCACCGAGTCGGCCAGCGGGCTGCCGCTGGTCAGTCCACAGCCGCTCAGCCCTGCGACGGCGAGCAGCAGGGCGCCCGCGCCCGCGACGGCCGTCCGTACCTGGGCCAGGCGCATCAGTCCACCTCCAAGCCGCGTGGGCGTTGCAGCAACCCGACGAGCGTCCCCAGCCAGTCCATGATCCGCGCCATGGCGACCGTCAGTACGGAGCCGAGCACCAGCACCGGCATGCGCTGGTTGGTGATGCCGGAGGAGCCCAGGCCCCCGAGTCCTCCACCTACGCCGAAGGTGGCCGGCGTCGCGGTGCCGACGTTCAGCACGAGCGCGGTCCGTAGGACCGCCAGGATCAGTGGGAGGGCCAGGGGCGGTTCGGCCCGGAACAGCATCAGCAGCGGCGACATCCCGATGCCGCGCGCCGGCCCCCACGAGTGCCGGATCGGTGGCCCTTGAGCTGGCCACGGTGCTGCTCATCTCCTCGACCCGGTCCCGCACCCTCGCGCGGGGTCGGCCGGCCATCTTCGGTACGAGCCCGATGTTCTCGGTGACGGTCATGTGCGGGAAGAGACCCGTGGCCTGGATGGCGTAGCCGATGGTGCGGCGGAGCGCCACGGGGACGATGCCGGTGACGTCCTCGCCGCCGATGGTGATCTGCCCCGAAGACGGCTCGATCAGCCGGTTGATCATCTTGAGGGTGGTGCTCTTGCCGCAGCCCGAGGGCTCCACATGCATCACGGTTTCGCCGGCCGCTTCGTCCCGGGTCACGTCCTCCAGGGCCGGGGCTTGGCTGTCCGGACAGCGCTTGGTGAGGTTGTCCAGCCGGATACTCGCGCTGGCGGCGGCCGGCCGGTCGGGCCCGGCGGATCGGGCGGATCCGCCGGGGCCCGCGGCGCCGGACGTGGGAGAGGTCGGTTCGACGATTTCGGCAGAGTCAGCCACGGGTCCCCCGTGAGATGGTGAGCCGTCCGATCAGCACGTACCCGGCGTCGAACGGCAGGGCTGGGACGACGATTCCGAGCGTCCTCGACAGTACTTCGTTGAGCGTGTTCGCACTGCCCAGGCTGGAGAGCCCGCGGAAGATCTGGTTGCCGAGCCCGGGCCCTGAGGCAAAGGCCGCGATCGCCTCGATACCCATCAGCATCTGTCATCGAAACTACCTAGGGGCTTGCGCGAGCAGGAACCGTCGATGTCCTGGTGGGGGTTGACCGCCGACGCGCAAGAGATTCTTAACCGGTTCGTGAGATCAGCCATTTCCCCATCTCATCCGACGAGTTGAGCGCTCAAATCCTGCGCCCTCACGGCTGCGGGTATGGCCGGTCTCTCTTTTTGTTCGGGTGCTTCCGACGTCGTCGAGCCCTTGCGTCCGGCCTGTGAGCTGCGGTGCCCAGCCCTCATCCGCGCTTGTTGATTGAGCGAAAGCGACGAGAGGCTGGGCCTGGGCCGACGTGCCTCACCGAGGCTTCCCAGACCACCATGCATTCCGGACCGCCGAACTCGCCCGCCTAGGCCACCTTCCCATGCACAGGAAGCACGACGTGCCCGCTCTACTGCGGCCTGGTTCTGGCGAACCTCCGCGACCGCCTCAAGGTCACAAGCGACTCCGCTAGAGGTTCAAACTCCCCGCGAGGGGACTGCCGGCCGGCCCTGTTCCTTCAGAGGTCCTTGGCCGGCCAGTCGAGCAGGCGGGCGCCGATCACCGCGGCCTGAAGCATGTAGCGATGGTCAGGGTCGGCGGGGTAGGCCCCGGTCAGCGTGTGGATGCGTTCGAGGCGGTAGGTCAGCGCGCGCACGCTCAGGGAGAGCCGGCGAGCGGCTCCGGCGGCCACGCAACCGGAGTTGAAGTACACGGTGAGGGTGTCGAGCAGGGGCTGGGGCCCGCCTCGGGCGGAGGTGAGGGGGCCGAGCGCGCTGCGGACCAGGTCGGCCATGGCCTGCCGGTCGCGGGTGAGGACGGGGTAGACGAGGAGGTCGGCGGCGCGCAGCACGGGGGCGTCGAGTTCCATGCGGTCGGCGAGATCCAGGGTGTTCAGCGCTTCCTCGTACGACTGGACCACGCCGCCGGGGCCCGGCTGGGGGGGGCGGCCGATGGCGACCCGGCAGCCGTCCGTGGCCGCGTACGCCTGCTTGACGTCAGCTTCGACAAAATGCGGTTCGAGTACCCGAGCATCGACGCCGCGGAGCTCGCCCGCGGCGTGCTTCGCCGCATCTTCGACACCTGACGGATCACAGCGCGCGAGCCGGCTGGGCTTCTCCTCACCATTCCCCCGGGCCCTCAGCGGGGTCTTCATCCGGCGGGGTCCGGGGCGAGGTTGTGCGTTCCCTCCGCCGAGATGGTGGACACGCAGGCGATGGGTGGTGCCACCACCGTCGAAAGCCGAAGCAGGCCGCCCCGAGGGAGATGCTTCGCGTAGCGGGCTACTCCTTGGCCGGGTCCGCGCCGGGCCGCTTGACGATCCGATCGCCGACCTCGATCGACTTCCAGAGCCGGCGGCTGATCCGGACCTGTACGGATTCGCCGTCGGCAAGGCGGACCTCGACGAAGTGGTACATGTTCGAGCCGTCGAGCATGCCCCGCGACCTCTTGATGACGATGCCTTCCCAGGCATCATCTCGTCCGTTTTTGTGAGATTTGAACATGTTGTGGAGTCTACGAGGATTGGCAGCCGACCCGGCAGGGCCTTGAGTCGCGATCCTGGCGATGACATATGTCCTACCGGGGCTTCGGAACGGCTTCAGTGCCGGACACGGAGCGGCGGACACACCGGCGTGAGCCGATGCTCCGGTGAGCCATGCGGAACAGCGACCGCCACCCCGGCACGCGAGGGCTTCGAGGCCCCGGTGAAGAGGGGAACGTCAGGTACCGGGGACCCCCGGAGGGGCGGGCTCAAGCGGGTGGCTACGGGTTCCCGTTCGAGTGGCCGATCCGCAGGTCCATGAGGTCCGGGTTGAGGTGGCCGGCGGCGGCGGCTTCGAGCAGCCTGTCCTGTATGCGCAGCCGCAGAGTCGCCCGGATGTTGACGAGTGCTTCGGAAAGGGATGGGTAGCGTTCATCTGCCGGCCCGTGCAGGAGGGGCACCTCGTCGTCAGCCGTGAGTCGGAGGTCTCCCGCCGTTGCCGGCGAGGGATGGGGGAAGTACGGCCCGGCTGGCGACGGCGAGGTCCGCGCCCAGTCGATCAAACACGTGGCCGTGGGCGTCGGCGAAGGGTGCCAAGGCCGTCGCCCTCGCCCATCGCCGTCGAGCGGCGAACGGAACAGCGACACGGCCGAATCGCCGCTGAGCTCCCAGGCCCGTATTGGCGTGATCCATACGGCAGGCGCGGCCGCCAAAGGCACGTCATCATCGGACAATTGATCCCATGGTCTTCTCAGCTCCCGTACGGCTGTGGCTGCTTCCCAATGCCGCGCTGCTCGCCGCCCTGGCACTCTGGGGCATCGTCCGCTATCCGCACCTGCCGGCCCGGATACCTCAGCACATCGGCTCCGACGGGGTGGACGCCTGGACGGACCGATCGATCGGCAGCGCGTTTGCGCTGGTGTTCGTGTACGTGGGAGTGACGGTGCTGCTGACCGCCGCCGCCGAGCTGACCCTGCGGGTCACCCCGCAGGCCGAGCTGTCGGAAGAGGCCGCGCCGTTCGGCAACGGGCTGGTGAGGTCCTCCTTCAACCGGCCCCGCACCCGCGCCTCGGCACTCCGTACCGCCCGGGCCCTGCTGGTGCTCAACGCCTGCACCGGTGTCTCGCTCCTGATCGGCTCCGGAGTGCTGTGGCGCTCCACCGCCGATCCGGAGGTGCCCGGCTGGATGTTCCCCGCGATGCTCCTCCCCCTCCTCGCCGGGACCGCTCTGACGGTGCTGGCCGCGGTACGCGACCGGCGGACGCCCGTGAACTGAGCGCAGGGCACCCGCGGGCGCACAGTGGAACGGGCGGCTGCGGCAGGTGCACTGCCGGGCAGCGCGCGGTGACGTGGACGGTTGCGGATCCACCGAACTCCGGTTGGCGACCACGTGGTCGTTGAGGCCGGCAGATCATCCGGGAACCCCGGGGGTGGAGGTGTCCAAGAAGCAGGTACGCGAAGCCGTCAGCACGAACAACCGCAGCCGCCCTGAATCTCTTCGTGCGGGCCGCGCTGCAACTACCGGAAATCCAAGTGGCGGGCGACGCGGCCGAGCACCTCCTGGGGAGTGTCCCCAGGAGGTGCTCCCAATGAACTCGGCGGCCGACGGGCCCCTCAGGCCGCGGCGGGCGTGTAGTGCCCCGCGTCACCGCCTTCGAGGGCGCGGCTGGAAGTGCCGTCGATGCCTATCGGGGCGTCCCCCGCGACGGTCACCCGGTGCAGCAGGCGGGGCAGGTCGCCGTAGTCGTCGGGGGCGTAGTGCTGGGTGATGCGGTTGTCGAACAGGACGAGGTCGCCAGGTGTCCAGGCCACCCGGACGATGTTCTCCGGCCGCGTCACGTACGACTGGAAGATGCGCAGCAGGTCCCGGGACTCGGAGGGGCCGAGGCCCTCGATGGTCTGCGCGAAGCCGCCGATGAACAGGCCGCGCTCCCCCGTCTCGGGGTGCACGCGCACCAACGGGTGGGCGGTGCGGTACGTGCGCGAGACGAACTGCTTGCGGTGCTCGGCCGCCTTGTTGTTCTTCGGGGCGGCGTAGTCGTAGTCGTTGGTGTGGACGGCCCACAGCTTGTCCGCCAGCTCGCGCAGCGGCTCGGGCAGGTCCTGGTAGGCCCCGGCCGAGTTGGCGATCAGGGTGTTGCCGCCGTAGGGCGGGACGACGATGCTGCGCAGGGTGGACGCCTTCGGGGGTGTGCGGACGAAGGTGACATCGGTGTGCCAGTGATTGGCGCGGATGCCCTCGTCCCCGTCTACGGGCAGGATGTTGGGCTGCCCGTCCACGGACGGGACGGTGGGGTGGGCGGTGGTGAGCTCGCCGAAGAGGGAGGCGAAGCGCAGCTGCCCGGCGTCGTCCAGCTGCTGGCCACGGAAGACCAGCGCCTTGTGTTCCAGCAGTGCCGAGTTGATCTCGGCGACGATCGCCGGGTCGAGGTCGGCGGAGAGGTCGACGCCGACGATCTCGGCGCCGATGCGTCCGCCGATCCGACGGATGTCGAAGCGCGTGCTGGTGCTCATATCCGGTTTCCTTTCAGGGGTTTCGGCAGTTCAGGTGCCGGAGTTTCGGGGGTTTGAGGGTCCGCGCAGGGTGCGTCCGCTGTACTCGGTCCGGAGCAGGCCCCACTCCTGGAGGAGGGGCCTCACGTGGTCGACGCAGTCCTCCAGGCCGCCCGGCAGATGCGGCGGCATGACGTTGAATCCGTCGGCGGCCCCTGCGTGAACCACTCCTCCAGCTGGTCGGCTCTCTGCTCCGGAGCCCCGGCAAAGACCCGGTGGCGGGCATGGAAACTCCTCCGGGCTCCTTGCGCAGGGGGCGGTGCGGGCGTCAGCTCGTCGCGGGGACGCGCCACGAGCTGAGCCGCTTCTCCACGGCCACCAGCAGCTGGTTGAAGGCCACGCCGATGACGGAGATCGTGACGATGCCCGCGTACATCTGCGGAATGGCGAAGTTGTACTGGGAGGCGTTGATCAGATAGCCGAGACCGGCCTTGGCTCCGATCATCTCGGCGGCGACCAGGACAACGATGGACACCGCACCGGCCAGCCGGATGCCGGTGAAGATCGTCGGTACCGAGGCCGGCAGGATCACCTTCTGGAACAGCCGCGGCGCGGACAGGTTCATGGACTTCGCCAGCCGCAGCAGGGTGGGGTCGACGGTGCGCACCGCGCTGATGGTGTTGAACAGGATCGGCCAGGCGCACGCGTACACCACGATGGAGATCTTCGACGTCTCGCCGATTCCGAGGAGCAGGACGAACACCGGCAGCAGGGCCAGGGCGGCAGTGTTGAGGAAGACCTGGAGCAACGGGTTGAGGAGATCGGCGACGGGCCGGTACCAGCCGATGAGCAGGCCAAGCGGTACGGACACGGCGACGGCTGCGCCGAAGCCGCTGAACGAACGCACCAGGCTCGCCTGGGCGTTGTCGGCAAGCTGACCGTTGGCGACAAGTTCCCACCATGCCTGGGCGACCTCGCTGAACGGCGGCAGGAAGGTCCGGTCCACCAGGCCGAAGCGGGGCGCCAGCTCCCACGCGAGCAGCAGGGCGACGATCGCCACCGACTTGGTGGCGCCGGTCAGTGCCGCGCGCAGGACGCGGGGCAGCACGGGAGCACGCTGGGGCCGCGGCCTGCCCGGCCTGATCGGCAGGACGGCCGCGGGCTCCTCGGTGGACGCCGGCGGTGTGATGGTGGGCGGTGGGCCGGTGGTCGGGGTGCCGGTGGTCGGTGTGCCGCGTTCCTCCGGGGGCTTGAGTCCCTCTGGGTTCTTGCGTCGGGTGCTCGAACTGCTTGCAAGGCTCATGCGGAGACCTCCTCCTTCTCCAGCAGTTGGGTCCTGGTCACCTCGTCGTGCAGAAGCGTCCAGATCTCGTGTCGGTACCGTGCGAACTCAGGGCTGGAGCGCAGGTCGTCCGTTGCCGTGCGGACGTCGAGGCCGATCGGCACGACCTGCTTGATGCGACCGGGCCTGGAGGTCATGACAGCAACCCGCTGCCCCAGGTAGACGGCCTCCTCGATGCCGTGGGTGATGAAGACGACGGTCTTTCCGGTGCGCTGCCAGATGCGCAGCAGTTCGTCCTGGAGCAGCTCCCTGGTCTGGGCGTCCAGTGCGGCGAACGGCTCGTCCATCAGCAGGACGTCCGGGTCGTAGGCGAGGGAGCGGGCGATGGCCACGCGCTGGCGCATGCCACCGGACAGCTCGTGCGGGTGACGGTTCTCGAATCCGGAGAGCCCGACCAGGTCCAGGTACTCGCGGGCACGGGCGGCGCGCTCACGTCGTGGCACGCCGGTCGCCTCCAGGCCGAACTCGACGTTGCCCAGGGCCGTGCGCCAGGGCAGCAGCGCGTACTGCTGGAAGACGATGCCGCGATCCAGGCCGGGGCCGGTCACCGGTTCCCCGTCCAGCAGGATCCGTCCGGCACTCGGTCGGGCGAGCCCTCCCAGCAGGTCCAGGAGGGTGGACTTGCCGCATCCACTGGGGCCGACCACGACAACGAACTCCCCGGCGTCGATCCGCAGGTCGACGCCGTCCAGAGCGGTGAACTCGTCGTCCCCGTGCGTCGAACCACGGCCCTGGGCCCTCCCCCGCCTGACGGGAAAGGTCTTGCGCACCTGCTCGAACTCGATCTTGGGTGTGGTGGATTCGGGCATGGGTCAGCTCCCGCTCTTGGAAGTCGGCTCGGCCGCGGGCGACTTGCCCGGCCTGCCATACGCGTTGAACTCGTTGGTGTACAGATCCGACGCCTTGACCTGGCCCTTCTCGATGTCACCGCGTTTGGCGAGCCAGTCGATCCATAGCTGGAGCTCCTTGTCGGTGATGCGCCCGGCGGTCTCGGCGACGCCGAAGGACTTCCAGTACTTCAGCGGGGCGGTGCCCTCGTTCCGGCCACGCTTCTTGACGATCTCGACCTGCCGGGCGATGACCTCGTCGCGTGGTGTGGCGCGGGCCCACTCGATGGCACGCGCGACGCCCGTGACGAAGGTGCGCGCGGTGTCAGGGTTCTCCTTCAGGAACCGGTCGTTCACCACATACGTACCGGCGGAAAAGTTGCCGAGCAGCTGGTGGTCGGTGAACAGCGGCCTGATGCCTCCGGTCTGCAGGGCCTTGTCGCGCAGGATGTCGCCGAGGACGCCCACCTGGATCTGCTTCTGCCGCAGCGACTGCTCGGTGTTGACCGGCGGTACCACCAACGGCTCGACCTTCTTGACGTCCGCCTGCGACAGACCGTGGCGTTGCAGATAGATGTCGAGCATCGCCTCGGAGTGCGCGCCGAGCGTGTTCATCCCGACCTTCTGGCCAATCAGGTCACGGGCCGAGTGGATCGGGCTGTCCTTGAGGACGTAGAAGCCGTTGTAGGCAGCCTTGTCGACGCCGTAGTAGCTGATGACCGCAGTGATGGGAGCCTTTCTCGCAGCGAGTTTGACGACCGCTCCGTTGAACGCGCCGCCGAAGTCGACCTGCCCGGTGGCCGCCGACTGGATGTCCTGCGGCCCGCTGATCGTGTTGCCGACCCACTTCAGCTTCACGTCCTCCAGGAAGCCGAGGTCCGCGGCCAGTTCGGGCAGGATGACGGACCCCGCCCAACCCTGATATCGCAGGGTCTTGGTCTGATCCTTGGCCGCGCCGCCACCCCCGGAGCCGCAGCTGACCGCGACCGCCGAGAGGCCCAGCAGGGTGAGGAACTGTCGTCGGCTCGACGGGGTTATCAGCGTGCTCATGGCAAGGTCCTGTCCGAGTGGTAGGTGGAGCGCGGTGGGACGCGTGCGGCGTTTGTTACGGGCGCGGGGCGAAGGGATGGGTACGAGGAGCCGGGTGGGCTACGGGGCGGCGGTGGCGACGACCGGTGCGTGGTGGCCGATTGCCCGGTGAAGCCCTCCGTGGCCTGCATCAGCCGCAGTTCCGCCGCCGGCGGGCGTAACGAAAGCCCAGACCCCGAGGTACGAAAAGGCGAAAGGGAAAGGCGAATGATGATGAGGTGAAAGAAGCCGGCACACGCACCGAACCCGGAAGATTCCGGGTAGGCATGCGGGGAGAATCACCAGGCGACGAGGAAATTCCAGGCCGGAAAGTGCACCCGGATCATGGGTCGCTCAGCAGCTGACGCCGGTCGGCAGCTCTAGCAGCCAGCGGCACAGATGGCACTGGCCTGGCGTCGAAGATCGACGTGCAGGCGTGCGGTGAACTTCTCCGAGTGACTCACACTCGGGAGGTTGGCAGTGAAATTCAGCCAAGTCAATGCGGCGACAGCGCTTGACTCACCTTCTGATTTTCCCGCCATACGCGCGCAGCATTTCGTTCACAATCGCAGCCGCACGCAGCCCCCTCACAGCATCGCGCCGGACAACGTCACGCCGCCCGGGGTCAGCCTCGCAAGTGGCCGGCAGGGTGCGTCATGGCATCCCGGCCCGAATCCGACGCTGGGGGGACGCGGCTTTCCGGGTTGAGGGGCTCGCGGTTGCCCAAGTGCTGGTGGATGGTGCCCTCGCGGATCGCTCGTCACCGCCCCGACGTGCTCGCAAGGATGTCCCGGTCGGCCGATGAGTGGCCGACCGGGACATCGAGCTCAGACCAGGTCGAACCGATCGAGGTTCATCACCTTGTCCCACGCTGCCACGAAGTCACGCACGAACTTCTCTCCCGCGTCCCTGGACGCGTAGACCTCCGAGACGGCCCGGAGCTGGGAGTGCGAACCGAAGATGAGGTCGACGGCGGTGGCCGTCCACTTGGCCTCGCCCGTGGCGCGATCCCGGCCGTCGAATACGTTCTCCGACGAGGCCGACGCCTTCCACTCCGTGCCCATGTCGAGCAGGTTGACGAAGAAGTCGGTGGTCAACGCCTCCGGCCGGTGCGTGAAGACGCCGTGCGGGGAGCCCGCGAAGCCGGCGTTCAGGACGCGCATTCCGCCGATCAGAACCGTCATCTCGGGTGCGGTCAGCGTCAACAGGCTGGCGCGGTCCAGCAGGAGCGTCTCCGGCGACAATTTCTCTCCCGCCCGGAGGTAGTTGCGGAACCCGTCTGCCCTGGGTTCGAGTACGGCGAACGACTCCACGTCGGTCTGCTCCTGCGAGGCGTCCGTGCGCCCCGGTGCGAACGGGACGGTGATGTCGTGCCCGGCATTCTTCGCGGCCTGCTCGACGGCCGCGCATCCGCCCAGGACGATCAGGTCGGCGAGGGACACCTTCTTTCCGCCGGTCTGCGAGCCGTTGAAATCCTGCTGGATCTGCTCGAGGGTCTGCAGCACCTCGGCTACCTCGGGCAGGTCATTGACTTCCCAGTCCTTTTGCGGCGCCAGGCGAATCCGTGCCCCGTTGGCCCCGCCACGCTTGTCGGTGCCGCGGAAGCTTGCCGCCGACGCCCAAGCGGTGGCGACCAACTGGGAGACGGACAGTCCCGAGGAGAGGATCGTGCCCTTGAGAGCAGCGATGTCCTCGTCCGCGATCAGTTCGTGATCAACGTCAGGGACGGGGTCCTGCCAGAGCTGCGGCTCGGGAACCCACGGACCGAGGTAGCGCGAGCGGGGGCCCATGTCGCGGTGCAGCAGCTTGTACCAAGCCTTGGCGAACGCCACCGCGAGCTTGTCCGGGTTCTCGTGGAAGCTCTTCGTGATCGGCGCGTAGATCGGATCCAGCTTCAGCGCGAGGTCCGTCGTCAGCATCATGGGAGCGTGCCTCTTCGACGGATCATGGGCATCGGGCACTGCGTCCTTGGCCGAGGCGTCCGTGGGAGTCCACTGCTTCGCGCCGGCCGGGCTCGTCGTCAGCTCCCAGTCGTAGCGGAACAGGTTGTCCAGGTACCCGTGGTCCCACTTCGTGGGCTCTGTCGTCCATGCGCCCTCGAGTCCACTGGTGAGCGCGTCGGAGCCCTTGCCGCTGCCGTGGGTGTTCCGCCAGCCGAGACCCTGCTGCTCGAGGGGGCTCGCCTCGGGTTCCGGGCCGATGTACGAGGGATCGACCGCGCCATGACACTTCCCGAACGTGTGGCCGCCGATGATGAGCGCAACCGTCTCCTTGTCGTTCATCGCCATCCGCCCGAATGTCTCGCGGATGTCCCTGCCGGCAGCCATCGGATCCGGGTTGCCGTTGGGCCCCTCCGGATTGACGTAGATCAGGCCCATCTGCACGGCACCGAAAGGAGTGGCGAGTTCCCTGTCGCCGCTGTAGCGCTCATCTCCGAGCCAGGTGTCCTCGGGCCCCCAGAAGATTTCCTCGGGTTCCCAGATGTCCTCTCGGCCGAAGCCGAACCCGAACGTCTTGAACCCCATCGATTCCATGGCGCAGTTTCCGGCATAGACCAGAAGATCGGCCCAGGAGATTTTCCGGCCGTACTTCTGCTTGACCGGCCAGAGCAAACGGCGCGCCTTGTCCAGGCTTGCGTTGTCCGGCCAACTGTTGAGGGGGGCGAAACGCTGAGCGCCGGCGCCGCCACCGCCCCGGCCATCAGCGATGCGGTACGTTCCCGCGGCATGCCAACTCATCCTGATGAAGAGCGGCCCGTAGTGGCCGTAGTCGGCAGGCCACCAATCCTGCGATGTCGTCATGACATCGAGGACGTCCTGCTTCAGCGCGTCGAGGTCGAGGGTCGCGAACTCTTCCGCATAGTTGAAGTCTTCTTCCATCGGATTGGACCGAGATGAGTGCTGGTGGAGAACCTGGAGGTCCAGCTGATTCGGCCACCAGTCCCGGTTCGTCCGGGGCCGGGTCGGCATGGGGGCCGGGGAGGGGATTACTGGGTTCTCGCTTTCGCTGCCGGACACGTCCGTCCTTCTTCCTGTCTCGGTGATTCCTTCTGCTGTCTGGTTTCCTTTGCCGTCAGTTGCTTTGCTGGTGTCGAGCACCGCGACCCGCGCGCGTGGCGCGCCATGGCGCCCGCCGGCTAAAAACGCCTACCAGGCCCGCGGCAATCACGCGGGCCAGCAGCTGGCGAGAACCTTCCCTGATGCACGACGCCGATGATCAAGCCTGGGTCGGCGTCCGTATGGTCGCGCACCGCAGACCGCACGGCCACGAGAACACGCAGGGCGCCGCCGCGTAACAAGCCTAAAGTCCAGAGACCATCCGGTCGCCTTGGCGGCACCGTCGCCGGCAAAGGCGCCCTGACCTGCTGCGACCCAGCCGGTAGTACTGGCGACCGGGCGCCGGGTCCCGCTCGTCGACACCGCCGGCGGGGCGGCCAACGGCGCACGGCTCGTACCTGGCCCGGCCTGGGCACTTCGGCGGCGCGCAAGTGTGATCAGACGGAAGGCACCAGCACGGGGGAAGGGTGTGGACACCGTCGGCTGTCAGGCGATCGCGCACGGCGAAGCCCACGAGGAACCGGCGACCGCCTGAACTCGCTCGTCGACACGGTCCGGCCCCCTGGTCCGGCCCACTGGCGCCCCGGGCGTGCCGGGTCGGTATGCCCCGGCGGACCGGCGGACCCGGGAGGCCCTGACGAGGAGGCCAAGCGGGCCATGCGCCTCGTATCGAGCGGCAAGCTCTTCGAGAAGGGCCTGCCGAGGGGGGAAGGAGCAGTGCAACGTGAAGCGCTACGAGCGGCAGCTGCGCGACATGATCATCGCGGGCCGGGCGAAGCCGAGCATCGTCGTCTCGCACGAACTACCCCTGGACCAGGCCCCCTCGGCATACGAGAAGTGCGACAAGCGGATCGAGGGCCGCACGAAGGTCGACCTGCATCCGTAGCCCTGGCGACCGCGCCGCCCCCACGGGCCGCCGGGAAGGCGGGGCCGGCCCTACGGAGCCCCGTCCCCGCAGGCGTGCTCCCGGCCGAGCAGTTCGTCCAGTCGGCGGGTCTGTCCAGATCCCGCGTGGGGACCAGGGTGCCGTCGACGATCAGCACGGCGTCCTTGCGGCATCGCTTACGGAGCTGGAGCGCGAGCGACGGCCGAGGTCGCCGAGGTGGTCGATGATGCGGTCAGCGGCCGGCTTGCACGTTGTCCAGGACGGCTCCGACGCCATGTCGCACCGGCCACCACAAGATCATCTCATCTTTGACCAGCAGTTACGCGAAAATCCTTACTCCACCGCATACAGCAGGTTGTACTCAGCACCGTCCGCCCTGAAGCGCAGGCTGCGCTCACCAGGCGTATCCGTGATCCACTGCTCGCCGAGCTTGCCGTCCCCGACTGCTCCGCCGGCCTCCCCGAGAGAGACGGCAATCGTCCCAGTGAAGTGGCAGTCGTACTTGACGGTGTACATCCGGTCCCCCAGCACCGTCCCGTTCCACACAGTGCCACGGTTCTGGACAACAAGCCTCGGCTCGTCGGAGCCGCTCCAGCCCTCAGTCGTGACGCACTTGAGCTTCTCCAGATAGAGCTTGGCCATACCGTCCCCTGTGAAGGATCCTTCTCGACACTTCACAGCCTGCCGAGCCTCGATAAACGATCACTAAACGAAATAGATACGGCGTTCGCCACCAAGGCGATGCCCCGCCTGGGGAGGGCGCTCAGCGTCGCATCCGCTCCGGCTGGATGAAGTGCTGCCACGGCCACCGCAGCCCCGTACACAGCAGCTGTTCAGAGCGATCCGGTGAGCTTGCTCCTGGCCGTACCCACCCTCGGGTTGCCGCTCGGTTTGCTGCCGGGACGCGAGACGTAGTCGGCAAGTGGCAGAACAAGGTGACTGTCCGCTTTCGGCGAGGGTAGGCGGGGTGCATGGTTGCCACACGTAGCTTTGTGCCGGGAGCCCTCCTGCGGGGCCTCCAAAACCGCCGGCGGCCGCGGCACACGCGCCCGGGCCGCCGACGCGGCAAGCTCCATCGAAGGGTGCTCGCCTACCGGGACGTGGTGATCTTCCACTCCCCGGCGCCGGCGAGTGAACGAGCGCAGAGTCTGCTGCTGGTGTACATCCGTCGCGTCGTCGGCGAGGTCACCTACGAAGTCTGCGAACACTGTGCGAGCGGTGTGATCACGCAGGTTGACGTCGCTGCGCCCTTGCAGGACAGCGGCTTGGGCACGCGCGCCGTCTCCCACCTGCGCGCCTGCTATCCCGACGTCTCCTGGCGCAGTTGCCTTGCCCAGCGCATGACGCGTGACCTGGCCCATCGCATGCGCCTGCCGAATGATCGCGCTGGCCTGTCGTGTCCACACCTCCCACACGGTGCCTCCGAGAACCGCGGTACATCAAGGTCCGCACGGCACTGATACCCCTCAGGGCACATCCATCCAGGGCTGGACGCGAGCATGGTTTGCCTCCCGGGAGGGTGACGGTGCGCAACTCGTTGCCCTCGCTGACAGTGGGGTGACACATTCGCCCGTGGTGACAAGCAGTCTGCCTACACTTGTCTCGCTTCCCTCTTTGCTAGCGGCTGGCTCACCCTGCGGCGGAGGTGGCAACTACCCATGTGTCGGCTCACGATCGCCCGATGCCTTCTCGCGTACGGCTATGTCCCTCGCATGCCGCTGGTCATCGCCCCGACGACTGGAGGGCCTGGCTTGCACCACTGTCCGGCTGACTTGACGCACCCCGCTCATGGACCCGGCCCCTTGCCGACGGCAGTGTCACAGGTCAGCGACCACGCCCCCGACGGCAGCGCGCGGGTGGGGCGTTGGACGACTACGCCGGCTCGCATCGGTCTGCCCGGACCCGGGCATGGTCTGACGGCGTAGTCGTCTGCCGGCCTGCAACGCGAGCGTACGGAGCCTCTGCCAGGCTCACCACGCAAACGCCTCAGGTCACTGACTCATCGCCGCTCGGCCCGGTCCACTGACCCGTACCACCCCTGGTACGGATTGTCATGTCGGGTTCCCTCGTCGGCGTCTTCTTCCAAAGCGACTATGCGGGCCTTGTATTCGGCCGGTGGGATCTGCCCTAGGGCCGCGAGACGTTCCAGTTCAAGTGCTTGGACGTCATGGACGATCTTGCGGCTCTGTTCCACTTGCTCTCTGCTGAACTTGACGGCCTTGGCGCGCTCTCTGGAGCGGTTTTGCTGTAGCTGCTCGGCAATCATCCGTGCGGTCTGTTCGAAGTAATCGTCGTGCCGGCCTGACCACATCTCGCCACCTCGTTTTCCATTGAAAGCGCTGAAAGCGCGGGGGCCTGTCGGCCAGTTGGGACGAGCACCGCGCTAGCGAAGCAGTCGGGGGCATTGCCGGCGGCGCACCCAACTGCTCCCCGCAGACCGTCAGCTCATCATCGGGTGCTGCGTCGCGAGTGCGGTCCACTTCTCCTGCGTCTGTTCACGCCGCGACTCCCTGGGTCTCACGGTGCCGGCAGCCGAGGGCCGTTCCCTGTTCCTCCTGGCGTTCCTCCTGGCGGCCTTCGTCAGGCACCAGCGTAAGGAACTGCACATGAAGACCCTGGATCTGCTCGAAAGGTTCCGTCAGCAACAGGCCACCGAGTGGCGCTGCCGGTGGCGCGGTCCTCCGCCCGCCTCCGCCTCAAAGCCGGCGTGGACCGGCACCTCGAAGAAGCCGAAGACACCAGGCAGCGCTTGCGCTGGGGGCCGTTCGCCAGGATCTACCGCCAGAACGACACCTCGTTCCGATACCGCATACCGCTCACTGACCAGGCCCGCCGAGCTGGGGTACGATCGACCGTATGTGTAGTGCCGCGGCAGATGTCACCGACAAGCGCCTCCTGCGCGGTGCCCGGACCCGGAAGGTCGTACTGGAGCGGGCGGTCGACATCGCCTCGCTCGACGGTCTCGAAGGGGTCAGTTTCGGCCGCCTGGCCACGGACACCGGACACAGCAAGGCGGGCATCCAGACGCTCTTCAAGACGAAGGAAGCGCTGCAGCTGGCGGCCATCGACTTCGCCCGCGAGATGTTCATCGACCATGTCGTCCGGCCGGCCAGGTCCGCGCCGCGCGGCGTCGCACGTCTGCGCGCGCTTATCGACGCGTGGGTCGTCTACGCCTCGACCCCGCTGTTCGCAGGCGGCTGCTTCCGAGCCGCGAATCTCGCGGAGTTCGACGGCAGGACCGGGCCCGTCCATGACGCGCTCTTCCGCGACCAGCAGCAGTGGCTCGACGTCATCGCCGGCGAACTGCGGCACGCCATTGACGCCGGTGAGATCGCGGACTTGGACGTCGAACTCGCCGTCTTCCAGATCGACGCGGTGCTGTGCGCCGCAAACACGGCTCTTCGGCTCGGGGACGACAGCGCGGTGGACAAGGTCCGCCGCATTGTCGAGGGCCTGCTGACCGCCCCGCAATAACGCGGCGATGACGCGACAATGACGCGACGAGGGGGTGGACCGAGGTCCACCACCTCGTCGCTTGCCGTTCTTCACCCTCATCCGAGAGCCGGGCTCTCCGAAGGGTGGACGTCCGGGCAATTGAGCTGCCCGGACGTCGCTACGGCTGGGCCCGCTTCATCCTCGGCCCTGGCCATGGCTGGTGATACTCGCCCTCATGCCTGAGTTGCCGGCCGCTTCGGCAGAAGGAAGACGACGATTCCCGCTATGACAGCGAAGGCCAACACCCCGAAGGACGCGACAGCAAAGGCGTGACCGGCGGCGGCGACCCTGCCGACTTCCGCGGGATGGAACGAGCTGAAGAAGACCGCTCCGATAGCGGCAACGCCCAGCGCTCCGCCCACCTGCTGAGCCGTGGACAAGACCCCTGAAGCGACACCGGCCGACTCCGGCTTGACGCGGCTCAGCACCGTGTTGAGCGCCGGCGTGATGACCAGTCCGCCGCCGACGCTCTGCAGAATGAGGGTGGGAATCACGAGCAGCGGAGTGATCCGCGGGCCGGACACCAGCAAGACGCCGGTCGCCAGGTAACCGATCGCCAGAATGACCGCCCCTACCTCTAGGACACGTCGTCCGTATTTCGGAATGATCCGGCTCGCTACCATGCTGAACACGAAGAATGCCGTGGCTGCCGGCGCCTGGACCAGGCCCGCGCCGAGCGCCGACATGTTGAGGCCCTGCTGCATCGTTACCGACAAGGCCAGGTAGTACGAGTAGATCAGCGCGTACAGGGCGAGGACGAGAATGATGCCGAGCGAGAACGAGCGCTGCTTGAACAGCGTCAGCGGGACCAGCGGATCCCCGCCCCGCCGTTCCAGGCGCCGCTCGATCGCGACGAACAAGCCGAACGCGACCGCGCTGCCCGCGAAGCAAGCCCAGACCCACCCTGGCCAGCCTGCCTCCTGCCCCTGGATCAGCGGGAGCACCAGCAGGAAGAGGGCCACGCTGAGCACCAGGACGCCGGGCATGTCCAGCTTGCGGGTAGCGGCTCGGCCAGTCTCCGGCACGAAACGCACGGCGAGCAGGAACAGGACGATTCCGATCGGCACGTTCACCCAGAACACCATGCGCCAGCCGGAGTCGAACAGGTTGGCGCCGATGAGCAGTCCGCCGACGACCTGTCCGCCGATGGTGGCCATACCCATGACAATGCCGACCACGCCGTAGACGCTGTGCCGCCTCGCCGCCGGCACCAGCACCGTGACGAACGCGAACACCTGAGGAACCATCAGGGCGGCTCCCAGGCCCTGGATGACACGCGCGGCGATAAGGCTGCCTGCGTTCGGTGACAGTGCACAAGCGACTGATGCCAGCGTGAAGAGGGCGACCCCGAAAAGGAACGTTCGCTTGCGGCCGTACAGGTCAGCCAGGCGAGTAGCGGTGATGATGAAGACCGCGTAACTCAGTTGATACCCCGCCAGAACCCACTGAACATCGCTGTCGGAGGCATGCAGGTCCGCCACGATCGAGGGGTCGGCGACCACGACGATGAACGAGTCGAGGACCGCCATGAACAGGGCGGCCAAGACGATCGACATCGTCATCCACGGAATGGCGTCAGCTTTCGCGGTCGCTACCGGCCGGCTAACTGATTGCTGACTACTTGCCACGATAAGAGACCTCTTTAATTGTTGGGGTTCGGCACTGCATGAATTCCGGAAGCTCGGCTGGCGGTTTCGCCAGGCGGGGGTCAGGCCCGGGGCGATGATTACGCCGATGCGGCACGTCCCAGGGAACTGGCCAGCATCTTGACCACCTCGGTCGCCATAACGGCCTGACCCGAGGTCGAGAAGTGGATACGGTCTTCACTGAGCAAATTGCCGCGGTCGTTGACCGGGTGATCCCACATGTCCACCACGAGGGCGTCGTATTCGGAAGCCAGCCCGCGCACGATCTCGTTGACCGCGGCAATCCGCTCCGGCCAGTCAGGGAATACCGGGACGTCATACGCCCTGCCGAGCGTGAAAGTGGTCAGCAAGGCGCCCGTCCCCTTCGCCAGGCTGTACATCTGCCGAAGGGTTCGTTCTATCTCGCCGAAGTCCGGCCAGCGTCGCACGATGTCGTTGGCTCCGCATGGCAGGTGGAGCAGGTCCGGGGAGAACTCAGCCATGCGGGCCACCTGGTTCTCGAGCGTCTGGGCGGTTGTTGCCCCGACCTCAGAGACATTGAGGTATTGCAGATCCGGCCGGACGGACCGCAAGACACCAGCGACCCGGTCTGACCAGCCTTGATCCTGGTAGCCCGGGGTGGGATCGCCGGTTCCCGCCGAAAGTCTGTCGCCGATAACGGCATACCTGCCCCACGGGGCTCCGGTCAGCAATGCCACGGCATCTGCCTGGTCCAGACAGAACGGGTCGGTCGCTTCAGTGAAGACGAGTTGCTCCATGCAGAAAAGCGTACAGTCGACCGTATGCATTCTCAAGCCTTCACCAGGGCAGCCCACGCGGGCTGTTGGCCGCGAGCGGCGCCTCCCAGCCCCTGACATCCGCAGGCCGGTAGCGAAGGGCGCGAAGCTCAAGGAGCCGACGGCGACGGCTCGGCGGATGGGCCGTAGACCTCATGCGCACCAGGTGTTTCGGGTAGCGGCGATTCGGCCAAGCGCCCCCGTCCGCTGGCCGCACAGGTACGGCGCCCACGCGTTCGGGCCCTTGCCGCGCCCGGGCTCACATGCGTCCGGAATCGAGCGCGTTCGAATCCGGCGGCACGTCGTTATGCCGTGCACTGCCGAGCCATCCAGGTTCGGGACCGACCCCAGGAGGGACACAGGTGACCGTGACCGACGCCGCCACTGCCAACGAGGAGACCCCTCCCCCTCCGCCTCCGGCAACCATCGAATTCGAGGGCGAGTTCGGCAAGAACCCGCTGGCAGAGGTCGGCTTTCTCAAGATGAGCAGCCGTCTGCCCGCCGTCCTCGGGCACACCCTCCGCATGGCATGGACCGTAGACCGGCCCGCCGTACTG
Organism: Streptomyces lydicus; assembly: GCF_000717345.1. Classification (GTDB taxonomy): domain Bacteria; phylum Actinomycetota; class Actinomycetes; order Streptomycetales; family Streptomycetaceae; genus Streptomyces; species Streptomyces lydicus. The sequence goes on along the minus strand of NZ_JNZA01000001.1, from coordinate 286,398 downwards.
ATTCTCGTGCTCTGCCAGATCCTCACCGGTGCGGCAGCCTCCGTCACGCTCGCGTTCACCGCGAAGGCCATGACGCATCTGCTCTCATCCGGCCCCGTCCCGGAACGCCTGCACAGTGCTCTGCCTGCTCTGATCGTGGTCACCGTCGCAGCCGGCACCGGACGTATCAGCACGGCGCTCGCCTCCTACGCCTCCAACCGGATCACTCCCCGACTGATGACCGAGGCCGACGTGGCGCTGGTCGAGGCCACCTGCCGGGTCGAGGCATCGGCCTACAGCGAGGACGGGTTCTCCGACCGGCAGGAGGCCGCGGAGATCGGCACGATTCGCACCGCCACCATGGTCGACGACGCCCAGCGGCTCATGGCCGCCGTCGTCCGTATGGTGGCCGCGGGCGGCGTCATCACCGTGCTGCACTGGATGCTGCTCCCGGTCCTGCTGCTCGCTGTACTCCCGGCCGGCATCGGTGCGGTCCTGCGGGCCCGGGTGGACTACGAGACGCACTTCCTCAACATCGGCGACCGCAACGTGCGGGGCATGATGCGCTGGTGGGCCACGCTCCCTCGCCATGGCGACGAGGTCCGCGCCAACGGCATGACCGCCTATCTCCTGTACTGGTACCGCGCCCTGTCCGAGCGCATCGACCGGCGAACCCTGGGCTCCGCGCCACGCCGCCTGCGCATCGACCTGTTCTCCAGTGCCCTCGGCGGCATCTTCCTGCTGGGCACCTGGGGCACGCTCGGCTGGCTGGCCACCACCGGCCGCGTCCCCCTGCCGGTAGCGGCTACCGCCCTCGTCGCCGTGCAGACCGCCCTCGGCGCGCTCTCCCAGGTGGTCATCCAGGGCGCCGCCATGTTCCACACCTCGCTCTACCTCTCCGACATGCGCGCCTTCCTCGCCATGGCCGACGCACGCGCCCCCAAGCGAGGAGAACTGACGATCCCGCGGCAAGTGAACGAGATCCGGCTCGACGAAGTCGTCTACAGGTACCCGGGCAAGGAGGAACCTGCCGTCAATGGCGTCTCCCTGAGCCTGCGCCGGGGCGAGATCCTGGCCGTCGTCGGGGAGAACGGCTCCGGCAAGTCCACGCTCACCAAGCTCATCACCGGCATCCTCCTCGCCGATAAGGGCCGCGTCCTGTGGGACGGGATCGACCTTTCGGCAGCCGACGTCGACGCCGTGTGGAAGCGGACCGCGCTCGTCCCACAGAATTTCGCCACCTGGCCGCTGCGGGTCCGCGAGAACATCACCCTCGGCCAGCCCAAGACCTGGGACGACGACCTGGTGTGGCAGGCCATCGACGCTGTCGGCATGCGCAACGCCGTGGAGAAACTGCCGAACCAGCTCGACACCCTCTTGGCCCGTGAGTTGTTCGGCGGCGTGGAACTCTCCGGCGGACAGTGGCAGCGACTGGTGTGCGGACGCGCGCTGTACCGACAAACACCGCTGCTGATCCTGGACGAACCGACCTCGCAGATGGACGCCCGAGGAGAGCACCAGATCTTCCTGGAGATCAAGCGCATGGCCGCCGACTGCATGACGATCGTCGTGACCCATCAGCTGGAGAACACGCGCCTCGCTGACCGGATCATCGTCATGGAGGACGGGCGCGTGATCGAGGACGGAACCTACGACGATCTGCTCCACGCTGACGGCCTGTTCGCAGAACTCGTCGCCCTGGCCAAGGACCGATGAAGTGCGCTGATCGGAGAGGTGGGTGACGCGGCCGGCTGAGGTGCGGCCGCCGGCGGGTGTAGCGAGACCCGGTGCCGACCGCAACCTGTGGTCCACCCTGTGGCCCGACCGTGAAGACACGGTCGTGGACTGCCGTGATACTCGGCTGGGCTCCAACCGACTGCAGGTGCCGACGCCGGACTCGATGGCACATCGGATGCCGGACCGGTGGATACCCGACCCGGAAGGCGGATGATGCGCCCCCGACTCAAGTCCGATGTCCTGTACGTCCCGACCGGCGACGGTGTCCATGTCTTCGGTGCCGGGGTCGACCTGGCCCTGCGTGGCAGATCCGCCTACCAGTGGCTGGACCGGCTCGCCCCGCATCTCGACGGTTCGGTCGACCTTGACGAGCTGGTCGGGCGACTGCCGAACGACAAGCGGCAGGTGGTGCACACGCTCGTGGGCCAACTGCGCGCCGCCGGCTGCCTGGTCGACGCCGGGGAGGACCTGCCGCACGGGCTCACGCGGCGGGAGCTGGAGACGTATGCGTCCGAGATCGCGTTCATCGAGTACCACGCCGACTCCGCCGCGCGGCGGTTCGAGACCTACCGCCACAGCGAGATGGTGGTGGTGGGCTCGGGTCCGGTGTTCGTCTCTCTGGTGTGCTCGGCGCTGCGCTCGGGGGTGCGCAGCCTGCGAGCGGTGTGCACGGACGCACCCGGCACCAACATGGAGCGCATGGCGGAGCTCACCGCTGAGGCCACAGGGCGCGATCAGCAGCAGATCGTGCACCACACTCCGTTGGAAGACGGCACGTTGAGTCGGTTGGTCGAGCAGGCGGATGCCGTGCTCCATGTCGCGGACGGTGCAGGCGTCGATCGGGCCGTCCGGCTCGATGCGTTGTGCCGGGAGTCGGGCACGCTGCTGGTGCAGGGGCTGGTCCTGGATGACATCGCGTGGCTGGGGCCACCCGGGTCCGCCTGGCGTTCGGCGTGGCGGCGGCTCGGCGCCCGCGGCCCGTTCCGGCCCAACGCCTTCCTCACCGGGCCGGCCGCCGCGGTGGTCGCGGCGCACCTCGGACTCGCGGCATTCACCGCACTCACCGGGATCGCCGCCGGTCAGGAAGCCGCAGTCGGCGGACGAGAGGAGATCACGCGCATCGATCTGGAGACCCTGCGCACCTCCACGCACGCCTTCCTGCCCCACCCCACCGCGGTTCCCGCCCGTCCGGAGACACGGAAGGATTTCACCCGGCGGCTCGAACGGCTCGGCGCCACACCGCCGCTGGACGTGGACACCTTCTCCCGGCGCGCGGCCCACTGCTTCGATCCGTACGTCGGTGTCCTGCGCGCCCTCGACGAACGGGAGTTCACGCAGGTGCCGCTCAACGTGACCGAGGCGGTGCCGCACACGTGGGGCGCCGTACCGGTGTACGGGGCGGGTACGGGCTTCGCCGAGGCGCGACGGAACGCCGCATTGCGCGGGCTCGCCTCGTACGCGGTGCGCCAGGTCGACGACCGCCGGCTGGGGCCCGGGGACACCGTGTGGGGGTGGGCGCTGGACGAGCGGCGCGCCGAGGCGGTGACGGCGGGCCAGGCGTTCGCGACGGACCACGAGGTCGGGGTGGCCGCCCGCTTGAGCTGGGACGACGCCGTGGCGGACGGCCTCGCCCAGCACTGTGTACGCCTGGCCCTGCGCGATGTGGCGCAGGGACGGGCGCGCCCACTGCCCGTGCGTCTGGATCCCGAGGCCCTGCCCCCAGGGGCGCGGCGCTTCCTCGACCTGCTGCAAGCCTCCCGCGGCTCGGCCGAGGTGGCCGACATCGGCGGGGCCCTGGGCCTGCCCGTCCTCGCCTGGTGGCAGGGAGACCGCCCGGTTGCCGTGACGTGCGGGTGTGCGTCGGTTGCCGAGGGGCTCCGTGCGGCGCTGCTCGACCGGCAGTCGGCAATGACGCACGAACCAGCCTACGCACCGGCCCAGTTGGGTATGTTGCGCGCCCCTGTGTCGGGCGGGCGACGCATCGGGTTGGCAGAGCCGGCGGGGCGTGAACGCATGATCGGGGCCTTGCGCTCGCGAGGGATGCGTCCGCTCGTGGTCCCGCTGGACCACGATCCGGCGGTCCACGAACTGCTGCCCTTCCTGGTGCGTGTCGTCATCGCCGACGAGACGGGTGAGGCAGCGGCGGCAGCCGGGCCGCGGGCGGAGGTGCGGGCCCTTGCCTAGTGTCGCCGACGGCCTGCAGACCTCTGTCGGCCTGCGGTTCTGGTGGCGGACGTTCGAAGGGGTCCAGGCCCTCTTCGCCGAGGGGCACGGCGAAGAGGGCGGCGCGGACGACCCACTGCCGGTCAAGACGTACCGCGGGTTGCCCCGCCACGTCCTGCTGGAGCCTGCGCCACGGATCGGGGACGCACGCTGGTCTTTCGAGGCGTTCCGCGCCGCTCACCCACCCGCGGCCCCCAGCCTCGACGCCCTGGACCCCCGCACGCTCTCCGCCCTGCTGTACTGGACGTACGGGGTCGGCCGGATCGAACTCGGTCCGCAGGCCGTGTGGCCGTACCACCGGATGGTCGCGTCCGCGCGATGCTTCCACCCCGTGGAGCTGTATGTGTGGCTGGCTCATCGGGCGGGCGATCTGCCCGCCGGGTGCTATCACTACCACCCGGCGCACCACTCGCTGACTCGGTTGCGGGAGGGTGGCGTACCGGATGCCGTGCGCGCTGCCGCGGGGGTGCGGGCGGACATCGGACTCCTGGTGGTGTCCGCGTGGTTCCGCAAGACCGCTTTCCGCTACCGGGACTACGCGTATCGGCTGTGCGCACAGGAAACCGGGATGACGGTCGGGAACGCACTGTTGACCGGAGCCGCGCTCGGGCTGCGCGGAAGGGTGCACCACCGCTTCGACGACACGGTGGTCAACCGTGCGCTGGGGCTGGACGGCAGGGAGGAGACGGCGTTCGCTGTGATCGACCTGGCCCCGGCCGGAGAGGCGGAGCCACTGCCCCTGCACGCCGCGGAGCGTCAACGTCCCCTTTCTGCTTGTGCCTTGCCCGCCATTGACCCTCGTCACGTACGGACCAACCGCTCCCCCTCCCGCACATGGTCCGGGTTGACCACGCTCGATCTGGCCGCCCGGCTCACCGGCCCCGGCGCGGCCATCGCCCCCGAGAGCTTTCACCTGCCTGCCGGGGCACCGGGCCCGGACGGTGCCCTCTCCCTCGCGGTGCCGGAGTCCGGTCCCGGTGGCGTGGAGCTGTCCGCGGCGCTGCGTGCCCGTGACTCGGGAGGGCGGATGTTCCTGCCGGCCGTCCGCCCCTTGGCCGCCGGCCGGCTGATGTCCGCCGTGCGGTACGCGCTGGAGCCCGTGTCCTCGGACCACACCGAGGCGCCGTGCCGCCCCCTGGTGGACGCCTACGTGCTGATCCTCGGTGTGGACGGGATCTCCCCCGGGCTGTACCGGCTGGAGGCCGGCGCGGGATCATCCGCGCTGGTGCGGCTGCCGGAGCGGGACTGGCGCGCCGTGGTCGACATGCTGTGCGACCGCACGCCGGCGGTGAACTCGGCGAAGGCGGACGCCATCGTCTTTCTCACCGCCCACCGGCTGGCCGGGGAACGGTGGTTCGGGGCTCGGGGGTACCGCATCCTGCACCAGGAGGCGGGGATCGTCGCCCAGCGGGTCAGTGTGCTCGCCGCCGCGGCCGGGCTGTCCGTACGGGTCACCAACGGCTACCACGACGCGATGGTCAGGGACCTGATCGGAGTGAACGCCGCCCACGTGCCCGTATTCACGCTCGTCATGGGCCGACGTCGACCCACCGCCCAGTACGAACCGCAGCTGATCTGGTGAACCGCCCCTGCGGTGCCCGGTGGGCCGTTCCTACGGGCGACCTACGGCTGCGACCGCGGGTCAAGCTACGGCCGTCCTGCGGTCGGACCGTGAAGACATCGGACGCCCGCGCGCCGCAGGATGCGGAGGGACCAGTGACTGGCCAACTCTCACCTATCCCAAGAAGAAGGGGGGATGCGATGAACGACGACCTCGTCCTCGACCTCGCCGACCTCAGTGTGGACGACCTGGACATCCTGCCGGCATCGCCGGGCGCGAGCCTGGAGACCGTGAACGTGGGCCACGCCATGGTCGAGATCGGCGCATCCAACTGCACCTCCACGGGTACCCCGGCGAGCTGCTGTTCCTGCTGCTGCTGCTGAATCGAGCACCAGCACAGCCGTGTTCGGCGGTCCCTGGACCGCCGAACACGGCATCCCGGCGACGACGAGGAAGTGACGTTGACCGACGCAGTGACCGTCCCCCGCACCGGCCGGCTTCCCGGACCGCTCCCGGCTCGCTCCAGTGACGCCGCGACGGCCCCCGAAGCCCGCGTCGCCGTCATCGGCAAAAACGTCCTCGCCGCGACGATCCGCACCGCGCTGTCCCGTACGAGCCGGCTGGTACCGGAGGAGGATCTCGCCTGCGAGGCGGTCGTCACGGCCGAGGATCGCTGGGTGACCGCGACCGAGCCGCCGCGCGCCGACATCCGCTGGCTGCCGGTCCGGGTCGAGCTCGGCCAGATCGTGGTCGGCCCGACCACCGTTCCGGGCCGGACCGGATGTGCTCGATGTGCCCGGACGCGCCGGCATCGGGCCCTGGGCAAGGACAGCCCGCGCTCGGCACTCCTGCGGCGCCACGGCGAACGGCTCGCAGAGCGTGCGTCGCCGGTCCTCACCAGCTGGTCGTGCGAAACGGCCGCTGCCTTCGTGGCGAGCGAACTGGGCGCTGTCACTGGGGGGTTGACCGACAGAGCCCTCGTCTTCGTGTCGCTGACGACCCTCGCCGTCGACGTGCACCCTTTTCTGCCCGACCCGGGGTGTCCCTGGTGCGGCGGGCTCCCCGAGGACCGCCCGCCCGTCCTCATGGCACGGCCCCGCCCCAAGCCCGACCGGGACGTGCCCCGCGTGCGCGACCTCCGGGCCGACTGGGACGGGTTGGTCGCCCGGTACGTCGACGGACGCACCGGGCTGATCCGGCAGCTCGACGTGCGCACCGACTACCCGTACCCCATGGTTTCCGCCCCGTTGCTCCTGCCGAGCGGTGAGCAGGAGGCCGGGTTCGGACGCGATCTGGGCTACGGAGCCTGCGCCCGTACCGCGCTGGCGGAGGCCCTGGAGCGGCTGGGCGGGGCCCGGCCCGGGGGGCGTCGCACGACGGTGCGGGCCGGTTACGCCGAGGTGGCCGACCGGGCGCTGTGCCCGCCCGACCTGGGGCTGTACCCGCCGGAGCGGTACGCCGAGCCGGACTTCCCCTATCCGCCGTACGATCCGGACCTGATGCTCAACTGGGTGTGGGGACACTCCTTCGGCCGCGACGCCCCCGTCCTCGTACCGGAGGACTACGCGTACTACCGGACCCGGCACGACAACCCGGCGGCCAGGCCCCTGGCGTACGAGGTGTCCAACGGGTGTGCGCTGGGCGGCTGCCTGGAAGAGGCGGCGCTGCACGGACTGGTGGAGCTCGCCGAGCGGGACGCGTTCCTGCTGACCTGGTACGCCCGCCTCCCTGTACCGCGGGTGGACCTGCGGTCGGTGTCGGACCCCTGCATCGGTGCGCTCATCGAGCGCATCCGCCAGGACAGCGGCCACCGGGTGCTGGCCTTCGCCACCACCCCGGACCACGGCATCCCGACGGCCTGGGTGATGGCCGTGCGTCCCAGCGCATCGGGCCGGCACGACGAACCCGCCGCGGTCTGCGCAGCAGGCGCGCACTTCGATCCCGAACGCGCCCTGATGAACGGGCTGTTGGAGCTCACGGCGAACCTGGGATGGAACCGGTCGGCCTTCCGTGAGGAGCGGGACCGCATCGCGGCGATGATCGACGATCCCGGCCTGGTGCGCGAGATGCGGGACCACGCGCTGCTGTACTGCCACCCGGCCGCGTTCGGCCGCTTCGGTTTCCTGCTCGGCAACGGCGGTGACGCCGAAACGGGCGGCCTGCCCGTCGAGGAGGCGTTCGCGCACGCCACCTGCCGGCCGCGTCACCAGGACATGCGCGACGACCTGGCCGAGGCGGTGGCCCGGTTCATCGATCGGGGCCTGGACGTGGTCGTGGTCGACCAGACCACCGACGAGCACCGGGCAGGCGGTCTGGCCTGCGCGAAGGTGATCGTGCCGGGACTGCTGCCGATGACGTTCGGGCACCGGATGCGTCGCACACACGGGCTGCCCCGGCTGCTGCGGCTTCCATCGGAACTCGGCCATCGTGCGGCGCCCCTGGCCGAGGAGGAGATCAATCCGCACCCGCACCCCTTCCCGTGACGTCGCCGTGCCCACTCCCCGCATTTCCGCACCTTCCGTGACTGGAGTCCGCCATGACCGATGAGTTCTCACCATCGGACGCCTTCGGCGTACGGATCGGCGGGCTGCCCGCGACCACGCTGGATGACTTGCGCTCGCCGGAGTTGTGGGACCAGGTCGAGACCGTACGCGGCACCGAACGCCGACTGGACCACCTGGCAGCCGAGTTGTCCGACCGTCTCTACCAGCAGATCGGACGGGCCGGTTCCGGCAAGCCGCTCCTGGTGGCCGTACGGCGAGCCATCCACAATCGCCGCCCGCTCGCCGAGCGCCACTGGAACGACGCCGTTCGTGCGCTGTTACCCCACGCCCTCGTCGCCCAGGTGGACACCTGGGCGCGGCTGCGGGCCGGCCATCAGGAGGCGCTGGCCCGACTCGACGAGCTGATCGGCCACCACCTGCGCACCCACCCCACGCTGCTGCGCAAGGCGGCAGCCGATCCCGGGTTCCAGCACGGTCTCGTGCTGAGCAGTCCGGTGCTCCTCGCCGAGGTGCGCAAATGGCTCGCGCACCCCGACGAGCGGGCACCGGAACGCTCGCTGGCGCTGCGGCTCGCAAAGTACCTCGGGCGGGTAACCATGAAGACCAGCCCGTTCAGCACGTTCACCGCGAGCGGCCTGGGTACGTGGAGCGACCGTGAACAGGGCCACGCGTCCACCGGCCCGGAAGTGCGTACGGTCGCCGAGCTGAACGTATGGGTCGTCCAACAGGTCGTCCGCAGACTCGGAAGCCATCCTGACCTCGCCGGGCGCTGCAGACTGCGACTCAACCCCAGCGCCACGTTCACCGAGGGTGGCTGGCAGTTCCTGGGGGCCGGGGCCGAGGAGCCGCTCCGGACCCTGCCCGAGGCGGCTGCGGTACGGGTGTGCGTGGAGGTGGTGCGCGAGGGCCGCCCCACCCGCGAGGAGGCGGCCCGGACCGTCGCGCGCCGCACCGGCGGCGACCCGGCCGCAGCCGGCGCGTACCTGGCGCGACTGGAGGAGCTGGGACTGCTGGAGGCCGAGCGGCCCTTCGCCGACCAGACCCTCGATCACGTCGCCGACCTGCGTTCATGGCTGGCCGGTGCGACGAGTCCGGAGCTCGTCGGGGTCGAGCGGGAACTCGCCGTGATCGCCGCAAAGCTGTCGGACTACCCGGAGATGACGGATCCGGCGCAACGAGTGCACGCCATCGAGACCGTCGAGGAGGCGCTACGACGGATCAGGGACTTGCTCGGCGCCGATCACCTCAGTCTGCCCGCCAAGAACAGCGTCATCGAGAACGCCCTGCTGGCGGCGCCCCTTCCCGCACCGGACCGAAGCGCGTGGGAACCGATCCTGAGAGATCTGGACGCGCTGCGACACTGCTACGCCGTGCTCGACCCGGCCCTGCCCGGCCGGGTCACGCTCGCCGACCTGTTCGCCGAGCGGGTCGGGGCCGGGGAGACCGTGCCGTTCCTGACCTTTCACCGGCAGGTCCAGACGTGGCTGCGCGAGGACCCCGCGCTGCTCGCCCTGCTTTCCGTCGCCGTGCACGGCTACCGGACGATGCACGAGCATCGGCTCACACGGCTGGGCGAGCTGGCGTCACTGCGGGACGCATTGTGCGAGGTGGTCCGCGCGGCGCCGGCCGATGCGCACGGAGTGGCACGGATCGCCCCCGAACGGCTCCTCGCGGTGACCGGGCGCCGGCCCGCGTGGATGCGGGTGCCGGACTCCGTGGCCTACTACGGCCAGCCCCTCGGCACCGGCTCTGTGCCCCAGTTCGTGGTCAACGCCGTTAACTCCGGGCACGGCCGGGGGCGTGACCGTATCGGACGGCTGCTCACCCAGGCCGGCATCGACGCGGCGCGGGACGCGGCCGTGGACACCGCCCTCCCGCCTGCCGGCGTCATCCATGCCGACACCTGCCGCCACTTCGGAAGCAACGTGGGGCTGCGAGCGTCCGCCGTGGCCGCAGAGATCGAGTACCCCGGAGGGCGCAGCCTGCGGGGCCCGGAACACCGCATCCCCCTGGGGGACCTCTATGTGCGGCACGATCCCGCACTCGGCCTGCTGGCCCTGCACGCCCGCGGGCACGCCGGCGAGCTGCGGCCGGTCCACCCGAACCTGATCGCGGAGCTGTGGCTGCCGCCGGCGCTGCGCCTGCTGATGCAGACCTTCGGCGCCACGTCCAATCTGCTGATCCCCGGACGACGGATGTTCGGCGACCCCTCCCTCGCCGAGGTGCGGGAGGTCCTGGCGGAACCGCGGGTGGTCGTGGGCCGTACGACGGTCAGCCGCCGGCAGTGGGTGCTGCCACCCGACGCCGTACCGCGGCGGGGCAAGGGTGAGAGCGACCGGTCCCTGCTGTTGCGGCTCGCCGGGTGGCTGGCAGAACACGGGATGCCGCAGCGCTGCTTCGTCCGTGCCTTGGACCCTCAGTCGGTGGTCAGCGGAGACGTGTGGCGGATCAAGTCCCGCAAGCCGCTCTACGTGGACTTCGCCAATCTGCTGCTGGTCGGGGTCTTCGAGCGGCTGCTCGCCTCCGGTGCAGGTCAGGTGCTGTTCCTCCAAGAGGCCAGGCCCGGCCCCTCGCAGATGCCGGAATACGGCGACAGCGGGCCTCGGGTGACCGAATACCTCATCGAGATCAACGAAGGACGGACACGATGAGTACGACGAACGGACATGGCGCGGGCCCTCGCCTGGATCCGGCGACCGCACGGTCGCAGGACTGGGTGTGCGCCCACGTCTTCTACGACACCGACCAGGACGCACTCATGAGCCGCTGCGTGCAGCCGTTGGTGTCGGAGCTGGAGAAACACGGACTGATCCAGCGGTACTTCTTTCTGCGCTACTGGGAGGGCGGCCCCCATGTCCGCCTGCGCCTGCTCCCCTCGCACGCCACCGACCGCGCCGAAGTCACCGAGGCGATGGAGCGTGGCCTGAGCGCGTTCCTCGCACTTTCACCCGCTCCTGATGTGGTGGACCGCTCCCGCTTCGCGCAGGTCGCGCAGGGGCTGGCCGGGCTGGAGGGCCGCGCCGGCCACGACGTCGTGGTGCGGGCCAACAACACCGTGGAGTTCCTTCCGTACGCACGCGAGCACGACGACTACGGCCACGGCGCCGCCATCGCTGCCGTGGAACGGCACTTCTGCGAGTCGAGCCGGCTGGCGCTGTCGGTGATCACGGCGGGCACCACCGTGGAGCAGCGGGCCTTGCTGGCGTTCGACCTGGTGGTGGGCGTGTTCGCGCTGTGCGACGAGGTCCGCGAGCGGTGGGCGCAGCACGGTGGTCCGCCGCTGCCGTTCGGGAGCGGCCCCGAGGCGGCCGACGTGGAACCGCGCTACCGACTCCAGCGGGAGCAACTGCACGCGCGCGCCCGGCGCACCTGGGCGCTCGCCGCCGAACCGGCCGGAACCGGTCAGCGCGGATACTGGCTCGCATCGGTACGGCAACTGCGCGACGAGCTGCACCGCATGGAGGAGTCCGGCGAGTTCGTCGCCGACTGGGCGGCCTCTCCGCTGGCGGAGCCGCTGGACCTGCCGGCGACCGCGCACCCGGCCACCAGCCTGGTGCTGTTGCGCTGCGCCCACCTGGTGAACAACCGGCTCGGGCTCACCCTGTGGCAGGAGAACCAGTTGCGGTTCCTGGTGGGGCGAGTGCTGGCCGAACTGCCCGAGGCACAGGACGTCGCATGACCGGGGGCGTCGAGGCGTCCTGGCACAGTCTGCACGTCCACCATCACGACGAGGCCGCGGAGCCGGAGCTGATCCGTGAGGCGGTACGCCCCGCGTTCGCCGGCGTGCGGCCCTGGGTGCGCGGCTGCTGGTTCGGCCGGCACTGGCTGCGCGGCCCCCACCTGCGCCTCAACTTCCTTACAGACGAGACGGCGTGGTGTGCGCGGGTTCGCCCGGTGGTGCGGAGCGTGGTCACGGACTACCTACGGGCGTGCCCCTCCACCGCGCGGCTGGACGAGGCCGCGCTGGCACCCGTGCACGAGCGGCTCGCGGAGCTGGAGATGGAGCCCGGGCCGCTCCGTCCGTGGGTGCCGGACAACACGGTCGTGGAGCGCCCGTACGACCATCGGCTGCAGGTGCTCGGCTCGCTCCGCGCCAGCGAGCTGATGGCGGACTTCCTCTCCGATACGACCGACCTCGCGTTCCGGATGTACGAGCAGCTGCGCACCGCTCCCTTGTCCGTGCTGGCCCTGGACCTGATGTGGACCACGGCGGCCGCGGCGGCGATCCCGTTCGAGGACGGCGGGGCCCCGATCGAGCGGGGGGTGCTGTCACTGCGCTCGCACGCGGACGCCTTTCTGTCCCGCACGAACGATCCGGTGGCCTACCGCACCCGCTTCGACGAGCGGTTCCGCCGCCAGGAAGCCGCCTTGAGCGCACGGCTGCGGGAGGTGGAAGCGGCCCTCGCGGAGCCGGAGGGCACCGATGCCACCGGCTCCGGGGTGGCATTCGTACCGGAGTGGGCGCGGGCCGTGCGTCGTCACCAACGCATCGCGCAGCCGCTGCTCGCCTCGGGCGAGGTGTCGATGGGCGGGGCGGCGCTGGCTCCGCGTATGCCGACGCGGCAGCTCAGCGAGTTCCACACGCTCTTGTTGTCCGACCATGGGCACCAGGAATTCCTCGTCGACGACGCGTGGTTCGCCTCGTTCCGCCTGGTGATGAACTACCTCTACCTCCACCTCAACCGGCTGGGTCTCGCGCCCGTGGAACGCGGTCTGCTGTGCCATCTGGCGGCGCGGACCGTGGAGTCGGTGCACGGCACGTCGGCCATCGCCAGCTTCGAGAGGTACGTGGCCGCGCCGGACGGGCGGGAGGAGCCCGGCTGGCGGCGGATCGGCGCTGAGTGGGCGGAGGGAACGCGATGAGGCCCGCGCTGCACCGGCCGGTCGTCAACCGCCGCTGAACACCTCGGCGAGCTGGCGGCGTCCGGCGATGCCCAATTTGCGGTACGCACCGGAGAGGTGGAATTCGACGGTGCGGACGGCAACGAACAGCCGGCCCGCGATGTCACGGTTGGAGTATCCGTCCCGGGCCAGGTGAAGGATCTTCCGTTCCTGGGGCGTCAGGCTGTCCAGGAGCGGATGGGCGGCGTGCGCGGCGGCGTGACCTTCGGGCTCCGGGGTCGCAGCGGGCACCACCTCACCGGCCGAGCGGAGGCGGGGAGTGGCCGAGAGCGCCCCGGAGGGGGCGAAAGGTTCCAGGCACCTTGCCTGGAGTGGCCCCAGGGCTCTCTGGATGCGGTGCGCCAGCGGATCGGCACCACAGGCATGGGCGAGCTGGAGGGCCGAGAGCAACTCGACGCGTGCCGCCTCCGTCCGGCCGGACCCGGCAAGCTCCGCCCCCAAGACCGCCTGCACCAGGGCATGTTGCATGCGGTCCGGGGACCGGGCGAGCGTCGTGGACGCCTCTGCCAGCACACTGATGCGCTGCTCCCCGGACTCGCCGAGTGCCAGGGCGTGCAACGCGGTGCCGACGGATTCCGGGGTGCCCCAGCGGCGGGCGTCCTCCAGTTCGGCTCCCGCGAGTGTGGCGGCCTCGTCGCGTTCCCCGCACGCCGCGAGGACCCGAGCGGCACGGGAGCGCCAAGGGAGCACCGCGGGGTTGCGCACGCCGGCCTCGTCCAGGAGGCGCCCCGCCGCGAGCAGGTCCTCCACAGCGCGGCCGGGATCGTCGCTCTCGTGGACCGCGGCCCGCGCGGCCAGGGCGTACGCCGAGTCCCGCCGCCACGGCAGCTGGTGCCGGTCCAGCCCGCTCTCGGCGAGCAGGGAGCGCGCCGAGTCCGTCGCTCCCCGCAGGGCCCGCACCTCGGCCAGGGCCGCCACGCCGATCACGGCCAAGGGGTGCCCGGCGGCTGCGAAGGAAAGCAGGCGGTCAGTCATGGGGGTCAGGGTGGCGTCGGCGGTAGAGAGGTCACCTCGGGCCCGCAACACCGTCGCGCGCACCAATGCCAACGTGATGTGGTCCAAGCGGCCGGCTCGGAGACCGGAGACCTGGCGCCCGCGGCTGCAATGGGTCCACGCCTCGGCGACTTCACCGGCCGCCACCAGCGCGCCGCAGGCGTGCCACAGCAGGGTGGCCGAACCGCACCCCTCCCCCCGGGGCAAGCCCTGCCGGGCGTACCGGGCGGCCGCCCCCCGGTCGGCGCCGGCATCGACCGCATGGACGGAGCGCAGGGCCGCGAGTTCCCGGCCGGCGACGCCCCGGCGTGGCGCCTGGCAGGTCAGCTTGCCCAGCGGATCGGCGGCCCGCGCCAGCCACAGCGGGGCGCGCCGGCAGATGAAAGCCTTGTGCAGGCGTAGCCGCAGTTGCCAGGAGTTGTCGCCCGGTGTTCGTCCGAGCCGGGCGGCAGCGTCGTCGAGGACGGTGACGGCGTCCTCGGACCGGCCACACCCGTCCAGCACGGCGGCCAGCGCCAGCGCGTACTCCACGACGATGCCAGGGGGATGGGACTCGCAGCGGGCGGCGTCCAAGAGGTGAACGGCACGCTCGGGGTCGATGACGGCGTACAGCTCGGCGAGTTCCCGGCGAATGGCCAACTTTTCCTGGGGACGGAGGGGCTCGCGGAGGACGCAGCGCCGATACCGTGCTGCGTCGTGGGGCCTGCCCTCCTGCTCCAGCTGACGTGCAGCCAGCCGCAGGCAGCGCTTCGCCCATTCCTCTCCCACGGGGCCGGTGGCGAGCAGGTGGTGGGCGACGGAGGTGGCTTCAGCCTGCCGGTCGCGCAGCAGGGCAGCTGCCCGCAGATGCAGCGCAGTCCGGGTGCCGGCGGCGATGCTGCCGAGGACCATCGCCTCCAGGAGCGGGTGGCGAAAGGCCAACGGGGTGCGGTTGGCGAGCACACAGGCGTCGACGAGTTGGTCGACGGCCGCGAGCGCCTCCTCGACCGTGAGGTGAGCCAGTTCAGCGCTGACCGCGACCTCGGCGCCGCCACCGAGCACGGCGACTGCCCGCGCCAGGGCCAGGGCGGGCGTGCCGAGCGGCGCCAGCCACCGGTCGGCTCCCGTCAGAGCACCTGATGCCGCGGTGGCGCGGAGCGCGTCCTCCGTGGGCGCGCTGTCGGAGTGCGGCGCCAGCAGGGCATGCAGGAGTGCGGGATTACCTCCGGTGAGGTCGCCACACACCGCGGCGGTCCGAGCGTCGAGAACGACGCCACATCGTGCGGCGGCAGCTTCGGGCAGATCCTCCGTGCGCAGCCCCGGCATGTCGATGGGCTCGGCCGCGGTGAGGAGTACGGAGACGGGCGCGTGGGAGGTGCCATTCGTGGCGGCGGCCCAGGCCCCGGCGCCGCAGATCGTGGCCGTGAGCACGATGGCCAGCGGCATCGGCGGCACTGTCCGGGACAGATCCAGCAGCCATCGGAGCGACCAGTTGTCGACACGGGCCACGTCGTCCACACACAGGGCAATGGGGGTCTTCCTCCCTGTCTGCACCACGGCAGCCCACCCCTGGACAGGGTCGCCATCCGGTGTGCAGTACTGGTCCGCCAAGAATTGGCCGTCACCGGGCCGTAACTGGGCGATGAGCCGATGGACCGCCGCATACGGGCGCTCCCCCAGTCCTGTCCCCCGTACCGCGGCCACGCGGAACCCAGCTGCGGAGGCTTCCTCTCCGAAAGCGTCCAGCAGCGCCGACTTCCCCGCTCCTGGCTCGCCACGGACGACCGTCAGATCCACCGCCCCGCGGCCCCTACGGGACTGGTCAAGCAGGGCACGGAGCCGCGCCGTCTCGCTCCCGCGGCCGATCTCCCCGAGCGCCATGAGCCCCTCCCGATCACCGGCCGTCCCACACTTCTCGCAGTACAAAAACGACGATCAGTCCACAGGACTCGCGATAGCCATGAAGGGGATACTTCCGCAATTGTCTCGAAAGAAGCGCCTTCTGGCAGAATGCCTTTAGGTGTCCTCGCACCCGATATGCGGCGTAGACGCGCACCGTGCCACTGCCCGCCGCCACACCGCTGGACGGGCCGGATCGCGCGGCACCCCCTGTTCCGGCGCCCGCTCCTCGGGAGCGCTCTCAAGCAGCCTGAGCATGCGCGCACACCTGCAGGCCAACAAGCCACACATCGCGCGTGTGCAGGCCGCTTCCCCGCTTCACGATCAGGAAGTGACCCTCGCGGTAAGCCCATAGTCCAGCTCTGCGCCATCGACGAGTACCGCCTCGACCGTACGCGTGCTGGGGTCGATGTCGGCCACGATTCCGTTCCCGGCGTAGCGGGGGTAGCCAGAGGCGCCCGTCTCGCCTGTGGCCTCGACGACCGCCGATCGCACGGCTGAGTCCTCCGCGGAGGCACCGCCTCTGCCCTCAACGTGTTCGGGCACCAACAAGATCTTGAAGCGCTGCGGCTCTGTAGTCACACTCCGATATTTAAGCGCCTGTGCCACCAGCCGTGGGACAGGCACACGGCATCGGATGTGCCCATGCGGGCTCCCCGAAGATCTGCCGTCGGGTAATCGGGGTTTCGGCGCGGGACGCGTTCATCGAGGGCGAGGACGGCGGCCCGCCCCAGCCCCAGACGGACTTTGCCGGCGGATTCCTTACCGGGCTCGGTGCCGTCACGTCACATTCCGGTCGACCGCATGTCCGCCAATGACCGGTTCTCGCCTGGGCGGGAACAGCTGCTCCTGCGAGGCTCAGGTCTCCGCAGAAGGCCCTATGCCGCATAAATTGCCTTTTTGGGAAAGGAATCCGCATGCGCGTCAGACTCGTCACGGCCGCCGTGGCTCTCTCCGTCGCACTGGGTGGCACCGTCCTCGCCGCACCCGCCGCTCAGGCCGCGGCGCACCGGCCCTCCGTGGCACCGGTGGCCAAGGCAGCCTCAGCCGGCTTCAACGTCGGAGGGATCTGGACCGTGTACCAGAGCAATTCGTCCAACGCCACGCTCTCCGTGACCCAGGACGCCCAGGGCAAGCTCACCGGTATAGCCAGGACGGGAAGTACGACAACGGGCACCATCGAGCAGGGGTTCGTGGACGGTTCCTACATCTACTTCGTCATCGCCTGGAGCGACGGCTCGAAGGGCCGCTACATAGGCTCCCGAGGCACTGACGGCCGCCTCAGTGGAGTCACCTCCGACCTGGCACATCCCTCCAGTCAGGCCACGTGGTACACCACCTGGACGTTCTGAAGCCGCATAGCTCCCCTGCGGGCCCCGGTGCGGCGCACCGGGGCCGCCTCGTCCGCGACCGGACGTCAACCCCCACGTGCGGGACACGTAGAGTCGAGCAGCTGGCCCATCACGAACTGGCCGAGCCCAACAACGAGCTCGCCGAGGAGAACCCGCGACCGTCCACTGACGGCATGCACGTGAAGGTCCCAGATCGCCGGGTCGGCTTCAGCACTGCCACAGGAACAACGCGCGGCCACACGGCTCGCAGGCGAATGCGTAGGCACTGCCCGCACCACCGAAGTTCATCGAGGTGCTGTGATCCGGGCCTTCCTCCAGCTGGACGATGAACGGCATCGTACGGGCGCATGAGGGGCAGGAGGGTGTCTCGTCTGCCTGAATCCAGGCAGGACGTCCCCCAAGCTGCCCCAGCACAGACGACTCGGGTCGTTCACTTCTCGCTGCCCACGCTGCGCGCGCCAGATCGTAGTCGTCCTCGGACTCGCGCTCCAGGACGACGGCCCGAACGTCGCCGAGCACGAGCGGCGCCTCCTCGTCCCCCTCAGGGAGGGGTATCGGCCCAAGGCCATCCAGTGGGAAGAGCAAGGCCCGGTTGCCTCCGGAGCGCGGCTCCCAGTCGTCGCACATGCCCGGGTCGTTCTGGCAGGCGAACAGGGCAAGGACTCCTCCCTTTCCCTTGCTCTCCCCCTCCTCTTCTCCGAGGTCATCCAGGACAACCTGGGCAAGGAACTGCATCGGGCCCTCACATGAGGAGCAGCATGGCCATTCGGTGCCGACCCCAGCCAGGGGCACTCCGCCTGTCCGGGTCACCAGCGCATCCGGCGCAGAAGGACCATTTTCGATCATCAGAGTCGTCATGGCCGGGACTCTAGGTCACACCGGTGACATCCCCTTCTAGCAAGCGCGCTGGTCACCTGCGTCCCGCTCGGGGTTGTCAAGCCACGCGGAACCCGCGGAACGTCACGTGCCTGCGGGTCCGGAAGCCGAGCCGCTCGTAGAGTGCGATCGCGCCGGTGTTCGTCTCGGCCACGTGCAGGAAGGGACGCTCGTTCCGCGCCGCGATACGCGCGGCAAGGGTGCTGATCAGGCGGGCGGCGTGGCCTTGTCCGCGGGCCTCGGGAGCGGTGCAGACGGTGCTGATCTCGGTCCATCCCGGAGGGCGGAGCCGCTCGCCGGCCATCGCCACCAGCGCGCCGTGCACGCGGATGCCCAGGTAGGTGCCGAGTTCGTTGGTGCGCGGCCAGAAGGGTCCCGGTCGGGTACGTGCGACGAGGTCGAGCATGTCGGGGATGTCTTGCGCGGTCAGTTCCTCGATGTCTGGGCCGGCATGCGGAACGCGCGGAGGGCTGCTTGCGGACCAGGTCATCTGACGGCCGTCAAGGGCAAAGACCGGCGCCCAGCTCGTCGGCGGCGTCGCCGGGGAACTGAACATGTCGGCGAGCTCGCCCCGGCCCAGAAGCCGGGCCAGGTCGGCCCACTCCGCCTCGTCAGGGGCAGCGGACACCGCGGCGAAGGTCGCGACGTCGGGAAGGTAGGTGGCGGCACGGCCGCGCCGGCGGGCGAGGTGGGCGTGCCGACCGCGAAGCGACTCCCCCACCGGGTCGTCGAGTGCCGTGGTGTGACCGTTCACTGTTGTCTCGTGCCTTTCGTGGCTCACGCTGCGGGTCGCCGGTGAGTGTCTCCGCGGAGTCCGTGCTTGTCAGGGGCGGAGTGCCCACTCGTACGCCATGGGAGCCGTTTCCACGACCTCTCTGGGCCAGGCTTGCCGAACCTGCTGGAGTCGGTCGTGGTGTTCGTCGAGCCAGCCGGCCGGCGGCCGGATCGTCAACGCTGTGGTGAGACGGTCTGGATCCTCGACCCAGACAGAGACCGATCGCTCGTCATTCACGTGGATACCGAGATGCAGGCCCCGGTCTCCACCGAGGCTCGCGTTGCCGCCCGGGGTGAGTTCGGCCAGCGACTGCTGCCAGGACGAGAGGTCCTGCGGGGAGAGACACATCTCCAAACGCGCGTCGACGAAGCTCGCGGATACCAGGACGTCAGCGCACAGGATGTCGTGGCCGGTCAGGACTCCGGGCCGGAAGCGGCCGGTGACGCGCACTGTGCAGCGGTTGCCGTCCCCGTCCTCCAAGTGGATCAGGTCCACTGCCTTCGGCTCCGTCACAGCTGGCCTCGTTTCCTCGCACTGGTCACGTGGCCATCCTTCCTCAAAAGCTTGCCCGCAACTGCTGGTCACGGGTGAGGTGAGCTTGGTGTGGTTGGTGTTTCGGCTCAGCAATCTCCGTTGTCCCGTTCCAGGTGATCTTGTAGTACTTCAGTCGTTCGTCTTCGGCGACCAGTCGCATGCCGACCGCGGCCATGACGTGTTGGGAGGCGGTGTTGTCGCGGTCGGTGTCGCCTTCCACGCTGGTGACGCCGTGGGCGCGCGCGAACGCCAGCAGGGCGCGGAGGGCTTCGGAGGCGTATCCCTTGCCCTGCGCTGACGGGATGAGGCCGTAGCCGATCGTGACACTGCCGTTTTCGTCCGGAGTTCCGTGGAAGTCCACGCCGCCGATGGTGCGCCCGTCCTCGCTGCGACGGATTTCGTACGTGCCGAACGGTCGGGGATCACCGGTGTTCGCACAGGTATTGAGGAATCGTCTGGCCGCGGAAACGTCGCCCTCCGCGGGGTAGTCGGGCGCCCATCGGGCGGTGTCATCCGGTTCTCCGGTCAGCACTCGCTCGGCTTCGCTGATGCTCAGCGGATGAAGTACGAGCCGCGCTGTCACAAGATCGTCCATGGCAGGGTGGACTATCACGCGCGAGCGCTGGACCGCACGCGGGTTTCGCACCCGGGCATCGCCCCGCCACCGGCTGCTGGTCATTCGTACGTCGACGATGCCAGCGGTGAGAGCGGCGGAATCCAGTCTGCGGCGCTACGGCAGGACGGAGCGCACCGCCTCCGGTGACCGGCCCAGCACTGTCGTCCCGTCGTCGGCGGTGATGATCGGCCGCTGGATCAACGTGGGGTGGGCGGTCAACGTCTCGATCCACCGGGTGCGGTCCGCCGCTTCGCGCGGCCACGCCGCCAGGCCCAGTTCGGCGGCGATGGGTTCGCCGAGGCGGGTGATGTCCCACGGTTCCAGGGCCAGGCGCCGCAGGACCGCGTCGAGTTCGTCTGCGGTCGGCGGCTCTTCCAAGTAGTGCCGCACTGTGTACTGCGCCTCTTCTGCGTCGAGCAGCGACAGCGCGGACCGGCACTTGGAGCAGGCCGGGTTGATCCAGATTTCCATCGGGTGGGTGTCTTTCGTTGGTGTCCGGGCGAAGCGGTGCCCCGCATGGTGCGGTCAGGTCAGGTGAGGCCGGCCAGGGCCAGGAATTCGCTGCGTGAGCGCGCATCGCTGCGCAGGGTGCCCAGGAGGGTGGAGGTGAGGGTGCTGGAGCCGGTGGCCTGGACGCCGCGCAGGGTCATGCAGGTGTGTTCGGCCTCGATCACGACACCCACGCCCTTGGGCTCGAGTTGGGTCTGCAGCCAGTCGGCGACCTGTTTGGTGAGGCGTTCCTGGACCTGCGGGCGGCAGGCGAAGTGTTCGACGACGCGGGCGAGTTTCGACAGGCCGAGGATGCGTCGGCCGGGCAGGTACCCGACGTGGGCGGTGCCGACGAACGGCAGCAGATGGTGTTCGCACACCGAGCGCACGGGGATGCTGCGGGCCAGGACGAGTTCGTCATAGCCCTCGTCGTTGGGGAAGGTGGTCAGGTCGAACGGTCGGGGGCTGAACAGCTCGGCGTAGGCGCGGGCCATGCGCCCCGGCGTTCCGTGCAGGCTCTCGGATGCGGTGCTGATGCCGAGTGCCTGCAGGAACTGTCCGGCGGCGCGTTCGGCTGCGACCAGGTCGATGCCGTCATTTTCCTGGACGACGCGCAGTGCGGCCTGCGCGGGTATCGGAGCGTCCGGGTCGCCGGGTGCCAGGTGCAGGGCGGTAGGGGGATGCTGGGTCATGTCAGCTGCCACCGATCCCGAGAGCGGTGAGCAGGACCAGGACCACGGTGACGACGGCGAAGAGGCCGTGCCCTGCCACCACCGGTACGGGGAAGTACCGCTCGGCGGGCTCGGACTGCTGTCCCGCGGCGGCCGCGGCGGAACGGGCCCGGTAGACCGGGATCCAACGCGCCAGCATCGCGAAGCCGAGCAGGGCGACGGGCACCAGGAGGCCGAAGGCGGTCCAGGCCAGGGCGTCCTTGTCGGTGATCACGTAGATGATCCAGGCGACCAGGCCGACCGCGGCGAGTGCGAAGTGCCCGAAGATGACGGGGACGGGCAGGCGGCTGTTGCCGGCCTTGGCGCCTCCGCGGGCGAGCCAGGTGCCGAGCATGTAGAAGCCGCCGAGAGCGGTGATCACCCAGGTGATCAGTGCGGCGATGTCCATGAGGACTCCTCGTGGTGAAGGGGGAACCCACCGCGGCCGCGTCTGCGCGCGGACACGCTGGTGGAGGTGGTCAGCCGGCAGAGCCCGGCGGACGGTGGGTGGGCACGAAGCCCTCGGCCTGGGTGCCCTCGTCGGCGACCCGCACGCCCCAGCGGTAGGCGAGCTTGCCGCCCAGGTACCCCGAGACGCCCAGGGCCGCGAGGCTCACGGCGCTCAGCGCGAGCATTCCGTCGCCCACGCCGCTATCGGGCCGGTGGCCGGCGTGCCGCCACAGGAAATTGGCGGCGTAGGCGGCGGTCACCAGCAGGTTCAGCGTCATGTGGACGAGGCCGACGCGGAACGCCCGGGTGCCCGGCGGGATGGCGAACAGGTCCAGGAACCCGACCAGGGCCGCGGCCAGCGCGCCGATCACCCCGAGCGCGATCAGCCACATCGCCCCCCGGACGAGGAAGTCCGGATCACGCGCGAGATGCGAGGCGATGTCGAAGACCAGACTGCCCACCCAGGCCCCGATGGGAACGGTGACCAGGATCGGGTGGAACGGGTGCCCGTACGGTCCGGCCAGCGCAGCACTCACCGGCCGCTTGGCTTGCTCATGCGACGGATCCACCATGACGCCTCCAGTTTCACCAACAAATCTTGGTCTTATTTGTGAGGGCCGTCAAGATGCCCAGCTCCACACCGCATCGCACGGAGGTTTGCCGGTTGCACCTATCGGTGTACGCGTTACTGTGAAGACGTGACCTCTGACGCAACGCCGCAGCCTCCTGCAGGTGACGCCGCGATCGAGTCCGTCAGCGTCCTCGGCGAGGACTCCCGACGGCAGATGTTCGCGTTCATCCGGCGCCAGCGCCGCCCCGTGACCCGCGACGAGGCAGCCGCCAGCGTGGGCATCTCACGCAAGCTCGCGGCCTTCCACCTCGACAAGCTCGTCGACGCCGGCCTGCTGCGCGCCCGGTACGAATCACCCGGCGGGATCCGGAAGGTCGGCCGTCAGCCCAAGGTCTACGAACCCACCGACAGCCACATCCACGTCAGCATCCCGGACCGCCGTCACGAACTGCTGGCCGACCTCCTGCTGGAGGCCGTCCTGACCGAGGACGACGGCGAATCCGCGGCCGAGGCCGCCCTGCGCTCAGCCCGCCGGCGCGGCCGGGAACTGGGCGCGAGCGAACGGGAACAGACACGTCCCGGCCGGCTCGGCGCAGAACGTGGACTGAGCGTCTGCGAGCGGATGCTCGACCAGCACGGTTTCGAGCCGGTCCGCGAAACCCCCACCCAACTGCGGCTGCGCAACTGCCCGTTCCACCCCCTGGCCGCCAAGGCCCCCGAGCTGGTGTGCGGCATGAACCACGCCTTCATCACCGGCTATCTGGAGGGCCTGAAGGTCAGCGGCGTAGAGGCGACGCTCGCCCCACGCCCCGGGGAATGCTGCGTCCAGCTGGGCCCTACCAAGGGGTGATGCACAGCCCTCTCCACCACAGCGACGTCGTCGAGCTCCCGACCGAGGACGTCACCGACGCCGCCTGGCGCCACCACTGAGCCGGCCAGCAGGATCAAGGCACGGTCGCAGCGCCGAGGTGCGCGTGGGCGACGACCACGGGAGCGGCCCGGCGTCCTTCGACCGGAGCATTCCCATGGTTACCAAACTCATGACGTACCACCGCCGCCCCTCGGCCACGACGGCATCGGCAGCACCAGGCACCGTCACGGCGACATCGTCCGCCTCCGACTGGGGGCTTCTGCTGATCAGGCTGACATTCGGGCTGCTGATGGCCGGGCACGGCACGCAAAAGCTGTTCGGGATCTTCGGAGGCAAGGGCCTGGCGGAGACCGGTAGGGGATTCGCCGGAGCCCACGGCCTCTGGGAGACGGACGGCGGAGTGGAGTACAGCGTCTGCATCGCCGTGGTCGCCCTCGGCATCACCGCCACCGGCCCCGGGCGGCTGGCGGTAGACCGATTCTTCCGCTGGGGCACGGGCGGGTGGCCCCAGGCCGCCTTCGCCCTCGGCCTGGGCGGCATCGCCGCCGCGATCACCCTCAGTCTTTGAACCTTCCCGCCCCACCCGCCGCGGCGCCGACGACGACGTTCTGCGACCGGAGCGCCCCCGGCGCGATACTTCCCACAGCGCCGGGGGGTCGTCCTCGCCCTCGTCCGGTGGGCCGGTACCCGCCTGCCTGGTGACCCGCCTCGCTCCCTCCGAACGGGGTCAACCGTGGCTGACTCGTGCCCGCTTCGACGGCGATGTCGGCCGGACGTCCTCGGCTACGACGGGCGCCCGCCGAACTGCCAGTGGTGCACCTCGATGTCGGCGTACCGGTCCGGGGCCAGAATGGCGCGCGCCGTCTCCGGGTCCGGTGCCCGGAGCAACGCCGCCGTGCCGAGCCAGAGCTCGCCGTTGTCGGACAGCAGCGGCCCGTAGGCGATCAGTTCGTCCCGGTCGGGCGGCACGGCGAGGTCGGCGGCCGGGCCCGTCCCGAGGCCGAGCACCAGGTATCGATTGCCGCCGTCCGGTCCGCCGGGGAAGTCCCACATGGTGCGCCCCAGCGTGTTGCGCCACCGCCGCAGCAACACGTCCCGATAGACGCCGGCCTGGTAGTTCGGCTCGTCGAAGGCGAACGCGCGGGCCGCGGCGGGATCGGGCAGGTCGACGATGTGCACGCTGCCGGTGGGCATGTCGCCGTCGTCGGCGAAGGTCGGGCCCCGGGCGATCAGCTCCTCCGCATACCGGTCCATATAAGACCAATGCTCTTCCAGTAGTTCGTCGCGCAGCGGCAGGGAGCCGGGCCGGTCGCGGTGATAGCAGAGAAATTCCATGCTCAAGAATCTCTGGCAGGGGGTAGCCAGGTCGAGCGGGTTTCACTGCGATGACTTCGGCCCGTTGGCATGGGCATGGTTCCTGACATGATCGATGAGTGACGAGTGAACCTGCGCGGTCCGGCCGTGCGAAGTACGTCTTGTTCGATGTCGATGGCACCTTGATCGATGCGGTGAGCAACCAGCGTCGGGTCTGGGAAACCTGGGCGGAGCGGTACGGGCTGGATGCGGCCGAGGTCTACCGGGTGGCTCTGCGGACGCGGCCGATGGAGACGTTCGCGCGGGTCGCTGCGGACCGCGATCCTCGCGAGTGCCTGGCCGCGCTGCACGAGCTGGAGGACGAGGACGTGCGGTCCGGCGTCTATGCGGCCTACGCCGGCGCGTCGGAATTGCTGCACGGCCTGCCGCCGGGGTCCTGGGCGCTGGTGACCTCGAACTACGAGCACCGGGTGCGCGGCCGCTTCCTGCGGACGGGCTTGCCGCTGCCGGGCGTGATCGTGGACGCGGCCGCCGTCGAGGAGGGCAAGCCCTCACCCGTCCCGTATCTGCAGGCCGCCGCGCATCTGGGAGCCGCGCCGGGAGACTGCCTCGTCATCGAGGACGCCCCGTCCGGAGTGCAGTCCGGCCTGCGCGCCGGGATGACGGTGTGGGGCGTGAACACCGCCGCCGCGGTGGACGGCGTGCACCGCCACTTCGTCAGCCTGCGCGAAGCGGTCCCACACATCCTGGCCTACGCAGCCGACTCTCATGGGGATGCCGCAGCCTGAACCCGTCCGCCCGCAGCGGGAGTGCTGATTTCTGTCTCGCGTGCGGACAGGCTGCTCAGCGCGGGCGGCGTCGTGCACCATCGGGATGTCCGTCAACGCCACGTCCGGCCGCGTGCGCTCGATCAACTGCACCGCTTGCCGCCCGTCACCCGCCTCCCCCACCACCGCCAGGTCATCCCAGGAATCGACCACCGGACGGAAGCCGGTGCGCAGCAGTTCTTCGTCGTCGGCCACTACGACCCGGATCGTCGTGAACGGCATCCCCTCATCAGCGTCCGCAGGAACGGCCGGGCGTCCCCCTCCGTCCACGATGACGCGACCCGTGTCAGGCGGGTCCCACAGGAACGCCGGTGGAGTCGGAGGGAAAAGACGTCCCTGCGGATCCTGCTGACGAGTATGCCGATGCCCTCCCACCCGGTGCCGGTGGTGGTGCCGGCGCGGGCGTTTGAGAGGGCGCTACGGTGGCGGGCCTCCGGCCGGGGTGGGGAGAGTCAGGGGCTGCTTCGGTGGTGAACAGGTGCAGGGACTCGGACAGTTCAAGCACCCGGCGCACTATGGGGCTGAGGGCTCGTAGGGACATGGTCTTGCCGTGTCGCTGTGCCAGCTCGCGTGTGGCGAGGAGGACCGCCACGCTGGAGCATGCCCAGAAGGAGACCTTGCTGAGGTCGATCGCGATGCCGCGGGCAGAGGAGTTCAAAGCGCTGGTGAGGCTGCGTAGAAGCATCTCCTCGCAGCCGTAGTCGATCTCGCCGCGGAGGACCACCACGACGATCCCTTCCGTGCGGGGGTCACTGTGAATCCTCATCAAGCAGGGCGGACCTACCACCCAGCCGGCTGTCTCCTCGGGTTGCACGGCCGACTGCGCCCCCAAGACGCGTCGTGTCGCAACCACCCTTTTCCGAGCATCCACCCCACTCGCCCTCCCTGGACACCTGCCGACCCCAGAACATCAACACGCGTAACGCGGTACACGAAATATATGTCATGTATTAGGTGTCGTCCAAGAGCGTCTTAAGATTGCCGCATGGGAGTGCCTAACCCTCACAACGGATGGACGTTCATCACCAACCATGCGCGCGTACTGGCCGCCATCGCGGACGACCCCAACGCGCGCATCCGCGACATCGCTGCCTACTGCCGGCTCACCGAGCGCGCCGTGCAGCGCATCATCGTGGACCTTGAGCAAGAGGGGTACTTGTCGCACAAGCGCGAAGGACGCGCGAACACGTACCGGATCGAGCCCGGGAAGGTCCTGCGGCACCCGGCTGAGGCTGGTCTCACCGTCGCCTCCCTCCTCTCGCTGCTCGTCCAGGACGAAGCCCGCCGCAGTGGCGAGCCGGCCCCGGTGACCGAGACGTAGCAGCGGCCACCGCGTCGCGGCTGCCCTGCGCGTCCCGTCCCGGGAGCGGGCCACCACTGCCCGTCCCCTGCCTCGGGCCGCCACCTGCTCGACGGATCCGAACCTCTCCCGCGGCCGGGCCCGCGATCTCACCGAGGCCCGGCGGCGCTGCATGCCGGAGGGCGGCTCGTAAGGTACGAGCCGCCCTCCGCCGCACCCTTGCCCTTGTTTCCCTACTTTCGGGCACTCACAGGAAGTTCACGTCACCCGTGCCGCGGTAGGCGCCGACAGACGAGCAATACGCGTAAGACCACGAGTAGTTGCTCACGGCCTTCCCGAATACGTACTTGCCGTTGTCACATTTGGCCCAGGCTTGGTACGGCCCTCCTGCACAGGCAGCACCCTGTGTCCGGGCATCGTGCCAGAGCACACAGTCCCCGTTCACCTGCTTGGTCCTCATGTCCCGCGTGCTCTGGCTCGTCGTCGGTGTTGCTTGCGTAGCGGCGGCGGTGGGGGCGATGCTCAGCCCTCCTGCCACTGCCGCGCCGGCAACCGCCAGCACGACGCTGCGTCGAATGTTCACGAGGTCCTCCTCCGCTGTGGGGTAACGAGGGCGGCGCGGGTGGACCGCGCCGCCCGGCTTGCGTCACCGAGACTGGCGGCCAGCCACCGTCGGTGACCAGCAACCGCGGGTGATGGGACCGTTCGTGAGCCGGCCCGCCCGCTGACCTGCACGGACAGCGCTACACATGAAGCGGTTCTGGGACACGGCGAAAACCTGCGGGCCCACGTGCGCAGCGAGACGCGGTTCTGCTCGAAGGCTCGTGCCCAGACAGAGCGTCGGTGGCGCCGCCACAAGCACGAGGCCGGCGTCGCTGAGCGTTCTGCGCTGGAGCGGCAGCCTGCTGCCCCTTCGGCTGTGCTGTGACCGGCCACCCGCCCGGCCGTAATTCGCTTGCCCTGGCCACGCATCGACGCTGCACTGTGGCGGGACACCATGCATCGTGGTGCCGGTTTCCCGGGGAGGCAGCGGCAGCAATGGAGATCCGTCCTACGACCGACCAGGACCTCGAGGTCTTCGTCGACACACTCCATGCCGCGTTCGGGCTCTTCCCGGAAACCCCGGCCGAGAGCGGCAGCGGGGGCTGGTGGTCGGCGATCGAAATGGACCGCAGCCTGTTCGCCATGGCTGCGGACGGGCGGCCTGTCGGCACCGCCGGTGCGTACTCCTTCGAGCTCACCCTGCCCGGTGAGATCCTCGTCCCGGCCGCCGGGGTGAGCTTCGTCGGCGTGCTGCCCTCGCACCGACGCCAGGGCGTGCTCAGTGCGATGATGCGCCATCAGCTCGCCGAGCTGCGGGCCCGAGGAGAGTTCCTCTCCGTACTGATGGCCTCCGAGTTCCCGATCTACGGCAGGTTCGGCTACGGACCGGCGACCTACACGCAGCGGCTGACTGTGCCGCGCCACCAGGCCGCCTTCGCCCTCCCCCGGGCGCGCGGAACGGCCGGCGCCCCGGCGACCGGAGCGGACACGGGCTCGGTCGAGCTGCTGCGGCGTGCCGAGTGCGGCGAGATCCTGGAAGAGGTCTACGACCGGTACCGCCGCGCACAGCCCGGCGCGCTGTCCCGGCCGCACCGCTGGTGGGCCTTGGGCGCCGGGCAGCCCCCGGTCTCGCCGGCGCCGCGCTACGTCGCCGTCCACCGGGACGCCGACGGCGTCCCGGACGGGTACGCCAGCTACTCGGTCGAGTCCGGCACCCTGACGGTCGACGAGACCATCGCCACCGACGACGCCGTCTTCACGTCCCTGGCCCGGTTCGTGCTCGGACACGACCTGGTCACAAAGGTCGTGTTCAAGCACGTCCCACCCGAGCATCCGCTGCGCCGGCAGCTTGCGGACTTCCGCGCCGGCCAGGTGAGCGACGACACCGACTGGCTCTGGGTGCGGCTGCTGGACGTCCCGCGTGCGCTGACCGCGCGCGGCTGGTTCACGGACGGCGAGCTCGTCCTCGACGTCGACGACCCGTTCCTCGGCGAACACGGTCGCTACCTGCTGACCGCCCGGGACAGTAAGGCCGACTGTGTCCCGACGGACCGGGAGCCCGACCTGTCCCTGGACGTGAGTGACCTGGGCTCGATCTACCTCGGCGGCACCGCCCCGAGCACGCTCGTACGTGCCGGACACATCCGGGCTCACCACCCGGGCGCGGCCACCCTCGCCGACGCCCTCTTCCGCGCCGACCGCCCCCCGCACTGCCTGCACTGGTTCTGACCGCGCGCAAGCAGTCCCTGCACAGGTCTCGTTAGTCGGGACAAGGTAGTCGCCGGCGGCCACGCCCTCGAAGAGATCGTCGACACGGTCTTTCTCCGCCTGGTGCGCTGACCGCGCCGCCGCACCTCGCACAAACATCAGCCCTTCCCCGGGGTGGGAGTAGTGCGAAGTGGGGTCCGGCCGGCAGGTGGGGCCGGTTACGGGGCGAGCCGGGCAAGGCGGGTCGCGCGTCCTCAGCAAGCAAGCTTCGCTGGCGGGCGGCGCGGCGGTCCTTGAGTGAGCAGGGCGCAGCGGAGGCTGACCTGGCGGTATTGGACGACGTCGTGGGAGGCGCCCCGGACCTGCCCGGCCCGCAGGGTGAGGCGCTGTTCGTCTCGGGCGGTCGGCTGCTGGGAGCCTTCACCCTCGCGGAGCCGCCCGCGGCGGACAGTGCGCAGGTGCTGCCGGTGCCCGATCCGCTGGGTGTGGCGATCGATCGCGACCACCAGCTGCCGCATGTGGTCGTGGCCGTGGACCGGGAGGGGGCGGACGTGGAGGCATACCCGGCCGCCGCACACGAGCCCGCTTCGCGTCGCACGTTCAACGGCAGCACCCTCCACATCAGCCGGGTGCGGGCGGGCGCTGAGGCAATGGGCTCCTACCACCGCCGCACCGTCAACCTGTGGACCGAGAACACCGAACAGGCGGCTGACGACGTGCGGGCCGCCGTGGCCAGCGTCGAGGCCGCCGTGGTGCTGGTCGCCGGGGACCCCAAGGCAGTGGGACTGCTGCGCGAGCACCTGGCTGCACGTCAGTCGGACGCGGAGGTGGTGTACATCGAGGGCGGCCGCACCGACGACTCGCCCGGGAGGCCCTACGGGCAAGCGTGGACGCCGCCATGCACGAAGTCATGGCCAGCCGTCACCGCGCCGTGCTGGAGCGTCTGGAGGCGGAGCTGGCCGGCGGCAGGGCGCTCCAGGGCATTCCAACGGTCAAGGAGGCACTGGCCGAGGGCCGGGTGGAGCCGCTGCTGCTGGCCGCCGACCGCGGCGCGGACCCGGTCCTGTTCGCCTCCCGCCGTGACCCACGTGCCCTGGGCACCGACCCAGCGGCGTTGGGCGAGGACTCGACGGCTTTCAGCGCCTCGGCGGCGCCGCTCCTGCTGCGTTCAGCAGTCCTTGGGGGCGCCTCGTTCACCGAGATCCTTCCTCCGACTCGCTGCACGGACGGCGTCGCCGCCCTGCCGCGCTACTGACACAAGGAGTTCGCGGCGGCCGCCCACGGCGGATCCCTTTCCCTACCTCACCTGGATTCCGAGCACTGCCAGCACGACGAGTGCTCTCCGCACAGGCGGAGGTGACGCGCTGCCAGTCCTCGGTGTAGTCGCAGTGCTCTTCGCGCAGCGTTGGCCGGCCGGGAGCCGTCGCTCTGCTCCCCCGGGGCCTCAGTATGCGGAGCGGGAGGGGGCAGGCGCGCTGACGTCGTCCTCCAGGTCGACTTCGAGGAAGCTGTTCGCGTAGGCCGGCTCGAGGAAGACGTTGCTGTAGTCCGGCTTCGCAGGACGCGGGAGGTTGGCAGCGATCTCGCTGTGCGGCTGCGGTGTCGAGGTGGGCATGAGGTTCCTTGGTGTTTTACGGAAGCAAGTGGTGGGCCGCCATGGCCAGCAGAGTGCGGCCAGCGTCGATGAGCTCTGATTATCGCTGGAGCCGGCACAACTGAGGTCAACGGGGGTCCGGAGAGGTTCAGCTGCCGTGGTGGTGTTGTGGTGTCGCACCACGTGCAAGCTCAGTAGATCTTGTCAGGAAAACGCTGTGTTGGGCACCTCGTTTATGTTTCACGCCTGCCGCCGCACCACTGTCGGGCGTCGCACCGGCCCCAGGAGCCAGTGCCGGCGGGCCTCTGCACCGTGGTGGCGGCCCCTGTGCCAGCAGCAGCGTCCGGTCCCACATGGGCGCGTCCTCCGTGGCCCCTATCTTCGCCCCGAGCGTCTCCAGAAGAGCGTTCACCTTCATTTTATTGCAACGAAGAAGGCCCGGGTTGTTGCATTAGGCGTTAGATCATTGCAATGAATGCAGGGCCGTGAGCTGCATATATGGCGATTCCGCGCAACGTGCATGTTGCCTGATTCCAGAATGCAACGTAGCGTTTCCATCATCGGAAACAACGAGCCGAAGGAGCGCACGATGCAGAAGTTCCACACCCCCGCCCCGGTGACCGCCGTCCTCGACATCCCTGCGGGACACATCCGGTTCATCGCCGCCGACCGGGCCGACACCACGGTCGATGTCCGGCCCGCGGATGCCTCCAAGAGCCGCGACGTGAAGGCGGCGGAGCAGGTCGAGGTCGCATACGGAGACGGCGTGCTGCGGATCGAGACCCCGGCGGCGAAGAACCGGATCCTCGGTCCTTCCGGATTCGTCGAGGTGACCGTCCAACTGCCCGTCGGCTCCCGCGTCGAGGCGAAGGCGGCCAGCGCCGAGTTCCGGGCCGTCGGGCGGCTCGGGGACGTCGTCTTCGAAGGCGCGCACGGGTCGGTCGAGCTCGACGAGACCGAAAGCGCCCGCCTCGCCCTCCTCGCCGGCGACGTCTCGGTCGGCCGCCTGGGCGGCCCCGCGGAGATCACCACCGCCAAGGGCGACATCCGCATCGCCGAGGCCGTGCGCGGCACGGTCACGCTGCGGACCGAGGCCGGCGAGATCTCGGTCGGCGCCGCCCGCGAGGTCTCCGCCTCCCTGGACGCCGGCACAAGCTACGGCCGGATCCACAACTCGCTGAAGAACACCGAGGGCGCCGCCGCCGTCCTGAACATCCACGCGACCACCGCCTACGGCGACATCACCGCGCGCAGCCTCTGAGAAGCACCCCGCATGACCGACCAACCCGGCCCTCGCGGCGAACAGGCTGCGCACGTCCTGCGGCGACAAAGTCGTGGGGAGCCGCCAGGGCCGGCCGCCGTTGCGCATCCGAGCCGCGCCGAACACGTCCATACGCCAGACAAGGAATGACCATGAGTGAATCCCTCCACGCCGTCAGGAACAACGCCGGGCAGGATCGCCCGGAACTGCAGAAGGCCATCCAGGAGTTCGTCGATTCGGGTTTCGCCGGGATGCAGATGCGCGTGCATGACGAGCAGGGCGCGTGGGTCGGCAGCGCCGGGGTGCGCAAGCTGGGCGACACCGACAGGCCGCCGACGAACGGGCAGTTCTGGGTGGGCAGTTCCACCAAGACCTTCACCGCGACGCTGGTGCTCCAACTGGTGGCCGACGGCGCGATCGGGCTGGACGCCCCGGTGGCCGACCACGTGCCCCAGTTCGGACTGGACAAGCGGATAACGGTGCGGAGGCTGCTGCAGCACACCACCGGGTTGTACAGCTACACGGGCGAGCTCGACCCCGACGGGACGTTCGTGCCCGGGATCCCCGCGGTGGGCAAGGAGTGGGTGGACAACCGGTTCCGCACCTACCGGCCGGAGGAGCTCGTGCGGTTCGCGTTGTCCAAGCCGGCGCGGTTCGAGCCGGGGACGGACCAGAGTTACTCCAACACCAACTACACGCTGGCCGCGCTGCTGATCGAGCAGGTCACCGGCCGCTCGTACGCCGAGGAGATGCAGCGGCGGATCCTGCGGCCGCTCGGGCTGCGGGGCACCGCGGTGCCGGGCACCTCACCGGAGCTCCCCGGGCCGCACGCCCACGGCTACTACCGCTACCAGGACGCCGACCAGTGGAAGGTGGTCGACGTCTCCCGCCAGAACCTCTCCCTCCTGGTCGGCGCCGGTGACATGATCTCGACCACCCAGGACCTGCACACGTTCTTCTCCGCGCTGCTGGGCGGCAAGCTCCTGCCGGCCCCGCTGCTGGCCGAGATGCGCACGCCGCACGGGCCGCTCGGCTACGGCCTGGGGCTGTTCGTGCAGGACTTGGGCCCGGACAGCGGCGGCACCATCGTCCACCACAACGGCGGCGCCCCGGGGGGCTACGGGGCGCTGATGATCAGCACGCCCGACGGCAGGAGGACCCTGACCGCAGGGCTGACCACCGGCGACGCCGCGACCGACCCGGCACAGGAGTTCCCGAAGGCGTTGGACAGGCTCATCAAGGCGGTGTTCAGCGGCGGGAAAGCCGCGGGGTGACGGGCTGAGCCGGCTCAGTCGACGGGCCGATCGCGGGCTCGCTGGGCGAAGCCGTCGAAGGGGGCGCGTCGCACCCGGAAGCTAGGCGGCCGCGTAGAGCTGGGTGATGGCATCGACCAGGTCGCCCAGGCCGTTGGGGTGGTGGTCGTGCCACCAGGCGAGGGTGACGGGGATGCGGGGGCCGTCCTTGATGGGCCGGTAGGTCACGCCGGGGCGCGGGTGGTGGTGCGCGGTGGCCTCAGCGGTGGTCCCCACGCCGCGCCCCGCCGCGATGGCGTCGAGCCAGCTGTCGACATCGGTGGATTCGATGAACCGGGGTGGGTGGTCGGCGCCGCTCCACAGCTGGCTGCTGGTGGTCCCGACCCGGGGATCGATGATCACGGTGCGGTCGGCGATCTCGGCCATGCTCAGCCGGCGCCGGCGCGACCACTGCGGGTCGTCGGACGCGAAGGCGACCAGCCGGCGTTCCAGCCCCACCACCAGGGAGTCGAAACGCTTCTCATCGACCGGTCGGCGCACGATCGCCACATCGCACAGGCCCTCGGCCAGGCCGGCGGTGGGCGAGTTGTGCCGGACCAGCTGCAGCTCGATGGCGTCGTGGCGCTGCGCCCACTCCCTCTGCAGGCGCGCGGTGTGCCGTCCGAGAGCCGCCCATGCGTACCCCAGGCGGAGGACGCCGTGGCGCGAGGTCAGGAACTCGGTGAACCTCTCGGCCTCGGACAGCACCCTGCGCGCATGAGGCAGCACCTGTTGTCCGGTAATGGTGAGTTCGCACCCTCGCGGCACCCGCCGCAGGAGCCGGTCCCCGACGGTCTTCTCCAGGCCCGCGATCGTGCGCGAGACCGCCGCCTGCGAGACGTACAACTGCGCGGCGGCATCGGTGAACGACCCCGCTTCGGCGGCGGTGACGAAGAACCGCAGCTCTCGAAGACTCCACTCCATAACTCAAGCGTATGGCAGTGCCAAAACATGCACTGGGTTTATGCGGTGCCGCGCTCCTAGCGTGAGCGTATGGACACCCTTGAGGCCACAGATCGCATGCACGACGCGCCTGCCGGCGGGCAGCAGCACTCTGCCGGTAAGACGATGTCGCGTCAGCGCGCTACCGGCATCGTGATGATGCTCGCCAGCTCGGCGTCGAACCAGACCGGCGCCGCCCTGGGTGCGTCGGCGTTCCCGGCCATCGGTCCGGTCGGCGTGGTCGCGGTCCGTCAGTTCGTCACCGCCATCGTGCTGACACCGATCGTGCGCCCGAGGCTCCGTGGACTGCGCAAGGACCAGTGGTGGCCGATCCTCGGTCTGGTGGTCGTGTTCAGTGTGATGAACCTCAGCCTGTATGCCGCGATCGAGCGAGTCGGGCTCGGCCTGGCCGTCACCCTCGAGTTCCTCGGCCCGCTCACCGTCGCCGTCGCCAGCTCACGACGGGTGCTCGACATCGCCTGCGCCGTCCTGGCCGGTGTCGGCGTGGTGGTGCTCACCAACCCCGGCCCTACCACCGACATCATCGGCGTCACCCTGGCACTGCTCGCGGCGACGGCCTGGGGCTCCTACATCCTGCTCAACCGCACCCTCGGCCGGCGCCTTCCCGGGCTGCAAGGAACCGCTGTGGCCAGCCTCGTCACCGCCGCCGCCTGGACCCCGATCGCCCTGACCTGGTTCGCCCTCCACTCCCCCACGGCCGCGGCCCTGGCCCTCGCCGTCGCCTGCGGACTGCTGTCCTCGATCGTCCCCTACGTCACCGACCTGCTCGCCCTGCGCCGGGTACCGGCCCAGATGTTCGGCACCTTCGCCAGCATCAACCCCGTCTGGGCGGCCCTGGCCGGCTGGGGCCTGCTCCACCAAGCGCTCGACCTCAACGAAGGGATCGGGATCGGGTTGATCGTCATCAGCAACGTCCTGATCTCCGCACGGGGATTCACCTCGCCAAAGGAGCGGCGGCGGGCTGCGGCGCTCCGGGCCATTGCGGACTGACCAGGCCGCCGCGCGCTGACCGCGGGTCCGCCCGGGGGGCTCAGATGGCTTCGCGGATGGCCCGCTCGAAGCCCTCGACGTGATCGCGGGCGAGCTGGGCCGCCTTGTCGGGGTCCCCGGCAATGATCGCCTCGATCAACGGTCCGTGCTCCTCGACATGGCCGGCCATGTCTGACATGCGCTCGACGAACAGGCACCAGATGCGGGTGGCCAGGTTGTCGTGGCGGACGAGGGTGTCCTCCAGGTACGGGTTGTGCGTGGCGGCGTAGATGGCGCGGTGCACCTGAAGGTCCAGGCGCATGAGCTCGTCGGCGTCGCGCCGGCGGGAATCCACGCTCTCCAGCTCCCGCCGTACGGCCGTCAGGGTCGCCCGGTCCGTGGCGGTGGCGCGGCGCGCGGCCTGGGCGGCGGCCAGGGGCTCCAGCTCCTGGCGCACCTCGGAGATGTGGGCCAGGTCGGTGATGTTGACGTCGGTGGCGAAGGTGCCGCGCCGGGGGTAGGTCGTGATCAGCCGCTCGTACTGGAGCCGCTTGAGCGCCTCGCGCACCGGCGTCCGTCCGACGCCCAGGGACTGTGCCAGCTGGTCCTCGTTGATCGGCGCGCCCGGGCGGATCTCGAGCATGACGAGGCGGTCGCGGATGGCGCGGTAGGCGCGCTCGGCGAGGGAGAGCTCCTCGCCCCTGGGCTCGGTCGCCACGTGCTGCATGAGGCCCCCTTGACGTGTTCGGCAAGCTCCCATACCTTAACGCACAGTCTGATATATCAGTTGCTCATTAGTTGGCTCTCAGAATGGTGCGCAGATGGCAACGAACCCGTCGATCACCACGGTCACCTCTCCCCTCTCCCTCCCGCTGAGCAAGGTCGACCCGGATGTCGCCGCCGCGGTGGCCGCAGAGCTTCACCGTCAGCAGTCGACCCTCGAAATGATCGCCTCGGAGAACTTCGCCCCGGCCGCCGTCATGGAGGCCCAGGGCTCGGTACTGACCAACAAGTACGCCGAGGGCTACCCGGGCCGCCGCTACTACGGCGGCTGCGAGCACGTCGACGTCACCGAGCAACTGGCCATCGACCGGGTGAAGGACCTGTTCGGCGCCGAGGCCGCGAACGTGCAGCCGCACTCGGGCGCCCAGGCCAACGCGGCCGCGATGTTCGCGCTGCTCAAGCCCGGTGACACGATCCTCGGCCTCGACCTGGCGCACGGCGGTCACCTGACCCACGGCATGCGCCTCAACTACTCCGGCAAGCTGTACAACGTCGTGCCGTACCACGTGCGCGAGTCCGACATGCGCATCGACATGGACGAGGTCGAGCAGCTCGCCCTCGCGCACCGGCCCAAGATGATCGTCGCCGGGTGGTCGGCCTACCCCCGCCGGCTGGACTTCGCCGCGTTCCGGCGGATCGCCGACGCGGTGGGCGCGTATCTGATGGTGGACATGGCGCACTTCGCCGGCCTGGTGGCCGCGGGCCTGCACCCGAGCCCGGTGCCGTACGCCGACGTCGTCACGACCACCACGCACAAGACCCTCGGCGGCCCGCGCGGCGGTGTCATCCTCAGCCGCGCCGACCTCGCCAAGAAGATCAACTCGGCGGTCTTCCCCGGTCAGCAGGGCGGTCCGCTGGAGCACGTCATCGCGGCGAAGGCGGTGGCCTTCAAGGTGGCGGCGGGCGAGGCGTTCAAGGAGCGCCAGCAGCGCACCCTCGACGGCGCCCGGATCCTGGCCGGACGGTTGCTGGCCGACGATGTGGCCGAGGCCGGGATCACGGTGCTGACGGGCGGCACCGAAGTTCACCTGGTCCTCGTCGACCTGCGGAACTCCGCTCTCGACGGGCAGCAGGCCGAGGATCGGCTGCACCGCATCGGCATCACCGTCAACCGCAACGCGGTGCCGTTCGACCCGCGCCCGCCGATGATCTCCTCCGGGCTGCGGATCGGCACCCCGGCCCTGGCCACCCGGGGCTTCGGGGCCGGGGAGTTCCGCGAGGTCGCCGACATCATCGCGCTCGCCCTCAGGGAGGAACTCACCGACGCACACACCGATGAGCTGCGCGGCCGCGTCACCACGCTCGCCGAGAAGTTCCCCCTCTACGCCGACCGGAACGGATTCGCCGGATGACCACCACGCCCCTCCCGGAGCACCCCGACTGGCTCTGGCGCAACCCCGAGCCGCGCTCCTCGTACGACGTCGTCATCATCGGCGGTGGCGGTCACGGTCTGGCCACCGCCTACTACCTCGCCAAGCACCACGGCATCACCAATGTCGCCGTCCTGGAGAAGGGCTGGCTGGCCGGCGGCAACATGGCGCGGAACACCACGATCATCCGCTCCAACTACCTGTGGGACGAGAGCGCCGCGATCTACGAGCACGCGCTCAAGCTGTGGGAACAGCTGCCGGAGGAGCTGGATTACGACTTCCTGTTCAGCCAGCGCGGCGTGCTCAACCTCGCGCACACCCTGCAGGACGTCCGCGAAGGCGTACGCCGGGTCAACGCCAACCGCCTCAACGGTGTCGACGCCGAATGGCTCGAACCGGACGAGGTCGCCAAGGTCTGCCCGATCCTCAACGTCTCGGCCGACACCCGGTACCCGGTCCTCGGCGGCACCTACCAACCGCGGGCCGGCATCGCCAAGCACGACCACGTCGCCTGGGCGCTCGCCCGCCGGGCCGACGAGATGGGCGTCGACCTGATCCAGGGGTGCGAGGTCACCGGCTTCCTCAAGGACGGTGACCGGGTCGTCGGCGTCGAGACCAGCCGCGGCCGCATCCTCGCCGGCCGGGTCGGCCTCGCGGCCGCCGGGCACAGCAGCGTGCTGGCACAGCGCGCGGGCTTCCGGCTGCCGGTGCAGTCCCACCCCCT
The DNA here is from genome assembly GCF_000717345.1 of Streptomyces lydicus. GTDB lineage: Bacteria > Actinomycetota > Actinomycetes > Streptomycetales > Streptomycetaceae > Streptomyces > Streptomyces lydicus. The sequence continues at coordinate 248,730 of NZ_JNZA01000001.1, read as the reverse complement.
CCAGGCGCTGGTCTCCGAACTGCACGAGCCGGTGCACCCCACCGTGGTGATGTCCAACCACGTGCACGTCTACGTCTCCCAGGCGCACAAGGGCGAGCTGGTGATGGGCGCGGGCGTCGACGCGTACAACGGGTACGGCCAGCGCGGCTCCTTCCATGTGATCGAGCACCAGATGGCGGCCGCCGTCGAGCTCTTCCCGGTCTTCGCCCGCGCCCACGTGCTGCGCACCTGGGGCGGCATCGTCGACGTCACGCCCGACGCGTCCCCCGTCATCGGCACCACGCCGATCGAGAACCTCTACGTCAACTGCGGCTGGGGCACCGGCGGCTTCAAGGCCACCCCGGCCGCCGGCCTGACCTTCGCGCACACCATCGCCACCGGCGCACCCCATCCGCTGAACGCCCCCTTCGCCCTTGAGCGCTTCACCACGGGCGCACTGGTCGACGAACACGGCGCCGCGGCCGTGGCCCACTGAAAGCCTGTTGAGAGAAGGACACCGTGCTGCTGATCAGCTGCCCCTGGTGCGGTCCGCGTGACGAGACCGAGTACCACTACGGAGGACAGGCCCACGTGCCGTACCCCGAGACGCCCGCGGACCTCACCGACGAGCAGTGGGCCGAGTACGTCTTCTACCGCGACAACCCCAAGGGCCACTTCGCCGAGCGATGGATGCACAGCCTCGGCTGCCGCCGCTGGTTCAACGTGCTGCGCGACACCGTCAGTTACGACGTCCTCGCCGTCTACCGGCTCGACGAGCCCCGCCCCGAGCTCCCCACCCTGCGTGATCTCCACCAGACCGCCGAAGCGGCCGGAGGGAACCGATGACCGACCAGACCCACCGGCTGCCGCACGCCGGCCGCGTCGACCGCGCCACCACCCTGCGCTTCACCGTCGACGGCCGCGAGCTGACCGGCCACCCCGGTGACACCGTCGCCTCCGCGATGCTCGCCAACGGCATCGCCGAGGTCGCGCCGTCCCTCTACCGCGGCCGCCCGCGCGGCATCGTCGCCGCCGGCGTCGAGGAGCCCAACGCACTGCTCCAGATCGCCGGACCGTGCTCGGAAGGGATGCTGCCGGCCACCGCTGTCGAGCTGTCCGACGGGCTGGCCGCGACGACCTTGTCCGGGATGGGCCGGCTCGACCCGGCCCCCGATCCCGCCGTCTACGACAAGAAGTACGTCCACACCGACGTCCTGGTCGTCGGCGCGGGACCGGCCGGGCTCGCGGCCGCCGCTGCTGCCGCCGACTCCGGCGCCCGCGTGATCCTCGTCGACGCCCAGCCCGAGCCCGGCGGTGCGCTGCTCTCCGGACGCACCGAGACGATCGGCGCGCAGCCCGCTCTCGCCTGGGTCGCCGACATCCGCGCGGCGCTCGACGCCGCTCCCGAGGTCACCGTCCTGCCGCGCACCACGGCGTTCGGTGCGTACGACGACAACTACGTGCTGGCCCTTCAGGCGCGCACCGACCACCTCGGAGCCGGGGCCCCCGCGCCGTCCGAAGGCGTCTCCCGCCAGCGGCTGTGGCACATCCGCGCCCGCCAGGTGGTCCTGGCGACCGGCGCGCACGAGCGTCCGCTGGTCTTCGCCGGCAACGACCGGCCCGGCGTCATGCTCGCCGCGGCGGTGCGCTCGTACCTCAACCGCTACGGCGTGGCTGCGGGTTCGCGGGCCGTGGTCAGCACGACCAACGACAGCGCCTACGACACGGTCGCCGACCTCCACGCCGCCGGGATCGACATCGCCGCCGTCGTGGACGCGCGCCCCGAACTGTCCCACCGGGCCGCCGAGGTCGCCGAGGCGACCGGCGTGCGGGTACTGACGGGCAGCGCGGTGGTCGACACCGCGGGCGACGGCCGGCTCACCGGCGTCACCGCCCAGGCGCTCGACGAGAACGGTCAACTCACCGGTGCCCCGCAGTCGTTCGACTGCGACCTGCTCGCCGTCTCGGGCGGCTGGAGCCCGGTCGTGCACCTGCACAGTCAGCGCCAGGGCCGGCTGCGCTGGGACGAGGACCTGGTCGCCTTCGTCCCCGACGGCACCGTACGGGACCAGCACGTCGTCGGTGCGGGCCGCGGGACGTACGACCTCGACGGCTGTCTGGCCGAAGGGGCGGTGGCCGGTGCGCGCGCCGCGACGGACGCCGGCTTCCCGGTCCCGGTGCCCGCGCCGCCGTCCGGCGCGGCGCGGCCCGGGGCCGGCGCGGGCCCGGTGCGCGAACTGTGGCTGGTGCCTGCCCCCCACAACGGCTCCGACGACGGCTCCGGCAGCGGTGCGGACGGCGACCCCGGTACGTGGGACACCCACTTCGTCGATCTGCAGCGCGATGTCACCGTCGCCGACGTCTGGCGCTCCACCGGCGCCGGCATGCGCGGCGTCGAGCACGTCAAGCGCTACACCTCGCTCGGCACGGCCAACGACCAGGGCAAGACGTCCGGCGTCAACGCGATCGGGGTGATCGCCGAGGCCCTCGGCGCGGGCGCGTCACCCGGGGAGATCGGCACCACGGCCTACCGCGCGCCCTACACGCCGGTGGCCTTCGCCGCCCTCGCCGGGCGTGAGCGCGGCGAGCTGTTCGACCCGGAGCGGACCACGTCTCTCCACAGCTGGCACCTCGCGCACGGCGCGGAGTTCGAGGATGTCGGGCAGTGGAAGCGCCCCCGGTACTACCCGCTGCCCGGTGAGGACATGGACACGGCCGTGGCCCGCGAGTGCCGCGCGGCCCGTGACGGCGTGGCGTTCATGGACGCCTCCACCCTCGGCAAGATCGAGATCTGGGGCGCGGACGCCGGCGAGTTCCTCAACCGCATCTACACCAACGCCTTCAAGAAGCTGAAGCCCGGCATGGCCCGCTACGGCGTCATGTGCAAGCCCGACGGCATGATCTTCGACGACGGCGTGACGCTGCGCCTCGACGACAACCGCTACTTCATGACCACCACGACCGGCGGCGCCGCCGGGGTCCTGGACTGGCTGGAGGAGTGGCTGCAGACCGAGTGGCCCGACCTCGACGTCCACTGCACGTCGGTGACCGAGCAGTGGACGACGATCGCCGTCGTCGGCCCCCGCTCCCGCGAGGTCGTCGCCCAGCTCGCGCCCGACGTCGACCTGTCCGCCGAAGCGTTCCCGTTCATGGCCTTCCGCGAGACCACCCTGGCCTCCGGGGTCCCGGCCCGCATCTGCCGGATCTCCTTCTCCGGCGAACTCGCCTACGAGATCAACGTCTCCGCGTGGTACGGCCTGGCGGTCTGGGAGGAGGTGGATGCGATCGGCCGCCCGTACGACATCACGCCGTACGGCACCGAGACCATGCACGTCCTGCGGGCCGAGAAGGGCTACATCATCGTCGGTCAGGACACCGACGGCACCGTCACCCCGCAGGACGCGGGCATGTCCTGGGTGGTCTCCAAGCAGAAGGACTTCGTCGGAAAGCGGTCCTACTCCCGCGCCGACACCTCCCGTACCGACCGCAAGCACCTGGTCGGCCTGCTGCCCAGCGACCGCACGACCCGGCTGCCCGAGGGCACCCAGCTCATCGCGCCGGACGTGCCCCTCACCCCCGAGGCCGGACCGGTGCCGATGCTCGGCCACGTCACCTCCAGTTACCACAGCGAGGCGCTGGGCCGCCCGTTCGCCCTCGCCCTGGTCGCCGCCGGCCGGGACCGCGTCGGCGACACCCTCTTCGCCCCCGTCGGCGACGCCCTCGTACCCGTGCAGGTCACCGAACCCGTCCTCTACGACCCCGAAGGGACCAAGCGAGATGGCTGAGCCGACGATCGACGCGGGCGCAGGTCCCGTCGCACTGCGCAGGAGCCCCCTGGCACATCTGGCGGAGCGGATGCGCGCCGCCGCCGTCACCGGCGCCCGCGGCGTCACGCTGACCGAGTGGCCGTTCCTCACCATGGTGAACCTGCGCGTCGCCCCCGCTTCCGAAGCGGCCGCCCGCATCGAGAAGACCCTGCGTACGCCACTCCCCCGCGAGTGCGGCCGCACCACCACATCCGGCCCGCACACGGTCGCCTGGCTCGGTCCCGACGAGTGGCTCGTGCTGTCCCAGGCCGAATCGACTGCTGTGACCGCCGAGTTGCGGGCGGCGCTCGGAGGCGACCCGGGCTCGGTCGTGGACGTCTCGGCGAACCGCACCACGCTGGAGCTGAGCGGCCCGGCCGCCCGGCAGGTCCTGGAGAAGGGCTGCCCGCTGGACCTGCATCCCCGGTCCTTCGCACCCGGCCGGGCCGTGTCGACCACGGTGGGCCCCGTCGCGGTGCTGCTCTGGCAGGTCGACGACACGCCCACGTACCGGCTGTTCCCGCGGTCCTCGTTCGCCGACTACCTGGCGCGCTGGCTCCTCGATGCGATGAGCGAGTACCGCGGCCCCGTCAACGTAATCGAGTGCTGACACCATGACTGATCTCGCAGCTTCCGCCACGGCCACCGTCGAGCACGTGCTCACCGTCGACTGACCCGAGGCCCCCGGCATCGTGCACGCCGTCTCGCGGTTCCTCCTGGAACACGGCAGCGACATCATCGACAACCATCAGTTCGGTGACCGTCGCGACGGCCACTTCTTCATGCGGGTGCGCTTCGCCACCTCCGGCAACGAGAACAGCACCGAGCTGCTGCGCCGGAACTTCGCCGCCGTGGCCGCCCCGTTCGCGATGCGGTGGCACCTCGAACCGGCCGGCACCCGGCGCCGCGTGCTGGTGATGGTGTCCCGCCACGGCCACTGCCTCAACGACCTGCTCTTCCGCACCCGCAGCGGGGACCTGCCCCTCGACGTGGTCGCCGTGGTCTCCAACCACCCCGACCACGAGGCACTCGTCAGCTGGCACGGCATCCCGTTCTTCCACGTGCCGGTCACTTCCGCGACCAAGCCCGAGGCAGAGGCCCAACTCCTGCAGATCGTCGACGAGTTCGCCGTCGACCTGGTCGTACTGGCCCGCTACATGCAGGTCCTCTCCAACGACCTGTGCACCCGGCTGGCCGGCCGGACGATCAACATCCATCACTCGTTCCTGCCGAGCTTCAAGGGCGCCAAGCCCTACCACCAGGCCCACGAGCGCGGCGTCAAGCTCGTCGGCGCGACCGCCCACTACGTCACCGCCGACCTCGACGAAGGCCCGATCATCGCCCAGGAGGTCATCAGCGTCGACCACAGCCACACCCCCGACGACCTCGCCGCCATCGGCCGCGACGCGGAATCGGCAGCCCTGGCCCGAGCCGTCCGGTGGCACTGCGAGGGCCGGGTGTTCGTCCAGGGCAGGCGCACGGTGGTGCTCCGCTGACGGCCGGACGCCTGCCGCGAAACGCGTGCCGCACGCCGCGGTGGCGCTATGACGGCGGTGGAAACGACGTGCGTAGCGGTGGACAAGGTCCAGGTGGGGCGCCCGGCGGCGTCACGTCGGCGCGTCCCCGCCACCGTCGCGCTCGTCGTCCGTGCCTGCCACTCACTCCCAGCGCTCGGCCTCCTGGCGGGTGAAGCGCTGGGAGACGCCTCCAATGTCCCTGACCGGCAATGGCGTGGACGCGCGGGCCGGGACGATCTAGCGTCGGGGCAGCGACGGCGCCGCACTTCCGCGCGCACCGCACCGGCACACGGGGAGACCATGTCCAACGGGAACGTGTCCATCGAGCGCACCGAAGCGCCCGTCACTTTCATCACCGGCGGGTCGAGCGGGATCGGGGCGGAGACCGTGCGCCGCCTGCTCGGCCTCGGCCACCGGGTCGCAGCGACCGGGCGCAGCGCGAAGAAGCTGGCCTCCCTGACCGAGGCCGCGGCGGAAGCGGGGGCGGGCGACCGACTGCTGACCTTCGAGGGGGATGCCGGGGACTGGGGTCATGTGTCGTCGGCGGTCGAGGAGACCGTGCGTGCGTTCGGGCGGCTGGACTACGCGGTCGCCAACGCCGGTTACGCGACCAACGGCACCGTCGAGACCGGCGACCCCGAGGAGTGGCGGGGCATGGTGCTCACCAACGTCCTGGGTCCGGCGCTGCTGGTGCGGGCGGCCCTCCCGGCGCTGAAGGCGGCGCAGGGCCGGGTCGTGCTGATCGGGAGCGTCGCCGGTTTCAAGAACACGCCCGGCAACCTGTACTCGATGACGAAGTTCGCGGTGACCGGGCTGGCGGAGAACGTCCGCATGCTGACGACCGAGTACGGGGTCGGCACGACGTTGATCGCGCCCGGTCGGGTGCGGACGCCGTTCTGGGACGAGCGCCCCGGCGGCGCCGACGCGGCGGGCCCGATGATCTCCGCCGAGCACCTGGTGGACACCGTCGTGTGGGCGATCTCCCAGCCACCTGGCGTGGACGTGAACACGCTGGTGGTCCGGCCGATCGGCCAGCCGAACTAGACGGTCGCGCGGGGTAGGCGCGGCGGGGGACGTCGGCAACGGTACGGGCACAGGCCCCGGTGATCACGGATGTGCGCCGCTCTGTGATCACTGGGGAGACCTGTGTCCGCGCTTCGGTCATGGCTGACCGAACCGATCCAGGACCAAATGCCGCCATCCACTGGGCGGCCACGAGTTGGGGAACGATACTCGGGCGGAGGGACATTCGAGCGGGAGGCGGGGGGCTGCCGGTGGGTGCGTTGAGGGACGGGGAGACACAACGAGCCTGGGACTTGGCGCGGGAGGCCGTTCGGCGGTTGGCGCCGGAGGAGTCGGCCCTCTTCGAGGAAACGGCCGAGGCGTACTTCGACGATCCGAGGCGGGACGACCGGAAGACCCGGCAGGAGCCGCTGGGGATCGGCATCGACGCCGTCGTCATCGGGACCTTGACGCAGTTCGCGCTGCCGGTCGCGTCGGCCGTTGCGGGAAACATCGCCACCGACGCGCTGCGCCGGGAACGGCGGCGGAGCTGGTGGCGACCGGGTCGGCGGAGCGGTAGCGGTGACGGCGGTGCGGCCAATCCGTTCGCCGCGCCCGGCACCACACGCGCCGTCGAGCAGAACGGTGGGGTGCCCGCCCGCGGCGAGGAGCTGGAGCGGCTGCGGCGGATCGCCTACGACCGGGCCACGGCGCTGGGACTGCCGCCGGCGCAGGCAAGGCTGCTGGCGGACGCCATCGTCGGCGGGATGCAGGCCCCGTCGGCTCCGGACGAGGAGTAGGCCACCTCATGAGCAGCGCGCCGGCCGGTGCTGCTGTGGGCATGCCGCATCCGTTTCGGATGCCGTCGGGGACGTCGCTGCGGTTCGCGCTGCTCATCTTGAGCACGTCGACGGCCATGGCGACGACGCTCGGCGGGGCGGTCGGCACGGCGTCGTACTTCGGGCTTGGCGGCGATATCGACGACATCGCCGGAACCCTGACCTGCGCGGCCGCGACCATCCATGACACAGCGACCGACCCCGACAAGTTCGCCAGCACATGCCCGCAGCCGAGCCTCGGCAATCAGACCGCCCTGGGACTGGCGGCTCTTGGGGCACTGTGGCTGGCCGTCGGCATTGTCTACTGGCTGCTGCCGGCCTACCGGATCCGCCGGCGCCGCCTGCGGCCATTGCCGACCACCGGACTTGCCGATCTCCGGCGAACGCTCGATGAGCTGGTCGCCGTCGCCGGGTTGCGCTGCCGGGTGCGCTTCGTCGTCGACTGGCGCCAGCGGGCACCCAGCGGGCTCGCCTTCGGTCGGGTCGGGCGGCGCCATGTGATGCTCAGTGCCGGACTGTTGCAACTGCACCGGCGGGACCCCGAGGCATTCCGCGCGATCGTGCTGCACGAACTGGCGCACCTGCGCAACCGGGATGTGGACATCGCCTTCCTCACGATCATCTGCTACCGGTTGTTCGTAGTCGCCGTCGCGATTCCGCTCGCCGTCAGCGCGCCCTTCGCGCTGCTGGTCGCATGGCTGTTGCTGCCGTCGAGTCTGCTCTTCCAGCTGCAGTTCATCCTCGCCATGTGCGCACTCGCGGCCACCGTCGCCCTCACGAGCTCCGCGGTGCTGCGCAGCCGTGAGTTGTACGCGGACGCCCGGGTCGCCGTCTGGACCCGCGGAGCCCCCTCCCTTCGACGCCTGCTCGCCGCTCAGTGCGGCCGCGAGCGGACCGGCCGCCGTCGTTCTCCCTTGCTGCGCCCGCATCCCCCGGCTGCAAAGCGGCTGGCGGCCCTGAGCGACCCGCGGCTGCTGTTCGCCTTCGGTCCCTGGGAAGCATTCGGGCTGGCTCTGACCTGCTCACTCGTCTACCAGCAGATGTCGCAGTGGACCGAGGAGGCCGCCCGTCTCACGGACGAAGGCAGCCCGCTGTCCGCCGTCGCCCCTTCCGTTGTGCTCGGCGGTGGCGTGGCGATGGGCATCTGGCATGCGGTGCTGGCCGCACGGCTGAACCGTGGTCGGTGGGAAGACGCCCATCGCACGGGGCTCGCCACGGCGGCTGGGCTCATCGTGGGGACCTTCGGGGACAAAATGCACGGCACGGCGCTGTCCCTCGGCGTCGCGGACGCGTTACCGGTCCAGCTGTCGTGGTGGCTGATCCTCGGGGCCGTCGGCTACGGATTCGTCCGGTGGAACGCGGCGACTGCCCGGGTGTGGGCACCCGTGGTGCTGGCCGGTCGGCGCCCGTTGCTGCTTGTCGGCGGCGGGTGCGCGGTCGGCGTCGCGCTGCTGAGCATCTGTTTGGGGCACGCCTACGCCGCCGGAGCTCCGGGGTTCCAGCTGTTGCCGCTGCCCCGCCCTCTGAACCTTCTGCCGACGCCACTGGACTACCTGGGGTTCGTGTTCTCCACGGCCTTCGTGCTCACGCCGCCGCAGTGGGTGATCGCTCTGGTCGTGGTCGCGGTCGGATTTCCGCTTGCCGCGCGGCTCGGCGTACGGCTCTCCGGGCAGCGCCGCGCCGGGGCATCCACCGCAGGGCCCGAACGCTTCCTGCTCCAGGCCGTATCGGCCGAGGACTCGGCGGCCCTCCTCGACCCGCCGCAGGTTCGCCCCCTAAAGGCTCTGGCACAGGGCGCGGTCTTCGGCGCCGCCGCCGGGCTCGGACTGTGGCTGTGGCACCTGTTCTGCGCCCTGGTCTTCCCCCGGCCGATCGAATGGGTCGGTGCCGTCTTCACCTTTTATCAGCTGGCGCTGGCGGCATTGCTGCAGCTTGCAGTGGGCTTCGTTGTCGCGTGGCGACACGCACGCGGCGAACTGCGCGCTCTGCACGGAATTCTCGGCGCCCTGGGCGCGGGGCTGCTGCTGCCACTGGCCGCCATCACCGCACGCGACCATTTCGCCTGCATGCGGTGGGGCACCGGCCACGCGGCCTGCCGTGTGACGCCCGATGTGGCGTTCGCGGTGTCGGCGACGCCGACCATCACGGCCTGGACCACGGCCCTGGCCCTGCTGTTCATCCCGGCCTGGACCGCGTTGCGCGATCGCCGGCTGCGCCTGGGCATTGTCCGGCCGATCGCGTGCGGAGAGCATGGTCGTCGCCCCCCTCTCGGCCGGTGAGATGCCGCGACGCGCTCGTCAGGGACGTGTTCTGCCGCCGGTGGCAGTCATGCGGCACGCAGCCGGTCAAGGATCCTGTCGACGCCTTCGATTTCCTGGTGTTCGGCGAAGCGGCGCGTCAGCTCACGTACCTGCGTGATGCAACGTTCGGCACCGATTCGGGAGGCGATATCGAGGGATTGTCCCGCCAGGTGGGCGGCGTGTTCGATTTCTTGAGCATCCAGTGCTCCCCTGGCTTGCGAGGCCAGGAAGACCCCTCGCGTCTTGTCGCGGGCGGGCGGGAGCAGGGCGAGGCCGTCAGCGATACGGGCTTGCGCCTTCCGGATGTCGCCGAGGTCGCCATCGACGACTTCGGCACTCTGACGTCATGGGCAACTGGCCTTGACTGACTCAGCAGCCGGTGGACAGCCGGCTGGGACTCCGTCCTGCGATCGTTACGGGCCAGGTCTTAGGCAGGTGGGGCGCGCCCGTGTTGCTCCGAACGGAGGGATAGCCTGGGCCCGTCAGCGAAGATCACAGAAGGGCGGAGCACATGGCAGACATCGTGGAGACGGCGGCGCGCAAGGTCTTCGAGCGTTACGACGTCGACGGGGACGGCCAGGTCACCGCGGAGGAATACCGGCAGGTCGTGGCGGAGTTGGAGGGCTCGGAGATCACCGAGTCGCAGGCCCAGGAACTGATCGACTCGCTCGACACCAACGGCGACCGCCAGATGTCCTTCGAGGAGTTCTGGGCGGCCATGAATGGCTGACACTTCCGGGTCCGGCACTTGAACCTGCCGGACCCGGTTCGTCATCTCCCGATCCCCGTAATCTGCTGCGCAGGTAAAGCCGCGCACTCACTACGGGTCAGGCAGGCCGCTGCCTCGCTTCGGCGTCAGCGCCGGTCTCCCGCAGTGCCGTCATCAGGGCATCTGCGAACTCTGGCGAACCATCTGTGAGAACCTCGTCGGTGTGTCGGGACCTCAGGAGAGGGCGAGCCAGACACAACGACCCCGTCGAGGCTGTGATCGTTGCGGTCTGCGGCTGGGGCCTCGTCCCGAGCACGAATCCGCCGGCCAGAGTCACGACAGTCGAAATGGCCGGGGCGGCGATCACCCGAGGATCGCGATCGTCGCCCGTCAGGTGTCTCGGCTCAACCCTGTACGGGTAGGGCATCTGTTCCATGCTCGACAGCCAACCCTGCCCCGCCCCCGGACGTATGAGTCCTGCTACTCAAACGACCGGGCAGTCCGGAATCAGCGGGTTCAGACCTGCCCGGTGAGCCGTGGCACCTCAGGAACGGACGTGATCGATGTCCCCCTGCGGCTACCGCTTGCCCGTCGGTCCCTCCTCGCGGTCAAGGGCGGTCAGTAGCCGACGCAGGGAGGCTCGGGTGGTACGGATCTCCTCATCGGGGATGTCCGCGAAGAGGGTGTGGTGCGCTGCTGCGGCCCTGTCGGTGACGCGGGCGAGCGACTCCTGTCCCCGAGGCGTCAGCGTCAGCAGAGGCGAGCTGCGATGGTCCGGGTTGGACTCGTAGGTGGCGAGACCGAGGCTCACGAGATCGTTGGCGACTCGCTGGACGTTCTGACGGCTGACGCCGAGCCTCCGCGCGGCTTGGGGAACGCTGAGGGCGTCGTCGGACACCACGCTCAGCACCTGCCAGCGGGCCTGAGTGAGCCCCTCAGCGCTGGCGGTGCGCTCGCCCAAGCGGCGCAGGGCCCCGGCAGCCTCGAATACATCGGCAATGAGCAGGGCTGTTTCGTCGGGCATCCGCACACCTTCACGCTTGACAACATGTTGCCATAAGCGCAACATGTTGTCATTATATACGGAGCGACCACACCGGGGACAAGCCATGCCCCAGATCGACCTTTACCGGAATGTTCACATGGGGCAGCGTGCGCGCCTGTTCGCCCTTGCCGTCGAACTGGGTGCCGCGGACATCTCCCGCCCCGGCACCGCCGCCGACCAAGCGGAACGCTGCCTGGCCTTGACGAGGAGCTGCGCGAACACGCCGACCATGAAGACACCTTCATTCACCAGCTCCTGCGGGAGCGGGCGCCTCGGGCTGCCGATGCACTGGAGGCGGAGCACGTCCGTCTCGACGCGGCCTTCGTCGCGCTGGACGACCTGGCGCGTGCACTGCCCGCGCGCCCCGTCGACACCCTTGCCGACGCCCAACACGCGCTGCACCTCGCGCTGAACGAGGTGCTCAGTGCATACCTGGCGCACCTGCACGCGAAGAGACGGTCGCGATGCCGGCACCGTGGGAGTACGCAAGACCTCGCCGTACCGGAAGCGTGGGCGCTGCGGGGACCCGGGCACGCCTAGGCTGCCGAGTCAGGCATGGCGTTCATTTCGTGCAGATATGAGGCGGGAAGCGGTGCGACCGCACCGGCTGCCGCAACCGACGAGGTCGGGCAGGGTCAGTCATCGATCAAGGCCGACGCGACCCCGACCGTCCCTCCCACCTGTCATCGCGCATCCAAGCCGTCAGGGTGCGAGGAGAGCGTGGCAGGTTCCTCGGTTCCCGGCACGGGCGTTGAGGGAGCCGCGGGCTTCGGGCTGCCGGGCAGGAAGAGCGCCACGCCGAGTGTGGTGGCGACCAGTACGGCCGCCCCGACCACCAGGCTGATCCGCATCCCGGTCATGAAGTGGGCGGAGTCAGCGATCAGCGCACCGAGCAGGGCGACCCCGATCGCGCCGCCGAACTGCCGGGCGGCGCTGAGTACTCCGGATGCGAGGCCGGCCCGCTCGTGCGGTACCGACTCCAGCATGGCCGACGTCAACGGCGGGATCGCGAGTCCGCCGCCGATGCCGAGCGGCACCAGCAGGGTCAGCAGCAAGGGAGTGGAGGTGTCCCGGCGGACGAGGAGCAGGCCCAGGATGCCGACCGACTGGATGACCTGGCCGAGGATCAGCGGGAGGCGCGGCCCGTACCGGTTGGTCAGCTTGCCGGCCAGCAGGTTGACGAGGGTGGTGAAGGCCGTCATCGGAATGAACATCAGTCCCGCGGTGAGCGCCGAGGCTCCGCGGTGCTCCTGGAAGAAGATCGTGAAGACGAAGACCAGGCCGTAGTAGCCGAAGTTCAGGGCGAAACCCGCGCTGGTGCAGACGGCCACCGAGGGAATACGGAACAGCGTCAGCGGAACTGCAGGATCGCTCTGCCGGGACTCGACCAGCAGGAACGCGGTTCCGGCGAGTACGGCGACCAGGAAGCCGCCGATCGTCGTCGGGCTCGTCCACCCGCCCGACCCTCCGGTGATGACCGCGAACACCAGCGCCGCCAGCGCGAGTACAGCGGTGATCTGGCCGGCCGGGTCCATCGGGGAGTGTCCTCGTGGGGAGCGGGGCGCCCGGAGCATGCCGACGAGCGCCAAGACACCGACCGGCAGGTTCACGAAGAAGATCCACCGCCAGCCGAGCCCGGTGGTGAGTGCGCCGCCGACAACCGGGCCGGCCGCGACCGCCGCACCACCACCGGCGGTCCACAGTGCGATGCCGCGAGCACGCCGGGCCGGGGAGTCGTACGCCTGGCGCACCAGGGCGAGCGAGGCAGGCATCATCACCGCGGCTCCGGCGCCCTGGATCGCCCGCGCAACGATGAGGACGGTGAGGTTGGGTGCCAGCCCGCACACTGCGGACATCAGGGTGAAGACGGACAGCCCGATCGTGAAGGCGCGGCTCGCCCCGATCCGGTCGGAGATGGCCCCGGCCGACAGGAGCAGGGCAGCGAAGAGCAGGGTGTACGCGGTGACCACCCACTGCAGTGCGGAGACTTGGCCGTCCCACTGCTGACCGATACTCGGCAGGGCGACGTTGACCACGGTGGTGTCCAGCGTGATGACGAAAAAGGCCAGACAGGCAACCAGCACCGTGGACCGGAGGCCCAGCCGCGACCGGGTGCCGGCTGCCTCGTGGCCGGACGGGGCGCCACCCCGCACGTCCTCACCGTTGCGGTCCATGGATCTTCCTTCCCGGTCTTGCCGGTGTTCGGTGTGCTGCGAATCCCGCGCAGCCGGAACGACCGATGACTGAATGACGTTCAACTCGCCTGCCATGCACGGCAGTCGACGAATACGGCACGGTCCCGACGGCCTGACGCCTGCTCCCCTCACTCCTCGTCGAAGTCGGTGCCCCGGCTGACCGCCTCCCAGGCGACCGCCTCCTGGCCTGCGGACTTCAGCTGGGCGGCGATGGCGTCGGCGGCGTCGTTGCCGAGGGCCAGCCGCAGCGGGGTCTGCTCGGCGGCCAACGCGGTCAGAATCGCCGCGGCGGCCTTCTCGGGGTCCCCCGGCTGCCTGCCGTCGCTGTTCGGGAGCCCGGCGCGGACCGGGCCGACCGTCTCCTCGTACGCGTCCATGGGCGCCGACTGCCGCAGCGCACCGCCGCCGGCGAACCCGGTCCGGAACGCCCCCGGCTCCACGACCAGCACCTTGATCCCGTGCGGGGCGACTTCCAGGGCCAGCGCCTCGGACAGCCCCTCCAGGGCGAACTTGGTGGCCGAGTAGGCGCCGACGCCGGGGAAGGAGAACCGGCCGCCCATGCTGCTCATCTGCACGACGGCGCCCGAGCCCTGGCGGCGCATGTGCGGGAGTACGGCGCGGGTGAGCGCGGCCGGGCCGAAGAAGTGCAGGTCCATCAGGTCGCGCAGTTCACGGTCGGTGGTCTCCTCGACGGCGCCGATCTGTCCGCGGCCGGCGTTGTTGACCAGTACGTCGATCCGTCCGTACCAGAGGATCACTTCGGCGACGACGGCGGTGATGCGGGCCGGGTCGGTGACGTCGAGGGCGACGGGGACGACGCGGCCGGGGTGCGCGGCGGCGAGTTCGTCGAGGGATTCGGGGCGGCGGACGGCAGCCACCACGGTGTCACCGGCAGCGAGGGCCACCCGCGTGATCGCCTGCCCGAAACCGGAGTTGGCACCGGTGATCAGCCAGACCTTGCCGGTCGCGGAGCGGGTGGGGGTGGGGGTGGCGGCGGGGGCAGTGACGGTGCGGGTCTTGTCGCTCATGGGGGTCTCCAAGGTGGTTCCGGAAGCCGACCGGGCGCCGGCTTCCGCGAACGCGGCCGGGGCGGTTGTCCCGGCGTGCGTCTCCATTACGGCCGCTGCCCGGCCCCGCCGTCCAAGACAGAGATCAACACGGCCCATAAAGAGCGCTTATCGCCGCTGGTTACGATCTCCCCATGGAGTTGCGGCAGTTGAACTATCTCGTGGCGATCGCCGAGGAGGGCAACCTCGGCCGGGCGGCGGCGCGGCTGTACGTGAGCCAGCCGGCCCTGTCGTACGCGCTGCGGAAGCTGGAGGCGGAACTCGGCGTCCCCCTCTTCGAGCGGCACCCCGGCGGCGTGACCCAGACCCCTGCCGGGCGCGATGTGGTGGCCGAGGCACGCCGGACCGTACGCCAGGCGGACCGTGTCCTCGCCGCGGCGGAACGCCACCGGTGCTTGCAGCAGGCGGTGCTCCGGGTCGGCTTCGAGGCAAGCGGCGCGGGCGAGTTGACCACCAGGGCCCGGGCCGAGTTCGCCCGCCGCAATCCGGACGTCCGGGTCGAACCGAAGCGCTTCGACTGGGGCCAGGAGGCGGCCGCCCTGCGCGACGGCCGGGTGGACGTCGCCTTCGTCTGGCTGCCCGCCGACCTCACCGACCTGCACGCCGAGGTGGTCCACACCGAACCCCGGGTCGTCGGCCTGCCCATCGGACACCCGCTGGCGGGACGTACGGGCATCGGCATCCTGGACGTCAAGGACGAGCCGCTGCTGTGGACGGAGCGGGCGCCACGCGACTGGGTCGACTGGTGGGCGGTGAACCCCCGACCGGACGGCTCCGCACCGCGCTGGGGCCCGAAGAACGACAACGTCGAGGAGATGCTGGAACAGGTCGCCGAGGGCACCGCGGTCTGCTTCGCCCCGTCGAGCATGGCTCTGTACTACGCCCGCCCCGATCTGTCCTGGGTCCCGCTCACCGACGTGGAACCCCTGAGGGTCGCCCTGGCCTGGTACGAGGGTGCGCCCAGCCCCCTCGTTGGGGGCTTTGCCGAGGTAGTGCGCGAACTCGCTGCCGCGCTGCGGGAGGACGGGGCCGACGGGCCGGGCGGAGCACGCGGGGGCGGCGCAGGCCCGGCCACGGGGTGAGGGCGGGAAAGGGACTTGGATCTGTTCATCACCTGTCCGCCTTGGTCCGCCTCTTGCTCTCCGCCCGGCACGTGCCTGCCTTCTCGAACCGGAGCTCCGCGCCATCAAGGGGCAGTTGCCTGTTGGTCGCCCAGACGGCCAGCGCGCAGGCGGCGAATCCGGCTCCGAGGAGACTGGAACCCGCCCACCCGTGGGCGGTGAAGATGGCGGTGGTTGCGGCCGCGCCGAGGGCGGAGCCGAGTGAGTAGAAGATCATGTAGCCGCCGATGACGCTGCTGGTGCGATCCGGGTGTGCGGCGGTGAGCAGGTGCTGGTTGCTCACATGCACGGCCTGAACCGCGAAGTCGAGAGCCACGATTCCGACGATGAGAAGCCAGAGTGTCCACGGCAGTTGTGCGATCGCCGCCCACGAGAGGACGAGCAGGGTGAGCGCGAGGCCGGTGACCGGGATTGCCCGTCCTGCATCCGCCCACCGTCCCGCGCGTCCCGCGCCGAGGGCGCCGGCGAGTCCGGCGATGCCGAACAGCCCGATCTGGCTCTCGTTCAGCTGCCACGGCGCGCCTGCCAGCGGCAGGGACAGTCCGCTCCACAGGGTTCCGAACGATGCGAACAAGAAGAACGCGATGAGCCCGCGCGTCAGGAAGAGGCGCTGCCTGAACAGCCCGCCGAGTGCGACGACCGCCTGCCCGTACCTCGCCGGTCGGTTGGGGCGTTCCTCGGGCGGCAGTGCGACGAGGACGACGGCCGCGAGCCCGAGTGACAGCACCGCGAGCACGGCATAGACGCTTCGCCAGCCCCACACCTCGGCGAGCGTGCCGGTGGCGACCCGCGCCCCCAGGATGCCGACCACAACACCCGAGGTCACGACCCCGATGTTCCGTCCGCGTTCGGCAGGCAGCGACACCGACGCGGCATAGGCCACCGTGGTCTGCACCACGACCGCGAACGCCCCAGCCGCCGCGAGCCCCGCAAACGCCATCCACGCCACTGACGCCGAGGCCGTGAGGGTCACGCCCACTGCGGTGATCGCCAGATGAACGGCGATGAGTCGGCGCCGGTCGACCACATCGCCAAGCGGCACCAGCAGCACCAGCCCTGCCAGATAGCCGAATTGGCCGGTCGCGACGATCCACCCAGCGAGTTCTGCCGGTAAACCGAGATCGCGTCCCATCACCTCCAGGACCGGCTGCGCGGCGTAGACGCTCGCCACAGCGACACCACACACCACCGCGAGCAGCAACCGCCGCCACACGTTCATCACACTCCCCAATCGGTAGCAGTTTGCAACCGATTGGACCGTACGGCGCTCCAGTAGCAGATTGCAACCGTTTTGCTTGCACGGCATGATGGTTTCAATCCGCAACCCACCGGGAGGTGTCATGTCGCACACCACCGTGCGCGCCCCGAACCCCGTCTGGACCGACCCCGACTGCCCCGTCGCCCGCACGCTCGACCTCGTCGGCGACAGGTGGAGCCTGCTCGTCGTCCGCGACGCGATGGACGGGGCGCGATCGTTCACCGAGTTCCAGCGACGTACCGGCATCGCCCGCAACATCCTCACCGACCGCCTCCGCAAGCTCACCGCTCACGGGCTCCTCGCCCAGCGCACCGCGCCAACGGGCCGCCGCCAGGAATACGTACTCACCGACGCCGGCCGCAATCTCTTCCCCGTCATCCTCACCTTGCGGCAGTGGGGAGAACGCCATGCCTTCGCTTCCGGCGAGACTCACTCCACCCTTGTCGACCGGCACGGCACCCCTGTGCCGGAAATCGCACCGACCGGCGCCGACGGCACCCTCCTCGGCATCGACAGCACCCACGTGCAGAAGACCCGATAGAAAGCAGACTTCAGCACAATGGCTGCCCCGAGCTCGTGCGAGTGGCTCGTCAATTCGGCGAAGAGCAGGGGGCGTTCGTCGCGTTCGAAGGGAGGCCGGCGCTGGGGGGGAGGCAATCGACTTATTGACATGCCAGGTTGATCGCCGTGCCGCCGGGAACCCGGTGATGACGCACGCCTTACTGCACGATCTGGCGCCAGGCAACCAGCTGCCCGTCGCCGGCTATCTGGTACTGCTACCCTGCCCCGGGCCTACTTCTTGAAGCTCTTGGCCCATTTGCGGACTTGGAAAGCACCCATCGCCAGGATCGCCAGTCCAAAGCAGAGCCACATCACGGAACTCGAAGTCGCCCCGATACCGGTCTCCCGGAAGCGCATGTCGCTGCCCGGCCACCCCTCGACCACGTCCAGCTTCTTACCGGCGGGATAGTCTTCCGCGTTCTCCAGCGTTCCGCTCCGCTTGTCGCCGGCAGCGCCCTCGTGGGGGGTGAAAGCGCCACCACATTCGTAGTCGGAATTCTTCCTGCTGGGGTTGATATCGGTGCAGTAGTGGACCGTGAAGGTGCCCCTTGTGCCCACCAGGCCAGTTGCCTGCACACCCTGGACAGCGTTGACGAAGACCGCTCCGGCCCCGACAAGGGTGAGCACGAGACCGAGCAGCAGCCCGGTGGCTCGCCATCCCCATGCCGGCTTCGGCTTCTTCTGCCGGCTGGTGTTCCTGCTCGCCTCACGCGATATCGCACTGCTCACCCGAGCACTCTAAGCGGATCAGGTGAGGGCGAGGAGGCTGACGGCGACGGCGGCGGCGCCGAGGCCGACGAGTTGGCCGCGGTGGATGCGTTCGGCAAGGACGCTGCGGGCGAGCAGGACGGTGCCGGCCGGGTAGAGGGCGGTGATCACGGCGACGACGGCGAGGTCCCCGCTGCGGGCGGCGAGCAGGAACAGCACGTTCGCCACCGAGTCCAGCACGCCCGCGGCGGCCGACATCGCGTACGCGGGCTTCTCCGCCCCGAGCCTGCGGTGCAGCAGCCCGGCCGCGGCCAGGGTGACGGCCGAGGACACCGCGCGGCCCACGATCAGCGGAGCGACCCCGCTGTCGGACGGCGCCTGGTGCAGAAAGACCAGCTGCATGGCGATGGCCGCGCCGGCGCCGAAGGCCAGCAGCAGCGCGGTACGCGACGGGCGCGCCGACCCGGCGCCGTGTCCGGCGCTGACCAGCACCACCGCGGCCAGTGCGAGCGGCAGCCCCACCAGCCCGGCGGTGCCCAGGTGCTCGCCCTGCAGCAGGCCCACACCGACGGGCAGCATGGCGGACACCAGCGCGGTGACGGGCGAGAGCACGTTCATCGGGCCGATCGCCAGGGTGCGGTAGAGCAGCACGAAAGCGGCGGCCGAAGCGACACCGGACGCAGCGCCCCAGCCGATCGCGCCCGGGCTGAACGAGGCACCGAGCACCGGCCACAGCAGCAGCTCGACCGCGAGCGAGGACGGAGCCGCGATCATCACGGTGCGCAGCACGTGAGCCTTGCGGGCGCCGAGGCCGCCGAGGAAGTCGGCACAGCCGTAGGCGAGAGAGCTGCCCAGGGCCAGCAGCAGAGCGAGCACGGTACGCACATCCCTTAACATTTCAATGGAACGACTGAACCGTACAGCGAACCGACCGGGCAGTGTCAACCAAACGACCGGACGGTGCATTGAAGTGGTCCACCTGCGAGGAAGGTGCTCGGATGGCCGAGACAGAGGCAGCCCTGCGGACGCTCGCCCACAACGTCCGGACGGCCCGTACCCGAGCGGGTCTGTCCCTGGACGAACTCGGGCGGCGCGCCAAGGTCAGCAAGGGCGCCCTCGTCGGGCTGGAGAAGGCGCAGGGCAACCCGAACTTCGCCACCCTGGTCCGGCTGGCCGACACCCTCGGCGTCTCCGTCTCCGCCCTGATGGAAGGACCGGCCGAAGGCCGGGTCCGTGTCGTCACCGCGGAGGCCGTGATGCCTCTGTGGACCGGCGCCGAGGGTAGCGAAGCCCGCCTCATGCTGACGACCTCGGGCCCGGCCCCGGTCGAGGTCTGGCGCTGGAAACTCCAGCCGGGCGAGGAATACCCCAGCCACCCCCACCAGGCCGGAGTCGTCGAAACCGTCAGCGTCACCGCCGGCCGGATGACCCTCGTCGTCGACGGCACGGAACACCCCGTCGAAGCCGGACAGACCGCCACCTTCGATGCCGACGCCCCCCACACCTACCGCGGCGCCGGCACCAAAACCTGCCACCTGATCATGACCGTCCACCTTCCGCCCGGCCCCACGGCCACCACCTGACCCGCATAGACGGACAACGGCACCCGGCGGATGATTCACGGTGCCGCGGGATCGGCTCCGTCGAACAGCTCGCGGTGACGAACGATCTCGCCCTGGTTTTCCTGGACCCAGCGCACTACGTGGCTGACGGTGTCACTCAGCGAGCGCCCCAGTGGGGTGAGCGCGTATTCGACGCGAGGCGGGACTTCGGCGTATGCCGTCCGTGTGATCAGGCCGTCGCGGGTCAGCGAGCGGAGCGTCTGGCTCAGCATCCGCTGGGACACCCCGGCAATCCGCCCGTGCAGGGTCGTGAAGCGCAGCGGTCCGTCGGCGAGCGTGGTGACGACCAGGACGGTCCACTTGTCTCCGACACGGGCGAGCACGTCCCGCACGAGTGCGATGGTCGCCGCGCACTCCGGCGTGACCCCGGCGGCCGCCAGTTGGGACCGCAGTGCGGAATCCATGTGTCCGTTCCCTCCGAGTGCGTAGCTGACGTGAAAGTGCGTAAGCGCGAAGCCTTGATCACAGCGACCGCACCCCGTTACATACGGATCGTAACCAATGGGCGCTCGCCCGATCCGCCGCGATGCCCTGGGAGGGAACCATGACCGCCGACGCCGTCGAAACCATCACACCGGACGCACCAGTTGAGGGGAAGAGCAACGGGACGGTACCGGCGGCACGGCACGAGACCTTTACGGTCGACTACCACCTCGCCGCGCCTCCGAGCGCGGTGTTCGAAGCCTTCGCCGATACTCCGGTCCGGCGTCGGTGGTTCAAACTGCCGGGCCGTCACGTGTCCTACCACCACGACTTCACGGTGAACGGTGGCGAGACGGCGTCCAGCGTCTTCACGGTTCCCGGCGCCGCGCCCGAACGGCTTGCGTATGCATCCCGGTACCTCGACATCAGGCCGGGGTCGAGGATCGTCTACGCGTACACCGCCCGCGTGGACGACGTGCCGCGCTGGGCCTCGCTGGTGACCGTCGAACTGCAACCGCACCTCGACGGCACCCAGCTGCGGTGGACCGAGCAAGCAGCCTTCCTCACCCCTTCCGCGGAACCCGAACACGACTTCCCTCACCTGCGCGGCGCCACCCGCCTGCGATTGAACGGCCTTGTGGCGGCGCTGGGACAGCCGCAGGGAAGCAGCACGACGCCCGTCCATAGGTGAGGAGTTGCCCCAAGAAAGCCCGCGGCACCGCGCCCTCCGCCCGACCGTCGGACGAGACCAGGGTGCCGGCTTCAGCTGTTGTGCCCGGCGGTTCGGCGCTGCTCGGCGGTTCGGCGTTGCTCGGCGCGGTGGGCCAGCGCTTCAAGGATGCGTTGCCATGCCGGTGACGCCTCGGCGAAGATCCGGGAGAAGACCAGCTTCAGGTTCCCTGACCCGCCGCTGCTGTCTCGTGCGTGCTTGATCTCCCATGCGTCCAGATCGTCGATGAGACGGTCCAGGCGTGGATCGTGCGGATCCCAGTCGACCGATTGATCACAGACGAGATACAGGCGCGTCGTCTCGGGGTCGTCGAATCTGGCGTTCTTGTCCCGTATCCGTTGCGGCATGGAGCTGGGGTCCAGTGCCTGTATCAGGATCCACGAGTCGCGCTCAAGTCGTACCCGCCGTTCGCTGACCCCGAGACTGCGCATCCGGTCCAGAATGGCGACCACCTCGGGTGGCAGCACAAGCCTTTCGCCGCTTGCCAGTTCGGCGATCCGGCGGCGGTATGCGGCGAGCTGGTCGATCTTGCGCTGCAAGGCGGCGTCGATATCCGTGATGGCCGAGGCGAATTCAGTCGGCTGTGCGTGCAGCAGCGCGTCGATACGAGCCAACGGAACCCCGGCGTCAGCAAGGGTCCTGATCCGGATGAGATCCACCGCCGCTTGCGCGTCGTAACAGCGGTAGCCGGAGGAATCGCGCTCGGGCTCGGGCAACAGGCCGAAGTGGTGGTAGTGGCGAACGGTGCGCACGGTCACGCCGGCAGTCGCCGCGAGTTGACTGATCGTAAGCACCGGTCACCTCTGATCGTCGGGCATGGTCGGGCCGAGTCTAGGGACGAGCCGCCCGGTCGACGACGTCGCGGATAGCCTGGACCACGGCATCGGGGCGGTCGAAGCAGAGCCGGTGGTGGCTGGTGTCGGTGAGGATGCGTTGTTCCCCGTGCGAGACCGCGCTCACCCGGGCCGCGTCCATTCTTGTCCTGCCGTCATACATCTCCTGCGCCGTCTGCTCCGACATCAGCGCCTGCTGGCCGGGATCGGTGCCCACCACGGTGAGCGCGATCACCGGGACGTCGGGAGTGCTCGGCCCGACCTGCAATTCGGTGGCGAGTCCGGCCAACTTGGTGCGCTCGGCGATACCGACGCGGATCCCTCTGTCACTCACCTTGAGGTCGAGCAGCGCCTGCCGCATGTGCTCCGGGTAGTCGACGAGCAACTCGGCAAACATCTCGCGCAAGACCGGGCGCATCTGTTCCAGCTGTTCCAGATCAGGTGCCATCTGCTCGACCGCGACCAGACTGGCTTCGGGAGGCATGAAGGCGTCCCAGTCGCGGTGGAAGGCGTCCAACCAGACCAGCCCGGCCACCTCCTGCGGGTACAGCTGCGCGAACCGGTGCGCATAGAGGCCGCCGAGAGAGTGCGCCACCAGAACGTACGGGGCGGGAATGCCCTGGGCGTGCAGCAGGTCGTGCAGTTCCGTGGCGACCGCGGCGGCGGTGCGCGGGAGTGGAAGGTGATCGCTGTAGCCCGTGCCGCCGCGGTCGTACACCACGGCGGTGGTGAACTGCGAAACCCCTTGCTGGACACCGAAGTAGTCCAGGCCGACCGCGCTGGCGCCCGGCAGGAACACGACGGCCGGTCCGCCGCTGCCCGACCGGTGCACGAAAACACGGCGGCCGTCGATCTCCTGAAACCCTCCGACCGGCGGAGCGAGCCGGTCCGGGGAAGTGCTGTTGTTCGTCATGCGACGAGGCTCCAACCCTGACGCACGGTCAAGGTCAAGCCCCTCCCCCATCAGACCGGAACCCGTGCGTACTCCGGTTACCGATCGGGACGGAGGGTGGCCGTCCATGAGGTGGGGGCCAGGCCGGTCTGGCGTCGGAAGAAGGTGGTGAAGTTGCCGGTGTCGCGGAATCCGAGGCGGTGTGCACAGCTGCCGACCGGTAGGTCGGTGTGGGCGAGCAGCCGTTTTGCTTCGAGCAAGATGCGCTGGTCGAGGAATGCCTTGGCGCCGGTTCCTGTGGCGGTGCGGGTCGCACGGGTGAGTGTCCGTACGTCGTAGCCGAGTGCCTGCGCGTAGTCGGCCACGCGGTGCCAGTGGGTGAAGTGTTCCTCCATCGCGGTGCGGTAGGCGTGGAAGATCTCAAGCTGCCCGCTCCCGGTCGCGCCGCGGGCAGGCGGTGTGGATGTCCCGGGCCGTACGCGCAACACCAGTGCCGCCAGCAGGTGGGAGAGCAGCGCGGAGGACGCCAGACGTGGCGATTGCACTGCCGCACGGTGCTCGCGATCGAGGTGCTCGGCGGCCAGCACTGCGAGCGGAAGGGCCTGGGACGGCAGGCGCCAGCAGGCGGGCGCGGTGGCGTCCATGGTTTCGAGGCCGGGATCGGGCAGGAAGCAGGGCTGGAAGAGGATCAGGGGGCCGTCGAGACCATCGACGTCGCTCCATCGATGCACCACACCGGGCCTGATCCACACGACGCTGCCCTCGTGCAGTTGGTAGGGCTGGAAGTCCGCTTCATGGGCACCGCTGCCCTTGGTGACCAGGGCGAGCACGTGGAAGTCGGGGCGTTGCAGTCGTGTGCGACGCCGCTCCGTGTCTGTCTCGCGCAGCGCGGCGAAGCTGAGGACCTCCACGCCGTAGGGGGCTCCGACGGCGGGCAGGTACCGCAGCTGCCGCACGGCAAGGTGTCCGTTTTCCACAAGGGGTCGGTCTCTTTTCACCAAGGAGAAGGGCTTCACCGGCATAGCGTCATTCCCGTATCTGAGGCAGATGGACAGCACGGAGGGGCGAGTGGTTCCACCGGTTTGCTGCCTGCTGTGACGTTGAGGAGAGGCGTAGAGGTGTCGAATACTACAAAGACCGTGGCCGTGGCGGGCGGGTCCCTGGAGGCCCGGATCGAGGGCGAACGCGGCGGGCACACGCTGGTGTTCGCGCACTACTGGGGCGGCTCCGCCCGTACGTGGGACGAGGTCGTCCGGCGCCTGCCGCCCGAGCAGGCGACGGTCCGTTTCGATCAGCGCGGCTGGAGCACCTCGCGTGAGCTACCGGGGCCGTATCACCTCGACCAACTCGCCGACGACCTCCTGCGAGTGGTCGAGGAATGCGTCGCGGGACCCTTCGTTCTCGTCGGTCACTCGATGGGCGGCAAGGTCAGCCAACTGGTCGCGGCCCGGCGTCCCGCCGGACTGCTCGGCGCGGTCCTCCTCGCGCCCGCTCCCGCCCTGCCGGCCGCGGCCGTGACGGAGCAGTACCGGCAGGACTTGTCCCACGCCTACGACTCGCCCGCGTCCGTAGACCATGCCCTGGACCATGTCCTGACTGCTGTCGCCATGCCGCAAGCAGTACGGGACGCAGTCGTCCGAGACAGCCTTGCCACCTCGGGCGACGCCCGTACGGAGTGGCCGTTGCGGGGAATCGCCCAGGACATCACCAAGGAAGCCCGTCGCATCGAAACCCCTGTGGCTGTGCTCGCCGGCGAGCACGACAAGGTCGAGCCGCCCACCGTGCTGCGCGAGTGCTTGCTGCCCTACGTTCCGCACGCGACCATGACCACCGTTCCCGGCGTCGGGCACCTGCTGCCTCTGGAAGCTCCCGAAACGGTCGCCACCGCCCTGGGCGACTTCCTGACCACCGTCCAAGCTGCCACATCTGAGTGAGTCGGTTGTCGATCACCTGTCGGGGCTCTCGGTCCGATGTCGGCGGCTTGTCGGCGGGGGCTGGCACGTTTCCAGTGAACCTGCCGGGTGCCCTACCCGGCAGGCGTGCCACACATAAGGAATCGCCATGACCACTCACGTCACGATCATCGGCGCCGGACTCGGCGGCCTCACCCTCGCCCGCGTCCTGCACGTCCACGGGATACCGGCCACCGTCTACGAGGCGGAGCCTTCGCCGACGGCGCGTTCGCAGGGCGGCATGCTCGACATCCACGACTACAACGGTCAACTCGCCCTCAAAGCTGCGGACTTGATGGAAGAGTTCCGCGGCCTCATCCTGGAGGGCCGCCAGGCCATGCGGGTCCTCGACTCGGACGGAACCGTCCTGTTCGACAAAGCCGACGACGGCACGGGGGGACGCCCCGAGGTGCAACGCGGCGAACTGCGACAGATCCTGCTCGACTCGCTCCCGGCCGGCACCGTCCGGTGGGGCCACAAGGTCAGTGATACCCGTGCCCTCGGCGACGGCCGCCACGAGGTGACGTTCGCCGACGGCAGCACCGTCGTCACGAGCCTGCTGGTCGGTGCGGACGGCGCGTGGTCACGGGTCCGGCCGCTGCTCTCCAGCGCGACTCCCGAGTACACCGGCCACTCAGTCGTCGAGACCTACCTGTTCGAGGCCGACACCCGGCACCCGGCCGCCGCGAAGACGGTCGGCGGCGGGGCGCTGATGGTGCCCGCCCAGGGCAAGGAAATCTTCGCTCACCGGGAGACCGGCGACACCCTGCACACCTACGTGGGGCTTGCCAGGCCGCTGGACTGGTTCGCCGCCATCGATTTCACCAATGCCGCCGCAGCCAGGGCGCTGATCGCGCAGGAGTTCGGCGACTGGGCACCGGAACTCACCTCGCTGATCACCGACGGCGACACCGCGCCGGTTCTGCGCCACCACTACGCGCTGCCGAACGGGCACCGGTGGGACCGGGTGCCGGGGGTGACCCTGGTCGGCGACGCCGCCCACCTCACGGCCCCGAACGGCGAAGGAGCCAACCTGGCCATGCTCGACGGCGCCGAACTCGGCGACTCCCTCGCCGCGCACCCTGATGACATCGAGGCCGCCCTCACCGAGTACGAGCGGGCCATGTTCCCTCGCACCGCCGAAACCGCCGCCGAGGGTGCCGAGCTCCTGGAGGCCCTGCTCAGCGAGGACGCACCCCAGCGCCTGGTCGACATGTTCACCGGACACGACCAGACCCGGTGAGCCGCTCAAGCACCGCCAAGCCCTGACAAGCCCGACAAGCATCGACAAGCCCCGAACGGATGCTCCCCTTCTCGCCCTCGCTCGACCCACATCTCCTGGACGCCTTGGCTCCGCCGGCCGTGGAAGCCATCCGCGCCGCCGCGGGGAAGAGAACTTCGCAGCCCGGGAGTCCGGCGAGAAGGGCGAGCCTCCCGGAGCTGAAGGCGTGCCACGCCTTCCGCGACGTCGGAGACTCACTCGTGGGCCATGCGCTTGACGGCTACGGCACCTCGGGCACCGTCACCGCTGCCGCAGCTCTCATCCGGCTCCGACCGCCGGCGGAGAGACGCAACCTAGCCTGGGTTTGCTCACTTCCCCGACGACGGCACACCCGTGCCCCCGCCCGTACAAGTGGCCGGGACGACGTCTGCATCTTTGTGGCTTCTGCCGGTACGACCGGCTGCCGGGATGCGGAGAGA
Organism: Streptomyces lydicus; assembly: GCF_000717345.1. Lineage (GTDB taxonomy): Bacteria > Actinomycetota > Actinomycetes > Streptomycetales > Streptomycetaceae > Streptomyces > Streptomyces lydicus. The sequence goes on along the minus strand of NZ_JNZA01000001.1, from coordinate 222,470 downwards.
CTGCCCGCCAGAGGCCGCGGCGTGCCCCGAGTGCGGGAAGCCGAGGCCGAGGACATGACGAAGCGGGGAGGACAGTGCGGTGAGCGCGCAGCAGTATGACGAGATCGGTGAGGCGTACGAGGGCTTCAAGTCCCTGCCGTTGGAGCACTACGCGTTGGTGCCGGGCTTCCTGGCCATGGTCGGGGAGGTGCGCGGCAGGTCGGTCCTCGATCTGGCCTCCGGCACCGGCTTCTACAGCAGGGAGTTCAAGCGGCGCGGCGCCACGGAGGTGCTCGGAATCGATATCTCCGGCGAGATGATCGCCGTTGCGGAGAAGTTGGAGAAGCACGATCCGCTGGGTGTGCGCTACGAGGTGGGCGATGTGTCCGCGCTGCGGCCCCTCGGGCGAGGCTTCGATATCGCCACGGGGGTCCAGCTGCTCAACTACGCGGAGGACGTCGCCGTCATGGAGCAGATGTGCCGCAACGTGCACCAAAGTCTGGTGCCAGGCGGCGAGTTCTTCATTCTCAACCAATCGCCCGACTACCGCTTCGACGGGCCGTCCCTGGGCAAGTACGGCTTTCTCTGCGAGCCGACCGGCGAGGAGGCCGAGACCGGACCGCGAGTCCGGGTCACGGCGCTGCTCGACCCGCCGATCGAGTTCGTCACCACCCGCCCGCGCCGCGAGGTCTACGAGAAGTGTCTGCAGGCGGCCGGATTCAGTGACGTGGCCTGGGTCCCACTGAAGGTGTCCGACGCCGGCGTGCGCAAGTTCGGTGCGGACTTCTGGGCGGACTACCTCGCCAACCCGCCTATGGAGATGCTGCGCTGCCGCGCCTGATGACCGAGCGGACGTACCGGTGGGCCCGGCCTTTCGGGTTTGCCCGACCGGGGATCGGCCCGCAGGCCGTTGGTCCTGCCCTCACGCTGAACCCGGGAGGTGGGCCCGGCGCGTATGCGGCCGGGCTCCCCGGTCGCGCTGTGGTTCGGGGAGCCCGGGGCAGATGCTGCCGGGAACGCGGTTAAAACGCGATCCACTCGCTGGCGGTGGTGACCTCGTCGAGGACGTCGGCGAGTGGCTCGGTGCCGATTCCCGGGCCGGTGGGGACTTCGAGGTGACCGTCGGCGAGGACGAACGGCGGTGTGATGTCGGTGGCGAAGTAGCGGTGGGAGCCGGAGGTGTCGCCGGGGAGGGTGAAGCCGGGGAGGGCGGCGAGGGCTACGTTGGCGGCGCGCCCGATGCCGGTTTCGAGCATGCCGCCGCACCAGACGGGGATGCCGTGGGCGCGGGCCAGGTCGTGGATGCGGCGGGCTTCGAGGTAGCCGCCGACTCGCGCCGGCTTGACGTTGATGACGGAGCAGGCGCCGAGGGAGATGGCCGCCGCGGCGTGGGCGGCCGACTCGATGGACTCGTCGAGGCAGATCGGGGTGCGCAGGAGCTTCGCGAGCTGGGCGTGCTGCACCAGGTCGTCGTTGGCGAGGGGTTGTTCGATCAGGAGGAGGTCGAACGCGTCCAGTTTGGCCAGGTGTTGGGCGTCGACGAGGGTGTACGCCGCGTTGGCGTCGACCTGGAGGAGCAGGTCGTCGCCGAAGCGTTCGCGGACCGCGCGGACGGGTTCGAGATCCCAGCCGGGTTCGATCTTCAGCTTGATCCGGACGTAGCCCTCGGCGACATAGCGCTCGACGGCGTCGAGGAGTTCGGGGACGGTGTCCATGATGCCGACCGAGACGCCGCAGGGGACGCGGTCGCGGGCGGCGCCGAGGTAGGAGCCGAAGGACTCGCCGGTGACACGGAGTTGGGCGTCGAGGACCGCCGTCTCCAGAGCGGACTTCGCCATGTGGTGGCCGGTGAAGGGTTCCAGGGCCCGGCCCACCGTCGCGGCGTCGACGCCGTCCTTCGGCAGGGCGGGTATGAGGAACTTGCGCAGGACGTCCTGTGCGCCGTCCACGTACTCCGAGCAGTAGCGGGGCTCGGACATGGCCGCGCATTCGGCCCAGCCCTCTCCTTCGGAGGTGACGACGCGGACGAGCAGCACGTCGCGGCTGGTCTCCACGCCGAAGGAGGTGCGGAACGGGGCGACGAGGGGCATCGCGATCCGGCGCAGTTCGATGCCGGAGATCTTCAGCTTCATTACGGGTGGCTCCTGGTGCGGTGTGCCGGGTGGGTGAGGGAGGGGGTGGCGCGGTGGACCACGTAGCTGCGGCGGTTGTGGAAGCCGACGACTCGGGCTCCGTCGGAGAGCAGGCCGCCCAGGGTCTGCCGGACGGCCAGCCGCCAGGCACGGGCGGCGCCGGCGTCCGCGCGGCGGAGGCTTTCGATGTCGTCGGGGAGGTCGATGAGTACGACCTCCGCGTCGGTGGCGCCGAGTTGGGGCAGGCCGCAGTGATCGCGGACGCCGTGCGCGGCATTCGCCGGCACGTCGACGTCCGGGGTCTCGGGCGTCGTCGGGGAGGCGGAGAGGTCCCAGGCGGCCAGGACCCGGTCGGTTTCGTCGCCGCCGTTGATGGCGTCGTCCATGGTCCCGTAGAAGGACCGCAGGTACTCCTCGGGGCGGGCGCCGAGTTTGACGAGGTTGAAGTAGGCGTTGCGGCGGATGAGGGGGTCGTATGTCCAGGTGATGCGCTTCAGTCCGCGGGTGAGCGCCCACTGCCGCTGGTGGAGCTTGAGAGCCAGCCCGATGCCTCGGCCCTTGGCGGCGCCGGTGATGTGGGAGTGCAGGGTGGTGCCCGTGGGTGTGCCGAAGAAGGCGACGGACGCGCCCACCAGCCGGCCGTCCTCATACGCTCCGGCCACGTAGTTTCCGGCGTGGGCCAGGGCCCGCATGACCTCGGCGGAGACGGGTGCGCCGGCCGGGCCGGTGCCCCAGATCTCGGCGTAGAGCAGGCTGGCGCTGTCGAACTCCGCCATGCCGTGGAGTTCGCGGAGTTCCAGTCCGCTTGCCGGCCCGCTCATTGCATCGCTCCGACGAGGTGGGCCAGCAGCCGGGCGCGGATCGGCATGGTGGCGGTGACGACGTGTTCGTGGTCGGCGTGGGCGCCGTCGCCGACCGCGCCGAGGCCGTCGAGGGTGGGGCAGCCCACTCCGGCGGTGTAGTTGCCGTCGGAGGCTCCGCCGACGGCCGCCTGCCGCGGGGCGTCGAGGCCGAGGTGTGCGGCCGCTTCGGTGGCCAGGGCGAACAGTTCGCGGGACGCGTCGGGGTCCAGGGGCGGGCGGTTGGGGCCGCCCCCGATCTCCAGGCGGGCACCGGGGAGCTGCGGCGGGAGGTTCCTGATGAGGGCGTCGACCGTCTGCTGGGCCGCCGCGTTGGGGACGCGGACGTCCACGCTCAGTTCGGCCCGGGCGGGCACGGTGTTGTTCGCGGTGCCGGCCGACATCACGGTGGGGGTGATCGTGGTGCCGGGCCCGGTGCGTGTGGTGACGGTGTCGGCCAGCTGCTGGAGGGCGAGGATCTGGTGGGCGAGTTCGGTCGCCGCGTTGATGCCCTTCTCGGGTTCCAGTCCGGAGTGGGCGGCGCGGCCGTGCACGGTGAGGTCGTAGGCGGAGACGCCCTTGCGGCTGGTCTTCAGCGCTCCGCCTGCCGCGGAGGGCTCCAGGACGAAGGTCGCCGCGCACTGACGCGCGGTCTCCTCGATGAGCGGGCGGGAGGTGGCCGAGCCGACCTCCTCGTCGCCCGTGACCAGGACGCAGATGCCGTCGAGGGAGGGCAGGGAGGCCAGGGCGTGGAACATCTGAACCAGTCCGGCTTTCATGTCGAAGACGCCGGGGCCGCGGGCGATGCCCTGTTTCACGGACCAGGGGTGCGTGGTGAGGGAGCCGATCGGCCAGACGGTGTCGTGGTGCCCCAGGAGCAGGATGCGCGGGGTGCCGAAGCTCCACCGGAGGTGGGTGACGCCGTCGATCACCAGCGTCCGGGGCGCGGCGCCGAGCAGTCGCTCCCCCTGTGCGGCGACGACCTGCGCGCTGCGGGCGACGGCCGCGTGGTCGGCGGAGTACGACTCGCACGTGACGAGTTCTTCGAGGTCGGCGAGCATGGCGTCGAGGTCGTACGGGTGGTGCGCTCGCGTGGATTGGCTTTCGTGGTCAACCGGCACGGGTGAGTCCTCCATCGGGGGATGACCTGGGACGACGTGGGATGACCGCCACGCTAGGCAGGGTGGACGGGGCCGGGTTGGTGGCTGCGTCACAACGTGAGCGGCCGATTCGTACGGCGGTCCCAAACCGCACCCGCCGCGGTGCCCGGCCTGGCGTCCGACCGGCCGGGCACCTGTCCGGGGCAGCTGGCGTCAGCCCATGTGTGCGCTCATCAGCCGCCTGGTGTTCCCGCCGAGGATCTTGAGGATCTCCGCTTCGGTCCGGCCCCGGCGGACCAGTGCGTCGGTGACCAGGGGCATGCCTGCCGGGCCCGCCAGTTCGGGGAAGTCGAACAGCGGTCCTCGTCGTCCGGCGATTCGCAGCAGGGTGGCGTGACATCGACCATGACCTCGCGGACGAAGTCCGATCCGAGGCCGACATGGTCGATTCCGGCGACCGAAACGATGTGCTCGATGTGGTCGACGACCCGGTCGACGCTCACCTTCGCCTGGTCGTCGGTGAGGAAGTCCGGTACGAAGTTCGTCGAAGAGGATGCCGAGGCGTTCCATCTCCCGCAGGGCCTCGATGCCGGGGGCCGTCAGCCGGCTGCCGGTGGGGTCCTCAGGAGGGGCTGCCGCCGTCGGGGCGCGAAGTCGGCAGCCCTCCCCTCAGGTTTCAGCCCTTGCGGGGGTAGAAACTGCCGACGGCGTCGCCGTGGGACGTGCAGGCCGTGTCGTGGTAGCTGTCCACGAAGGTGCCGGTGAGGCCGGTGAACGCGTCGTACGTCTGGTCCATGGGCAGGTCCTTGCCCACCCTGAATCGCAGCTGCACGTGGACGGACTCGCGGGGCCTCAGCGTCTTCGGGCCGGGGATGGCGCCGCGGGCGTTTCCACCTTGGCGCAGCGTCTTCCAGGCGCGCTGCGAGGTGTCCCAGTACTGCAGATCGCCGTACGGGCTCAGGTCGCGCTCGCCCTCGTTATAGACATAACTGCCTAACTTGGCGCTGAGTTCGAACGACTTCAGCTCCTTCGCCGAGGCGTTGGTGAGCGTGGCGGTGTAGGTCGTCCAGTGCGTGCCGAGAGTGATCGACTTGGGTATGCCGAACGAGCGGCCCACGAAGGTGTTGTTGTGGGGCTGCCCGACGTCGGAGCATGTCGGGAGGTCCGCGGCAGGGGCCGCTTGGGAGGCGGGCGCGGCGGCCATCGCCACGGGGAGCAGGGCGGCCGTCGCGGCCGTGGCCGACAGGGCGCGGCGCAGTTTCATGAGGATCTCATTTCCCGGTTCTTCGGACCCTTGGAACCTTTGTTTCCAGTGCCATTAGTGCCATTGAGTTCCAAGGCCGTGGATTCTTGGGTTGTCAGGTTCTTGGAGAAGTGGTTGGGCTTACGCGGTGACGTCCGTGGCGCCCGGACCGGCCACGCCCTGGCGGCGGCGCACGCCGATGACCGCCCCCGCGCCGACCACCATCGCGGCTCCGCCGGCGAGAGCGATCGCCGGGAGCGCGGACGAGGAGCCGGTCGCGGCGAGGTGGGCCCCGCCCTGCGGGCTGAGGCCACCGGTGGAATCGGAACCACCCGTACCACCGCCGGCCGCGGCGCTCTGGCCGGGCTCGGCCGTGGCACCCGGCTTGCCCGGCTCGCTCGGCTTGGCGGTCGGGGGCTGCGTCGGCTTCGCGCCCGCGGGGAGGATGGTGAAGTCGTACCAGGCTTCCTTGGCCGAACCGCAGGAACCGTCGCGGTTGCGGTAGTCGCCGGCGGCGAGCGCGTACCCGGCGTCGGGTTTGGCGTCCTTGACCACGCGGGTGCGCAGTTGGAGCGTGAGGGTGCTGCGCGGACCGACGGCAAAGAAGCCGAACAGGTCGTCGGGCTCCGCGTCGTGGAAGGTCTTCCACCGCCCCGTCTTGGCGTCGCGGTACTCGGTCTCCAGCTCCCAGTACGGCCGGTCGACATCTTCGGCGGAGGACACGAACAGGAAGGGCTGGACCTCCTCCAGGGGCTTGCCGGTGGTGTTGGTGAGCGTCATGGAGAAGGGGGTCCAGGCGCCGCCCGCAGCCAGCTGGTGCGGCAGCCCGTGGACGGCTGCGTGCAACTGGTCGGACTCGAACGCGCAGGACTGACCCGCACCGTCGGCATCACCGGCGGCCTCGCCTCCCCCGGTGGCACCACCCGCGCCGGTGGCGCCCTCAGTGGTCTGTTCGGCGGTCCCGGCGGCTTTCGGCTGCTTCCCCGGGGCGGGACGGGCGGCCCCGTCGCGGTCCTGGGATGCCGAGCCACCGGCAGCGGCTTCGCCCGGGCGCCGCGGCTCGTGCGGGTTACCCGCTCCGCCGCCGCTCGTGGCGGAATCCGCTGACCGCTCCGCCGGTGTTGCGGCATCGGGTAAGTCGGGAGAGGCGGGCATGCGGGGACCGGCCTCGGACACCGGCGCCGTTGCGAACGCGGCGGCGGGCGCGGCCAGTACGGCGGCGGGCGCTATCACGGCAGCCGCTGCGGCGGCCGTCAGGGCGCGGCGAATCTTCATCCAGCAGACCTTTCGTATCCCAAGTGCCGCCTGGACGGCACAGGTTGACGTTCGTCATGTTCAGGCCGTGCGTGTCTCGTGGTGCGCGTGAGTGCACATGCAGACATGCGTGCATGCGCACACCTACGCCTCATATATGAGGATTCGCACCGCGAAAAGGTTGCACTCTCACGTCACTGAAGTGGCGCATGGGCAGGAAATCTCCTGGGATTTCCGCTGGGGTCCGTCTTCAAACAAGGAGCACCGCGTGGTGGATCAGGGTGGGGTGGGGTGGGGCGGTACGTCGCCATGAACTCACTTGCCCTGACCGGGAGTTGCTCGTATCTGCTGATCCCGCGGGCCTGACCTGCCGGGTCCGCCGACCGTCAGCCGGACGAGGTGGCGGTGGGACCGGTCCCCGCGGAACGCGCCCCGGCCCCGCCGTCGCCGTCGTCGTCCATGCCCATCAGCCGCAGCTGCACCATCGCAGCGAACCGTGCGGATGGATCCCGCAGGTCGAACTCCCCCACCTCGGCCACCCGGCGGATCCGGTAGCGGAAGGTGTTGGGGTGGACGAACACGCTCGCGGAGGCGGTGATCACGTCTCCGAAGGCGTCCAGCCACGCCCGCAGGGTCTCCACGAGGTGGGCGTTGTGCTTGGCGTCGTAGGCCACCAGCCGGGCGAGCGGGCCGGAGAGCTCGTCGCGGTTGGCGACGGCGAGGTCCCGCATTTCGATCAAGAGCGCGTCGACATACACATCGGCGATCGAGGCGACGCGCTGGGCCGCCCGGCCGCTGAACAGCACGCGCAGCGCACGGTCCGCGTTGGCGCGGGAGCGGGCGAGGGCGGAGGGCTCCTCGGCGACCGAGCCGATGCCGATGACGAGGCCCGCCCGGTCTCCGGTGCGCTGCAGAAAGTTCGACGCGACCTGCAGTGCGCGCTCCCGCGCGTGGGCGGAGTCGCCCGGCACCGGGAAGAGCCCGTAGGCCACGTCGCCGAGCAGCGCCACCGCGGACCGCGGCTGGACCGCGGTGAGATGCACGGCCAGCGCGCTCGCGAGGCGCTGGCGCTCCGCGGTGACGTGGGCGTGGTCCACGCCCTGATCGGCTTGCAGTCCCATGGCGACGACCAGCGTGGGTTGGTTCACCAGCCCCAGCCGGCCGAGCGCCTCGACCGCCCCCACGCCGCCTTCCAGCGCGGTCGTGACGAGATCGGTGCGGAGCCGGTGCTCGGCGTCGGCGCCCGCCCGGAACCGCAGCATGTGCAGCGCGACGAGCTTCGCCGCCTCCTGGAACGCCCGCTCCCGCTCCGGGGTGAGGGGCTTCCGCAGGGCCGCCCACACCGAACCCAGGATCTCGTCACCGGCACGCACCGCGATCGCGACCCTCGGCAGCGCGACCTCGCCGTCGACGGTGGGCGGCGGAATGTGCACGGGGCCCTCGCTGCGGTACAGCTCGCGGAAGACTCCGTGCTCCTCGTGGATACGCACATAGCGCTCGGGCACCTGCCGGGCCAGGATGCTCGCCACCCGCGGAGCGTCCGCCTCGTCCTGCCGGCCGGAGAAGGCCAGGATCCGGGAGCGACGGTCCTCGATGGTGATCGGCGCGTCCATCAGCGTGGCGATCGCGTTGGCCAGCGCGAACAGGTCCCCGGACGGCACCCCGCCCAGGGTCTGCCCGCCGGCCTCGCCGATGTCCCCCTCGGAGAGCAGGGTGCGCAGCATCGCCGCCAGCTGGGCCCAGGAGGCCCCCCGGGTCAGGGCGAGCAGGGCCACTCCGGTCTCGGCCACGACCGAGGCGAGTTCCTCGCTGTCGCCGACGGGCCCGCGGACCACGAGAGCGGCGGCGCCGTAGGCGGAGAGTTTCCGCAGGAGCCGGGCGATCTCCCCGGCTCCATGGACACCGACGCCGAGCACGACGGCGTGCCGCGGGTAGTGCTGCTCATCGTGCGGATCGTGAATGCCGACGCCGCCGAGCTCTCCCGCCGCACCGGGGTCACCGTGGACCAGGTCCAGGAGTGTGGGGCCGAAGTCCTCGAGCACCCGACTCAAGCCTCTGGCGGGGTCGGCCGACATGTGCCTGATCATCTCCGCAGGTTAGGACCCTCACAGCCTGCGAGGTTCGTACGTGCGGACGAGGATAGGCGACCGTCTCCGTCCCCCGGAACGAAGTCTTCCGGCTCGGGCCCCGACAACCGGGACAGGGTCGCGTCCACCAGCGCCTCGGTGGAGTCCACGAGCGGCAGCACTCGCGCCGCCGCCCTGCTGACCAGCGGAATCTCCGTACAGGCCGCGATGACCACCTGCGCCCCCTGTCCCTTGAGCGCCTCGGCGGCCGAGGCGATCCACCCCTCGGCGAGCTCCCCACCCGCCCCGCCCTTGACCGCCCGGATCGCACCGTCGACGTACTCCCGCTGAACGCACCCGGACACCTGGACCACCTCGACCCCGATCCGGTCACCGGGGCGTTCGCCGGTGCCGGCGTTGGTCGAGGGGGCGCGGTGGCTTCAGCGGGCGGGGTCAGCTGCATCTTGCGGAGACCAAGCAGGGACGAGGCCCTCAGACCTTCGACGCCCTCGGGCTGCGTGAGGTGTCGCTGCCAGGCACCGGCTCGGAGGCGTCGGCGCCCAGGGCGACGATCCGGTTGTCCGCGTCGACATGCACGACCTGCGGACGCAGCGCACGGGCCTCCGCGTCGTCCACCTGGGCATAGCTGATCAGGATGACCAGATCCCCCGGGTGCACCAGATGCGCCGCCGCCCCGTTGATACCGATGACACCCGAGTCCCGCTCGCCCTCGATGACATACGTCTCCAGACGGGCCCCGTTGTCGATGTCGACGATATGGACCAGCTCACCGGGCAGCAGGTCGGCGGCCTCCATCAGCGCGGCGTCGATGGTGACCGACCCCACGTAGTGCAGATCGGCCTCGGTCACCGTGGCCCGGTGGATCTTGGACTTGAACATGGTGCGCAGCATGAAGAAGCTCCCGGTTTGTCTGCTCCCTGCCTGCTTTCTGCAGGTCAAGGGCGGTCTTCGGAGACTACAACGCTTCGCATGTTCGGTCAGCTGTTCCAAGGTGTTACCGGACCCACGCCGACCGAACGCCGAAATCCCTGACGAGGCATCAGGTATCGGCAGGGACTGCTCGGGGGTCCACCTCACCCCCAGGGCCGCCCCTCACGTACGACCGAGCATCACAGAGGCTGCAGCAGCAGAAGATCCATTAGCCCTGACCGCGATCTTCAGCCCGGGCTGATTCTGCTTGGCCGTGCGCCCTGGCTCACAGGACGTGGGTGGCCAGGCCCCCGCTCAGCCCCGTGGCGTGCCCCGCTGGACTTCGTACGTCCAGCCGCGCGGCAGGATTGCCCTCGTCGAGACGCAGGGCCTCATATGCGTCGCAGACGAGACGGAAGGCGGCTTCCTCCGCGGCGATGAGGTCGACTCCGTACGGTCCGGCGATGTACACGGGGCGGCGTTCATCGCCGTCCCGTTCCCAGTCGAAACGATGGTTGTACTTCTCAGAGAGCACATCGTCCGGCTTTCGGGGATCGTGTAGGGGCATCGATGAGCGCGCGATCCTGGTCGCCCTCGTTGAGCATCCGATGCAGGTCGAGGGCCACCTTCCGGTGCGCCGCCAAGGCAGACGAGCGGCCGATGTTGGCGCCATGCTCCGTCGGCCGCCACGGAGCTCTGGCCTCGCTCATGTTCCACAACTCCCTTACGCGTACGGGCAGAACAGGCCAGGCTACGGTGGCGACGGCTGGTCACGAGCAGGAATTCGATGCGCGCGCCCATAGCCGTCGGACCACGGGCGCACCGCACTGAAATGGTGACCGTACAGGTACGCCGGGGCGGCTCGATATCCTGCATGGCGTGATCAACTCGTACGCGAGCACAGACGATGCCGAGGTTGCGATAGCTGCGGCACATGCCGGCGCGGCGGTGGTGCGCAACATGTACGGCCAGCAGCTCTCCCGCATCGACAAGGGTGCCGGGGACTTCGCCACCGCCGCCGATGTGGAGGCCGAGAGGACGATCCTCGGAGTCATCCGTGCTGCTCGGCCTCATGATGCGGTGCTCGGCGAGGAAGGCGGGCAGCAGGGCGCGGTCGCCGCTGTGCGCCAGTGGTTGGTGGATCCCTTGTGCGGCACGCTGAACTACGCCGTCGGAAACATGCTGGTGGCCGTCAACGTGGCGCTGCGCAACGGGGCGGCTGCGGTGGCCGACCCGTTCAGCGGCGAAGTCTTCTGCACCGATGGTGAGGCCGCCTGGGTGCGGCACCGAGGGGTTGATGCAGAGCTGGCGCCCACGCCTGCCACCCGGCTGGTGGACGTCAACCTGGATCCGCCGTTTCCGAGCGCGCCCGGATTCCGGGCCGTGGACTTGCTCGCCCACCCCAGGTTCGTCGAGCGGTTCCGACCGCGGGTTGTGTCCACGACGTTGGCGTTGGCCTGGGTCGCGGCCGGCAAGCGTGCCGCGTACGTCACCGATGGCGTGGGCCTGTCCGAGAGTGTGCATTTCGCCGCTGGCATCGCTGTGTGCCGGGCCGCCGGCTGCGTCGTCACCGGGATTGACGGCGGCCCGATCGGTCAGGCAGGCCGCGGACTTGTGGTGGCCGCTGACGCCGAGACCCACGAGTTGCTGATGTCGATGATCGGCAGTCGGAGGTAGTTCGGAGGAAGTTCGAAGGTAGTTCGGAGGTCGTTCGGATGTAGGGCTGTGGGCGCACGGGTTTGGGCGGGTGGGGGCAGGCTACGGCTCGTGTGGGGCGTCCGCCTCGGCGTATGCCCGGCTCTCTGCGGCTGCCGGCGCCGACGTGCCCCGGTGAGCCCGCGGTGAGCTCCCGGTGAGCCCTCGCCGCGACTGTTGGCTCATCGCCGGATCCGCCGCGGACCGGCCACCCAACAGGGAGCGACGATGAACGTTCTGACCGGCAAGACGGCACTGGTGACCGGCGGCTCGCGGGGAATCGGCCGGGCGGTCGCGCTGCGGCTGGCGGCCGAGGGCGCGCTGGTCGCCGTCCACTACGGCGGCAACGACCAGGCGGCCGAGGAGACGGTGGGGCGGATCGAGGAAGCGGGCGGCCGGGCGTTCGCGATCCGGGCCCGGTTCGGCGCGGACGGCGCGGTGGAGCGGCTGTTCAAGGAGCTGACCGGGGGGCTGGCGGGGGCCGGGCTGGACATCCTCGTCAACAATGCGGGCATCAGCTCGGGCAACCCGATCTCGCAGGTCACCGAAGAGGAGTTCGGCAGGCTGATGGCGATCAACGTCGCCACCCCGTTCTTCGTGATCCAGCGCGCGATGGCGCTGCTGAACGACGGCGGACGCATCATCAACATGGGCTCCACGGCCAGCCGGTTCGCGGTCTCCACCCAGATCGGCTACACGATCAGCAAGGCGGCGCTGGAGTCGATGGCGCCGTCGCTCGCCAACGAGCTCGGCCGCCGCGGCATCACGGTGAACACGGTCGCGCCAGGTGCCGTGCGGACCGACATGACCGCGGGCTACACCTCCATCCCCGAGGTGGTGGCCGGGCTGGAGTCGATCACCGCGCTGGGGCGGCTGGGCGTGCCCGAGGACGTCGCGGACGTCGTCGCGTTCCTGGCCGGCCCGCAGGGCCGCTGGGTGACCGGTCAGACCGTCGACGTCTCGGGCGGGACCTTCCTCGGCCCGATTGCCCCATGATCCTTCGCGCCGATGAATAATCGCCGGCATGCAGTTCGGAATCCTCGGCGAGACCCGAGCATGGCACGGCGACGGCAACGAGGTCCCGTTGGGCGGACCGGCCCGGCGGGCACTGCTGGCCCTGCTGCTGGTGCGCCCCGGCGAAGTCGTCTCGACGGACCGGCTGGCCGACGAGATCGACCCCGCCGGGGCGCTCTCGGCACATTCGCTGCAGTCCCAGGTGTCCAGGCTCCGTACCTCACTGGGCGCCGGGGCCGCGATCGAACGGGCCGGCGCGGGGTACCGGATCGTGGTCGATCCGGACGCCGTGGACACCTCCCGGTTCGAGCGCTTGGCCGGGGAGGGCCGTGCGGCGCTCGCCGACGGCGACGCCGGTCGGGCGGTCGTACTGTTGCGCGAGGCGCTGGAGCTGTGGCGGGGACCGGCACTGGCCGACCTGCCCGAGAGCGAGACGGCCCGGGCCGCCGCCGTGCGGCTGGAAGAGCGCCGGCTCGGGGCACTCGAAGACCGTATCGAAGCGGGGCTGCGGCTCGGCGAGCACCGGGCGGTCGTACCTGAGCTGCGCGAATTGGTCGGCCGCCATCCACTACGGGAACGGCTGGCGGGGCTGCTGATGCGGGCGCTGTTCGCCGAGGGCGGGCAGGCCGAGGCGCTGGTGGTGTTCGAGGAGACCCGGCGGCACCTGGCCGACGAGCTGGGCGCCGACCCCTCGGCCGAACTGACGGCGCTGCACCGGGAGTTGCTGAGCACCGATCCGACGCCGTCGCCCGCCGCGCCGCCCGCCCAGCTGACGAGCTTCGTGGGTCGCGCCGATGAGGTGACCGAGGTCGCCGAGACGTTGCGGGTGGCCCGGTTGGTCACCCTCCTCGGGCCCGGCGGCGTCGGCAAGACCCGGCTGTCGGTCGAGGTCGCGGGCGTCGGGGGCACCCCGGACCAGGTGTGCTTTGTGGAGCTGGCACCGTTGCGCGACGGCGCCGGCCTGCCGCATGCCCTGCTGGGCGCGCTCGGCCTGCGCGAGAACGGGCTCCAGATGGACGGCGGCGCGAAGGCACCGGTCGATCGTCTGATCGCGGCGCTGTCCGACCAAGTGCTGCTGCTCGTCCTGGACAACTGCGAGCACCTTGTCGACGAGGTCGCCAGGCTGGCGGCGCGGCTGCTGGCGACCTGCCCGCGGCTGCGGGTGCTGGCGACGAGCCGGGAGCCGCTCGGCATCATCGGCGAGCACCTCTTCCCCGTGCGGCCGCTCGACGAGGACGCGGCCGTACGGCTGTTCACCGAGCGGGCCGGTGCCGTGCGGCGCGGCTTCACCGCCGACCCCGAGGTCGTGCGGCGGATCTGCGCGGCGCTCGACGACCTGCCGCTGGCCATCGAGCTCGCGGCGGCGCGGTCGCGCACCCTGGACATCGACGACCTGGCGGGGCGGCTGGACGATCTGCTCGCCGTCGGCGCCCGCGGCAACCGCACGGCGGACGAGCGGCACCGCACGCTGCGCTCGGTGGTCGCCTGGAGCTGGGACCTGCTCTCCGAGCCCGAGCAGCGGGCCGCGCGCCGGTTCACGGTCTTCGCCGGGGGCGCGACGGCCCGGTCCGCGCTTCGGGTGTGCGGCACCGACGGTGAGACGCTGGAGGCGCTGGCCGACAAGTCGCTGCTGGAGGTCGCGGGCGGCCGCTACCGGATGCTGGAGACGATCCGCGCGTACGGTGCCGAACGGCTCGACGCGGCGGGCGAACGCGAGTCCGTGCGGCGCGCCCACGCCCAGCGTCTGCTGGAGCTCCTGCGCACGGCCGACCCGCATCTGCGGCGGGCCGAGCAGCTGGAGTGGCTGCCCGTGGTTGCCGCCGAGCACGGTGACCTCCTGGCGGCGCTGCGCTGGGCAGTCGAGGAGCCGGCGGTGGAGACGGCCTTCGAGCTGCTCGCCGCGGCGTTCAACTACCTGTGGATCCGGGGCGCGTCCGCGTCAGTCGCGCCTCTGGCGATCGCGCTGCTCGCATCGGTGGGCGAGGCGGCCCCCGACGGGCTCGGCGAGGAGTACGCGACGTGCGTGCTGCTCGCCGGCGCGGCGTCGGCCACTGGCGAAGCCGGGGAGCAGGTGTGGCAGCGGCACCGTGCGACGGCCGGCAAGGCGCTGGCGGCCGCGTGGCCCGGCGACCGGTCGGGCCGCTACCCGGTCGTCCTGCTGCTGTGGATGATGCGGAACGCGGGCGGACCGGACCCGCAGAGTGCCTTCGCGCTCGTCTCGTCCCAGCGCGACTGTCCCGAGCCGTGGGCGCGGGCCGCCGCCCACTACGTGTCGGGGTTCGGGCACCTCGGCCGGCGGGATCCCGCGGCGGCCGAGGACGCCTTCGGTCAGGCCCTGGAGGAATTCCGTTCGCTCGGCGACCGCTGGGGCATCGCGCTGGTCCTGGACACGCTGGCCGGCGTGGCCGGTGCGCGCGGTGACCGGACGCGTGCGGTCGCGCTGACCGACGAGGCCCTGGTGCTCACCGAACGGCTCGGCGCCCTGGAGGACAGCGCCGACCTGCTGGTCAACCGGGGCGATCACCTGGCCGGGGACGACCCGGCGGGTGCCCGTAACGCCTATGCGAACGCCGCCGCGCTCGCCCGCCGCGCCGGCAGCTCCACCTACCTGGCGGCTGCGCTGCGCGGGCTCGGCGACATCGCCCTGGAGGAGGGCGACCTGGCGGAGGCGGAACGGCTGTACAGCGAGGCGCTGGAGCGGAACGATCCGCACTGGATCAAGAGTCTGGGGCCCCGGGTGCGTACGCTCATCGGCCTCGGCCGCGTCGCCGCGGCCCGGAGCCACCACACGGAGGCGCGCACGTACTACCGGCAGGCCGCCGAGGTCGCCGACACGGTCGGGGCACACGCCCCGGAGGTGCTGCGCATGCTGGGGTTGTCCGAGAGGGCCGTGGAGTCCGTCCTTGAGGCGGTGGCCGCGGACCGGTGAGCCGCGGTCGCTCCTCCGCGGTGAGCGCACGGTGAGCCCGCGGTGAGCGCTCCCGTAGAAGGTCTGAGGCATGACGAACCTCAAGGTACTGATCTCCGGCGCCTCCGTCGCCGGCCCCGCGCTCGCCTACTGGCTCCACCGGCACGGCTTCCAGGCCACCATCGTGGAGCGCGCCCCCGCGCTCCGCGACGGCGGCTACGCCGTCGACTTCCGCGGCGAGGCCCACCTGACGGTCCTGCGCCGCATGGGCATCCTGGCCGACCTCGAGCGCGTCCGGACGGGCACGGGCTCGATGTCCTACGTCAACAGCGCGGGCAAGCCGCAGGCCGAGCTGCCCGCGGACCTGTTCGCCGGGGACATCGAGATCCTCCGGGGCGATCTGGCCCGGATCCTGTACGACGCCACCAGACAGCACACCGAGTACGTCTTCGGCGACTCCATCACCTCACTCACCGAGGACGCCCAGGGCGTGACGGTGTCCTTCGAGCACGGCGCGCCGCGCCGGTTCGACCTGGTGATCGGCGCGGACGGGCTGCACTCCACCACCCGCCGCCTGGCGTTCGGTCCGGAGGAAGAGTTCGTGAAGCACCTGGGCGTGCACTGCGCGATCTTCACCACCGCCAACCACCTCGGGCTCGACCACACCGGGCACGCCTACCGCACCGCGGGCAAGCTCGTCGCGCTGCACAGCGCCCGCCACAACGCCGAAGCCAGGGCCGTCTTCTACTTCGCCGCGCCGCAACTGGATGTGGACCGCCGTGACGTGGCGCGGCAACAGGCCCTCCTCGCCGAGACCTTCGCCGGCAACGGTTGGGAGAGCGACCGGCTGCTCCAGGACATGCGGTACGCGCCGGACTTCTACTTCGACTCGGTCGGCCAGGTCCACATGGACACCTGGTCCCGCGGCCGGGTCGCCTTGATCGGCGACGCCGCCTACTGCCCGTCCTCCCTGTCGGGCATGGGGTCGGGTCTCGCTCTGGTCGGCGCGTACGTCCTGGCGGGCGAGCTGGCCGCCGCGCGCGGCGACCACCGCGTCGCGTTCGAGCGGTACGAGGAGGAGATGCGCGAGTACGCCGTGGGCTGCCAGAAGATGGGTGACGGCGTCGCCAGGCTGATGGTCCCCGGCAACCGCGCCCTGGCCACGCTCCTCAACCGCTATTACAAGGTCATGCCGTACCTGCCGGGCAAGAACATGGCCTCCAAGATCGCCCGCAAGGCCGCGGAGAACATCACGCTCCGCGACTACCGTGAACGTGCCCGGCGGTAAGCGCACGGAGGAGTCGTGCCCGCGCCCGCGGGACCTGGACGCCACCATGGTGCACGCACGCAGAGAGCCCTTCCACGGCAGCACCGCACACCGGAAGTTGGCGGTCAAGAGGAAGACGAGGGATCACCGGTGCTGTCTGCCGTGGCTTGCCGAGGGCCGGGCGTGGTCGTCATCCGGGTGCTTCCTGTGAGACCCGCCTGGTGGGCGAGGAGTGCGGCCTGTACACGGTTCTCCAGTCCGAGGCGGGTGAGGATGCGGTTGACGCGACTCTTCACGTTCCCCTCGCTGAGGCCGAGGGCCGCGGCGATCCGGGCGTTGGACATGCCTCGGGCGACCAGGACGAGGACGTGGAGTTCGCGTTCGGTCAGCGCGCTCAGCGTGCCCGGGGTGTCCAGCCGGTCCAGCCCGTCTTCCTGTCTGCCCTCACGCGGTGCCGGGTCGGGGGGAACGGGGGCGTTGGGCAGCAGGGCGGCAGGCAGCGCGGTGACGGTGTCGATGAGGCGGCGCGTGACGCTCGGTGCGAGGACGGGCTCCCCGCCTGCTGCCGTGCGAAGGGCATGGGTGAGCTGGTCGGGAGGGCTGTTCTTCAGCAGGAAGCCGGCGGCTCCGGCTCGCAGCGCGGCGTGCACGTATTCGTCCAGATCGAATGTGGTGAGAACAAGGACACGCGGAGCCGGCCCCGGTCCAGGCCAGCTGGTGGTGATGCGCCGCGTGGCTTCGACGCCGGTCATGCCGGGCATACGGACGTCCATCAGCACGACGTCCGGCTGGAGTTCGATCGCGTGTGAGACAGCCTGCTCCCCGTCGGACGACTCGCCGACGACGGACAGGTCCTCGCGGCGGTCGATGACCAGCCGGAGCGCGGTGCGGACCATCTCCTGGTCGTCGGCAAGGAGTACGCGTACGGTCATACGCTCTCGTTCTCCTCCGCCGGTTGAGATGCCTGCGCGGACAGGACGGCGTACAGCCGCCAGCCGCCGTCCTCGCGTGGCCCGGCCCGCAGCACGCCGTCGAAGGCCGCCACACGTTCGCGCATGCCGACGAGTCCCCGGCCGCTGCCGGGGACGGGCCGGTGGCCCGGTGGTGCCGGGTCGTTCTCGACCGCGATCGTGAGGTGGGAGTCGTCTCCGCGTACGGTGACCCGCACGCTGACGGGCCCGGCGTGCTTGATCACGTTCGTCAGTGCTTCCTGGATGATCCGGTAGCCGGAGATCAGCAGGCCGGCGGACGGATCGGTCCGTGCCTGGAGGTCCGACACGTACGTCACCCGGCAACCGGCAGATGTCGCGGCGCCGATGAGTGGCTCAAGGTGTTCCGAGGACAAGGACGGTTCGGGCGCGAGCCCTTGGTCCCGGAAGGACAGCAGTCCGAGGAGGCGCCGCATCTCGATGAGCGCGGTGTCGGCTGTCCGCGCGATGAGCCCGACACTCTTCCTGGCCTCCGCGCCTTCTGCAGCCTCCACCGTGGGTGGGACGCCGCTCACCAAGCCTTCCTCGGTGGCTCGCGCCAGAACGGCGATCGCGCTCACGTGGTGGGCGACCACATCGTGCAGGTCCCGGGCGATGCGGGCCCGTTCGGTGACCACCGCTTGCCGGGCGTTGCGCTCCTGCTCGGCCCGCAGACGCCGATTGAGGTCCCGCAGGCGTGCGGCATGGGCGTCGATCCTGCGCCGGCCGTACCCCAGGGTCCAGGCAAGGGTGAAGAAGACGACGAACGTCGTGGCGCTGATCGGCTCCAGCGATCCGAGCCGGGGGCTCTGCCAGTGCCCGGTGAGGGCGTCGGCAGCGGAGGTGGACGCGAGGCACAGCACCGTCCCCGGCACGCTCGCCGAGGCCGTCGCGTAACGGGCAACGCCGTACACGCCGATCACCAGCAGGAAGGGGCCGGGTATCCGGCCGTGGATCGGGCTGAGTATCTGGAAGACCACGTAGAGGCCGGTCATCGCCGCCAGGACTGTGCAGGGACGCGTCCGCCTGCACAGCAGCGGAACGGTCTGCATGCCCCACAGCGCCACTCCCCAGGCGCCCGGCTCCGGTGAGCGGTCCAGCACCGTGACCACATCGAACAGCGTGATGCCACCGCCCAGGGCCGCATCCGTCAGACGCGGCCGGTCGGCCATCCATCGCCGCACGGCTCGCGGCGCGGCACACATCGTAGTGATCATTTCAGTTCGTCAGGCTAGAGGAAGACGAGGGCTCGGCGGATCATCCGTCAGGGGCGCATCGATAGTTGCGCGGCCTCCCCGGAGATCGCCACAGCGACCGAGGCGCTGCGCACCTGCCCCCTCCTAGCGTCTTTTCCATGACGAACATCCCGGTGTCAACACCCCCTGTCGGGCAGACCGGTCCGACGGCGCGGCCTCAGCGTGGCGCGAAGAACGCGAGTAACCCTCCCAGGCATCACAGAGGGGCGGCGCCCGCCGTGCGGATACTCCTCCTGCTGCTCGGCACCGGCACGATGCTGTTCGCGGTGGGCGGCCGATGGGACATCGCCGCAGCGGCGTGGATCTTCCCCGTGCTCCTGCTGCGTTTCACCCGCCTCAGCGGCGTGGGGACCGGGGCACTGTGGATCTTGCTGGCGCACGTCGCCGCCGCCGTCTTCTGGATCCAGGACTCGGCGATCGGCCTCAACCCCGTGACCGCGGCGGGCGCGGCTGCCCTCGCCGCCGTGCAGACGCTGCCGTTCCTGGCCGACCGGCTGCTGGTCGGCCGGCTGCGCCCCGCGGTGGCGGCTTGCGTCTTTCCGGCCGCTGTCGCGGGCGGCGAGTTCCTGATCACCGTGCTGTCGCCGTTCGGTACGGCCTACGGTTCGCTGGCCGTCACCCAGTACGGTGACCTGCCACTCCTGCAGATCATTTCGGTCACCGGTTCGTACGGGATCGGATTCCTGATCGCGTACTTCGCCAGTACCGTCAACCGGATCTGGGAACGGCCTTCATGGCGCGGCGGCCTGGTCTACGGGGCGGTCCTGCTGGCCGTCGTGCTCGCGGGCGGCGCCCGGCTCGCCTTCAGCCCGGCCCCGAGCACGACCGTGCGGATCGCCGGGGTGAGCCCTGGCCGGGCCGTGACCGATGAACTCGCGACCACGCTCCGCCGGATCACCGGCGGAGCGGCCGGCATCGCTGCCGCTCCCGCATCGACGGTGCGGCCCGCGATGACCGCCGTCGAGAACGACCTGCTCGCCGCCACCCGACGCGAGGCCGCCGCCGGAGCGAAGATCGTGGTCTGGCCGGAGGAGGCCGTCAAGACCCAGGAGGCCCACAGGTCCGACGCCATCGCGGCGGCACAGGAGCAGGCCCGCAGGTCAGGCATCTATCTGGAGATCGGTCTCCGCGTCTACAGCACCACCGCCCCCGCCTACGGCCGGGACGAGGCGATCCTCATCGACCCCCACGGAAAGGTGCTGTGGACCTACCAGAAGGCGCATCCCATCCCCGGCTCGGAGAAGTTCACCCCCGGTGACGGCCGTGTGCCCGTCGCCGACACCCCGTACGGCCGGATCGCCGATGTCATCTGCTACGACGCCGACTTCCCCGCCATGATGCGGACCAGGGCCGACATCATGCTCGTTCCCTCTCACGACTGGAAGGAATACGGCGGCGCGCACACCATGAAGGCGAGCCTGCGCGCCATCGAGGGAGGCTACGCGCTGGTGCGTCAGGACGCGGAAGGCGTCTCGACGGCTTACGACAACAAGGGCCGGGTACTCGCCACCACCGACTACTTCACGACCGGTCAACAGACCATGGTGGCGTACGTGCCCACGCACGGCGCCACCACCCTCTACGACCGGATCGGCGACCTCTTCGCCTGGCTCTGCCTGGCAGGAGTCGCCGCGCTCACCCTCACGGCCCTGACCCGCCCGTGGCGCCCCGCATCCGCCAAGTCCCGCACCGAGACGGACCGTTCCACGGACTGACGCGCAGGTGATCCCCCCGTCACCCAGCCGTTGTTGCAGGTTCACAGGTTGCGCCGGGACAGCGCCAGCACGCTCAGACCGAACATCAAGACACCCAGGGGAAGATGGACCGACGGGACGTGAGCGATACCGAGCACGACCTGGACCGAGGCCAAGACGAGGAAACCCGACGCGTGCCGGACGGGCCGGGGCGAGCCACCGCCCGGCCTCCACGCCAGCACCGCCGCGAGCACGTACAGCATCGACGCCCCGTACATCACACGGGCCCCGACGCTGTGCAGCGTCTCTCCGTAGGACGAGGTCAGCAGCAGTCCGGCGGAGACCGCCTCAAGGAAGAGGGTCAGGGTCTGCAGGGCGATCGCGATCCGCAGGAACGAGGAGCTGCGCGGTGCGTTCGCCGTCGCCGTCACCTGAGTGGTCATGTCACAGTCCCCTTTTCCGCCCTCGGGCAGTGGTCGATAAGGTCTCACCGACCCGACGACGCGGGCCTGCGAAAGGTAAGGCGAGGGGGCGGCCGGAAGATGGGGACTGTCGGGACCAGCGCAGACGGAACAGCCGGCGAGCGACGCCAACTGATCAACGTCGCTTACCGGTTGCTCGGTTCGCTGACCGAGGCCGAGGACGCCGTCCAGGATGCCTACACCCGCTGGTACGGGCTGCCGCGGAGCCGGCAGGAGGAGATCGTGTCCCCCGGCGCCTGGCTGACGACGGTGACCAGCCGCATCTGCCTGGACCTGCTCGGCTCGGCGCGGGCCCGCCGTGAACGCTATGTCGGCGCGTGGCTGCCCGAGCCGCTGCCCGACCGCACCGAGTGGGGCCACGCGGGCGGCGCCGACTCCACCGGCCCTGCAGACCCCGCCGACCAGATCGTCCTGGACGAGTCGGTGTCCATGGCCTTCCTCGTCGTCCTGGAGTCGATGACGCCCGCCGAGCGGGTGGCGTTCGTCCTGCACGACGTCTTCCGGTACCCGTTCGCCGAGATCGCCGTCGTTCTCGGCCGGACCACTGCGGCCTGCAAGCAGCTGGCCGCCTCCGCCCGGCGGCGGGTGAGCGTCGCGCGCGCCCCCGCCCCGGTGACGACGACCGACCGGGCAGACGTGATCAGGCACGTCAAAGAGGCATGGGAGACCAGGGACATCGCAACCCTCGTCGGTCTCCTCAACGCGGCCGCCGTGATGACCGCCGACGGCGGCGGCATGGTCGGCACCGTCCTGCGCCCGGTCGAGGGCGGCGCGCGCATCGCCCAGTACATGGTCGCCATTGCCGACAAGGCTCCGGGGCTCGAACTCCTGGAACGGTCGGTCAATGGCGGGCCGGGCCTGGTGGCCCGGCGTGCCGGCGTCGTCACGACCGTAGCCTCGTTCGACATCTCCGACGGGCGCGTCACCCGGATCTGGGCAGTCCGCAACCCGCAGAAGCTACGGCCGTGGGCACGGGAGCGCTAGCCAGAGGCATTCCTGCATCGTGTTTCGCTTCACTGGCCTGCCGCTGACGACTACTGACCGCCGCCTCCACCGCAGCGCATCACAGCGTCGCGGTCGTCCGCTGCCCGGACGCGCTGCCCGCGAGCCACTGCCCCCATCCCAGGTTGAAGGCGGCGTAGCCGTTGTCGGCCGATGCCTTGGCACGGGGCGAGCCGGTGATGGTGATGGGATCCCCCTGCTTGACCTGGCCGTAGAACCACTTGGCGTCCGGCAGGGAGAGGTGGACGCAGCCGTGCGAGCCGCGGGCGCTGCCGCTGCCCGGATTGGGATCCCCGGTCGAGTAATGCACGTACGTGCCGGACTGGGTCAGGTGGACATCCCAGGGCAGCGTCAGGTCGTAGTAGTTGGAGCTGCCCTTGTTGCAGCTGATGCCGACGCTGCAGGAGGTCATGTGGACCTTCTCCTGCTTGTCGATGACGGCCATCGTGCCGTTCCAGGTCGGGTATTGAGCGCTGCCCGCGTTGATCGACAGGGTGCGCACCGGCTTGCCGTTCCGGGACACCTTCATGGTGTGGCCGGTCACCGAGACATCCGCGCGCACATCGTCGCCGATCTTGAAGGTGTGCGTGTAGCTGCGCACGCCGTAGCGTCCGTTGCCGTTGCTGACGCCCTTCAGGTCGGCGTCGATCTTCACGCTCGTGCCGGCGGGCCAGTACGTCTTCGGCCGCCAGTCGGCGCGCTTGTCGCCGAACCAGTGCCAGGCACCGGCCACCGGATGCGAGGCGCTCACCTTCATGTGCTTCTCCACCGTGGCCCGTGCCTTGGCCTCCACCGGGTTCGTGAAGACCACCGAGATCGGCATGGCCACGCCGGCGGTGGTGCCCGTCTGCGGGGTGATGGTGTCCAGAAGCATCGGCGGGCCCGCGGGCTTCGTCGGTGAAGGCGAGGCGCTCGCACTCGGCTTGCCCGGTGCCTTCGCGTCGTCCCCACCGGCCTTGTCACCGCCGCCCCCGCCACAGGCACTCGCGCCCACCAGCATCGCACCCGTCACGAGTGCGATCCCTATGCCGCCCTTGCGCCGCCCCACGACCTGCCCCACTCTCTCGCTCTTCGGCCCTGACGGGCCCGACTCCCTGTCAGACGGAGAGAGGACGGGCTGCAGTTGCATGCGTCGCGTAAAACATGTCCCAAAACTCGGTGCGCACCGCGGATGGGGCACGCTAAAGATCTTCCACTTCGTAGCTCACGCCAGGGTGACGTGCATGCCGCCCTCGGCCAAGGCATCGAGGACCACCCCGAACAGGTCGTAGCGCTGGCCATCCGGTGACAGGGCCTGGGACAGGTGCTCGCGTGCGGTCGCAGCGTTCCGCCAGAGCAGAGTTGCGGGGGCGGTGTAGCCGAAGGTGCCACGCAGGCAGTCGTCGAGGGCGGCAAGGCAGCCGCCGAAGTAACCACCCGGCCCGTTCACCGCCTCGCCGAGCGCCAGGTAGAGGCCCGGTTCGTCGGTGACATGCCGACCATCGAGTTCGTAGGCGTGTCCGGCCGGCCGGTCACAGAGGGCACGGTAGGCAGCTCGCTCTCGGACGAGATCGCGCCAGGCCCAGCGGCGTCGGGTATCAAGGCCGGCCCAGGCGGCCGCCGTGTCAGGCGGCCCAACGAGCCACCGCTCCCAGACGGGCCTGGCGTGTTCCGGGACGGGCCTGAAGAGCTCTCCATCGAGTTCCAGGTCGATCAGATCCGTCCCGTAGGAGGAGGGGCGCCAAGCGCTGACTCTCGCCCAGAGCAGGCGTTCGGTGAGCGGCTCACCTTGATCGTCTCGTATCTCCAGGGCGGCCTGCTCCAGGTCCAGCGCCCGCCGGGTGCCCTTCGCCAGTGCCGCCCGTAGCTGATCCCCCTCGTCGAGCCCCCGCAGGACGAGCGGGGGCGCCGACTGCTTGTGCGGCAGGACGCGGGTGAATTCCCGGCAGGAGCCGAGCCATCGGTGCCCGTCATGCACGCGAACGCGGCCCCTGTGTCCCTCGGGCGGACCTTCGTAGTCGTCCAGGCCGGTGAGCACGAGACTGTCTGTCCCAAGGGGCTGCGCCGGGCTCTCCGCGTCCTCCAGCAACCAGGGGTCGAGCGTCTCGTCATCCGGCACCAGCCACACTCGGTTGCCGATCCAGCCGCCCACTTCTGCTTGTGGAACCCAGCCGAACAGCTCGTAGGTCCCGCGTGGGGGTTCTCCGAACAGCCCTTCCGCCTCGGCGCAAACGCCCCAGGCATGCCCGTGCTCTGTCTCGGTCAGCGTGTACCGCGTTCGCCCGCGGTGGTCCTCGTCCTCCTGCACGCTGGGAATCATGCCGGGACCAGGTTCCGACGGCGAAGTTATTTCCCGTAGTCGGTCGCGATGGTTTGCCGCACCCGGTCAGCACCTTCCTAGGAAGGTTTTGCTTCGATGTGATCACTCTGCGAAAGTGTGGCCATGACCAAGCCCACGCGGGGCGCCGCCGGCAGCGCGCAGAAAGTTGTCACCGCGCTCCTGACGCAGATCGAGAGCGGAGCTCTGCGCCCTGGCGACCAGATGCCTACCATTGCCGCCCTGGCCGAGGAGTACGGCGTCAACAAAAACACCGCCAGCAAGGCTGTCGTGAGCCTGAAAGCAACGGGCGTCCTGTCAGGACTGGCGGGCGGAAACACCTGGGTGCGCGTACCGCCTCCGCACAAAAAGCGGCAGAACACCCGCTATCACATGGAGAAATCAGCGGTTCAACTGCCGGAATCCGAGCGCTCGGCTGTGGGGGCGTCCGAGGCCGACTCAGGAATCCCTCTGCAGGACCTGCATGAGGATCGTGCAGATTACGCAGTCATCGAGGCGCCGCCAGAGATTCGCGATGCCCTGGCGCTGCCCCCAGGAACACGGGTTCTACGCCGCACCTACACCAGGCGCCATGCCCAAAAGGCGGGCGCCAGCCGCTCGATCAGCTACCTCCCGTACGACTTGGTGCGCGGCAACCCAGACCTGCTGGATCCCCACCGCGAGCCGTGGCCAGGGGGCACCATGCACCAGCTCTACACCATTGGAGTGGAACTGGACAGGGTCGTAGATCATGTAACGGCCGGCATGCCCACACCTGAAGAGATACGGGATTTTGATATTCCGCCCAGTGTGCCGCTCATAAGAATCCGCAAGGTCAGCTATTCGACGGAAGACAAACCCGTCGAGGTCACCGAGATTCCACTTCCCGCAGAGCGCATCGAGCTGATCTACACCACACAGCTGGAGCGTTGGAGTTAATACCCCGGAAAGGGAGCGCAATGCAGGCAATCCGCAGCCTCGGCTGGCGTTGGAGTCCCTCGCAGGGCTTTACAGGACGGTTTTCATGAACACGCTCATCTCGATCGTTACCCCGGTCCATGGCGAGGGGGTGCACTTCCTCCCGGAGGCGTACGCGTCTCTACGCGCCCAAGAGCTTCCTGACGGCTGGTCATGGGAGTGGTGTGTGCAGGAAGACGGAGCCGACGTCCATGCTTCGGCCCAGCTCCCGACGGACGATCCGCGCATCCGAATCTCGGCGTCCCGCCGTGGCGGCCCGCACGTGGCACGGACCATGGCCTTCGCCCGGTCAACGGGTGTGTACGTAAAGAACCTGGACGCTGACGACCAGCTCACTCCCGGAACTCTTGCGCGCGACATCGCTGTGTTGGAAAGGCATCCAGCGGTGGGGTGGACCACCTCTCGAGCGATTGACCTCCTTGAGGACGGCAGCACCGTTTCCTTCGAACTCGGTGATCCGGAGCCCGGTCAGCTTCCACGAGGGAGCGCCTACGGGTTCTGGGCCGAAAACCGTCGCCCCCAGATCCACCCCGCCACACTGTGTGTCCGCCGCCCCCTCCTGGCGCTACTCGGCGGTTGGATGGCCCTGCCGGCTTCCGGTGACACGGGTCTCCTGCTCGGACTCGATGCTCTGGCAGACGGATGGTTCCTCGGCGAGACCGGCCTTCTGTACCGGAAACACGGAGGTCAGATCACTACGCATCCTGATCACCAGACTGGGCCGGAATGGGAAGCCCGGATGTCGTTGATCCAGGAGCACGCCGATGCGCTTCGGGCCTGGTCTGCCGTCACACCCGGTGCGGATGCCGATACGTGACGGCCGGTCACGGACATCCTCGATGAGTTCGGCGGTCGGCGGGATGGGGCTGACTGCCGGGGTCCGGTTGCGACGGAACGGCTGGTGCCCCGGGTGGCCGTTCAGATCCTCCACACGTAGCCGCCCTCCCGCGGTCCGCATCTCGCGCACCCCGTTGTTCCGGGACAGATAGCCGAGGACTCAAGTCCCGGGGGCCGCCTTGCTCTCCTCCCTCCCCCACCCGGGGCATCTGGCGCATCTGGCGCATCTGACGCAATCCGTGCTGACCCGCGCGTTTTCTCTTTCCCCGGGGGAACCCGTGTCCTGTGGTCGGCTGACGACGGCCGCAGGTGGAGTGGTGGGAGGTGTGGCGATGGAGCGCGGCGCAGGGGACGTGGAGGGCACGGTGCCCGGGCTGCGTACGAAGGCTCTGCGGCGGGCCCTGCGGGCGCGGGTGGACGGGGAGGTGCGTTTCGACGCGGGGAGCCGGGGCGCCTACTCGACCGACGGTTCGAACTACCGGCAGGTGCCGATCGCGGTGGTGGTGCCCCGGAGCGTCGAGGCCGGGGCGGTCGCGGTCGCGGTGTGTGCGGAGTTCGGGGCGCCGGTGCTCTCCCGCGGCGGCGGGACCAGCCTGGGTGGGCAGTGCACCAATACCGCCGTCGTCATCGACTGGACGAAGTACTGCAACCGCTTGGTGTCGGTGGATGCCGAGCGGCGCACCTGTGTGGTCGAGCCGGGCATCGTCCTGGATGAGCTCAATCGCCAACTCGCCGACCAGAAGCTGCAGTTCGGGCCGAAGCCGTCTACGCACAGCCATTGTTCGCTGGGCGGGATGATCGGCAACAACTCGTGTGGGGCGTCGGCGCAGGCGTACGGCAAGACCGTCGACAATGTGCGGCGGCTGGAGATTCTCACCTACGACGGTGCCCGGATGTGGGGCGGGCCCACCTCGGACGAGGAGTACGAGCGGGCCGTGGCGGCCGGTGGCCGCCGGGCGGAGCTGTACAAGGGGGCGCGGGAGCTCATCGACCGCTACCGGGGGGGGACGTCCGCCGGGGCTTCCCGAAGATCCCGCGGCGGGTGTCGGGCTACAACCTCGACTCGCTGCTGCCGGAGAACGGCTTCGACCTCGCCCGCGCCCTGGTGGGCAGCGAGGGCACGCTCGTCACCGTGCTGCGGGCCGAGCTGGATCTCGTACCGGTGCCGGCGTGCGAGTCGCCGGCGGACCGGCCCAGCAACCTCTGGGAACCCGCCGACGGCAAGGACGGCCACGACTACGGCACCCACGGCATCTTCGACGAGCACTCTGCCGCCGGCTCTCCCCTGACGACGCTGGCCCGCCACCCCGCCCCGGTGGCGGGCGGCCTGCTCGGTGCCGCCCTGGGCGCGGCCGTCCTGACCCGGACGGCACTGCGGCGCCGCGGCGGACGCCAGCCGCTGCTCGGCGGACGGCCCGGCGTGTCCCTGCACGGCGTTCCAGGGAGGGTCCGTTCTCGCAGGTCAGATGCAGTATGAGCGTTCCGGCGTCCCGGTTTTCGCGGTGCCCGGGGCGGCTGGGACGGACGGCGTCGCAAGCTCGGGACGGCAAGCATCGACGAGGTCATGCCGAAGGGAAACGCCATGCGGACGCTCATCCGGATTCACCGGTTCCGTCGTCCCGACGTCCTCACTGACGCGGTGGCCCTGGCGGTGCTCGCCACATCGGCAGCGACCGTCATCCTCCTGGTCGTCAGCCGTCTCTGACGTCACGTCCGCCGACCGGACCCACCGCAAGAGAAAGCACCCACTCACCATGCGCATCGCCCGGCACACCACCCGCCTCGCCGCCTCCGCCACCGTGCTGGCGGCCGCCCTCTCACTGACCGCCTGCGAGAACGGCACCAAGGACACCGGCAGCCAGGCACCGGCCGCGTCCTCCGCGCCCGAGACCGGCGGCCAGGGCGCCCCGTCCTCGGCGGATGCGAAGGGCCGGGCCAAGGACGGTCACTCGTCGAAGGCCGGGTCGGGCGCCACCGGCGGCAGCGGACCCCATGGAACGAACGGCTCCGGTCAGGCCGCCGGCCAGGGTTCCGGGAGCCACTCGGCGACCGTCGCCTGCACCAATGCGCGGGTGAAGGTCACCGCGATCAAGGTCAATCGCCCCGTCAACCACATGCTCCTCACCGCCACCAACACCGGCTCCGTGCCCTGCTACGCCTACAACGCCCCGTACCTCCGCTGGGACGAGGGCCAGGCCGCCACCGCGTTCCTGGAGAGGTCCAAGCCGCAGGCCGTGATCACCCTCGCACCGGGCCAGTCGGCGTACGCGGGGATCATGTACCGGTCCGCGGACGGCTCCGGCAGCGGTGGCTACACCGCGCGCAGCCTGCGCGTACTGTTCGCCAACCGGGCGGGGAACGGTTCCACCGGCCCGTCCGTGCGGTTCACGCTGCCCAAGGGCGGTATCACCACCGACAGTTCGGCGTGGGTCACCTACTGGCAGACCTCCGCCCAGGACGCGCTGACCTGGTGAAGGGACGTCACCGATCTCGGTCGGGTCCCGGTTCCGGCGTGCGCGCCGGAACCGGGGTCAGCCGTTCTCCTTCGGGGCGGGGACCCACTTGTTGCTGCCCCCCAGCGGGTAGTCGTACTGGGGCCGGCCCGCCATCCCGCTGGTGCGGAACGGCTCCCCGTTGTCGTCGATCCGGAGCGTGCCGTGCCGGTTCCCGCTGGACCACTCCAGCTCCATGTACCAGCGCACGTCGCGGGCACCGGCCCGCGCGAGGATCGTGAAGACCTCGGGGTCCCGCTCGCTCGCCTTGTAGGGGAAGTCCCGCTGTCCGTTCTGCGGCGTGATCTGTGGCCGCGCCGCGTCCAGGGCAACCCCGAACGACTTGGGCGTGATGCCACCGCCACAGCCCACGCCCATGCTGTAGGCGTCCCAGGCGGGTGGCGCCGAACTTCCCACCACGCGCACCCGCAGGGCATGCACTACCACCGTCGCGTCACCGGCACCCTGCACCGACACCTGGACCCGCTGGCTGTCCGCCGAGACCGCGCCCAGCGCCGAGATCCAGCCCCGGGCGTCCTGTTCGGTGGGCGGCGGGGGCATCTCGCCCGGGTCCCGATCGACCAAGTAGCGCTGACTGCACGGGTCCTCCCAGCTGTACGGACGGACATCCACACTCACCGGGAGCCCGGCACGATCGGCCGCGCCCGGGCCGGGCACCCCGTCGCCGGCTTCGCCCGCCTTGCCTTCGAACGTGCGCGACGGGGACGGGGACGAGGACGGGGAGGGACTCGCGGCACCCGCGCCGGGCGGTTTCGCAGACGCCGACCGGCCGCCCCCGGTCTGCGTCGGCTCGCTGCCGCGCTCCGCCCTCGTGGCCGCCCCGGCTTCCGCCCTACGGCCGTCGCCGCCACCGGAGACCAGTCCGGCGACCAGCGCGGCGGACGCGGCCACGGCGGCCACCACTGCCCCGGCGACCAGCGCGAGACGCTGCCGGCCGCCCGCGTGCGCCGCCTGGCGCACGGACCGCCCCTCGGGAATGATCGAGGTGACCCGACCGGAGCCGGAAGCGAAGGCGGAACCGGCGAGCGCGGCGACGGGCACCGTCGGCGGCACGCCCTCGGGCTCAGTCCCGGCCGCATCAGCCTCGGTCTCGCTCTTGGACCCGCACCCGGGCCCGGACTTGCTCCCGGCCTCGGCCTCGGAGTTGGCCCCGGACCCGACTATCCCCTCCCCGCCCCGCTCAACGACCGGCGCGTTCCCGCCCCCTTGCCTGCGATCCCGCTCCCGCCGACGTGCCTCATCCGCCAGGATCCACCGCCGGTGCAGCTCCACCAGCTCGTCCGGCGTCGCCCGGCACAGCCGTGCCAGGCGCTCAAGCGGTGCGTACTCCGTCGGAACCGCGTCGCCGTTGCAATAACGGTGCAGCGTCGACGTGCTCATGTGCAGTCGCTTCGCGAGCACCCCGTAGCTGTACCCGGAGCGGTCCTTCCACTCCTTCAGCAGCGCCGCCACCCCAGCCGCTTCCTCAGCCGCCCCCACTGGTCACTCCCTCCCCGCCCGCGCGCACCGCACACGTGCCACGTGCCGTCCACCTGAAACCGCTCTCACCGCCCGGCAAACGCCCACGCCCCCCATCCCGAATTCCCCGGATGACCGATCCTCTGGTGACCACATTGGGCCCCTGTGGTCTGCATCGCCCCATACGTGAGGATCATGTTCGCACCGATAGCGGGCAGGACACGGCAACCAGGGCAACCGTTTTCGGCCGCAGAGCACGTCGAAACCGCTTGTCCGGGTGCGTGGTTCAATGGCCGCCGAGGTGAGAGTCATGGTGTCTGTCGATCGTCTGCTCGCGTTCGCGGCGATGTCCCTGCTGGTGATCGTGATCCCGGGGCCGAGTGTGCTGTTCGTGATCGGCCGGGCCCTGGCCCACGGCCGGCGGACCGCGCTGGCGACGGTGCTGGGCAACGTACTCGGCTCATACCTGCTGGTGGCCGCCGTGGCCTTCGGTCTCGGCTCGCTGGTCGAACGGTCCGCGGCGGTGTTCACGGCGGTGAAGCTGGCGGGTGCGGCGTACCTCGTTGTCCTCGGCGTACAGGCGTTCCGGCACCGCAAGGACATGAAGGTGGGTGCCGATGCCGGGCAGAGCAGCGGGAAGGGGGCGCGCGGTGATCTGCGGACGATCGCGGACGGCGTCACGGTGGGCGTCACCAACCCGAAGGGCCTGGTCTTCTTCGCCGCGGTGCTCCCCCAGTTCGTGAACCACTCGGCGGGTGGGCTGCCCACCCAGATGCTCGTCCTGGGCCTGGTACCGATCTGCATCGGCCTGATCACCGACACGGTGTGGGGCCTGAGCGCTTCGGCGGCGCGCACCTGGTTCGCCCGCTCCGAACGCCGGCTGTCGATGATCGGCGGAGCGGGCGGCTTCGCCATGATCGGCCTCGGGGTGACCGTCGCCGCCACCGGCCGCGCCGACTGACCTGCGTGCTCCGTCCAAGGACCGGAACGGACGCACCGGGCGCCATCGGCTCCACGTCGCCGGCCTGGTCTGCCGGTTCGCCGATCCGCGTACCCGGCGCCGTTCCGACGGCGGCGCCGGGCGCGAGGCACTCGCTCAGGACAGCATGTTGACCTTGTACTGCATGAACCGGTAGTTCGTCGCGTCGTACCACTGGCTGACGACGATGTGGAAGTTGCCGAAGGTCGAGCCGGGGATGACGAATCCACCGTACGGACTGGCGACGAAGTTGGCCGCCTCCTGCCCCGGGGTACCCGGCAGGATCATCGTCTGCTCCAGCGTCCTGGTCAGGTCCGAGGTCGGGAGCGGGAAGACCATCGCCCGGATCGACAGCGGGTTCATGTTCAGCCACGTCAGGACGTACTTGCCGTCCATGGCGCGGAAGCAGATCTCGCCCCACTTGCGGATGCCGAAGACGGTCGTCGGGGCAGGCGCGTTCCACCGCCAGTCGCCGTCGACGTAGCCCCACGGCTCGTAGGCGTCCGCGTTGCCGAGGCTGTCCTTCCGTACGCGGTGCAGCAGCATCCCCGATTCCACGTCGCGGTTGAAGACCGTGGAGAGGACGTAGCAGTAGTCGCCCTCGGCCACGGCGTAGGTCTTCTGCTGGAACTGGCCACCGTGCAGGTCTCCCGGCCACTGGCACAGGTACTCCCAGGTCTCACCGTTGTCGGTGGAGCGCCAGAAGTCCGTGTGATGGGTGTCGTAGATGACGCCGCGCATGAGGTGCATGTACATCACGCCGTCGACGACGAACACATCGGACGGGATCGCCGTCGTGGCCTTGTCGCCGACCGGGTTGTGCGGCTCGTCGACCAGGCTGTTGGCGTGGCCGCCGCCGACGCTGCCGTCGATGCGCAGGTTGTTCAGGTCGGCGCTGCCGGAGCGCAGGCCGATCGGGGCCCGCCAGTCATCGGCGGGCTCGCCCGGCCGCGGTACGTGGTCGCCGTTGAAGGTGTCGCCGCCGACGAACAGCATGGTGCCGTCCGGGCACAGCGCGGGGATGCCGAGGTCGGTCCACGGCGAGGCGAACGGCCCGGTCTCGGCCGGGCCGCTCAGGTTCCTCACCTTGGTCGCGAACGTCGGGCTGGAGGGGTCGCCCGGCCCGCCGGCCACCGCTACGCCGGTGCCCGAACCGACGGCCCCCGCCCCCAGGGCGACGCCGATGCCGATCTTGAGGAGCTTACGGCGGGAGTACCCGCCGGCCGTCGCGTACGGCTCGTCCGGTAAACGCGTCATCCTGTCGATGCCTTCCAGAGTCGACTCACCTGCGCCAAGAGCTGCCCTCGGTACCGCTGTTGGTGTCGAGGACGTAAGACAGGATGCCGTCCTTCTGCGGGTGGCGCGGGTGGATCGGTGATCTCTGCAAGGGATGCGCCCCGGGCGCCGCTATCGCACTGACGGCGCGGGGTTTCCGCCGTTGCTGTGCTTGCTCAACGCGAGCAGTTGACGGTCTTGTCCGGCAGCTTTCCCCCGACGAGATACCTGTCGACGGCACGGTCGGTGCACGGGGACGGATGCTCCGAGGCGTACGCCGCGTGCCCCTGGCCCCTGCGTACGAGGAGCGAGCTGTGGTCCAACTGCCGGTGTACCGCCCGCGCGTTCGCCAGCGGAGTGAGCTGGTCGTCGGTGTACGACACCAGCAGCACCGGCGCCGCGCCTGATGCCTTGACCGGCGCGGCCGCACCGGTGGGGGCGATCGGCCAGGTCGCGCAGTCGATCATCTGCCAGGCGTAGGTACGGCCGAAGAGCGGCGACTGCTTGGCGAACGCGTCGGCGGTGTCGAGCATCTCCTTCGGGGACTTCGGCGCCGACGGGGAGTCCAGGCACAGCACTGCCGACATGCTCAAGGACTCGTTCTCCTCGGCCTGCTCCTCCTGCGGCGTCGGCTTCTTGCCACCGCCGCTCTCGCCGGGCGCCCCGGCATCAAGACGATCGAGGGCGGTCACGTCGCCGTGCAGCGCGGACGCCAGCGCCGGGGTCAGTCGCTTCCAGCTCGCTTCGCCCGACACCGCCATTCCCAGGTACGTGGACAAGGTGGCGTTGGTGAATTCCTGGCCGTCGGCCCCTTGCAGCGGCTTCCGGTCCAGCTTCTTGGCGAACGTGGTGAGCCTCTGCAGGATCTCCTCGGTCGTGGCTCCCAGCCGGTGGTCCTCGCGCGCGACGAGGTTCTGGGCGTAGCGCCGCACCGCGTCATCGGAGGTCTTGACGTCGAGCCGGGCGACGTGCCGCATGTCGGCGGCGGGGTTGACGACACTGTCGAGCACCATCCGGCCCACCTTGCCGGGGAACAGCTTCATGTACTGCTGGCCTATGAAGGTGCCGTAGGAGTAGCCCGTGTAGTTCAGCTTGGCGTCGCCCAGGACCGTACGCAGCACATCCATGTCGCGCGCGACGCTCACGCTGTCCATGTGCCCGAGAACAGCGCCGCTCGCCCGTTGGCAGGCCCGGGCCCGCCTGGCCCCGTCGTCGAACGCCTTCTTGGCTTCCGCCTCGGTGCGCGGCGGGTTCTCGGGTTCCTGCGCCACGCCGTCGGGGCACTTGATCTGCCCGGAACCGGCTGTGCCTCGCGGGTCGAAGCCGACCAGGTCGTAGCGGGCCCGCGCCTGCGCACCGGCCTGCCAGTTTCCGTCGGCCACGTCGGCCGCGCCGCCGGCGCCGGGCCCGCCGGGGTTGAAGAGCAGCGACCCGAGCCGATGGCTGTGGTCCTTGGCCTGCACCCGCGACACCCGCAGCTTGACGGTCTGCCCGTCCGGGGCGGCGTAGTCGACAGGCACCTTCACCCAGCCGCACTCCGCGCCGGGCACGGCCTTCGGGGTGACGTCCGCGCCGCAAGCCGTCCACTGGACCTTCTGCTGCGTGAAGCGCGCGGGCAGCACCGGGACGGAAGCCTTCCCGCCCTTGGCGTCGCCGGACGGGGACGCTGCGGCACCACCGGCACCGGAGGCCGTCACCACCAACGTGGTGACGGCCAGCAGACCGGCGGACAAGGCCATGGATGTGCGGGGTATGGACATCGGCGTTCTCGCTCTCTCGCTGACCCCCGGGGAAGCATGCTCACAAAAGGCGCAAACCTGCTGTTGGCCCCGTCACAGTCGGGACCGTATTCACGCAGCGCCGACGGAACGCACACGCATCGCTACGGTTGCCACCGGCCAGGAACACGGTGCGTGGCGGGTGGTAGCCGTCGGGTGATCCCGTCGGGTGATGAGGGGCACCGCGAGGGCTACGTGAGGGCCAGCCCCCCGTTGGGACCGGAGGGCAGCCGGCTCATGCACCCTCTGCCGCGGTCAGGGACAGATTCCAGAAATCGGCGTAGCGGCCACCTCGGCGCAGCAGCTCGTCGTGGCTGCCTTCTTCGACGATCCGGCCGCGGTCCAGGAAGACGACGCGATCCGCGCGGCGGACGGTCCGCAGCCGGTGCGCGACCGTCACCACCGTCCGGCCCGCCATCAGGCGTTCGATGCCTTCGTGGACGGCGGCCTCGTTCACCGGGTCCAGTGCGGAGGTCACCTCGTCGAGGAGGACGATCGGCGCGTTCTTGAGCAGGGCTCGGGCGATGGAGACGCGCTGGCGCTCGCCCCCCGACAGCAGTGCGCCGCCCTCGCCGACATGCGTTTCCCAGCCCCCGGGCAGGCGCTCGATCACCTCGTCCAGCCGCGCCGCAGTCGCTGCCGCCCGCACCTCGGATGCGTCGGCGTCGGGACGCCCGAGACGCACGTTCTCCTCGATGGTGCCGTCGAAGAGACAGACGTCCTGGAAGACGATGGCGAACTGCGCCATCAGTACCTCGGTGCTGATGGCGCGCACGTCCACGCCCCCTACGCGCACCTGGCCCGCATCCACGTCGTGGAACCGTGCGAGCAGCTGGAGCAGGGTGCTCTTGCCCGCACCCGACGGCCCGACCACGGCAAGCCGCTGTCCCTCCGGTACGGACAACGACACGTCGTCGATCACCGGGCGGTCGCCGTGGCGGAAGGTGACGGACGCGAAGTCCAGGTCGTGGCGGCGCGGCTGGACCGGCTCGGGAGCCTCCGGCAGCGGCTCGGTGCGCAGTACCGCGTCGAGTCCCGCTAGGACGGAACGCGCGCCGCGGAGTTTGCCGCCGATGTCCGTCAGCGACAGCAGCGGATCCGCGCAGCGGGCGGCCAGCACCAGAATCGTCAGCACCTCTGCCGCGCCGATGCTCCCGCCGAGCGCGAGGGAGGCGCCGAGGACCAACAACACGGTGAACATCGCCTGCACCGTGAGCGTCAATGCCCATGCGCCGGGCAGTGCCGACAGGGTGGAACGGCGGGACACGCGCTGGACTTCCCGCAGCGACTCGTCGAGCAAGGGGAAGCGTTCGGCGGTCCGTCCGCCGGCGCGCAGCACCGGCTGGGCCCGGAGATATTCGATGACCCGCCCGCCGGCCTCCTGGTCGCGTGCGGCGCGCTCCGCATCGCCGGCGGCCGTCGCGCGTCCCGTCCGGAGCTGGATAGCCGCCACGACCGGTGCGGCAGCCAACGCGGTCAGCCCCATCTTCCAATGGAAGGCGAGCATCACGGCCACGATCGTCAGGGGGGTCACGCAGGCCGAGATGAACGGTGCCAGAAGGTGCGCGATCACGCTCATCGCCTGCAGAACGCCGCGGCTGGCCAGGACGGACACCTCCCCGACGCGGCCGGCGCCGTACCAGCCGAGGGGCAAGCGGGCCAGATGGTCGCCGAGCCGGCGGTACGTGCCGCGCAACAGCGCGGTCCCGACGCGGAAACCCGACAGGTCGCTGAGGTAGCGCAGCACACCGTAGGCGGCGACCGCGGCCCCGAACGCGATCAGCCGGGGCCAGGCGGCCGCGGGCGTGCCACCGAACAGTGCCCGCAGTACCGGAACGAGCAGTGCGTAGGACAACCCCTCGGCGATCGCGGTCGTCGTCATCAGGGCCACGGTGCGGCGCGTCGGCCGGGCGTACTCGTGTCCCAGCACGCGCAGCAGCATGCGAATCATCGGGGCTCGTCTCCTTGCAGTGGGCCACCGTGGGTTGCCACAAAGATGTGATCGCTGAGTGCGTGGGGGAACGTCGCCTGCTCGCCGCCGGTCACCGTCACCCCGCTCTCGGTGGCCGCGACCGCGACCGTGTGACCGGGCCGAATCCCGGCGCGCTTGAGGCGCAGCAGGACCCAGGGATCGTTCTGGAGCAGCTCGCCGATCCGGACGACGGTCACCGTGCTCTCCGCGGCGGTGGCCGCATGCGTCAGGGTGAGGACGGGGGCACGGCCGGCGCCGCTCTCCTCCCCTCGGGGAATGGGGCTGCCGTGCGGGCAGGTGGCGGGGTGTCCGAGCACCTCCGTCAATCGGCTCTCCACCGCGTCGGAGATCACGTGCTGCCATCGGGATGCCTCGACGTGAACGTCCTCCCAGCGAAGGCCGATCACGTCCACCAGGAGGCACTCGGCGAGGCGATGCTTGCGCATCACCCGCACGGCCTGTCGACGGCCCTGTTCCGTCAGCACCAGACGCCGGTCTTCAGCCACCCGCACCAGGCCGTCTCGCTGCATCCGCGCCACGGTCCCGGAGACGGTCGGCCCGCTCTGCCGAAGTCTTTCGGCGATCCGGGCCCGAAGCGGCACCACCCCGTCCTCCTCCAGCTCGAAAATGGTCCGGAGATACATCTCCGTCGGATCGACCAGGCTGTGCGTCATCACCGTCGCTCCTCCCTCCTCACACGCCCGCCTGCCGACAGCGCCCGCGCGTCTGCCGGCCTCGCCCGAGCGTCTGCCGACTGCGCCCGTATTCGTTCGGCCGACCGGTCCGGATCGATCTCGTCGGTGCTCGCCGCCTGGTGGGACCGCCAGAACTCGGCGAACTTTCCGTTCCGCTTCAGCAACTCGGCGGGCCCACCGCGCTCGACGATCAACCCGTTCTCCAGAACGGCGACGGTGTCGGCGCCGACGATCGTCTCCAGGCGATGGGCGATGACCAGGATCGTCCGGTCGCCCTCCGGCGTCGCCAGGGCGCGGCGCACCGCCTGTTCGGTCTGCGGGTCGGCGAAGGCGGTCGCCTCGTCGAGCACCAGAACGGGCGCGGCGGCGAGCAGTGCGCGTGCGATCGAGATCCGCTGGGCCTCGCCACCCGACAGTCCGGCGTCCGCACCGAGCACCGTTTCGTATCCGCGGGGCAGCTCGAGAATGCGCTCGTGAATGTTCGCCAGCCGGGCGGCGCGCACCACGTCGTGGAAGCCGGCCTGCGGTGCCGCCAGCGCGATGTTCTCCGCGACCGAGGCGCGCAGCAGGGAGACGTCCTGGAAGACGAAGGAGACCATCCGGTGGAGCTCCCGGCTTCCGAGCTCGCGCAGATCGACGCCGCCCAGGGTGACCGAACCGTGGGTCGGGTCGAAGAACCGCGGCAACAGCTGAACCAGTGTCGATTTGCCGCTTCCTGACGCTCCGACGAGCGCGGTCACCGTCCCCGGCTCAAGCGCCAGGTCGATCCCGCGCAGCACCTCGTGGTCGGCTTCGTAGCCGAATCGAACGTCCCGCAGTTCCACCCGGTGGCCGTGTGGTGCGACGGGCCGCGCAGGCTCCGGGAGCGAGGGCACCGCCAGCACGTCCCGGATCCGGCCGACCGCGCGCCGGGCGGCCTGCATGTCGTCGAAGCCGTGGCCGAGGGCCGCCACCGGAGCGGTCAGGCCCAGGCCGAGCAGCAGGAAGGGCAGCAGGTCGGCCGGGGCCAGGCCGCCGCTTGTGATCAGAGCCGCACCGCCGATGAGCACGACGAGGAGGACGAACGGCGGCGACAGCACGAACTGCATCCCCGCGGCGATCCTGGAGAGGCCGTGCACCCACCGGCGAAAGATGCCGACGAACTCGTCCGTAGCCGTGCGGAACCTCCGGTGGGCGCGCCCCGACCGGCCGAACGCCTTGACCACCGAGATGCCCTGCACGAACTCGACGACGGAGCTCGAAATCCGTCCCATGGCCTCGTCGAACTCCTCCTGCTCGCGCAGCCGGGCCGGGGTCATCATCAGAGGGACCAGCGCCACCGCCAGCACCACCGGTATCAGCGTGATCAGCGTGAGCCGCCAGTCGATGGTGAACAGGTAGATCAGCGACACCAGCGGAACCACGAAGGCGGAGACGAGTTCGCCGGGGGTGTGGGCGATGAACGGGTGCACCGCGCTCACGTCCTCCCCCACCACCTTGGCCAGCTCGCCGGTCCGGCGCTGCGAGAGCCAGCCGAGCGGTACGCGCCCCAGCTGCGCGGCCAGTTGCCGGCGAAACGTCAATTGCACGTGGTTGTCGAGGAGATGGCCGATCCCGGACGACGCGGCCGTGAACAGCAGCCGGACGAACAGACCGACCGCCCCCGCGATCACGACCATCCGGACATGACCGTGATCGACCGGGTCGGGCGACAACAGCGTCCGGCCCAGTTCGACGACCGCGAGGAGCGGTGCCAG
Source organism: Streptomyces lydicus (assembly GCF_000717345.1). Lineage (GTDB taxonomy): Bacteria > Actinomycetota > Actinomycetes > Streptomycetales > Streptomycetaceae > Streptomyces > Streptomyces lydicus. The sequence goes on along the minus strand of NZ_JNZA01000001.1, from coordinate 184,124 downwards.
GCCCGCGACAGCGCCCATGACCTGCAGGACGACAAGGGCGGCGAAACTCCGGAGATAGGGGCGCAGCAGCCCTGCCACGCTCTGTCCCGCCGCGGAATCGGTATGCGGCAGTTCCGCTGCGGAGTCGGCATCCGGTGGTGGTGCGGGCTGTTTCCTCGCCTGGGCAAGGTCGGTGGCGTTCATCGTCCTCCCGTTTCGTTGATCTCGTCGCGGCCGGGTACCGGCGGTGGCGCGTGACCCGGTCCGTCCGGGGCGCCGGTGCGGGGTGCGGGTGCGGGTGCGGGGTCGCTCCGCGTTCGGCTCCAGGTGTCCGGTGACGCGCCCTTGGAACACCTCGTTGAACCTCACCCCTTCCCTCCCCTCCCTCCGGTTCAGTCGCGGGCGGGAAGCAGGTCGCGGTCCTCGGTCTGCGCGGTCCGCGTCGGCGAGGCGGCCGGCCGCAGGACGGTGAGCGCGATGAGGACGGCGACGAGCAGGAGCGCGGCGCCGAGGGTCAGGCCGAGCGCGTATCCGTCGTTGAGGGTTCCGGGTGTGGTGACCCGGCCGGTGTGCTGGTGGGCCGCGGTGCCGAGGACGGCGAGTCCGAGGGAGGCGCCGATCTGGCGTGAGCTGTTGAGCAGGCCGGAGGCGGTGCCGGTCTCGCGGGGTGCGACACCGGCGGTGGCGAGGGAGACGACCGGTGCGAGGCAGAGCCCGAATCCGCCGCCGGCGACGATCGAGGGCCCGAGGACATCGGTGGTGAAGGAGCCGTTGGGGCTGATCAGGCCGAACCAGGCGAGCCCGGCCCCGGTCAGGAGTCCGCCGATGACCACAAGGGTGCGGGGAGCGAGACGGTAGCCGAGCTTCACGGCGAGCACGGAGCCGGCAATCACTGCGAGGGAGAACGGCAGGAACATGACCCCGGTCAGCGCCGGCCCGGTCCCGAGGACGCGTTGGAGGTAGAGGGAGACGAAGTAGAAGGCCGAGGCCATGGCCGCACCGACCAGGAGGTTGAAAGCGTTCGCGCCGGCGACCGAGCGGTGGGCGAACAGGCCGAGCCGGATCAGGGGTTCGCGGGCGGTGGTCCGCTCGACGTGGAGGAACGCGGCAAGGAGCGCGACGGCGACCGCCAGCGTCGTCAGGGTGACCGGCGAACTCCACGCATACCGGTCGGTGCGGACGACGCCGAACACCAGCAGCGTCATGCCCGCGGTGGCCAGGAGGGCACCGAGTACGTCCGGGCGGCCACCGCGAGCGGTCGGCCGGCCGGCGGCGACGCCGCGTCGGGCCAGGGCCAGCGCGCATGCGGCCATCGGCACGTTCACGAACATCACCCAGCGCCAGCTGGCGTACTCGGTGAGCAGGCCACCGACCAGGACGCCGAAGGCGCCTCCGGCGGCGTTCATCGCGCTCCACACTCCGAAGGCCCGTACGCGGGCCCTTCCCGAGGGGAACGTCGCGGTCAGCAGCGCCAGTGCGGCCGGAGCCAGCGCGGCGGCCCCGACGCCCTGGGCGGCTCGTGCGGCGACCAACTGGCCAGGTCCCTGGGCGAGACCGCCGGCGAGCGAGGCGAGACCGAACAGGCCGAGCCCGAACAGCAGGACCCTCCCCCGGCCGTATCGGTCGGCGGCTTTGCCGCCCAGCAGGAGCAGCCCTCCGAAAGCGAGGGCGTACGCGTGGATCACCCAGGTCAGGCCCACCGCGCTGAAGCCGAGACCGGCGGCTATCTGCGGGAGTCCGACGTTCACGACCGACAGGTCGAGCGACACCATGAACTGCACGACGGCCACCGTGGCGAGCGTGAGCCCCGGTCGAGCATCCGAACTATGCGTCATCGCGGACTCCGTCCTCGGCGTTGCCTTCCGACTTTCCGAACATGTTCCGAAAGTAGCACGGGACCAGCCGCTGTCGAATACCAAAGGGGCGAAACCGCACCGGCTTCGCGACGTGAGGCAGCGGGACGGCATGATGGATCCATGGCTCCCTCGCCCCCGCCGCCACTCTCTTCCGCCCCGCACGGCCGTACCGGCCGGCCGCGCGTGACCTCCCGCGCGCAGATCCTGGCGGCGGCCCGCCGGCTCATCGACGAGGACGGCTGGGAGAAACTGACCATCCGCCGGCTGGCCGCCGAGATGGGCATCGGGGCGACGACCCTGTACCACCACATCCAGGGCAAGGACGACCTACTGGTCCTCCTGCTCAACCATTACATCGGCGAGATCGAACGCCCCCGACTTCCCAGCGACCCACGGGACCGCATCGTGGCGGCCGCCACCGCGATGCACGATGCCCTCGCGGCCTGGCCGTGGGCCGCGGAGGTCCTCACGGCCGACGGTTTCGTCGGCCTCCTCGACGAATCGTCACTGTGGATGGTCGAAGCCATCGTGGCCGCGGCCGACGACTACGGATGCACGCCCCCGCAGACCGTCGATGTCTTCCGCAGCATCTGGTACTACACCGTCGGCGAGATCCTCGTCCGCTCCCGGTCCCCGCACCGGCGGGCCGACCGCGAACTCCCCACCTTTCGCGAGACGTTCGACGCGTCCCGGGTGCCCCACCTGGCCGCCCTCGGCGACCAATGGGCCGCGCTGGCCGCGCGGGACATCTACCCGCAGGGCCTCCGCGCGTTCGTCGACGGGCTGCTCGCCCAAGCCACGTCGACAAAACCTGATGGCGCCGACTGAGCGCAAGCGTCCAAGGCCCGGGCCGTAGCCGTAGCCGTAGCCGTAGGCGATCCTCCGCGACGACTACACGCCACCGGGGCCGAAATCGCCCCTGACCGACTATCGTTCCCTCTCATCGAGGCTTTGCGATCGGGGGGATCGTGTCTGATGCTTCCAGGCCCAAGCACTGCGCCCTGTGCGGTAAGCCGGTGGGCAAGAAGAAGCTCGTCATCATCAAGGGTGGGCGGCCGGCGCACCGCGCATGTCGCCCACCCGCCGGCGGCGAGCCGCCCGCTTCCGCCGCCCCACCCGGCCGGGCCCGGAACACGAAACAAATGAGCCGCACCGAACTCCTGAGGCGTATTGAGGAGTTACGGCAGCGCGACGCGAAGAAGAAGCCTCAGGTAGCGAAGGGGCAAAGCGGAAAGCGCCCCGGCCCCAGGCCGCAAGCAACCGTGCGTGCCAACAGCCGCACCGACGCTCCCCCGCCCTACTACGGGGTGGAGATGAAGCGCCTCAACGGGCGATGGGTCCAGATGCATCCGGAGTCCGAGTAACGCCCCACGCCAAGGGGCATCGACGTTTGAGGATGTGGCACCTGCACGGCCGAAATGACACCTACCGAGGCTGTCCCTGAACGGTCTCCGGGTTGCCGTGCACAGCGGAACACGACAGGCCGTAGAGACACGCGCGCCGCCCGGCGCCGTGGGCACCGGGCGGCGAGGAGGATGCCGGTCAGCAGCCGGTGTTGTGCAGACCCGGCGTCTCGAAGTCGCCCTGGCCGTCGACCGCCAGGACCCCGTAGATGGTGCTGCAGCCCAGGTTCAGGTTCTTGAACTTGAACGTCTTCGTGTCGCCCTTCTTGACGGTGTACGCGTTGCTGAAGTGCTTCGTGTTGCCCTTCCGGTAACCGAACTTCACGGTCACCGCGGAACCGCCGGTCTTCCCGTACACGAGGTTCACGGTGTGGCCGCCGTCGATGATGCCCACGCAGAACGAACCGTTGGACAGCGAGGTGCAGGAGGGGCCCGCGTTGCGGACCGCACCGGCCCGCTCGCCGGCCGAAGCCGGAGCCGCCAGGCCCGCGGCGGCGAGAAGGGAGGTGGCGAGTATGACGCCGGCCCGAGTGTGGTTGCGCATGAGGAGATTCCTCTTCCTGCAGGGGGTGTGTTGATCATCGGACAGGCTACCTAGGCGAAATCAAGCCAACAAGGCGGATGTGGCAGGAAAAATCGGACTCCTACGTTCCGGGTGGGCGGTGGGCCATGGAGACACGAGTGATGACCGCAGGCTCGGGCCAGGGCTCCTGGAGTACGGCCAGCCGGGAGGAACTGCGCACGGCCTGGGCGAGGAACGGTAGGGTAGCGCTCTTCGGGCAGCTCGGCTCCCGGAGTCCCAGAGGCGACTGCCGAGGAATCTCCGCCCCGTGCCTGCCCGTTCTGATGCCGCGATGCACCACGTGTGGCGGCTTCCCGCTGCCGATGTCGTCCGGGGGCGCCGGGCCCTTTGGTGGAGTGTCGGGCCTGCCGGGGAACTTGCGGTGCTGTTGGTTCACCGGCGGCACCTTGATCACACCCGCTACGTCAAGGGGTGGATCGGATGGGGGCCGGACGTCCCGTTCACCGGTGAGTTGGTCACCGTCACGGGCCAGGAGGAGCGGCGCATCCTGGTGCAGGACATCCCGATTCGGCCCAGCCACTTGGCCTTGCTGCCGGATTCCCGATTCCTGCTGGTGAGCGGCCGTACGTTCCGGAACGAGACCGACGGCGTCTGGAGGCCCAACGCTGTGGTGTTCTCCGCATCGGGTGCACCTGAACGCGAGTTCTACGTCGGCGACGACATCCCCGCCCTGGTCACCGACGTCGGCGGAGGCGTCTGGACGGCTTACGGAGACGAAGGCATCTACGGAGGCCACCCGGAATCCGGCGCGGGCCTCGCCGGCTGGAACACCCGGGGCCAGGCGTCCTGGGCTCCCGACGGGCGGCTGCCCGACCACCCCCTGGAAGGCTGCACCACCGCGACCCAGAACGAACACGTATGGCTCGTTTGGTACTCCGGGAGCAGCAGAGGCGGCACCTACCTGACACGGATCACTCCGTCCACCGGCGACGTGACCAGCTATCGCAGCCCTGTCCCCGATCCGGACGGATTCGCCGTCCGCGACAACCGGGCACTGCTCACCCGCCGGCACCACAACAAGCGGTCCGTCGAGCTCATACGCGCCGAGCTCGACGACACCACCTGGAAAGTGACCAGCCGCCGCAGGCTTCGGGTGCCCGGCCGCGTCGTCGGCCGATGCCGCCAAGGCCGCGACGGATCCCTCTGGCTCCGCGCAGGCAACACCTGGCTGCGCCTGGAGGGACGAACACCCACCGGTGTGTCATGACCCCCGGATACCGGAAGCCCCCGGGCGCCGGGCGCAACCACAGCGCCTCTGGGGTGAGGGCGAGGACGCCGGTGCCGCGCACGAGAGCCGCTCACAGTCTCGACGGTCCCGCGAAGAACGAGGTCAGGCCCGCTCTTCCGGCTCGTCGAGGGGCCAACTGCGCTTCTCGCACAGTCGCGAGACCCTGCTGGCCAGGTCAGCCGGGACGGGCACCCCCATCCGGCGAGCGTTGCCGAGGCGATGCCGGACATGCCCCAGGATCCAGTCCAGCTGCTCATCGCTGCGCGCCGCGAATTCCTGGAGCGCCTCCGCCATCAGCTGCTGCCGGTCGATGTTCACGACGTCCTCTGCCATGGGGGCTGAACCTACCCGGGTCCCTCCGCCCTGGTACATCCGCTGGACGCAGAAGTTATTCGACCGCTACCACCGGGGCCGGCCCGGCAGCCTCGGCGGCGCCGTGCACTCAGGCCGGGCGGTCCGCCGTGACCAGCCACGACGTGCTGCGCAGCCGCACCGTGCCGTCCGCCGTCTCGTGGGCGCGCAGATGGGCCTCCAGTGCCTGGCGGGCGCGGCCTCGCGTCGTTGCGCCGACCTGCCCCATGAGGTGCCGGCCGGGGCCCGTGGCCAGCAAGAATTCCGCCGCGTCCGCGGCCCCGCTCCCCCACGTCCCGTACTTCTGGGCCTGCTTGACGGTGATGCCGGTGAATCCGGCCGCGGTGAGGACGTCGCGGATACGGTCCGGGGCGGCCAGGGAGAACATGCCGGGTAGCCCGGGCCGCCCGAAGTCGCCGAGCGGGAGCAGATCGCGCAGAACCGCCATGGCATCCACCCAGCCGTTGAGCGCGGCATCGGCCGGGCAGACGAACGCCAGGCGCCCGCCGGGCCGCAGCGCCCGGCCGATGTTGCCGAACGCCGCGACGGGGTCGCCGAAGAACATCACCCCGTAGCGGCTGACCGCCGAGTCGAACGTGCCCGCCGCGAAGGGGTACACCTGGGCGTCCCCCTGCTCGAAGGCGACGTTGGAGATGCCCTCTCGATCCGCGCGGGCGCGTGCCTCGGCCAGCATCGGGCCGGACAGATCGAGTCCCAGCGCGCGTCCTCCCGGCGCCCGGTGCGCGGCGAGCCGCGTGGTGTGGCCGGAGCCGCACCCGATGTCGAGGGTCCGGTGCGCCCCGGTGATCCCGGCGGCAGCGAGCAGCGGTTCGTTGAAGCCTTCGTTCACGGCGTTCCACCGGTCCTGATTGCGGGCCCAGTGAGTGCCTTCGGGTCCGTTCCATGCCTGCGCCTGCTCGGTGTTGACGACGTTCGGCACGGGTGCCTCCTTGTGACTACGGCGAGAATGGGCATGCGCCCAAATAGTATGGGCACACGCCCATACTGGCAATCACCGTTAAGATCCACGAGGGGATCCGCCCCGACAACGACCCGCAGCAGCACGGGAGAGGCCCATGTCACCGCGCGGAGTGGCGACGCCGGACGTACGTGAGCGGCTGTTCGCCGCCGCCGAACGCGTCCTGGAGAAGGACGGTCCCGGCGCGCTGACCAGCCGGGCGATCACCACCGAGGCCGGCTGCGCCAAGGGGCTGCTGCACGCGCACTTCGCCGGGCTCGACGAGTTCGTGGCCGAACTCTGCCTCGACCGGTTCGCGCGTACGGCCACCAAGGCACAGGCACTCGCCGATCTCGCCGGGGAGGGCTCGGTAACGGCGAACGTCGCCGCCGTGGCTCTCGCGCTGCTCGACTCCGGCGGCCCGGTCATCGCGGGCGTCGCGATGACGCGCCCCGCATCCGCCCTGCGCGTCCGCGAGGCCCTGGAAGGCGGGGCGCCCGGCTTCACCGCGATCCAGGAGGCGATCGCCGGCTACCTGGAGGCCGAACGCAAGCTCGGCCGGGTGGCGGAAACCGTCGCCCCGGGCACCGTGGCTCTCGCCGTCGTCGGCACGGCCCATCACCTCTTGATGACCAGCTGGCCGGGCACACCCGACTCACGGCCGCAGCTCACACGCCTCGTGGCTGCTCTGCTGGGCCCACCCCCCGAAGAAGGCCCTGCCCGCTGACCGTCGCCGGGCCGAGGCCGGTCCGGGCGGCACTCGCCTTCATGGACACGTCCGTCCGCGTCGTCGCCCTCGACCGGTGGGCAGGAGAGACCCCTGGGCCAGGCGTCCTCGTGCCCGGCCCAGGCACTCCTCGTTATCCGAACTGGCCGGGCTGGTAGTCGCCGGCGGGCTGCTGGGTGATGACGTTCCCGCGGTTGAAGGCGTTGATGAGGGCTATGAGGGACACCAGGGCGGCGAGTTGCTCCTCGTCGTAGTGCTTGGCGGCGTTCGCCCAGGCTTCGTCGGTGACACCACCGGCCGCGTCGGCAAGGCGGGTCCCCTGCTCCGTCACCTCCAGCGCCGCGCGCTCGGCGTCGGTGAAGACCGTGGCCTCCCGCCACGCCGCGACCAGATTGAGGCGCCCCGCGCTCTCACCCGCCGCCGCGGCGTCCTTGGTGTGCATGTCGAGGCAGAAGCCGCACCCGTTGATCTGACTCGCGCGGATCTTCACCAGCTCCTGCGTCGCGGCCGGCAGCGACGAGTCCGCGAGCTCCTTGTTCGCCGCGATGATGTGCTTCCAGACCTTGCCTGCGATCGGGCTGCCGAACATGTTCAAACGGGCATCCATGAGGTGCTCCTCTACCGTTTTCGGTGGCTACACACCTAGGACGGAAGTGGCTCGGCACGATGTGACATGACCGAGTGTGACGTGCGTCTCGTGGTCGGCCGAGCATCTCTACGGCTGGAGCCCTGGCTACGCTGTACGCCGAGGGTCAAGGAGGGGGCATGGAATCCTGCACGGAGTGCGGTGCGCCGATGGGCCCGCGGTCCTGTGACGAGCTGTTCGACGCATTGCTCGCGTTGGACCATGCGCGGCAGGCACCGTGGGGGCCGCTGCACGGCGTCTCAGTTTCCTGCTTCCTGCTCCAGCACCCCAGTCGGCTTCCCGCCGACGACGGCGCGATGGCCTGGGCGCTCCTGCAGGCATACCTCGCAGGCGGCCTCGACGAAGTGAACCAGCTCGTCGGTCAGGCTCGCCGTGGCAACTCCCATCGCGTGAAGGGCAGGTCTTCACACGACGTCCGGGACCCGGCCCAGCCGCCCCGGGACGCGCCGCGATCCCGTTTCTCCGTCACGATTCATGACGTCGCCGTGGACGGGTCGTTCCCCTCCTCGGAGTTCGCGGAACGCGTCAGGGCCTGGGCCGCCGCGACGGTCGACGCGTGGAGCTGCGGCACGTAAGCGAAGAGGCCGTGACCCGCCGCTGAGCGGGCCCACGGCATCCCTCGGTGGTCGCCCTCGGTTGGCTGTCAGAGGGTGGGAGCGCCGGCCACGCGGCGTTCGCCGCCGTTGTTCGCCTGCCAGAACTTGTACACCTCGATGGCGTCCTCGCGCGGCTCGTGGCGCATCGGCAGGCGGCGCTCGGTGTAGTCCTTGGCGAACTCGCCGTAGAAGGAGTCGAGTTCGAAGTACTTGCGGTCGTCGACATAGTGGGGCTCGTAGGCGTCGCGGGTGGTGAGGAAGACGACCTCGTCCGGCGAGCAGTAGTAGAGCGAGCCCAGGCACATCGGGCACGGGTGGGCGAGCACGTAGATGGTGGTGCCGGTCAGGTGCTCGGTGCCCAGCTTCACGCACGCCTCACGGATGGCGAGGATCTCGGCGTGGGCGGTGGGGTCGTTGGTCTGGGCGACCTTGTTCGGGGACTCGGCGAGGATCTCGCCGTCCTTGACGATGACGGTGGCGAACGGCCGGCCGCCCTCGGCGACGTTCTGCCGGGCGAGGTCGATGGTGCGCTGTACGAAATCCATGGGGTCCTCCAGCAAAAGAGAGGGGCGGGGCCGGAAGCGCGTTGGCGAAGGGCCCCGCCCCGGGAGCGTTGTGCTGTTTCTGCCGGGGTGCCTCAGAAGGGCTTGGTGGGCAGGTACTTGCCGTCGAGCGTGATGACGGCGCGCTCGCCGCCCTCGGGGTCGGCCACCTTCTTCACGTCGAGCTTGAAGTTGATCGCGGAGATGATGCCGTCACCGAACTGCTCGTGGACCAGGGCCTTGAGGGTGGTGCCGTAGACCTGGAGCATCTCGTAGAAGCGGTAGATGGTCGGGTCGGTCGGAATGCTGCCGTCGAGGGAACCGCGGGTGGGGATGGTCTGCAGCAGCATCACCGCGTCGTCGTCCAGGCCGAGCAGCTCGGCGACGGCCTGGGCGGACTGCTGCGGCAGGGCGTGCTGGCCGAGGACGGCGGCGGTGACGAAGGCGACGGACAGGCCGGCGGCGTCGGCGAGCTGCTGCCAGGACACGTCGCGGCGGGTCTTGGCCTCGACCGCGGCGATCGCGAGCTGCTGACGGGCGCTGTTGTCGAACTGGGCGTGCACCATGGGAATGCTTCCTTTCGGATGGCCCGCCCCCGGGGGAGGGAGGCAGGACGTCGTGACGGCCCCGGGAGACCGGGCACCGGATCAGGGCAGGGCGGGGCAGGGCAGGTCGGACCAGGGAAAGTCGGACCAGGGAAGGCCCGGGCGGGTGAGGAAAAGGGGAGGGGTTGGTCAGGCCGCGGGGGCCGGGCGCGTGGCGTCGTCGACTTCTTCGACGGTGCCGGTGGGTATGTCGAAGACCCAGCCGTGCAGCCGTACGTTGCCCTCGGCCAGGGCGCGGGCCACCGACGGGTGGGTGGCCAGGTTCGCCACCTGCGCGGCGACGTTCGCCCGTACCAGCGCCGGCACCTTCTCCTCGTCCGTCGTGTCGGCCGCGATGCGGGCCCGGGAGGCGTCCGCGTGGCGCAGCCAGTCGGCGACGGCCGGCGCTCCGGTCAGATCGTGGCCCTCGGCGAGGGCGGTCATGGCGCCGCAGGAGGAGTGCCCGCAGACGATGACGTCCTTCACGCCCAGCACGGCCACCGCGTACTCGATGCCGGCGACCACGCCGTCCGAGCCGGGGGCGTAGGCAGGGATCAGGTTGCCGGCGGTGCGGATGACGAACAGGTCGCCGGGATCGGCCTGCGTGATCAGCTCGGGCACGACGCGGGCGTCGGAGCAGCTGATGAAGAGCGTGCCGGGCTGGTGGGTGGTGGCCAGCTGGGCGAAGAGCCCGGACTTGTCGGGGAAGACCTCGCGCTGGAAGCGGTGGATCCCCTCGGCGAGATGACGCATGACCCGGGTGTCCCTTTCGTTCGGGGCTGTCGGTGGGGCCCGACGTCATTCACTGTGCATGACCTGCTCCTATAGTGTCCAAGACGCAATATCTCTAGCTGCCATCGATGACATCTATAGTCTTCCTTCATGAAGCCGGAACTGCGTCATCTGCGCTACCTGCTCGCGGTCGCCGAGCACGCCAACTTCACCCGCGCCGCCGAAGAACTGCGGATCGCCCAGCCCACCCTTTCCCAGCAGGTCAGGCAGCTGGAGAGAGCCCTTGGCGTGCAATTGCTGGACCGCACCGGCCGTACCGTACGCCTGACCGACGCCGGCGCGGCCTATGTCCACTACGCCCGGCGCGCCCTACGGGACCTGGCGGCCGGGGAGCGGGCCGTGGTGGACGTCCAGGACCTGTCCCGGGGCCACCTCCGCCTCGCCGTCACCCCCACCTTCACCGCCTACCTCATCGGCCCGCTCGTCGCCGGCTTCTACGACCGCCATCCCGGCATCACCCTGGACGTCCGCGAAATGACGCAGGACCGTCTCGAAGCAGACCTCCTGGACGACCGCCTGGACCTCGGCTTCGCCTTCAGCGCCACGCACCTGCCTGGCATCGAATCCACCCCGATGTTCACCGAAACCCTCAGCCTCGTCGTCGGCCCTCACCACCCCCGGGCCGGTCAGGCGGGCCCACTACCGGTCGCGGAACTGCGCGAGCGTCATCTCGCGTTGCTGAGTGGGGACTTCGCCACCCGTCGGCACATCGACGAGCACTTCGCCGTCCATCACGTCCAGCCCCGGATCGCGGTCGAGGCCAACTCCATCAACGCCCTCACCGAAATCGTCACCCGCACCCCACTGGCCACCGTCCTGCCCGACGCCATCACCCGCGACCACGCCCATCTCACCCCCGTCCCCCTCACTCCCCCACTCCCCTCCCGCACCGTCACCCTCCTACGCCGCGAAAGCACCTACCAGAGCGCCGCCACCCACGCCTTCGTCCAGCAGGCAACGCAGTGGGTACACACCCATGGCTTCACGCTGGACTGACCCCGACCGGCACCGGTGAGCACCGGCAGTCGGACCGGGGGCACCGCCGGGGCGGAAACCGGAGGGTCTGGTTTCCGGCCCGGGCGGAAAGCCCCGATCGGTGGCGGGCGGCGGTCAGTCGGCGGAGTTGTGGGCGTGGAGCCGGTTCACCGCGCTGAGGACGGCGTGCAGGGTTGCCGTGCCGGAGTCGGCGCGGATCGCGGCGCCCCAGGTGGAGCGCTGGTGGTGGTCGATCCGGACGTAGGCGACGGCTTGGGGGCTCCGGCCGTCCTCGGCGGGGAGGGGGTGCTGGTGGACGTCACCCACGGTGAGGCCGGCGTAGTCGAAGCCGTCGGTGGGTGGGAGCGACGGGAGGCCGGCGAGCAGCGCGTCGGCGAGGCCGGTGCCGGTGCCGTGCAGGGTCACCGTGGCGCCGTCGGCCAGCAGGGTGCAGGTGAGGGCGTGGCGGGTGCCGTCGTCGGTCGGCTGCGGGGTGTGGTCGACGAGGTGGAGCGGCCGGGTGGCTTCCAGGTAGGTGGTGCGGAAGACCGACCACACCTCGCGGGCGGTCAGTTCCCCGTCGGCGCCGTCGGTGTGTTCCTGGATGATCCCCGCGAATTCCGCCTGGAGCGGGCGGGGCAGGTCCAGGTGGTACTCGGTTTTCAGGAGGTAGGACGAACCCGCTTTTCCCGACTGGGAGTTGACGCGGATCACTGCTTCGTAGTCGCGGCCGATGTCCTTGGGGTCGATCGGCAGATAGGGCACGGCCCACGGGAGCTGGGACAGCGGCGTGCCGGTGGTGGCGGCCGTGCGTTCCAGGGCCTCGAAGCCCTTCTTGATGGCGTCCTGGTGGGAGCCCGAGAAGGCGGTGTGGACGAGTTCGCCGCCGTAGGGGTGGCGCGGGTGCACCGGCAGCCGGTTGCAGTGGGCGACGGTGGCGGCGATGCCGGGGAGGTCCGAGTAGTCGATCATCGGGTCGACGCCCTGGGTGAAGAGGTTGAGTCCGAGGGTGACGAGGTCGACGTTGCCGGTGCGTTCGCCGTTTCCGAAGAGGCAGCCCTCGATGCGTTCCGCCCCGGCCAGGCAGGCGAGTTCGGCGGCGGCGACGGCGGTGCCGCGGTCGTTGTGCGGGTGGATGGAGAGGATGAGGGAGTCCCGGCGGTCGAGGTGGCGGTGCATCCACTCGATCTGGTCCGCGTAGATGTTGGGCGTCGACAGTTCGACGGTGGCAGGGAGGTTGAGAATCATCTTGTGCTCGGGGTCCGGGTCCCACACGTCGGCGACCGCGTTGCTGATCTCCAGGGCGAAGTCCAGTTCGGTGCCGGTGAAGGATTCCGGTGAGTACTCGTACCGGATGCCGGGATTACCGCTCTCCTCGGCGAGTTTCTTGCACAGCCGGGTGCTGCGGACCGCCAGGTCCTTGATCTGTGCCTGGTCCATGCCGAACACGACCTCGCGCTGGAGGCACGAGGTGGAGTGGTAGAGGTGGGCGACGGCGTGGCGCGCCCCGGCCAGGGAGTCGAAGGTGCGGCGGATGTGTTCCTCGCGGGCCGGCATGATGACCTGGATGGCCACGTCGTCCGGTATCAGGTCCTCTTCGATGAGCAGCCGGATGAAATCGAAGTCGGTCCTGCTGGCCGCCGGGAAACCGACCTCGATCTCCTTGAATCCCATCCGGACCTGGAGTTCGAACAGTTTTCGTTTGCGTGCGAGGTCCATGGGGACGGCGAGCGCCTGATTGCCGTCCCGCAGGTCCACCGCGCACCACTGCGGGGCCCGGGTGAGGGTCTTGGCCGGCCAGGAGCGGTCCGGGAGGTCGAGTGGCGGGTAGGCGGTGTACCGCTCCGTGGGCATGCCCGAGCGCTGCTGCAACGGCTGACCGGAGGACGGATACGGAGCGGGCATCGGCTTCTCCTCGTTCCTGTGCGCAAGACGCGGGACGGTCGTTCCGTGCGGCGGTGCGGGGTCCTCGACTGCCGTCATGAGCCGGCCTCGACGGCGACCGGTGCGGCGTCGTTGCGGGCGCCGCCCCAGCGGTGCTGGGTCTCGTGATGGATGTGCCAGATGTCGTCCTCGGTCAGCAGGACGGACACGACATCGGGGAAGGCTTCCTCGAAATAGATGTACGGCTTCCGGTTGTCGATGCGCGGGGAGTGGTAGTCGAGCCGGTCGTGCATTCCGTGGGCGCGGGTGACGGGGGTGGCGGGGTGATAGGTGAGGATGTTGGGGCTGGCCAGGTCGATCAGTTCGTCGTCGATGAGCCGGCCCACCTCGTGGATCGTCTCGTCGATGCTGGCCCGGGTCTCGCCGTCCAGGCCGAAGAGGACCGAGGTGCCCAATTGCAGGCCCTGTTCCTTGACCAGTGAGGCGGCCTCCCGGACCTTTTCCCGCCAGGGCTTTCCTTCCTCCCGCCGGAGGTTTTTGTGGATATGGTCCATGACCTGCGTCGACATGCTTTCGATGCCGATGTAGACGTAGGTGCAACCGGCTTCCTTCATCTTCCGAAGGATGTCGGCCGATGCGTCGGCGGAATGGAGTGCAACGAGGGTGTCGACGGTGAGTTGAGCGCCCCATTGGAGTCCGCGCAGCCGCTCGACGTCGTCCTCGTCGGCGAGGAATTGCCGGTATCGCGGGTCGAGGGATTCGGGCGGGGTGCGGCGGATGCGGCTGAGTTCGTCGCAGAAATTCCCGATGTCGCGGTAGCGGCCGCTCCAGAAGACCGAGTCGTCGAAGAAGAGCGATTCGGCGCCGTAGCTGAGGTATTCGCAGACCCGCTGTACCGCGGTGCCGATGGCATCGTCCTTGAACCGTTTGAGGCCGTTGCTCAACTGGGCGGATTCGGAGCAGAAATTGCAGCGGTAGGGACAGGCGTTGGACACCATGAAGTGCGCGGTGCGCAGCGGCTCCGCCGTTTCCGGGCGGGTGAAGATCGGGAAGCGGGAGCGGATCGCGAAGGCCGCGTACGGCGAGGGCAGCGAGCCGAGGTCGAGCGCGCGGCCGCGCAGCGGCACGGCGTCGACGGCGTCCGTGGTCGTCAGGGCGATGAGGGAGCTGCCTGCGCCGGGGCCTTCCTCGGCGAGCAGCCCCTGAAGACACGGCAGCACCTGGTCGCGGTCCACCCGGCGCCGGTCGAGGTCGGTGGCCAGGGCGAGGGCCCGCATGAGGAGGTCCACCGCGTGGTACGCCTCGCCGCTGACGACCGCGTCGACCACGCGGGGTGCCTTGCCCTCCTGCATGACGGCCAGGGTGCTGCTGGGCTTGAGGAGCAGGGCCCGGCCGTCGGGGGTGACCGCGGTGGTTTCGTCGACGTGCCGGCCACCGAGGATCACGAAGGTGTCGGGGACCTCGCGCTTGGCCAGTTCCGCGATCTGCAGGGCGTAGCGGTGCGCGGGTGAGACGGCGCTGATGAGCACGACCCGGGGGCGGACCTCGCGCAGCAGGCGGGTCCAGCGCGCGCGGGCGTCGTCGTCCCAGACCCGGGGGTCGAAGACGGTCTGGTCGGTGTTCGGGGAGGTGCCGTAGGACCGGTATCCGTCGTCGCCGGAGGAGAGCCGGTAGGTCTTGTCCGGGAACCGGGTCCATTCGGGCGCGAGGTCGCTGTAGTGCGTGGCGTCCGCCAGCGGCCCGGCGTCCGCCACCGCGCGGTGCACGGCGAGGCTCAGCGCCGTGTAGAGGCACATCGGGTCGCCGGGGTAGGTGATTTCCCCCTCGGACTGGGTCATGACGGGTGCGAGAACGGACAGCACCGGAAAATACCGGGTTTTCGCGCTGCCGTCGGCCAGTTGCTCGGCAAGGCGTTTTCTTCGCGTGCGCCGCCTTGCCCGGAAGGCGTCGGGGTCGGTCTCTTCCCCGGCGCGATGCAGCCGTACGGCGCCGTCCCCGGAATACACCTTTTCCATGGCATGGGTGGTCATCAGCCCTCCGGATTCCGATTTCTCCGGGACTTCGGCCCGGAACGCGGACATGGATGACGCGCTGGATCCGGTGGGACGGCACAAAAGGCCGGGTCACATTCTTCCGGTGGTGGCCGGGGAGTTCTCGGCGTAGGCCCGAACTCCCGGGAAAGTCCCCCGACTTTGTCCCCCGTGATCATTCCGAACTGTACTAGCAGCTGCCCTGCGCACGTCAACGACAAAGGAAAAACTTTCCGCATTGTCGCTTTCGGCCCGGGCGCCCCGGCCGGGGTTTCAATCCCCGTCGCGCCGCCGCAGGGCCTTGTCCATGCGGTCCAGGGTCTCTTCGAGGATCTGCGGTGAGGTACCGAAATTGAGCCGGACGAATCCCTCGCCGGCGGCGCCGAAGGCCGGCCCGGAGAAGAGCAGCACCTTGGCCTCGTCACGGAAGAACGGCATGGGGTCGGCGTCGAGCCCGGCCTGCCGGCAGTCCAGCCAGGCGAGGAAGGTGGCCTCCGGCGTCCGGCAGCGGATCCCCCGGGGCAGCCGCTCGGCCAGCCGCCGCCGGTTGCGGGCGAGGACCGCCATCACCTCGTCCAGCCAGTCGTCGCCGGCCGTCCAGGCGGCCTTCAGCGCCTCGACCGCGAGGACGCCGACCTGGCCGAACAGCAGCCCGCGCCGGGCGTCCACGGCCTCGCGGACGGCCGGTGGTCCGATGTGGGCCACCGCGCAGCGGATCCCGGCGAGGTTGAACGCCTTGCTGCCCGAGGTGAGGGTGACGGTGCGGGCGGCGATCTCCGCGCCGAGCGAGGCGAAGGGGATGTGGCGGTGCGGGGCGTGGGTCAGGTCGGCGTGCACCTCGTCGGAGATCACCAGCAGGTCGTTCCGCAGCACCAGCTCCGCCAGCGACTCCAGTTCGTCACGACGGAACACCCGTCCGGTGGGGTTGTGCGGGTTCACCAGGAAGAGCACCCGGCAGCGTCCGGACGTGCCGTCCGCCGCGGCGCGTGCCATGCGGGCGGGGTCGAACTCCCAGCCGCCGTCGGCCTCTTCGACGGGCACGGTCAGCGGTCTGCGGCCGATCTTCTCGATGACCTCGACGAACGGCGGGCAGGCGGGGGTGTGCAGCAGCACCGCGTCGCCCGGTTCGGTGGCGACCTGGAGCGTCGCCAGCATCGCCTGGTTGATGTCGGTGAACAGCCGGGTGTGCGTCGGGTCGGGCCGGTGGCCGTACCGCCGGAGCGTCCGCTCGGCGAACACCTCCCCCAGCGGGCCACCGCGGCTCTCGTCGAACCACGTGGGGTAGCCGAGGTCGCCGTCCGCGCGGCGCATCAGCGCCTCGCGGATCGCGGGCGCGGTCGGGAAGTCCATGTCGGCAACCCACGAGGACAGCATGCCGTCGCCGGCGGTGGCCCATTTCTCGCCGTCGCGTTGTGCGAGGCGGTACGGGTCGACGGCGACGAGATCGGCCGGCGAAATGTCAGTGCTCACAGGGCAGTTCCCCCAGTCGGTCGGTCGGCGCGGCGCCGTTCGGACCGGTCGGTGCGTTGCCGCGCGACAGGGGGACGGCGACGGATTCCCCCGCGTTCGTCAACGTCGAGGCCCCCTTGGGGAGGCCACAAGATTATGCGGCAGCACCGGGTCACGGGATGTGACGCCCGCCACATTGTGGCGGTGATCGTGGCCGGATACTGTCCCAACAGCCGGGCGCGCAGCCCGGATTGGCCACTGAGTCGGAGCCGTTCCCGGACTCGGAGGTTCCCGACCCGGCCGCGGTGCGCAGCTGCGCCCCGTCGATCGCCCGCCGCCGAAGTGCATCCGCGATGTCGAGAAACTCTGAGACAGGAGACGGTCATTGTCCTCGCATGCCGCCCAACTCCCCACGGACCGGCCCCGTGGCGTCGACGTACCGGCGTGCAGGGCCGTGGTGCGCCAGGAGATACCCGGTCTGTACGACGGCGCCGTGGGCGCGGTGGCGGCATCCTGCGCGTCCACTCCGGAAAATGTGCTGCTCGCGGCATTCGCCGCGCTGGTCCACCGGTACTCCGGGGAGAACCACGTGGAGTTCCGGGCCGTCCAGGAGGGCGGCAAGGAGGCGCTGCTGCGCTTTTCGGTCACCGGCGGGAGCACGTTCCGCGGCCTGGCGGGTGAGGCCGGTGCGGTGGCCCGTCCCGGACCGGAGCCCGCCCGCCTCGGCGTCCGCGTCGGCGGGGCCCCGGGGGCCGGCGACGACCGGCCGTACGAGGCCCAGTTGGTCCTGCCCACGGTGGAGGAGGGGTCCCGCTGGGCCGCGCTCCACTTCGACGAGCGGCTCTTCGATCCCGCGACGGCGCAGCGGCTGCTCGCCCACTACGGGCAGCTGCTCACCGACGGCGTACGCCACCCGGACCGGCCGCTGGCGGAACTCACCCTGCTCACCGAGGCCGAGCAGCGCCGCTTCCTGCTGGACTGGAACGACACCGCCGCGGCGCTGCCCCACGAGGGCAGGTGTCTGCACGAGGTGTTCGAGGAGCGCACCCGGCAGGCGCCGGACGCGGTTGCCGTGGCCCAGGGCGCGGTTCGGCTGACGTACCGGGAGATCGATGCCGCGGCCAACCGGCTGGCCCACCACCTGCGGGACCTCGGCGTCGGCCCGGACGACCGGGTCGGCCTCTTTCTCGGCCCGTCGCCCGACCTGCTCGTCGCCGTGCTCGGTGTGCTCAAGGCCGGCGGCGCCTACGTGCCGCTCGACCCCGCGTATCCCCGCGCCAGGCTGACCACGATGATCACCGGCGCCTCCTGCGTGGCCCTGGTCAGCCGGGCCGAGCAAGCCGCCGCGCTGAGCGACGGCGAGCACCCCGTGGTGCGGGGCCACCTCGTGCTGCTGGACCGCGACGCCGCGGCCCTGGCCGCCCGGCCGGACCACGCCCCGGAGCCGGTGGCCGGCCCGGACAACCTCTGCTACGTGATCCACACCTCGGGCTCCACGGGCCGCCCCAAGCCGATCGCGCTGCGCCACCGCGGCGTGCTGAACAACATCGCGGACCTCAACACCCGCTTCGGCGTGGCCGCCGGCGACAGCGTGCTCGGGCTGTCCTCCCCGAGTTTCGACATGTCGGTCTACGAGTTCCTCGGCATGACCGCGGCCGGCGGCACCCTGGTGCTTCCGGCGCCGGGCCGGGCCAAGGACCCGGGCCACTGGGCGGAACTGGCCGCGCAGCACGGCGTCACCGTCTGGAACACCGCACCGGCCCTGCTGGACCTGGTACTCGAACACGTCGAGCGCACCGCCGCGGGTGGTCCCTCGCCGCTGGGCACCCTGCGGCTGATCATGCTCGCCGGGGACTGGATTCCGGTGAAGATGCCCGACCGGACACGGCAGTTCGCGCCGGACGCCCGCTTCATCTCCCTCGGCGGGGCCACCGAAGCCTCGATCTACTCGACGCTGTTCGAGGTCGAGGCGACCGACCCCGCCTGGACCAGCATCCCGTACGGCCGCCCGATGGCCAATCAGCGGACGTACATCCTGGACGAGGCGCTGCGGCCCGTTCCGCCGGGGGTGGCCGGCGAGTTGTACCTCGCGGGCGACGGCCTCGCGGTGGGCTACCTGGACCTGCCCGACCTCACCGCCGAGCGGTTCCTGCGCTGGTCGTACGGTCCGGTGACCGACGAGCGGCTGTACCGCACGGGTGACCTGGCCAGGTTCGGTGCCGACGGGCTGATCGAGCTCCTCGGCCGCACCGACCTCCAGGTCAAGATCCACGGGTTGCGGGTGGAGCTGACCGAGATCGAGTCGGTGCTCCGGGACCATCCCCGGATCAAGGAAGCCGCGGTGGCGGCGCGGCCGGACCGGACGGGTGCGCCCGCCCTGGTCGGTTATGCGGTGCCGCGCGAGGGCAAGGACCTCGACCCCGAGGAGGTCCGCGGCCGGCTCGCGACCCGGCTGCCGGCCCATATGGTGCCCGGTGCGCTGCTGGTGCTGCCCGCCATGCCGCTGAGCCCGAACGGGAAGCTCGACCGCAAGGCGCTCCCGGCGCCGCCGTCCCCGCACGGTCGGCACGAGGGCGGCGCCGTGTCGGCGGAGGAGGCTCCCGGCGGCCCCTGGGAGGAGCGGATCGCCGCGGCGTGGCGTGAGGTCCTGGGGGTCGAGGCGATCGGGCGGGACGACGACTTCTTCGCCCTGGGCGGCGACTCGATGAAGGCCCTGCGCAGCATGACGCAGGTACCCGAGGTCACCTTGGTCGACCTGTACCGCTTTCCGACGCTGCGGAAGCTGGCCGCGAACCTCCGGGACACGGCCGGCGAGCGCGGAACCGTAGAGGGGTCAGCGGGGCCGGAGTAGCGCCGCCGTTGCCGCCGGGTGGGGGCGGGTCCCACCGGGGTGTGCGGGTTCGCCGCGCAGACCACCCGCCGCCGGATCACCGAGGCCCTCAGGGGCTGAGGAGCCGCTTCCGGGGGCGGGTGGGCGCGTTCAGACGGAGGCTGCCGGGCCGGCGGCGGTGCAGCGGATCGGCAGCCGGCTGATGCCGGTCAGGAAGCTGGACCTGATCCGTTCGACCGGTCCGGCCAGCTCCAGACCGCCGATCTGGTTCCGCAACTCCTCCAGCATGACCCGGAGTTCGACCCTGGCCAGCGGCCCGCCGAGGCAGAAGTGCGGGCCGTGGCCGAGGGTGAGGTGCCGGTTCGGGGTGCGGGAGACGTCGAAGCGGTAGGGGTCCGGGAAGACGTCCGGGTCGCGGTTGGCCGAGGTGTTCCAGAGGGTGACGATGTCCCCCGCCGCGATGTCGCAGCCGTGCAGGGTGAGGTCCGTCGTGGCGGTCCGCCCGAGGTGCGTCACCGGCGTCGTCCAGCGCAGGACCTCCTCGACGGCGGAGTCGAGCAGGCCCTCGTCCTCGCGCAGGCGCCGCCACTGCTCGGGGTGGTCGATCAGGGCCAGTACGGCACCGGCGGAGGACAGCCGGGTGGTCTCGTCGCCGCCGATGATGATGTTGTAGCAGTTCAGCAGCACTTCGGCGTCGCTGAGCGGCTTGCCGCCGGCCTCGCCGTTCGCCAGCAGGCTGACCACGTCGTCGCCCGGGAACTCCCGTCGGCCGGGCAGCAGTCCGGCGTAGTAGAGCAGGATGTCCTCCTGGGCGTCGGCCGCCGCCTCAGCGGCCTCGGCGGTGCCGTCCGCGCCCATCGCCGCCATGGTCAGGTCGAGCATCAGCGCGCGGTCGGCAGGTGGCACGTCGAGCAGTTCGCAGATGGCCATGAGCGGGATCTGGGCGGCGACGTCGGCGACGAAGTCTCCGCCGCCCGCGTCGACGACGGCCGCCACCAGGTCCTTGGTCGCGGTCCGGACGCTGTCGGCGACCTGCGCCATGGCCCGGGCGGAGAAGGCGCCCTGCAGCACCTTGCGCACCGCGGAGTGCCGGGGCGGGTCGGTGACGACCAGCATCCGGCCGCCCGCGGAGTCGCCCCCGGTGAGCAGCGTGTCGAGCATGTTGCCCTGCTCGGAGCTGAGCCGGGCGGTGTCGCGGTAGACCGCGGCGATGTCCTGGTAGCGGGTGATCACCCAGAAGCCGGGGCGGTCGCCCTCGGCCTCGCACCAGGAGACCGGATGGGTGTCGCGGAGGGTGCGCCAGGCGTCGCAGGCATCGGGGTCCTGGTGGACCGCGGGGTCGATCAGTGCGAACGGGATGGTGTGACGCGGTGCGGTGCTGCCGGGACGACCGGCGTCCGGGCGGGGGTCTGCGAGCGGCCTGTTCACCTGGTCTCCTGAGGGGTGGTCGGCGCGGGCGCCACGCGGGGCAGTGCGCGGAGGCGGGCGGCGAGGACGGCGGCGATCTCGGCCAGCGGCTCGGGCGCGAGCATGTCGCCGTGCCGGCAGGCGACCGGATGGCTGTCGATCCGACCGCGGACGTACGGCGCCCAGTTCACCGGCCGTTCGGGGTCCGGTCCCTTGTCCTCGGTCGCCTCGAAGAACAGCAGGTCCGCGTCGAGCGGCCGGGAGTCGTGCCGGCGCTGGGCGTTGACGTTGTGCGTGAAGACGGTGGCCACCGCGGACAGTTGACGGGGACCGAGCGTGGCGAGTGCGCTGCCGTGCTCCTTGAGCAGGCGCAGTGCGGACTCGGGTGTGAGGGACACGTCGTCCGGCTGCCGGAGGCCGAGCGAGTGCAGGACCTCCGCCAGCGCCTGCGGCTCGTCGAGGTCCTCGGGCCGGGCGTCGGGGAGCCGGGGGTACGCGTCGAGCAGTGCCAGCAGGGCGACCTGCTCGCCGTCGGCCCGCAGCAGCCGGGCCATCTCGTGGGCGACGATCCCGCCCATGGACCAGCCGAGGAGGTGGTACGGGCCGTGCGGCTGGACGGTGCGCAGCCGGGCAACGTAGTCGCGGGCCATCTCCGCCAGGTCCGCGGCCGGTGGCCGGGAGCCGTCGAGCCCGCGTGACTGGAGGGCGTACACCGGGCGGTCGGCGTCCAGGTGACGCAGCAGCCCGGAGTAGACCCAGCCGATGCCGACGCCCGGGTGGACGCAGAACAGCGGCTCGCGGGCGCCCTGCGGGCGCAGCGGCACGAGGACGTCCAGCGCGTCGGACGGGTCGGTGGGCCGGTCGGGGTCGGTCAGCAGCGCGGCGATCCCGGCGACGGTGGGCGTACGGAAGAGCGTGGCGATGCCGAGGTCGGCGCCGAGGGCACTGCGCACCCGCCCGGCGAGGCGGAAGGCGAGCAGGGAGTGTCCGCCGCGTTCGAAGAAGCTGTCGTCGATGCCCAGCCGGCCGGTGCCACCGGCGCCGCTGAGGTCGATGCCCAGCACCTCGGCGAACAGGGCGAGCAGTTGGGCCTCCAGGGGCGTGCGCGGGGCCCGGCTGGTCGCGCCGGGTGCGACGGCCTCCGCTTCCGGCGCCGGCAGGGCGCGCCGGTCGAGCTTGCCGTTGGGGGTGAGCGGCAGGGCGTCCAGTACGACGACGAGCGGCACCATGTGCCGGGGCAGCCGGCGCTCGACGTGGCGGCGCAGGTCGAGGGCGGCGGCCGTGGCGCCGGGGGTGCGGACGGCATAGGCGACCAGCCGCTGGTCCCCGGGCCGGTCCTCCCGTACGACGACGGCGGCCCGGGCGACCTGGGGGTGGTCGCGGACTGCCGCCTCCACCTCGCCCAGCTCGATCCGGAAGCCGCGGATCTTCACCTGGTCGTCGAGCCGGCCGAGGAACTCCAACTCGCCGTCGGGGCGCCAGCGTACGAGGTCTCCGGTGCGGTACATCCGCGCGCCGGGTTCGCCGTACGGGTCGGCGAGGAAGCGTTCGGCGGTCAGGGTGGGGCGGCCGAGGTAGCCGGTGGCCAGGCCCGGGCCGCCGAGGTAGAGCTCGCCGGGGACGCCGGGCGGCACCCGGCGCAGGCCGTGGTCGAGGACGTAGGCCCGGGTGTTCCAGGAGGGCCGCCCGATCGGTGGGGCGGTGTCGAAGGGGCCGGTGCCGAGCCAGGCGGTGGCGTACACCGGGGCCTCGCTGGGGCCGTAGATGTTGGCGATCCGGGCGCCGGGGAAGGCCGCGGCGATCTCGTTGGCCACCGGGGCGCTGAGCGCCTCGCCCGCCAGCACGACGGTTCCGGCGGTCACCTGCGGGTCCAGCCGCGCAAGGAGGCCGGCGAAGACCGAGGGAACGCCGCTGACCAGGGCGGGTGCGGTGATCGGGCCGGCTTCCAGGGCCTCCGGTTCGCCCAGGGCGAGCAGGTCGCGGTGCAGCCGTACGGTGCCGCCGGCGGCGAGCGGCCCGAAGATCTCGAAGATCGAGACGTCGAAGCTGACCGAGGTGGTGGCCTGCACCCGGTCCAGGCCGTCCGGGCCGAGGAATCCGGCGATCCAGGCCATCAGGTCGGCCATGTTGGCGTGCGAGACGATCACGCCCTTGGGCCGGCCGGTGGAGCCGGAGGTGTAGATGAGGTAGGCCGGGTCGGCGGGGTCCAGCGGCCGGGTGCGTTCGTTGTCGGTGAGGTCGGCGTCGGAACGGTCGGCGAGCCGCCGCAGGGTCGCCGGCGCGTCGAGCACCAGTCGCGGGGTGTCGTCAGCGGGCAGGGCGCCGGCCGTGTCGAGGGTGCTCAGCAGCAGGGCGGGGGCGGCGTCGTCGAGCAGCAGCGCGATCCGCTCGGCCGGGTAGGCGGGGTCGATGGGCAGGTAGGCGGCGCCGGCCTTGAGGACGGCGATCATGGCGATCAGCAGGTCGGCGGAGCGGGGCGCGGAGATGGCCACGATTCCCCCGGTTTCCACGCCGTGGGCGAGGAGTTCACGGGCGAGGCGGTTGGCCCGGGCGTTGAGCTCCGCATAGTCGAGCACCGTGCGGCCGCAGATGACGGCTGGGGCTTCCGGCTGGGCCTGCGCCCGTTCCTCCAGCAGGCGGGGGAAGGGGCGGTCGGTGCTGCGGGGGTGGGAGGTGCCGTGCCAGCCGTCGAGTTGGCGCAGTTCCTCGGCGGAGAGCAGGACGGTCTGCTCGTGGCGGTCCTGCGGGGTGGTCGCCAGGGCGGTGAGCGCGCGGCGGTAGTAGCCACCGATCAGCCGCACCTGCTCCTCGGTGAACTGGGCGGCGTCGTGCCGCAGATGGAGGTTGACCTCGGACGAGGTGAGGTCCTGGGCGAACTCGGCGCCGAACGGGATGCTGGTGTTGGTGATCCGCCGCTCGTCGAGAACCTCCAGCTCGTCGGACCGCTCCAGGACGGACCGGTAGACGCTGAAGCGGGTGAAGTTGAAGAAGGTCTCGAACAGCTCCCGGCCGCCGAGCGCCCGGCGGATCTCGGGCATGGGGTAGCGGCGGTGCTGCTGGACGTCGATGTCGGTGCGGCCCACCGCGGCGACGAGGTCGTCCCAGCTGCCGCCGGTCAGCCGGGCGCGGAACGGCAGGGTGTTGAGGAACATGCCGAGGACGCGGTCGCCGTCCCGGTCCTCGGTACGGCCGTTGTTCACCACGCCGGTGACGACGTCCGTGGTGCCGGTCAGCATGCCGACGACGTGCGCGTGGACGGCGAGCAGCACGGTGCGGACGGGTACGCCGACCCGGCGGGCGCACCGGACCACGCCCTCGGAGACCTCGGCGGGCAGCTCGACGGGGGTGAGGCGCATGTCGGGCCGGTCGCCGGGCGGGACGAGTCGGGGCAGCGCGCCGAAGTCGCTGCCGGCCAGTTCAGCGGTCCAGAAGGCACGGTGCTCGTCCGAGGCGATGGCCGCCTGCTCCTCGGCGATGAAGGCGCCGAAGTGTGCGCGGGGTGGTTCCCGGAACGGGCCCGGGGAACCGCCGAGCAGGCTGAGGTAGCGCTCGAACAGCTCAGTGATCAGGGAGCGTTCGCTCCAGCCGTCGAGGATCACGTGGTGTTCGGTCACCCACAGCTCGAAGGTCTCGTCGGTGAGCCGCTGGAGGTGGAAGCGGATCAGCGGGGCCCGTCCCCACGAGAACTCCCGGCGCTTCTCGTCCTCGAACCGCTGGTCCATGGCGGTCTGCCGGTCGGCGGCCGACAGCCGGCGGAGGTCTTCGAAGGTGATCGGCGCGGTGACCTCGCGGTGCACCAGCTGGAGCGGTTCGCCGTACGTGTCCAGGTCGAAGGAGGTCCGCAGGACGGGATGGTCGGCGAGCATCGATTCCAGGGCGGACCGCCACGCGGTCTCGGACCAGCCGGCCCTGAGGTGGTAGCCCGCCACGTTGTGGTAGATCCGTTCGGCCGCGTTGAGGCCGCTGTGGTAGAGCATGCCGGCCTGCAGGCGGGAGAGCGGGTAGGCGTCCTCGACGTCGGCCGGCAGCAGGGCGCGGTCGGCGTCGGAGAGCAGGGCCAGCGGCCGGTGGTCCCGGCGGCCGGCTCCCGGCGTACCGAGGGTGGTGTGCGGGGCCAGCTCCCGGATCGTCTGGTGGCGCAGCAGGTCCTGGAGCTCGAAGTCCAGGCCGAGTTCGCGGGCCCGGCCGAGGATGGCGATGGTGCGGATCGAGTCGCCGCCGAGGAGGAAGTAGTTCTCGTCGGTGCCCACGCCGTCGACCCCGAGCACCTCGCTCCAGACCTGGACGAGGATCTCCTCCGCCCGGTTGGCGGAGGCGGTGGCGGGGGCGCCGGTGGGACGGTCCGGGGCGGGCAGCCGCCGGCGGTCGACCTTGCCGTTGACGGTGAGCGGGAAGCGGTCCAGCACCACGAAGGCAGCGGGGATCATGTGGGCGGGCAGCACGCCGGCCAGGTGGGCACGCAGTTCGGCGGCGCCCAGGCCGGTGCGGGCGGAGACCGCGTAGCCGACCAGGCGGCGCTCGCCGGTGTGGTCCGGTTCGGCGGTCACCAGGGCCTCGGAGACGTCCGGGTGTCCGGCCAGCGCGGCCTCGATCTCGCCGGGCTCGATCCGGTAGCCGCGGATCTTCACCTGGTCGTCGATGCGGCCGCGGTACTCCAGTTCGCCGGTCGGCAGCCGGCGGGCCAGGTCGCCGGTGCGGTAGGCCCGCCCGCCGGGGAGCGCGAGGAAGCGGGCCGCGTCGAGTTCGGGCCGGCGCAGATAGCCGCGTGCCAGGCCCGCGCCCCGTACGTGGAGTTCACCGGTGACGCCGGTCGGCACCGGCCGGCCCCGGCGGTCGAGCAGGTCCAGACTCAGGTCCGGGATCGGCACGCCGATCACGCTGCTGTCGCTGTCGGTGTCCTCCTTGCGGATCGGCCGGTAGGTGACGTGCACGGTGGTCTCGGTGATGCCGTACATGTTGACCAGTTGCGGGCCGTCCGGGTGCCGCTCGAACCACGGGCGGAGCGCGCGCGGGTCCAGCGCCTCGCCGCCGAAGACGACGTAGCGCAGGGCGAGCGGGAGCCGCTGCTCGACCCGCAGTTCCTCCCGCAGCAGCAGGGCGAAGGCCGACGGGGTCTGATTGAGGACGGTGACGCGCTCGGTGCGCAGCAGGCGCAGGAAGTCCTCGGGGGAACGGCTGACCTCGTGCGGAACGACGACGAGGCGTCCTCCGTGGGCCAGTGCGCCCCACAGCTCCCACACCGAGAAGTCGAAGGCGTACGAGTGGAACAGCGTCCAGACGTCGTCCTCGCCGAAGCCGAACCAGGGCCGGGTGGCGGTGAGGAGCCGGTCGACGTTGCGGTGCGTGACGAGGGTGCCCTTGGGCTCCCCCGTGGAGCCCGAGGTGTGGATGACGTACGCCAGGTCCTCGGGTGCGGGCCGGTGGGCGAGCGGCTCGTCCGGGAGGGCGGCCAGGGCCGCGGCGCCCTCGTCGAGGCGGACCACGGTGCCGCTGAATGCGTCGAGCCAGCCGCCGGGCCGGCCCTGGACGACCACATGGGCCAGCGCGGCGTCCCGCAGGATGTACGCCAGCCGGGCGTCGGGGTACGCCGGGTCCAGCGGTACGTAGGCCCCGCCGGCCTTCTGGATGCCCAGTATCGCCACGACGAGGTCCGGGGAGCGCTCGGCGGCGAGGCCGACGAGGGTTTCGGGGCCGACGCCGAGGGTTCGCAGGTGCCGTGCGAGTTGGTTGGCGCGCCGGTCGAGTGCGCCGTAGGTGAGGTGGGTGTCCCCGTGGCTGACGGCGACGGCGTCGGGGCGCAGGGCCGCGTGGCGGGCGAAGCGCTCCAGGACGGTGGCGGCTTCTTCCTCCTCGGGACTGCGGGCGGCTCCGGCAGGCGTGCGGCCCGGACCGCCGGCCGCGGCGTCCCCGATGGCTTCGGCTTCGGCTTCGGCTTCGAAGGAGCTCAGCGTCAGATCGTGCACCGGGTGGTCCGGACGGCGCACGAGTTCGCTCAGCAGCTCGGTGAAGTGCCGGGCGAACTGCGCGCTCATCCAGTCCGGCCAGACGCTTTCGAAGCGGGCCGCGCCGTCGGTCGTCACCACGACGCGCAGTGCGTGGCCGTGTGCCTCGGGCGGCGCGTGCCGGGTGACCGTGGCACCTCCGGGCAGTTCCCGGCGGATGGGGTACGGCTCGCGCAGCGCGAAGCCCACCGGGAGCGGCGGCTGTTCCGGCGCCGACCAGTCGGCGGACGGGTCGCGCGGGGGCAGCCTCCGCAGCCGCCCGAGCAGCGTGCGGAAGCCGGGGTTCCCGGCGAGCGGGACGTGCACGGTCGTGGGGCCGGCGAACGGGCCGATGGTCCGCGCGAAGTCGTCGCCGCGGCCGTCGGGGCCCGGCGCGGCGAGCAGGAGGTCGTCGGCGTCGGTGTAGCGCTGGAGCAGGACGGCGAGCGCCGCGAGCAGCCCGTCGCCGAGGGTGGCGCCGGCGGCGGTGCACAGCGCGTCGAGCGCGGGCAGCGCCCCGGCGGGCAGCGGCACCTGGTGCGGCCGCCCGGCCGTGCGGCCGGTGGTCAGCGGGAGTTCCGGTACGGGGAGGTCCTCGCCGGGCTCCGGGGGCGGCCCGGGGGCGTCGAGCGGTTCCGCGTACAGGTCGCCGAATTGGCGCTTGGGCGGCTCGGGTGCCGGGGCGTGCGGGGTGAGGCGGGCGCGGTAGGTGGCCAGCAGGTCGTCCAGCAGGAGGTCGACGGACCGCTCGTCGGCGACGAGGCGCGGGAGCGTGAGCCGCAGCCGGAGCGCGGTGTCGCCGGTGCGGTGCGCGGTGGCGCGTACCAGGGGCCCGTTTTCGAGGTCGAACGGCCGGGCCGGCGCGTCCGCGGAGCCGGCGGGTTCCGCACCGGGGTGGCCGGTGGTCTCCCACAGCGGTGGCAGGTGGTCGGCGACCGACTGCACCAGCGCCGTGCCCTCGAAGCGGAAGCGGGTGCGCAGTGCCTCGTGGCGGTCGACCACGTCGTCCAGTGCCGACCGCAGCGCCGTCGCGTCCGGCACGCCGTCGAGGGTGAGGTCCAGCGCCAGGTGGTGGGGGGCGTGGTCCTCGGTCAGTTCGTAGGCGAGGTAGAGCTGTTGCTGCAGGGGCGTCGCGGCGACCGTACGGGCCGGACGCGCTCCTTCCGGTGCAGCTGCCCGGTCCGCCTCATGGGTGCTCACTGATCGTCGGCCCTTCTGTCACCGGTCTGCTATCGAGATCGTTCGGTTCGCCGGCGCCAGCCGCTGAGGGCCTGCGTCCGGGCGGCGGCACGCACCACGGGCCGGGTGCCGCCGGGGGCTCCCCCGCCGTCCTCGCCGGTCGCGTCGACATGGCGGGCGATGGCACGGACGGTGGTGTAGCGGAAGAGGTCGGCCGTGGTGAGCTCCGGGTACGGGCTCTGGAGGAGGGCGAGCACCCGCACGATCTGTCCGGAGGTGCCGCCCAGGTCGAAGAAGTGGGTGTCCAGGCCGTGGACGGGGGCACCGAGAACGTGTTCCCAGGCGCGCCGGACCACCTCGGTGGCCCGGTCGGAGAGCGGCCCCGCCGACGGCTCGGCCGGCGCGGCTTCGGGCACCGCCGTCGGCGCCCCGGCCGCCCACTCGGCCACCGCGGCGCGGTCCAGTTTGCCGTTGGGCAGCTGGGGCAGTGCCTCGACCAGCAGCCAGGCGGCCGGGATCATCGCGGGCACGAGCGAGACGGCCGCGTGCCGGCGGAGTGCGTCGGCGAGTTCGGCGGGCGCCGGTGCGGGGCGCCCGGCGCCGGGTGCGCCCGCCGGGTCGGTGGGGATCAGGCAGGCGGTGACCGCGGTGCCGTCGCCGGTGACGGTGACCGCGGCTTCCTGGACGGCGGGGTGGGCGCGCAACACGGTCTCGATCTCGACGAGTTCGATCCGCTGGCCGAGGATCTTGACCTGGGTGTCGGCCCGGCCGAGGAAGCGCAGCCCCTCCTCGGGGTCGAGGACGGCCAGGTCCCCGGTGTCGTAGCAGCTGCGGCCGTCGTACGCGGCGAAGCGCTCGGCGGTCAGGTCCGGCCGCTGCCAGTAGCCCGATCCCACCCCCGCCCCGAGGATCAGCAGCCGGCCGGGGACGCCGGGCGGCAGCGGGCGGCCGTGGCTGTCGACCACCCGGCACTCCTCGCCGGCCAGCGGACTGCCGATGTGCACGGGTACCTGGGGCCGGACCCGCCACACCGTCGACCAGACGGTGGTCTCGGTCGGGCCGTAGCAGTTGAACACCGGCCCCGGCACCAGGTCGGTCAGCCGCTCGGCCAGGTCGCGGGCCAGCGGTTCGCCGCCGACGAACAGGACCGCGAGACTGCCGAGCAGTCGCCGGCCGGCCGGGTCGTCGGCCAGGATCCGGGCCATGGTGGGGGTGCACTGGTAGAGCGCGCCGCGCGGCACCTCGGCGTCGGCGACCTGCCGGTGGCTGGTCAACAGCACCGTGCGGCCGGTGGCCAGCGGCCAGAACAGCTCCAGCACGCTGATGTCGAAGGAGACGCTCGCGCCGGCGACCGACACCTGGGGCGGCGCGGGCAGTTCCTGCGCGAAGGCGGCGAACAGCGCGGCCAGGTTGTCGTGCCGGACGATGACGCCCTTGGGCCGGCCGGTCGAGCCGGAGGTGTGGATGACGTAGGCGGGGTCCTGCGGCGCGAGCACCGGCCACTCGCCGGGCGCGCGGCCGGCCACGGCGTCGGGGGCGACCAGCCGGACGCCGGTGGCGCCCAGGATCTGCGCGGCCGGGGCGTCGCCGATGACCACGGCCGGCCGGGCGTCCTCCACCATCAGCCGGAGCCGGCCCTCCGGGTAGCCGGGGTCGAGCGGCAGGTACGCCGCACCCGCCCGCCACGCGGCGACCAGGGCCACGAGCAGGTCCGCCGTCCTCGGCAGGCACACGCCGACCCGGTCGCCGGGCCGCACACCGGCTTCGATCAGCGCGGCCGCGAGTTCCCTTACCCGGCGGTCCAGTTCGGCGTAGGACACCCGCTCGGCCCCCGCGATCAGGGCGACGGCGTCGGGGGTGCGCCGGGCGTGCTCGGCGATCAGCTCGGGCACCGCCGGGCCGGCCGCGGTGGTGCCGGTGGGTGCGGGCGGTGCGGCGGGGTCGAACAGGCGCAGCGCGGTGAGCGGGACCGCCGGTGCGGTGCCGAACGCCGCGAGCGCGCCGGCCAGATGCTCGGCGAACAGGCGCGCCGAGGCCGCGGGCAGCGTGCCGCGGTCGTACCCGACCGTCAGGGCGAGGGCGCCCGAGGACTCCTGCTGGAGGGTGACGGAGAGGCCGTACTCGCTGCGTACCTCGTCGGCCGGCACGAGCTGCCAGCGCAGGTCGCCGGTGGTCAACGGGGCGGGCGCGGTGGCCTGGGTGCAGATGATCTGCGTCAGCGGTGTCCGGCCGGGACGGCGGGGCGTGCCCGACGCGGTCAGGATGTCCTCAAGGGGCAGGTCGCAGTGGTCGAGGGCGTCGAACAGCGCGTCGACGGTCCGGTCGAGCACCGTGCCGGTGTCGGCGCCGTGCAGCGGCAGGCGTACCGGCAGGGTGTTCTGGAGACAGCCGATGACGTCTTCGTCCGCCGCGGCGCGGGTGGTGGCGACGGTGGCGAGCACGACGTCCTCGGAGTCGCTGTACCAGCCGACGACCACGGCGACGGCGGCCAGGAGCTGCGCGAAGGGTGTGGCCCCGCTTTCCCGGGTCAACCGGCGCAGCGCGGCGGTGAGTTCGGCGTCCAGTGGCAGGGACACCGCGCCGTGCCCGGCAGCCGGGTCGGCCGTGAGGGACGGCAGGGCGGTGTCCGCGGGCGCGCCGGCGAGGTGGCCGGACCAGAAGGCGTGCAGGGCCGCGAGGCGGGCGGGCTGTGGCGGGGGCCGGTGTGCGGCGGCGACGGGGAGCGCCTCGGGCCCGTCGGTGTACGCGCGGGCGAGCTGCCGCAGCAGGATGGCCGCGGAGTCCTCGTCGAACACGGCGTGGTGCACGCCGACGAGGCAGTGCGCGCGCCCGGGGGCACCGACGATCCGGATCCGGCACAGCGGTCCCGCGCCGTGCGGGAACGGTGCGCGGGCCTCGTCGATCCATCCGTCGAGGGCGCCCTCGTCGTCCACCCACCCGGTCCGGAGGTCGACCTCGGTGACGGGGTGGGTGCGCTGGACGAGCCCTTCCGCCGTCGGGTGCAGGGACGTCCGCAGCGCCGGCTGTGCCTGGCAGACCGCTCGCGCGGCCGCGGTCATCCGCTCCAGGTCGACGGGGCCGTCGATGCGGAGGTGTTGGAGCAGTGTGGTCGCTCTGCCGCCCTGCTGGTCGAGCAGGAAAAACCGGGTCTGTCCCGAGTCGGCCAGCCTGACCGCATTCCCGGGATCGTCAATGCTCGTCACCGAACAGCCCCCCGACTGAAATCCTCACCGGAATTAGTCGCGCCAGGCTATGGAGGCCGTTTGATCTTGTCAAGAAGAATTCTTGGGCGGCGCCGCACACTAAGCGAGGTAATTCAAGAAGCGCGACACCGTGATCTACATCACATTGATCAACTTCCTGGAGGCGCTGTAGCGTCAACCAAACCGCTGTGGCGGGTAATTGGGCCCGGCGGCCGTGGAAACTGGATGGAGCCGACCACCCCCCGGTGACACACCCTGTGACAGAACATTGGCACAGAAGCGGGGAATTCGGACTCATAGAATTCGGGGGCTGTCCAATGGAATTCGATACTGACCCCTCCTTGCCCTCCTCCGAAAATTCGGCTGAAGTGGCGGAGAATCTCTGGAAAGAAATCCTCGGGAACAGTGCAGATCTCGGTAAAGGATTCCTGGAGAACGGCGGGGACTCGTTCCGCGCGGTCCTGCTGAGCAGTCGGCTCTACGAGCTGACCGGCCGGGAGGTCGAGTACCTCGACGTCCTGGAGGCCGACGGGGCCGGCGCGATCGCCCGCCTGCTCACGGCCGACGTCGCGGGGAGCTGACCATGCGCTGGGAGCTGTCCCCCAATCAGGTCGACCTCTACACGGCCGACCAGGCCGCCGAGGACCCCTCGACCTATCTCGTCAACTGCGTCTACCGGATCACCGGTCCCGCCGACGAGCCCCTGCTCGCCGAGCGCTTCGCGCGCCTGGGTGAGACCTACCCCGTACTCGCCTCCCGCGTGGTGGAGGACGACGGAGCGTGGTTCCTGGAGGCCGCGCCGGACCCGCCGCAGCTGCGCTCCGTGCAGGTCGCGGACGCACCGGACGGCGCGGCCGCCCGCCTGCGGCTGCGCGAGGAGCTGACCCGGCCCCTGGACCTCGCCAAGGGGCCGATGTGCCGGGCCGTCCTGCTCCGGTACGCGCCGGACACCG
The DNA here is from genome assembly GCF_000717345.1 of Streptomyces lydicus. Taxonomy (GTDB): domain Bacteria; phylum Actinomycetota; class Actinomycetes; order Streptomycetales; family Streptomycetaceae; genus Streptomyces; species Streptomyces lydicus. Next base: position 151,988 of record NZ_JNZA01000001.1, on the reverse strand, counting down.
CCGACCTCGTGCTCATCGCCCACCACCTCGTGGTCGACGGGCGGTCCATGGAACTGATCGCGCGCGGTGTGCTGACGGACGAGACCACCGAGCCCGCCGCCGACTGGGCCGACTGGGCGGCCGCGGCCCGCGCCCGGCTGCCCCGGCGCGCCGGCCGCGCGGCCGAGATCCGGGCCGAGCTGGCCACGGCCGACGTCGTCCCCTCCCTGGACTGGGCGGGCGCCGCCGGCGACGCCCCCGGAGCCGGAGACACGACCGGCGGTGGCGTCGCCGAGGCGCTGCTCCCCGCCGCGCTGCACCGCAGCCTCCGCGACCTCGGCACCGAACTGGGAGTCACCCCCTATTCGGCCGTCCTCGCCGCGGCGGCCCTCGTCCTCGGCCGCAACTCCGGCGCCGCGCGCCCGGTCATCGGCACCACCGTCTCGCGGCGTTCACCGGCGCACGCCACGACCGTCGGGTACTTCAACAACACCACTCCCGTCCCGGTCCTCCTCGACGGGCAGGCCACGGTGGCGGACTTCCTGCGGGAGGTGCACCAGCGCGGTGTGCAGGCGTACCGCGACGCCGACCTGCCGCTGTCCTCCGTACTGCCGGGGGCCGGCCTCACCGCGCCCCAGCTGGTCGTGTCGGCCATCGACACGCTGCCCGCACTGCGCGAAGGGGACCGGCACGCCGTCCCGCACGAGGACCAGGGCCTGGGCACCGCCCACTTCCCGCTGACCCTCGGCCTGTACCAGGAGCACGGGCGCACGGACGGGATCCGGATGCTGCTGCGCCACCAGCGGGCCCTGGTCACCGAGGAGGCCGCCGCCCTCTTCTTCCGCCAACTGACGGCGGTGCTCGCCCACTTCACCGACCACCCCGACCGGCGTCTGGACGACGTGGACACCCTGCCGGCCGAGGAACTCACCGCTCTGCTCGCCACCGGCCGGGGCGCGCGGCTCACGGATCCACCGGCGGCCCTCCCCGAGCTGTTCGCGCACCGGGTGCGCGAGGCGGCCGGACGCACCGCCGTGGTCTGCCGGGACGAACGCGCCAGCTACGGCGAACTCGACGCGCACTCACGGCAGTTGGCGCTCGCGCTGATCGAGTCGGGGGTCCGCCCCGGCGACCGGGTCGGGGTCTGTCTGGACCGGGGCGTCGGGCAGATCGCCGCCGTGCTCGCCGTGCTCCGCGCGGGCGCCGCGTACGTCCCCCTCGACCCCGACTACCCGCCGCAGCGCCTCGCCTTCGTCATCGAGGACACCGGGCTGCGGACCGTCGTCACCGAGGGCGGGCTGCTCTCGGACGTCCCCGGCCTGCACCGGGTCGCACCGGACGCCGCACCCGAGGATCCCGGGCTGTCGCTGCCCGTCGTGGACCCCGAGGCCACCGCGTACATCATCCACACCTCCGGCTCGACCGGCCGCCCGAAGGGTGTCCGGGTCAGCCACCGCAATGTGGCCGCCCTGCTCGCCGCGACCCGCGAGGAGTACGCGCCGGGCGTCCGCGACGTCTGGTCGTACTTCCACTCGCTCGCCTTCGACTTCTCCGTCTGGGAGATCTGGGGGTGCCTGCTCACCGGCGGCCGGCTGGTCGTCGTCCCCTACGACGTCTCCCGCGACGCGGAGGCGTTCCACGAGCTGCTGCGCGCCGAGGGCGTGACGGTGCTCAACCAAACCCCTTCGGCGTTCGCGCAGTTGGTGAACACCGAGGCGTTCCGCGCCGGCGGCCTGGCGGTGCGCCTGCTGATCTTCGGCGGGGAGGCCCTCGACCGCGGGGTGCTGCTGCCCTGGCTGGACCGCTACCCCGAGGACGTCTGCCGGCCCGTCAACATGTACGGGATCACCGAGACCACCGTCTTCTGCACCTGGCACCCCGTCGACCGTGCCGAGGCACTGCGCGGCAGCCGCTCGATCGGGCGGCCGATACCCGGGTGGGACCTCTATGTACGCGACGACCGCGGCCGCCCGGCCGCACCCGGCGTGCCCGGCGAGATCTGGGTCGGCGGGGCCGGGGTCACCCAGGGCTACCTCGACCGGCCGGAACTGAACGCCGAACGCTTCACCGAGGACCACCTGACAGGCACGCCCGGTGCCCGCCTCTACCGCAGCGGCGACCTCGGCCGGTTCCTGCCCGACGGGCAGATCGAGTACCTCGGCCGGCGCGACGACCAGGTGAAGATCCGCGGGCACCGCATCGAGCTCGGCGAGATCCGGCACGCCCTGCTGGAGGACGACCGGGTCCGCGCGGCCGCCTCCTTGGTACGGGCCCCCGACGGGCCGGCGACCGCACGGATCGACGCCTACGTGGTCACCGACGCGCCCCGGGAGCTGGCGGACATCCGGCAGCGGCTCGCCGAGCGGCTGCCCGGCTATCTGCTGCCCGCCACCCTGACCGCCGTGCCCGAACTGCCCCTCACCGCCAACGGGAAGCTCGACACCGCACTGCTGCCCGACCCCCGGCCCGCGCAGCCCTCCTCGGCACCCGCCCCGGCGGAGACCTCGGGCCCCGAGACGGCCATGGCCGCCCTCTGGGAGCGGGTCCTGGGCCTTCCGGTGGGCCCCGACGACAACTTCTTCGACCTCGGTGGCACCTCCGTGCAGGCCGTGCTGCTGGCCACCGCCCTGCGCGAGGAGAACTACCCCGCCATCCGGTTGCGGGACATCTTCCGCAACTCCACCCCCCGCCGGCTGGCCGCCGCGGTCGCCCCGCGGACAGACGCATGAGGCCGCCCCTGCGGGTCCCGCCGAGCGGACCGCAGCCGAGCAGGTCGTACGTAATGGAAGGAGAACCGGCATGACAGAGCTGGACAATGCCGTGGCCGTGGTGGGGCTGTCCCTGCGGGCCCCGGGCGCATCGGATCCGGAGACCTTCCTCGCCCGTCTCGCCGGGGGCGAGGTCTCGCTGCCGGCGGCCCGGGGGGAACGGACCGACAACGGCAGGCTGCTCAGCGGGCAGATCGACCGCTTCGCCGAGTTCGACGCCGAGTTGTTCGGGATGGCTCCCGCCCACGCGGCGCTGACGGACCCTCAGCACCGGGTGATCGCCGAGCTGGTCTGGGAGGCCATGGAGGACGCCTGCCTGGACACCCAGCGCGCCGGCGACCGGGTCGGCGTCTTCGTCGGCGGTGGCCCCGACATCTACCTGCACCGCAACGTGCTGCCGGACCAGCGGACCGTACGGGCCCACGGCACCGAGCAGATCATGCTCGGCAACTCCCGTGACTTCCTCGCCACCGCGCTCTCCTACCGGCTCGGCTTCACCGGCCCGAGCATGACGGTGCAGACGGCCTGCTCCACCTCCCTGGTCGCCGTCCACCAGGCCGTGCGCAGTCTCCTCACCTACGAATGCGATGTGGCGCTCGCGGGCGGGATCACCGTCTTCCCGGTCGAACGGCCCGAGCACGAGGGGCCCGAGGGCGGCATCTACGCGCCCGACGGCCGCTGCCGCAGCTTCACCCAGGGCAGCCGGGGGACGGTCCCGTCGAGCGGCGCCGGCATCGTGGTGCTGCGCCGGTCGGCCGACCTCGCCGACAGCCCCGGTCGCGCCCGGGCGCACATCGTCGGCAGCGCGGTCAACAACGACGGCGCCGACCGGATGGGCATGACCGCGCCCAGTCCGCGGGGCCAGGCCGACGTGCTCCGCGAGGCCCTGGAGGTCTCCGGGCTCTCCCCCGCGGACATCGGCTACATCGAGGCGCACGGCACCGGCACCGTCCTCGGCGACCAGGTCGAACTGGCGGCGCTGGCCGAGGTCTACGGCACCGGTACCGCCGCTCCCCGCTGCGCGATCGGCACGGTGAAGCCGAACATCGGCCACACCGACAGCGCGGCCGGGGTGCTCGGCCTGATCAAGACGGTGCTGGCGCTCCAGCACGACATGCTGCTGCCGGTCGCCGCCCAGCCGGGCGACGGCCCGGACGCGGATCTCGGCGCGGCCCGGTTCTTCCTGCCGCGAAAGCCCACGACGTGGAGCGCCGAGGTCCCGCGCCGGGCCGCGGTCAGCTCGTTCGGCTTCGGCGGCACCAACGCGCACGTGATCCTCGCCCCCGCCGAACCCGCCCCGGAACCCGCCGCGGCACCGGACGCCCGACCCCGGGTGGCGGTGCTCTCCGCCGCGACCCCACAGGCCCTGCGCGACAAGGCCAAGGACCTGGCCGACTGGCTCGACGGCCCCGGTGCGCGCAGCGCCCTCCCCGGCGTGCTCGGCACCCTGTGGCACGGCCGGCGCCAACTCGCCCGCCGGTCCGCCGCCGCGCTGCCCACCGACCCGGCCGCCGCCCGCGAACAACTGCGGCAGTGGCTGCTGGAGACGGCGAAGGGAGCCGACGCGCCACCGGCGGTGGCCGACGCCCCGGTGGCCGTGCTGCTGCCCGGGCAGGGCACCCGCCTGACGGGCACCGGAGCGTCGGCCGCCGAGGACCCCCGCTTCGGCGAGGACCTCGCCCGGCTGTACGCCGCCGTGCTGCGGGCCGGTGGCCCCGATCTGCGCGGCTTCGAGACCTGGGAGGGCGACGACCCGCGGCTGCTGGACACCTCCGTGGTGCAGCCGCTGCTGTTCGTGGTCGGCCTGGCGCACCTGTGGCGGCTGGAACGCCGGGGCGTACGGGCGCGCGCGCTGCTCGGCCACAGCGTCGGCGAACTGACCGCGGCCGCGTACGCCGGGGTGTTCGGCGTGGAGGACGCGGCAGCGGCCGTCGTACGGCGCGGTGCGCTGATGAGCCGGGCCCCGGCCGGGGCGATGCTGGCCGTCCCGCTGGACGAGGACGCCGCCCGCGACCTCGCCGCCGGGCTGCCCGCCGACGTCTGCGGCGTCAACGGCCCCGACACCACGGTGCTCGGCGGCGACCCGGACACGGTCGCCGAGCTGGAGCGGCGTTGCGCCGGGCGCGGGCTCTCCGCGCAACGGCTGGAGACCGCGCACGCCTTCCACTCCCGCGCGATGGAGGAGGCCGCCGCCGGGTTCGGGGAGTTCCTCGCGACCCTGCCGCTGTCCGCCCCCCGGCTGACCGTCATCTCCAACCGCACCGGCGCGGAGCTGACCGCCGAGCAGGCCACCGACCCCGCCTACTGGGCAGGGCAGTTGCGCGGGACCGTGCGGCTGGCCGACGGGATCCGGACCCTGCTGGCGGGCCGCCCCGCCGCGGTCGTCGGCATCCACGGCGGCCGCGCGCTGACCAACCCCGTACGGCACACCGCCCGCCTGCTGGGCCTGGAGCACCCGCCGACGATCATCGAGCTGCTCGGGCGCTCCGGTGCGGACGAGGCGCTGGCCCACGAGGACGCGCTGGCGCGTCTCTGGGCGGCCGGCTGCCCGGTGGACTTCGACGTCCCCCAGGTCACCTCGCCCGTCCCGCTGCCGCGTTACCCGTTCGCGGCCACCCGGCACTGGATCGAGGCGACGGGGGCCCTGCCCCACGAACGGCCCGCCGCTGCCGCCGCCCCGGTCCTCGCGCCGGTGCCGCAGCCGGAGCCGTCCACTCCCGCGGACGACGCGGCGGAGACGGCCGGCGACCTCGCCGTCGCGATCACCGCCATCTGGCAGGAGGCGTTCGGCGGCGAGCCGCTGGGGCCGTCCGACAACTTCTTCACCCTCGGCGGTACGTCGCTGCAGGCCGCCCAGCTCCTCACGGTCGTCAACGACACGCTGCTGCTCGGCGTCGCACTCGGGGACCTCTACGAGCACTCCGACCTCGGTGCCTTCATCAGCCGCGCCGAGGAGCTCGCGGCCGCGCGGGACGACGCCGAACTGCTGCGGCTGCTCGACGAGATCGAAGGGACCCCGTGAACGACCTCTCCCAGCGACTGGCCGCCCTCTCGCCCGAACAACGGCGCGTCCTGGGCCAGGAGATGCGCCGCCGCGCCGCCCGGACCGGGCCGGCGGCCGCCGCCGAGACGCCGGGCGCACCCGCCCGGCAGAGCCTGTACTTCTTCGCCAGCGCGGACACGGTCTCCCCTCAGGAGTACTACCGCTTCGTCCTCGACGCGGCGGTGCAGGCCGACGCGGCCGGACTGAACGCCGTATGGCTGCCGGAGCGGCACTTCGTGGACTTCGGCGGACACTCGCCGAATCCGGCGGTGCTGGCCGCCGCGGTCGCCGTACGCACCGAGAACCTGCAGATCCGCGCCGGCAGCGTCGCCGCGCCGCTGCACCACCCGGCGCGGATCGCCGAGGACTGGTCGGTGGTCGACAACCTGTCCGGCGGCCGGAGCGGCATCTCCTTCGCCAGCGGATGGCACCCGGACGACTTCGTGCTGGCTCGTACGGACTACGCCGACCGGCGCGCGGACACCCTGCGGATCATCGAGCAGGTGCGGGCGCACTGGCGGGGTGAGGCGGTGAGCCATCCGACCACCGCGGGGGGCACCGCATCGGTCCGCACCGGGCCCCGGCCCGTGCGGCCGGACCTCCCGGTCTGGCTCACCTCAGCGGGCCACGGGGAGACCTTCGCCGCCGCAGGCCGGGCCGGTTACGGCGTGATGACCGCACTGCTCGGCCAGACACTGCCGGTCCTGCGGGAGAACATCGCCGGCTACCGCGCGGCCTGGCGGGAGGCCGGCCACGCCGGGGACGGCGACGTGGTGGTCATGGTGCACGCCCACGTCAGCGACCGGCCCGACCTGGAGGACTACCTGCGTCCGGCCATGCACGGCTATCTGCGCGCCTACCGCAGTCAGACGGCCGCGTCCGGCGAGGACGAGGCGGTGCTCCTGGAGAGCGCCTACCTCAACTTCCTCCAGGGCCCCTCGCTCCTCGGCACGCCCGACAAGGCCGCGGGGGTGCTCGGCCTGCTGCGCGAGGCGGGCGCCGACGAGGTGGGTTTCCTGGTGGACTTCGGGCTGCCCACCGACGACGTGCTGGCCGCGCTGCCCGCCCTGTTCGCCTGCATACCCGCGGAGCGTGCCCGATGAGCGCGGCGGAGTCGGCGCTCGCGGCCCGGCTCGCCGGCCTCGCCCCGGAGAAGCGGGCCGCGCTGCTGGCCCGGCTGTCGCAGCAGCGCTCCGGCAAGCAGCCGCTGCGGCCCCGCCCCGGGCCGCGCGACACCTTCCCCGTGGGCATGGACCAGGAACGGCTGTGGGTCCTCGACCAGCTCTACCCCGGCACCACGACGTACACCCTGGGGTTCGGGCTGCGCTTCCTCGGCGAGTTCGACCGGCATGCCTTCAGCGAGGCGGTGGCCGTCGTGGTGGGCCGGCACGAGCTGCTGCGCTCGGCCATCGAGACGGACGGCGCACGGCCGGTGCTGCGGCTGCACCCGGAGCGGGGCGCCGACCTCACCTTCACCGACCGGTCCGACGGGCCGGACGGCGAACGGGAGCGGCGCCGGGCGGAGTTCATCCGGCAGCAGGTCCGGCGCCCCTTCGACCTGGCCCGGGACCCGGTGCTGCGGATCGGGGTGGCCGACCTGGGCGGCGGTGACCACCAGATCGTGCAGACCATGCCGCACTCCTTCACCGACCAGTGGTCGTACGTACGGCTCAACAGCGAGCTGCTGGAGACCTACTGCGCCGTCCGGGAAGGCCGGGAGCCCCAACTGCCCGATCTGCCGGTGCAGTTCGGCGACTACGCGCAGTGGCAGCGGGACTACTTCGAGAGCGGGCACGGCGAGCGGCACCGGGCGTTCTGGCGCACGTACCTGTCCGACCTCCCGGACCGGCCGCTGCTGCCGTACGACCACTCCCCCGAGTCCGAGGACCGCACCGGACGGCAGTACAACTTCGTCCTGGACCAGAGGACGGCCGCCGCCTTCATCGCCCGCGCGAAGGAGGCCCGCAGCACCGTCGCCAACGCGATGGCCGCGGTCTACGCGGCGCTGCTGTACGAGGAGAGCGGTGCGGGCGACATCCTCCTCGGGGTGCCGAGCGTGACCCGCAGCGAGCCGGCCGTCCAGGACCTGGTGGGTTTCCTGCTCACCAATGTGCCGCTGCGGATCCGGCTGCCCGAGGAGCCCACCCCGCACGATTTCATGGCCGCCACCCAGGCCGCCGGTGCCGCCGTCGCGGAACACCACGAGACGCCGTTCGGCGAGATCGTCCGGGCCGTCGCCCCCGAGCGGTCGGTGCACAGCTATCCGCTGCTGCGGACCATGCTCGTCCACCTGGACCTCGCCGAGACGGTGTCCTACACGGTGCCCGGTGCCACGGTCTACGCCAACGCGGTGCCCGAGGGCATCTCCTCGATGGACGCGACGGTCGCCTGGTGGCACCTGGGCGACCTCGTCTACGGGCGGTTCGAGTACCGGACCGCGCTGTTCGAGCCGGAGACCATCGACCGGCTCGCCCGGCGGCTGCTCCAGCTGGTCGAGGTCTTCGCCACCTCCCCCGACACCCCGCTCGGCAGCCCGGCACGGCGCGCCGCCGAGCAGGTGCGCGCCGCCTGGTGCGAGGCGCTGGCCATCCCGTCCGCCGACCCGGGGGACGCGTTCGCCGCCAGTGGCGGCACCCCGCTGCTGGCCGTCCGGCTCGCCCGGCTGCTGACGGCCCGGGGCTTCCCGGCCGGCGCCCGGGACCTCACCGAGCACACCACCCTGGCCGGCCTGACCGACCTGCTGCTGGCACGCGGCAACCCGCTGACGCCGACCGGCATCCCGGACTCCGAGGTCCCGGGCCGGGCGGGCGTCTCGGAGGAGTACCTGGAACAGCTTTTCGCCAGCACCCAAGGTGCGGAACAGGAGAACCGATGACCTCGCCCCCCGGGCCCGGCGGCGCCGCGGTGCCGGAACGCCGGCCGCTGGTGGTCCTGCTGCTGGCCCACTACCTGTCGTCGTTCGGCAATGCCGTGACGGTGGTGACCATTCCGCTGTACGTGCTCGGGGTCACCGGCAGTTCCGTCTCCACGGGCCTGGCGGGCTTCGCCAACACGCTGCCGCTGATCTTCGCGGGCGCCGTCGGCGGGGTCTGGATCGACCGCATCGGCGGCAAGCGGATGAGCGTGGTCTGCGATCTGCTCGCGGGTACCGTCATCGGGCTGATCCCGCTGCTCAACGACACGGTGGGGCTCGCCCTTCCGGTGCTGATGGGGCTGCTCTTCGTCCGCAGCCTGGGTTCCACGCCGACCGGCGCGGCCCGGCAGAGCCTGCTCAAGGCGCTCGCCGACCGGGCCGGGGTGCGGCTGGAGAGCGCCAACTCCTGGATGCAGGGCGCCCCGCGGCTGGGCCTGCTGGTCGGGGCGCCGCTCGGCGGTCTGCTCGCGGCGGTGTCCGGGCCGGTGGTCGGCATGTACGTGGACGCCGCGACGTTCCTGCTGTCCGCGCTGCTGGTCGGGGTCGCCGTACCGCGTGGACCGGTCGCTCCGGCCGCCGAGCGGCCGGGCTTCGTCGGGCAGCTCACCGAGGGGCTCCGGCTCGTCAAGCAGCTCCCGGTGATCGGCGCGATGACCTCGTTCGTGTTCGTCACCAACTTCCTCGACGACGCCTTCACCCCGGTCATCCTGCCGGTCTACTCGGACCAGGTGCTGGGCGGCGGCCAGTACCTCGGCTGGCTGGTGGCCGCCTCCGGCTGCGGCGCCGTCGCCGGCACGTTCCTGTACGGCCCCGTCAGCAAGCGGGTGCTCACCAGCCGCCGCTGGACGCTGCTGGGCTGCTTCCTGGTCATCGGCGGACTGCGGCTGGCGCTCGGCGGGCAGCCGGGCGCGGTGCTGTCCATCGCGATCTCGTTCCTGCTGGGGCTGGCCGCCGGGCCGCTCAACCCGGTCCTGTCGACCGTGATGCTCAACAAGGTGCCGCAGGCCCTGTTCGGGCGGGTCTTCGCGCTCACCTCGGCCGTCGCGATGAGCGCCGCCCCGGTCGGCATCCTGGTGGCCGGCTGGGCGATCCACGGCATCGGACTGCGCTGGACCCTGCTGGCCTTCGGCGCGACGTACGTCGTGCTGGTCCTGGTCTCGCTGCGCAACCGGGCACTGCGGGAGATGGACGACCTGACCCCGCCCGAGGCCGCCGACGGCGACGGTGCGGAGGGCGCGGACAAGGAGCTGGCCCGTGACTGAGACGGCGCTGCGGGTGCAGCCCGCCTCCGCGCTGGAGCGGCAGTTCTGGCTCGGTGAGCAGATCGCCCCGTCGAGCGGCGCCAACTGGGTGCTCGCCGAGGTCCGTGCCGACGGCCCGGTCGACCTGTCCGTGCTCGACGCGGCGCTGTCCGCGGTGGCCCGCCGGCACGAGGCGCTGCGCACCGCCTTCGTCATCGAGGACGGGCAGGTGGTGCGCACCGTCCTCGCCGAGCCGGTGGCCGAGCCGCCGCTGCGTCTGGCCGCCGGCACGGGCTTCGCGGAGGCGGCCGCCGCACTGCTCGGTGCGGACACCTTCGACCTCGCCGCGGGCCGGGTCCACCGGGCCGGGGTCGCCCCCGACGCGGAGGGCGCCACGGTCTTCCTCGCCGTCCACCACATCGCCTTCGACGGCCTGTCGCAGGAGGTGTTCGCCACCGACCTGGCCCGCGCCTACGGCCTGACCGCCGGCGGCCGGGCGCCGGACCTGCCGGTACGGGAGCGGCCGGCGCCGGCCGGCCCCGCTCCGGCGCAGCGCGCCGAACTCACCGCGCACTGGCGCACCGTGCTGGCGGGCGCGGCCGACCTGCCCGTCCCGGGCGGCGGGCCGGCGCCGAGCCAGCGCGCCCTGGCACAGGCCGGCCTCGCGGAGCGGCGGGACATCTGCCCGCCCGGCGTCTGGCAGGCGGTGTGCGCCGCGGCCCGGCGCAGCTCCTGCTCGCCGTTCGTGGTGCTGCTGGCCGCGTACGGCAGGGCGCTGGCCGAGCTCACCGGCGGCGCGGACTTCTGCGTGGGCACCCCGGTGGTCGCCCGTTCCGCCGGGCAGGAGGACGAACTCGGCTGCCTCATCAACACGTTGCCGGTCCGGATGCCGGAGCTGTTCGCGCCCGGCGCGGTCGAGCGGGTGTGGGCGGGGGTCCGGGACACCATCGTGGGGTCCGCGCTGCCCTGCGACGAGATCGTGCGGGCCGCCCGGACCGTCGCGGGCCGGCGGATGCCGGTCTACCAGGCGGTGTTCGCGTTCGAGAGCTGGCGGCGGGTCGAGCACCCGGCGGGCCCGGTGCGGATGCACACCGTGCCCGTACCGCCGGTGGGGGCGGTCGCCGAGATCCAGCTCCAGATGTGCGCATTGCCCGACGGGACCCTGAAGTGTGTGCTCCAGGCTCCGCTGACCGGGTCCTGGGCGCCCCGCCTCGCCGACCTGATGCTCGGCTTCCGTACCCAACTCGGCCTGCTGGCGCCCGAGTCCGGCCCGCCGCACCTTATCGACCCGGAAGGTCCCGCATGACCACGACGCTGTTCTGCCTGCCCTATGCCGGTGCGGGAGCCGGGGTCTACCGGCCCTGGTTCCGGCGGGAGTCCGGGGTGCTGCGCGCGGTGCCCGTCCAGGTGCCGGGGCGGGAGGAGGAGTTCAACGCACCGTTCTACCGGACGATGGCGGAGGCCGCGGCCGGTACCGCCGAGCGGATCAGGGCGGCCGCGGGAAAGGAGCCGTTCGTCGTCTTCGGGCACAGCTTCGGCGCGATCCTGGCCTACGAGGCCGTCCGGCACCTCGTCGCCACCGGCGGCCCGCTGCCGGCCCACCTCGTCGTCAGCGGGTCGACCAGCCCGCGCCACCGCCAGGCCGAGCCGCTCGACGCCGACGACGAGGTGGCGGCCGCCCAGGCCGCGGCCATCGCGGGCCGGGAGATCGAGGTGTTCGCCGATCCGACGGCCCGGGCGCTGCTGCTCCCCGCGATGCGCGCCGACGTGGGCCTGCTGGCCGACTACGCGCCCCCTGCCCACACCCCGCTGCCGGTGCCGCTCACCGCGCTCCGTGGCGACGCGGACCATCTGGCGCCCGCCGCCGAGTGGCGGGACTGGTCGGCGTTCACCTCCGGGCCCTTCTCGGCGGTGGAGTTCCCCGGCGGCCACATGTATCTGACGGACCGCTGGTCCGAGGTGTGGCAGACCGTTGAGGCGCTGGTGTGAGCGCCCCGCGACCCGGTCCCCGGCCCGGGGACGCCCCCTGCCCACCGGTATGCCTGCCGACCGAACAGGACCTGTCATGACCTCCCCCTCCCCCACGACGCCTCCCCCGGCCCCCACCACCCTCTTCGGGCTCTTCGCCGCGAGTGCCGCGCGGTACCCGGAGCGGAGTGCGCTGGAGGTCCGGGGCGAGGTCCTCACCTACGGCGAACTGGACCGGCTGACCGCCCGCCTGGCCGAGCGGCTGACCGCCGTAGCGGCGGAGCACGGCGCGCAGCGGCCCGCGAAGGTCGGGCTGCTGGCCTCCCGGACGCTGACCGCGTACGCCGGATATCTGGCGGCCCTGCGCGCCGGCGCCGCCGTCGTACCGCTGAACCCGTCCTTCCCGGCCTCCCGGATCCTGGCCATCGCGGCCACCACGGACCTGGACGTCGTCGTCACCGACGACGATGCCGCACGGCCGGCCGAACGCCTCACCGCACAGGCGGCGGCGGACGGCGTGCGGCTGCCCCCGATGCTCGCCCTCACCGACGCCGAACTGGCCCGGCTCCGCGCGGACGCCCCCGGGGACGGCCGCGCCGCTGCCGCCGCCCCCACATCGGCGCAGGACATCGCCTACGTGCTCTACACCTCCGGTTCGACGGGCCGGCCCCGCGGGGTTCCCATCCGGCACGCCAACGTCCTGCCGACCCTGCGGTGGCTGGTCGAGGAGCACGGCTTCGGGCCGGAGGACCGGCTGTCGCAGAACGTCGAGCTCTCCTTCGACGTCGCCGTGCTGGAACTCTTCACGACGTGGTCGGTCGGTGCGGCGCTGGTGGTGCCGCGGCCGAACGACGTGGTGCGGCCGTCGGCGTTCGTCAGCGCCCAGCGGATCACGCGCTGGTTCTGCGTGCCGTCGGTCGGCAGCGTCGCGGCCCGGACGGGCGCGCTGACGCCGGACTCGATGCCGACGATGGTGGGGGTGATGTTCGGCGGCGAACGGCTGCTCAGCGAGCAGGCCCAGCAGTGGGCGGCGGCTGCGCCCGGCGCGCGGCTGTGGAATCTGTACGGCCCGACCGAGGTCGCGATCGTCTCCACGGCACACGAACTGGGCAGCGGCACCTCGCTGCGGCCGGCCGGTTCCAACGGGACGCTGCCGATCGGCCGGGTACCGGACCATCTGGAGCACGTGGTCCTCGACGAGTCGGGCGAGCCCGCGGCCACGGGTGAACTGTGCCTGCGCGGCAGCCAGCGCTTCGACGGCTATCTGGAACCCGCCGACGACATCGGCCGGTTTCTGGCCTGGCGTCCCGGCGAGCGTGCCGTGATCCACGACGGGACCGCGCCCCTGACGCCGGAACACTGGTACCGGACCGGCGACCGGGTGCAGGTCGAGGACGGCGCCCTGGTGTTCCTCAGCCGCCTCGACCACCAGGTCAAGGTCCGGGGCCAGCGCATCGAACTCGGCGATGTCGACGCGGCGCTGGCCCGCCACCCCGCCGTACGCGATGCCGTCGCCCTGGTCCGGGAGACCGGCGAGGACTCCGTCCTGGTCGCGTACTACTCAGGCGACCCCACCACCGCCGCCGAACTCACCACGTTCCTGCGCCGCCTGGTGCCCGTCTACATGATCCCGGGCTCCTTCACCCACCTCGCCGAACTGCCCCTCAACACCAACGGCAAGGTGGACCGCGCGGCCGTCGCGGCCCACGACCTGGCGGCCCGGAACACGCCCCCTCCGGCCGGGGAGTCGGCGGACCGCTGACTCCCCGACAGGCTGACTCCCCGACCGGACGTGTCGGCACCGGCGACTACACCGGAACCAGTGCCAGCGGCGGGCTCGTCGGGCGGCTGGAGCCGCCGCGGGGTTCGGCGGTCACGCCGACCCCCACGGCGCCCCGCGGGGTGCCGGTCAGCAGCATCGCGCCGCCGGCCCGTCCCGTCTCGACGAGTCCGGCGGGCACCATGCCGCCCTCGCGGCTGTACCAGAGCTGGTAGACCCGCGCCTCGGGCAGTTTCGGCAGGCCGTGGTAGACGAAGGCGGTACGGCCCTGCTGCTCGGAGACGACGACGGTGCCGCTGCCGCCGCCCTTGAGCGCCGTGGTGTGGAAGGTGGCGTCCGGGGCGGCCATCAGCGCGCTGAGCGCGGCTGTCTGCTGTTCCGCGCGGGTGCTGCGGTCGCGCTGCTGGTCGGCCTCGTGCTGGGCGCGGACGGCCAGGCCACCGGCGGCCACGGCGGCCGCGAGGCAGGCGGCGGCCGCGAGGTACGGCAGCCGCGGCCGCGCCCGGGGGCGCAGCGGCACCACGGTGGCCCGGTGCGGTACCGGCGGCAGCTGCCGTACCTCGGGCAGCGCCGCCAGCACCCGGGCGCGCAGACCGGCCGGGGGCACTTCGGCCACCGCCAGCGCGAGCCGGGCCGCGGTCTCCTGAAGCTCTCGTACCTCCAGGTCGCACGCCGGGCACCGGGCCAGGTGGCGGGCGAACTGCGCCGCCTCGTGCTCGGGCAGTGCCCCCAGGGCGTAGGCGCCGGTGAGGGTGTGCGGGTCGACCGTGTTCATGCCGACACCCCCAGGCAGTCGCGAAGCCGGATCAGGCCGTCCCGCAACCGCGTCTTGACGGTGCCCAGCGCCGTCCCCAGCAGGTCCGCGGTCTCCTTGTAGGTGTAGCCGCGGTAGTAGGCGAGGGTCACCGACTCCCGTTGCAGGTCGGTCAGTTGATGCAGGCAACGGCGTACCTGCTCGCGCTCCAGGCGCCGTTCGACCTGCTCGCTCACCTCGTCGAAGGGCGGCGTGTAGGAGCCCAGGCCGACCTTGTGGTCGCGGACGGCGGCGGCCTGCGCGGTCCGCACCCGGTCCACCGCGCGCCGGTGGGTCAGTGTCATGATCCAGGCCATGGCACTGCCCTGGCGCGCGTCGAAGCGGGCGGCGGACCGCCACACCTCGATGAGCACTTCCTGCGCGACCTCCTCGGACTGCGCCGGGTCCCGCACCACCCGCCGGACCAGGCCCAGCACCGTACCGGCGACCGCCGTGTAGAGATTGTCGAACGCCTGCTGGTCGCCGCGTGAGACACGGTCGAGCAGGTCTTCCAGGGCCCCGGAACGCGGCACTGGGGAGCGGTCGCCGCGGGCTGCGACGGGCATGGACACCTCCTGACTGCGATGTGGTCACCCATGATTCGACACGGAGCGGCCCATGGAGGGGTCTGAGCGGGAATTCAAGCGGAAAGTGAGTGCCCGCGCCCCCGGTCCGGGTGTGGCCGGCCCGGTCCGCTCCCCGGAAGATTGGTCGCTCGTGCGCCGGGGTCGCCATGTCCGCCCGCGACTCCCCCTTGACCGCCGGTCACGAGCCGGTGCATACGTGCTAGAAGTATCGACATGTGGCGCAAACTACGTCAGATCAGGCACCCGTTCCGCCGGTCACGCGCCGCGCCCACCGGGCCCCTTGAGGGGAGGCGGCAGCACCACTGGTACGGGCTGCGCAGCGTCGCCGGCCAGGTGTTCCTGCTGCAGTCGGTCATCGTGGTGCTGGTGATCGCCGCCACCGCGTTCGCCCTGGCGCTGCACGCTCGCCACGAGAGCGAGAGTGACGCCCGCCATCGGTCGCTCGGCGTGGCGGAGGGCTTCGCGCAGGCCCCGGGCGTGCCGGCGGCGCTGCGCTCCGCCGATCCCACGGCCGTGCTCCAGGAGCCGGCGGAGCGGGCGCGGCGTGCGTCCGGCGTGGACTTCGTCTCCGTGCTGAACCGTTCCGGGATCCGCTACACCGACCCCGCCCCCGGGCTGATCGGCCGCCGCGCCGCCGGCGACTGGCCCCGGGCGCTGCGCGGCGAGTCCTTCACGGAGAAGTTCAAGGGGGCGCCCTCCGAAGCGATTCGGGCCGTGGTTCCGGTCACCGATGCCCGCGGCTCGGTCGTCGGCGTGGTCACCGCGGGCGTCCAGGTCACGACGGTCTCGGAGGTGGTGAACCGCGAGCTGCCCCTCCTCCTGGGAGCGGGTGCCGTGGCGCTCGCCCTGGCGGTGGGCGGCGCGGCACTGGTGAGCCGACGGCTGAAGCGGCAGACGCACGGTCTGGAACCCGCCGAGGTGACGCGCATGTACGAGCACCACGACGCCGTACTGCACTCCGTGCGTGAGGGGGTCCTCATCGTCGACGGCGACCAGCGTCTGCTCCTGGCCAACGACGAAGCACGGCGGCTGCTGGAACTGCCCGCGCGTTCCGAAGGACGCCCGGTCCATGACCTCGGCCTGGCCCCGGAGTTCGCCGACCTGCTGGCCGCGTGCCGGGAGGTCACCGACGAGGTCCACCGGGTCCACGACCGTCTGCTGGCCATCAGCTGCCGGCCCACCGGTCAGCTCGGCGGGAGCGTCGCCACCCTGCGCGACACCACGGAGCTGCGCGCGCTCACCGGACGGGCGGAGGTGGCACGCGAACGGCTGCAACTGCTCTACGACGCCGGGGTACGCGTCGGTACGACGCTGGACGTCACCCGCACCGCCGAGGAACTGACCCAGGTGGCCGTGCCGCGCTTCGCCGATGCCGTGACCGTCGACCTCCTGGAACCCGTCCTGCACGGCGAGGAGCCCGGCGGGAAGGCGCCCACTGCCCTGAGCCGGACGGCCGCCGCCGCGGCACCCGGCGTTCCCCCGCTCCCGGACGAGCCGGCCACCTTCCTGCCCGACACCCCGCAGCCCTTCAACGGCGGCCGGGCCGCTCTGTTCGCCGACCTGACCGCGGACAGCGGATGGCGCGGCCCGCACCCGCAGCAGGCCCGGGCTCTCCTGGAGCACGGCATGCGGTCGCTGGTCGTCGTGCCCATCTGCGTGGGAGAGGTCACCCTGGGGGTGGCCCACTTCTGGCGCACCGGCGCACGCGCTCCGTTCGAGAGGGACGACCTGTCCGCCGCGGAGGAACTGGTCGCCCGCGCGGCGGTCTGCATCGACAACGCCCGCCGGTACACCCGTGAGCACGCCATGGCCGTCAGCCTCCAACGGAGTCTGCTCCCGCGCGGGCTGCCCGAGCAGAACGCCCTGGAGGTCGCCCACCGGTATCAGCCGGCCAGGGGCGGCGTGGGCGGCGACTGGTTCGACGTCATCGCGCTGCCGGGCGCGCGCGTCGCCTTGGTCGTCGGTGACGTGGTGGGGCACGGTCTGCACGCCGCGGCGACCATGGGCCGCCTGCGCACCGCGATCCACAACTTCGCCGCCCTGGATCTGCCGCCCGACGAACTCCTGAGCCGGCTCGACGAACTCGTCGCCCGGATCGACCAGGACCGGAGGAACGGCAGCGAGGGATTCTCCGTCACCGGCGCCACCGTCCTGTACGCCGTCTACGACTCGGTCTCCGGCCGGTGCACCCTGGCGCGGGCCGGCCACCCGCCGCCCGCGGTCGCCTGGCCGGACGGCACCGTCACCTTCCCGGACGTCCCCCCGGGGCAGCCCCTCGGCCTGTCCCAACTCCCTTTCGAGGCAACCGAGATCGACCTTCCCCAGGGCAGCCGCCTCGTCCTCTACACCGACGGTCTCGTCCAGCACCGCGACCGGGACATCGACGAGGGCCTGGACCTCCTGCGTGCGGCCCTCTCCCGCACGGACCGGTCCGCCGAGCAGACGTGCGTCGAGGTGTGCCGGGCGCTGCTGACCCCGGGGGCGGAGGACGACATCGCGCTGCTCGTCGCCCGCACCCGTCGGCTGCCCGCCGATCACGTCGCGGTATGGGAGGTGCCCCACGAACCCGAAGCGGTCGCCCCCGTCCGCACGGCCGCCGTCCGGCAACTGCACCAATGGGGCCTTGCGGAGGCGGCGTTCACCACCGAACTCATCCTCAGCGAGCTGATCACCAACGCGATCCGCTACGGCACCCCGCCGGTCACCGTCCGCCTGCTGCGCGACCGCGTGTTGACCTGCGAGGTCTTCGACGCCAGCAGCACCTCACCGCATCTGCGCTACGCGGCCACCACGGACGAGGGCGGACGGGGCCTCTATCTCGTGGCCCACCTCGCCGAACGCTGGGGGACCCGCTACACGCCCGAAGGAAAGATCATCTGGACCGAACAGCCCCTGACCGCGTCCCCCGACTCGCCTCCGCACTGAGAGCGGCCCCACCGTACGGGCCCGCAGGGGCACCCCTCTGAAGTCACCGGAAAGTACCCATATGATGGATAGTGCACGCTGTGTGAAGGCTCCGTTCCTTCCGGTTCGCGAGGGCGACCCGGCAGCAGGAGATGCACCGTGAATGACCTGCAACCCACGCCGGCGAAGGTGCCGTGGCTGCTCACGGCACTGGCCCTCGTGATCGGCGTCCTGCTGGACGTTCTCGCGCCGGAGCCCTACACCGGACTCCCGCTGCTGGCCGCCGCGCCGCTGGTCGCGGGCGCGACGCTCTCCTTTCGCTCGGCGTTCGCCGTCGTCGTGGTCACCTGCGTGGTCTCGGTGGCGGTGGACATCGAGCGGGGACGTCCGGCGACGCCCCTGCTGGTCGATCTGGCGGTGGTCGGCCTGATCGGTGTGCTGGCCCTCGGGGTCAACCGGCTCATCGTGCGGCAGGGCCGCGATCTGGCGCTGGCCAGGGACGTCGCCGAGGCGGTGCAGCGGGCGGTGCTGCCGACCCCGCCGCGGGAGGCCGGGCCGCTGGCCGTGGCCGCCGGGTACACGGCGGCGCAGGCCGAGGCGCGGATCGGCGGTGATTTCTACGCGGTGCAGGACACGCCCTTCGGGGTGCGGCTGATCATCGGCGATGTGCGGGGCAAGGGCATCGCGGCGGTCGCCGCGGTCTCGGTCGCGATCGGCGCGTTCCGCCAGGAGGCCGAGTACGCCCTCTCCTTGGTGACGCTGGCCCAGCGGATGGACGAGGCGCTGGCCAGGGCAGCGGCCCGGAGCGGCCCGGTGACCTCCAGTGAGGGCTTCACCACCGCGGTGCTTGCCGAGGTGGCCCCCGACGGCGAGGAGCTGAGCCTGGTGAACCGCGGCCATCCGTCCCCGTACCTGGTGCAGGGCGGGGCCCTCGTACGGCTCGACCCGACCGTCCCGCAACTGCCGCTCGGGGTGGGGCTGGGTGACCTCAGCGCGGTCGACCCGGTGCCTGTCGACGTGGTGCGGCTGCCCCCGGGGGCCTCGTTGCTGCTGGTCACCGACGGGGTCACCGAGGCGCGGGACAAACGGGGTACGTTCTACGATCCGGTGCTCTCCCGGCGCATGCGCAGGCATTTCACGGAGCCCGAGGCCCTGGTGGACGCCCTGACCAAGGACGTCGGCCGCTGGACCCAGGGGGCGCACGAGGACGACATGGCCATTCTCGCGATCACCCGGCAGCGCCGCCCGGCCCCGCCACCCGCCGCGTAGGCACGGGCCGGGGCAGCCGGAGCCGCCCCGTCACGCCGCCTCCCCGATGAGGAGAGCAACGACGGTCAGGCCGACCGGGACGGCCACGGCCACCCCACACGCCCGCACCGCACGCCCCCCGGGGTGCCGGCCACCGCAGGGCGGTCGGGCGGCACCGCGCCCCCTCACACACCGGCCCGACGTCCCGTCAACTGCCTTCTTACGGTGGGCCGTCGGGCCTGCGCGCCGCTCCACCGTCCCCACGGCACCGCCGCCGACTCACAGACGCGTAGCGCGGTGGGTCAGGCGCCCGCCCAGCACGGTGAGCAGTACGGGCAGGCCGGGCAGGTCGGTGGCGGCGGTGGTGAGCGGGTTGTCGGCGAGGACGGTGAGGTCCGCGCGGAAGCCGGGGGCGAGCCGGCCGGCCTCGTGCTCCTCGCCCGCCGCCCGGGCGGCGTTGACGGTCATCCCCTGGAGCGCTTCCAGAGGGGTGAGTGCCTGGTCGGGGCCGTGCGGGGGCCTCGTGAGGTCGCGGCTGGGCCGGCGGTGGCGGGCGCCCGCCATGACGCCCAGCGGCGGATAGGGGGCGATGGGCCAGTCCGAGCCGAGGACGACGGTGGCTCCGGCATCGCTCAGGTCACGGCAGCGCCAGGCGCGGGAGGCCCGCTCCTCACCCAGGCGGCGTGACCAGTTGTCGGTGTGGTCGGCCCGGGTGAAGTCGCAGCAATGGGTGGGCTGCATGGAGGCGATGACGCCGAGTTCGGCGAACCGGCGCAGCGTGTCGTCCGGGACGGTCTCGATGTGTTCGATCCGGTGCCGCACCCCCCGGCCCCCGTCGGCCTGCGCCTTTTCGACGGCGTCGAGGGCGTGCCGGACGGCCGCGTCGCCGATGGCGTGGGTGGCGGTGGGCACGCCGGCCGCGTGGAGTTGGCCGAGGGCGCGGGTGTAGGCGTCGGGGTCCGGCCAGAAGGCGTGCGTGGACTCGCCGTGGCAGTCGGGGCGTTCCAGCCAGGCCGTGCCGTTGTCGATGGTGCCGTCCATGAAGAGCTTGACGCCCTCGGTGCGCCACAGCGCGCCGCCGGTGCCCTGCCCGTCGATGAGCGCGCGTATCCCGGCGGCGTCGGTGCCGGGCTGGCACCACGGAGCGACCCGCAGGCGCAGCGGCAGCTCGCCGGCCGCGTCGAGTTCGGCGTAGAAGGTGAGGCTGTCGCCGTTCGCGTCCATCGCGTGGCCGCCGGTGAGGCCGGCCGCGGCCATGGCCCCCAGGACGGTGGCGAGGCGGGCGCGCCGCTCCGCGCGCGTGGGCTGCGGGGCGGCGCGCTCCACCAGCTCGCAGGCGGCGTCCTCCAGCAGCAGGCCGGTCGGCCGGCCCGCGTCGTCGCAGACGACCTCGGCGGCCTGGTCGAAGGTCCGCGGGCCGTCGACGCCGGCGAGTTCCAGGGCCCGCGCGCTGGCCAGCACGGAGTGCGCGTCGAAGAGCTGGAGGAGGGCCGGTACGCCGTCGAGGACGGGGGCCAGGGCGGCGGAGGTGACCGGCCGGTCCCCGAAGACGTTGGGGTCCAGGCCCCACCCGCGCAGCCAGGCCCCGGGGGCGAGCCGGCGCACCTCGCCCGCCAGTGCCTCGCGTACGGCGTCCAGGCCGGTACAGCCCGACAGGTCGAGTCCGTGGGTGAGTTCGGCGCCGGAGACCGGGTGGAGGTGTCCGTCGACGAGGCCGGGCGTCACCACGGCGCCCTTGAGGTCGATCACGGTGGTCGAGGGGCCGGCGAGCGCGCGGATCTCGCGGTCGTCGCCCAGGGCGGCGATCCGCCCGTCGGACACGGCGAGGGCGGTCTCCGGCAGGAAGGTGCCGGTGAGCGGGTCGAGCAGGCGGGCGGAGAGCAGGACGAGCGGGGTGCGCACAGCGGCTCCAGGAAACACAGGAGAGGAGGGGAAAGAGGGTGACGGTGGTGGCGGGGTGCCGCGGCCGGCGCGCTCAGGAACCGGCCGCGTCGGTGGGGCGGGTGAGGGTGCCGGGGGCCAGGCCGAGTTCCCGCTCGGCCGTGGTGACGGCCATGCGGGCCACGGCTTCGGGGTGGCCGCCGGTGTCGGTGTTGGCGTGGGCCCCGAGCCCGTCGAGCACCACCAGGATCTGAATTGCCGTCATATGCGGTTCCTCCGTGCGGAATTCACCGCGCTCGACGCCGTCACCGATGAGGTCGGAGAGCCGGCCGCGCCAGGCGGCCTCCTGCACGGCGACCCGGTCGCGGAGCACCGGGCGGTAGCGGCTGAGGTGGCGCGCGTTGAGCCAGAGGCGGCTGACGGCGTCGTACCGCTCCCCCGTCGTACGCGCGAAGAACCGGGCCAGGTGCCGGGCCGCGCTGTCCCCGGTCCGCTCGGCGGGCACGAGGCTGTCCAGCTCGGCGGTGGCGGCGTAGCCGAAAGCCTCCGCCACCAGATCCTCGGCCGACGGGAAGTAGTGACTGATCAGTCCGGGCCGGACGTCGAGTTCCTCGCCGATCCTGCGGAGGGTGATGCACTCCAGCCCCTCGGTCAGGGCGACGGTGGCCGCCATGGCGACGATCTCCGCGCGCCGTGCCGCCGGATCCTTGCGAACCCGCTTCCGTTGAACGCTTGACGACATACCCGGGATGCTATTGAGTGTGCGACCAATAAGCAACCAGGTCGGTCCGACCAGATCCCGGAGGGACCATGGCGTCCACACTTCCCGACCCGCACCCCGGCACACACGGCACACCCGCGGCAGCTCCCCCGGCCACCGACCGCGCAGGTCACGTCGAGGCCCACGGCATCGATCACATCCCCGACGCGGAACGCCACGGCCGCCCGCACGAGCTGTTCTCCGTCTGGGCGGCGGCCAACGTCAACTACCTCAGCCTGGTGACCGGCGCCGCGCTGGTCCTGATGGGCCTGAGCCTGTGGCAGGCCCTCGTCGTCATCGTGGTGGGCAACCTCTTCTGGGCCCTCACCGGCCTGCTCGCCATATCCGGCCCGGCCGCCGGCGCACCGAGCGAAGTGATCACACGGGCGATGTACGGCATCCTCGGAAACCGGGTGAACAACGCGGTGACCGGGTGGATGATCTCCGTCTGCTACTTCGCCCTCAACCTGGCCGCCGCCGCAACGGCCGCCTTCTCCCTCGTCACAAGGACCGGCATCCCCACCACCACCGGCGTCAAGGTCGCCGTGGTGGTGGCGATCGCCGCCCTCACCCTCACCATCAGCGTCTACGGCCACGCCCTGATCGTGAAGCTCTACCTCCCCATCACCCTGGTCCTCACCACCGTCTTCGCCGTCGTCGCCTTCCACGTGCTCCGGCACACCGACTTCTCGTACGCCCCCGCCACACCGCCCACCGGCACCGGCCTCTGGGCCGCCCTCCTCGGCGGCGTCACCCTCATCGCCTCGGGCCCGCTGTCGTACACCACCAGCGCCGACTTCTCCCGCTACTTGCCGCGCTCCACCTCCGCGAAGGCGGTCGCGGGATGGACGGCCCTGGGCGGCTTCCTGCCCGGCGTGCTCGTCTGCTCACTGGGGGCGTTCGCCGCGACCGCGGTCGACATGACCGACCCGCAGCGCGCACTGGAGAAGCTCCTTCCCGGCTGGTTCGTCCCGCTCTTCCTCCTCGCCCTGGTCCTCGGCACCGTCGCCCTCAACGCCCTGACGGCATACAGCGCAGGTCTCGCCCTCCAGGCCGTCGGCCTCCGGGTCCGCCGCTCCCTCAGCGTGCTCGCCGACGGGACCGTCTCGGTCTCCCTGACCCTGTACGCGCTGCTGGTCTCCAACTTCCTCGACACCGTCAGCAACGTCCTTCAGCTGACGGTCGGTCTCCTCGGCCCCACCATGGCCGTCTACGCCACCGACATCCTGCTGCGCCGCAACCGCTACGACGGCCGCACGCTCACCGACGAGACCCCCGACAGCCCCTTCTGGTACACCCGCGGGGTGAACGGGGCGGGCGCCCTCGCGCTCATCGGCGGCACCGCGTGCGCCGCCCTCTGCATGAACACCCTCTACACCGGCCCCGTCGCCCGGGCCCTTGGCGGCATCGACCTCGCCCTCCCCGTCGGCATCGTCGTCGCTTCGGCCCTCTACCTCCTCCTGATGCGCCCGGCCGCCCACAACGCCTCCGCGCGCTGATGAGCGGTCACCTGGTCCTCGATGGCGGTGCGCGGCGTCACCGTGCGAACTTCTCCCTGGCCGCCGGGGAGAGGGGGGTGAAGAAGTTGACGAGGTTGCCGTCGGGGTCGCGGAAGAGCAGCGACCGGTTGCCCCAGGGCATCGTGGTGGGCTCGGTGACGAAGTCGGTGACGAAGCCGGACAGGTTCTGGTGCACGTGGTCCACGTCGTCGACGAGGAACTCGGTGATCACGCTGCGGTTGTCCGCCGGGCGGGCGGAGCCGGGAGCGAACAACGGGACGGTGCGGGTACCGGCGATCGCGAGGGTGGCATGCGGGGTCCTGAGTTCGGCGAAGTCCTCGGTGGCCCACACCGCCCGCACGCCTGTGGCTCGTTCGTAGAACTCGACGAGGCGCGCGACGTCGCCGGTGATGATGCGGATCGAGACGAAGTCCATGGTGATCTCCTTGGCTGCTGGAGTGACTGGGCTTCGCAGGCTAGGAGAAATAGTGGACAGAATCGGTCCTGTATTCGCATTAGGCTGCGGACATGTCTCGACCCACCGGCCGCGTGCTGACACTCCTGGAGTTGCTTCAGTCGGGCGGCACCAGGACGGTGGCCGAACTCGCCGACCGGCTCGGCGTCGACGGGCGCACCGTGCGGCGGTATGTGGACCAGCTGATCGACCTCGACGTGCCCGTGGAGTCGGTGCGCGGCCGGTACGGCGGCTACCGGCTCGCCCCCGGGTACCGCCTGCCTCCCCTCATGCTCAGCGACGACGAGGCGCTGGCCGTGCTGCTCGGCTTGGCCGCCGGCCGCCGAGCGGGCTTGACGACGACGGAGCGCACGGCGAGCGAGACGGCCTCCGCCAAGATCCGGCGGGTGTTGCCCCAACACCTCGCTCGCCGGCTGGACATGCTCCTGGACTCGCTCGCCTTCACGGATCAGCCCGGTGAGTTCGCCGCCCCGGACGCCGGGGTCCTGCTCACCCTCGCCGACGCGGTACGCCACCGCCGACCCGTCTCCCTCAGATACGTCGACGGCGGCGGCCGGCGCAGCGAACGCACGCTGCACGCGTACGGGATCGTCGCCCATGCGGGCCGGTGGTACGTCACGGGCACGGACGCCGGGACCGGCGAGGACCGGACTTTCCGGCTCGATCGCATCGCCGACGCGAGGACCCTGCCCGGCTCGTTCGAGGGGCCCGGGAGTCCCGATCCGGCACAACGTGTGCTGTCAGGGTTCGCCACGGCTGCGTACCGGCATGAGGTGACCGTGCGGATCCACGGGACGGTCGAGCAGATCCGCGCCCGCCTTCCCGCCTCCGTCGCGAGCCTGGAGGAGTACGAGCCGACGGCAGGTGAGGACCGGTCGTCCGAGCGCTGGCGGCGTGTCGAACTGCGGGCAGAGCGGCTCGACTGGCTGCCTGCGGCGCTCGCCGCCCTCGACCGGCCGTTCGTCATCGAGCGCCCCGATGAACTGCGCGACCTCGTCGTCGCGTTCGCCGATCGCCTCGCGTCCTCCGCCCGCAAGACTGACAGCGAGGAACCGATGTCATGAGAGGGCGCAGTTGTCGGCCACCGCACCGGGCCCACGACACCGGGCGTCACGCGGACGGCGATCAGCGGGTGGAACCGCTCCAGTAGGCGTCGTCCCACCGCATCGCGTCCGGGCTGAACTCGACCTCGATCCGGTCGGCGGCAGCGGGCGGCAGCGAGAAGGCGTACTTGCCGACGGCCTTCCTGCCGGGCAGGACGTATCCGGTGATGACCTTCTGCCGGCCGCTGCCGTCGATCACCAGCTCGGCCGAGGCTCCGTCGGCGTCATTGACGTCCGGCAGCCCGGTCTCGACGGAGACCCGTTCCTTACCGGTGTTGACCACGGTGACCGTGACTTGTACGGCCTTGTTGCCCTTGGCGTGGCCGTGGGCGAAGGCGTCAGGGGTGAACGGCTCCGGCTTGGCCACCGTGACCTTCAGCCCGTCGCCGAAGGTGTACGGCTCGCCGAAGGACAGATGCCGGGCCTTCTCCTCGGCCGCCGCCGCCTTCCGCTCCTCCTTGGCCTCCTTGACCTTCCCTCGGGCGTCGTCGACGACATGCTTGATCGCCACCACGGTGAAGGCCGCGCTGCCCGCGGCGAGCAGCAGACCGAGGATGCCCATGACGAGACCGCTGACTGCCATGGCCTTGTTGGTGGCCAGGCCCTTGCGCGCCTGGTTCACCCCGATCGCGCCGAAGATGAGGGCGAGCAGGGCCGGCAACCAGGAGATCCAGAACAGGATGAGGAACATTCCGAGGACGAGGCCGACGAGGCCGAGCACCAGCGCCGTGATGCCCATGCCGTTACGGGGCTGCCCCGTCGGCACCGGGTACGGCAGAGGGCGCACCTCGCCCGCTTGGGAGGAGGGCGGGGCCCACGGATTGTGGTCCTGCGGCTGTCGACCCGTGGTCGAGGAGCCCTCGGGAGAGGCGGGCGTGGTCATGCGGATTCCTTCGCGCGAGTCGCTGAACCCGGACCTTAGCAGAGCATTTTCCGATTTTATGACTTGTCGCTGCCGATATCGGATCCCGTCAGGTCGCTCTGAACCACGCCGCGGGAGCCCTCCGGGAAGGATCGGGGAAGTGACGGTGACTCCGCTTCCCGCGGCCTCTTGGCGAAGCCGCGGGTGACGCCGAGAAGCGCCGACGCGGACCGGATCGTCGTTTCCTCAGCCGCCGACCCTGAGGTAGTGGCCCCAGTAGCCCTGGTGGCGGCCGTAGCGGGTGGTGAGCGCGGCAAAGGCGGCGGCGTCGAAGTCGTGGCCGTAGACGCGTCGGGCGGCGCGCATCATTTCCTTGTCGGGGGTGAGGTGTTCGGTGCGGCCGAGGCCCCGGATGAGGAGGAAGGAGGCCGACCAGGGGCCGATGCCGGCGAGGCGCAGGAGCTGGTCGCGGACCTCGTCGTAGGGGCCGGTGCGCAGGAAGGACTCGTCCAGGTCGAGCCATTGGCGGATCGCGCGGTGGAGGTAGCCGGCCTTCCGCTGGTTCCCGATGAGGTGCTGGAGGGTGGGTTCGTCGAAGCAGGCGAGTTGTTCGGCGTCGGGGAAGGCCCAGCGGGGTTCGCCGTCGACGGTGATGCGGTTGCCGGCCGCCTCGACGAGGGCCTGCTTCATCGTCCTGGCCACCGGCAGGGGGACGCGCTGGCAGAGGATCGCCCAGCACAGCAGCTCCCGCGGCGAGGGGAACGAGACCTGGTGGTAGCCGTACAGGCGCTCCACGACACGGGAGAACGGCCGGTCGAGACGGGCCAGGCGATAGAAATCGGTGAGGTCGTCGGCGAGGCCGAGGTGGTGGGAGAGCCGGTTCGCGGCGGCCTCGGCGGTGGCGTCACCGAGGGGGGTGGCGGCGGTGAGGACGCAGTCGACGGCGGGCGCGTCGGGAGCCGCCGTCACCCGGGCACCCAGGGTGGTGCCGTTCTCCCGCAGGGCCAGCGTCAACCCGTCGTGCGCCGTGCCCTGCTGACCCGTCATGGCGGGGAACGAGCGGAGGAAGGCGAGGGAGGCGGAGAAGGAGAAGGGGGGCCGGGCCGCCAGCCGGAGGGTGCGCGAGTGTGCGGGCGCCGGCGCAGTGGCCGACGCGGTCGCGGTCCGGGCACGTCCCCGCCCGGTGGTCGGCCGGGACGCCGCGGCGTCCTCGGCCCGGGCGGCGAACGCCTCCGCCTCGAAAGAGGTGGTGTCGGTCATCAAGGTCTCGCTTCGTTCGGTGGCGGCCCGGGAGGTCAGACGGCGCGGCCGAGCCAGGCGGCCAGGCGGCGGTGGATGTCGGCGTCGTCCGGGACCGGCTGGACCTTGGCGAAGGGGACCTCGCCGCCGCGCGGCTCGGCCGGCAGGATCTTCTGGGCGAGGCTGAACGCCATGCCGGCCAGGTCCTCGTCCAGCTCCGTCTCGGGTGCGATGACCTGGGCGATGTCCCAGGTGTGGGTGACCGTCTCCATCACATAGCCGCTGAGGGCGATCCGGCCCGCGGCCACGCCCCACGGAACCTCGAACTCCCGGTCGATCTTGTCGTCGTTCGCCCAGGCCGCGGCCGCGCGGGCACGGGCCCGGCCGACCGCGCCGCCCCAGTCGGTGTCGGCGATCTGCCCGACCGCCGCGGGGAGGTCCAAGCCGCGGCCGCCCTCACCGATGTAGGCGATGCGGTGGATCGCGCCGACGGTGTGGCCGAGCAGCCCCCTCAGGTCGTACGCGTCGCAGGGGGTCGGCCGGTCGAGGAGCGCCGGGTCGAGGCCGCTCACCAGCTTCTCCAACTGGTCCAGGGCGCCGAGGAACTGGGGGCGGGGGTCGAATGCGTTCATGGGAGGCACCTCTCATACGAGCCCGCGCCGTGTGCCGGGCCGATGGGTACCACTCTGCGGCCAATACCTGACAGAACCCGTCAAGTTTTGGAAATGCGTTGAGCGAAGGCCCGACCGGCTGCTGCCATCCTGATTGCTGCTACGGGCCTGCGGCGCCCTCCCACGACGGATCACGGCTCGTAAACCCGCTATGACGGCAGGAGTTGACCGCCCTCGCTGACCGCCCTCGCCTCGTCAGATGCGGTGGGTCCGGGCGGAGACGATCACCCCGTCCTGGACGGTGTACGTACCGGCCTCGCGGTGGTGGGATCCATCGCTCTCCGTCACCTCAAGCGTCAGGGTGACGTCGTTGCCGACCACGGGAACGACGGAGAGGACGTTGTGGTCCGTGCCGAAGTACGACGCCTCGAAGCTCTCGTACGGCTGGCCACTGATGTTCTTTCCGCCCAGCGCCCAGGCCGCTTCGAATTGATTCTCGTTGAGGGCCAGGAAGTATGAGACGACCACGTTCGCGGGATCGGGCTGGGGCTGGGGCTGTATCGGCGCTGCCTGAGGCGAGGCAGCGACCGGTGTCCGCGGAGGAGCCACCACCGGACCGGGCACCGCCGCGACCGCGTGGGCCGGGGCGCCCGGCGCCCTGGATGCCGCGGAGGCGGTGCCGGGGGGCTGGACGACACCGAACAGTGCGCTGACGCCGACGAGGGCCACGACCATCGCCATCCGCAACGTCGTCACCACAGAAGAGGCAATTCCTGGAAGCTCCGTCATCGGAAATCCCCAGCAATTCGGGTATGTGAGTCACCTTGTGGGGCACCTGGGTGGGTTCCCGCTTCCATCGTGCGTTACATGTCCCGGGGGCGCACCCGCATGCCGCCGCGGCCACTGCTGGGGTGTGGTGACGAGTCGCTACGGAACGTATTCGGGACGGGCGCGAGGCGAACGCCGGTAAGGGCAGCACGGGCGGTACGCCGGGTCCACCACGGCCCGGGAGCGGCTGGCGGCGGCGCCCTCGCTCGACGGCGCGGCGACCGGTGAGCCACGACCTGACACCCCGTCAGGTCGCACCGTCGCCGACGCGGGCGGGTGCCCGTCGGGGGATGCAGAAGAGCGCGAGGGCGGCGGCCGTCAGGTACGCCGCCGCGCCGGTGGCCATGCTGATCCGGAGGCCGGTGGTGAAGCCGCCCGCGGCGGCCAGCAGGGAGCCTCCCAGCGCGACGCCCGCCGCGCTGCCGACCTGGCGGGTGGTGTTGAACAGGGCGGACGCGGTGCCGGAGTAGGTGTCCGGGGCGGCTGTCATGACGGTCGCGGTGGTGCCGGTGAGGGCGAAGGAGGTGCCGAAGCCCGACGCCATCATGGGCGTCACGAGCAGCAGGTAGGCCGGGTCCGGTCCGGCGGCGGCCCAGCCGGCCAGTCCCGCCGCGCCCAGGAGCATGCCGGTGACCACGAGCGGGCGGTGGCCGGTACGGCGTGCCAGTCGCCCGGACAGGACGGAGGCGAACATCGTCATGGCCACCGCCGGGAAGAGCGCGAGCCCGGTGCGCAGCGCGGTCAGCCCGCGGTGGTGCTGGAAGGAGAGGCTGGCGGTGAAGATCATGCCGTAGAAGGCGAAGTTGAACAGCAGGCCGATGGCCGCTCCCCCGCTCATCGGACGGGAGCGCAGCAGCCGCAGGGGCAGCACGGGGGTGCGGGCCAGACGCTCGCGCAGGACGAACCCGGCGGCTGCCAGCACACACAGGCCGGCGCCGGCGAGGATCAGGGGGTCCGCCCAGCCACGCCGCCCGGCCTCATTGAGTACCGCGGTCAGCAGGGCCACCGTCGCGATCAGCGCGCACTGGGCCGGCCAGTCCACCGGGCGGTCCGGCCGCCGGGCCGAAGCGGCCACCCGACGCAGCGTCAGCAGCAGGCAGGCGCAGCCGACGGGCAGGTTGATGAAGAACACCCAGCGCCAGCCCACGGTGGTGACCAGCAGACCCCCCAGGAGAGGGCCGGCGGAGGCGGCGATGCCCGCCATGGAGCCCCACAGGCCGAAGGCCCGGGAGCGCTCGGCGGGTGAGGGGTAGGACTGTTGGAGGAGCGCGAGGGAACCGGGCACGATCAGTGCGGCGCCGAGACCTTCCAACAGGCGGGCGGCGACCAGGAACCCGGCGGTCCGGGCCAGGCCGCAGGCCGCCGAGGCGACGGTGAAGACCACCACCCCGGTGCAGAAGATCCGGCGGTTGCCCAGCCGGTCCCCCAGCGCGCCGCCGGTGAGCAGCAGACCGGCGAAGACCAGGGTGTAGCCGTCCGTGATCCACTGGATGCCGGTGAGCGAGGCGGACAGCTCCCGTCCCACCACCGGAACGGCGACGTTGATGACGGTCACGTCCAGGATGACCATGAAGTAGCCCGCACAGACCGCGAGCAGTGGGGCCAGGGACCGGCGGCCCGAACCCGCGGGCCGGTCCGGACGATCGGCCTGGGGACTGCCGGCGCGCACCATGGCGACACGGTAATCCCGAGCCGAACGCTTCCCGCGATGCGCGCGCTCCAGCGGCGTGCCGAGGTCGCCCGCCGGGCCACGCTCAGCGCATTGCCAGGCCGAGTTCCTTCTCCAGCACGGTCGCCTGTTCAGGCGTGGCGAAGACGAAGTAGGTCTCGAAGTTGGTCTCCATGAGGCGCACGAACTGGACCAGGTGGAACCGGCGCGGGTCGTCGCCGGGGTCGGGATCGACGTGGCCGATGAACTCCATGATCGCCAGGTGGTCGAGGTAGTCGTCCGACTGGTGGTCGGTGGTCTGCGTCACCACCACGCCGTTGCGGGCGAACTCCAGGACCTCGCCGTGCTCCTTGTCCGCACGCAGCCGGACATCGGTGATGGCGACGGCTCCGTCGGTGAGCGCCGCGGCCCTCTCCAGGATGTGCGCGTAGCTCTCCTCCAGATCGTCGACGTCGTCCCCGTGGGCCGATATCGCCACACCGAACGCTTCGAGCGTGGCGGGCACTTCATGGGGCGACAGCTCCTCGTGCGCGAATGCCGCGTACTCGGCGAGAACGCTGTCGACCTTCTCCCGCGTCACCATGCCCATCCGCAGCAGGAGCGCTCCCACGTGTGCGTACGAGGACGCCCTGAACCAGACCAGCACGTCCCGCAGCCGGTCGTCCCCCTGCTCCCCGTCCGCCCCCTCCGCATCGAGGAGCAGCTCGCGCAGGCACCCCAGGGGTATCGCCGCGCCCCCGACCCGTTTGTCCGGCTGATCGACGAACGGCACCTCGGTCCACACACTCTCCCGCGAGCCCGGGGCCCCGGGCTCGGCGTCGGGGTCGAACGGGACGTACTGCCACACCGCGCCCTTGTTCCGCCGGATCACCTCGCCCAGGTACCAGCAGGCGCCCTGTACGAACGGCTCGTCCCGCGCGGCGTCGAACTCCTCCACCGTGGCGAACCGCCGCCTCACGACGACTTCCAGCCAGTCCAGCGTGTCGGGGTGGAAGTTCCACCTCCACGCTCCCTCGAACGCGTCCTCGGCCCAGGGGTACAGCGCCTCCTCCCGCTCGGCCAGCCAGGCCGTCAGCACGGGGTCCTCCGGCAGCGGCGCCTCGGGGTCCACGTGCGGCGTGTGCTCCTTGACCGGCTCCCACCCCGGCACGTCGTGCTGCCGCGCCGTCACGGCCTGCCGCAGCCGTGCGATCTCCTCGGCGAACGCGGTGCCGGTGCGGACGCGGAGAGCGTGCGCGATCAGCAGCCGCGGCGCGACGGGCGAGAGGGCCAGCTCCGGGTCCGGCCAGACGACGGGCTGCCCCGGAAGACCGTCGACCGGCCGGGTGTTCCAGCCCCAGCCGCCGCCCGCGATCCCGAGCAGCACCTCACCGAGGTAGGCCGTAGCACTCCCCAGCAACTCCGCCCGGCTCTCGGGCAGTTGGGGAGATCCCTCGTCACACTTCTCCAGCAGGAGCGCCTCCAGAGTGTCCAGCGACCTGGCGGAGTAGTCGAAGAGGAAAGCCCCGGGAAGGAGCACCTTCTCCAGGAGCAGAAGCTGATACGGAACGTCCGCGATCCACTGCTGAAGCAGTTGCTGCGGGGAGTCCCCCGGCGGTGTCTCAGGAACCATGCCGCCACTGTAGGGGCGCCCACTGACAACGCCCCGATCCCCGCTCGGTCCGCCCCCCGGCGGCGGAGGTGCACTGCAGCTCCGCCGCCAAGTGACGAGTGGGACGACCTCACACAGGGCCATCTGACGTAGGGACGTGCCGAATTGACTTTCCGTCAGGGGAGTAAGTGACCCGCGGCTCACCGCCACGCCCCGTACGGGTACTTATCAGCCCTCATCCGGTCCGCGGCCGGGCAGGTGGGCCAGGGCGGCGATGAGCGGTACGGGCATGAACGCCGGCCAGTGGCGCCTGTTGACCTGATAGGAGACATAGCCGGCCGACGCGCCGGCCTCCACCTCGTCGGTGGTTTCCGCCTGGTAGACGACCCGGCAGGATCCTGCGGCCTTCTTGGCGCGCTGCCACAGGGTGGGGGCGGGCTTGCGTTCCGCCTCGGTCCGCGGGGTGAAGATACGGTCGCCGAAGTCCGACCAGGCGAACGGCTGGCTGCCCTTCCAGTCCTTGTCGACCACCCTCTTCAGCTCTGCCGCGCGCTCCGCATCGGTGGAGCCCCAGGACGGCGGAACGTTGGTGATCAGGCCGACGGGGATGTGACGGGCACGCAGAGCGCGCAGGTGCTCGGCCGCGTGGGGCAGGTAGCGCACGCTCTTGTCCTCGGCGGTGTGCACCAGCGTCTCACCGAGGTCGAAGTACACCCGCACACACCCACCACCGGCCCGCCCTCCCGCTCCGGCGGTACGGTGCACGGCGGCGGCAGAGCCCTCGCCGGGTCCGGCCAGCGCCACCACGCAGCCACCCAGGGCGAGCAGTAAGTACCAGGTGGCTTTCCGGACGGTTGCCTTCCTCATGATTGTCCTTCCGCAGGGGGGAATCCGATCCAACCGGCCATGCTAGGCATGCGCATGCCAGCGCGTCCCGCGTCAGGAAACCTTGGCGATATTGAACGCGAGGTGGCCGGAGCCTTACGGAGGAGTTGCCGAGCCTGCTCGCCGATATGAGGGCGGGCATCTCGTGCCGCCGGCCCGTTGCAGAAACGGACCTCTACGGCTTACTTACGGATCTCTGCGGCCTACTTGGATTCGACGCGTCCGAGCGGTTCGGGTGCGCTCGCCAGCGCCTCACCCGCCGTCTGCCAAGCGGAGTCCCCGGGGTAGAGCTCGGTGCGGAGGTAGGCCCAGGTGAGCCGCTGGACCGCGGCCACTCGCTCCGGGTTCTCGTCGGTGGTCTCGGCGACGTCGTAACCGGAGACCCCGCCGAGCCCGTGCTCCGCGCCGAACAGGGTGAGCAGGGCCTTGGGGCCCGGGGAGAGGACGTACGGATCGGCGTGCCAGTCCGGGCCCCGGACCGTCAGGTGGGCGGAGTCGTCCTTGTCACCGGCCACCACGAGCGTGGGCGTCGACATCTGGGAGAATTCCATGGTCAGGAAGAAGGAATAGTTCTCGGCCACGAAGTCGGTGACGGCATCGCCACCACTGCCGGGTGCGGCCAGCAGTACCCCCGCCTTGATTCGCGGCTCGGCCAGGTTCACTTCCGTTCCGTCGTGCGGATCGGTGAGCCGGGCGCCCAGCAGCAGGCTCGCGGTGTGCCCGCCCATCGAGTGCCCGGCTACGGCGACCCTGCTTCGGTCCAGACGTCCGAGGAGTTGCGGGACGGCGGCCTCGATCACGTCGAGCTGATCGAGGATGCGCCGCATGTCCTCGGCGCGCGATCGCCAGTACAACGGCGCGCCGGGGGTGTCGGGATCCAGGCTCAGCGTCCTGGAACTCAGATGGGTGGGCTGGATCACGACAAAGCCGTGCGCCGCCCAGAAGTTGACGAGGGGGGCGTAGCCGTTCAGTGAGGAGAGATGGTTCGAGTAGCCCTGGCCGTGCGAGAGGAGGATGACCGGCAGATCGCTCCCGGTCACGGGCGCGGAGACCCGCACCTCCAGGTCCACGGCTCGGTCGGGAGCGGCCAGCACCACCGGGCTGACCGAGAGGACGGGAGCGGGTGAGCCGAAGGTGCCGGCTGTGTACGTCGATGCGCTCATGAGGCGTCTTCCCTTCAACGGCCCCTGCGGGCGGTGCCGTTCGACCGGCGGGCAGGGAGGCGGTCAGGAGTGTCCGGCTTCAGCCGAGCAAAAGCGGAACACTGTTCCGATTAACATACGGAGCAGCGTTCCGCTTTGTCAATGCTGAGCAGCTGCAGATCGACAACATGTTGTCGGTGAGTGAATATGTTGTCATTGCATGGCGCGCTGATGCGACCACTACGTGGAGACCTATCCGCCGGTCGACGTCTGACGAGGGCCCCTCCGGGACCGTTCGACCGTCGCCCGGCCGCGGCCGCCGGGGCCTCAGTCGCGTGGCAGGAGGGAGCCGAGGGGCCCGAGGTCGAGGTTGAGGTCTTCGAGACGCAGGCCGTGCTGTTCGCACAGCTCAGTCATGCGCTCTTCGAGACACATCAGCGTCTCCCCGATGCGTTCCACCTGGTCGTCGCTCAGATCCCCCTGCTCCACGCGGCGAATCGCCTGTCGTTCCATCAGCTGCCGCAGGAGCTCCACCACGGTGAGCACCAACGAGACCAGGTCGCGGCCCATTTGGTCGCGGTCGATATCGAATCGGCCCACGGACGGGCCGGTTACCGCTTCCGTCACAGGGGGCCTCCGTCCGCCCAGGGGGCAGGTACGCGTTCATTGACGGACGACAGCAGTGCGTGCAGGGAGAGCCGGACCAGCGGCACGTCCGCGATGGCGATGACCAGGTCCCCGCTGACCACGATCCCGGTGTTCATGAGGCGGTCCAGCAGGTCGACCAGCGGTACGCCGAGGGGCCCGGAGAGGGGACCCGGGGTGTCCCAGGGGACGGGCTCCCGCTCAAGCACGGCTCACCCCTCCCCCACGAAGGAATACGGAACCCAGGGGCCCGACACCTCGACGTCCACGCCGGTGCGTCGACGCCAGGTCTCCGCGGCGTCGCGCAGTTCCCTCTCCCGAACGGCTGTCACCAGGTAGGCGGCGTTGAGGACCTGCACGCGGTTCTTCTCGCCGGTCATCTCCGAAGTGTGCGGGCGGAGCCGCCGGGCCGCGGTCGCCAGGCGACGGAGCGCGGCATCGACGTCCTCAGCGATCCGCAGGGCACGCTCGTGGTGGTGCTCGCGCGCCTGCCGCAGCCCTCGCTTTCGTTCCAGGTACGCACGGCCCGCCCCGCCACCGCCCCGGAGGGACGGCGCGGCCGCGGTCTCGGGGCGCTTGGGCGCCGCGGCCGGCACCCAGACCTTCACGCCCCACTCCGCGTGGCCTTCGACGCGGTCCAGCGTCGCGGCGAAGCGGTGGGTGTCCTCGGCGAGGGCCTGGCGTGCCCTGTCGTCGCCGCGATAGAGGGTGGCGAGCGCCAGCGGAACGGTCGGCCCGCAGGTGGCGGCCCTGGTCACGACCTCGTGGTGCGCGCGTGCGCACCGCTCCAGCTCGGCGCGGTCCGACAGCCGCTCCTGCCATGCCTCCTGGGTGAACTCGTCGGCCGGTACGTGCTGGACGACTGCAGTGAGAGGCCCGAACGTCAGACCGCGCACCGGAAAGCCGGCGGCGAGGCCGGTGAGGCCCGACAGGACGGCCGGGTCGAGCCGCCGGCCCACGGCGAAGACATAGGTCGCGGTGGCGGTTTCCGGCGCGTCCGGGTGTCCGGTCATGCTCCTGCCTCACTCTTCGGAGCGGCCGAGCCGGCGGAGTCACCGGACTCCAGCGCCGCCACCCGCTCACGCAACCGCTGGTTCTCCTCGTGCAGTTCGTGCCGGGCCGCGCGGGAGCTGAGGGCGGGGTCGGTCTCCCACCAGTCGATGCCGGCCTTCCTGGCCGTCTCCACCGAGGAGACGAACAGGCGCAGCCTGATGGTGAGGAGCTCGATGTCGAGCAGGTCGATCTTGATGTCGCCGGCGATGACGATGCCCTTGTCCAGGACGCGTTCGAGGATGTCGGCGAGGTTCGTGGTGGCCGGGCCGTAGGCGGGAGGGGCGGCCTGTCCGGAAACGACGTCGGTCACGTGACACCTCTCAGAAGCGGCCGGTCAGCACCCGTACAACAGGTCCAGCAGTTGCTGCTCTTCACGTTCGAACGCCTCCGTGCTGAGGTGGCCGGCTTCGTACTCCTCGTTCAGGGCAGCGAGCCGGGCACGGATCACTGAGGGGTCGTGCAGCTCACGGTCGGCCGCCTGCGCGAGTTGGTCGGCCACCCAGACCACGCCCCGCACGGGGGCGAGCGGCAGGGTCAGCACGCCGCTGATCAGCCCCATGTCATCTCCCCGCGCTCACCGGCGTACGCGGTTCCACGAAGCTGTAGCACGGCAGGGGGCCGGCCACCCGCAGGACGACACGGTCCCGGCGCTGCCGGGCGAGACGCTCCGCCTCCGCACAGAATGCGGCACTGTCGTCCCGGCTCACCAGGAACGACATGTTGACCTGGCACCCGGCGACCTCCGGACCGGCAGCGCTCGCATGGGCCCGCTTCCTCAGCTCACCCACGATGTCGTGACCGGCCTCGGCGGCCCGGCGTGCCAGCGCGGTGGCCACCGCCTCCCCGAGCCGCACATTCGCCTCGTAGCCGGGGCGCCGGCGCATCGCGTCGCGCAGCCCGCGGATGCCGGCATCCGCTGCGACGAGTGCGGCGAGCGCATCGTCGGCCGGCGTCGCCTTGACGTTGATCTCGACCCGGCCCGCGAGGCTCTCCAGGGCAGCCAGATGCCGCTCCTCGGCATCGCTCAGTTGCCTGCGGACCGTTGCCTCGTCCGGCGCGACCATGCCGAACCGCATCGGCAGGACCGGGCCGTCCGCGGCCAGCGCCAGCAGCAGCTCCTGGTGCGCCATGAGGTCGCGGCGGCGGGCCCGCAGGTCCGGGGGCGCCGGGCTGACGACCGCGGCGACCCGCCCCTCGTCCCTCCTCGCCACGATCCCCGGCGGCCCGCCCACCCCGCCGAGGTTCGACGGCAGCGGGTGCGCGGCCCGGACGATGCCGTAGACGTAGACGCCGTGGTCGGTCACTGCTCACTCCTCCTCCGAGCGACGCCGGCGGGATCCGGCTCCCGCCCGCGCGGTACTGCGCCGACGCCGCGCCGGCTGCGCTTCCTCCTCGGATTCGTCATCCGAGTCGTCGTCCGCGCCGACCACCGAGCGCACGGTCTCACCAACGGATTTGACGGCCTTTTTGGCCTTGCTCTTTCCGGCGCTTTTCGCGGCCTGGCCGCCGAACAGTTCCGGGACGGTGGTGCTGCGCGTGGTGTTCTCCAGATCCAGCCGGTTGCACGCCTCGGCGAATCGCAGATACGTATCGACGCTGGCCACCACGATGCGCGCGTCGATCTTGAGGATTTCGATCCCGACCAGGGACACGCGTATGAACACATCGATGACCATCCCCCGGTCCAGGATGAGTTCCATCACGTCGTACAGCGTCCCCGCCCTGGGCGGGCAGGGAATGACCTCACCGGACAATCCCGAATAAGACGTGCTGGCCATCTGAGCAGCCCTTTCAGCTGGTGGGGAGGGGCGGGTTCACTGGTCCGCCGCGCCTCGTCGATAGCGGCGGCATCGGTAGTACTCGAGGAGTTCGCCCTCTTTGTCGAGCCGCACCTCGTACGTCGCAAGAAGACTCGTGGTGTCCGGGATCCGCGCCAGCTCCAGTACGTCGACCTCGACGCACCAGCCGTCCTCGGTCCGCCGTACCGCCGAAACACCCTCGGCACGGTGATTGATGAGGCTCTGCAGCAGTTCGGCGGCGCGGTGCGCCGCTTCCCCGGGACCGTTCTCCGATGTCTTCCTGCGCTTTCGGGCAGCCGTCACCGACCCGCCCCGCGTTCGGGCTTGCTCTGCCATACCCCAAGTCTCATCGCCATCCTGACCTGCGCATCTTGAGGGCGCCGATTCGTGTGGCGGGCGGACCGTCGTCGGCGCGGTCCTCACTGGCGGGAGGCCGGCCGGGTGCGGCCGGCTGCGAGGAGGACGGCTCCCGCGAGGAGCAGGCCGCCGGCCGCGCCGATCAGGCGGAGCGCGCGGGAGCCCGTTCCGGCGAGGGACGGCATGGCGGGGGACGGCGTGGCGGGGGACTTGGCGCGGGCGGCGGCGCGGATGAGGTCGGTGATGGCGTCGGGGTGGGAGATCATCCCGACGTGCGAGGAGTCGATCTCGATGGTGTGGGAGCCGGCTCGGCGGGCCTCGAAGCGCTCCAGGGCGGGCGGGAGGGCCTTGTCGCGGGTGGCGACGGCGGCCCAGGACGGGATGGTGCGCCACGCGGCGGACGTCGCCCGGTCCGCGAAGGCCGCGGCGGCGATCGGCCGTTGGGTGGCGGCCATCACCGAGGTGGTCGTGCGAGGGAGGTCCGCGGCGAACACCGCGTGGAACGCCTCCTGGGCGACGTAGAGGTCCGTGCCCGTGGTGCCGTCCGCGTTCTTGAAGGGGACCCGCCGCAGGGCGGGGTCGAGCGCGCTGCCGGGGAACTTGGCGGTCAGCGTGGAGAGGACTTCGCCCTTGTCGGGTATCAGCGCGGAGACGTAGACGAGCGCCTTCACCTGCGGGTTCCCGGTCGCCGCCGCGCTGATCACGGCCCCGCCGTACGAGTGGCCGACCAGGACGACGGGGCCCTGGATGCTCCGCAGGACGCCGGCCACGTAGGCGGAGTCGGTGGGCAGCCCGCGCAGCGGGTTGGCGGCGGCGACGACGCGGTAGCCGTCCTTCTGGAGGCGTGCGACGACCCCGTTCCAGCTGGAGGAGTCGGCGAACGCACCGTGCACCAGCACGACGGTCGGTCGGGCGCGGGCGGGGCGGGACTCGCCACCGAGGGCCGCGGGCTGCCCGTCGGCGACGGCGGGCGCCGAGACCGCGAACACCGCCGCGGTCACCAGCGCGGCGGTTCCGCGGAGTCGACGCCGACGGGACCTTGACACAGCGGACGACGTCACAGCAGCTCTCCTTCACCGGACGGGCGGGACGCTCGCCAGCCTTTCCGGACGGCGCCGCACGCGCGCCCGCGGAGAAGCAGAGGAGCGAATCGGCTGGCCCGTTCGGGTGCCGTCGGTGGACGCGCGGTTCATGAAGCGGCCGGCCGGGGTGTCACGTGGCGGGCTTCCGCTCGGGGCCGCGAAAAGGCGTCGACGTCCATGACGGCCCGGGCGAACGCTTCGGGGGCTTCCTGGGGCACGTTGTGGCCGATGCCCTTCAGCGTGCGGTGCGCGTAGCGGCCGGTGAATTTGCGGCGATAGGACGCGTCGCCGCCCGCGGGTGTGAAGGGATCGGCCGCGCCGTCGAGGGTGACGGTGGGCACGGTGATGACCGGGCCTCGGGCGAGGCGCCTTTCGAGGTCGTCGTACCGGGGGTCGCCCTGGGCCAGGCCCAGTCGCCAGCGGTAATTGTGGATCACGATGCGGACGTAGTCGGGATTGTTGAACGCTGCCGCGGTCCGGTCGAAGGTGGCGGCATCGAAATCCCAGGTCGGGGAGTTGAACTTCCAGATCAGTCGCGCCAGATCGTGCCGGTTCTCCGCAAGGCCGAGCCGGCCTCTTTCGGTGGCGAAGTAGAACTGGTACCACCATGCCCATTCGAGCTGCGGCGGCAACGGCTTCTTGTTGGCCTCACGGTTGGTGATCAGATAGCCGGACACCGAGACCAGGCCCTTGACCCGCTCCGGCCGGAGCGCCGCGATGATGTCCGCCGTCCGCGAGCCCCAGTCGTAGCCGGCGAGGATCGCCCTGTCGATCCGCAACGCGTCCATCAAGGCGAGGATGTCGAGGGCGAAGACCGACTGCTGTGCGTTGCGGAACGTCCGGTGCGAAAGGAAGCGCGTCGTGCCGTGGCCCCGTAGATACGGAACGATGACGCGGTAGCCCCTTTCCGCCAGCAAGGGCGCGACAGCGACGTAGCTGTGAATGTCGTAGGGCCAGCCGTGCAGCAGCAGGACCGCGGGCCCGTGGGCCGGGCCCGCCTCGGCGTATCCGACGTTCAGGACACCGGCCCTGACCTGCTTCAGCGCACCGAACGACGGTTCCGCCCCGGGTTCCTTCCTGCCCTGTCCGGTCGCGGGCGGAAACGGATCGTTGGGCTGGTGCACTGCCGTCGAACACGCCGAGGAGAGGCCGGCCGCCGAGGCGGTGGCCGCTCCCGCACCGAAGAGCTTTCCGAAGGTCCGCCTGCTGATCATCTGAGAACTTCCCGTGAGGCCGCGGCCGTCAGGCACCGGGGTGGTCGTGGGTCGATGCATCACCTCCCTACCCGGTCCGGCCCTCCTCTCCGCACCGCTCACGGGAATGCCAGGCCATCGGCCGAAGGCCGGGCACCCGCACGACGCCGGCCGGCGACCGTTGCCCCCGCGCTCATACGGATGGCCCGGCAGCAAAGCGCCGCGACGTGACTCTGGCCTGCGCCCGCCGCCTCGTGACAGGCTCCGGGTTGCAGAACGGGCCTCAGGTGCCTGCCCGTTCGGCCTCCTGGAGGGATCACGCATGGCAGAACCGAGCCGCTCGTCACGGAATCCGCAGTCGGTGCCCGAGGGGGTGGGCCGCCGCAGAGTGCTGGCCTACCTCCTGGCGGCGCCGACCCTCGCCGTGGGCGTGCGTTTCGGGCTGGACGCGGTCGACGGCCCGGCGGCGGAGGCGGCGGTGCCGTCCCCGCCGCAGCCCGAGGACCTCTTCGACCTCGGAGATCTGCAGAATCTGGCGGCGGCGCCGACCTCGGGTCTGATCACCGTCCAGGTGCACTCCGACGGCACCGCGTCGTTCGCGGTGCCGCGGGCGGAGGTCGGTCAGGGCATGACCACGGCCGTCGCGATGATGGTCGCCGAGGAGCTGGACCTGCCACTGGAAAAAGTGCGCGTCTCACTCGCCGACGCCCGCCCGGAGCTGCTGATGAACCAGCTCACCGGCGGCTCCAACTCGATGCGCAGCAGCTACCTCCCGGTACGCACCGCGGCGGCCGTCGCACGGGAGCGGCTGGTCGCAACTGCCGCCGCACAATGGGGTGTTGCTGCCTCGGAGCTGACCACCCGGGACGGCGTCGTCGCGTACGGCACGCGGAAGCAGGCCACGTACGGCTCGCTCGCGGAAGCCGCGGCCAGCGCGCGCGTGCTGCCGGCCGCGACCCGCCCCCGCCTCAAGAAGCCGTCCGAGTTCACCGTGCTGGGCACGTCCCGCAACCGGATCGACGCGCTCGACGCCGTGACCGGCCGGAAGCGGTTCGGCATGGACCACCAGGTGCCGGGCGCCAAACCGGCCATGGTGCGCAGGCCGCCGACGCTCAACGGCACGGTGGAGGCGGTCCACAACACCGATGCCGTGCGGCAGATGCCGGGCATCACCGATGTCGTGCCGCTCAGGCACGGGGTGGCCGTGCGCGGGGAGACCTTCGGCCAGTGCATCGACGCGCTGCGTGCCCTGGAGGTGACCTGGGGCCCGGGCACCGTGGACGGGGAGTCCGACGAGACCGTGCTGCGCAAGCTCCGGGCGGCCGCGCTCCCCATGGTCGTGCCGCCGCTGCTCACGAAGAAGATCGATGCGGAGTTCACGTTCGCGTTCGCCAGCAACAGTCCGCTGGAGCCGGACAACGCGATCGCGGACGTCCGTGCCGACCGCGCCGAGATATGGGCGAGCCTCAAGGTTCCGATCGTCGCCCAGCGCGAGATCGCCGACCGCCTCGGTCTGCCGCAGCACGCGGTGACGGTCCATGTGGTGGAGGGTGGCGGCTCGTTCGGGCGGCACCTGTTCCACGACGTGGCCGCCGAGGCCGCGGAGATCTCACAGAAGACGGGCAAGCCGGTCAAGCTGTCCTGGTCGCGTACCGACACCTTCCGCCAGGGCCGTACGCATCCGATGTCCCTCTCGCGGGTGCGCGCCACCTACGCGCTCGGGCAGGTCCTCAGCTACGAGCAGCGCCACACCAGCGCGCAGACCGACTTCGGCCACGGGCTCGGCGAGATGATCACGTCGACGGCGGCGAAGCTGCCCGTCGCGGGCAATCTGTCCTTCGCCGAGACGATCTTCGAACTGACCCAGTCCTCCCCGTACGACTTCGGCGTCACCACCCAGCTGCTCAACGAGGTGCCGCTGGGGTTCAACACCGGCAGTATGCGCAACATCTACTCGCCGAACGTGACGTGCGCACGGGAACTGATCGTCGATCAGCTGGCCTCGCGCATGGGCAAGGACCCCGTCGCGTTTCGTCGCGGCTTCCTCAAGGACGAGCGGCTGCGGGCCGTGCTGGACAAGGCGGTCGAGGTCGGGAACTGGGGCAGGTCACTGCCCGCGGGCATGGCGCAGGGCATCGGGCTGCACGCGGAGTACCGGGGCGCGGTCGCCACGCTCGTCGAGATCGACTGCCGGCCGGAGACCGTGAACCGGAAGATCCGGGACGCCGTGACCGGGCCGCGCGTCACCAAGGCGCTGATGGTCGTCGACGCCGGGTTCGCCATCAACCCCCGTGGTCTGGAGGCGCAGATGGCGGGCTGCCTGAACGACGCGCTGGCGCTGGCGCTCACCTCCAGCCTGCACATCAAGGACGGCATCCCGCTGGAGGGCAGCTGGGACGAGTACTTCTACACCCGGCAGTGGAACACCCCGCCGGAACTGCGGGTCGTCGTCATGCCGAGCACCAGCGACAAGCCGTCCGGGGCCGGTGAGCTCGGTGTGGCCCCGGCCTTCGCCGCCGTCGCCTGCGCCTACGCGCGGGCCACCGGCACGCTGCCGACCCGCTTCCCTATCAACCACGACACCCTCAGTTTCGAGCCGCTGCCGCTCGAACCGTCCACGCCCCAGTCCCCCACCGACGGTCTCGACCGCGCCTTCTGACTCGTCCACGCCTGCTGAGGAGTACGACACCCATGCCCAGCCACACCTTCACGCTGAACGGCAAGCGGATCACCGTCGAGGCCGAGGACGACGTGCGCCTGCTCTGGGTCCTGCGCGACCTGCTCGGTGTCACCGGGCCCAAGTACGGCTGCGGTCTCGGCGTGTGCCAGGCGTGCACCTCGCACCTCAACGGCAAGGCGTTCAACCCCTGTTCCGTCCCCGTCGCGAAG
This sequence comes from Streptomyces lydicus, assembly GCF_000717345.1. Classification (GTDB taxonomy): domain Bacteria; phylum Actinomycetota; class Actinomycetes; order Streptomycetales; family Streptomycetaceae; genus Streptomyces; species Streptomyces lydicus. The sequence continues at coordinate 109,200 of NZ_JNZA01000001.1, read as the reverse complement.
ATCACGCCGGACGACGAGATCACCACGATCGAGGGCCTGCCCGCGACGGTGGGCAAGGATCTGCACCCCATGCAGGAGGCGTGGCTCGACCTCGACGTCGCCCAGTGCGGCTACTGCCAGCCGGGCCAGATCATGACCGCCGTCGCCAAGGTCCGGCAGGCGGCCGCCGAGGGCCGCGAGGTCACGGACGCCGACCTCGACCAGATCCGCAACATCTGCCGCTGCGGTACGTACTCCCGTATCCGCGAAGCCATCAAGGCGGGCGCGAAGAACATGTGACCCGCGCGGGCGGGGAAGCGGCCTGCCGCGGCAGACGCGCGTTCAGCTCACGGGGTCGGCCGCGCGGAGGGGGCAGCCGGTGCCGACGCGCGCGTCGAGGTCGGCGCGCAGGGCGGCGAGTTCGGCCATGCGCGCGTCGATGAGCCGGATCTTCTCCGCCAACAGGGCGGACAGTGCTTCCGCGGTGTCCGGTGCGTCGCGCAGTTCCTCGCCGTGCCGTGCGATCTCGGCCAGCGAGAAGCCGAGGGTCTGCGCGGTGCGGACGTAGTGCAGCCAGGGCACGGCCTCGGGCGGGAAGTCGCGGTAGCCGTTGGGCAGCCGCCGGCCGGTGAGGAGACCGACCTTCTCGTAGAACCGGATGCCGTCCTTGGTCATGCCCGTTTGCACGGCCAGCTCTCCGATAAGCATGACCCTCCGTGGGTTTCCGGGCTTGACCTTGGAGCGTAGTCCACTGTTTAGCGTGAGGCGTCGCTGTCACCGAGAACAACAGGATCCTCATCATGACAAGTCCTTCCGCCCCTGCCGGCCCCGGCTATCTGCGCGTCGTGCGCGCGAGCGCCTGGTACGACCTCGTCGTCACGGCGGGATTCGCGACGCCGTGGACGTACGCCCTGCTGCACGACGCGCTGTCGTCGTGGGGGCGCGCGCTGGGGCTGGGCGCCCTGCCCCCGCTCGACCCGATGCAGACCCTGTACGCGAATCTGCTGGGTTCCGTCGTGGTCGTCTGGGCCCTGCTGCGCCTGGTCGGACCGCTGCCGGTGCACGGGTTGTTCGACGGTGTCGCGCGCGTCCTGTTCGCGCTGTGGCAGGCGTATGCGGCGACGCACGGTGCCACCCGGTTGCTGTGGCTGTTCTTCGTCGCCGAGGCGGCGTTCGGCGTCGTCGAGCTCGTGCCGTGGTGGCGCGCCCGTCGGGCCGGGTGCGCCGTCGGCGGCGCGCGGACGACCGGAGCCGGGGAGGCCGTCGGGTGACGGCCTCCCCGGCACGCGGACGTCGCGCCGCCGAGCAGCTGGGTGCGCGCACGGTCCTCATCGACGTCACGGACGACGCGTCCGTGGCAGCCGCGGCGCAGGCCGTCGAAGCCGACGGCGGACTGGACGTGCTGGTCAACAACGCCGGCGTCGAGGCACGGACACCGGACGGCGGGCTGATCGGCGCCGCGGAGGTGACCGGGGAGGTGATGCGCTACGTGTTCGACACGAACGTCTTCGGGACGGTGCGCGTCACCCACGCCTTCCTGCCGCTGCTGCTGCGGTCCGCCGCCCCGGTCGTGGTCAATGTCAGCAGCGGACTGGCCTCGCTGACCCGGGTCAGCGCCGCGGGCACCCCGGCGTACGCGTACCCGGGGGTGGCCTACCCGGCGTCGAAGGCCGCGGTGAACATGCTCACCGTGCAGTTCGCGAAGGCGTTGCCGGGCATGCGGATCAACGCGGTGGAGCCCGGTTACACCGCGACGGACCTGAACGCGCACGCCGGCACGCAAACCGTGGAGGAGGGCGCGGAGATCATCGTCCGTATGGCGCAGACGGGCCCGGACGGCCCGACGGGCGGCTACTTCGACGCGGCGGGACGTCTTCCCTGGTAGCCGGCCTGCGAGCGGTCGCCTCGATGCCGATCTGGGCGGCACCGGCGGCGGCGGTCGGGGCGGCCACGGCCGGCGTCGGGGCCTCCCCGCGTGACCTTCCCCATAGGAAAGCTTCGGCAAGGCAGGGCAACTGCCCGGATTGGCTGAGATCCTCCCCCGCCAAGAACCGGCTGCCCACGTCCGGCCGGCGGGAGCGCGCTGGGCACCCGGCCTGCGCAGCCTTACGATCAGCGCCTGCCGCACCGCACACCCCCATACCGCGACGGCCTCTCGCTTGCTTTCCTCCTTTCGTTCGTGACCCAGAAGAAGGCTCCATGAAGCTCCGCCGTGCCGTGGTGGCGGTCGCCGCCCCTGCCGTCCTGTCGTTCGCCCTCGCCGCCTGTTCCTCCGGTGACACCGGCAGTCCCTCGAAGGCCGCGTCCGACGCGTCGGCCCCTGCCACGAAGCAGGGGGGCGCCACGGGCGGCCCGAACGCCGGCCTGCTGAGCGGCCCCCGGCTGAAGGCCCTGCTGCTGCCGGCCGGGGTACTGCCCAAGGGCTACCGGGCCGACCCCAAGGCCACCCGCAACTCGGGCAACGTCCTCGCCCCGTCGTCGAGCGCACCCGTCGACCTGGCCGGCGCCTGCCCGAAGCTGGAGGCCAGCGCCTGGATCCAGACCACCGGCATCGAGAGCGCCTCCTTCGCCCAGGGTGACTTCGTGAACTCCGCCCAGGAGGAGTTCAACGAGGAGATCGACAGTTTCCGGGGCACGGAGGCGCACACGGTCATGACGCGCCTGCACCAGGTACTCAAGCACTGCGCCCGCTACACGGACACCTCCAGCGGCGCCAGCGCCGCCGTGACGATCAAGACCACGGCAGTGCCGAAGACGGGCGACGAGACCCTCAAGGCCGTGCTCTCCGCACCCGAGTGGGAGGGCGGCACCACCCTGGTGGCGAGCCGGGTGGGGAACGTCGTCATCACCACCTTCTACAGCGTCCAGTCCGGCGACATGGGCGCCGCCGGCCTCGGCCTGACCAAGAAGCTTGTGGCACAGGTGCAGCACGCGAAGTAAGCGGTCAAGCGCGCTGCCCCCGCCGTCGGTGACCGTTGCCGCGGCCCAACGGCGCGGCAACGGACCGGCCCGGCCCGACCGGTCCCGCATCCAGAACAGCTCCTACCCGGCGAAGCGCACCCGCTCCGCCGGGTAGGAGCTGTTGCGCTCGATGAGCACCCGTGTCCGTCACGCGCGCCATGGCCCCCGGCCGTCTCCTGTCTCGGCGAAAATCGCCACCAGCCGGCCTGGCTGCGCGCAGCACCGTATGGATCCGCCTCTCGGCCGCGCCTGCGTCTGGACCCCGGCCCCGGCCCTTCGGCACCTCACCCGTCGGACTGCCGTGTCCGCAGTCGCGGGACGGCGGTGTCTGGTTCGACGACACGCTCGGCGGCGGATTCGCGCTGGTCACCCTGGACCCGGTGCCAAGAGGACCGGACGGTCCACGGGTCGTCGAGGTCGCCCCGTCGAGCACCTGTGGCCGGTGGCTGGTCCGGTACCGGGCCCGCGCCGTGCTCGTCCGCCCGGACCGGGTGGTGTGCGGCGTCGCCCGATCGACGGCCGCCCTGCCCCGCCTGCTTGCCGTGCGGGGCCGTGCCTGACAGGCCCCGTACGGGGTCAGGAAACCGACAGTTCCGGCAGCGGCCTGCTGACGATCTTCTCGGCGGCCTTACGGGTCAGCCCGAACATCCGCGGCAGGTCGAGGGCCAGCCGGTCGGCGGCCTTCCCGGCGTCCATCTCCGGGCGGGCTTCGAGCAGTTGGAGCAGGCCGAGCATGGCCACGCCGACGGTTGCGAGCGCCAGCTCCGGGTCGTTGATGTCGATGTAGCCGAGAGGGTTTCCCCACGGGCCCGGCCGCTCCCCCACCGTCACCGCCCGCGCCGTGACCGGCGGCGCACGAACCAGACAGTTGACGCCAGGAAGGAGACCGCGACGAGCACGAGCAGGGCGGTGCCCCAGAACCCGCCGACCAGTCGAACGCCCGCCAGGGCGACCGCGGCGGCGGCCGCGAACGGCACCACGGTGAGGGCGAGCACCCGCAGCACGGCGGCGACCCCCGCCGCCCGGAAGACGCGGGTGAACCCTCGCCGGTGTCGGATGCGGTCCCCCGCGGCGCCCGGGGTGTAGTACTGCACGGCTTTCGCCCCGAGCCGCAGGCAGTTGTTCCGGTAGAGCACCGCGAGCGCCGGCACCCAGACCAGCGGCAGCACCATCCCGACGAGGAACAGCGCCGCGATCGCGGCCGTCGAGCACACCCGCTGGAGTCTGCTGCGCTTCTCGCCGCCGCCGGTGAGGCCGAGGACGGCCGCCATCCGGACGAGCAGCGACCACCGCGTCCGCCGGGGGAGCCGGCCCCGGCCCCCCGGCGGATGGCGCCGCACCCCGACCAGGGCACTCTCGGCCTCCTCGACGGACGGGTACACGTCCTGGAGGACGAGCAGGTCCGCCACCCGCTTCTCGCTGCGGGGGTCGTGTCCCGTGAGCGCGGCCACCTCAAGGATCATCTGGGCCTGGGAGAGCAGGGCCGCCACAAAACTCACCGGCATGAGGACCACGAACGGCCCGCCGAGCGCCGCACCCTCGACGATCGTCATGCGCGTTCCGTGCGCGATGGCGTCCAGAGCGAGTTCGTCGTCCCCGGCCTGCGGCTTGCGCTCCTTCCGACGGGCCACGGAGGCCGCGGCGCGGGGACCGAACCGCCGTACCGCGAAGAAGGCCAGTTGCTCGGCCATGTGCTGGGGATCGGCCCAGATCATCGGCAACAGTGCCTGGGCCTCCACCGCCACCGACTCGTCCGGGCGGGCCGGCTCCGTCCCGCCGGTGGTACGTCCGCCGCCGTTCATCCGCGTCCGCCGTCCTCCGTCGTCTCCCCGGGCCGCGCTCCTCCCCGCAACGCTCTCCTTCGTCCAGTGAACACGTGCAGTAAACATGGGTCGAGGGACGCCGGGCGCGAGCCGACGAGGTTCCGTGAAACGTGTCGCCGGTCCCGACGGCGACGCTCGGCGTCCGGTACGCGGCCCGGCGGCCGGCGCCTGCGGTGCGCGGCGGGCCGGCGGCCCGGGGCGGGACACGGCACTCGGGCCGGCCCTTCGCGGGCCGGCCCGAGTGAACCGAGGCAGGAGGTCCGGCTGTTGCTACGGCCGGACGAGGAGGATCGAGTTGATCGGCGTCAGGTCCTTGTCGATGTAGTAGCCGGCCCAGAGGTAGCCCTGGCAGTCCCCCGTGCCGTTGTAGCCCGTGCAGGTGCGGGCCGTGGCGCCCCCGGTCTGGTTGTTCAGGACGTAGTGCTGCCCGACCTGGTTGCTGAGGTTGTGGGCGCCGTAGCTGTAGAAGGCGAGCGACGGGCGGTCGCCGTTCCACCCGGCGTTCTGCGGGTAGACGCAGACGGCGCCGGACGGGCAGCCGTGCAGGCTGCCCGCGGCGGCCGGGGCGGCGCTGGCACCGGTCGCGCCGATCGTGGACAGGGCGCCGACGGCAAGTGCCAGCGCGGCGGCCTTGGTGATCTTTCGCATGGTGTTCCCCCTCGTGGTCCGGTGGCGTGACATGCGGTACGGGTCCCCGGCCGTAGGCGGCGTGGGGGCCGCACCGCTGTCGCGACAGAAATGTGGCACGAGATGCCGTAGGCGCACCATCTATTCGATCTGGGTCGAAACCGGGAGTGAAAGAGCCGGGCGTGTGGTAAGCGGACGACCCGGGCTCGGGGTCGACCCGGGTGCGCCTGCCCCTTCCTGCCGCGGCAGCGCCGCGAGCCGCGTCAGCCCGCGAAGGCCACCCCCGGCAGCCCCTGGCCGGCGTCCGGCACCACCAGGACCGAGCCCGCCAGCGGGTGGGGGCGGGACAGGCCGGTGCGGGCGGTGGTGACGTAGAGGTCGCGCAGGCCGGGGCCGCCGAAGCAGCACGCGGTGGGGCGGGACACCGGGAGCGGGAGGGTGCGGTCCAGCTCGCCGCGCGGGGTGTAGCGGCGGAGCCGGCCGCCGTCCCACAGGGCGACCCAGACGCAGCCGTCGGCGTCGACGGTCAAGCCGTCCGGGAAGCCGGCGCCGGGCTCGATGACCGCCAACGGGCGTCTGTCGACCGGGAGTTGGTCTTCCATGCGGCAGACGTCGATGCGACGGGTCTGCGAGTCGATGTAGTAGGCGAGGGTGCCGTCCGGGCTCCAGCCGATGCCGTTGCTGACGGCGACGGACGGGAATATCGTCTGCGCCGTGCCGTCGGGGGCGACGCGCGTCAGGGCACCGCCGCCCGCCGCCTCGTCGTAGCGCATGGTGCCCGCCCACAGCGAGCCGTCGGGGGCGACGGCCGCGTCGTTGCCGCGACGGCCGGGGACGGGGTCGCGCAGGAGCCAGGAGTACGCGCCGTCGGCGTCGTAGCGGCCGATGCCGTCCCGCAGGTTGACCACCAGGCCGCCGGCCGCCCGCGGTTTTGCCGCGCCGACGTGCTGTTCGGTGGCCATCACGGTGCGCCGCCCGGTGGCCGGCTCATAGGTGTGGACCCGGGAGCCGAGGATGTCCACCCAGATCAGCCGGCCGGTCACCGGGTCCCAGGTGGGGCCCTCGCCGAGACTCGCCGGTGTGTGCACCGCGACCTCGGCCCTCACCGGACGCCGCCGCGGTACCCCAGGCGTACGGACAGGTCGCTCGCCCCCTTGGCGGCCAGCTCGGCGAGCTCGGCCTCGCGCTCCTCGTTCCAGCGGATCATGGGCACGGAGATGGACAGGGCGGCGACGACCCGGCCCGTGCCGTCGCGCACCGGTGCGGCCACACAGCTCACGTCCGGGTTGGACTCGCGGTGCTCGACGGCGATGCCGCGCTCGCGCACCGTCGCGAGGGCGGAGCGCAGTGCCTCGGGGTCGGTGATGCTGTCGTGCGTCATGGCGGCCAGCTCGCCCGCCTCCTCGATCCGGGTGTCCAGCTCGTCGGCGGGCAGCGCGGCGAGCAGCATCTTGCCGACGGAGGTGCAGTGTGCGGGGAGGCGGCGGCCGGCGGCCGAGACCATGCGGACCGCGTGGACGGAGTCGACCTTCGCGATGTAGATGACGTCGAGGTCCTCCAGGATCGCGACGTGCACGGTCTCGTCGCAGGTCTCCGCGACCTCACGGGCGACCTGCTGGCCTTCGGCGGCGAGGTCGAGTTGTTCGGCGTACCGGCTGCCGAGCTGGTAGGTGCGCACGCCGAGGCGGTAGCGACCGGACTGCCCGGGGACGGGCACCAGGTAGGAGCGGGCGGCGAGGGTGGTGACCAGCTCGTGCACGGTGGTGCGCGGCAGCTGCGCCTTGCGGGTGATCTCGGGGGCGGAGAGGGTGCCGTCGCCCTCCAGGAACAGTTCCAGGATGTCCAGCGCCCTGGTCACCGCGGGGACCAGCCGTCCCATGTGCCTCACCATCCCTCATGTTCGACGACCCGGTCACTGCCCGGTATCCCGAACACAGGCTACGCACAGCTCAGTTCGCCGGGCAATGGTGGTGCGGGGCCGGGCCGTTGTGCGACCCATTGACACCCCTGGCGGGGCGTGACTACGGTCACGCCACCATTTCGAACGAGTGACGAAATATCGAACGACTCTGGGGGCAACTGCCGTGCGCATCACGGGAATCAGCACACATGTCGTCGGAACCCCCTGGCGCAACCTCACCTATGTGCGCGTCCACACCGACGAGGGCCTCACGGGGGTCGGCGAGACCAGGATGCTCGGCCGGACCGACGCGCTGGTCGGCTATCTGCGCGAGGCGGAGGCCCATCACCTCCGCGGATCCGACCCGTTCGCGATCGAGGACCTGGTCCGCCGGATGAAGTACGGGGACTACGGGCGGGCCGGCGAGATCGTGATGTCCGGGATCGCCTGCGTCGAGATGGCCTGCTGGGACATCAAGGGCAAGGCACTGGGCGTCCCGGTGTGGCAGCTGCTCGGCGGCCGGGTCACCGACCGCGTCCAGGCGTACGCCAACGGCTGGTACACCACCGAGCGCACCCCGGAGGCGTACCACAAGGCGGCACAGGAGGTGGTGGCGCGCGGCTACCGGGCCCTGAAGATCGACCCGTTCGGGACCGGGCACTACGAGCTGGACCACGAACGGACGCGGTACGCCGTGTCGCTGATCGAGGCGGTGCGGGACGCCATCGGCCCGGACACCGAACTGATGCTGGAGATGCACGGCCGGTTCAGTCCGGCCACGGCGGTGCGGCTCGCCCGCGAACTCGCCCCCTTCCGGCCCGCCTGGCTGGAGGAGCCGGTGCCGCCGGAGAACCTCAAGGCCCTGAAGAAGGTCGCGGACAAGGTGGACCTGCCGGTGGCCACCGGTGAGCGCATCCATGACCGCATCGAGTTCCGTGAGCTGTTCGAGACACAGGCCGCCGACATCATCCAGCCCGACCTCGGCCACATCGGCGGCATTCTGGAGACCCGCAAGCTCGCCGCGACCGCCGAGACCCACTACGTACTGGTGGCGCCGCACAACGTCGGCGGTTCGGTGCTGACCGCGGCATCGCTGCAACTCGCCGCCTGCACACCGAACTTCAAGATTCTGGAGCACTTCAACGACTTCGCGGACGCCGAGATCACCAAGGTGGTGCGCGGCGCCCCGCAGGTCGACCCCGAGACCGGCTGCTTCACGGTGTCGGACGCGCCCGGCCTGGGTGTCGAGTTCGACGTGGACGCCGCAGCCGAATTCCCGCAGACGCAGGCCCGGTTCGACCTCTGGGCCGAGGGCTGGGAGCAGAGGCGGCCGCGGTGAGCCGGGCCTCCACCGCGGTCAGCCGCTCGCTCGTCGTCGAGCGGCCCGGACAGCACCGGCTGACGTACGGCGCGGCGCCCGAGCCCGGCGCCGGCGAGGTTCTGATGCGGGTCGCCGCGGCCGGGCTCTGCATGAGCGACCGCGAGGTGTACGACGGCCGGCGTGCTGCCGCGTACGTCCGCTACCCGGTCGTCCCCGGGCACGAGTGGTCGGGCACGGTGGCGGCGGTCGGCGTCGGAGTCGACCCGGCGCTCGTGGGGCGCAAGGCGGTGGCCGAGGGGTTCCGGGCCTGCGGGGGGTGTGAACGCTGCCGGTCGGGTGAGACCAGCCTGTGCACCGGCGGGTACGCCGAGACCGGGTTCACCGAGCCGGGCGGGTTCGCCGACCACGTCCTCGTGCCCGCACGACTGCTGCACCCACTGCCCGACGACGCCGATCTGCGGGCCGCCGCACTGCTGGAGCCCGCCGCGGTGGTGGCCGCGGCGATGCGGGCGGGGCGGCCGCGGCCCGGCGAGCGGATCGCGGTGGTCGGCGCCGGCACCCTGGGACTGCTCGCGGTGCAGCTGCTCGCCGCGGCGGAGCCCGCCGAACTCGTGGTGATCGACCCGCGGACGTCGCGGGCCGCGCAGGCGCGGCGGTTCGACGCGACCGCGGTGTGCACCCCGGAGCAGGCCGAGAAGCTGCACGGCCGCTTCGACCTGGTGGTGGAGACCGCGGGAGCGCCCACCACGGCGGCCTCGTCGTGTCTGCTGGCCCGCCGGGGCGGCCGGGTGGTGCTCACCGGGATGTTCACGCCGGGCGCGGCCGGGATCGATCCGGTGCACCTGTCGCTCAGCCAGCTGGAGATCCGCTCCATCTTCGGGGCGCCGTCATCGGCTTGGGCGTACGCGGTGCGCGCCTTCGGACTGGGGCTGCTCGACCCGGCGCCGCTCATCACCCACGAATTCCCCCTGGAGCGGTTCGCCGAGGCCGTCGCGCTGGTCGGCGCCGGCGACCCGGGAACCGGAAAGGTGCTGCTGCGCCCCTGAGACGTACGGCGGTACGGGACGGCGCCCACCCCCGTACCGCCGTACTCCGCCCTGCGTACCGCACTGCCCGCGCACGGCCGTTCCCGGCACCCAGCCATGCCCTACGCATCGAACGTCGTCCGATATACCGAACAAGGGAGTCCTGTGACCCTCCTCCCGTCAAAACCCCGTCGCCCCGGCGCCGGCGCCCTCGCCCGCCTCGGCCATCCCACTCCCCCGCTCGATCCCGCCGACGCCTCGCCGCACACCTTCCCCGACGGCGGTACCTGGCGTACCGAGATCCCCTCGGTGGAGGGCCCGGAGGCCCTGGCCGTCGTACTCAAGGAGAGCGCGCGCCTCGATCTGCCGGTCCACCGGATCAGCCAGGGCAGCGGCGTGTGGATGCTCACCGACGACGAGATCACGGAGATGGTCGAGGCGTGCGCCGCGCGCGCCGTCGAGCTGTGCCTGTTCACCGGCCCGCGCGGCACCTGGGACATCGGCGGCTCCACCCGCACCGACTCCGGCGGTGCGGGCCTGCGCGCCCGAGGCCACGACGCCCTCGCCGGTTGCGTCGAAGACGCCCTGCGCGCGGCCGAGTTGGGGGTGCGCTGCCTGCTCGTGGCGGACGAGGGGGTGCTGTGGACCCTGCACCGGCTGCGCACCGCCGGGCTGCTGCCGGCCCATACCACCGTCAAACTGTCCGCGCTCTCCGGGCCGGTCAACCCCGCCGCGTTCGCCGTGTACGAGCGGCTCGGCGCGGACTCCCTCAACGTGCCCTCCGACCTCACCCCCGACCACCTCACCGAGATCCGCCGGGTCAGCCGCGCCCCCATGGACCTGTACATCGAGGCGCCCGACGACCTCGGCGGGTACGTGCGGATGTACGAGACGGCCGAGCTGATCCGGCGCGGCGCCCCGCTGTACCTGAAGTTCGGCCTGAGCAAGTCACCCGGCATCTATCCCTACGGTGCCCATCTGCGCGAGCACGCCCTCGCCACCGCCCGGGAACGGGTCCGGCGCGGGCGCCTCGTCCTCGATCTGCTGGCCCGGCACGGCGCGGACGGCGGCATGTCGCCGCTGGGCGCCCGCCTGCCGGGCGAGCTGCACCGCTTCCCCGTCCCGGAAGGGGACTGACCCATGCGCCTCCGCACCTCCCTCGTCACGGCGAGCGCCGCCCTGCTCGCCCTCTCGCTCACCGCCTGCGGCCAGGAGGCCAGGGGCGGCAGCCGCTACCGGCCCGAGGCCGGCAAAGGCGGCACCATCGGCCTCGCCATGCCTACCAAGGCGTCGGAACGCTGGATCGCCGACGGCAGGAACATGGCCGAGCAGTTCCACAAGGCCGGCTACCGGACCGATCTGCAGTACGGCGACGACAAGGTGGAGAACCAGGTCGCCCAGATCGAGAACATGATCGCCAAGGGGCACCGGCTGCTGGTGATCGCGGCGATCAACGGCTCCGCGCTCACCGAGGTCCTCCAGCGCGCGCACGACGCGGGCATCCCCGTGATCTCCTACGACCGGCTCATCCTGGGCACGCCGTACGTCGACTACTACGCGTCCTTCGACAACGAGAAGGTCGGCCGCCTGCAAGGGCAGTACATCCTCGACCGGTTGAAGCTCACGAAGCCCGACAAGGGCGCGGACGAGCACTACAACATCGAGCTGTTCGCCGGATCGCCCAACGACAACAACACGAAGTACTTCTGGAGCGGGGCCATGAAGGTCCTGGGGCCCTACTTCGACTCCGGTCAGCTCGTCGTGCGCAGCAAGCAGACGAAGATGAACCAGGCGACCACGCAGGACTGGAACGGCGGCATCGCGCAGAAGCGCATGGACGACCTCATCAGCAAGAGCTACGGCGATCAGAAGGTCGACGCGGTGCTGTCCCCGTACGACGGCATGTCGATCGGCATCATCTCCGCGCTGAAGAGCGCCGGTTACCACGCCGGGGACCTGCCGGTCGTCACCGGGCAGGACGCCGAGCTGGCCTCGGTGAAGTCCATCATCCGGGGCGAGCAGACGCAGACCGTCTTCAAGGACACCCGCAAGCTCGCCGCCGAGGCGGTGTCGATGGGCGATGCCGTGCTGCACGGCCGCAAGCCGAAGGTCAACAACACCACGGACTACGCCAACGGCAAGAAGACCGTGCCGTCCTTCCTGCTGAAGCCGGTCAGCGTCGACAAGTCCAACACCCATCTCCTCGTGGACGAGGGGTACTTCACGGCGGGACAGCTGAAGTGAGTGCGCCCGGGCCCCTTCTGGAGATGCGGGGCATCACCAAGACCTTTCCCGGTGTGCGCGCCCTGTCCGATGTCACCCTCGGCGTCCGGGCCGGTGAGATCCACGCGATCTGCGGCGAGAACGGGGCCGGCAAGTCGACGCTGATGAAGGTCCTGAGCGGGGTGCACGCGCACGGGACGTACGACGGGGAGATCCTCTTCGACGGGGAGCCCGTCGCCTTCAAGGACATCCGGGCCAGCGAGAAGCGCGGCATCGTGATCATCCATCAGGAGCTGGCGCTCATACCGTACTTGTCGATCGCGGAGAACATCTTCCTCGGCAACGAGCAGACGACGGCCCGTGGCTTCATCGACTGGAGCGGGACACTGCGGCGCGCGTCGGAGCTCCTGCGGCGGGTGGGTCTGCGGGAGAACCCGCAGACGCCGGTCGCGGACCTCGGCGTCGGCAAGCAGCAGCTCGTGGAGATCGCCAAGGCGCTCTCCAAGGAGGTGCGTCTGCTGATCCTCGACGAGCCGACCGCCGCCCTGAACGACGAGGACAGCGCCACCCTCCTCGATCTGATCGTGGAACTGCGGGAGCAGGGCATCGCCTCGATCATCATCTCGCACAAGCTGGGCGAGATCCGGCAGATCGCGGACTCGGTGACCGTCCTGCGGGACGGGCGGTCCATCGAGACCCTGCCGGTCCGCGAACGGCCGGGCGCCGAACCGGAGTTGGGCGAGGACCGGATCATCCGGGGCATGGTCGGCCGCGACCTCGACCACCGCTTCCCGGCGCGCACCGCCTACGAGGGCGAGCAGGCCGTCGCCCTGGAGGTGTCCGGGTGGACGGTGCGGCACCCCGTGGATCCTCAGCGCACCGTCGTCGACGACGTCTCACTGACTGTGCGGCGCGGCGAGATCGTCGGCATCGCGGGCCTCATGGGCGCGGGCCGCACCGAACTGGCGATGTCGGTGTTCGGGCGGTCGTACGGGAGCTACGAGGCCGGGACCGTCGCCGTGAACGGGCGGGAGGTGCAGACGAAGACCGTGCCGGCGGCCGTGGCGGCCGGGATCGCGTACGTCACCGAGGACCGCAAGCGGTACGGCCTCAACCTCATCGACAACATCAACCGCAATGTCTCCCTGGCCTCGCTGGCCGGGATGACGAGGCGCGGCATCGTCGACGAGCACCACGAACGGTCCGTCGCCGAGCGGTACCGCACCTCCATGAACATCAAGACCCCCACGGTGTTCGAGCAGGTGGGGCGCCTGTCGGGCGGCAACCAGCAGAAGGTCGTACTGAGCAAGTGGATCCACGCCGACCCGCAGGTGCTGATCCTCGACGAGCCGACGCGCGGCATCGACGTCGGCGCCAAATACGAGATCTACGCCGTGATCGACGCACTCGCGGCACGCGGCAAGGCGGTGCTCCTCATCTCCTCCGAGCTGCCGGAGCTGCTCGGGATGTGCGACCGCATCTACACCATGGCCGAAGGCCGGCTGACCGCTGAGGTCACCCGCGCCGAGGCCACCCAGGAAGTCCTGATGCGCCAGATGACCCGGCGGCGCCTGACCGAAGACTGGAGCTGACGCCCCGCCATGACCACCACGACCACTCCTCCCCCGGGCGCCCCCGAAGCGCCGCCCGCCGTGCCGTCCGCGATGACGCTGCTCGTGCGCGGCGTGCGGGCCAACATGCGCCAGTACGGCATGCTCATCGCCCTGGCCTTCCTCGTCGTGCTGTTCCAGATCTGGACCGACGGCACACTGCTGCTGCCGAACAACGTCTCCAACCTCATCCAGCAGAACAGCTACATCCTCGTCCTGGCCATGGGCATGGTGATCGTCATCATCGCCGGCCACATCGACCTGTCCGTCGGCTCGCTCGTCGCCTTCGTCGGTGCCATGGCGGCGGTGATGATGGTCCGGTACGACGTGCCCTGGGTGCTCGCCCTCCTCCTGTCGCTGCTGATCGGCGCGGTGGCGGGCGCCTGGCAGGGCTTCTTCATCGCGTACGTCGGGATCCCCTCGTTCATCGTGACGCTGGCCGGCATGCTGCTCTTCCGCGGCGCCACCCAGATCGTCCTGGAGGGCCAGTCACTGGCGCCGTTCCCGGACGGCTTCCAGAACCTCGCCAAGGGCTTCATCCCGGAGATGGGCCCGTACACGCAGTACCACAACCCGACGCTGGTGCTCGGGCTGTGCGCCGTCGCGTTCCTGCTGCTGCGGGAATGGCGTGACCGCAGGCGACAGCTGGCGCATGACCTCGACGTGCTGCCGACGGGCCTGTGGGCGGCGAAGTGCGGGGCGATCACGGCCGCCGTCGTGGCCTTCACGCTGACGCTGGCGAGCTTCCACGGCGTGCCCGTGGTGATGCTGATCATGTGCGGGCTGCTGATCGTCCTGGGGTATGTGATGCGCAACGCGGTCGTGGGACGGCATGTGTACGCCCTCGGCGGCAACAAGGCGGCCGCGCAGCTGTCCGGCGTCAAGGACAAGCGCGTCACCCTCACCGTCTTCGTCGCCATGGGTGTCCTGGCGGCGCTCGCCGGCTGTGTGTACGCGGCCCGGCTCAACGCGGGCACCCCGCAGGCGGGTCTGAACTTCGAACTGGAGGCGATCGCGGCCTCGTTCATCGGCGGCGCGTCCATGAGCGGCGGCGTCGGCACGGTGATGGGCGCGGTGATCGGCGGCCTGGTGCTCGGCGTGCTGAACAACGGGATGTCCCTGGTCGGCATCGGCACCGACTACCAGCAGGTCATCAAGGGGCTCGTCCTGCTCGCCGCGGTCGGCTTCGACGTCTGGAACAAGCGCCGCGCCGCCCGCTAGCGCCGTGGCCGGGAACGCGGGCCGGATGGTGGCAGCAGAGCGGTGTGAACTGTTCCTCGTTCCCTGCCGGGTTGGCGGCGCCGTACTGTGGCGCGGTGACGACTCAGATGATCATTCTCAACGGTGGCTCCAGCTCGGGGAAGTCCGGGATCGTCCGGTGCCTTCAGGCCGTACTGCCCGACCCGTGGCTGGCGTTCGGCTGCGACGGGTTCGTCGATGCGCTGCCTGCGCGGATGCAGGCGGCGGACGAGGGGATCGTGGTCGCGGCGGACGGCGGGGTGAGCGTCGGGGCCGACTTCCGGACGCTGGAGGCGGCCTGGCGGGACGGCCTCGTGGCGACGGCCCGGGCCGGCGCCCGGGTCATCATCGATGACGTCTTCCTCGGCGGAGCGGCGTCCCAGCAGCGGTGGCAGAAGGCGCTGGGCGACCTGCCCGTGCTGTGGGTCGGCGTCCGGTGTGCGAGTGCGGTCGCCACGGGCCGTGAGGTCGCACGGGGAGACCGCACCCAGGGAATGGCCGCGTCGCAGGCGGAGGTGGTGCACGAGGGCGTGCGCTACGACATGGAGGTGGACACGACGCACACCGAGTCCCTGGCGTGTGCCCACGCCATCGCCGCCCGCCTCAGCTGAGGGCCGGCTCGGCTCCCCGCCGCCCGGCCGGCCGTAGCCGCACGCGTCCGTGACGCAGTCACCGCCGGAGGTCAGGCGTCGAGCCCTCCGCGCCGGACCAGCTGGCGGGTGATCACGTTGCGCTGGATCTCGTTGGTGCCCTCGCCGACGAGCATCAGCGGGGCGTCGCGGAAGTAGCGCTCGACGTCGAACTCGGTCGAGTAGCCGTAACCGCCGTGGATGCGGACGGCGTTGAGCGCGATCTGCATCGCGGTCTCGGAGGCGAAGAGCTTCGCCATACCGGCCTCCATGTCCACCCGGCGTCCCGCTTCGGCCTCCCGGGCCGCGAAGAGGGTGAGCTGCCGGGCCGCGGTCAGCGAAGTGGCCATGTCCGCGAGGTAGTTGCCGACCGACTGGTGCTGCCAGATCGGCTTGCCGAACGACTCCCGCTCCCGGGCGTAGGCGAGGGAGTCCTCCAGCGCCGCCCGGCCGACCCCGAGCGCCCGGGCCGCCACCTGGAGCCGCCCGGTCTCCAAGCCCTTCATGATCTGGGCGAAGCCCTCGCCCTCGACCCCGCCCAGCAGGGCCTCGCCCGGCGCCCGGTAGTCGTCGAACGACACCTCGCAGCTCTCCACCCCCTTGTAGCCGAGTTTGGGCAGGTCGCGGGAGACGGTCAGGCCGGGCCCGTGCTCGACGAGCAGGATTGAGATGCCCTTGTGCGCGGGCTCGGCGTCCGGGTCGGTCTTGCACAGCAGGGCGATCAGACCGGACCGCCGGGAGTTGGTGATCCAGGTCTTCGACCCGTTGACCAGATACCCTCCCCCGCCGTCCTTGCGGGCGAGGGTGCGCAGGGCCTGAAGGTCCGAGCCGCCGCTCGGCTCGGTCAGGGCCATGGTGGCCCGCACCGCACCGGTGGCCATCTTCGGCAGGTACCGCTGCTGCTGTTCCTCGGTGCCGAACTCCAGCAGCAGCTTGGCGACCACGGTGTGGCCACCCATCGCCCCGGCCAGGCTCATCCAGCCACGGGCGAGCTCCTCGGTGATCAGGACGTAGCAGGGGACGGAGACCGGGGTGCCGCCGTACTCCTCGGGGACCGCGAGCCCGAAGATGCCCAGCCGTTTCATCTGCTCGATCAGGGCCTCGGGGTACGTATTGCTGTGCTCCAGCTCCCGGACGACCGGCTTCACGTCCTCGTCGACGAAGTCGTGCACCGTGCGGACGAGGAACCGCTCGTCCTCGGACAGGATGTCGAGAGTGCTCATACGGGCCGCTCCTCGCGGTAGGGGCAGGTCAGATGACGTGGTCGGCGCTCAGCCCGTCGATGTCGGCCGCGTCGTACCCCAGCTCGGCCAGGATGCTCCGGGAGTGCTCGCCGGCGGCGGGCACTGCGTCCATGCGCGGCGCGGTGCCGGACAGGTCCGCCGGCGGCAGCAGCGCGGGCACCATCGCTCCCCCGGGAATCCGTACGTCGCGCCAGCGGTTCCGGGCCGTGAGCACGGGGTGGGCCAGAAACGCTTCGATGTCGTTGACGCCGGCGTTGGCAATGCCCGCCTCGTCGAGCAGCTTCATCACCTCGCCGCTGTCCGCCTCGCCGAACCGCCCGGCCACGAGCGCGTTGAGTTCCTCGCGGTGCGCCACGCGGTCGGAGCCGGTGGCGAAGCGGGGGTCCCCGACGAGTTCCGGCAGGCCCAGGAACTGCTCGCACAGGGCCGCCCATTCGCGTTCGTTCTGGATGGAGAACAGCACGTCCTTGCCGTCGGCTGCGGTGTAGGCGCCGTAGGGGGCGATGGTGGCGTGCTGCGTGCCGAGGCGTGGGGGCTGGGCGGCACCGTAACGGGTGTAGTAGGCGGGCTGGTTCATCCACTCGGCGAGCGCCTCGAACAGCGAGACCTCCACGGCGCGGGCCACGCCCCTGGTCGCCCGGGTGAACAGGGCGGTGAGGACGCCCGAGTAGGCGTACATACCGGCCGCGATGTCGGCGACCGACACTCCCACCCGGGCCGGGCCGTGCTCGTTCCCGGTCAGCGAGACCAGGCCGGTCTGGCACTGCACCAGCAGGTCGTACGCCTTGCGGCCGGCCCACGGCCCGCTCGATCCGTAGCCGGTGATGGAGCACGGGATCAGCGACGGGAAGCGCCCGGCGAGCGCCTCGGCGTCCAGGCCCATCCTGGCGGCCGCGCCCGGGCCCAGGTTCTGCACGAACACATCGGCCCCGCCGAGCAGTTGCTCCAGGATCTGCCGCCCCCGGTCCGACTTGAGGTCGAGGGTCAACGACTCCTTCGACCGGTTGAGCCACACGAAGTAGCTGGACTCACCGTGCACCGTGGTGTCGTAACGGCGCGCGAAATCGCCCCCTTCCGGGCGTTCCACCTTGATGACGCGCGCACCGAGGTCGGCCAGTTGACGGGTGGCGAAGGGGGCCGCCACCGCCTGTTCGACGCTGACGACGGTGATGCCGGAGAGCGGCAGGTCTTCGGAGAGCTCGGTCATGCGCTGACCTCCAGGAGCGTACGGATCCCGCGTCGGGCACACCATCATGGATCCCGGCCAGGGGAGTGCCGCAACCACCCGCGCGCCCGTCAGGTGCCCGGCGCGGCGCCGCTCCCTCTCGGCGGGCATCCGGTCGCGCCCTGCGGACGTGCGCCAAGCGGCGTCTCAGGACCGGGTGGTGCGGGCGCCCCGGCGGTCCCGGCGGGCGAGCATGCGCTGGGTACGGCTGAGCACGCCGTTCGCCGACCAGGTGCGCAGTGCCGCGTGGGCGGCGTTCGCGCCGGGTGCGCCGTGCACCCCGCCGCCCGGGTGCGCTCCGGCCGAGGCCAGGTACAGCCCCTTGACCGGGGTCTCCGGGCGCCCGGTCCCGGGCGTCGGGCGGAAGAGGAGCTGCTGATGGAGGGCGGTGGTGCCGCCGTTGATCGCCCCGCCGTGCAGGTTGGCGTTCATGGCCTCCAGCGTGGGCGGCGCGAGGATCCGGCGGGCCCGGATCCGGGAGCGGAAGCCGGGTGCGTAGCGCTCCACCTGGTGCTCCATGCGATCGGCCATGGCCTCCTGCTCGGCCTGGTTCCACACCCCCGTCAGGCCGTCGTCGCCCGCGTCGCCGCGGACGTGGTGCGGTACGTGGGTGTAGGCCCAGGCGGCCTCGGTGCCGGCCGGCGAACGGGTGGCATCGGCAGTGGTCATCTGCCCGAACAGCGCGAAGGGCCGGTCCGGCACCTGCCCCATGGAGATCTGGGAGGCGAACCGGGTCAGGCCGTCGACCCCGTCGGCCAGGTGCACGGTACCCGCGGTGGCCGCGTCCTCGGCGGTCCAGGGCACCTTGCCGTCCAGTGCCCAGTCGACCTTGAAGGTGGCGAAGTCCCACTGAAACCGGCGCAGATCCGCGAGGACCCGGCCGGGAACGTGCCGGGCGTCGACCAGTTCGCCGTACAGGGCCGGTACGGAGACGTCCGCCAGGACGGCCCGGTCCGCCGAAACCGTCTCGCCGCCGGACGTGCGCACCGCCACGGCACGGCCTCCGCGCACCACGACCTCGACGACCCGTGCGTCGCACCGCACCGCGCCGCCGCGCCGCTCCAGGCGACGTACCAAGGCATCGGTGAGGGCTCCGGCGCCCCCGACCGGGACCGGAAAGCCGACGGACTGGCCGAGCATCGACATCAGCCAGCCGAAGCCGCCGCTGCCCGCGGCCTCCGGAGCGAGATCGGCGTGCAGGGCGTTGCCGGCGAGCAGCAACCGGCCCCCCTCGCCGCGGAATTCCTCCTCGCCCAGGCGCCGTACCGGCAGCAACATCGTCCGTGCCAGGCGCAGTCCGCCCGCCCCGCGCAGCCGGGCCAGGAGCCGGGCCCCGGCGCGCACCGGCGGAAAGGGGGCGAAGAGGGCATCGATGAGGTCGTGCCCGACGCGGTCCCAGACGTCGCACAGGTCGCGCCACGCCGCGCCGTCGCCCACGGCGAAGCCGTCCAGGGCCCGCGCGGTGTCCGGTACCCGCCGCTCCAGGACCGCGCACCGGCCGTCCCGCAAGGGGTGGGCGAGAACCCGGGGCGCATGGCTCCAGCGAAGCCCTTCCTCTTCGAGGCGGAGCGCGCTCAGCACCGGTGAAGCGGCGGCCAGCGGATAGAAGGAGCTGCACAGGTCGTTGACGTAGTCGGGGTGCACTCCGCGGTCGCTGCGGACCGCGCCGCCCGGCTCCGGCTGTGCCTCCAGGACGTCGACCGTCCAACCGCGGTCCGCCAGCAGGTTCGCGGCGACCAGGCCATTGGGACCGGCTCCGATCACCACCGCGTCGGGCATCGCTGTCTCCTCTTCACCAGGGCGGCGCCGACCGTCGGAGCGTGCCGCCGCGAGGCCGGCCGTACGGATCAGTCCAGGTCGCTGAGGTCGCGTGGGAAGCTCTCGACCAGCTTGGCGAGCCGGCTCAGCATGCTGCGGTGGCGCAGCTGGAGGAAGGCGTCCAGGGCCGCGTTGTGCAGCACTCCGCCGGGCCCGGTCAGGGGGTGCTCGTCGACGATGACGACACTGTCCTCGCCCCAGGGACGGACGTCGATGGCGATCCGGGCGGTGCCCAGCGAGCCGCTGTCGACCTCCAGTTCCAGCTCCCGGGGCGGGTCGCAGCGGCGGACGATGGTGCGGCCGTTCAGCGTCCACGGCCCCAGGCGGACGGTGTACGCGAGGGTGGAGCCCACCTCGGGCCAGGCCCCGTCCTCGGGCCGCGAGCTGGCCGTGCCCACGACCCACTCCGCGTAACGGGTGCCGTCGGCGAGAATCGCCCAGACCGCTTCCGGAGCCCTCTTGATCAGCTGATGCCTCACAGCCATGCGCTTCGCCCTCCGGCATCTCGACGGAACCTCTCGACCCCCTCGATGGACCCTCTCGACGGAGCGGGTCGTCAGCGGTCGACTTTCAGCCTAGAGCGGCTCGTCGTACTCGGCCCTCCGCAGCCGACCGGCGGCGCCCGCGCCCGCGACGGCCGTGAGGCTGTGCGACGACGTCCCACTCACCGGCGTGCGCAGGAACTCCCGACGGTGCGGCATTACGGTAGAAATCCCCCTCCTGCCCTCTCCCTCCCGTCCTGCGGGGCGGGCAAGGCCCGGCGGCCGGCAGAAACACGGAGACCTGACCATGGCCGAAACACTGCCCCTGCTCGGGCGCATCGCAGTGATCACCGGCGCCGCGCGCGGACTGGGTGAGGCCATGGCACGTGCCCTCGCACGGCGGGGAGCCAAGGTGGCCCTGCTCGGGCTGGAGGAGCCCGAACTCGCCCGAGTGGCGGCTTCGCTGCCGGGCGAAAGCGCGTATTGGCCCGTCGACGTGACCGACGAAGCCGCGATGGAACGGACGGCCACCCAGGTGACGGAACGCCTCGGCCCACCGTCCGTGGTGGTCGCCAACGCCGGGGTGGCGGCGGCCGGGCCGTTCCTGGACACCGCCCCCGCGACCTGGCGTCGCATCGTGGAGGTCAATCTGCTAGGCAGCGCGGTCACCGCCCGGGTGTTCCTCCCTGATCTGCTGCGCACGCACGGCTACTACCTGCAGGTCTCGTCCCTGGCGGGCATCGCCGCCGCACCCATGATGTCGGCGTACTGCGCCTCGAAGTCGGGGGCCGAGGCGTTCGCACACTCCCTACGCGCGGAGCTGGCGCACCGCGGCGTGGGCGTGGGGGTCGCCTATCTCAGCTGGGCCGACACGGACATGATCAAGGCCGCCGACGGCCACGCGGTCATGCGGGTACTCCGCGCCGGGCTGCCGTGGCCCGCCTCGAAGACGCACCCGGTGGCCCCGGTGGCCGCCCGCCTGGTCCACGGCATCGAGCGGCGCGCCCCCGTCGTCTACGCCCAGCCCTGGCTGCGGGCCGCCCAGGCCGTACGAGCGGGCCTGCCGGACATCGTGGCGCGCCGTTCCCGTCACGAGTTCGCGCGCCTCACCGACCGCTCGGACCTCACAGCCACCGGACTGTTCGGCGCGGGCGGCAAGGCGGCGGAGAGGCCACCCGGTCAGGAGGCACCCGGCGGCCGGGCCGGCTGAGCGTCCCCGAACCGCGCGCACATACGGAGTGCGTCACGCCGAACGAGTGAGGCAAGCAAACGACGCCGGCCTCCGCGTGCACGGAGGCCGGGCAGAACGCCGCCGCACTCACCACTACTGCCGCTCAGGTCAGCGGCCCAGCAGACTGGTCCCCGCACTCACGGCGAGGGAACACACAAACAGCAAGCACGCACAAACGGCGTGCCGTCTGAGCAGGGTGCGACGCAATGCGGCGTAGCGCGCCTCGTATTCGCCGCGCAGGCGCTTGGCCCGGTCGGCGGTGGCCTGGAGCGCCTGGCGCGTCAGGCCCAGACGCTGCTCGGTGTAATGGCGGGTGAGGTCCTCGGCCTGTCCCCTGGTGAGCCAGGTCAGGCGCCGGCAGAGCGCTTGGGCCTCATGCTGCGCCTGCTCTCGCTCCGCTTGCGCAAGGAGGTAGCCCTCCACCTCGTTGGCGAGTGCGGCCCCCTGCCCGGCGAGCGGGGGCCCCTGGCGCCCCGGTGAGGTCAAGACGGGCCGCCTTCATGTCTGGGCGCCTCCACCACGTCGCGTTTGCCGTGGTTCGCCTCGTCGTGCAGGGCGATCTCGGGGTGGTGCAGGTCAAACGCCGGGGCTTCGCTACGGATACGGGGCAGGGTGAGGAAGTTGTGCCGCGGCGGCGGGCAGGAGGTCGCCCACTCCAGCGAACGGCCGTAGCCCCACGGGTCGTCGACGCCGACCGGCTTGCCGTACTTGGCGGTCTTCCAGACGTTGTAGAGGAACGGCAGCATCGACAGGCCCAGCAGGAACGAGCTGATCGACGAGACGGTGTTCAGCCCCGTGAAACCGTCGGCGGCCAGGTAGTCCGCGTAACGCCGCGGCATGCCTTCCGCACCCAGCCAGTGCTGCACCAGGAAGGTGCCGTGGAACCCCACGAACAGCGTCCAGAAGGTGATTTTTCCCAGGCGCTCATCGAGCATCTTGCCGGTGAACTTCGGCCACCAGAAATGGAACCCGGAGAACATCGCAAAAACAACCGTGCCGAAGACCACGTAGTGGAAATGCGCCACCACGAAGTACGAGTCGGAGACGTGGAAGTCCATCGGCGGCGAAGCCAGGATGACACCGGTCAGGCCACCGAAAAGGAAGGTGACGAGAAAGCCGATCGCCCACAGCATCGGCGTTTCGAAGGATAGTGAGCCCTTCCACATCGTGCCGATCCAGTTGAAGAACTTCACACCGGTCGGGACCGCGATCAGGAATGTCATGAAGGAGAAGAACGGCAACAGCACGCCGCCCGTGACGTACATATGGTGCGCCCAGACCGTGACCGAAAGACCGGCAATGGAAATCGTCGCGGCGACCAGACCGATGTAGCCGAAGATCGGCTTGCGGGAGAACACCGGGATGACCTCGGTAACGATGCCGAAGAACGGCAGGGCGATGATGTACACCTCTGGATGCCCGAAGAACCAGAAGAGGTGTTGCCACAGCAACGCACCACCGTTGGCCGGGTCGTAGACGTGGGCGCCGAACTTGCGGTCCGCCTCCAGGGCGAACAGCGCCGCCGCCAGCACCGGGAAGGCCAGCAGGACCAGCACAGCGGTCAGCAGCACGTTCCAGGTGAAGATGGGCAGGCGGAACATGGTCATGCCGGGCGCGCGCATGCAGACGACCGTCGTGATGAAGTTGACCGCGCCGAGGATCGTGCCGAAGCCGGAGAAGGCCAGACCCATGATCCACATGTCGGCACCGATGCCCGGGGACCGGACCACGTCGGACAGCGGTGTATAGGCGAACCAGCCGAAGTCCGCCGCGCCCTGCGGGGTGAGGAACCCCCCGACCGCCACCAGCGAGCCGAAGAGATACAACCAGTAGGCGAACATGTTCAGCCGCGGGAAGGCCACATCGGGGGCACCGATCTGCAGCGGCATGATCCAGTTCGTGAAGCCGGCGAACAGTGGCGTCGCGAACATCAGCAGCATCACGGTGCCGTGCATCGTGAACGCCTGGTTGAACTGCTCGTTCGACACGATCTGCGTGCCCGGCCGGGCCAGCTCGGCGCGCATCACCAGCGCCATCAAGCCGCCGACGAGGAAAAACGCGAACGACGTCAGCAGGTACAGCGTGCCGATGGTCTTGTGGTCGGTGGTCGTCAGCCACCTGATCACCACGTTCCCGGGCTCTTTGCCCCTGAGCGGCAATTCGTTTTCGTACGAGTCCTCGGCTGCCGCGGCACCGTGGGGGTCGTTGAGGATGCTCACTGGTGGGTATCTCCCGATGCTCGCGGTTGGCGTCGCAACTCAGCCGCATCATGGCTGTGCCGGGAGCCGATCGCCTCCTTGAGCGGCCGAAACGCCGCCAATGGCGTGACAGTCAGACCCGAGTGGAGTAGCCACGGCATGTCGTCGTTGTCAGCCCGCAACCCCCACAGCGACGTGCCCTTGGCGCCATCCGTGTCTCATGGCCGACGCGGCGCTCGGCTGAACCCAGCGGCCGGCCGGGACTCACGTGAGGACGAGCCAGACGTTGAACAGGACGTAGATCGCCCCCACGGAGAGCGGCGCCAAAATCGCGAAGCCGAGACGTGCCCCGCTGTATCGCCGTCGCCACGGCAGAAGCCAACTGATCAACAGCAGCATGACGGGGGCGACGAGGCTCCAGGTGCACGCGGTGAAGATGACCGACCCGGCGGGGTCACTGTCACAGGACGATCCACACACGACAAACGTCATGATGGCGAGCCAACCGAACACGAATCCCCCGGCCAGCGTCACGACGGTCGAGATGGCCGGGGTGGCGAACGCATGGCGATCGCGCTCATCGCCGGTCGGGCGGCTCGGCTCGACTCTGTACGGGGACGGCATCTGCTGCATGTTCAGCAGCCAAACATCCCCCGCGTCCGGGCGCATGAGTCCGGATACTCAGCCGTCCGTTGTGGGCCGGTCACGGGTGCCTGGAGTATGTCTGCGCCGCGCGGGCGCGAACCAGGTTGAGCGGTGTTTCGTTCATCCGCCCGCGAGGAACGTGCTTCGCTCCGGCGGACCGTGCCAGGTGCCGCCGAAACTGCACTGGTTCAACTGGAGGACGACACGGCTGTGGTCACCGCGTCGGGGATCAGCGTGATCAGTTGTTGAGACCAGCAATCCGATTGCTGGGTTGCGACCTCGGCTCCGCAGGCATCGCAAACGAGGTTGGGGCCGTCCAAACCGTCAAGTCCGCAGCATCCGTTGAGGCGCCCACGGTCAGGGTGCCGGGACACCCCCGAGATGTCGTCAGGATTGAGAACGAAGGCGCCGGTGTGGGGGCTGACCGCATACGACCCGTGCGGCATCAGCGGTGGCAGGAACCTGTGTCCCGGGGCTTCCTCCGTCACTGGAGGCGGTATCGGCGATTCCCGGAGGGCGAGGGTGATTCGCTGCTGACAGGCACTGCACGAGAAGACGGTCATGGCTGCATTCTGCGTGAGCCGCCGGTGTTGGCACTCGCCGCCCACCGCCCACCGCATCCCTTACGACACGCCGTACCGACGGAATGAGGAGGGCTACCCCGGGCTGGTCGCCCACCGTCCTCTGCCGGCCCTGCTCACCATGGCCCGCGAGGGGGCGAAGTAGAAGGCGAGGAAAGCGAAAGGGCTAGTTCAAGGAGTGAGAAGGAAGCCCCTTCATGGCCTCGCCGTGGGCAACGATAACAGTCAGGCGGGGATCAGGTCGCGCAGATTTTCGGGGGTGAGGATGCGGGAGTCCGGGTGGAGGCCCTCCGGGCGTTCCAGGCCGAGGTAGGTGACCGGGCCGTCCGGGAGGCTGCTGCCGTCCCACAGGGTCACGGTCGTGGTGCCGCCGGTCATCAGGTCGACGAGGTAGCGCACGGTGAGGTATTCGCGTTCGACGATGCCGCGCAGCAGCGTCGCGACCGATACCCGGTTCCCCTCGACGCGGTTGGCCGCCGGATTCCCCGTGAGGTGCAGGTGCAGCCACTTGGCGCGCCAGCGGCCGTCGTCGCCGCGCAGGAACGCCAGTGGCAGCGCCACCTTGCCCGGGCCGCGCAGTTCCGACTTCAGCCGTACGGTGCGCGGTTCGAACGGGCGGCCCTGCTGGGCGGTCTCGCGCAGCATGAAGCCGAAGAACGACTCCTCGACCTCTTCGAAGCCCTCCCCCGCGAAGATGTTGACCTGCGGGACGATGAAGGTGCCGCGGACCGCGCCCAGGCGCAGGTTGATGAACTCCGAGGCCCCGTCGGGCGCGTCGGTGATGTCCCCGGAGTGCTCGCCCTCGACTTCCGTGAGGGCGGTGTACGAGAGCCAGCACCGGGTCGAGTAGTCGGCGTTCAGCATCAGTGCCGACAGGTCGTAGTCGGTGCTCCGGTCTGTCTGCTTCCAGTAGACGAAGAAGCGCAGCAGTTCGCCGTCGACGGGCGAGAGGGAGCCGCGGGGCAGCACGCCGAGCCCGGACGCTGTCGCCTTTCCGCTGAGCGGGAGCGCGACATCGAGGACGTCGGGATCGATCAGCAGGTGCTCGGGGGCCGGCAGGCGTCGGCGGATTTCGGCGTCCAGGGCGGAGATCAGCCGCTTGCGTTCGTCCGGGAGTACCGGCTGGCGCTCGTCGGAGGTGACCCAGGCGCGGCCGAGGCGGTTGACGAAGACGCGGCGTTCGCCGGTCTCCTCGGGCCGGTTGTGGAGGTGTTCGCGGACCGACAGCAGGACCCGGCCGGAGACCCGGTCGGCGACCTGCTCGGCGACGGCCACGACGGCCTCGCGCTCGTCCTGGGTGAGGCACATCCGCAGCAGCCGGTCCAGGGAGCGGAAGAGCTTGCCGGGCGCGGCCCGCAGGAGCTCCGCCGCCCCGGTGACGTCGTGCATCCCGAACAGTTCCTCGGCGCGGCTGTCGAGGGAGCGGGCCTGCTGCTCGCCCCGGGCCACCGCGAACACCTGGGCGGCGTGCGGCCAGCGCGGGTACTCGTGCGGGTGGAGGCGTTCGCCGAGGCGCTTGAAGGGTTCGCGGTGCGCGTGCACGTCCGCGAGCTTGGCGGGGGCGGCGGCGACCACGCCGTCGAGGCCCGCGAGCAGGGCGCGGCGCACCGGACGTGAGAGGTTCTTGAAGCGGGTCGGTTCCTGGAGGGTCACATCGCCGTCCGACAGGGCGCAGGCCAGGCGGAGCACATCGGTGACGGTGTCCACCAGGAGGTCCGCGCCGACGCCCAGGCGGGCCTGGTTGACCAGGGCACGGTTCTCGCGGATCGGGATGGCCTCGGGCTGGGGACCGTGCACGCAGTGCGCGGCGAGCGCCCGCAGGTCCTCCAGGTCGTCGTCGCCCAGTGGTGTGGTGCTTCCGGCCAGGGCCAGGTAGAGAGCGGTGATCTCGTCGGCCAGGGGGTCGCCCGTGTGCAGGACGGTCATCCGGTCGCCCGCCGCCGCGATCAGCTCGTCCTGGGCGGCGAGCATCTCGCGGTAGGTGTGGGGGTAGTTGCCGTAGGACGGCAGCGTGAGCAGGTCCACCACACCGCTGCTGAGCTGCTCGAGCGTGCTTTCCCGGCTTGCCTCGTCGGCCAGCGCCTCGATGATGCACTGCGCCCAGAAGTCGCACGTGTCGGGCACGTTGGCCGGGAAGTCGATGAAGTAGACGTTGTGCTGGACGTGGTCCCCGACCATCTCGCGGACGGTACGCAGTGTGTCGACGGCGGTGTCGACGACCGTCCCCTCGGACAGTCCCGACAGCCGCTCCAGCAGATCCGCCGAGAGTTTGAAACCCACCGACATCAGGGCGGCGTCGAACTGTCGCGCCGCGACACCACCGTTCCCCACGGGCCCCGTGGGGAACGGGAGGCGGAAGGTGTGCCGGATAACCATTGATTCGAGACTGTGTCCCATTCCGGCATGATCCCAGAGCGGTGTGCCCGGGCGCACACGGGTTTCGGCGGCGGCCCCGCTGCCTGTCAGGAAGCGGGGCCGCCCGGACTCAGCGGCTCTCTTCCGCGGGACCTGCCGGCGTTCTGCGGACGGTGAGGGCGACGGTGTCGTCGGGGTGGAGGACGACGGTGTGCATGTCGCCGGCGATGGCGCCGGGGACGTCCTCGATGGGGCGGTGCCGGTGGCGCCGGGCGCTCTCGATGAGGCGGGCTTCGCCTTCCAGCGGGTCCCTGCGGCTCTCGGTCAGGCCGTCGGTGTAGAGGACGAGGAGGTCGCCGGCGTCCAGCTTCTCCGACAGCACCCGGTCGCTGCCGGGCAGGGGGTAGCCGATGCCCCGGCCGCGGACCTCCAGGTACTGCGAGGTGCCGTCGCGGCGCATCATCAGCGCGGGTGGGTGGCTGCCGTTGGCCAACTCCAGGTGCCCGGTGCCGGGGTCGATCCGAAGGAGGATCACGGTCGCCATCACGTCGGGGTCGAAGGGGGCGAGGATTTCGTTGGTGCGCCGGACGATGGAGCCCAGCGGGTGTCCTTCGAGGGCCAGGGTGCGCACGGCGTGGGTGACGTTCAGGGCGCTGCGGGTGCTGCGTACGCCGTGTCCGAGGGCGTCGACGAGCGTGATGTGGACGGTGCCGTCGGGCAGGGAGAACCAGTCGTAGAGGTCGCCGCCGGTGGGGGCGTCCGTCTCCGCGGGCGCGTAGTGGACGGCGAGTTCCAGGCCGTCGACGGCGATCGGCGGGGGGCGCAGGGCGTCTTCGAGCTCCCTGAGGACCTGGCCGTGTGCCGTGCGGAGTTGCTCGTCGCGTTCTTCGAGCTGGACGTAGAGGGCGAGCACCCCGCTGTTGGTCTCGGCGAGTTCGTGTTTGAGCTGGCGGTGCGCCTCGCTGAGGGCGTCGACCTGGGCGAGGGCGGCCCGGAGTTCCTCTTCGAGGGCGTGCGTCTCGGTCGGGGCCGTCACGGGTGCTTCGGCGTGGCCGTTGTCCTTGGCGGTGGCGGTCGTCACCGGGGCGGGCCGGGCGGGCGCGGCCCCGTCGTGCGGGGTGGGGGCGTGCGGTGCGGCGAGGGAGAGGCACCAGGTCGCCGCGGTGCCGTCGGGTGCCGTTTCCGCCGGCAGCGGCAGCTCGGCCGGGGGCAGCGGGCCCTTCGTCCGGAGGGTGACGGACAGCAGCGAGTCGCTGCGGCCGGTGCCGGCGGCGCAGGCGGCCTCCAGGGTGACGGGGCGCCCGGCCCGGAACGCGCGGTCGGCCAGTGCGGTCACGGACAGGACCAGGCGGGCCCGGGTCTCGATGGCCAGCCGGTGGGTGTCGCCCAGGCTGCGGACGGCGGTGCGCAGCGTCGGCAGCGAGTGGAAGGTGCGGTGGAAGGTGTGGGGGGTCACGGAAGTCTCTGTGTCAAAGGGTGGCGACCAGGACGGTCGCGTCGTCGCGGGTGAGCCGGTGGCCATGGGCGAGGGCCGCGGCCAGCAGGGGCGGCGGGAGCTGCAGGAGGTGGGGCGGGGGGCTGAGGGTCCAGCGGTGGTCGATGCCGTCGGAGTGGAGCACGGCGGTCGTGCCGGGCTCCAGCGGCAGGGAGCGGACCTGCGGCCGTGGCATGCGCAGGCCGACGATGCCGGGCTGGCCGGTGTGCCGGTGGTGGACGCTCTGCCCGGCGAGGGCGAGGACGCGGACGTTGCCCACGCCGCAGTATTCGCCCCGGTGGGGGTGGAGGCGGAGCAGTCCGACGGCCGCGCCGCGGCTGCGGCGCAGCGCGCGGTGGATGCCGTGCAGGAGGTCCGGCAACGGTTCGTCCGGCGCACGGTGGAAGGCGCGCAGGGCGCTCTGCGCGGCCTCCGCCGCCAACGGCCCGTGGCCGAGGCCGTCGATGACGATCGCGGTGCGGCCGGCGGGGGTGTCGCGCAGCGCGCAGGCGTCACCGCTGACCTCTTCGCCGTCGGCGGGGAGGCAGACCGCGCCGGTCCCCGCTGCGGACGGCGGCGGGTCACCGGGGGCCCAGAGCCGTGCGCAGGCCAGGGTGCCGGTGCCTTCCTGGGTGCGGATGGTGAAGTCCGACGCTATCCGGCTGACCGACCCCAGACCGGCTCCGAGCGTGGCGGTGGTGCTGTAGCCGTCGGTCAGGCACCGGTCGAGCTCGGGCATGCCGGGTCCCCGGTCCGCGGAAAGCACCTCCACGCCGTCGCCGAGCAGCGTCGGCTGGACGAACAGGGAACCGTCGGTGGCGTGCTTGGCGAGGTTGCTGCCGAGTTCGGACGCGATGACCGCGCAGTGCTCGGGCAGCGGTCCGGGAAGCTGCCGGCTCTGCGCGAGTGAGCGGGCCGTCTGAGCCGCCAGGTGCACGGCGCTGTAGTGGTCGACGCGGATGTGCGTGGTCGTCAGGGTGGGGGGCTGGGTCACCGGCTCGCCCATCGGACGGCGATCACCGTGGTCCCCGCGCCGGGCTCGCTGTGCACCTCGAATTCGTCCATCAGCCGCCGCGCGCCGCCGAGTCCGTGCCCGAGGCCCGCGCCGGTGGTGAAGCCGTCGGTGAAGGCCCGGTCGAGGTCGCTGATGCCCGGGCCGTCGTCCCGGATCGTCAGCCGCAGTCCCGCGGTGCCGTGGCGGGTGAGGTGGTCGATGGCGAGCGTGCCGCCTCCGCCGTGGATGTAGGCGTTGCGGGCGAGTTCGCTCGCCGCGGTGACCACCCGCGTCTGGTCGATGATGCTGAATCCGGCGCTGAGCGTGGCCGCGCGCACCGCGTGCCGCACGCTGAGCAGGTCCTCCTCGGTCCGTACGGGATGGCGGGAGGGTGCCGCCGGCGAGTCGGCTCCGTGGTGCTGGTCCGCCTCGCGGACGGTGGTGGTGCTGGCGAGTTCACCGGTCCGTGTCACGCCCACCTCCCTGCGGAGGCTGGGCGCTCTGGTACCAGCCCAGCGCCGCCATGCCCAGCTCGGCGTTGAGGGCGGTTTCCACGCCGTCCAGCTGAAGTCCCAGTTCGACCAGGGTGATGGCCACGGGGGGCCGCATGCCGGCCACGATCACTCGCGCGCCCAGAAGCCGCGCCATGGTGGTGAGTTCCATCAGGGTGCGGGCCACGAACGAATCGATGATCTCCAGGCGGGAGATGTCGACCAGGACGCCGCGTGCGCCGTCGGTACTGATGCGCGTGGTGAGTTCGTCGGTGAACGCCACCGCGGACTTGTCGTCGAGTTCGTTGAGCAGCCCGGTGACCAGCACGTCTCCCAGCCGAAGGATCGGCACCCCGTTCGAGGGCCGGCCGTTCATCGCGCGTCCCGCGGGTCGGCCTGTGCGGAGGAGTCCTCGGTGAGTTTGACGGCGGCGGTCAGCGCGTCGGCGAGGGTGGCGCGGGTGAGGATGGTGGACAGGTCGATGCCGAGCTGGGCGATGGTCTGGGCGATGGGGGGCCGGATGCCGCTGATGACGCAGTCCGCGCCCATGAGGCGTACGGCGTTGACGGTCTGCAGCAGGTGCTGGGCGACCGCGGTGTCGACGGTGGGTACGCCGGTGATGTCGATGATGGCGATCTGCGCCTCGTTCTCCTGGATGGCCTGGAGGAGGTTCTCCATCACCACCTGGGTGCGGGCGGTGTCCAGGGTGCCGATGAGGGGGACGGCCAGCACGTGGCGCCACAGCCGCACCACCGGCGTGGACACCTCCAGCAACTGGCGGCTCTGCCGCCGGATGATCTCCTCGCGGCCCTCCACGTACGTCTCGAAGGAGAGCGCGCCCGCGGTGTCGAGGAGCCGGTTGACCAGCAGCGCGGAGGTGAACAGTTCGTCGCCGTCACGGGTCTGCCGCTGTACGGCCTCCAGCAGGGCTTCCTTGAGGTACAGCACCGCCAGCGAGGTGCCCGTGGGCGGGGCGCCGGCGCGGGCCCTGCGCAGCGACAGCTCGGAGACCGCCTGCCGCAGCTCCTGGTGGGTGGCGACGAGGTTTTCCACCGGTATGTCGCTGTCGAGACCGGAGGTGAGCGCGGCCACCAGGTCGTCCGCTTCCTCCCGCAGCTCCACCTCGCTGACCTGCTTGCCCAGGGCACCTCGGTCCAGCTGCAACTGCACCCAACGGTCGGCGATGTCGTCGGCTTCTGCGCGCAGCGCGCTGCTGATGCGCCTGCGTGCGGCAGCCTCGGCGGAACTCAGCACAGGATCCCTTCCCTACGGTGGCCGGCACACGGTGGCGGTCCGACGTGCGGCCAGGTCTTCCGGTCTCGCCGGACCGAATTGTTGTCGCCCGGCAAATGTTAGCGACGACAGTCAAGCACGGAAAGCCCGAAGATCAACAGGGCCTCCTCCGCACCCCCGATGGGTACTTACCCCGCCGCCGCAGCCCCTATGGACCGGGGAAATGCCTGGTCAGGCCGATCGGGCCGAGCGCGCCCCGACGTCCCGGGACGCCTGCAGACCGATCGGCGACGCGGCGTCCACCACCGTCCGGAATCCCGTCAGCCCTTCGGTCAGCGCCGCTCGCTCCCCCCGCGGCATCCGGGCAATGAACGACCGTAGCGCCTCCTCCCGACGGGCACGCAAGCCGAAGAGATACGCCACCCCCTGGCCGGTCAGCCGCAGTTCCAACTCACGCCCGCTGGACGGGTGGGGAGCCCGCCTGAGGTAGCCGATCGCCTGGAGACGGTCGCACAGCCGGCTCACCGAGGACGGCGCCGCGTCCAGCAGCCGGCTCAGGGTGCGCAGATTGATGCCTTCGTCACGTTCCACCGCATACAGGACCCGCAGCTGCGACAGGGACACCGGGGCGGTGGGCACCGCGTCCCGCCCCTGCTCCCACAACACCTCGAGGAGCTCGATCAGTTCGGAAGCCGCGGTCGCCGCGTCGTGCGTTTCGCTTTCCGAAGCAGGGAGATTGTGGTCCATCCGCGGTCGCTCCCGTCCAGCCTTGTCGGTCCTGCTCGCTCCAGATGCCGGCCCGGCGCTCTGCTCCGTCGTACGGCGCTCAAGGCGGTCGACCATGACGTCCTACGGCAGCGGAGCACCTCCCGGTGGCGCCGCCCACGCGCTTCCGGCCCCGTCCGCGCGGCTCGTACGGAACACTCCGGCACGACCAGCAGGAACTGCCGGGGGCCGGCTACCGCAAGACGATACTCCTGCCCGTCAACCACCCCGTCCGGCCAGGCGCAGGACGCGGCGCCCGGCCGGACGGCGGGCGGCCGGGGAACCAGGGGCCGACCGTCCCGGCGGGCCACCGGCACCGTCACACGCCCGAAGTCCCGGCCGTGCGGGCGCAGTTCGAGGGTGGCCCCGGTGGCGAGCGCCCCGGCCTCGAAACAGACCCGGACCCTTCCGAGGCCGCGCCGTTGACGTTGCGCCCGCAGGCATGCCCGATGCCGGGCAGCGCGTCGTACTCGGCGCACAGGCCGAGCACCAGCTCGCCCGATCCCCGGGTGGCGAGCAGCGCGGTGGGCAGCTCGCCGACGCCCCGGGTGACGGTGAACCCAGCGGTCTCCCGCAGGTCCGCGATTTTCGCGGCCGAGCGGTGTTCGGCCAGGGCGGTCTCCGGCTCGTCGTACAGGCTGTGGCTCAGGGCCAGCAGCCGCTCGCTGACATCCGGCGCCGCGAGACGGCCCTGTGCGCCTGAGGCCCGTGGACACCTGCGACCGGAGGGTGCGTGCGCGGCGCATGCCGGCCGACCGCCCTGTGGGTCACCTCACAGCACCGCGCCGGAACTCGACGCTCCGTTCGTCCGACTCCCTGAACCGGAACGGCAGCGGGCCGGTCCACCTCACCTTCCCCGCCTTCGACCTGGGAGCGCGCGTGCCCACTGAACAACGTCTCGTACCGAGCGATGCGGACGAGACCCCGGACGCCGCCGCCCCCGGCGAGCGGCAGACGGCGGTGCCGCGGTCCGGATGGGCCGCACTGCGCCCGCTGGTGCTGCGCCTGCACTTCTACGCCGGGGTGCTCGTCGCGCCCTTCCTCCTCGTCGCCGCCCTCACCGGCCTGCTCTACGCCGCCTCGTTCCAGGCGGAGAAGGTGCTCTACGCCCATGAGTTGAGCGTTCCGGCGGGTGGCCGGACGCTGCCGCTGTCACAGCAGGTCGCCAAGGCGCGTGCGGCGCACCCGGAGGGTGCGGTCGCCGCCGTGCGCCCGGCACCGGAACCGGGGGACACCACGCGCGTGCTGCTCTCCGGCGCGCCCGGCGTGCCCGAGGACCACCAGCTCGCCGTCTTCGTCGACCCGCACACCGGTGAGGTCCGGGGCGCGCTGGAGACGTACGGCTCCACCGGGGCGCTGCCGCTGCGTACCTGGCTCGACTCCCTCCATCGCGACCTGCACCTGGGGGAGAACGGCCGCCTCTACAGCGAACTGGCCGCCAGCTGGCTGTGGGTGGTCGCCGGCGGTGGCCTCGCGCTCTGGATCGGACGCAGGCGCACCCAGCGCAAGGTGCGGGCCCTGGCGCTGCCGGACCGCACCGCCACCGGCCGCCGCCGGACGCTGTCCTGGCACGGGGCGGTCGGCGTGTGGGCGGCGGGCGGTCTGTTCTTCCTCTCGGTGACCGGTCTGACCTGGTCCGGGTATGCCGGCGCGCACATCGACGCGTTCCGCCGGTCCCTGGGGCAGGCGACGCCGAGCGTCTCCACGGCCGTGACCGTGGGCGCGGCGGATCCCGGGAACGCCGGGCACCATGCCCACCACGGCGGTGCCGGCGGGACGGCCGGGATGCCTGACATGCCGGGCATGGACGGGAAGCAAAGCGGCGCGCCGAGCGGCTCCGCTACGGATGTGGGCGTCGACCGGGTGCTGGCGGCGGCCCGCGCCGAGGGCCTGTCCTCTCCCGTCGAGATCGACCTGCCGACGGCGAAGGGCACCGCCTACGTCGTCAAGCAGGTCGGGCGCAGCTGGCCGGAGAAGCAGGACGCGGTCGCCGTGGACCCGGCCACCGGCAGGGTCACCGACGTCTCGCGGTTCGCCGACTACCCGGTTCTGGCCAAGCTCACCCGCTACGGCATCGACCTGCACACCGGCACCCTGTTCGGGCTCGTCAACCAGATCGCGCTGGCGGCGCTCGCGCTCGCCCTGGTCTTCCTGATCCTGTGGGGCTACCGGATGTGGTGGCAGCGACGGCCCACGCACGGGCGGACGCTGTCCTTCGGGCGCCCGGTGCCGCGCGGAGCGTGGCGGAGGGTTCCGCTGCCGGTACTGCTCCCGTTGGTGTGCGGCGTCGCGGCGGTGGGCTGGGCGGTGCCGCTGCTCGGCGTCTCGCTGGTCGGCTTCCTGCTCGTGGACGTCGTCCTCGGCGTGCTCGCGCACCGGCGTCGGGCCGCCGCCCCCGCGGACTGACCTCTCCTCCCCCGGTGTCCGGTCGGTCCGGCCCCGTGCAGCAACGACCGGGCAGCGATGTCCGGGCAGCGATGTCGGGAACTGGCGGCCCGGCCCGTACGACTGACTGGACCGGGCCCCGGAGCGGGGCCGGAGCCTGCGGGAGGGCAGCGGTGCGAGCAGAGCGCGGTACGGAGACGGAAGCGGAGGCCGCCGGGTCGGGCGGCGGCACCTCCCGGGCGCGCCCCGCGGGACCGGCGGTGACCGCGCTGCTGACCTCCGCGATGGCCTTCTCGATGATGCAGCTCTTCCTGCTCGGGGCACTCGGGCCGCGGCTGGTCGACGAGTGGGGCATCTCCCGGACGGCGCTCGGGCTGACCACGACGGCCGGGTTCGGCGCGGCGGCCCTGCTGTCGCCGGTGGCCGGGCGGCTGGTGGACCGGGTGGGACCGCGCCGCTGCCTGGTGGCGCTGCTGCTGCTCGCCGCCGTCTCGCTCGCGCTGATCGGGGCGGCTCCGGGAGCGGCGGTACTGCTGGTGGCGGTGACGCTGGGCGGGCTGCCGCAGGCCCTGGCCAACCCGGCGACCAACAAGGTGATCCTGGCGGCCGTTCCGCCCGAGCGGCGCGGCGCGGTGACCGGTCTGAAGCAGTCCGGCGTGCAGGTCGGTGCGTTCGCGGCGGGGCTGCCGCTGTCGCTGCTCGCCGCGGGGGTGGGCTGGCGCGGCGCCGTCTGGACGGCGGCCGGTACGGCGGCGGTGGCCGCGGCCTGGGCCGCCCGGATGCTGCCGCACGACGCGGCCGCCGAGACCCCGGGAGCGTGCCGCACGCCCGCCGCCCAGGGTGCGACGAGGCGGCTGGCGGTCTTCTCGCTGCTGCTCGGCTGCGGTATCGCCTCGGTCAACACCTATCTGGCGCTGTTCGGTTCGCAGCGCCTGGGGCTCGGACCGACCACCGCTGCCGCGTTGGTGGCCGTCCTGGGTGTGGCGGGCATGGCGGGGCGGGTGGGGTGGTCGCGGGTGGCGGACCGGCCGGGCCGCGCCGAGGTGATGCCCGCCCTGCTGGCGGCCGGAGCGGTGGGCGCGGCGCTGCTGCTCGCCGCGGCGGTTCCGGTGCCTTGGCTGGTCTGGGTGGGCGCGCTCGCCATCGGGTCGTTCGCGGTGGCGGCGAACGCGGTGTCGATGGTGCTGGTGATGCGGCGGGCGGCACCGGGGCGCGCCGGGCAGGACTCCGCCCTGGTGTCGGCGGGCTTCTTCGCCGGGTTCGCGGTGGGGCCGCCGCTCTTCGGCGCGCTGGTCTCGGCGACCGGCTACGGGCCCGGATGGCTGCTGGTGGCGGCCGAGTTCGCGGCGGCGGGGGCGGTGGCCGTGCCGCTGATGTCCGGTCGCCGAGGGGTGACGCGATGACCGCGCCGGTTGCGCCGGCCGCGGCGGGCTGGGCGGAAACGGCGCTCGCGTCCGTGCTGGCCCGGGTCTCGGTGACGGCGCGCGCGGCCGGTCCGCGCTTCCCGCTGTACGCGGATCCGGACACGGGCGCGTGGCGGACGACCACGCGGGGTTCGTGGACCGGCGGCTTCTGGGCCGGGCTGTTGTGGTTGCGCGCGCTGTCCTCGGGCGCCGCGGAGCACCGGGCCGCGGCGGCCGACTGCACCGGCCGGCTGCGGCACTGGGTGGCGCAGGACACCGCCACCCGCGGCCTGGTGCTCTGGTACGGCACCTCCCTGGCCGCCGGGCCGGGTGGTGACGGGGCGGCGGCCGCGCTGCGGGACGAGGCGGCGCGGGCCTGCCTGGCGGCGTACGAGCCGGAGTGGGGGCTGGTGCCGTGGGGCGGGGCGTTCGGCGGGCCGCGGTTGCTGGCACGGGCCGACGGCGTGCCGGGGCTCGTACCGCTGCTGGCGCGGGCGGACGGCGGGGCGGCCGCCGCGTACGCCCATCTCGACCGGCACCTCCACCTGTGCCTGTCGCAGGACCCGCCGCGTCCCGCGTGGCAGGCCGGGCCCCGGGGAACGTGGACGGCGTGGCCCGAACCCGGGCCCGGGTGGAGTCGTACCGCCGCGTGGCTGCTGCTGGCGGTCGCCGACGGGATGCGGTGCTTCGGGGCGGACGACCGGCTGCGGGCGGCGGCGGACCGGCTGAGCGCGCTGCGGCTGGCGCCCGGGGCGCGGCTCGTGCCGTCGGCCCGGGGTGCCGACCCGAGCGGCCCGGTGGACACCTCGGCCGCCGCGATCGAGGCGGTGGCCGCGCTGAAGCTGGCCGTGCTCGCGCGGACGGCCGGCGACCGGCGGGCGGCCGACCGCCTCACGGACCGGGGGCGTCTGGTACTGCACCGGCTGGCCACGGCGCACCTGTCGTCGACCGGCGCGCTGCTCGACGGCTGCTACGACGCCGACCGCGGGCTCGCGCCGCAGCACGAGCTGATCTGGGGGGACTTCTTCCTCGCGTGGGGGCTGGCGACGCTGACCGGGCTGGTGGAGCCGTTCACCATGTGACGGCCGAGGTCGCGGCGGCGTGGGTGCGGTGACGGGGCGTGTGCCGTGACGGGGACGTGGGTGCGGGGGCCGCCGTGTCACCGGGCGGCGTCGTAATCGCGGAGCACCCGGCGGGCCACCGCGGCGATGTGCAGCTCGTCCGGGCCGTCCAGCAGGCGGGCCGCGCGCCCCGTGCGGAACAGCCCCGGCAGTGCGGTGTCCGGCCCGAGTCCGGCCGCTCCGTGGACCTGGATCGCCGCGTCGGCGACCTGCTGGAGCATCCGGGCCGCCGCGACCTTCGCCAGTCCGGTCTCCAGCCGGGCATCGTCCCCCGCCGCCAGCCGGGCCATCGCCTCGTACACCAGCGGCCTGGTGGTACGGATCGCCAACAGGGCGTCGAAGACGAGCTGTTGCACCAGCTGGCGGTCGGCCAGGGGGCCGGACGCCTGGGTGCGCGACCGGGCCCGCGCGCACATCAGGCCGAAGGCCCGCTCGGCCTGCCCGAGCCAGCGCAGACAGCGCAGGACACGGCCGAGCCGCAGCCGCTCCCCGGCGATCCGCAGTGCCGTCCCGTGCTCGCCGACCACATGGTCCGGGGGCACGACGACCCCGTCCAGTGCGATCTCCCACTGACCGCCGACGCCGAGCACCGGCAGCTCGCGCACCACCCGGAACCCGGGGGTGGCGGTGGGCACCAGGAACAGCGACAGGTCGTCGCCGGTCCGGGCCAGCACGGTCACCAGGTCGGCCTCGCCCGCGCCCGTGATGAACCATTTGCGGCCGTGCAGGGTCCACGTCCCCCCGGGTCCGGCCTCGGCGCGGGTGGCGGTCAGGGCGGGGTCGGTGCCGGGGGTGTCCGGCTCGGTCATCGCGTAGCAGGTGCGTAGTTCACCTGCCGCGATGCGCGGCAGAAAGCGTTCCCGGACGGCGTCGGTGGCGTGCCGGCCGAGCATCAGCACGTCCAGCAGGGACGCCGAGCCGAGGGCCGCGGGACCGTGGTCACTGGCTCCCTCGGCCTCGGCGAGGTGCGCGTAACGGGACAGCGGCAGACCCTGTCCGCCGTATTCGACGGGCAGCGGCAGCGCCCAGAGGCCGGCCTGCTGCGCTTCACTCTTGAGCCGGCCCAGCTCGGCGCGCGCGGCCGGCCCGCCCGCGTCGAGCACCGGCTCGCTCGGCAGCACCCGCTCCCGCACGAACGCCGCGACCCGCTCGCGGAGCCCGGCGGCCTCCGGCGGACAGGCCGGCGTCCCGAACGGGGCCGCGCCGGACGGCGGACCGGCCTCCGGCGTGCCGCTCGGCTCGGCGCCCGGCGTGCTCTGCAGGGGATGTAGGGGGTTCACGGCTTCCTCCGTGTTCACCGGGAACCCGGTGAACCGACGCTCCGACTTACTGGCCGTGGAGTTGGTCGGCCGCGAGCGCCGTCCGGTTCCCGTACGTCCACGTCCGTGCGAGAGACGCGGCGCCCTGCCGCCGCCGGAGAGGAATGCCGTGCATGCCGTGGGGAGCCCCACCGTCATCGGTACGACCGGGCCACTGGAGGAGGTGGACGTACGGGTCGCGGGCCCGGCCGCACTCACCGCGCCGGCGCTCGCCCACCTGAGGGCGCTCGGCGCGCGGGCGGCGGAGGCGCCGGCCGGGCGGACCGGTCCGGCCCGCGTCGCCGTGGCCGGCCCCGGGCCGGGCGAGATCACCGCGCACACCGCCTGGGCCGATGTGCTGCCGGACGCGGACGCCTCCGATGAGGCGACGGTCCAGGCGGCCACCGGGATGATGCACGTCCACGGGAGACGCGACGCCGTACCGCGTGGCCTCGCCGTCGACTACGCCGCCACCTGTGCGGCGGTCCTCACCGTGCAGGGGCTGCTCGCCGGGCTGCTGGGCCGGGCGCGGGGCGGCGGCGGGGCCGGTGAGGTCGCCACCGGTGCCGACCGGGCCGCGCTGCTGACGCTCTCCCAGTACGCCGCGGCGGCGAACGCCCCCGAGGCGGAGGCCGTGCCCACCGCACCCGGCGGACCGCCGTTCACCGCCTCCTGCGGCACCCGATTCGAGCTGGAGGCACTGGATCCCGGCCCGTGGGCCCGGTTCTGGCGCGAACTCGGCGCGCCCGAGGAGCCGATCCGCGCCGGCTGGCCCGCCTTCCAGTTCCGCTACGCCACGGCCTGTGCGCCGCTGCCCGAGGCGCTGCACCGGGCGGCCGGCGCGGTGTCCTGGGCGCGCGTCCGGCAGGCCGCCGCCGCGTCCGGGGCCGAGGTGTGCGCGCTGCACGCGCTTTCCGGGAGGGTGGGGGAAGCGGCCGCCGCGCCGTGGACGCTGACTCCGTACGCCGGGGCGGGCGTTCCGCCGGCGCCGGACCCGCTGCCCGCCGGAACCCTTCCGCTGCGGGGGCTGACGGTTCTCGAAGCCGGCCGCCGCATCCAGGCCCCGCTCGCCGCTCATCTGCTGGGGCTGCTCGGCGCCGACGTCGTACGGATCGAACCGCCGGGCGGGGACCCGCTGCGCGGGATGCCCCCGTGCGCCTCGGGAGTCTCCGCCCGCTGGCTCGCCCTCAACCGGGGCAAGCGGAGCGTGGAGATCGACATCAAGTCCGTTGCGGGACAAGGTGAGTTGCGCGAGCTGGCCGCCGGCGCGGACGTCTTCCTGCACAACTGGGCCCCGGGCAAGGCGGAGCAGTTCGGGCTGGGTGCCGACGCTCTCGGCGCGGTCAACCCGCGTCTGGTGTACACGTACACCAGCGGCTGGGCGGGCCGGCTGCCCGACGCCCCGATGGGCACCGACTTCATGGTGCAGGCCCGCACCGGCGTCGGCGAGGCAGCCCGGCCCGCCGACGAACCGCCGGCGCCTTCGTTGATGACACTGATCGACGTCCTCGGTGGCCTGGTCGGTGCGGAGGCGGTACTGGCCGGCCTGCTGCTGCGGGAGCGCACCGGTCACGGCGTACAGGTGGAGTCGTCCCTGCTCGGTGCCGCGGAGACGCTCACCGCACCCGCGCTGCGGCGGGCCGCGGCGGGCCGGGATCCGCGCCGCCCGGCCGGTTTCCGCCGCCCGCTGCGGACCGCCGACGGGTGGCTCGCCCCGGCCGACGACTCCGCGGACGCGGCCCGCGCCCTCTCCGCGCGACTGCGCGAGCTGACGTCGGACCAGGCTGTGGCGGCCCTGCGCGCACGGGGTCTGGCCGCCACCGTCGTCACCACCGATCTCGGCGCGCTGCCGGCGGACCCCCGGCTGGCCGGGGTGTTCACCCGCGACGCGCACGCATCCCTCGTTGTTCCCTCGCCCTGGAGGTTCGCATGACGATCCCGTCCCGCACCCTGCCCGCCGCCGCCCCGTTCCACGATCTGGTCCCCGCGGCGCTGCGGCGCGCCTGGGCCGCCGACGGCCACTGCCCCGATCTGGACCTGTACGCGCTGTTCCGGGCCCGCCGGATCGCCGCCCCGGGCGCCACCGCGGTGATCGACGCGGCCGGCGAGGTCAGTTACGCCGAACTGGACGACCGGGCCCGATGTCTGGCCGCCGGGCTGGACGCGCACGGCGTCCGGCCCGGTGACGTGGTGGGCGTGGCGCTGCCCAACGGCAGGGACGCGGTGACGGCCGACCTCGCGCTGGCCGCGCTGGGCGCCGTCGTGCTGCCCTTCCCGGTCGGACGCGGCAGACGGGAGGCCCGCTCGCTGCTCGGCCGCTCGGGGGCCCGGGCGGTCATCGCCCTCGCCGAACACCGGGGCGCCGAGCCCGCGCGGGAGCTGGCCGCACTGGCCGCGGTTCCCGGCGAACTGCCCGAGCTGCGCACGGTGATCGCGGCCGGCCCCGGCCCGGTCCCGGCGCACTGTCCGTCGCTGGCCGAGCTGCTGCGCACCGACGCGACCGCCTTCACACCGGCCCGCCCCGGCCCCGATACCGCCGCCCGGATACTGGTCTCCTCCGGGTCGGAGGCCGAGCCCAAGATGGTGGCGTACTCGCACAACGCGCTGGCCGGCGGCCGGGGCAACGGCCTTGCCTCGCTGCTGCGGCCGGGCACCCCGCCGCGCTGTCTGTTCCTGGTGCCGCTCGCGTCGGCGTTCGGCAGCAACGGCACCGCCGTCACCCTCGCCCGGCACGGCGGGACCCTGGTGCTCCTCGACCGTTTCACACCCGACGCGGCCCTGGACGCGCTCCGCGCCCACCGGCCCACCCACGTACTGGGCGTGCCGACCATGGTGCGCATGATGCTCGACCGGCTGGCGGACGCGCCCGCCCCGCCCCCCGCGCCGACCGCCTTGATACTCGGCGGCGCGGCCCTCGACGCGGCCACCCGCGAAGAGGCCCGCCGGGCCTTCGGCTGCGCGGTGGTCAACCTCTACGGCTCGGCCGACGGCGTCAACTGCCACGGCGACCTCGACGCGTGCGCGGCCGCCGAGGACGGCTCGGAGGCCGGTCCCGGCATCGCGGTGGGCCGGCCCGATCCCGGCGTGTGCGACATCCGCATCGCCCCGCTGCCGGGCGGCAGTTCCCCCGGTGCGGCGGCGGCTTGCGGGGAGGCCGGGGAGATCCTCGCGCGCGGCCCGATGACCCCGCTGTGCTACGTCGGCGCGCCCGAGCTGAACATGCGCTACCGCACGGCCGGCGGCTGGGTCCGTACCGGCGACCTCGGCATGCTGGACGCCACCGGAACCCTGCGTGTCATCGGCCGCCTCAAGGACATCGTGATCCGCGGCGGCGCGAACATCAGCCCCGCCGAGGTCGAGGGTCAGCTCGCCTCCCACCCGGACGTGCGCGAGGTGCTGTGCGTCGGCGTGCCGGACCCGCTGATGGGCGAAAGGCTCGCCGCGTGCGTGGTGCCGCGGCCCGGGCGCACACCGGAACTTGCCGGTTTGTGCGCCCATCTGGACACCCGCGGTCTGGAGCGCCGCAAGCATCCCGAGCACGTCCTCCTGGTGACCGACGGGCTGCCGCTCACCCCGGCGGGGAAGCCCGACCGGGCCGCGCTGCGGGCGAGGGCCGCCGCCGAGGTGAGCGCCGACCAGGTGCGGGCGGGCTGACGCCGCCGGACACGCCACCGGGGAGGGGCCGCCGCGGCAGCTCCTCCCCGGGGTGCACGTCGCCGGCGGCTCAGGAGCCGGAGAACGCCTTCTCCATCTGCCCGGCCGCCTTGCGGTAGACCGCCAGCAGGTCGAGGTCCCGGCCCGGGTAGTTGACGATGTTCAGCTGCTCGGCCCCCGAGCCCGGCAGCACGGTCCCGCTCGACATGTTCTCGTTCTCCAGCACGAACTTCGGCTTCTTCGCGGACAGTGCGGACAGCTGGGCGGGGGTGACCGCTTCGGGGCCGTAGGTGCCGACCACCTTCGCGCCCGCCAGCTCGGCCGCCCACGTGGTGAACCTCTGCGACGCCACCGCCGGCGCCTTGCCGCCCGGCCAGGCGCCCTTCACCTGCTGGGCGAGCGTGTCCCACGCGCGCGTGAAGGTGGCGTTCCACCGGGCCGCGGCGCGCTCCGTACCGAACTTCCTGCCGAGCGCGGTCACTTCGGCCCGGGTCGCCGCGGGTGTGTTGTCCAGATTGACCTCGACCAGCTTCGCGTGCGAGCCGACCGCTTCCTTGATCTTGCCGGCCCAGGGCTCGAAGGAGGCGTAGAGCACGTAGTCGGCGCCCGCGACCGCGGTCAGGTCGGACGGCTTGAGGTCGTAGTCGGGGGCGTGCCGGATCGACGCGGGGACGAGGTAGCGGACGTTCCTGGCCCCGGCGGCCTTCGCCAGCGCCGCCTCCCAGGTGGAGGTGGCGACCACCTCCGGACCGGACGACGCGCCCGTCCGCGATGAGCCGGACGAGGTGTCCGTACCGCCGTTGCCGCCGCAGCCGGTCAGCAGCGCCAGCCCGGCGCTCAGTGCGGTGACGGCTGCGACGGGGCGGAAGAGGACGCGGACGTGCGCCATGATGAGGTTCTCCGTTCGGGTATCAGATGAGCGGCAAGGGCGATGGCCCCCGCGGCGAGGACGAGGACCGGACCGGGGGGCAGGTCCCAGGCCAGCGCGAGCAGGAAGCCGACGACGTTCACGACGACGCCGATGCCGACCGCCCAGAGTGTGATCGACACCAGCGACCGGCCGAGGCGGCGGGCGGCCAGGGCCGGCAGCAGGGTCAGCGCGTCCACCAGCAACGCGCCCGTCAGGCGGATGGCGCCGGCGACCGCGACCGCCACCAGGACCAGCAGCACCACGGTCAGCCGCTGCACCGCCACGCCGGAGCACAGCGCCAGTTCCCGGTCGTGCAGCAGCAGCGCCAGATCGCGGCGCCGCCGGACGAACAGCGCCGGTACGGCCACCGCCAGCGCGCCCAGCACCACGAGGTCCGCCGGACGCACCGCCAGGATCGAGCCCCACAGCAGCGCGAACGCCCCGTTGGCGTTCACCCCGGACAGCGCCAGCATCAGCAGGGCGGCGGCGATCGCGAGGCTCATCAGCAGCCCCATCGCCCCCGACAGGCCGTCCGCCGTACGGGCCAGCGGGGCCACCCCCGCGCCCGCCAGGGCACAGGCCACCAGCGCACACAACACCGGGTCCAGACCCACGAGTTGACCCACCGCGATGCCCAGCAGTGCCACATGCATCATGGCGAAGCGCACCGGCATGATGTCCAGGCCGACGATCACCACACCGATCACCGGCAGGCCGAGGGCGGCGAGCACCAGCCCGGCCCCCGCACGCTGCACCGGGACCAGCTGGAGCAGGTCGCCGACCTGCCCGAGGGCGCTCACGCGACCTCCCGCAGCCGGCCGGCCGCCATCTCCAGCGTCCGGTCACAGCGCCC
The DNA here is from genome assembly GCF_000717345.1 of Streptomyces lydicus. GTDB lineage: Bacteria > Actinomycetota > Actinomycetes > Streptomycetales > Streptomycetaceae > Streptomyces > Streptomyces lydicus. Next base: position 65,503 of record NZ_JNZA01000001.1, on the reverse strand, counting down.
GGCCATCGCCCGGTCGTGCGTCACCACCAGCAGCGTCACCGGAAGTGCGGTGAGGAGTTCCGCGGCCTCCTCCTGCCCGGCGAAGTCCAGCGCGGCGGTGGGCTCGTCCGCGAGCAGCACCCCCGCTCCGGCCGCCACGCAGCCCACCGCGCGCGCCAGGTGCATCCGCTGCAACTGGCCGCCCGAGAGGCTGCTCACCGGCCGGTCGGTCAGGGCGCCCACGCCCAGCCGCTCGGCCGCGTGCCGCGCTTCGGCGAGGTCACCGCTGCTCGCCAGCAGCTCCCTCGCGAGCAGCGGGAAGCGGCCGGCGGCCGGCCGTTGCGGAATCCATCCGCACGCCCGCCGCCGCCACGCCCATTCGGCGGCGCTGCGGCAGCCCCGGCCGCCGACGACGATCTCCCCGTCGGCCTGCCGGTGCAGACCGAGCACCGCCCGCAACAGCGTCGTCTTTCCCGATCCGTTGGTGCCGGTCAGCGCGATCCGCTCACCGGCCCGCACCTCCAGATCGACTCCGCGGACCGCCTCCAGCCGCCCGTGCCGGCACACCACGTGCCGCAGCCGCACCTCGAGACCGCCCGCACCGTCCCTCTGCCGTCCCTCAAGGGGACCTGACCACTCCGTGCTCCGTTCCACAGCCCACTAGTCGGCCGGACCGGCCGCGGAGTTCCCGGAAGCCGGCGGCAGTCCTGACGGGGCCACCCGTATCCGGGTCGCCGTCCGCCGGGAACCGCCGGGTGTGCCTCCACCAGGCTCCACGCTCCGTCTGGTGGAGTCGGTTGTCACAGTCCGCCCCACCAACGGGAGTACGTATGGCCGCCACCGCACAGATCGGTGTCACCGGGCTCGCGGTGATGGGCCGCAACCTGGCCCGCAACTTCGCCCGCAACGGCTACACCGTGGCTCTGCACAACCGCACGCCCAGCCGGACCCATGACCTCATCGCGGAGTTCGGGCACGAGGGAAACTTCGTGGCCACCGAGCGGCCCGAGGAGTTCGTCGCCGCCCTGGAGCGCCCCAGACGATTGATGATCATGGTGAAGGCCGGCGATCCGACCGACACGGTGATCGAGGAGTTCGCCCCCTTGCTGGAGCCCGGCGACATGATCATCGACGGCGGGAACGCCCACTTCGCCGACACCCGCCGCCGCGAACGCGCCCTGCGCGAGCGGGGCGTCCACTTCGTCGGCACCGGCGTCTCCGGCGGTGAGGAGGGTGCGCTGCACGGGCCCTCGATCATGCCCGGCGGCTCGGCCGAGTCCTACGCCTCGCTCGGCCCGATGCTGGAGACGATCAGCGCCAAGGTGGACCGTCAGCCCTGCTGCACCCACATCGGGCCGGACGGGGCCGGACACTTCGTCAAGATGGTGCACAACGGCATCGAGTACGCCGACATGCAGCTCATCGGCGAGGCGTACGACCTGCTGCGGCAGGTGGGTGGCTACCACCCGACGCAGATCGCCGAGATCTTCCGCCGCTGGAACACCGGCCGCCTGGACTCATATCTGATCGAGATCACCGCCGAGGTGCTCGCCCACACCGACGCCGCCACCGGCAAACCCTTCGTCGACGTCGTCCAGGACCAGGCCGAACAGAAGGGCACCGGACGCTGGACCGTACAGCTCGCCCTCGACCTCGGCGTCCCGGTCAGCGCCATCGCCCAGGCGGTCTTCGCCCGCTCCTCGTCGGGACACACCGACCTGCGGGCCGCCTACCGCGACCTGCCGGGAGCCGGTGCCCGGCCGCTGTCCGCCCACGAGGCGGAAACCTTCACCGCCCATGTCGAGCAGGCCCTGTACGCGTCGAAGATCATCGCCTACGACCAGGGCTGGAAGATGATCATGGATGGCAGCGCCGAGTACAACTGGGACATCGACCCCGGCGCGATCGCCGCGATCTGGCGCGGCGGCTGCATCATCCGCGCCGCGTTCCTCGACCGCATCCGCGCGGCCTACGCCGCCGACCCCGGCCTCGTCAGCCTGCTGTCCGACAAGGAGTTCGGCCAGGAGATCGGCGGTGCCCAGCAGAGCTGGCGCGAGGTGGTGGCCACCGCCGCGCACCACGGCATCCCGGCCCCCGCCTTCTCCGCCGCGCTGGCCTACTACGACTCGCTGCGCGCCGAACGGCTGCCGGCGGCCCTCACCCAAGGGCAGCGGGACTTCTTCGGCGCCCACACCTACCGCCGGACCGACCGCGAGGGCAGCTTCCACACCCGCTGGGCGGAGCACGACCGGCCCGAGGTCTCCGCCTGACGCCGGCCTGACGACGCCTGCCGGCGGTGGTACGGCGTGCCGGTGCGGGAGCGGCCCGCGCGCTCCCGCACCGGCACCATCGGCCCGGTCGTGTCGCGCGCGGCCGTGTCTCCGGGTGGACTGGAGCCAGGGCCGGCGGCCCGGTGCATGGCGTGCCGCGCTGTGGGCAGCCGCGGAGACAGACGCCGTCCGCACCCGGGCCGGCCCGCGGACCTGCAGGAGAAGAGGAGAAAGCATGGCTGACAGCAAGCTGAGCGGTCGCTCCGCTCTGGTCGTGGTGGCCAACTACGGAGTGGAACAGGACGAACTTCTCGTCCCGGTGCAGCATCTGCGGGACGCCGGCGCCGAGGTGCAGATCGCCGCGGTGACCGCCGACCCGATCCAGACCCTCGTCGGCGACAAGGACCCCGGTCAGAAGGTCAGCCCGGACCGGACGCTGGACGACGTCGACGCGTCCGCGTACGACGTGCTGGTGCTGCCGGGAGGCACGCTGAACGCGGACGCGCTGCGGCTTCAGGACAAGGCCGTCGCCCTCGTCCGCGCCTTCCCCTCCGCGCACCGCCCGGTCGCGGCGATCTGCCACGGCCCGTGGGGCCTGGTCGAGGCGGACGTCGTCAAGGGCAAGACGCTGACCTCCTATCCGTCGCTGCGGACCGACATCCGCAATGCCGGGGGCCACTGGGTGGACGAGTCCGCCGTCAGTGACCACTCGAATGGCTGGACGCTCGTCACCTCGCGCACGCCCGACGACCTGGAGGACTTCCTGAAGGCGATCGAGGCAGCGCTCACCGAGACGGCTCCCTGACCGCTCCCCCGGCTCCCCGCGTGCCGTCCAGACCTGGTCGGCTCTCCCGTGTCGCGCCGGGCGCCCGTAGGGCGTGGACTGGTAAGTGCCTCCTGCGTCCCGCGGAGGCGCCGGCTGCCGGGCAGCCGCGCGGCGGAACACCTCATCCGTCCCCTCTCGATCAAGGAGTTGCCTGATGCCTGCGGGTTCGAGCAAGAAACGCGAGCGACAGTACGAGCACATCAAGGAACAGGCCGAGGAGCGCGGTACCTCCGAGAAGCGTGCGAAGGAGATCGCCGCGCGCACCGTCAACAAGGAACGCGCCCGCTCCGGCGAGGCCAAGTCGTCGAGCAGGACGTCGTTGCGCGACCCCAAGTCCGCGTCACAGCGCGGCGGCGAGCGTTCCCACCGCGGGGCTCAGGGCCCCACGAAGGACCAGCTGTACGAGGAGGCCAAGAAGAAGAACGTCGAGGGCCGCTCCACCATGAACAAGGATGAACTCCGCAAAGCAGTAGGCCGCTGAACCGCCCCGCCGACCCGGACCCGGGCGCGCCGGGCGCCCCGCAGGAGAACGTTGTGATGTCGATGGACCGACACGTCGCGCCCGTGCTCGGTGCGCCGTGCTGGGTCAGCCTGACGGCCCGCGACCTGACCGCCGCGCAGGACTTCTACGGCGCGGTGATGAACTGGAGCTTCCGCACGGCGAGCTTCGGGGACGCGTTCTGCGTCGCGCTCGCCGATGATCAGCCGGTGGCCGGTATCGCGGAGGTCGCGCCCGGCTGGCAGGCGCCGGTGGACTGGACGCCGTACTTCGCCGTGGCCGACGCCGATGACGTCGCGGGCCGGGTCCGGGAACGCGGAGCCACCGTCGCGGTGGGGCCACTCCGCCTGGGCTACGGCCGTGCCGCGCTGGCCGCCGACCGTGACGGCGCCAGGTTCGGCCTCTGGGAAGGGCAGTCCTTGTCCTGGACGGTGGGCGAGGGCAACGCCCCGGCCCTGTTGGAACTGCGGACCCGCGACGCGTTCGACGCGGCCATCTTCTACGCGCAGATCTTCGACTGGGCCACTCCGGAGAGCGAGTGCCGGGTGGACTACGAGGAGGAGCAGGTCATCGTGCGGCAGGGTGACCGTGCGGTCGCCACGCTGCGGGGCGGGGGCGTCGAGTCGGCCCCGGACCCGCGGATCCGCCCGCGGTGGCACGTCCACTTCCGCGTCCGCGACCTCGACAAGACCACCGCGGCGGCGGTCGCGGCCGGCGGCACCGTCACGCCCGTCGTCGAGCCGGCCGGGGGCGCGGCCGGCCCCCGGGCCGTGATCCGCGACCCGGACGGCGCCCTGTTCACCGTCTCGACCGGCGACGGGCCGTGACGCGCGGGGCGGCTACCGCCCGCGGCCGCTGACGACGTCACGGACCCGGTCCACCAGCCCCAGGCCCGGGGCCAGCAGCTTGTTGGCCGGCGGGGTGCTGGGAGCCGCGGGATGGGGCCGGGTGGGCGCGGTGCGCTTCGCCTCGCGCACCTTCTTCCCGAGGTTCTCCAGCACATAGGGGTGCACACCGTCCCGCAGCCGGGGGAACAGCTGCCGCTCCTCGTCCGCCACATGGGCGGTGACCTCCGTCCTGAGCTTGACGACGAGCCGGTCGAAGTCGAGGTCGGCGGGTTCGCGCCGTTCGAGCTCCTTGAGCAGCAGCTCGACGCGGTGGTGGGCGGCGAGTTCCTTGTCCGCGAGCGCCTCGCCCTCCGCCAGGTGTTCCCGCACGGCCGGGTAGAGATGCTGCTCCTCCGCGACCTCGTGCCGCACCAGTGCGATGGTCAGCGCGTCGACCAGCCGCTTGCGGTCCGGGCTGCCCGGCATCGCCTTCTCGAACCGCTGGAACAGGTCCCCCACCTCGCGGTGGTCGTCGGTCAGCTCGGCGACGACGTCTCCGTCGTGTGCCATGGCGATCACTTCCTTCCGGTCTCGGTGCGCAGCCCGGCAGGTGACCCGCCGGCGGGCCCGACGGGGGCGGCGGCCTCCGTCGGCAGGGCGAGGTTCTGCAGAAAGGCGCCGAAGCCGTGCGGTGCCCGGCTGTCGAGCCGGGCCGAGGTGCGTACCGGGCACTCGTCGGTGCGCAGGATCCGGCAGCCGTGCTCTTCGAGCGCGGCGACGAGCGCACGGTCCTCACCGTGTGCCAGGGGCGGGAAGCCGCCCGCCGCCCGGTAACGGCGGGCGGCGACGCCCAGGTTGGCGCCGTGCACATGCGGATGGGCCCAGGGGTGCGGCGCGCCCGGCCGGCCGGCGAAGTAGTGGGAGTCGTGCAGGGCCCGCGCCCGCTCGGGCAGCGAGGGGCTCCGGCGGAGGCGGACGGTGCCGACGACGCAGTGCCAGCCCTGCCGGGCGCGGTGCGCGTGGTGGGCCAGCCAGTGGGGCGGTACGAGGGTGTCGGCGTCGGTGGTCGCGATCCAGGCCCGGTCGGCGCCCGGGCCGAGCAGCCGCAGCGCGTGGTCGACGCCGGCCGCGCGGGCCGCCCCGACGTTGCGGCCGGGCAGCTCCACGACGGCCGCGCCCAGCCGCGCGGCGACGGTGGGGGTGGCGTCGGTGCAGGCGTCGGCGGCGACCACGGTCACCACGGGCAGACCGGCCAGGTCCGGGTGACGGGCGGCCGCGCGGAGGGCCCGGAGGGCGGCCGGCAGCTCCCGCGCTTCGTTGTGGGCGGGGACGACGACGGCCAGCGCCGCGGGCCGGGGCACCCGTCCGGCGTTCACACCAGACCTTCCTGCGCCGCCGGCGAGGGCGGCGGGGTCCCGTCGGGGTACCGGCGCCCGTGGATCTGCAGGGTGAAGTCGGTGTCCCGCACCTCGGTGAGCAGGTGGAGGGCGGGGACGGCGGCCAGCGCGGAGGCGACCTCGGGGCCGGTACGGCAGTGTTCGCGGACCGGGTGGTTCCAGTGCACGGTGACCAGCGTGCCGCCGGGCTCCAGGCTGTCCAGGGTGCGCCCGAGGGTGTCGCGGAGCGTGCTGGCGTCGAAGTAGTAGAGCAGTTCGGACAGCACGACGAGATCGAAGGTGCCGTCCGGCCACTCTTCGGGGACGGCGAGCCGGCGCACCTCGACGTGCGGCAGGTCGCGGGTGCGGGCCGTGGCGGCGGTGACGGCCGCGGGCACCCGGTCCGCCGCCAGCAGGTGGTCGCAGCGGGCGGCGAGCAGGCGGGTCAGGACACCGACGGAGCAGCCGGGCTCGAAGGCGGCGCGATAGCGGGGGCGGGGCAGCGACGCGAGGGTGAGGGCGTACTTGCGCTGCTCGTACCAGCGGCCGGCGAGGTCCCAGGGATCCGCCGCGGTGGCGTACATGGCGTCGAAGTAGTCCGCGGGCGTACTCATCGGAAGACCACTTCGAACGGGCGGGTGTGGTGGGCGAGTTCCTCCGGCGGCAGGATCGCCGCGCTCTCCTCGTCGTCGCCGAGCGGGTGGATCTGGCTGGCGAACCGGTCGATGGCGGCCGCCTTCCGGGCCGCGGCACCGGGCGGCAGCGTCAGCCGGGCGGCGTGGTGCCAGGGCACGCGGGTGTCACCGGGGCGGGCCCAGTGCCACATCCACACCGGGTACATCCACAGCGGCACCCCCGAGACGCGGCAGGCGGCGGCCGCCGCGCGGCCGGCGGCCTCGTGATCGCTGTGCAGGTCACCGGTCCAGGGAGCCACGCACAGGGCCGCGTCGGCCTCGTGGAGCAGCGCCACCAGCCGGCTGCGTACCGCGGGTTCGTAGCGGTCCACCCGGGTGTCCGGGATCCTGAGCCGCTCCGGGCGGGCCGCCGTCAGGCCGAGTTCGTCCAGGGCGGCACCGAGTTCGGCCGGGCGGACCCGGGCGAGCCGCTCGGCGGTGATCCGGCGGCTGCGCGGGTGCGAGGCTTCGCCGTCGGTGAGCGAGACGACGTGTACGGGGGTGCGGCGTGCGGCCAGCACGGCCATCGTCCCGCCGAAGCCCAGGACTTCGTCGTCCGGGTGGGCGGCCACGACGACGACCGGCCCGTTGGGCGGTACGGCGGAGGGAAGCCGGCGCAGCCCGGCCCAGGAGGCCCATTCCGCCTCGGGGGTGCCCGGGGCGTCGAGGGCGTCGGCAGCGGCCTGCCGGGCGGTGCTCACGACCGCCCCTCGGTCTCGGTGAGCAGCCGGGCGAGCTCCTCGGTGCTGCGTTCGGCGTGGTGCTGGCGCAGATAGACGCCGAGGTCGGCCACCGCCCGGGCGTGCGCGGCGTCGCGGCACAGCGGTCCGGCGCCGGTCGCCCGCCCGACGTGGTGGAGGACGTCCGTGCAGACCCGCTCCACCAGGGCGCGCACCCGGAGGCTGCGCAGCCGTGCGCCGCCGCCACGGTCGAACGGGTCGTCGTCCACGGCATCCGCGGCCTGTTCCAGCACCGTCCCGGCCGCGTGCAGCAGCACGTCCACCTCCCCCAGGTGGGCGGCGGCGTGCGCGTCCAGGAGGTGGCGCCCGGCCTCGGCGAAGAGGGTGGCGGCCACCGCTCGGGCGCCGCCCAGCCAGCACGCGGCGACGCCGAGGCCGCCGTGCTGGAAACCGGGGCGGCGGACATAGCCGTCCACGTCACCGACGGGCTCGGCCGGGGCATCGGAGAAGCGGACGTCGAGGGAGTCGCTGCCGGCCATCCCGACCGCCTGCCAGGTGCCGGGCACCGGTGCGACGGCCGGGCCGGCCACCCGCACGGCGAACAGTCGCCGCCCGTCGTCGCTGTCGGCCGTCACCAGCGCATGCGTACAGGTCTGCGCGCCGGAGCAGTACGGTTTGACGCCGGTGAGCCGCCAGGCTGCCCCGTCACGGTGCGCGTGCACCCCCGGGCCCGGCGGGTGCGCCGCCCACACGCCCCAGCGTTCGCCGGGGCGTACCGCGGGGCCGCCGAGTTCGTGGAGGATCGCCACGGCGTCGGTGTGCCCTTCGGCCAGTCGGGCGACGCAGAGGTCCTCGCGCCCGAGGTCGGCGAGGCGGCGGAAACGCTCGCGGGTCCGCCCGGAGCCGGGGAGCGGGAGGCGCAGTGTGCCGCCGTCGACCAGGGCGGTGAAACGCCGCGCGACCGCACGGCACAGCTCCGCCGGCCCCGGCGGGCCCGGCTCGGCGCCGGGGTCCGGGTCCGTACGGAGGGGGTACGCCGCATCCGTGGTCACATCAGCTCCTGCGCGCCTCACCGGCCTGCGTCCGGTCACCTCCGTAGTCTGCGGCGCTCTGCGCGTCGCCCGCATGTCGGAGGACGCACGGCGGGGCGGGCGGCCGCTGGGATGCGATCACCACCGATCGGTCGTGCCATGGAGGAACGGCACGCCCGGACGCCGGGGCGCCGCATCGGGTCCCGGCGGCGTGGGCAGCCGCCCGGGGAGAAGGAGACCTCCGCATCCCTGCGAAAGAGACGGGCCTCATGAACACCACCGACCGCAGAGCCGCGCTGTTCGACGTGGACGGGACCTTGGTCGACACCACCTACCTGCACGCCGTCACCTGGTGGGAGGCGTTCCGCCAGTCCGGTCACCGGGTGCCGATGGCCGACATCCACCAGGCGGTCGGTATGGGTGCCGACCATCTCATCGGCCATCTGCTGGGCCCGGACCGTGACCGCGACGGCGACGCGACCGTCAGCGCGGCGCACAAGACGCTGTACGCCGAGTACTGGCCCCGGCTGGCGCCGTTCGACGGTGCCGCCGACCTGTTGCGGGCCTGTGCCCGACGCGGCTGGACAGTGGTGCTCGCCAGCTCGGCGAGCGAGGCGGAACTGAACGCCATGCGCACGGCGCTGGATGCCGAGGACGCCCTCACCGCGGTCACCGGCGCGGACGACGTGGAGTCCAGCAAGCCCGCCCCCGACCTGGTGGAACAGGCGCTGGCCGAGGCCGACACCGAGCCGGACAGCGCGGTCTTCGTCGGGGACACGGTCTGGGACATGAAGGCCGGCGCACGGGCCGGGGTTGCCTGCGTGGGCGTGCTCAGCGGCGGCCACTGCCGCCAGGACCTCCTGGACGCCGGCGCGCGGGAGGTCTACGACGGGCCGGGCGCTCTGCTGGCGCGGCTGGAGTCGTCCCTGCTGAAGTGAGTCGCGGCCGAAGTGACGGAAGTCAGTCGCGCTCAGCCGGCACCGGGCAGGCGTACGTGGACGGTGCCGGTGCTGTCGACGCGTACCTCGAACGCGGGCTGCGGCGCGGTCGCCGGGCCACGGACGTTCTTGCCGTCCGCGAGCCGGAAGACACTGCCGTGCCAGGGGCATTCCACGCAGCCGTCGGCGACCGTGCCCTCCGAGAGCGGCCCGGAGAGGTGGCTGCACCGGTCGGCGAGCACGTGGATGAGGCCGCCCGTCTCGCGCACCACCAGTACGGGCACCTCGCCGAGCATCCGGCGCACCGCCTCCCCGGCGGGGAACTCGGCCATGCTGCCCAGGGGCAGCCAGTCGGGTTCCAGCAGGTGCGGCACCGGCTCCGTCTTGTTGGGCCCCGCGGCCTGCCGGAAGGCGAGGTGCCCGCCGAGCAGGCCGCCGGCGCCGGCGACGCAGAGCCCGGCCCAGCCGAGGGCCTTGCCGAGCGCCACCCGGCCGCGGCCGCGCTGCACCCAGGACGCCGCGTAGAGCCCGACCGCCGAAGCGGTGGAGAGCGCGTGGACCAGCCCGGTCCGCATCTGGTCCTCGTGCTGCTCGGCCCAGTCCACCCAGCCCGCGACGGCCGCCGGCGCGGCGGCGAGCACGCCGAGGCCGACCAGGAACCTGGCCGAGCGCCGGGTGCCGGGGACGGCGTCCAGGACCGACGCGGACATCCAGGCGCCGATCGGCACCTGGACGAGCACCGGGTGGAGCGGATGGCCCAACGGGAGTCCGTGCAGGACGTCGCGGGCGCCGCCCAGCGGGAGCGCACGCACGACCCGCTGTACGGGAGCGACCACCGCGTCCAGCGCCTTCTGCCGGCCCAGTGCGTCGAGCGCGTCGAGGAACGCGTCCTCGGCGCGTGCGGCGGCGCCCCGTGCGCTCGCCGCCTGCCGGGCGGCGGCGGAGAAGCCGTTGCGTCGTACCGGAAGCCGCATGATGCCTCCTCGCGAGTCGCTCCCGACGGCCCATCCTCGCGCGGGGCCCGGCGTTCGGCGACTCGACAGCTTCAGCGCAGCCGTCTGCCGGCCTCCCGCACATTCGGCCGCACACGGCAACTCGGCGCAGGAACGTGCTCGTTGGACTCCGCACCGCACTCCGCGGGCGGGGCGGGAGGCCGGGCCGGGGCCCGAGTGGGGCGCGCGGGCCCCTTCAGCCCAGGAGCTTGACGGTGATGACGCGCGGGGTGCCGCTCGGCCGCTGACCGGGGTACGAGAGCGTCAGCCGGGTGTAGTACCGCTGCCCGGGGTGGCCGGGGCGCGCCTGGGGGTGGTCCAGCCGTACGTGGACGCGGTAGCGGTGGAAGTGGCCGGCAGCGCAGAAGGGCCGGCAGTCGTTGACCATGTCGCTTCCGTCGGCCACCGCGGACCGCGGCTGCCACTGCGACCAGCGCAGCGACGTCAGGACGTTGTTGCCGTCGCCGCAGGCCAGTGTGTAGGTGCCGGGGCGCACCTGCGGTTTCCCGGCGCAGTCGATGACCGCCACGCGGCCTGTCGCGGGCAGCGCCGAGGAGGCGGCGGCCGGTGCCGCCACGGTGGCTGCCGCCAGTGCCGTCCCGGCACAGACCAGAAGTGCTCCCTTTGCCCTGCGAGCTCCCATATCCGCTCCTCAACCGTTTCGTTCGGATGGACACCGGCTGCGACGCGGGGCGCGCGGTCCGCCTGACGGACGCCTGACATCCCCGCGGGGCGGTCGTTGCTCCTCTGCCGACACGCTACGACCACATGGCGGAACGCTGCCACTCCAACGGGTGCCCGTAGCGCACCACCGGCCGTCCGCAACACCGGGAGCGCCGTCGGTGGCGGGGCCCCGCGGCCGGGTGTGCAATGGGGTACGTACGAGCGACAGCGACGCCGGGGCTGCCCCGCCCCGGCACCGGCCCGGAGGGAATGTGATGGCTCGTCCGGTCCACTTCGAGATCCACGCCACGGACGTGGAGCGCGCACGCTCCTTCTACACGGCGGTCTTCGGCTGGTCCATCGAGAAGGACGGCAACCGCTGGGTGATCCGCACCGGCAACGGGGAACCGGGCATCGACGGCACCCTGCTGGCCCGTCAGGGCCCGCACCCGGACCCCGCGGCCCCGGTCAACGGATTCCTGGTCCGGATGCTCGTCACGTCGATCGACGACACGACCCTGGCGGTGGAGAACCACGGCGGCGAGATCACCGTTCCCACCATCCCCGTCCCGGACATCGGCCTGCTCGCCGTCGGCAGGGACCCGGACGGCAACCTCTTCCAGATGGTCCAGCCGGATCCCTTCGCCACCTGACGGCGCATCGGGCCGGAGCCCCGGTGGGGAGCGGCGGCGACCGCCCCTGTCAGGCCGCCCCGCGGATCAGGTCGGCCGCCTTCTCGGCGATCACCATGGCCGCGGGATTCGTGTTGACGGAGACGATCGTCGGCATCACCGACGCGTCCACCACCCGCAGCCCCATCAGCCCGTGCACGGTCAGGTGGGGAGTGACCACCGCGTCGGCGCCGGTCCCCATGGCACAGCTGCCCACGGGGTGGAAGTACGTCCCGGTGGCCGTCGCCAGATAGCGGCGCAGCGCCGCCTCGTCGGTGACGCCGTCCCCGGGGAGCACCTCGCGCGACCGCCACCGGGCGAGGGGCCCGGTCGCCGCGATGTCCCGTGCCGTGCGGATGCCGTGCAGCATGCGCCTGATGTCCGCTTCCGTGCCGAGGTAGTTGGGGTCGATCAGCGGCGGCGTGTCCGGGTCGGCGTCGGCGAGGCGCACCGAGCCCCGGCTCTCCGGGACGGTCGCCACACCGAAGGTGAAGCCGTTCGCCGGCGCCGGCATCGTCGGGTGGTACGGCACATGGATGAACATCAGCTGCATGTCGGGCCCCGGCAGGGACGCGTCGCTGCGCCAGAGCAGCGAGGTTTCCGCGAGGTTGGTGTGGCCCGGGGGCACGGGCCGGCCGGCTTCGTGGACGACCGGGCAGAGCGGGTGGTCGTGCAGGTTGCGCCCGACGCCGGGCAGGTCGTGGCGGACCTCGACGCCGGCCCGGCGCAGCTCGTCGGCGGGGCCCACACCGGACAGCAGGAGCAGCCGCGGCGAGTCGACGGCACCGGCGCTGACAAGCACCTCGGCCGCGGCCCGGGCGGTGACCGTCCGCTCCGCCCACCGGAACTCCACGCCCGTGCACCGGTTGCCGTCGAAGGTCAGCCGGTGGGCGCGGGCGCCGGTCAGGACGGTCAGGTTCGGCCGCTCGGCGCGGACCGGGTGCAGATAGGCCCGTGCGGCGCTCTGCCGTGCGCCGTCGGCGATGTTCATGTCGTGCCAGCCGGCGCCCTCCTGGGCGGCGCCGTTGAAGTCACCGGTCAACGGATGGCCCGCCGCCACCGCCGCGTCGAGGAAGTCCTGCGACAACGGGTGGGCGACATCGGGCGAGGCGGGCGCCGGGCGCATCGGGCCGCTGTCGCCGCGGAACTTCGGGTCGCCGCCCGCGGCGGTCTCCATCCGCCGGAAGTACGGCAGCAGCGCCTCGTGGTCCCAGCCCGTGCATCCGGCCGCCGCCCAGCGGTCGTAGTCGTTGCGGTGCCCCCGGAGGAACACCATGGCGTTGATCGCGCTGGAGCCGCCCAGGGTCCTGCCGCGCGGATACGCGACCGCCGCCCCGCCGATGCCGGACTGCGCCACCGTGGTGTAGGCGTGGTCGACCTCGGTGCCCGCCAACGCGGGCCACGCGCCCGGCACCGCGAGCTCCGCCTTGGTGTCCTCCGGCCCCGCCTCCAGCAGCAGCACCGTCCGGTCCGCGTCCTCCGACAGCCGCGCGGCCAGCACACAGCCGGCCGACCCGGCCCCGATGACGACGTAGTCGTATTCCTCCGCCACCATGCCCCGCTCCCCCTCACCGGTGGGCGCCCCCCGGGCGCCGAGTTCCCGAGCGGCGTTCCCGTCTGACGCCGCCGGCTAGGGAAACGTATCGTGCGGCCACGACGGACGGTGAATGGCTTGCCCCGCAAGCGATGTGACGGATTGTCACCCGGCAACCCCGGCCTCGCGGCGCCGTAATGCGCTGGCGCCGCAGCGCCTCCCTGCCGCACGATGCGCCGGTGGATACAGGGGCATTGCGTGCGGCCGTCGCCGCCGGGGACGAGAGCGCCGTGGCGCGACTGCTGGACGACGCGCCGAGGACGGTGCTCGCCGGGCCGGCGGGCGCGGCTCTGCTGACCCGGGCCGTCCGTGCGGGCCGGCACCGGATCGCGGAGCGCCTCGTGGCCGTCGGCGCCGACCCGGACCGCACGGAATTCACCGGCGGCGTCGACCTGGTCGCCGAGGCGGCCGACCGGGGCGCGTACTCGATGGTGATGGCGCTGCTGCCGGGGCCGGTGGCCCGTCAGCGGCGGGCGCTGGAGGCGGCGCGCGCCTGGCTCGGGGGCTCCGAGGAGGACGAGCTGCGGCGGCGGCTGGGCGGCGGGCGGGACGTCACCTTCGCGTACGAGGACGTCCACGAGGACGTGGACCCGGACAATCCGCACCTGTACGACCCCACACCGGTCGCCGTACGCATCCACGCCACCGCTGCCGACGGGCGCACGCTCACCGTCGAAACCGCGCACCGCGCTCTCGTCACCGACGTGGAGAAGACCATCGGCACCTTCGCCACCACCCCGGACGAGCTGGCCGACCGTGCCCTGCACCACGCCCGCCACGGCTTCCGCGACTGGCAGGCTTCGGTGTGGCGGCTGGCCGACCGGGCCGACGAGGAATCCTTCGCGTGCGCGGCCCGGCTCATCCGCTCCCCCGAACCGCCGCACCGGCGCTTCGCCCTGGACCTGCTGTCCGCCATCGCCACCCACCTCTTCCTCCGGCGTCCCTGGCGCCACGGGCGGCAGGCCCTGGACCTGCTCCGCGCGTACCTGGCCACCGACGAGGACCACCCCGAGCTCCTCGACGGGGCGCTGTTCGCGCACTCCTGGTACGCGCACGAGTACGGCACCGGCGAGGACCTGTACGCGATCCTCCCCTTCGGCAGCCACCACGACGGCGCCGTCCGTGAGCGCGTGCTGCACGAACTGGGCCCGTCCATGAACCGCAACCCGGCCGTCGTCGACCTGTGCACCGCCCGCTGCGACGATCCCCGGCCCGAGACCCGCGAGGCCGCCCTGCACGCGCTCGCCACCTACGGCCCCGACAGTCCCGAGCTGCGGTCCCTGTTCGCCGCCCATCTCACCGACCCGTACGCCCCCGCCCGCCTGGAGGCCGCCGCCGGCCTCGCCCTGCGCCACGACCCGCGCGCCGACGCGGTGCTCGCCCGTTTCGCCGCGGACGCCGAGCCCGAGTCCCCGACCTGGTGGCGCCTGGACGAGGTACGCCGCCGCCGCGCCCGCACGGCCGCTGCCGGGTAGCGACTGCGGCTCCGCTCGCGGCGGCCTGGCGGACGCGGCCTAGGATCGGGGCCGACACGGAGCACGGGGGAACGCGGATGGCTTTCGAGATGGAGCTGGCGGTTGCCGAGGACGACGAGGCGGCGCGGCTCGCCGCCGGGCTCGCCGAGGTGGGCAACGAGGGCTTTTTGCGCGCGGTTCTCCGCGACCCGGTGCGCTTGGCGCACCGCAGCACCGACCGCCTCGTCGGCCGGCCCACCGCGGCGGGGAACGGCACCGAGCCCACCTCCAGCCTGCTGCTGCGCGCCGTCCACCTCTGCTTCACGGCCCATCTGCCGCTCAGCCTCTCCCCCGACCTGCTCTGGTACGCCGTCGTGCACGAGGTCGCGGTGCACGTCCGGCTGAACTCCGGTACGTACGAGGGGGTCTTCACCGATACGCCCGGGCACCGGCAGACCCTGACCGTGCGCGACGACCTGGCCCCGCTGGACTGGGAGCGCTCGCTCAACCTGGTGCAGGGGCCGTTGCGCGCCCGGATCGGCGACGAGGTGGCCGACCTGTTCCAGCCGGCCTTCTCGACCACCACCCCGGCCGACGCGACCGCCGCGCTGGTGGCGCTGATGGACGTGGTCAGCCCGTACTACCGCTTCCGCTGGCAGACGCTCTGCGGCATCCCCCGGATCCGGCTCGAAGGCACGGACCGGGACTGGCGCCTGCTGGCGGCGCGGGTGCGGGAGCTGGCGGGGTGGTTCGAGGGCCTGCGGCCGTGGTTCGCCGCGCTGCAGCCGGTGCTCGACGCGATCAGCACGACGGCTTCGGGATGGGGCGTCGACCGGGCCTTCTGGGGTTCGCTCTACAAGTGGGAGTCGGCCTCCGGCGGCGACCGCGTCACCGGCTGGATCAGCGCCTTCTTCGCCCACCGGTACACCGACGACGGGCCGTGTCCCAAGCGGTCCTTCGGCCCGGGCACCACGCCCGACGACGAGTTCCCGGCCCATGTCTCCCGCGTCCCGTTCCGCTGGGAGACCCCCGCCGGTACCGCCGACATGGCCTTCCTCGGGGGCGTCCTGGGCATCGAACGCGAGGGGGCATGGATCCGGCCCCGGCTCGGCCATGCCGTGGCCGAGCTCCTCCCCGCCCCCGCCGGGCGTCGCGACGCGCAGCTGCCCGAGCCGTGGACCCTGGACGACGTCCGGCGCGTCACCGGCTGCCCGGAGGCGCGGGTGCTGACCGGTCTCGGCTCCGTCACCTACCAGGGCGCGCCCCTTGCGGCCGACTGGGCGCTCGCGCTGGACGGGAGCTGCGCGGTCCGGGCCGGCGACGGGGACTGGTACCTGGGCGACCTGGTGTCCGACGCGGGGGACGTCCGGTGCTGGTCCCGTTACGGCCCGGACCTCGGCACCGCCCTGCGCGCGCTCTGAGACAGCTCCGCCAACAGGGCGCGGACCTGCTCCACTTCCGCGTCGGGCGCCTGGATCTCACGGTAGAGGGCGAGGGCCTGACGCAGGGCCTCACGGGCCGCGTCGACCGATCCGGTCGCCCGGTGGGTGCGGCTCAGATGGACCAGCGTCTCGGCCTCGTTGTAGCGGTGGCCCAGGGCGCGGTTGAGGTGCAGGCTGCGTCGGTAGCAGTCGACGGCCTTCGGGTGGTCGCCGAGATGGTGGTAGGCGTAGCCGAGGGTGTCCCAGGTGCCGGCCTGGCCGCGTTCGTCCGCCAGCTCGTCCTGGAGGGCCAGCGCCTCCCGGCCACTGCGTACCGCCGCCGGGTGGTCGCCGAGCCGGGCGTGGTCCCAGGCCAGCGCGTTCAGGGCGCGGGCCCGCCAGGGCAGGTTCCCGAGCGCGGTGAACAGGTCCACGGCGCTGCGGTCGTGGCGCAGGGCCGCGGGGTGGTCGCCCTCGCGTTCGTACAGCCAGCCCAGCGCGAGGTGGGTGTGGGCCAGGGAGGCGCGGTTGCCGCTCGCCTCCGACAGGGCCAGCGCCCGGGCCAGTTCGCGGTGTGCCTCGGCGAGGCGGCCGGTCTCGGTGCAGGCGAAGGCGCGGGTGCGGTGCGACTCGGCCCGGGCGGCCACGTCGTCGATGCGTTCCGCGGCGGCGAGGGCCGTGGTGTGCAGGGCCGCCAGGTCCGCCCAGCGTCCCCGCCGCGCGAGGAAGGTGGTGAGCGCCCAGGCGAGCTGCCAGGCGTGGGCGTCGTGTCCGGTGCGCTCCGCGCGGTCGACGGCAGCGGACAGTACGGCGTGCTCGTCCGTGAACCACCGCATCGCCCGGTCGTGCGTGGCGAGTTGCTCGGGGTGGGTGCCGGGGGGCGCCGGGACGAGCCGGATCGGGTCGCGGTGCGGCACCAGGAGCCGGTCGGCCGCGTACGCCGTGTGCACGTAGTGGTCGAGTACCCGGGTGAGCGCCTGCTGCCCCTCCGAGGCGGGCGCGACGGTTCCGGCGAGTTCGACGGCGTACGCCCGCAGCAGGTCGTGGCAGCTGTAGCGGCCGGGGCTGCGCTCCTGGAGGAGGTGGTGGGCCTGGAGGCGGCGCAGCCTCGTACGGAGCCGGGCGGCCGGCAGGGCGGTGAGGCCGGCCGCGGCGGCCAGGCCGATGTCGGCGCCAGGTGCCTGGGCCAGTTGCCGGAAGACCCGGGCGGAGTCGGGGTCGAGGGCGCGGTAGGAGGAGGCGAAGACGGTCCGTACGTCGGTGCCCGTCTCGCCGGTGTCCAGGGCGTCGAGCCGGGTCGCGGTCTCGTGCAGTTCCGCTGCCAGGGCGGTGAGGGTGAGCACCGGGTTGGTGGTGAGGCGGGCGGCGAGGACGCTGAGGGCCAGCGGGAGCCCGGCGCAGTGGTGGCGGAGCAGGGCCGCGGCGGCCGGTTCGGCGGCGAGCCGGTCGGCGCCGAGGCGGCGGCCGAGCAGGTCGTGCGCCTCGTCGTCGTCGAGTGTGCCGAGGGTGAGGTGGGTGGTGCCGTGGGCGGCGGCGAGACCGGGGAGCTGGTGGCGGCTGGTGATCAGGACCGTGCAGGTGGGACTGCCGGGCAGGAGGGGCAGCACCTGGTCGGTGTCGCGGGCGTTGTCGAGGACGATCAAGAGGCGTTTGCCGTTCGTGAGGCTGCGGTACAGCGCGGCCTGGGCGTGCGGGGCCGTCGGGCGGTGCGCGGGGTCGGCCCCGAGGGCATCGAGGAATTCCCGCAGGACCGTGTACGGGTCCAGGGGGTCGCCGGTGGGGGTGAAGCCGCGCAGATCGGCGTACAACTGCCCGTCGGGGCAGCGCTCTTGCTGGTCGTGAGCCCAGCGCAGCGCGAGCCAGGTCTTGCCGACGCCGCCGGGGCCGCAGATCGTGGACACCGGCACCGCGTCGCCCGGCGCGGCCTGCGGGGTCAGCATCTTGTCCAGCCGGGCACGTTCCCGGTCGCGGCCGATGAACAGGGGCGGCAGCGCGGGGAGTTGACGCGGGATTGGCGCGGTGCGCCGGGGTCTCACCAGGGCGCGGTCCGGTGGGGCGAGGCGCGGGTCGGAGACCAGGATCTGCCGGTACAGCTCCCGCAGCGCCGGCCCCGGGTCGATGCCCAGTTCTTCGGCGAGGCGGTGGCGCAGCTCCTGATAGTGGTGGAGGGCGTCGGCGGGACGGCCGCAGCGGTAGAGGGTGAGCATCAGCTGGGCGGCGATCCGCTCGTCCAGGGGGTGCCGCTCGGCGTGGTCGGTCAGGACGGGCGCCAGCTCCGCGTGGCGTCCGCGGCGTAACTGGAGGTCGCCCCGGTCGAGGGCCGCGGCGAGCAGCTCCGCGTGCGCGGTGTCGCGCTGGGAGTTGAACCAGGGGGTGTCCGTGCCGGGGCACAGGGCTCCCTGCCACAGCGCGAGGGCCTCCTCGAACAGCCGCGCCGCCTCGTCCTCGTCGCCGGCGTCCGCGGCGGCCCGTGCCAGGGGGGTGAGGGCGCGGAAGCGGTGCAGGTCGGCCGCCATGGGGTCGACGGTCAGCTGGTAGCGGCCCGAGCGGCGGGCGATCCGCGCCGCTTCCTCGGCGGGCCGCAGGGCGTGGCGCAGCCTGGACAGATAGCTGTAGAGCGTCGACCGGGCGCGCTGCGGGGCGTCCTCCCCCCAGACGCGCTCGACGAGTTGGTCCACCGTCACCGCCTGGTTCGCGCCGATCAGCAGGGCCGCCAGGAGGCGCTGCTGCCGGGCGGGCCCCAGGTCCACCCGGCTGCCGTCGACCAGAACCTCCACCCCGCCCAGCACCCGGAATTCCACCGTCATGCGGACCACCCCCCGGAGCCCGATCCTAAAACCGAAACCAGCGGCCCTGACCAGCGCTTTCAAGCTCTTCTCAAGGTTCGTCCACGGTCGGCGGAGCACAGTGGTCGCCATCTCGCCCACCAGGGGCGGGACGGGCAACCGAAAGAGAGACACCATGCGGAAGACATCGAAGGCCAGGATCGCCGCCGCCTCCACGGTGATGGGGCTCGCCGCCATCGCCGCACCGGTCGCGCTGGCCGGCCCGGCCGCGGCGGCGGGTGGCACGGCGCCGGCGTGCGTCAGCCGGAGCGTCAACGCCGCCGGGCACTACGTCGACCTCGCGAACTGGTGCAACAGGACGATGCGGATCACGGTCGTCTTCAAGGACGGTTCCGAGACCCCGTGTTTCACCATGTCGAACGGGGGCTCACTGACGGTGCGCTACGGCTCGAAGACGTACGCCCGGACCGCCGTCTGCTGACCGCCTCCGGCCGAGGAGCCCGGCGCCCGCACGGAAGGGGCGCCGGGTGACGGCGGGATACCGGCCCTCGGCCCGCCCCCGCCGCCGCACGGCTCACACCTGGCTAACGGCCCGCCGGTCCGGGGAAGTCGGCGAAGCTTCTGTTTCAGAGGCAGTTGACCGGAGGGTAGCGCTTCTGAAGTCGAAGCACCATAGGGTGCGCGGAAGAGGAAGACCCGTCCCCCGGGCACGGAAGAACGGAAGGCATGATGGCGACAACTCCCGCACCCCGACGGCCGGTTCGCGGATCGTCCGCGGGGCGCCCGCTGATGGCGGCGCTCGACCTGTTCGGGCGCCGGTGGACCCTGCGCATCCTGTGGGAGCTCCGGGACGGCACCCTCGGCTTCCGGCCCCTCCAGCAGCGGTGCGACGGCATGTCGTCCAGCGTGCTGCACCAACGCCTCACCGAGCTGCGGGAATCCCGCCTCGTCGAGCGCGACGCCGGGGACGGCTACCGGCTGACCCCGCTCGGCGAGGGAGCCTGCGAAGAACTGCGGGGCCTGCACCACTGGGCCGAGGGCTGGGCCGCCGAACTCGCCCGGGTGCTGCCGGACCGGCCGGGGTCCGGCGTTGTAGCGCGCCCACGGCGGTGAGGCGGGGCCCGGGGGCGGGCCCCGCCTCCTCCCGGTCGGCCGGGGCCGGGACGCCGCCGCGAGGATGACCGCCGCCGCGGCACGTCCCGGCCCTGTCCGTCCCGTACCCCGGTCACCGACCGGTACGCCCTCTCCCCGCCTCCTTCCGGAACAACACCGCCTGGAATCCGCCCCGTTGCGGTGAGCCGGCGAGTTGGGGGCACACGGTCCAAACGATCTTCGTTGACCGTTGGGAGAAGCAACAGACCATGGTGACCCCCATACGCCGGCCGAGGGCCCCGCGCCGCCGGACCGCCTTCAGCCTGCGCCAGCTGTCCGTCTCGTTCGGCGTCCTCGCGATCGGCGTCACCGGAGTGGGCCTGACCCTGCGGAAGGCGGTGGCCGCCGCGGGTGCGCATCCCGGCCCCGCCGTCGTCGTCGGGCTGGTCGTGATCATGGCACTGGCGGTGCTGCTGCACCGGGGACGCCGCGGGCGGGCCGCCGCCCGGACGGCCCCGCACGGCCGGACGTCCGCGGCCTCCGTGACCGTGGCCGGCGAACCCGTGCCCGCACCCCCGGTGGAGGAGGTCGCACCGAGCCCGGTGGAGGACGTCGACGCGCCCCCGCTGGAGTACGTCGACCCGCGCCCGGTGGAGCTCGACGACTACGCGGAGATGGACGCCGACGCGTTCGAGGAGGCGGTGGCCGGGCTGTGCGAGCGCGACGGCTGCGCGGAGGTGCAGGTGGTCGGCGGCGCCAACGACCTCGGCGCGGACGTGGTCGCCGTGGCCCCCGACGGCCGCAGCCTCGTCATCCAGTGCAAGCGCTACTGCGCGGACAACAAGGTGGGCTCCCAGGATCTCCAGCGGTTCGGCGGCACCTGCTTCACCGTCCACGGCGCCGATGTCGCGGCCGTCGTCACCACCAGCGCCTTCACCGAACCGGCGCGGGAATACGCCGACCGGTGCGGAATCCTCTGCTTCGACCACGACGACCTCGTCGGCTGGGCATCCGGTACCGGCCCGGCGCCGTGGGAGTGAGCGCGCTGGTTCCGCACACGGAAAACCGGGCAACGGTGTGGCCGGACGACGAACGGAGCGTGCGCATGGCCGGACAGGAAGCGGAGCGACGGAGGCTGCCCGCCCCGCAGGGCTGGATCCACCGGGTGGCCCAGTGGTGGCAGCGGGCCTGGGGATCGGAGGGATACGAGCGCCGCACCCTGCTCCTGATCGGCAAGAGCACCCTGGCCGCCACGCTCTCCTGGGTGATCTCGTACAACCTGCTGCACGCCCAGTCGCCGGCGTTCGCACCGTTCTCCGCGGTGCTGATCATGCAGGTCACCGTCTACCAGTCACTGCTGCAGTCGCTGCGCTATGTGGGCGCCGTCTCGGCCGGGGTCGCGGTGCAGGCCGCCCTGGGCTTCCTGGTCGGGCCCGACCTGCTGACGTTCCTCCTGGTGGCACTGGTCGCCCTGGCCATCGGCCGGTGGCCGGCGCTCGGGGCACAGGGCTCCCAGGTGGCCACGGCGGCGTTCTTCGCCTACTCCACCTACCTCTCGGCGAGTTCGGACCTCGAAAAGATCACCCAGCTGGGACAGATCATCCTGCTCGTCCTCATCGGTTGCGGCGTGGGCGTCGTCATCAACATCGCGGTGATGCCGCCGCTGCGCTACCGCGGCGCCGAACACGGCATCCACACCCTGGCGCACGCCCTGTGCGACCTGGTCAGCGACATGTATCCGGTGCTGCGGGAGGGCGAGCCGGGCGAGGAGCGCAGCCGGCACTGGCAGACCCGGGCCGAGCAGACGGAAGGGCTGATCGCGCAGGCCCGGTCCGGGCTGCGGACCGCCGAGGAGAGCCTCTACTACAACCCCCGGCGGCTCTTCCGCCGGCACCGCGGACGGACCGGCTTCGCCGGGTACGGCGCGGTGCTCGAAGCGCTGGGGCGCACCCTCCACCAGATCGCGTCGCTCACCCGGAGCCTCCGCCAGTGGCAGCAGGCCGACGAGGACTACCCCTTCCGCTCCTTCCTCGCCCGCTACGCGGACTTCCTCGAAGCGGTCGCCCGGCTGGCCCAGGTCCTCGGCGAGCTGGACCAGGACCACCTGCGCGAGCAGGCCCGCCAACTGTGCCAACTGGCCGACACGGCGCGGCAACGCTGCCACGAGGTGACCGAGCAGGCCGAGCGGGACGCCCTGCCGCTGGCGGACCCGGCGCGCCCGTACGGGGTGCTCGTCGTCGAGGCCACCCGGCTCATGGAGGAGTTCCAGCACACCTGTGACGTCCTCCAGCGGTACGTCGACCGGCAGCCCCACGACCTGCACGACTCCGACTGAAGCGGGGGCGGGCGGGTACACGGCCAGCGTTGATCGAACGGCCCGGTCCCGCCCGTCCGTCCCTGGGCGTCCGTCGCGGCGCGGGGCCGTCGCCCTACTTCTCGGGAGCTGATGGTGACCACCAACGCTGGCGTGAGCGGTTCGCGGGCCGGCTCCGGCGGACGTCCGGACGGCGCGCGGATGCGTCCCTTCGCCCATCTGTTCCGGTGGCTGTCGGTGGCGGCGCTGCTCGTCGTCGCGGTCGGTCTCGCGGCGGCCGCCGTGCTGTCGTCGCCCTGGTGGTGGCCGCCGGCCCTGCTCTTCCTCGGCCTCGGCGCGGTCGGCGTCGCGGACCTGGCGCAGCGTCGGCACTCGGTGCTGCGCAACTACCCGGTCATCGGCCATCTGCGGTTCGCGCTGGAAGCGATCAGGCCGGAGCTCCAGCAGTACTTCGTCGAGCGCAACTTCGACGGCCGGCCCTTCGACCGTGACGTGCGCAGCATCATCTACGAGCGGGCCAAGGGCACCGAGGCGGAGGAGCCCTTCGGCACCGAACGCGACGTCTACGCCGCCGGCTACGAGTTCATGGTGCCGTCGATGGCGCCCAAGCCGGTTCCCGAAGCGCGTCCCACGATCCGGGTCGGCGGCCCGGACTGCACCCGGCCGTACGACATGGCGCTGCTGAACGTCTCGGCGATGAGTTTCGGCTCGCTGTCCGCCAACGCGATCCTCGCCCTGAACCGCGGTGCCGCCCTCGGCGGGTTCGCCCACGACACCGGGGAGGGCGGCCTGTCCGAGTACCACCTGCGGAACGGTGGCGATCTCGTCTGGGAAATCGGGACCGGCTACTTCGGCTGCCGGACGGCGCAGGGCGCCTTCGCCCCGTCCGAGTTCGCCGACAAGGCCGCGCACGACAGCATCAAGTGCGTCTCCCTGAAACTGTCCCAGGGCGCCAAGCCGGGCATCGGCGGCGTACTGCCCGGCGACAAGGTCAGCGCGGAGATCGCCCGGGTCCGGGAGGTGCCGGAAGGGCGGACGGTGATCTCCCCGCCCTACCACCAGACCTTCTCCACCCCGCGCGAACTGGTCCGCTTCCTCGCGAGGATGCGCGCCCTGGCGGGCGGCAAGCCCACCGGGTTCAAGCTCTGCGTCGGCTCCCGACGGCAGTTCCTCGCGGTCTGCAAGGCCATGCTCCAGGAGGGCGTCACCCCGGACTTCATCATCGTCGACGGCGCCGAGGGCGGCACCGGGGCCGCTCCGCTGGAGTTCGCCGACCATCTGGGCTCCCCGCTGACCGAGGGACTGATCACCGTGCACAACGCGCTGGTCGGCTGCGGGCTGCGGGACCGTGTCAAGGTCGGCGCGAGCGGGAAGGTGGCCACCGGGGCGGACATGGTCAAGCGCATGATCCAGGGCGCCGACTTCACCAACGCGGCGCGCGCCATGATGATGGCCGTCGGCTGCATACAGGCCCAGCGCTGCCACACCAACACCTGCCCGGTCGGGGTGGCGACCCAGGACCCGCACCGGGCCCGTGCCCTGGACGTCGGGGACAAGTCGGCGCGCGTGCACCGGTTCCAGCAGGCGACGGTGGACAGCGCCCTGCAGATCATGGGCTCGATGGGTGTGCAGCACCCGGACGAGCTCCGGCCGCACATGCTGCGCCGCCGCCTCGACCCGCTCACCGTCCGCTCGTACGAGGAGCTGTACGCGTGGCTCTCCCCCGGCGAGCTGCTGGCCGCTCCCCCACAGGACTGGGCCGCGGACTGGGCGGCGGCCGACCCCGACCACTTCACCGTCTGACGTAACGAAAGGACCGCCACATGGCTCGCACCGTTGCCCAGGTCATCGTCGACTCCCTCGAACAGCTGGGGGTTCAGCAAGTCTTCGGCGTGGTCGGCGACGCACTCAACCCCCTCACGGACGCCATCCGGCGGGCCGACGGAACGGAGTGGGTCGGGTGCCGGCACGAGGAGGCGGCGGCCTTCGCCGCCGGGGCGCAGTCCCAGCTGACCGGCACGCTCGGCGTGTGCATGGGCACCGTCGGCCCCGGTTCCGTGCATCTGCTCAACGGCCTCTACGACGCGGCGAAGAGCCACACCCCCGTACTGGCCATCGCCGGCCAGGTGCCGCTGGCCGACATGGGCAGCGACACCTTCCAGGAGGTCGACAACGACCTGCTCTTCCGCGACGTCGCCGTGTTCCGCGCGACGATCACCTCGCCGGACCAGCTGCCCGGCCTGCTGGAGCACGCGGTGCGTACCGCGCTGGCGCGCAAGGGCGTGGCGGTGCTGACCGTCCCCGGGGACCTCGGCGACCGGGAGGTCCCCGACGACCGGGAGCCCCGATTCTCGCTGCCCCGGACCGGCAGCCGCCCCGACGACCCCGAACTCGCGGACGCCGCCGGGCTCCTCGACGCGGCCGACCGGGTCACGCTGCTGGTCGGCAAGGGAGCCCGGCACGCCCGCGGCGATGTGCTCCGGCTCGCCGAACGGCTGGCCGCCCCCATGGTGCTGACGCTGAAGGCCAAGGAGGGGTTCGAGGAGGACAACCCCTTCGAGGTCGGCCAGACCGGGCTGATCGGCAACCCCGCGGCCGCCAAGGCGCTGGACGACGCCGACACGCTCCTGCTGCTGGGCACCGACTTCCCGTATAGGGAGTGGTATCCGACCGGCAAGAAGGTCGTCCAGGTCGACTCCGAGGCCGCGCACATCGGCCGGCGGGTCCCGGTGGACGCCCCGCTGGTGGGTGACGTCGGCCCCACCGTGCGCGGGCTGCTCAGCCTGCTGACGAAGGAGAAGGACCCGGGCCACCTGGAGCGGGCCCGGGAACGGTTCGACCGCTGGCGCAGCTCCCAGCTGAAGCTGGCCTCACCGCGGCACGACGAGAGCCTGCTCGGCAAGGTCCGCGCCGGCCTGGACAACCGCCACCACCTGATCCGGCCGGAGGCGCTGGCCGCGGCCGTCGACGAAGCCGCCGCCGACGACGCCGTGTTCACGTCCGACACCGGCATGGCCACCGTCTGGCTCTCCCGCTTCGTCCGCATGCGGGGTACGCGCCGCCTGCTGGGTTCCTACAACCTCGGCTCGATGGCGAACGCGCTGCCGCAGGCGCTCGGCGCGCAGTTCCTCGACCGGGACCGGCAGGTGGTGGCCTTCTGCGGGGACGGCGGCCTGAGCATGCTGCTGGGCGACGTGCTGACCCTGCGCACCTATCAACTGCCGGTGAAGCTCGTGCTCTTCGACAACCGGCGCCTGGGCATGGTGAAGCTGGAACAGGAGCAGGCGGGGCTGCCGGAGTTCGGGACCGAACTCGACAACCCCGATTTCGCCGCGGTGGCCTCGGCGTTGGGCATCACCGGCATCCGGGTCACCGATCCGGCGCGGCTCAACGAGGCCGTGCGGGAGGCGTTCGCCACCGAGGGGCCGGTGCTGCTGGACGTGCTCACCAACCCGGACGAGATATCCGTGCCGCCCAAGCCGACGGTCGAGCAGGGCTGGGGTTTCGCCATCGCGAAGGCCAAGGAGTTCCTGCGCAGCGCGGGCGACACCGACTGACCAGGCGTGCGGGCCGGACACGCGGCAAAAAAGATGTACATGCTCGGCGTTCGGCGGGGCAGGAGCCCCAACGACCGGGGGCTAGCGAATGGGAAGGAGTCACTCATGAGCATCAGCAGCGCGACGGCGGAGACCATTCAGGAGAGCGGTGTCGTCGACGGGCCGGCCTCGGTGCCCGCTCCGTGCTCCGAGCTGCCCCTGATCGAGTCGCCCGAGACCCTCGCTCCCAGCGACGCCCGGGAACTGACTCACCTCTTCTTCGAGCAGCTGGAGAAGCTGGAGGAGGGCACGCACGAGTACCAGTACGCGCGCAACACCCTCATCGAGATGAACCTGTCGCTGGTGCGCTACGCGGCCCGGCGGTTCCGCAATCGCGGCGATGACTTCGAGGACATCGTGCAGGTCGGCACGATCGGTCTGATCAAGGCCATCGACCGTTACGACCTCTCGCGCAACGTGGAGTTCACCACCCTCGCCATCCCGTACATCACGGGCGAGATGAAGCGCTTCTTCCGTGACACCACCTGGGACGTGCGGGTTCCCCGGCGGCTCCAGGAGCTGCGGGTCGACCTCGCCCGCGCCGGTGAGCACCTTGCCAACGAGCTGGGCCGGGACCCCAAGGTTTCCGAGCTGGCGGCGCACCTCGACATTTCGGAGGAAGAGGTCATCGAGGGGCAGGTCGCCGCCAATGGCTACAGTGCCTCCTCCATCGACGTCACCATCAGCGACGACGGCAACGACGCGCCGCTCGCGGACCTGCTCGGTGACTACGACGAGGACATGGACCTCTTCGAGGACCTGCACACCCTCAAGCCGCTGCTGGACCGGCTGGAGGACCGGGACCGCCGGATACTGGAACTCCGCTTCGGCCAGGAACTGACCCAGGCCCAGATCGGCGATCTCCTCGGCATCTCCCAGATGCACGTCTCGCGCTTGCTCAACCGCTGCCTGGCCCAGCTCCGCACCGCCATGCTCCGCACGGACTGACCGCGCCGGCCCGCCCCGTCGCGGGGCGGGGCGGGGCGGGGCGGGGCGGTGGGGCGGTACGAAGGCCGTGCACCCGGGGTGAGAAAGTGGGCCGCGAGACCGCGCCAGGCGGGCTGACGAGGGGGCGGTCGGGTGGGGACGTCACGTGCCGTGCTGCGGCGGGGGCTGGTGTTCGGTCTGCGGGCCGGGGCGATCCCGGCCGTCGCGTGTGCCGTGCTGTGGGCCATGGTGATGGTGACCCGGTGGGTCCACGGCCCGACCGACAGCACTCTTGAAGATCCGCCGCGAGCTGTCCTCGCCGTACTGGGCTCGCTGGCCGTGGGCGCCGTGATCGGCGCGGTGACGGGCTTGGTGCTGGCGTACGTCCCCCAGCGGCTGCTGGCCTCCGCGCCGCTGCGGGCCATGGTCTGCTTCGCGATCGGCGGGACGTTGTCCTTCGGCGAGGTGGTGGTGATGGCGGTGTCGAGCAGGGGCGGCTACGGGCCGGTCCTCCTCGCCCTGGCGGCCATGCCCGTCGTGGGCGTGGTCACCGCGGCGCGCGGCCGGGAGATCGCCGCCGCCCGCCTGGCGGCTCCCCGTCACGTGTGAGGTCGGCCCGGAGCGTCGTCAGGGCCGCTGGATCTTGGCGGCGGTGTCGAGGAAGAAGGCGTCGATGCTGTGCACGGCGCGCACGAAGTCGTCCAGGTTGACCGGCTTGGTCACATAGGCGTTGGCGTGCTGCCGGTAGGCGTCGTTGATGTCGTCGGGCGCCGCGGACGTGGTCAGGACGACGACCGGGATGCTGCCGAGGTCGGGGTCGTCCTTGAGGACCGCGAGGAGTTCCCGGCCGTTCATCCGCGGCATGTTCAGGTCCAGGACGATCAGGTCGGGGCGCTCCGTGGCCGGATCTCGCAGGTGCTCCAGGGCGGCCACCCCGTCGACGGCCTGGTCCAGGGTGCGTGCCACTCCTCGTTCGACCAGCGCGTCTTCGATGAGCATGGCATCGGCGGGGTCGTCCTCGACGAGCAGGACGCGGTAAGGGCGGTCGGACGTCAGCGCGTTCATGGTGGTGCTCCCGTGATCAGGGGTGGGATGGGGGCGGGCAGCGGGCCGGGAGGCGAAGACGAGACCTGGCCAGCGGCGTCGGGCACCCTGCCGGCTGATGCCCCACGCCTGCCCGATCTGCGGGTATTTGGCGCCGTTCTCGGCGGCCTCCTGCGCCTGTCGGTCGGCGCAGAGGTCGATGGCACGCGCCAGGTAGGCGAGGGCGCTGAGCCGTGCCAGGGCGGGATTGCCGTCCGCCGGACGCCCTGCTGCCGGCGGTCCGTCGTCGTGCTCTGTTGCGGGAGCGGCCTGGAAGGCTTGTCCGGCCAGGTCGTTCGCGAGTTGGTGCACCGCTCTCTCGGCGAACTCGGTTATGTCGTCGGGCTGGAGGCGGGCGGGAAACTGCTCGCGGGCCATGGTCGGCACCATACGGCGATCATCTCAGTGCCGACAACCTGTGTTGTCGACAATCTGTACTCTATGGCTGCTTGTGCCCACACCGTCGGCCCACCGGGGACGCGGACTGCAGAGAGCAGGCGTGATGAGTCAGGAACTGCCGGACCGCGAAAGCTCCCAAGGGGCCGAGGGGCCCGGTGCGGCGGCCAACACCGGTGCGGCCGGCCGGCCGCCCGAAGACCTCCGCACCGGATCGTCGTGGACCACGCGCCGGACGCTGAACGTCAGCGTGCTCGTGACGATGGTGCTGCTGACTCTCCTGGGCGGGTGCGGGATATGGGTCTTCGCGCGCTCCGCGGAGGCCACCGGCCGGCTCGTCGACCGCTCCAGCCCCGCCCTGGTCGCCGCGGTCAAGCTGGAGAGTGCGCTGGTCAACCAGGAGACCGGCATCCGCGGGTACGGGCTGACCGGCCAGCGGCAGTTCCTGGAGCCGTACCACGACGGGCTGGCGCAGGAGCGCGCCGCCGCCGCGCGTCTGCGCTCCCTTCTGGGGCACGACGGGCAGGCCGCACAGGACCTCGCCCGCGTACTGGAGCGGAGCGAGGCGTGGCAGAAGCAGGTGGCCCGGCCCGTCGCCGCCGCACCGAGCGGCGCACCGGTCCGGCTCGCCACCCAGCGGGCCCAGGCTGGCCTGCACAGCTTCGACGCCGTACGGACCGAACTCGCCGTCCAGCGCGGTCATCTCCAGGAGGAGCGGGACCGGGCCCGGGCGGACCTGCAACGGGTGCGGGTCCTGCAGAACTGGGTCTCCGCGGCCATCGCCGTCCTCGTCCTCGCGATGCTCGGGCTCGCCGTCGTCGGGCTCCGCCGCGCGGTGACCACTCCCCTGGGCGCACTGTCCTCCGACGTCCGCGCGGTGACCCGGGGCGACTTCCGCCGGCCGGTGCACGGCACCGGGCCGGCCGATCTGCGGGCCCTGGCGTCCGACATCGACGGCATGCGCAAGCGGCTCGTCGAGGAGCTGGAGTTCAGCGACGCGGCCCGGTCGCAGCTGGACGAGCAGGCGACCGAGCTGCAGCGCTCCAACAACGAACTGGAGCAGTTCGCCTACGTCGCCTCCCACGACCTCCAGGAGCCGCTGCGCAAGGTGGCCAGCTTCTGCCAGCTCCTCCAGCGCCGCAACGCCGAGCAACTGGACGACCGGGCGCAGCAGTACATCGCCTTCGCGGTGGACGGCGCCAACCGCATGCAGGCGCTCATCAACGACCTGCTCGCGTTCTCCCGCGTGGGACGGGTGCACGCCGACCACACGTCCGTCGACCTCCAGCCGCTCTTCGGGCAGGTGCGGGAGTCCCTCAGCATCGCCATCGAGGAGGCGTCCGCGACCGTCACCCACGACCCGCTGCCGACGGTCCCCGGCGACCCCACCCAGCTCGGGATGCTGTTGCAGAACCTGCTGAGCAACGCGGTCAAGTTCCGCTCGCCCGACCGCCCTCCGGCCATTCACCTGTCGGTCCGCAAGGAGGAGGACGGGTTCTGGCAGTTCGCCATGGAGGACAACGGGATCGGCATCGACCCCGCGTACAGCGAGAAGGTCTTCGTCATCTTCCAGCGCCTGCACACCCGGGAAAGCTACGCGGGGACGGGCATCGGGCTGGCGCTGTGCAAGAAGGTCGTCGAGTACCACGGTGGCGCCATCGCCGTCGACCACGACCACTCCCCCGGCACCCGTATCACCTTCACCCTGGCCGACCACACTCCCGAGGCCGTGGCGTCGGAGACCTCCGAGCGTGCCCCGCAGAGAGAGGCGACCGCGTCATGACCGTCCCTGCCGCCCGGCCGCTGCCCGTCATCCCCACCCGGACCGCGGACGGCGCGGGGGTCGTCCTGCTGGTCGAGGACGACTCCGGTGACGCCGTGCTGGTCGAGGAATACCTCAACGACACCGAGCTGCCGGTCAGCCTCACCTGGGTGCAGACCTTCGACGCGGCCCGCGACTACCTCACCGGCCGGACGCCGGACTGCGTCCTGCTGGACCTGCACCTCCCCGACGCCTCCGGGATCGGCGCCGTCGAGGAGATGCAGAGCCTGTGCCCGGACGCGGCCGTCATCGTCCTCACCGGCCTGGACGAGACCCGGGCGGGGCTGGAGGCGGTGGCCGCCGGCGCCCAGGACTACCTGCCGAAGGCACGCGTCACCCCCGAGCTGCTCGACCGCGCCATCCGCTACGCGCTGCACCGCAAGAACACCGAGCGGACCGCCGCCCGGCTGCGGGAGAACGAACTGCGCGCCCAGGAGAACGCCCGCCTGGAACGCGGCCTGCTGCCCGCCCCGCTGCTCCGCTCCACCACCGTGGTCTCCAGCACCTGCTATCTGCCGGGCCGCAAGAACGCCCTGCTCGGCGGCGACTTCCTGGACATCGTCGAGACTCCCGACGGTCTGCTGCACGCCGTCATCGGCGATGTCAGCGGGCACGGCCCGGACGCCGCCGCGCTCGGGGTCTGCCTCCGCATCACCTGGCGGTCCCTCGTCCTCGGAGGGCACCGCGGCACCGAACTCCTGGGCCTGATGGAGCAGGTACTGGTCGCCGAGCGCAGCGCCGCGGAGATGTTCGCGACCTGCGCGACGGTCGTCCTCGACGCGGCGCGCCACCGGGCCACGGTGACCCTCGCCGGCCATGACGAGCCGCTGCTGATCTCCCCCACGGAAGCCACCCGGCTGGTGCCGGCGCGGCACGGCATGGCCCTGGGCATGCTGCCGGGCAGCGCCTCGTGGCACCCCACGGAGTGCAGCATGCCGCCCCGCGCCACGCTGCTCATGCACACCGACGGTCTCGTCGAGGGCCACACGGACAGCGATCAGCGGCTGGGCACGGACGGCCTCATCCGGATCATCGAGGAGGGCCGGCACCTGCCACCGCCCGCTCTGATCAACCATCTGACGGGCACCGCCCGTTCCCTCGACGGCGGCCGGCACACCGATGATCTGGCGGTGCTCGTCCTCAGCTGGAACGGGTGAACACATGCCTGTCGGGTGCGGGTCCGCTGGAGACGGACCCGCACCCGACAGGCGTGACAGTGTGTGGGGTTCAGTTATCGGTGCTCAGTCGTCAAGGGCGTCCTTGGCCTTTTCCTTCGCACTCCGCAGATCGCCCTTGGATTCCTTGGCCGAGCCCTCGGCTGCCATGCGCTCATTCCCCACGGCGCGGCCTGCCGCCTTCTCCGCCTTTCCGGTGACCTGCTCCGTCTTCGCCTTGGCCTTTTCCTCGGCACTCATCGGGGCTCCCTTCATCGGTTTCTCAGCGGTTCGTATGTCGTATGCCCCTGATAACTCCCGCCGAACGGCGAGGAATTTCCGGGGGATGACGTTCCAGGGGCGCAGCGGAGGGAGGGAATTCGTGGCCGCACCCCCGGACCGTCGTATCTCTTCTTGTGTCCGTTGCGCGGCCGATGATTCCTGTCTTTCCGAAACGGAGGAAAGAATCATGGCCGGGGCTCTTCAGGTGGCGAGCTGCAACGGCGCCGGGGCGCCCGGTGCGTAGGCCAGCTCCGCGAGATCCGCTTGGAGTTGTTCGGCGGCGAAGGCCAGGGCGGCTTCGACGGTCCGGGTTCCGGTGGAGACGCAGAGCGTGTAGGAGAGGTCCTCCGCCCGGCGCCGGGTCTCCGACGAGTTCCGCTCCGGGTTCTGGGCACGAAGTTCCTCATACTGCTTCACAAGATCCCGCAGTATCGCCGGATGGGGCTTCAGCACAGCATTTCCTCTCTCGCGGAGCTCGACATCGGCTGCCGTGTACCCCTGGAAACGTTCTTCACCGCCGTGACGCCCCACCGTTTTCGGTCTTCGTTTGGCCGGAAAGCAAGCGGACGACAGGGCCGGGGCAAATGCCGGGCGGACGCACACGGATGAGGCCCCGGCACTCTCGGTGCCGGGGCCCCACCCCTTTTACGCCGGACGTCGCCCGTCACCAGCGATACCAACGACCTCGCTTTCCGCCGGGCCCGGCCGAGCGCACAACAAAGCCCAGCAACCACACCGCAAGCACGACCACGGCCACGATCCACAGGGCCTTGAGCGCGAATCCGGCGCCGAAAAGAAGCAGGGCGAGAAGCAGAACGAGAAGAAGGGGAACCATAGTTATCAACCTCCGGACAACCGTGTGCCCGCACTCCCCACCACCACACCTTTCAATTTATGTGTTTCTTATGTGGCGTGCGGGGCATCCGTCACCCCCCGCTCCCGCCCGCCCGCGCAACCCGGCGCGCCCCACCGGCATCGGCGAGCCGTGGAGGGGCATGGGTGTGGTGTGGATGCCGCGTGATGCCGTGCTGTGCCGTCCGGTCGGGAGGCTTGCGAACATGCAGATATGGCAGGACACCACGGAATCGGGCCGGTGGCCCGGCAGCGCCTCCCCCCTCGGGGCCACCTACGACGGAAGCGGCACGAACTTCGCGGTGTTCTCCGAGGTGGCCCAGAAGGTCGAGTTGTGCCTGTTCGACGAGCGGGAGCAGGAGGAACGCGTCGAGCTGAAGGAGGTCGACGCGTTCGTCCATCACGTCTATCTTCCGGACATCGGGCCCGGACAGCGGTACGGGTTCCGGGTGCACGGGCCGTTCCAGCCGTCCCGGGGGCACCGCTGCAACTCCCACAAGCTGCTGCTCGACCCCTACGCCAAGGCTATCGAGGGCCGGATCGAGTGGAACGAGGCCCTGTTCCCGTACCGCTTCGGTGCTCCCCACCGCCGGAACGACGCGGACTCCGCGCCATACACCATGAAGTCGGTGGTGACCAATCCCTACTTCGACTGGGGAAACGACCACCCTCCGCACATTCCCTATCACGACACGGTGATCTACGAGGCCCACGTCAAAGGGCTGACCCGGAGCCACCCGGCGATCCCCGAGGACCTCCGCGGCACCTACGCGGCCCTGGCCCATCCGGTGATGCTGGACTACCTCACCGCACTGGGCGTCACCGCCGTCGAGTTGATGCCCGTGCACCAGTTCCTGCACGACCACACCCTCGCGCAGCGGGGACTGTCCAACTACTGGGGTTACAACACCATCGGCTTCTTCGCCCCGCACAACGCCTACTGCTCCTCGGGGCAGCGCGGCGAGCAGGTGCAGGAATTCCGGTACCTCGTCAAGAGCCTCCACGAGGCGGGCATCGAGGTCATCCTCGACGTGGTCTACAACCACACCGCCGAGGGGAACCACCTGGGTCCCACGCTGGCATTCCGGGGCCTGGACAATGCCGCCTACTACCGGCTGTCCGACGCGGATCCCCGGTACTACTGGGACACCACCGGCACCGGCAACAGCCTGCGCATGAACCACCCGCACACCCTGCAACTGATCATGGATTCGCTGCGGTACTGGGTGACCGACATGCATGTGGACGGCTTCCGCTTCGACCTCGCCGCGACCCTGGCCCGCCAGTTCCACGGCGTCGACCGGCTGTCGTCGTTCTTCGACCTGGTGCAGCAGGACCCCGTCATCTCGCAGGTGAAACTGATAGCCGAGCCCTGGGACGTCGGCGACGGCGGGTACCAAGTGGGGAACTTCCCGCCGCTGTGGACGGAGTGGAACGGCAAGTACCGCGACTGCGTCCGCGACTTCTGGCGCGGCGAGGGCGGCACGCTGGGGGAATTCGCCTCCCGGCTGACCGGCTCCTCGGACCTGTACCAGAGCGACGGCCGCCGCCCGCACGCCTCGGTCAACTTCGTCACCGCCCACGACGGCTTCACGCTGCGCGACCTGGTGTCGTACAACGACAAGCACAACGAGGCGAACGGCGAGGGCAACCGCGACGGTGAGCACCACAACCGGTCCTGGAACTGCGGGGCGGAGGGGCCGGCCGACGACCGGAACGTGCTGGCGCTGCGCGCCCGCCAGCAGCGCAACTTCCTGGCCACGCTGCTGCTGTCCCAGGGCGTTCCGATGCTCTCGCACGGCGATGAGCTCGGCCGGACGCAAGGCGGCAACAACAACGCGTACTGCCAGGACAACGACGTCTCCTGGGTGGACTGGCCGGCGGTCGCCGAGGGCAGCGAGATCCTGGAGTTCACCAGGGAACTGATCGCGCTGCGCCGGAACCATCCGGTGTTCCGGCGGCGGCGCTTCTTCCAGGGCGTCGCGGTGCGCGGCAGCCGGGACGGGCTGTCGGACATCGGCTGGTTCACGCCCGCGGGCCGGGAGATGACCGACGACGACTGGGACGCCGGGTTCGCCAAGTCACTCACCGTCTTCCTCAACGGGCAGGCCATCTCCGAGCCGGATCCGCGCGGCCGGCGCATCCAGGACGACTCGTTCCTGCTGCTGTTCAACGCTCACTACGAACCGCTCGACTTCACCGTGCCGAAGGGCCTCGGCGCGTGGTGGAGCGTGGTCGTGGACACCGCCATCCCCTACGTGGAGTACCGGTCGCTGGTGAAGGCCGGCGCCACGGTGGAGGTGGAGGCCAGGGCACTGCTGGTGCTGCGCCAGTCCGGCCAGGACTGACCTCCGCCGCGGAGCCCGGAACGGTGGGCCGGCGGGCGGGGCGCGCGGTACGGAACCGGCCACCGCGCCGCGCGGGGGCCCGTGCGAGGATCCAGTGATCACGCACGGGCACTGTGGAGGATGAGGATGTTCGCGATTTCCCTGGGTGACGGGGCCGAACTGCGGCCACTGGAGCCCTGGCAGGCCGAGGAGTTCCTCGCCCACATGGACCGCGGCCGCGCATTCATCGGCCGGCACATCGGGCTCCCCGACGCCACGACCGACCTCGACTCCGCCCGGCGCTGGCTCCAGTCGTACGCCGACAAGGCCGCCGCCGACGCCGGCCGGCTCTACGGCATCTGGCTCGACGGACTCCTCGTCGGCGGCGTCCTCTTCCGGCTCTTCGACGCGGAGACCGGCAACTGCGAGGCCGGCTGCTGGCTGGAGCCGGATGCCGCCGGACGCGGCCTGGTCACCCGCGCGACCCGCCTCATCATCGACTGGGCGATCCGGGAACGCGGGATGCACCGGGTGGAGTGGCTGGTGTCCTCGGAGAACACCCCGAGCATCAACGTGGCCAGGCGGCTCGGCATGCGCCGCGACGGAGTGCTGCGCGAGAACCACCCGTACCGGGGCGTGCGGCAGGACACCGAGATCTGGTCGGTGCTCGCCCCCGAGTGGCGTTCCGCGTAGGCGGAGCGGGACGGCCCGGCGCGGGCAGGCGTGTCCGCGCCGGACGCACGCCGTTATCCAGGTCGTGAATGAAACGGATCACCGCCTGCTGGCGCTGGTGGACGGCGTCGTCGACATGGACGAGAAGCGGCTGCCGCTGCTGACGCTGCGCGAGGCGCAGGCAGCCCTCGTGCTGCTGCGGATGCTGGCCGAGAACGGCGGCGAAGGCTCCTACGCGGCCCGCCATCTGTCGGGGAATCTCGAACGGCGGCTGCCGTCCGAGGGCGCGCCCACGTGAGGGGCGGACGACCGCGGCCCGGTGCGCCGCCGCCGAGGTCGACGGCACGTTAGCGCAGCATTAGCCGACCGTCAGTGACTCTGTGGAGAGTAGGTCGTGCTCCGCAACCCCGCCCCCACCTGGCCGTACCCCACGGAATGCCAGGGGAGTTGCGCCGCCCGTCCTCCCGGGGCAGGCGGATGAGTGTCTCGCAGGTTCACGCACCACGTTCGACCAGATCAGGAGCGACATGTCCCCCCATCTCACCCCGCGCCACGCACGTCACGCCGCTGCCGCGGTGCTCGCCGCCGTTGCCGCCGTCGCCCTCACCGCCTGCCAGGAAGGCAAGACCACCGGCGCCGGCAACCCGTCGGCCGCCGCCTCCCGGAGCGCCGGTTCCGGCGACACGTCCGGCGGCAGCGGCACCGCGGGCAGCTCGCAGGGCACCGGCGGTCAGCCCACCGCCGCACGCAGCGCGGCCTCCGCCGACAACTCCTCGGACCGCTGTACCGCGGCGTCGATGCGGATGCGGCTGGGCGCGCCCGACGCGGGTGCGGGCAACATCCGCTACCCGCTGATCTTCACCAACAGCGGCAAGCAGACCTGCACCCTGCGCGGCTTCCCGGGGGTGTCGCTGATGGCCCGGGACGCGCAGGCGATCGGCAAGCCGGCCACCCGCGAGCAGGGCGCCGGCCAGGCCGTGCGGCTGGCCCCCGGTGCCAGCGCGCACGCCGTGCTGCACACCATCAACGAGGGGCTGAAGGGCTCCGGCTGCTGGAAGAGCGCCGACCTGGTCCAGGCGTACCCGCCGGGCTCCAAGGAGGCGATGACCGCGCGCACTTCGGGCCTCCGGGTCTGCGGTGACGAGTTCAGCGTCACGGCCGTCACGCCGGGCGCCTCCGGCTGACGGCGGCAGCCGCCGCCTCCGCGCCGAAGGGGCGAAGCCGACCTGCCGGGCCGGCTTCGCCCCTTCGGCGTGCGTGCGGGATCGGCGGGGTGCGAACGGAGCCCGGTGAGCGCCGCGGATCAGTCGCTCCGCGCGGCGTCGAGCTGCTGCGCCAGGCCCCCCAGGATCATGCGCAGGCCGAACTCGAAGCCCCGGTCGTCGAGTGCCGTCGGGGCCGGGTCGAGCCGTGCGGCGGCTTCGAGGGAGTCGGCCAGCGCGGGGTACGCGGGCCGGTACGCGGCCGGCGGCCTGGTGAAGCCCGCCGTGTACGTCTCCAGCGCCGACCCGATGACCAGGAAGTCGAGGGCGGCCGCGGTCTCGGCGGCCAGCGCGGGGTCGCAGCCCGCACCGATCAGGGTGCCGAGCAGGGTGTCGTACTCCTTGAGCGCGCCTTCGGTGCGGACCCCGCGGCGGGCGACCAGCGCGATGGCGTTGGGGTGACGTTGGAAGACCCGCCGGTAGCCACGGGCGTAGGCGGCGATGCCCTCGGGCCAAGGGGTGTGGTGCAGCGGTGTGGTGTCGATCTCGGCGTCGAGCAGGTCGCTGACCGCGTCCAGGATGTCATCCTTCGACCCGATGTGGTTGTACAGCGAGGCCCCGCGCACGCCCAGCCGGTCGGCCAGCGCCCGCATGGTGAGCGCTTCGTAGCCGCGGTCGTCGATCAGCTCAAGTGCCGCGCGCGCTATGGCCGTCCTGCTCAGCAATGTCTGATGTGGGCGACCCATGCGCCTCTCGCTTCCCCTCGAATTCCTGGCTTTTCAAGGTTACTCACCGGCAGGGGCTTCACAGACCGGCAGGACGGCCCTACGTTCGCCGACTAACAAAGTTAGTTTTAGCTCGAACGTCGAGGCGAGGTACGTCCATGCCCATACCCCCGCCCCCCTCCCCCGCCGGCAGCGGTGACGACGACGCCGCCCGACTTGCGTCATTGGGGTACAAACAGGAGCTCCGCCGCAGCCTGAACATCCTGGGGAACATCTCCATGGGCTTCGCCGTGGTCTCCCCGGTGGTCGCGCTGTACGCGGTCTCCATGATCGGCACGATGATCGCCGGGCCCGTCTGGGTCTGGGCCCTGCCCGTCGTCCTGGCCGGCCAGTGCCTGGTGGTCAACGTCTATTCCGAGCTGACGTCGCAGTGGCCACTGGCCGGCGGCCCGTACCAGTGGGGGCGCCGGCTCATCGGGCCGTC
The DNA here is from genome assembly GCF_000717345.1 of Streptomyces lydicus. Taxonomy (GTDB): domain Bacteria; phylum Actinomycetota; class Actinomycetes; order Streptomycetales; family Streptomycetaceae; genus Streptomyces; species Streptomyces lydicus. The sequence goes on along the minus strand of NZ_JNZA01000001.1, from coordinate 27,894 downwards.
GTTCGGCTGGCTGAGCGGCTGGGTGTGGCAGTTCGCCGTGATGTTCGGCAACACCACCGTCGCCTACCTGGCCGCCCCCTGGGTGTTCGCGCTGATCGGCGTGACCCCCTCGCCCGGCGCGATGGTCGCCGTCTCGCTGGCGATCGTCCTGTTCTGCGCGCTGGTCAACGCGTACGGCATCAACATCCTGAAGTGGTTCGTCTCGGCGGGCATCGCGGGCGAGGCGATCGCCTCGGTGCTCGTCGGACTGTCCCTGCTGCTGTTCTTCCGCAAACACCCCTTCTCGCTGTTCACCCACACCTTCGGCGCCGAGTCGCTGTCCGGCGGCTCCCTGCCGGTGGCGTTGCTGACCGTGCTGGCCGTGGCGGGGTGGGCCTTCATCGGCTTCGACGCCTGTGTGTCGACGGCCGAGGAGACCCGGGACGCCGGCCGGCAGGTGCCGCGGGCCATGTGGTGGGCGCTGCTGTCGGTCGGCGCGGTGGTCATCCTCAACGCGGTGGCCGTCGCGATCTCCTACCCGGATACCGCCACCGTCGTCGCGGGCAAGGACGTCGACCCGGTGACCACGGCGGTGGTGACCTCGTTCGGCTCCTGGTCCGACAAGCCGTTCGTCGTGGTCGTCCTGATCAGCTTCCTCGCCTGTGCCATGGCCTCCCAGGGCGGCGCCGCCCGCGGGCTGTACTCGCTCGCCCGCGACGACGTGTTCCCCTTCTCCCGGCACGTACGCAAGGTCAACGCGCGCCGGGCGCCCCTCGGCGGCCTGATCGCCTCCACCCTCGTGTCCGGCACGGCGCTGCTGCTCGGCATGAACGCCACCGCGATCGGCTCACTGATCGCCTTCGGCACCGCGGCCACCTTCCTGCCGTTCTTCCTGGTCTCCGCGGCCGCCCTGATCGCGCGGCTGCGGGGCACCTGGGTGCCCGGCGGTCACATCCGGCAGGGCCGCAAGGGCACGGTGCTCAACGTCCTCGCCGTGGCCTGGACCGGCTTCGAGGTCACCAACGTCGCCTGGCCGCGCGCGGTGCTCGCACCGCCGGGAGCGCCCTGGTACCAGACCTGGGCCGCGCCGCTCGGCGTCGCCGTGGTGCTGGGCGCCGGGACCGTCTATCTGATGGCCCGCCGGCCCCAGGACAAGCTGCCGGCCGCCGGCCCGGTGGACCACCTGGACTCCCCCGACTCCCCTTCTCCTGTCACCTCCACCTCCACCTCCACCTCGACGTCCACGTCCCAGAACGCCACCTGAGGAGAGCACCGTGACCGCACCCCGAAAGCCTCGCACCCTCCGGCTCAGCAGGCGGGGCTTCATGACCGCCTCCGCGATGGCCGCCGCCACGGCCGCCCTCACCGGCACCGGTACCGGGCGCGCCGCCGCTGCCACGTACAACGGCACCACCTACACCGTCCCCGGGGAGTGGGTGCCGCACGCGGGCTGTCTCATGGCCTTCCCGTGGGACGCCGATGACAACTGGGGCGACAAGCTGCCGGCCGTCCAGAACGAGGTCGCGGAGGTGGCCCGCGCCATCGCCCAGTTCGAACCGGTCACCATGGTCGCCAACCCCGGCATGGCCGCCACCGTACGGCAGAAGGTCGGCCCGACGGTCACCGTCATCGAGTACCCGATCAACGACTGCTGGCCGCGTGACAACGGCCCGATCTTCGGCGTCGATCCCGGCGGGCGGAAACTGCTCGGCCTCGACTTCCAGTTCAACGGGTGGGGCAACAAGTTCCCGTTCGACAAGGACGACAATCTCCCGACCGGCGTCTGTGACTACCTGAAGGTGCCGCGGCTGCCCGTCGGCATGGTCTTCGAGGGCGGTGCGCTCCTCCAGGACGGGCAGGGGACGATCATCGGCACCGAGGAGTGTCTGCTCAACCCCAACCGCAACCCGAACATGACCAAGGCCCAGATCGAGGCCGCGCTGCTCGACGCCTACCAGGCGACCAAGATGATCTGGCTGCCGTACGGGATGTACGGCGACACCGTCACCAACGGGCACGTCGATCTGGTCGCCGCCTACGCGGGCCCGGCCCGCCTGCTGATCAATCTGCCGTCCGACACCGGCAACCCCAACTACCCGCGGCTGAGCGAGAACAAGAGGGTGCTGCAGGCAAGCACGGACGCCCGGGGCCGCAGCTTCCAGCTGACGGAGATGAATCAACTGCCCACCTTCACCGTGGGGACGGACGAGGTGATCACCTTCAGCTACACCAACTACTACCCCACGGCCACCGGTGTCGTGGTCCCCACGGCGAACGTCCCCGCATCCGACACCGCGGCGCTCGCCGTCATCCAGTCCCTCTTCCCCGGCAAGCGGATCGTCGGCGTCCCCGCCACCACGCTGGCCTGGGGCGGTGGCGGCGTCCACTGCATCACCCAGCAGATCCCGAAGACGGGCTGAACCGGACGGGCTGAACCGGACGGGCTGCCCGGGGCGGGTTGACCCTAGCGGCCCGCCGATCCGCACCTGCACCTGCACCTGCACCCCGCCCTTTCCCCCCGTGTCTCCCCGTTGCCGCGGAGGGAAAGGGCGGGGCGGCGGCCGCCGTGAGGCGCGTCAGGCAGCCCTGGGTATCAGGTCAACGGCGAGGGGATAGCCGATCGTTACGGCCGCCTCGACGACCTGCTCGACCGACGCCGCGGGGTTCAGCGCGGTTATCAGCTCCCGGTCCAGCGGGCGCAGGTCGTACACCTGGCGCACGGCCCGCAGGTCGACGGCGGTCTCGTAGTAGTCCTCCGCGAACTCCTGAAAAGCCTCCGGGGTCGGGTCCGTCAGCAGCCCGAACAGCCATCCCGATCCGTCCGGATCCGGGTGTCCTTCGGGGAACTCCACCGGCCCGGCCTGCCAGTGCTCGTCCGCGGCCCCGCGCCACAGGCACACCGTCACCACGGGCGTGCCGTCCTCGTCCGTGAAGGCCGGCTCGTCGACGTAGCGCCGGAAGGGCTCCGGGACGGAGTCCACGACACCCGGCCACGGCGCGGGTACGTCCTCGTGGTGGTACGGGGTCAACGGGGACTCATGGTCGAAGCCCCGTATGTACGCGCCGGCGGGCGAAAAAACGATGGCGTACTCGTCACCGGAGCCGTTGCTCATCGAGGCGAGCTCTTCGGTCTCCGACCAGCGGGAGTTGAACCCATGGCGTCGGTCGGCATCCGTGGTGAGCACCGCCTCGGCCATGGCTATCGACCGGCACAGGGCTCGCAGGGCCGGTACGGCGGGCAGCGCTCGGGCGGCGTCGTGAACAGACATGTGCCCATGCAAGCAGACACCACTGACAACGCTCCGCCGGCCGGGGCTCGCGAACTCGTACAGGCCGTGGGGACGTCCCGGCCGTGGGAGCCCCGGCCCTGTCGTGGTGTTCTGCGGTTGCCGCCGTCAGCCCTCGTCGTCCTCCAGGCTGCGCTCGCCCTCCGCCTGGGACGGCTGGGTGCGCATGGTCTCGGGGTGCCGCTGCTCGGCCGGATCCATGTCCTCTTCCAGCCGCTCGCCCTCGGCCTGCGACGGCGTCGTGTACTCGTCGTACTGGCCCATGGCCGCCTCCGCAAGATCGGAACGCGTACCTACACCTTGAGCGTAACGCGTCGGTCGGCCCCCGGCCCGGGCTCCGGCCATCGGCCGTTCCGTGGCCGGTCACGTGCCCTCCGCACCGCCCGGCAGCCAGGGACGGCCGGACGGCCGGGCGGTGCGGATCCCGGGTGATAATCGGCGCTGCGGGGCCGCCGGAGCGCCGCACACGGAGGGGATCGCCATGGCTGAAATACTGCTGTTCCACCACGCGCACGGGCTGACGTCCGGTGTCCGCGCGTTCGCCGGCGCGCTTGAGGCCGCCGGTCACCCCGTCCACGTCCCTGACCTGTACGAAGGACGGGTCTTCGAGGACCTCCAGGACGGTGTCGCGTACGCCCAGGAGGTCGGTTTCGACGCGATCACCGCGCGCGGACGGGCCGCGGCCGAGAATCTGCCCGCCGGCCTCGTCCACCTCGGCTTCTCCCTCGGCGTCCTGCCCGCCCAGGCCCTCGCCCAGACGCGGGCCGGAGCCAAGGGTGCGCTGCTGCTGCACTCCTGTGTCCCGGTCTCGGAGTTCGGCGGCGCCTGGCCGCAGGGCGTGCCGGTCCAGATCCACGGTATGGACGCGGACGAGTTCTTCGTCGAGGACGGTGACCTCGACGCGGCCCGTGCGCTGGTCGCCTCGACGCCGGACGCCGAGCTGTTCCTCTACCCCGGCGACCGGCACCTCTTCGCCGACAACAGCCTGCCGTCGTACGACGAGAAGGCGGCGGCGCTGCTCACGGAACGGGTGCTCGGGTTCCTGGCCGGCGTGCGGTAGCTGCCGCGGGCAGCCGGCGTAGGGGTCCCGCGCACGGCGGGCCCCTTGCCGTTGAGAAGGTGACGGTCAGATCCAGTACGGGGCGTCGGGGACCGGGCCGGGCTCGGAGGTCGTCAGGGTGGCTCCGCCGGTGCGGCCGGTGAGCCAGCCGAGGAGGTCCGCCTGGGTGCCCCGGATGGTCGGGCCTCCGCTGCCCAGCTCGTGGGTCAGGCCGGTGTCCGTGGCCTCGATGCGCAGCGGCGGGGTGCTGTCGCGCCGGCGCTGTGCCTCGATGAGGTCGTCGATGATCCAGCGGGCGGCCTCCGGCGGCACATCGGCGAAGGTGTAGCCGGCCGCCAAGTCGGCGTGGTGCACTTCGAGTTCGCGGAGCCGGGCGGCTATCAGGCCGGCCGGTGTGCGCGCTTCACCGGTGCGCAGGCGGACTTCGTGGTCCCACGCCGCGTCGGGCAGGGCGCCGATGGCGTCGTCGAAGCGCGCGGCGCTCGCCAGGACGTCGGCCACCAGCTCGTCGACCGGGCGCCGGGCGCCGGCCTCGATCTCGGCGGCCCGGGCGTCCATCCCGGTGTACTGCGGTGTCTCCACACCGGTGCGGGCCCAGGTGAGCAGTCGGCAGAGGCTGTCGCCGGCGCGTGCCACATGGGTGATCACATGGCCGCGGGTCCACGGCGGCACCAGCGTCGCTCCGCGGATGTCCGCGTCGGTGAGCGCGGTGACGGTCCGCACGAAGCGGTCCGTGGACGTGGCGAGCGGGCCCAGCAGGTCGGTCGTGGGCATCGCGGCCCACACCTCCTTCATGTCAGTTGCGGAGAAAGGCCAGTACGGCGTCGGTCTGCCCGAGGAGTGCGTGTCCGGCCTCGGGCAGGACATGCACGGTCGCGTGCGGGACGCAGCGGGCCAGTCGGCGGGCGGTGTCCGCGGAGTCGAAGAGGGCGTCGCGGCCACCGACGGTCACCTGGACGGGCATGGCCAGGCGGCGCAACACGCCGTCGGGGAACACCGGCAACCGCTCCGTGCGGGGCTTGAACTGCGCGAAGGTCAGGACGAGTTGGTCGAGAACGGCCCGGTGCTCGGGCCGGTCCAGACCCGCGACGGTCCCGGCCGACCGGCGCACGCCCCAGGCCCCGAGGGGGCGCAGCAGCAGGGCCCTGAACAGCCACCCCATCTTCTGCCGCCCCACGCCACCGGGGCACAACAGGGCCAGGCGGTCCACCCGTGCCGGGCGGCGGGTGGCGTAGTCCAGCGCCAGCCAGCCGCCGAGGGACGTCCCGACGAACGCGGCGCGGGCGATCCCGAGGGCGTCCAGTACGTCGTCCAGCCACCGGGCCGGGGCGTCCGAGGCCAGCGGGGGGCGGGACGGTGCGCTCAGTCCCGGCTCGCCGACGAGGTCGAGGGCGTAGGTGCGGAAGTGCCGGGCCCAGGTGGTGATGTCGTCCTGCCACATCGTCGTGTTCGCCCCCGCGCCGTGCAGCAGCACCACGGGCGGCGCGTCCTCGGGGCCGGAGACGACGACGAAGGTCTCGCCCTCGCGGGTGGGTACCCGGAGGTGCTCCGCGGGGACCGGCCAGGCGTCCAGCCCCTCGCGGTAGCGCCGCCGTAACTCCCGCGCGCCCGCCTCGGACTTGTAGATCGCGCTCATGACGCGAGTACCCCCTCCATGTACTCCAGCAGCCGGGCGGTGTCACCCGGGCTGCCCAGGACGATGACCTTCATGCGCGCCCGCTCCGGGTCGTAGGCCGTCTCGATCCGCAACGGCGCCCCGTCGGGACGGCCGTGGGTAGCCGCGCTCATCAGGAGGCCGGCCAGGCGGCCGGCCTTTCCGGCGTCGACCCCGTCGATCTCCACGATGCTCGACACCTCGGTGTGCGGTGCCCGCCCGCCGGCCCGGTCCCCCGGAGAGGGAGCCGGACGGCCGGTGAGGGCCGCCAGATCCTCGTGCGCGATCCGGTACTGCTTGCCGATGCGGACGGCGGGGAGCCGCCCGTCGCGGACGTAGTTGCGGACGGTGCGGACGTGCAGGCCGAGGTGCTCGGCGACTTGCTCCACGGAGTAGAAGCGCTCGGTCATGAAAGTACTCTAACTTCCCCTGTTGGAGGGGCGATAGGGAATTTTGAGGAAAGTAGGGGGTCACTGAGGCGGAAGGGGCGAACGAGGCCCGTGGGGCGATCCCCTGGCCCGGTCGCACGCCGTTCGGACATCGACGTTACGAAGCGATTGAATCCGTGAATTTTTTGTTTCTTAGATGTTGAACATCTGTCAAAAAGCGTCAACTCGTGGCAGTCTCCCCTCGATTCACTCTTGCTCCACCGGGCACCCCACCCCTCGGCTGCCCGGCCGCTTCTTGGGACCGCGACCCCGCGGCCCACACAAGGGAGACCGAGTTGAGACGGATCTCGTCCACCCCCCGCAAGAACACCCTGCGCGCTGCCGCCCTTGTCGCCTCGGCCGCCATGGTCGCCATCGGCGTCCAGGCCGGATCGGCCAGTGCGCAGCCGGACCGCGAGACCGGCGCGTCGGCGGTCCAGCTCTCCGCCGCACAGCGGGCCACCGCGCTCAAGAGCGCCCAGAGCGACGCCTCCGCGACCGCCGCGAAGATCGGCCTCGGCGCACGCGAGAAGCTCGTCGTCCGGGACGTCATCAAGGACGCGGACGGCACGGTGCACACCCGGTACGAGCGCACCTTCGACGGGCTGCCGGTCCTCGGCGGCGACCTCGTCGTGCACCAGGCCAAGAACGGCGCGCACAGCGTCACCAAGGCGACCAACGCCCGCATATCCGTGGCCAGTACGTCCGCCACGCTCGCCCCCTCCGCCGCGAAGAAGAGCGCCCTGCGCGCCGCCGCCGCGGGGAAGGACACCAAGACGGACGCCTCCGGCACGCCGCGCAAGGTGATCTGGGCGGCCACCGGCAAGCCGGTCCTCGCGTACGAAACCGTCGTCACCGGCGTCCAGAAGGACGGCACGCCCAGCCGGCTGCACGTCATCACCGACGCCGCCACCGGCAAGAAGCTGTGGCAGAACGAGGCCATCGAGACCGGTACCGGCACCAGCACGTACAGCGGCAAGGTCGCGCTCACCACCACCAAGAGCGGAACGACCTACCAGCTCACCGACGGCGCCCGCGGCGGCCACAAGACGTACGACCTCAACCAGAAGACGTCCGGCACCGGCACGCTCTTCACCGACGCGGACGACGTGTGGGGCGGCGGACGCCAGACCGCCGGCGTCGACGCGCACTACGGGGCGGCCGTCACCTGGGACTTCTACAAGAACACCTTCGGCCGCAGCGGCATCCGCGGCGACGGCAAGGGCGCCTACTCCCGCGTGCACTACGGCAACAGCTACGTCAACGCCTTCTGGGACGACGGCTGCTTCTGCATGACCTACGGGGACGGCAGCGGGAACACCCACCCGCTGACCTCCCTCGACGTGGCCGCCCACGAGATGAGCCACGGCGTCACGGCGGCCACCGCCGGCCTCAACTACAGCGGTGAGTCCGGCGGTTTGAACGAGGCGACGTCCGACATCTTCGGCACGTCGGCCGAGTTCTACGCCAACAACGCCTCGGACCCGGGCGACTACCTCATCGGCGAGAAGATCGACATCAACGGCGACGGCACCCCGCTGCGCTACATGGACAAGCCCAGCAAGGACGGCGCCTCGGCCGACTACTGGTCGAGCTCCGTCGGCAACAAGGACGTGCACTACTCGTCCGGCGTCGCCAACCACTTCTTCTACCTGCTGTCCGAGGGCAGCGGCGCCAAGGTCATCAACGGCGTCAGCTACAACAGCCCCACCTACAACGGCTCCAAGGTCACCGGCATCGGCCGGGACAAGGCCGAGAAGATCTGGTACAAGGCCCTCACCACGTACATGACCTCCACCACCAACTACAAGGCCGCCCGCACGGCGACCCTGAAGGCGGCGGGTGACCTGTACGGCACCACGGGCGCCGAGTACAAGGCGGTCGGCGCCGCCTGGACCGGCCTGAACGTGAACTGAGCGCCCCCGGCGCAGCGCGTCCCGGCACCGGCCTCGCCGCCGGTGCCGGGACGCGCGTCTGTGTGCTGCCCGGCGGCTCCCCGGTGGGCGGGAGGCCACGAGCGCGGGTCAGCAGGCGCCCAGGTCCTGCCAGACCCCCGAGCCGCCGGTGGAGGGCGCCTCGCCCTGCGTCCACCATCTGGCCTTCCAGGTGTGGCCCTGGTAGGAGACCGTGTCGCCGCCCAGGTAGACGGTGCCGGCGCCGTAAGCGGCCGCGGTGCAACCGCCGTTGCCCGGCGGTGTCGTGGGCGGGGTGGTGGGTGGTGTGGTGGGCGGCGTCGCCCCGGCGAACTTCACCGAGTACTTGGTGAAGTCGTAGGCGCCCTGCGGAACGCTGCTGCAGGTACCGGACGTCTTGCCGTTGTTGTCCGGCGGGGAGCACTGCCGGTCGCGGTTGACGGACCAGTTGGTGAAGCGCGCCATGTGGTGGGCGGTGGCGAAGTCCAGCACCGTCTGGAAGTCCGCCTGGGTGAAGTACTCCCCCGTGTCGCTGCGGCCGTTCATCTGCGAGATGCCCTCGTGGGCGTACGCGGTGGCCTCGTCCCAGCCGAAGGTGGACCGCAGGACGGAGTTGAAGTTGGTCAGGGCCGCGGTCTGCGACGCCGCGCCGTTGAAGCCCCCGTCGAACGGCATGATGGAGAAGTTGTCCGGGGTGAAGGACTGGGCCTTGGCCTCGTTGAGCATCTGCTTGCCGAACCAGCCGGTGCCGTCGGCGGTGCCGGCCGTGGTGACGGAGAGGTAGATGCCGGGGTTCTTCTGCTGAAGGATCTTGGCGGCGCCGATCTCGTTGTGGATGGCCGCGGCGTTCTCGTACTCCGGCTCCTCCAGGTCGAAGTCGAGCGCCTTGAGGCCGTACTTGTCGATGGCCGGCTGATACGCGGCGGCGGTCGCCTCGGGGGTGCCGCACGTCTGGCCGAGCTTGGTGCCGCCGTATCCGCCGACGGAGGCCGACACGTCGCCGCCCTTGGCGCGGACCGCGGCGATCACGCCGGCCACGGCGGTGTCCGAGGACACCGGGCCGGTCCCGCCCCAGGTCGGCGAACAGCCGCCGCCGTTCGGCGCCAGCAGGAAGGCGAGCTGGAACGCCTTGAGGCCGGTGGCATCCATGACGGCTCCGGCGTCCGGCGGGTCGTTGTCGAGCGGCATGAGGTACGGCGCCGCGGCGTACCAGTTGCTGCCCACGGCCTTCGGGGCCGCGGCGGCGGCGCCGGGCCCGGTGGCGAGGGCCGTACCGGCCGCCACGAGTGCGAGGCAGGCCGCCGAGGCGACGGCGGCGAAGGTTCTGACGTTTCGAGGTGGCACATGCCCTCCCGCGGGGCGAAAGTGGTCCAGACCAATCACCCACAGCCTGGCCGCTCGTCGCGTACGCGTCAACACTTTGGACTGGACCAGTGCACAGGCGCAGGCGGAGCCGGTGCGGCCGCGTCCGCGGCGCCTCGCACGCGGGAGGGGGGCGTGGCAAGGTGGTGGGTGAGGTTGCCTCCCTCGCCCATCCGATTCCGCAGAGGAGGCCCACATGGACGACAAGGAGTTCTTCCGCGCAGTGGCGGAGCGCTCGGGACTCTCCCGGCAGGAAGCGGCCGATCTCACCCGTGCCACCCTCGACACGCTCGGGCACCGGCTGAGCGCCGGCGAGGCCCGCGATCTGGCCCTCGAACTTCCCGAGCCGCTGCGTGGCTCGCTCCAGTCCGGACAGGGGGAGATGGAGATCTTCGGTCCCGACGAATCGATCCGCAGGGTGGGCGAGCACACCGGGCTGACCGAGCCGGAAGCCGCCCGGGGCGTCCGGGCGGTCCTCAGCACCCTGCAAGAGGCCATCTCCCAGAAGGAGTTCGCGCACGCCATGTCGCAGCTCGGCAAGGAGTACGCGCAGTTGGTGGAGTCCACCCGCTGAGCGGATCGCCGGCCCGGCCGGGGGAACCCTCCCCCGGCCGGGCCGGCGGACGTCAGCGTGCCGCCCGCCGGAGGGCCGTCACGCGCGACGGGCGCCCGCCGAGGCCATGCCGAGCCAGGTGTGCGGGTTGCCCTGCCAGCACCAGCCGAGCTTCGGTGCCTTCTGGCTGATCCAGATCGCCGGGACCCTGCGGTCGCCGCACCGCGAACCGCCCAGCGAGAAGCACTTGTTCTTGACCAGCACCTCCGGGAAGTGGGTGAGGAGCGCGATGCCCTCCTCGATGGTCAGCAGGGTGCGGCCCCGCCCGGCGAGGGTCGCCATGGCCTCGTGGGGTACCGCACCACAGAACTCCTCCCCCCGCTCGACGTCGAGCAGCAGGTAGGCGTCCGGGGCCGGGAGCGCGGTGTCCTCGGTGGCGACGAACCGTTCGAGGGCGCCGGGCTCGAAGGAGCGGTCGATGAAGCCGGGCAGCCGCCCGCCGTGCAGGACGGTGCGGGGCATGGCCTCTTCGACGGGGACCAGGCTCCGGGTGACGACCAGCAGGAACGGCACCCGGCCGGTCTCCGGTGCGCACCGGCCGCCCGCCGCGGCGGCCACCGCGTGGGCCCGCAAGGGGGCCAGCAGCGCACCGAAACGCTCCGGGTCGAGGCCGGACAGCGCGGGGTAGTCACGGTCCGTCAGATTGCGGACCTGCCGCTCGAATTCGGCACCCGCATCGAAGGGGGCAGGGGTCACGGACATTCCTCTCGTCATGGGGACACTCGGCCGGCCAGCGGTCAGGGAGGCGCTCACCGGGAGATCTCGACGGCGGCCAGGGAGCCGGTCTCCAGGGCGCACCACACGGCGCCCCGGTACGCGGCGATGCCGTGCGGTTCGCAGTCCGGGCGGGGCAGGTCGTAGCCGGTGAACCGGCCGTCGGTGGTGAGGCGTCCGACCCGGCCGCTGCCCCACTCGGTGAACCACAGGGCGCCGTCGGGGCCGGTGGTGAGGGCGTGCGGCCGTGCCTGGCGGTCGGGCAGCGGGTACTCGGTGACGGTGCCGTCGACGGTGATCCGCCCGATCTGGCCCGCGCCGATCTCGGTGAACCACAGCGCGCCGTCCGGGCCCGCGGTGATGCCGACCGGCGCGGCCCCCTCGGTCGGCAGCGGGAAGGCGGTCGTCCGGCCGTCCATGGTGATCCGGCCGATCGCGCCTGCCTGGTTGAGGGTGCACCACATGGCGCCGTCGGGGCCCGCCACCAGGGCGGACGGGAAGGCTCCGGGTGCCGGGTACTCGGTGAACTCGCCGCTGGTGGTGAGGCGTCCGATGCGGTCGGCGGCGGACAGCGTGAACCACAGGGCGCCGTCCGGGCCGGGTGCGATGCCGAACGGACCGCCGCCGGCGGTGGGCGGCTCGAAGGCGGAGACCTCGCCGTCGACGGTGATCCGGCCGATGCGGTGCGTGCCGTACTCGGTGAACCACAGGGCGCCGTCCGGGCCCTGGGTGATCACCGTCGGGCCCGCGCCCACGGGGTTGACGGTGAGGTGCCCGGCCGCGTCCCGGCGGCCGATCGCGCCCTGGTGGACGAGGGTGAACCACAGCGCGCCGTCGGGCCCCTCCGCGAGCGCGTACGGGCCCGCGTCCGGCCCGCTGACGGTGTGGTCGCGGACCGGGTCGGCGAGCCACCGGCCGATCCGGTCGAGCAGCACCTCGCCCAGGTCGGACAGGTGGAAGGAGTGCGGCGCGTCCTCGTAGGTGTCGAGACGGACGCTCACCCCGGCGGCGTCGGCGGCCTCGGCGAAGCGGCGGGCGTCGTCCAGCAGGACCTCGTCGGTGCCGACGGCGACCAGCAGCGGCGGCAACCCGCGCAGGTCCCCGTGCAGCGGCGACTGCGGGGCCTGACGGGGGCCGGCACCGGCCAGGTACCGGTCGCTGACGGCGGCGAGCACGGCGCGGTCGATCAGGTCCTTGCCGTCGTTGGTGGTCAGGGACGCACCGGTCAGGGCGAGGTCAGTGACGGGTGAGACCGCGACCGCGGCGCCGGGGAGGGGGCCGCCGGTGCGCTTGAGCTCCAGCAGGGCGGAGAGCACCAGGGTGGCGCCGGCCGACTCGCCGACGAACACCACCTCCGAGGCCGGCACGCCGGCCTCCAGCACGCTGCGCCACGCGGCCAGTACGTCGTCCAGCGCCGCGGGGTAGGGATGCGCGGGCGCCAGCCGGTAGGCGACCCGCAGCGCCGGCCGTCCGGTCGTCCGCGACAGCCGGTAGGCCATCATCCGCTCGGCCTCGGGCCAGGTGTCCGTGAAACCGCCGCCGTGTACGTAGATCACCGCGCCGCTCCCGGCGCCCGGCGCGCGCACCCAGTCGCCACGCACCTCGGCGTCGGCCGGGAGCGGGCCGCTGACCAGCGCGCCGATGCGGTCACGGACGGCCTGCGCCTGCCCGGGCCCGGCGGGAACGGCAGTGAGAGTGAGCAACGGTCCTCCGTCATGGGCGAGTTGCACCCGTAGGGAATTTACGACGAGGGTAAAATTACGTCAGGGGCAGTGGGGTGTCAACGTAAAAATACTACGAGGGTAAGATTCGCTCATGGGTATCGAGTCGAGCACTACGACGGACGCCGCGGCGCCGGGCCTGCGGGCGGCCAAGAAGCGCGAGACGCGGCAGCTGATCTCCGACCGGGCGACCCGGCTCTTTGTCGAGCAGGGCTTCGAGCGCACCACCGTCGCCGAGATCGCCGACGCCGCCCGCGTCGCCAAGAAGACGGTGACGAACTACTTCCCGCGCAAGGAGGACCTGGCCCTCGATCACCAGGACGCCTTCGTCGCCGGCCCGGCCCGGACCGTGGAGGACCGCCGGCCCGGCGAGTCCGCCCTCGCGGCACTGCGCCGCGGGTTCCTGTCGGCCGTCACCGCGCAGGACCCCGTCGCGGGCTTCGCCGGACCGGAGTTCACCCGCATGATCGCGGAGAGCCCCACCCTGACCGCCTGCCTGCGCAGCCTGCACGACCAGCGCGAGGACGCCCTGACCGCCGCGCTGGCCGAGGCGACCGGCGCCGCCCGTGACGACATCACCCCGCGCACCGCCGCGGCCCTGCTGGGCGGGGTGCACCGGCTCCTGTTCCGGCGCATCCAGGAGCTCACCCTCGCGGGCCGCGCCGGCCCGGAGATCGCCGCCGTACTGGCGGAGGAGGCCGAGCGGGCGTTCGCGGTCCTGGAGCCGGCGCTCGCCGACTACGCCCGGGCCTGACCACCGCTCCCCCTACGGCGCGTCGGCAGCCCCTCGGCCGCGAGGCCGTCACCCGATCGGCGGAGCCGGGGCGGGCGGGAGGCGGTGCCGGAGGTCCGGGGGCGGGGCCGTCCTCGTGCGGTGGGGACGGCCTCGGCCGGGTGCCGGTCGGTTCCCGCCCGGCGCGCGTCCTCGGACCGGAACTGGTCTGCTGGGTCGGGGGATCGCCGTGCACCCGGGAGAGGTCCAGATGAGTGCCTATCGAGTCGCGCAGGTCGCCGCCGCGGGCGGGTCGTTCGAGATCGTCGAGCGGGAGGTGCCGCGGCCGGGCCCCGGCCAGGTGCGGCTGGCGGTGGAGGCGTGCGGGATCTGCCACAGCGACACCTTCTTCGTCCAGGCCGCGCTGCCGGGCGTGCGGTTCCCGCTGGTCCCCGGGCACGAGATCGCCGGGCGCATCGACGAGATCGGCGAGGCGACGCCGGGCGACTGGCAGGTGGGCGACCGGGTGGTGGTGGGCTGGTTCGGGGGCAGCTGTCACGCCTGTCCGCCCTGCCGCCGGGGCGACTTCATCGTGTGCGAGAACCTGAAGGTCCCCGGCTGGGCGTACGACGGCGGCTTCGGCGAGGTGGTGATCGCACCGGCCGACGCCCTGGCCCGCATCCCCGACGCGGTCCCGTCCGCCGACGCGGGACCCATGGCCTGCGCCGGCGTGACCACGTTCAACGGTCTGCGGCGCAGCTCCGCGCGGCCGGGCGACCTGGTCGCCGTCCTCGGCATCGGCGGCCTCGGCCACCTGGGCGTGCAGTACGCGGCCGCCATGGGCTTCGAAACGGTGGCCCTCGCCCGCGGGGCCGACAAGGCGGACTTCGCCCGGCAACTCGGCGCACACCACTACATCGACACCACGGCCGACACCCCCGTCGGGGACGCCCTGCAGGCGCTCGGCGGCGCCAAGGCCGTACTGGCCACCGCCGCCAACTCACAGGCCATCACCGCGACGGTGGACGGACTGTCCCCGCGGGGCGAGCTGATCGTCATCGGCGCGGACACCGAACCCCTGGGAATCAGCCCCAACCAGCTGCTCATGCAGGGCAAGGTCGTCCGCGGCCATCCCTCCGGCACCGCGCAGGACGTGCAGGAGACCATCGCGTTCAGTGCCCTGCACGGGATCCGCCCGATGATCGAGACCATGCCGCTCGACCGGGCCGACGAGGCGTACCGGAAGATGCTCTCCGGCGCCGCCCGCTTCCGGATGGTCCTCACCACGGGCTGACGGGCCCGCCGCCGCGGTGGGTTGCCTGCGGCGGTCGGCGCGTCAGCCGGTACGGCGTCCTCCACTCCGGTCAGCGCGGTACGGGCTGCGGAGAACACCGCCGGCCGAGATGACGCCCCAACGCCCCAGTGGCGTCGGCGAGTTGGTCGGTGACGACGATCGCGGGGCGGGTCAGTCGGCCGTCCGGCGCAGGATCAGGGTGACGAATCCCCAGGTGTCGCGGTAGCTCCGCAGCCACTCGGAGCGCCGGGTGGCGGCCATCGCCAGCGCCTCCGGGCCGTCCGGGTCGCCGGCATGGTCCAGGCCCCACGCGGCAAGGGTCCCCCAGCAGGCCCACTCGTAGGCGTCCAGCTCCTGGCGCGTGCTGACGTGCCCGTGGACGGGGGTCCAGCCGTCGGCGACGACGCGGTCCACGGTGGTCGCGAGGTCGGCGAAGTCGCCGAGCATCTCGATGGCCTCCGGCGACGGCGGGTGTTCCCAGAACCCGTCGCCGATCAGGACGGCGCCGCCGGGCGCCAGGTGCGCGCGGGCCGCGGCGAGCGTGGGCAGCAGACCGCCGAAGGCGTGCGCGGCCCCGACGCTGAGCACCAGGTCGAACGGGTCCGGGGAGACGAAGTCCGCGGCCGCTGCGTGGTGGAGGACGAGGCGCTCCCCGACGCCGCGGCGGTCGGCCGCCTCTCGCGCCTGCGCCAGCGCGTCCTCGGAGATGTCCACGCCTGCGGCGTGCAGTTGAGGGCGGGCGGCCAGGGCGCGCAGCAGCCATTCCGCGCTGCCGCAGCCGAGGTCGAGCAGCCGCTCGTCGCCGCGTGGCGTGCCGCGTTCCAGCAGCCGGCGCACGGATTCGTCGTCGAGCGGAGCCTTGATCGGGTGCCCGGTGTGGGCGATGCGGGACATCTGTTCGCGATTCACCGGCGCAGCCTGGCAGCATCACCGGTCGCGCGCATCCGGTTATCGCCGTGAGCCACGCTCCACACCCGGTTCCGCTCGCTCCTGATGTGGGCGTGACATGTGACGACAAAACCTAGGAGCGGGTGGCGGTCGCGCAGCCGTTGCGTGTGACCGTCGTGCCGTTGCTCGTGTCGATCGGCTTGCTGCGGTCGTACGGATCGACCCGGTGGGCCTTGTCGGCGGGCTGCTCGCCGGCTGTGCCGAAGGGCGGCACGAAGTAGCCGGTCGGGGCGTCGCAGCCGCCGTTGGTCATGTCGAGCGCGTACGAGACGAGGGACATCGTGCCCGGTTCGGTGATGACCTTGGCCGGGTCGTCCCAGCTCATCACCACCTTGCGCCGCACGATCGTACGGACGACCTCGGCGTCCCGCCCGCCGTCGCCTGCCGGGGTGACCGGGTACACGAAGGTGACGTCCGCCGTCACCTCGACCGACCCCCGCTTCCCCTTCCGGTACGCGAGTCGACCGCGCGTCTTGACCACCTCACCGACCAGCCGGGCCTGCTGCGTACGGAAGCGGCTGAACAACAGCAGCGGGTTGGTCTCGGGCGAGGGCGGCGTCGACGACAGGGCGGTACGGAGATACTCCTGGACGTCCTTCTGGTGCGGGTTCAGCAGCGCGATCGCCTTCGTGGGCCGCTCGCCGCGCAGCACACGGGAGTCGAGCCCCGCGGCCACCAGGAAGTCCCGGCTCTGCCGCAGTGCCCGCTCGACCTGGGCGGCGTCCATCCAGCCGGTCGCCTCGGCCGGGGGCACCGTGATCCCTGCCGCTCCGTCAGCCCAGTGGACGGCAGGCGAACCCCGGAAGGGTTCGGCGAGGGTGGGGCGCAGAGCCGGCTCGGCACCGGGTGCCTCCCGCGGGCCTTCCGACTCGGCGGCCAACGGCGCCCCGTCCCGACCGCCGTCGGAGCCACCGAACCAGCCGACGACCTGCTCCGGGAAGAGCCCCACGACCAGGAGGACCACGGCCGCCACCAGCCCGGTCACGTACCAGCCTGTCCTGCGCCGGGGCCGGGCCGGTGCGTACGTACGCCAGCCCGTCGACTCCCCGGGACGCTCCCGCAGCCGCCGCGCCACCTCACGGGCGCGCGCCGACGGCTCCACGGGTGCCCCGGCCGTACCCGCCACCGATTCACGGAGGAACCGCTCCCACTCCTCATCGGACACGGACGACCCGTCCTGCCCCCCAGCCCCGCTCACACCGCACTCCCGTTCTCGCTCGCATGCTCGATGCCCGATGGCTCGATCGCCGCATGATCGCATGAACGAGCCGCCGGCCTGCCGGGGCGGTGGGGGAAACGTCAGGCCGCCGGGAAGGCCGCGGCCCCTCGGACAAGCCCTGGTTCCGCGAGGAGCTTCTCGACGGCCTTGGCCGGTGCCTTCGGGTGCAGTGCCTCGGTGCGGTGTACGAGCCGGGGCGCGCTCACCGGTACGGCGACCGTTCCCGGCAGGCCGTCGGCGGCCGTGGAGGGGAGCGCGGCGAGGCCGTTCCCGCCCGCGACGAGCGCCCCGAGTGCGCGCAAGTCCGTTCCCTCGTAGGTGGCGTGGGCCCGGAAGCCGTCCGTGTGGGCGGCCGCCCGCAGCCGGTCGAGGGGTACCGCGGCGTCGGGGGCGTCCAGCCAGTGGGCGTCGGCGAGGTCCGCCAGCCGCAGGCCGCGGCGGCCCGCCAGCGGGTGGCCGGACGGCAGCAGGATGACGAGGGGCTGCTCGCCCACCGCGAGGGTGGTCAGGGTCCCGGTGTCCGGCAGCGGCAGCGGGTCGCTGGGCGCGGTGACCCCGTCGACGAGGGCCAGGTCCGCGTCCCCGGTCAGCACCGCCCGCAGCACGGCCTCCCGGCCGCGGATCCGGATGGTGACGGCGAGGCCGGGCAGGGCCTGCCGGATCCGGGCCAGCGCCCCGGCCCATGCGGGGGTGAGCGCGGCCGGACCGCAGTCGACGGCGAGGCGCGCGGGCCGCACGTCCCGCAGCCTGGCGAGGTCGGCGCGGGCCGCGTCGAGGCGCAGCAGCAGCGGCCGGGCGTGTTCGAGGAGGCGCCGGCCCGCCTCGGTCGCGGCAACCGGCCGGCGTCCCACCAGCCGCGTACCGAGGTCGGCTTCGAGGGTGGCGATGTGCTGGGAGACGGCGGACTGGGTGTAGCCGAGGTCCTGGGCCGCGGCGGAGAACGACCGGTGCTCGACCACCGCGACGAAGGTGCGCAGGAGGTGCGGATCCATGCGCAGCAGTATCGCCTGAGCATCAGCGTTGCTTATGCGGGGTCCGCAGATCATCGTTGGACCTGATGGACCGTCGCCGCACACGATGGGGCCATGGCACCTCACGCACGGATCGCCCTGGTGGGCGACCGCTCCCCGAACGTCCGCTCCCACCTCCGCGTCCCCGTACTTCTGGACGCCCTGCGCAGCCGCGACGGGCTCGACCTGGACGCGTACTGGATCCCCACCGAGGAGGCCGAGGAGGGGATCGCGGGCTTCGACGCCGTCTGGGTGCTGCCGGGGAGTCCGTACCGCAGCGAGTCGGGTGCGCTCGCCGCCATCCGCGCGGCCCGGGAAGGCCGGGTCCCCTTCCTCGGCACCTGCGGCGGCTTCCAGCACGCACTGCTCGAATACGCCCGGAACGTGTGCGGACTGCACCGGGCGGACCACGCCGAGAACAGCCCGGGGGCCGACCTCGGGTCGGCCGTCATCGTCCCGCTCGCCTGCTCGCTGGTCGGGCACGAGGGCGCGATCCGGCTCGCTCCCGGCTCCCGGGCCGCCCAACTCCTCGGCGCGGAGCGCACGGTGGAGCGCTACCACTGCAACTACGGTCCCAACCCGGCCCACCTGGACACCCTGCGCGCCCACGGCCTGCGCTTCACCGGGACCGACGAGGCCGGAGACGTCCGGATCGCCGAGCTTCCCGGCCATCCGTTCTTCCTCACCACCCTGTTCCAGCCCGAGCTCCACGGCGACGGCACCCGGCCGCACCCCCTGGTCACCGGACTCGCGAGGGCGGCCGTCCGGCACGCCGCGGAGGACCGGTGAGCGGCGTCCTCCGGGGTGGACACGGACCGGCGCAAGGAGCGGGTTTGTGCGGTGTCGCCCCGGGCAGGCGGATCTTTGTCAAGGAACGGCTCGACAGCAAGGGAGCACGACCATGACCGCCGAGAAGAAGACGTCCGCCAAGGCCGACCAGCTCAAGGGTGCCGTGAAGGAAACCCTCGGGCGCGCGGTGGGCAACGAGCGGATGACCGCCGAAGGACGCGCGGAGCGCGCCATGGGCGATATGCGGGAGGCCGGCCACAAGGCCCAGGACGCCCTGAAGCGATGAGGGCGCCCCGCAGCCACTTCGGCAGATGCGGCCGCGCATGCAGAGACTGAGGCGGTGGCCCGGCGGATCCTTCCGCCGGGCCATCGCCGTGTCCGCCCCGGCCCCCGGCGTGCACCGACGGCGCACCCTCGCGGCGGCCCCTGCGGAGCCCGCCGCCCCGTCACGTAAAACATGCATTCCTCACGACCTCGTCGTGACACTCATGACTGTTTCCCCCCTCCGCGCCGTGACAGCGTGGTGATGTCACCGGCCGAGGGAGTGGGATGAACAAGGGGTACGCGGTCTTCTGCGACGCAGACCGGCAGTTCTACGACGCTCCGCACCGCTTTCCCTCGGACGAAGAGGGCCGCGGCGCCCTGTACCCCGTACTGCGCCGGGAGTTGCCCGACGGCTGGCAGCGCCACCGGTCGGGTGACTGGCTGGCGTTCCGCCCACTGGACCGTGAACTGCCCAGCCAGGGCTGGAAAATTCATGTCTCCGCCTGCCTGGACAACGCCGAGCGGATCCTCGAGAAGGTCTGGGACTACTGCGTCCCCCGCTCGGTGGCGTTCAAGTGCATGCCGAGCCGCTATCTGCTGCACATACGCAACGCCAAGTACACCGACCGGGGCGCCAGCGGGAAGTTCGTCACCGTCTACCCGGCCGACGCGGAGCAGTGCCGCGTCATCGCCGAGGAGCTGGACGCCCTGCTGGCCGGCGAGCCCGGTCCGTACATCCTCAGCGATCTGCGCTGGGGCGCCGGCCCGGTGTACGTGCGCTACGGCAGCTTCACCGAGCGGCACTGCTACGACGACAAGGGCGAGCTCTGCCCCGCGATCGAGGACGACCGGGGGCGACTGGTCCCCGACCGCCGGGAGCCCGCCTTCCGGGTTCCGGAGTGGGTCGCCCTCCCGGACTTCCTCAAGCCCCACCTGGACGCACGCTCCGCCACCACGGTCGCCGACCTGCCGTACGCGATAGAGCGGGCACTGCACTTCTCCAACGGCGGCGGCGTCTACGTCGGCCGGGACCTGCGGACCGAGCGCCGGGTGGTGCTCAAGGAGGGGCGTCCGCACGCCGGGCTGGCCGCGGACGGCGCGGACGCCGTGGCACGGCTGGAGCGTGAACGGGACGCCCTGCGGCGGCTGTCCGGGCTGGGCTGCGCCCCCGAGGTGCTGGACTGGTTCACGCTCGGGGAGCACACCTTCCTGGTGCTGGAGTACATCGAGGGCCGGCCGCTCAACAGCTTCTTCGCGCACCGCCATCCGCTGATCGAGGCCGATCCGTCCCCGGAGCGGCTGGCCGAGTACACCCAGTGGGCGCTGCGCGTGCACCGGCTCGTGGAGGAGGCCGTCGAGACGATCCACGCGCGGGGCGTGGTCTTCAACGACCTGCATCTGTTCAACATCATGCTGTCCGAGGACGAATCCTCGGTGGTGCTGCTGGACTTCGAAGCCGCCTCCGTCGACGACCCGGGCAGCCGGCAGGTGATCGCCAACCCCGGCTTCGTCGCCCCCGCCGACCGGCGCGGCGCGGACGTCGACCGCTACGCCCTGGCCTGTCTGCGGCTGGCCCTGTTCCTGCCGCTGACCAGTCTGTTCGCGGTGGACCGGCACAAGGCCCGGCATCTGGCACGGATCGCCGCGGAGCAGTTCCCGGTGCCGCGGGAGTTCCTCGACGCGGCGGTCGCGGAGATCCTGCGCGGCCACCCCGTCCCGCACGCGCCGGCGACCGCGCAACAGCCTTCCGCCGACGCCTACTTACCCGTCAAGCTCGCCGACTGGCCCCACAGCAGGGACAGTGCGGTCCGGGCCGTGCTCGCCTCGGCCACCCCCGAGCGGGAGGACCGGCTCTTCCCCGGTGACATCGCCCAGTTCTCCACGGCCGGCGGGGGAACCTGCTTCGCCTACGGCGCGGCCGGCGTCCTGTACGCGCTCGCCGCGACCGGCGCCGAGCGATGTCCCGACGCCGAGGAATGGCTGCTGCAACGGACGAAGAGCCCCGCGTCGGGCAGCCCGCTGGGCTTCTACGACGGGCTCTCCGGTGTGGCGTGGGTCCTCGACCGGCTCGGGCACCGCGAACGGGCCCTGGATCTCGTCGATCTCGTCACCGCGCAGAGCTGGCAGGACATCGCACCCGACCTGCACAGCGGACTGGCCGGGGTGGGTCTGGCGCTGGACGAGCTGGCCGGGTCCACCGGGGAGAGCGCCGCGCGGGACCAGGCGCTGCGCTGCGCGGAGCTGGTCGCCCACCGCCTCCGCTCCGCGCCGCCACCCACCGCGCCCGCCGACGGGACCGCGGCGCCGTCCCGCGCCGGGCTGCTGCACGGCGACAGCGGAGCCGCGCTGCTCTTCCTGCGGCTGTACGAACGCACCGGCGACGGCGCGCTGCTGGACCTGGCCGCCGAGGCGCTGCGCCGCGACCTGGCCCGGTGCGTACGGAGCGTGGGCGGCACCCTTCAGGTCAACGAGGGCTGGCGGACCATGCCCTACCTCGGTGCCGGCAGCGTGGGCATCGGCATGGTGCTCGACGACTACCTCGCCCACCGGCCGGACGACGCGTTCGCGGCGGCGCGGGACGAGATCGTCAAGGCCGCCCAGGCCAAGTTCTACGCCCAGCCCGGCCTGTTCCGCGGTGCGGCCGGCATGGTGCTGTACCTGAGCCGTACCACCGCCACCGGCCCGGGCACCGACGCCGCCGACCTCCACCGCCAGATCGAGTCCCTCTCCTGGGGCGCCGTCCCCTACCAGGGGCATCTGGCCTTCGCCGGGGAGCAGATGATGCGGCTCTCCATGGACCTGAGCACCGGCACCGCCGGATGCCTGCTCGCTCTGGGCAGCGCGCTGCACGACTCACCCGTGCACCTGCCCTTCCTCCCGCCGCTGCGGCGGCCCTGAAGCCGGCCCCTCCCGGGGCCGTACAAGAAAAGCACTCCCGTCCCCTTACGAAAGGAATCATCATGTCGCTTCTCGACCTGCAGACGATGGAGACCCCGAAGCCCGAGGGCACCGAGGAGCTGCACACCGGCAGCCGCGCGAGCCTCCTCCTCTGCGGTGACAGCAGCCTGAGCGTCACCACCTGTAACTGACCGCCTGCCGCAGCGGGGCCCCCAGTCCCGCAACGGCACGGTGAGACGGGCCCCGCGCAGCACCGGCTGCGCGGGGCCCTCCGCCCCGCCGCGCCGCATCGTTCGACCCACGGAGGCGAGGTCCACCGCATGCCCGCCCCATCCGGGCCCCCCTCACCGACGCGCCCGCCGGCCACCGGCCGGAAGCCGGACCCCGGTGCCGCCGTCCTGACCGACGCCTTCCGGCACAGCCCCGTGCACACCGTCGCGGTGTGCCTCTTCGGCGTGGCCGGTGCCGCTGTGGCCCTCGCCCTGCCGGCCGTCCTCGGCCACACCCTCGACCTCCTGCTCGACTCCGCGCCCGGCGTCGGCGCCGCCCTCACGCTCAGTGCCGTCCTGCTGGTGGCGGACGTTCTGCTGGACGCCCTGGTGGCACTCGCCGGCGGCGTCACCACCGCCCGCAGCACCGCCTGGCTGCGCCGGCGCGGCATCGGCCATCTGCTGTCGCTGGCCCCGCACCGCGCCGCCGACCGCTTCACCGCCGGCGACCTGGTGACCCGGCTGACCGGCAACGCCGCGGAGGCCGGGACCGCGCCCACCACCGCCGCCACCGGCCTGGCCGCGGTGCTCACCCCGGTGGGGGCACTGGTGGCGCTGGCGGTGACCGACGTCTGGCTGGCGGTCGTCTTCCTCGCCGGTCTGCCCCTCCTGACCCGTCTGCTGCGGACCTTCGCCCAGGGCTCCTCCGACTGCGTGCGGCGCTATCAGCGCGTCCAGGCGGAGATCGCCTCCCGGCTCGTCGAGGCGCTCGGCGGGGCCCGGACGATCGCCGCCGCGGGCACCGAGGCACGGGAACGCGCCCGCGTCCTGGCGCCGCTGCCCGAACTCGACGCGCACGGCCGGCTCATGTGGCAGGTCTACGGGCGGGCGGTCGTCGGCAGCAGCATCCTGGTGCCGCTGCTGACCACCGTGGTCCTCGCGGTGGGCGGGCTCCGGCTCGCCCACGGCGCCCTCACCGTGGGCGAGTTGCTGGCGGCCTCCCGGTACGCCGCGCTCACCGCGGCGCTGGGCGGAGTGACCGGCCAGCTCAACGCCTTGGTACGGGGCCGCGCCGCGGCCCGGCGCACCGCCGAACTGCTCGCCCTGCCGCAGGTCCGCCACGGCGCCCGCCCGCTGCCCGCCGACGGGCGGGGGCGACTCGAACTGCGCGGGGTGACCGTCGCCCGCTACGGCGCCCCGGTGCTGCGCGGCGTGGACCTGGCGGTGCCCGGCGGGACGACCCTGGCGGTGGTCGGCCACTCCGGCGCCGGCAAGTCCACGCTGGCCGCCGTCGCGGGACGGCTCACCGATCCCGACAGCGGACAGGTGCTGCTGGACGGGGTCCCGCTCGCGGAGGCAGACCCGGCGCATCTGCGCCGGGAGATCGGCTACGCCTTCGAGCGGCCGGCGCTCTTCGGCGAGACCGTGGGCGCCGCCCTCGCCTTCGGGTCGGAACGGCCCGCCGCCCCCGCCGTCGAGGCCGCGGCGCGCGCGGCCGGCGCCGACACCTTCGTACGCCTGCTGCCGCGCGGCTACGCCACGCCCCTGGCCGACGCCCCGCTGTCCGGCGGCGAGCTGCAACGCCTGGGCGTGGCACGGGCGTTCGCGCACGCGGGGCGGCTGCTCATCCTCGACGACGCCACCTCCAGTCTGGACACCGTCACCGAACACCACGTCAGCCGGGCGCTGCTGGAGGACGTCCGGCCGGGCACCCGCCTGCTGATCACCCACCGCCTCGCCTCGGCCGCCCGCGCCGACCTGGTCGCCTGGATGGACGGCGGCCGGATCCGCGCGGTCGCTCCGCACGCGCTGCTGTGGCAGGACGCCGACTACCGCGCGGTGTTCGCCGGCACCGCGCCGGACCCGAGTACCGCCTCATGACCCCGGTCACGGTCCGGCTGCTGCCGCGGGCGCTCCGCTTCCTGCGGGCGCGCACCCGCGTCCTGCTGCTGATGGGCGGCTGGTCCCTGCTGGAGTCGGCCCACACCTTCCTGGGCGGCTACAGCGTGGCCAAGGCCCTGGACGACGGGTTCCTCGCCGGCCGGACCGCCACCGGTCTGACCTGGCTGGCCGTCGCCGCGGTGGCCGTCGTCCTCGGCGGTCTGGCCGGGCGGGGCGTCTTTCGCGGACTGGCCGGCCTGGTCGAGCCGCTGCGTGACGCCCTGGTCCGTGCGGTGGTGGCCCGGGCGCTGGACGAGGCGGTCGCGGACCCGGCCCGCGCGGCCGACACCGCGGTGGTCTCCCGGCTGACCAATCAGACGGAACTGGCGCGGGACAGCTTCGCCGGGCTGGTCCTGGTGGCCCGTTCGTTCGTCTTCACCGCGGCCGGGGCGCTGCTCGGACTGGTGTCGCTGGCCCCGCAGTTGCTGCTGATCGTGCTGCCGCCGCTGGTCGCCGGGCTGCTGCTGTTCGTGGCGACCCTGGTGCCGATGGCCCGGCGGCAGCGTGCCTTCCTGCGCGCCGACGAGACGCTGTCGGCGGAGTTCGGCGCGGTGGCGGCGGGGCTGCGCGACGTGGTCGCGTGCGGGGCGCGGGAAGAGGTGGCGGCGCGGGCGAACGCCCTGGTCGACGCCGAGGAGCGGGCCGCCCGGCACCTCGCGGGCTGGGCCGCCGCCCGGGCCGTCGCGCTCGGCGTCGCCGGGCAGCTGCCGGTCCTCCTGCTGCTGGTCAGCACCCCGTGGTTGCTGCGTGAGCACCTCACCGCCGGTGCCGTGCTCGGTGCGCTGACCTATCTGACCCAGGCCCTGCTGCCGGCCCTGCACACCCTGATGAACGCCCTCGGCTCCGGAGGCACCCGGCTCCTGGTCGTACTGGACCGGCTCACCCGGACCGCGCGGACACCGGGGCGCGGGGCGGACGGGGCGGGCGGACCGCCCACCGACGCCCGGCTGTCACGTGCCGACGCCGCCCCGTCCGTCCCGGCACCGGCCGAAGATCCGGACGTCCGCTCAGCGCCCGGCGACCACGGCTCCGGGGGCCTGCACGCCGCCCGGCTCCCGGCCCGTTCCCTGCGCCCGTCCCCCGAGCCCCTCGCGGGCTCACGCGTCGAACTGCGGGCGGTCACCTTCGCCTACGGGCCCGCCGCGCAACCGGTGCTCCACGACCTCGCTCTCGTCGTCGAGCCGGGCGAACACCTCGCCGTCGTCGGCCCGAGCGGCATCGGCAAGTCCACCCTGACCGGTCTCCTCGCCGGCCTGCTGCACCCCCTCAGCGGCGACGTCCGGGTGGACGGACTGCCACCGGGGGCGGCGTACGGGTCCGACCCCGCCCGGCTCCGGGTCCTCATCCCGCAGCAGGCGTACGTCTTCTCCGGGACCGTGCGCGACAACCTGCTCTACCTGTGCCCCGACGGGGCGTCGACGGCCGCCCTGGAGGCGACGTCGCACGCGGTCGGGCTGGGCCCGTTGCTCTCCCGCCTGGGAGGGCTGGACGCCCGGATCGACCCGGCGACGCTGTCCCAGGGCGAACGCCAGCTCCTCGCCCTCGGCCGGGCCCACCTCTCCCCCGCCCCGCTCGTCCTCCTCGACGAGGCCACCTGCCACCTCGACCCCGCGGCGGAGCAGCGCGCCGAGCGGGCCTTCGCCGACCGGCCCGGCACGCTGATCGTCATCGCCCACCGGATCAGCTCCGCCCGGCGGGCCGACCGGATCCTCGTGCTGGACGGAAACCGGGCCACCGTCGGCAGTCACACCGAGCTGCTCGAACACTCGGCCCTCTACCGCGAACTCGCCGGCAACTGGCAGCCGGAGCGCTCCCACTGACCGGTACCCGCGGAGACGGGCGGCACTGGAATGACGCTCCTCGCAGGCGGGAGCGGCACCGGTTCAGCCGTCCGGAGCCCGGCTCAGCCGTTCGGCCCCCGGCCGGTCGCGTCCGGTGCCGCGGCGCGGTGGGGTGGGCACGGGTGCCGTCGGCATCCGTTGCCCGGGTGCCGACGGGTGCTCGGCCCGTGGGAGGACGACGCATGCGCATATCCGGACCGATAGCGGGCCGACGGAAGCGGGCCGCGGCCATCGCCGTGACGCTGAGCTGCTACGCGGCACTGGCCGGACCGGGCCTCGGCGCGGCGGACGCCCCGCCGACGCCTTCGGTTCCCGCCCCGGCGCTGAACTGGCGGCCCTGTCCTCGGGACGCGCACTACGACTGCGCGACCGCGAAGGTGCCACTGGACTACGGCGCCCCCCACGGACGCACCCTCGACCTGGCGGTCGTGCGACGCAAGGCGACCCGGCCCGGACGGCGCATCGGCACCCTGTTCTTCAACCCCGGCGGCCCCGGCGGGCCGGGAACGGTCCAGATGCCGCAGAACTACCCGCTGTTCCCGCGCGAGGTGCGGGAGCGGTTCGACATCGTCAGCTGGGACCCGCGCGGGGTCGGCCACAGCACCGCCGTGAACTGCTTCGCCACCGCCAAGGAGAACGCGGCCTGGCTCGCCCGCAGACCCAGCGGTTTCCCGGTCGGCGCGCGGCAGCGGAAGACCTGGATCGCCGCGTACCGGGACCTGGGCCGGCGCTGCGAGCAGCGCGACGCCGCGCTGCTGCGTCATGTGTCGACCGCCGACTCCGCTCGCGACCTCGACCAGCTCCGCCGGTCGGTGGGCGACCCCAAGCTCACCTACCTGGGGGCCTCCTACGGCACGATCCTCGGCGCCACCTACGCCAACCTCTTCCCCGGCAAGGTCCGCGCCCTGACGCTCGACAGCAACATCGACCCGTCGGCCTGGACGAACCACGCCGACGACACCCCCCGGCTCCCGACCTTCCTGCGGATGGGCTCGGACCGCTCCGCGGCGGCGACCCTGGACCAGTTCCTCACCCTGTGCGGATCCACCACCACGGCGAACTGTGCCTTCTCGGCCGGCGGCCCGGAGGCGACCCGGGACAAGTTCAACCGGCTGATGCGGCGCCTCCGTGAGCGGCCGATCGGCACCTGGACCTACGCCAGGACGGTGGCGGACACGATCAACAGCCTCTACGTCGTCCACCCCGGCTGGACCGAACTCGCCGCCCGGCTCCAAGGACTGTGGCAGGGCCGCGCCCCGGCGGCGCCCGGGCCGCTGCCCACGCCCCCGGTCCCGGTCCCGTACACCGGCGAGGAGCAGGCCGCCGCCGTCCTCTGCGGTGACAGCCCCAACCCGCGCGATCCCGGCGTCTTCCACACCCTGGAGGAGGCGAGCGCCGCCCGTGCGGGCGACGCCGGACGCGTCTGGACCTGGGCCTCGGAGCCGTGCGCCACGTGGCCCACCATGGCCGCCCGCCGCTATACGGGGCCCTGGAACAAACCGACGGCGGCCCCCGTCCTGTTGGTCGGCACCCGCTACGACCCCGCCACGCCCTACCGGAACGCGCAGGCCATGGCCAAGGAGCTGGCCAACGCCCGTCTGCTCACCAACAACGGGTACGGACACACCGCACTGGTCAACCCCAGCAGCTGCGTCAACGCGTACGAGAGCCGCTACTTCATCAACGGCACCCTCCCGCCGCCGGGAACGACGTGCCGGCAGGACGGGGCGCCCTTCCCGGTCCGTCAGCCGCGCGGCGGCGTCGACGCCGGCGGCGGCGCGATGGCCGGGCTCGTCCCGAACCGGCCCTGGACCGGCGGCCCGAGCACGCGCTGACGACCCGCCCGCCGGGTTCGGGCTCCACGGTTACCTGTGGAGTAATCGACGGTGTGCTGCCCGTTGGACGAGAGTTGTCGGCACAGCACACCGCACCGTCCAGGAGGGACCCGCACATGCCGTACTTCGAAGGCTCCGACAAAACAAGCCTGTTCTACACCGACTGGGGCCAGGGCAAGCCGGTGGTGTTCGTGGCCGGCGCC